>NZ_AYZD01000034.1 GCF_001436755.1 Liquorilactobacillus aquaticus DSM 21051
GGAGACCCTACACATTTGATTCGTCGAAACTTTGTTCAGTTTTCAAAGGTCTACATGAGTTGTTTAACACAACTTCATAAGTTTAACATGTACTTAAGTCAATGTCAAATCTTTTTTTGAATAAATATTCAAATTCGAACAATTTTATTCAATTTCTTAAGTGCAAATAATTCTTACGCGTTAATTCGAAAGAAACAATTTATGTTTCTTCGCCTTAACGACAATAAATATAATACCAAGTATCACGGCTGTGGTCAAGGCTTTTATCAAGCTTTTTTTATTATTTATTCAAATCCACATAATAATTAAAATTAGCAATTTATCATTCGTGTTTCATTGGATAAATTTCCATAAATACAATTTAGTTCCTTTTTTTAAGTAAAAAGGAACTAATATATATTTGATTTTCTTAGAACAAAACAAAATAGAAGCGTCAAGTTTAAAAAATGATAACCCACATTTTAAGAACAAGAATCATTTTTTGAATGCTGGCTAAGAATCGTATTCTTGCTTGGGATTGGTGCATTTAGTTCTTAATAAAAACCATTTTTTCTATTAGCTATATAGTAAGCAACTATTGCTCACTCTTCCACCAGATGATTCCACTAAAACATTTCACAGTTTTTACATTTAGAAATCCGCGTTATTGAATGAAAACGACTTTTAGGGACATTATTAGCAGAGCAATAGCCAAAGAAAGCTTTAGAAAAGCATTAGAGCGCATCTGGCGTGTATCTTTTTAACGTAATCAAAAGACCCAGTCAGAAATAGTTTTTAACCTCTTCCAACTGGATCTCTTCATAAAATGTATTCGCGTGCCTTAATAAAACCTTCGAGGGCTTATAGGGTTTACTTGCTTTCGTTTTTTAGTTCAGGCGCATCTGTACTAAACAAATCTGTCGTCGACTTTCCACCGTTTTGCTCAATTAAACTCTTTTTCTTCTTTTGAGCCTCTTTTAATTTCTTCATTGCATCGCTATATTTATAACTATAGTCAGCCTTGTTAACTTTTTTGAAATTAGCAGGTGTATAAAACCTCAACAAATCACCTGTAACTATCTTGTCCGATAGAGACAGCACCTTATCAGTCCGCTCTTGCTGCTTGGTTACTTCTTGTTTCTGTTCTTTCGTCAAACTATTTAATTCTTTACCCGTGCTATCATACACTTTGCTTCCAATCTTACTGAATGTTGGCGAAACAAAGTCACCATCTCTGAATGCAACAGTTTGATTCCGATTAGATGCTAAAAGATCATTTCCTAGCTGAATAGTATCATTGTTTTTGACACCTAAAAGGTCCAACAATGTCGGCATGACATCAATCTCACCTCCATACGTATGATTCACTCCACCCTTTAATCCAGGCATATGAATCATAAACGGTACCTTCTGGAACATCGCAAGATCATAGCTCGTAACACTCTTTTTGCCAAGCAATTGGCTAATAGCCTTCTTATGATTATTCGAAATACCATAATGGTCCCCATAAGCAACAATCATTGAATTATTGTATAGACCGGATTTTTTGAGATAATTGATAAACTCTCCGAAAGCTTGATCCAGATAATGAGCTGTTTGAACATAACCATCTACGGTTTGATCACCAGTATTGGTCTTAGAAATGGTTTGATTCATTTTATCTAACTCATAAGGATAGTGGTTAGTAACCGTGATAATTTTAGCGTAAAAAGGCTGTGGCAGTTGTTCAAGATATTGAATAGACTGTTTCAAAAAAATCTTATCCTTTAGTCCATACCCTACGCTATAATTTGTTTTTTCTTTGAAATAATTATCGTTAAAGAAATATTGATATCCCCAAGACTTATAGGTATTGTCACGATTCCAAAAACTTCCTACATCACCATGCATTGCAGCTGTTGAATATCCTTGTTGACTCAATATTGCCGGCATTGCTTGAAAAGTATTAGAAGTCCCATACGAGGTCATTACCGAACCGGAAGGAAGACCAAACAGTGAATTTTCAAGCATTGTTTCCGCATCAGATGTCTTACCTTGTCCAACTTGATTAAAGAAGTTATCAAAAGACAGCGTACTGCTATCACTATAAAACTTATTTATATTTGGTGTAACTTCTTTACCATCAACCTTATAATTTATAAGGAACTGTTGAAAGCTTTCTAAATGAAAAATAAACACATTTTTTCCCTTAGCCTTGCCGTAATAAGAAATATTAGGTGAAGTCCTATTTGTTTTCATATAATTCAAGACTGATTTTAAATCACTGCTGCTTGCGTTAGCACGTGTAGAACTTTCCTTATATGTTTGGTAAGCATTATACCCAGCATAAAAATTTATTCCCAAATATTTAACAATATAATTATTATCGAAAGTTCTTGTTAACAACTGCGGTCTATTTTTTTCCGCTAAAGAAAGATTGATTCCAAACAATGCAACTGCAGCAATTGAAATCATTCCTGCTGTTCTGAACTTTATTTTCCGATTATCGATCTTGATAATTTTGAAAATTAATAACAGACTAATGACAACAACATCAAAAAATATTAAGAAATCACTAGGATGTATAATTTCCATAATACTTAATCCCAAGTTGTTAGAAACTGAACCAGACGATTTAATTATTCCTAAAGATAAAAAATCTGAAAATTCACGGTAATATAACACGTTCGCGAAAAGCCAAAATGATTGAATCAAATCAATTATCATCATGATCCAATAAGATTTTCGTCCTCTAAAATAAAGCGCAGCTCCAAACAATAATAATCCAACAGGTATCGGATTAAGAATTAACAAAGCTTGTTGCATGCCATCACTTACGCCGAGGTTGAACTTGGTTTGGTAAGTTACATAAGTTTTTAGCCAAAATACCACCACTAAAAACACAAAAAAAACAATCCTATTGTTCAAGGCATTTCTGATTTTCCCCAAGCCTGACGACATCTAACTACCTCCATTATCTAAAAATCCTTTTTCCTAATTATTATATATTGTTATACATATCATGGAAAACTTTTTGCATCTATCTTCAAAATTATTTAAGAATATCTTCTAATCATTCAATAAATCATATACCTCAATCGCAGCTAAATCTATATTATCGAATTCAAATTTTTGCTTATCTGGCAGTTCTTCTAAGACAAATGTTTGCGTTGCTGGATCAAAGCTAACAACCCCTTTTTCCTTGCCATCTTTCTCGAACCTTCTCGTTTGAACATCTTGACCTTCATTTTTAACCATTGCATCCAATCTCGAAATTATTGCAACTAATTGTGAGCTTTCCATAAGGAGACCCTCTTTCATTTTTACTTTCAAACTCTACTAGCCATTCTTCTTATTATACCCAATTTTATCAAACTAACATATAACATACACTATATAAATCTAAATTCAAGTTTTAAATGGCATAATAACTATAAAAATCACTTTAAACTTTATTTTTCTTATTCTCATCATTTTGAATTTTTTTTGGTTTGAGTACTAACGCAATCATTCCCATAAACATTCCCAAATAATATGTAATTAAGCGCCATAACAGCATTGCTAAAACAAGTTTACTGGCATTTGAAATAAAACTTGTAAAAATAATTGAAAAGCTGTATTCAGCTCCACCCGAACCACCTGGAATTGGAAATAGGGAAATTATCATCACAATCAAGACATGCATTGTAGTAACCATTAAGAAATTAACGTTTGTCACACCTAAGGCAAGCAAAATAAAGAAGGGAATAATGTAATAAAAAAACAACTGAGCAAGTGTTAACAGGCTAATTTTAACAAGCAATTTCCAACTTCTTTTTAGCCTCAAACTTTCCCTGTAAAAATTATCTATCTTTTCATCCACAATATGTTCCCATTTTAAGTAACGTGCTTCCTTGAAGAAAAATTTCAGCGGTTTGAAAAAAAACTTGACCACTTTTTTTGTAAAGTTATACCAATACATAATCAGCAGCAGGCTGACAATCACTATAAAATGAACTATAAAACCAAAAACAAAAAGTAAAGATAAAGCATGAATCTTATCAGACACATATTCGAAGCCAATTACTAATGATACAACAAAATTAATAACAACCATTGACTGATAAACAATAAATTTCATTAACAAAACAGACGTTGCGCGCCCAGCATCAACGCCTGACTGAAGCAATGCAAATAGTTGTGCGGGCTGCCCCCCAGAAGAAAAAGGTGTTATCCCATTGAACAACTGTTCAATTAAAGGAATTCTGACCGCATCACGCATCGGAAAAAGTGAACCTTCTCTTTTTAAAAGTACTCTGACAACTAAAGCTTCTAAAAAGAAAGAGAACATCATGCTTGCCACAGCTAACAATAACCACTGCCATTTTAGCTTGGTAATATCACCAATAAGTGATTCAAAAGAAACATTCCTAACAGAAAAAGCAAAGATAGCAGTACCGAAAATAAGCATCAATGCGAGTACAATTTTGTTATTTCTTGTCATCACTTCACCATCTCTGTCTGCTTTTTGTAAAAGGAGTACCATATTTGTGCAAGATGATCTTCCGAATATTTCACAGAAGCATCAAGCGCTCTTTCATGTAATTTTTGCAATTTTTCTCTATTTCCAGCTAATTCCTTAACCTTCAATTCCATCCCATCAACATCACTTGCAGGTAAATAATACCCATTGATAATGGAATTGTACAACCCTAGTTCTCTAAGTATCACTGGTACCCCACAACTAAAAGCTTCTAAAACGCTCATCGGGAACAATTCATTAAATGAAGGAAGCAAGAAAACATCAGCTAAATTATAAAAATCATTCATCTTACTGCGTTCTACAATTCCTGGAAAAAACAAGTTAGCTGGTGGATTATCAACAACTTTTTTCAAATCACTATACCCATCCGTAATTTTTCCAAAAGAAAAGCCGCCCACCCAAATAAATTGAATGTTGGGCAAACGACGAGCTAATTCAATGAAATCAGCTACGCCTTTTCTTTCTTGAATTTGGCCAGTCCCAATAACGACGAATTTTTTTTCAGTTATTCCCTCTCTTTTGCGAAGTTTTCTTTTCTCTTCTTTGGATAATTCAAAAAAACTATTTTTTGAAACAAAGTTAGGAATATACGTTATCTTATCTTTAGATATTCCATAACTCATCAAATCATCGATAAAACTAGGATTTACAACAACTAGCTGGTCCATCCTTTTATAAAAAGCAATAAGATAATGGGAAAAAAACCATCTAAAAGGTTGTGGTATTTTCAAACTTCCATTTAAAGTTTCCGGCAAAAAATGAACATACCCTATTTTTCTTCCTCTCCCTGGTAAAAAAGTCGAGAGATAAAATTTAAAATCTACTGTATGATAATGGCTGATATCAGAACCACTTAACTTGTTAATCTGAACATCAATATCACTTGCGAAATGCTTTTTTAACAATTGGACAAGTTCAGTATATGCACTTCCAACTCCCTGGCCTTTAACCTTAGTTGCAGAAGAAAACATGTGAATCCTCAACATAAAAAAACTCCTCAAAAATAAAAATTAACTGGTTTCTCCAGAATGACTAGCCTGATTTTCTTTAGCATAAGTTGTTTGACAGTCCTTATACAACTGTAAAATACGATCACCAAAATTGTCCGCCGAAATATCATGCAGTTTTGCTTGTTGCTTCTTTCTATCGTCAAATTTTTTCTTATTTGTTAAGTAATCACAGACAATGTCAACAAGTTCATTTTCATCAAAAAAAGTAGCGCCGATCGCTGGATCATCTAATAACTGATCAGTGTAAGGGCTATGTGTGGCAACAACTTGTAAACCAGAGGCCAAGGCTTCAATATAGGTCAGTCCTTGTGATTCGGAAATAGACGTTGAAACAAATAAATTTGCCATATGATAATAATGGGGAACATCCTCATTATCAACTTCACCTGTGAAAACAATATTGTTATGCAACTGCAAATGATTAACTTGCTCACTCAGTTCGTCCTTTGCAGGACCGTCTCCTACAACTAGCAGACGAACATCAGGAACTCTTTGAATAATCCTTGGCATTGCAGCAATCAGGTTATTAATATTCTTTTCATATGCCAATCGACTCACTGTCAACAAAAGTGGTGTCTCCATAGAAATTCCATATTTAACACGCCAGTTGTCTGCCGTATCACAATGCTGAAATTTAGCAATGTTTACTCCAGTTGGTATTACTGAAATAGGGGTTTTTATCCCATAACTCTCAAGTGTGTTCAAGACTCGCTCACTTGGTGCTACGATTCCCGTCATATGATAGCAAAAAGATCGCGACATTTGTTTAACGTGATATGGCTTTAACAATCTTCCCTTAGCTACATAATGCAAATAGTCTTCATACATCGTATGGTAAGTATGCAGGCAAGGTATTTTTAAATTTTTCGCAACAAACTTGCCAATCCATCCCATTGAGAATTCAGTTTGAGTGTGAACAATATCTAAATTTAATTCTTTAGCAACTTGATAAGCCCGAAAAAGCCCCCTCACCGCTATTCTCCGATCAGTGAAAGAAATGAATGGAATACTTTTAAATCTAAAAATATTGCGTTCATAATGGTTAGAATCCACCTTGGGATCTGTAGTCGTGAAGATATAGACATTATGTCCATGACTTTCAAGCTGCTCTTTTAACGTTTTGATAGAGGTAGCTACGCCGCTAACTTGTGGATAGTATGTATCCGTAAAAATACCAATGTTCACGAGCATCCCCCTTAGTGTTTATAGTCACCACTAATTATATTGTTTCTGACACCGTTATGCAACGATTCATATGCTGTTCTTAACAAAACACCGCAAATCTTAACAAAATTATTACTTAGTCCCTCAGGTTAACAAAAAAAGACTAAAGCAATTTGCCTTAGTCTTTTTTATATGAGAAGTATATCCTTACTTCGTATACTGCTTAACTAATTCAATAACTTCTTCAGTCGTTTCACAATCATTAGTTGCTTTTGCAGCTAATTCCTGCATCTTAGTTGTGTCAATTTTCTTCATTAGGCTTCGTGTCTTCAAAATCGAAGTTGCACTCATTGAAAATTCATCTAATCCTAATCCTGCAAGGATAGGAACAGCTATTTGATCTCCAGCCATTTCACCACACATACCAGTCCATTTACCTTCTTTATGCGAAGCATCAATAATGTTCTTTACTAATCTCAAAATTGATGGATTATATGGCTGATACAAGTAAGACACTCTTTCATTTCCACGATCAGCAGCCATTGAGTATTGAATCAAGTCGTTTGTCCCAATACTGAAGAAATCAGAATATTTTGCAAGCTTGTCAGCAATCATAGCAGCTGCAGGTATTTCCATCATCATACCAACTTCGATATCATTAGAAACAGAAGTACCCTTCTTAACTAATTTTTCTTTTTCTTCTTCAAAGATAGCTTTTGCTTCTTTAAATTCTTTAACAGTTGCAATCATTGGGAACATAATCGCCAATTTCCCATAGTTAGATGCACGCAACAAGGCGCGCAACTGTGTGCGAAAAATATCTTGACGATCTAAGCTGATTCGAATAGCACGATAACCAAGGAAGGGGTTCATCTCTTCCGGCAATGGAAGATATGGCAACTCCTTATCGCCCCCGATATCCATCGTACGGACAACAACTTGCTTGCCATTCATACCTTCAACAGCTTGCTTGTATGCCTCGAACTGATCATCTTCACTAGGTAATTCGCTTGCATCCATATAGAGGAACTCAGAACGGAATAATCCAACTGCTTCCGCACCGTTATCATTTGCACCCTCAACATCTTTCGGTGTTCCAATGTTTGCCCCTAGGATAAAGTTCTTACCATTAGCCGTTACAGTCTTAGCATCTTTCAGCTCTTTCCATTCAGCTTTTTGTTTAGCAAAGGCTTCTGCTTTTTCAGCGTAGTTTTTTAATTCCTCACTTGATGGATCAACCAATGCATTTCCTTCTATCCCATCAATTATAACTGTTTGTCCCTCTGAGATAGTTGTTGTTGCAGACCCGGATCCAACAATTGCAGGAATTTCCAAAGTTCTTGACATGATAGCCGAATGCGAAGTTCTACCGCCAATATCCGTGATAAAGCCCTTAACATATTTTCGATCAAGCTGTGCCGTATCAGATGGAGTCAAATCATGCGCAACTATTACAACTTCTTCGTCAATCAATGCAGGATTAGGCAGTGTTACACCCAAAAGATGGCTCAATACTCGCTTCGTAACATCACGAATATCCCCTGCACGCTCTTGCATATAAGCATTATCTGTCATGCCCTCGAACATAGCGATGAATGTGTCTGTAACATCTTTTAAAGCTTTTTCTGCATTTACTTTTTCATCTTTGATCTTATCGTTAATGTTTCCCATTAATTCGGGATCTGAGAGGATAGTCAAATGAGCTTCAAAAACTTCTGCCTCCTCGGCACCAAGGTTTGCTGCAGCCTTTTCTTTAATGATCTTTAACTCGTCTTTTGCAGCATCAACAGCGTTTTCAAGACGTTTGATTTCCGCTGCTGGATCATCAATGCTTGCTTCGGAAAATGATAAGTCGGGTTGTACAAGCATATAAGCTTTCGCAGCGGCTATTCCATCGCTAGCAGCAATCCCCTTTAGCATTTTCGTCATTATTCAGCAAGTCCTTCCTTTTTCATTGCATCGCCAATTGCTGCGATAGCGTCTGCTTCATCGGCACCATCCGCTGCAATCGTTACATCAGCATTTTGACCAACACCAAGAGACATAACTCCCATGATTGATTTCAAATTAACTGATTTGTCCTTATAAGTTAAAGTAATATCTGCATTATATTTGCTTGCAGCTTGAACCAATAATGTAGCTGGACGTGCATGAATACCTGTTTCTGCAATAATGTGAAATTCTTTCTTTTCCATAATAAATCGTACCCCTTTGCTATATGAATGTTTATTAAGAATCATCCCGCCAAATAATGCATTCTTTCAAGAACGCGTTTTCATTATTTAATGCGACATTATTCTCACTAGGATAAATGTTAGCATGAATTAAATTGCAAAACAAGTGTTTTTGAATCATTCCTTTGTATGCTTGTCTTCACGCTTGTATATCACATTTCCACCTCTTTGGGCACTGCCGACCACATTTTTTCGATGTTGAAAATCCATGAAAACTTCTTGAAAATTCATAAATTCATCTGGCGTTATCTCAAAACTTTCGATTTGGTCGTTCATCAGTTGCTCTAGCAATTTTTGATAATCTTTTTTCATAGGTAAACTCCTCACATTAATAACCTTTTTACCAGTCCATAGTAACTAAAAAAAAGATGTAATACAACTTTGAACCAAATAAGCATTCTACTTGCGCTTTTTTTGCTGACTATGTATACTATTCTCGAAAGGTCAAAGATAGTCAAATTGATCTTTATCCGATAATGAAAGGTCGTGATTAGTACTATGTTATGTCAAAATTGTCATCAAAATCCTGCTACGATCCATTTATCGACTAGTATTAATGGACGTCAAACTTCGATTGATCTCTGCCAAAACTGTTATCGTACTATAAAGGAAAGAAATCAACAACAAAACAATTCCAATATGATGTCAGATCCATTTGGTTTTGGGAGTTTAGATGATATTTTCCGTACCATGAATAACGAAAACACTAACTCACAATATCAGAAACCATCTAAAGACCCACGTCCGAGTTCTGGTAACACGGGCCGTGGAAATGGAAACGGTGGAATAATTGCACAATATGGATTAGATCTAACTGCTGAGGCAAAAAACAATCAGATTGATCCAGTTATTGGACGTGATAAAGAAATTGCACGCGTTATTGAGATATTGAATAGACGTACTAAAAACAACCCTGTTTTAATTGGTGAAGCAGGAGTCGGGAAAACTGCTGTTGTTGAAGGACTAGCCCAAAAAATCGTTGATGGTGATGTTCCGCAGAAACTCCTTGATAAAAAAGTTGTTCGCCTTGATGTTGTTTCGCTAGTTCAAGGTACTGGAATACGCGGTCAATTTGAGCAACGCATGCAGCAATTAATGGATGAATTGAAACAACAACAGAATACTATTCTTTTTATAGATGAAATTCATGAAATTGTTGGTGCTGGTAATGCAGAGGGTGGTATGGATGCCGGAAATGTTCTTAAGCCTGCCCTTGCACGTGGCGAATTACAATTAGTCGGAGCAACGACCTTAAATGAATATCGTGCTATCGAAAAAGATGCTGCGCTGGCACGTCGTCTACAGCCTGTTCAAGTTAATGAACCAAGCATTGAAGAAACAGTAAAAATTTTAAAAGGTATTCAAGGCAAGTATGAGAGTTATCATCACGTTAAATATACTGATGCAGCTATTGATGCGGCTGTCAAGCTTTCCAACCGATACATTCAAGACCGGTTCCTACCTGATAAGGCAATTGACTTATTAGATGAATCCGGCTCTAAAAAGAATCTAACTATCCAATCCATTGATCCAGAAGTAGTGGCTGAAAAAATTGCGAATGCGGAGAAACAAAAACAGGAAGCTTTAAAGAATGAAGATTACGAGAAGGCTGCCTATTATCGTGATCAAGTCAATCGGTTCAATAAGCTTAAAGACTCAAACGTTGACGAAAGCAATGCCCCAGTCGTAAGCGACAAAGATATGGAAAAAATTATCGAAGAAAAGACAAAAATTCCTGTTGGAGAACTAAAAAATAAAGAAAAACAACAGTTACGGGATTTGTCTGCTTCACTTGAAGCACATGTTATTGGACAGGATGAAGCTGTCAGCAAAGTTGCCCGCGCTATCAGACGTAATAGAATCGGTTTTAATAAATCAGGTCGACCAATTGGCTCATTCTTGTTTGTCGGACCAACTGGTGTCGGCAAAACGGAAACGGCCAAACAGTTAGCGAAAGAATTATTTGGAACAACCGATGCGATGATCAGATTCGATATGAGTGAGTACATGGAAAAACACTCAGTTTCTAAATTAATCGGATCCCCTCCAGGTTACGTTGGATACGAAGAAGCTGGACAGTTAACTGAAAAGGTTCGACGCAACCCTTACAGTTTGATTTTATTAGACGAAGTTGAGAAAGCTCATCCAGATGTGATGCATATGTTCCTGCAGATACTTGATGATGGAAGGCTTACCGATTCACAAGGCAGGACCGTCAGTTTCAAAGATACTATTATCATAATGACCTCAAATGCTGGTAGCGGCGATGCAGTGGCAAGCGTAGGCTTTGGTGCTGCTTCATCCGGCAAGACACATTCGGTAATAGATAAACTTTCTAAATACTTTAAGCCTGAATTCTTAAATCGTTTTGATGACATCGTCGAATTCAATCCCCTGACGAAAGAGGATCTTGTTTCAATTGTTTCATTAATGCTTAATGACGTTAATAGTATGCTCGCACAACAGAATCTGACTATCAAGGTTACTCCAGAAGTTAAAAATAAATTGGTAGATTTAGGTTATAATCCCCAAATGGGAGCACGTCCTTTACGTCGTGTCATTCAGGAACAGATAGAGGACAAAATTGCTGACTACTATCTTGATCATCCAAATGTAAAGAGCTTCAAAACTCTACTCAACGATGAAGATATAGAAGTAGTCTCAGCCGAAGACAAATCATCTGCTACTGAAACAAAGTAAGGGCAAAATGTTCTGAGCTTTAGAGAGGACTACAAAAGTGAATATTGTTACCATTAGATAAGGAGGCTGCGACAAAACGATTGTTTTGCCTCGGTCTCCTTATTTTTTAAAATCATCATAGAAAGATTTTTTCTCAGAAAATCTCACTTGTCCGAATCCGAATATTCCTTGTTTCATTTTTTATTTAATAGGTTTATATTAGGAATTGAACTAAGAAACTACACATGTTTTCATTTTTGGGTATATTTTAATTCTATACGCATTATATAATGCACTTACAAAGACAAGGAGGAATTTATATGCACTTAGTCGATGTTAGTAACAGCTATTCAAGAAAAATTCAAAAAGAACTAGCACAGTCTTCTACCCATTTCATAAAAATCTATACTCTTGGCGGAACAAGAATCGTTTATAAAAAAAACCAACAAAAAGAAGAATTGGTTCTCTCTAATAAGGTCCGTAAAGTTACAGATGAAGAAATCGATTTTACTTTGTCAAAATTAACTAATTTAACGAAGCAGGATGTCGACATTACTAAGGCAAGAGACTTAGTTGAAATCATTATCAATGATAGTTCAAACTAAACGTTATAAAATTACAGTTCTTACTGTTAATAGTCAGCAAAGACGATTATAATTTATATATTCAATAAATTATTAAGGTGGTGTTATTATTGTCCTTTTCTGACCTCTTTAAACGCCTAATTATTAGAAATCCGCTTCGCAAGAACAGACATCATAAGAGAGTTTTCGAATCTGCTCCAAAAGATGAAACTTTAGCTGTTCGCTCTAAAACAATTACAGAGATCAAAGCAGCTGAAGAAAATGAAGAGGCAATCCGTCAGAAACCGATAACAATTGCACCTCAAAAGAACGTAACCCGTCAAAACGCGTTGCTTTTAGTTGTTTATCAAGATTTGCAAGGTAATCTTCTCTCTCCCTCACAAATTATTAGTGGCACACTGGGTGAAAAGTTAAGGTTACAGTTCAAGAAACTGACTGATTACAATTTGGTTAGGATCAAAGGATTTACCAGTTATTTTGCTTCGCACTACGGCATAATTACTTTAACCTATAGCAAAAAAGATGCTGGTGTAATTTGGGTAATCTGTCGCGATATTGATACTAACTTTTTCTTGACTGACCCGCAATTGGTCAAAGGAAAAGTTAAGGAACCATTCCAACTGTTTTCGCCTTCTCTTCCTGGGTATAACCTACTCCGCGTTTCGGGTAAACTGCGGGGTAATTTTTCTTATGACCAAAGCTTTGTTACCTTTTATTATCGTCATAGCTCATGGAAAGATGTTAAAAAAACTGAAACCTATTTAAGAATATTGGCACCTATTTCTAGCTATGAAAAACCGCAAGGGGAACAAATAAACATTTCTTTTGCACTGAACACTGTTTGGCGTACCTTTTCTTCGATTACACTGAACACTGGCGAACTTTGGTACTGCCTAGGGGGAACGATCTGGGTTAAGTTCGATTCTAAAAAAATGGCTTATTCAAATAAGATGGAAGACTTCTCCATGTTATCACCCAAGGCTGTGGCGCAAGTCAAGAGGTTTAAAAATTCTAAAGAAGCATTGATTGATTTTATCCCAAATAAAGATATCGGTGTCTATGACTCACCATTTGGACAAAAAGTGGGTGCCCTTAAAGATGGAACTAAAGTTTCCATTACTGCAAAAACTTTGAATGATGATGTCGTATGGTTCAAGCTTGTTCAAGATGTCTGGATTCCACGTCAATATCTTAAATTTTAAATAGTTAACAAATTTTTATGGTGTAAAAATAAAAAGACGACCGGTCAAAATTCAAATTTTGACTTGTCGTCTTTTTTGCGTTCTATTTTTGCACTTTAGCAGAATTCATACTGAAGCGCTTGTAGACAACCAACTTATACCTAACCCAAAGTTCAGAGCACGTTTGTAGTCTGCCGTTAGCGCTGTTCTCCCTTGGCTCGGCTCCGAGATAATTTTATAATTTAGCAGTCAGCTTAACTTCTGGGTACTTGTCTTGGAACCATCTTTCCGAAAATTCATTCTCAAATAAAAACAAAGGTTGTTCTTGGCGATCTTTAACCAACAAATTACGCGATGTGGACATTTTTTCGTCCAATTGCTCGGGTTTAATCCAACGGGCTATCTTCTTGCCCATTGGCGTCATTACAACCTCAGAATGATATTCATTTAACATTCTAAATTGAAAAACTTCAAATTGCAGCTGACCAACAGCCCCCAAAATATAATCTCCCGTACTATAGCTTTGATACAATTGGATGGCCCCTTCTTGAACCAATTGATCTATTCCCTTATGAAACGATTTTTGTTTCATAACATTCTTAGCCGTAACCTTAACAAAAATTTCAGGCGTAAATTGAGGTAACTTTTCAAACTGAATTGTTTTTTTACCACTATATATCGTATCCCCAATTTGAAAATTTCCGGTATCATACAAACCAATGATGTCGCCTGCAACCGCAGAATTCAGCGTTTCCCGTGTATCTGCCATAAATTGTGTAGAATTGGATAAACGAATTTTTTTGTTTCCCCGTGCCAGAGTGACATCCATTCCGCGTTCGAATTTTCCTGAACAAATTCTAACAAACGCAATTCGATCACGGTGATTAGGATTCATATTGGCCTGAATTTTAAATACGAAACCAGAAAAAACATCATCTACAGGTTTAACAATATCATCATCATTTGTCCGGTGCTCATGTGGTGCAGGCGCAAACTGAAGATATGCATCTAAGAAAGTCTTTACTCCAAAATTTGTTAATGCCGATCCAAAAAAGACAGGCGTTAATTTACCTTGACTAATTTTTGCAGCATCAAAATGATTCCCAGCATCTTTCAATAGCTCAATTTCGCCCAGTACTTGCTGATAAATACTTTCTTCTTTCAGTGGATGTTCACCAATAATTTCTCCACTATCATCAAGTTTAACGAAACTTTCATCCTTATCTTCACGACGGTAAAGTTCAATCCGCTTATTGAAAATATCATATATTCCTTTCAGACCTTTTCCCATTCCAATAGGCCAATTCATTGGGTAGGCTTGAATATTCAAAACTTCTTCAAGTTCAGTTACGAGATCTAACGGCTCTCTTCCATCACGATCTAGTTTGTTAATGAATGTGAAGATAGGAATTCCACGCATTTTACATACTTGAAACAACTTTTTTGTCTGTGGTTCTATTCCTTTAGCGGAATCAATCACCATAACAGCTGAATCTACTGCCATCAAAGTTCGATATGTATCCTCGGAAAAGTCCTCATGACCCGGTGTATCTAAGATATTGATCCTTTTCCCAGCATAATCGAATTGCATTACAGAACTAGTAACTGAAATACCACGTTTTTTCTCAATCTCCATCCAATCAGATTTTGCAAAACTGCCAGATTTTTTTGCTTTAACTGTACCAGCTTTGCGAACTACTCCCCCAAAAAGCAATAATTGCTCAGTAATTGTTGTTTTCCCAGCATCCGGATGAGAAATAATCGCAAATGTTCTTCGTTTTTCAACAGCATCTATCATTTTTTCCTTTTCCATTTCAAACCTCTTTCTTATACAAAATTATCTTTTTAAGTTCATTAAAATGAGCTCCAAATTAGAGCCATTTTTTTAACTTATTTATCAAATTTCACGCATGCTTTTTTCCTTGCGCACGTGTTCCATGACTAAAGCTGCTGGTAAAATCACACGAACCTTCATTATGCGTGAATCATCAATTAATTCCGTTAAAAGAACTACATGTTCATCCGTCTCGACCTTAACTTTTTCACCATCACTTGGTATAAAACCCAATTTTGTTATTATATATCCTGCAATTGTATCAACTTCATTCATCACCAAGGTTGTTCCAAATTCACTATTAAAATCATCGAGTGAAAGCCGCCCTTGCACGACAAATTCGTTATCAGATACCTTATGATATATTTGATCTGGCTGATCAGATTCATCATCAATCTCGCCGACAATTTCTTCTAAAAGGTCTTCTAAAGTAACTAGACCAACTACACCGCCATACTCATCAAATAAAATAGCCATTTGATTTTGAGTTTTTTTCATCTCAAACATTACTTCATCAATTGTCATTGTTTCAGGTATAAATAACGCTGGTTGCAATACCCGTCTGATGGTAACGTGCTCAAAACCGTCTTTACGGGCAGTACGCAGCACATTTTTTATGTGCACTACCCCTAAAATATTATCTTTATCCTCATTATAAACAGGTACTCTTGAATAAGGCATTTGCAAAATTGCATCAATATTACGATCATTGTCATTTTGAATATCAATCATGAAAGCATCAGTTCGAGCAACCATCACTTCACGTGCCATTTTACCATGCATCGAAATGACTCCTTCAATCATTTCAAACGCTTCGTTATTTAATTCACCATTTCCTTTTTCATGCGTAATCATGTCAATAATTGTTTCCCAAGAAGCTTTGTTTATCGTTTTATTTTTTTTGGTTTGGGGCGTCAGCTTTAAGCCGATTTTATTTAAAAACAAAGCAAAAGGGTAAAAAAGACTTCCCAAAATTACAGCCGTACGGTAAGTTCTCTGAAAAAACCTAGAAGGACGCTCCCCAATGATTACTTTAGGAAATATCTGTGTTAATAAATACAAAACACTGGTCAGCAAACAGTTAATAAGGATAAAACACCCTATACCGTCTAACTCTGCACTATACAAATTCAAACAGCCAAGCGTAACAATTCCAGCTTCCATCACTATTAGGAACACAATTGCCAAGTTGATTGCATTCAGATATTTTGCGAATCGCTCCAACTTATCAGGAATTTCGTTTTTTACTTCATTGTTTGCCTTTAATAAAGAAAAAGCGGCCACTGAACTTGATAATATATATAAAGCTGCCAATATTAAAAATATTAAAATTATTATCAGCCATCCTGCAGGTTCAGAATCTAAACTCATATCAGTTTTTACTCCTCTAAAAATTAATCTTAACTTAAGCCGCACTATCCATCATTTCGGAACTCTTATAATATCTCCCGATTTCAATTGGCTATCCGAAGTCATACTATTTATTTCTTTGATTTTATCAGCAGTTGTAGCATATTTTTGTGCAAGTCCCTCTAATGTATCACCATCAGAAACGTTAATGGTCTGCGTATTTTTTAATAACGCTGCCTTACTTTCACTAGACGCCTTAGCTGAAGAAGAGCTTGCTGCGCTCTCGCTTGATGCTTTTGACGATGCTGCTGAAGATGATGCGGCAGCTTGCGATGATGCTACTTTAGCTTTTGAATCCGACAACGCTTTGGATTTGCTGCTGTTTTTAGAAGCTTTTTTTGCCGTAGATTCCGTCTTTTTCTCTTGTTTACTTTTTTCAGAAGCTGTTTGTGTAACATCATTATTATTGCCAATACCTGCAAAAATTTTATTATCGATGCTGAACCACACACCACCTATAATTAAAAATGTTACTAAAACACCTACTGCATACTTTAATTTGCTGTTTTTATTTTTCTTCTTGTTTTGTGGATTCTTTTCATCATCATTTTTTTCTTCAATATTGCCATTCTCATTATTTACCGGATCCACACCATGGTCTTTATAAAAAGCTTTACGCATACGCGGTTCATCTTTACGTGTGAAGCCATGTTTGAATTGCTCGCTTTTAAATTCCTCATAGACAGTACTAACATCAAAATCAATGCGTTCTTTCTGTTTTTTTGCTAAATAATCATTTTTTTCAGGTAAACTCAGCGACCTAAACCAATTAATATAATATTCAAATTGTTCTAAGACCTCTTTTGTTGGTCCAAAACCTTGAACCTCACCATACTGAAGCCAGACAGTCCGTTCACAGAAGCGTTCGATATTGAAAACATTGGTATCCGCAATAATAAATGAGACCCCAATATCCTTCAATGACTGAATTTTTTGGGCCGCTTTTATATAGAATATATTATCCAAGTTACCTAAAACACTATCCAGCAATACCAATTTAGGTGTTACAAAAAGAGCTATCCCTAAACTCAAACATGAGTACATACCAATTGAATAATCACCCACAGGGCGGTACAGCAATTCTCCTAAATCAGTAAAATTAATGATCGCATTGACCAAATGTTTGGCTTTGATTTCATCAAGTTCGGTTGCAGAAATTGCTTTTTGAATATTTTCCAATCCGGTCAGTGCATTATCCATACCACGTCGTGCACTTGCACGATTAACTTTTCCGTCAATCGTAATAAATCCCGTTGTTTGCTTCGTATTTCCTGCTAAAATGTCAATCAAAGCTTCTTTTCCTGAACCATTTGTACCGATCACTCCGACGGCCTCACCTTCACCGATATTCAGCGAGACTCCCCGTAATTCCCAGAAACTTTTCTTGTCACTGACGGACATTTTTGTTTTACCAAGGTCTTTCTTCCCCAGCAACAAAGGTTCATTTTTAGTAATATATTTAACTTCCATTTTTCTCATAATTTTATTCACCTAATATTTTGATTACACTGAAGCGATTCCTCAGCTGCTAACATCTTCAAGTTAAAAATATATAATTTTTAACATAACAATAAAAATAGCCTCGGTTGACATAAAAATGTTACCAAAGCCAAAAACACACTTATTTTTCTAGTTCATTCCTAAATCATCTTTTATTTTTGTAGTTGAAATACCTTCAGTTCGAGGTAAATAAACAACTTGGCAATAATCTTCTAAAAAATCGAACTTTCCTTTCCAATCATCGCCCATCACAAATAGATCAATGTTGTACTTAATAACATCGTTTATCTTTTGATCCCAATTTTCCTCGGGGATCACATCATCGACATATTTAATTGCTTCTAAAATATACTTCCGGTCTTCATATGAAGTATACGCTTTTTTTCCTTTAATCGCGTTAAATTCATCAGTTGAAACGCCGACTGTCAGATGGTCTCCTAAGGCAGCCGCTCGCTTTAACAGTCTAACATGACCTTTGTGCAGCAAATCGAATGTTCCGTAAGTAATAACTCTCTTCATTTTTTTAACCTCATCGTTCAACTCGAAATCAAATTTCTGCATTAACAACTATATTCTGGCTAAACTTGTCCCAAGTTTTAACCACTGTACTACTACAGCGACAGTTTTACCTCAAGTAACATAATAGCCATATCTCAGCTATACAGAATAATACTTAATCACTGTCTTTATAAACTTAGTATACAATAACATAGTTGTATACTAGCGTCAATCAAGGGAAAACTATGCATTTATTTTCGTTCGTGTTCATTTTCTAAATGGTATATATCTACAAAATACTTAATAACAACCTTCAAAACAGCATATGTAGGTATTCCCAAGATCATTCCCATCAGTCCAGCAATATTTCCAGCTACCAAAAGCAAAATAATGATCGTCAACGGATGAATATCTAAACTTTTACCAATAACATTGGGATAAATGAGATTACCGTCAACCTGCTGAACTATCACACAAACGACAACAACCGTAATAACCATTTTAGGGGAAATAAAAACTGCTAGAATCAATGCTGGCAGTAACCCAATATATGGTCCAAGGTAAGGAATTATATTGGTAGTTCCGGCTAAGACTCCCAGCAAGAAAGCATAAGGCATTCCAATCGCCCAATAACCAAGGAATGTAAAAGTCGCAACAAAGGCACATTCAATTGCCTGACCACCAATATACTTTGAAATCGTATCCCCCATCTTCCCTAATAAGATCTCAGTTTTATCAGCCGGTCGCTCAGGCATCATTTTTTTTATGTTCGGAACTAATCTGTGTCCATCCTTAAGCATGTAAAAAAGCATAAATGGCACTGTTATTGCAGTTACTGTAATGCTGGTTATTGTCCCAATGATTGTTCCTAAACTGTTTGTGACTCCTCCCATAAAACTCTCCAATGAGTTTTCAACTGTCTTTTCAAATTTTTCGATATAGCTGTGAACATTTAAGCGTCTGACCCATTCATAATGGCTGAGATCAACATAGTATTGATTAAGAATTTCCTGTAATTTGGCTAGATATGTAGGTGTTTTAGCTATCAACTGTCCAACCTGAGAGATCAATAAGGGTATTAAAAAAATCAGTGCCAATGCAACTATTGTACCTAAAAGGAGAAACACAATAACAACAGCCAATGTCCGGTTCACTTTAAACTTATTAATTTTGATTTTCATTAATATATTGACAAGTGGTCTAAAAAGATAATATAAAAAACCCGATATAATAACAGGAGTAAACAACGTAGATATAAAAGTACCTATCGGTTCAAATACAAAGCCAATATTTGAACATACCCAAATTAAAGACGCTAAGAGGAGTAATTCAACCGTCCAAAATAAGATTCTTGATTTTTTTAAGCTTTCAAACATTTACATAACCATCCCTTATAATGCCCCATATAATTTCAAACACAATAAAACTTAAAAGTGTCAAAAAAAACTGTAATCACAAACCGAGGGACTTTGTAACTACAGATTTTCTGTTATAAACTGAGATATTCACTGACGTCGTGACAATTCGAGATACCGCTTATACCAAATTTCAATGTATTCCTTCGAAAAAGGTCCCTTGCCGCCGTCTATCCAATCGACAAGCGTTAAAACATTGTGCTTTAATATTTTGTCAATCTCACTTGAATAGTGCCATTTTGCTCCATGTTCCTCATACTCGTCAACATCTAACAATTTCTTTTCTCCATTAGGAAAAACTTTAACATCTAGATCATAGTCTATATATTTTAAAGCTTCCCTATCCAAAACAGCTGGAGATGCAAGATTACAATAATAGGACACTCCATTATCACGAATCATTGCAATAATGTTAAACCAGTAATGTTTATGGAAATACACTAGTGCAGGTTCTCGTGTGACCCAACGTCGTCCATCCGACTCAGTTACTAATGTATGGTCATTACATCCAATCAATGCATTTTCACTTGTCTTCAGCACCATTGTGTCTCGCCACGTTCGATGCAAACTACCGTCATGTTTATAACTTTTGATGGTGATAAATTCACCTTCTCTTGGCTCTTTAGACTGACGCATTAAAAACCCTGCCTTCTATAAACACAGGTGTATTCTACACCGATATCACATCCATTATAGCAAAGTTATGTGAAAAAGCCTAAAGTTTATTGCATCTTTTCTCGAACTTCAATTTTTTGCTTAATGTGTCAGTAAAAAATGATACAACTCAGAATCAACTACCATATTGAAAGGTTTTCTTGAATTTGGATTATTCGTCTGCAAAATAACAGCTTGTTTACCATCAGCCGAAATATCTCCAATTGTTTCGTAACCATACTCAGCACCATGGAAATGATAACCACTATTTATTCCAAGCTCTTTGAATTGTTGTAAATACTTTAGATGATAAAGACCAGAACTGTATGTATTGTTAGGAGGAAAAACTGTAAATAACTCAGATGTAGATCTAGTGTTCAACACTCCTCCAGTAACAAAAGTACGAAGCATTTTATATAAATCACCATTCGTCATGTAAAGATTTCCAGTCCCCAGCTCATTGGTGTATTGGTATTTTTGCTCATTTGCAAGTGTTCTATAATCATTCATATTCACAGAATTGTAGGCTATTGTCTTTCCGTTGATTAATTTATAATATTCATCGAAAAAACAAGTATTTTCTAAACCAAGCGGTTCTTGAATTGTCCGTCTGAATTCTTTATAATAGCTACGCCCAGTTAGTTTCTTGATTATTCCTGCTAATAACACAAAATTAGCCGGCTGGTAATACTGCTTACCTATATGTTTGGGATTTACTTCTACATTTTTGGCGACATAATTTACCAGTTGGTCTTGCGACATTACTTTCTCAGGCATTGTTTTCAAAGATACTCCCGAAATCATATTCAACATCTCTCTTAATGTAACTGCACTACTATATCCAATATTAGGATAGTACTTAGAAAGTTTGTCGTTTAATGACATTCGACCAGCCTGAACCAACTTCATAAGCATTACTCCGGTTGCTGCTTTTTGAACAGAAGCAATTTGAAAAAGCGAGGTAGCTGAATTTTTTTTATTATTTAATCTGTCTGCATAGCCATAGCCATTTTGAAAAATAGCCTTACCATTTTTGACGATCAAGACTGTTCCAATAAAATTATCTTTTTTTAATTCTTTTTCAGTATAATCTATAATTCTATTTTCATGCTCATTTCTGACATTTAATCCAAATTGATCTCTACTTTTGCTGGAACCTCCAACTTTCTGAATCACAATTTGCTTGTCTTCATTCACTTTATGCCCTGTATTATTTTCTATCATCTGTTTCGGGGCACTCTTTTTATATTCAAGAAAGATGCCCATTACTACGACCATAAGGGATAAAATAATAGTCCACATATATCTTTTCTTCATAATAGTTTTCCCTACCAATATAATTTAACCAGTTTTTCTCAAACCCCGCAAAATTTTAACTGTTTTTACGTGTCAGCTTCACGACCGCCTCACATCTTGCAGTTTGTGGGAACATATCGATTGATTGTATATATTCAACTTTATATATCCTTGTCAGCTTTACAAGATCACGTGCCAAGGTTGAAGGATTACACGAAACATAAACAAATTTTGTCGGTTTAATTTGCAAAATAGTTTTTATTAACTTAATATCTAGCCCTGAACGCGGTGGATCAACTACAAGTGCATTCGGAGCAAGACCCTCCGCGAACCATTGAGGTATTAGCTCTTCCGCTTTTCCGGTTTCATACATAGTATTTGAAAATCCGTTCAGCTTTGCATTAAAGCGTGCATCTTCGATCGATTCCGGCGTAATATCCATGCCCCGTACTTCTTTAACTTTCTCCGCAACAAATAAACCAATTGTTCCTACTCCACAATATGCATCTATCAAAACATCATTTTTCTTTAATGCAAGTGCTTTTTCTATTTCCTCGTACATCTTCTCCGTTTGCTGCGGATTCAATTGAAAAAAAGCACGCGCAGAAAGTTTAAATTGAATGTTTCCTAATTTTTCCATAAGATAGTTTTTCCCAGCTAAATGAACCGTTTTTTCCCCCCAAACAAGCGATTTTCTTCCCTTATTGACATTTTGCATGACAGAAATCACCATCGGCAATTTCTCTTTTATTTTCATCAGAAGTGTTTTCTTTTGGGGAAGTTTATCCGAATTCGTAATGAAAGTTAATTGCGCGTTCTCTTCTGCCCTTGATTCACGCACAACCAAGGTTTTGATAATTCCAGAATTCTTTTTTTCATCGTAAATCGGGATATCCAACTCCTGCAATAATTTACAGACCGTTCGAATAATTTTTAAGGTCAAAGGACGTTGAGTACTAAATGTTGGTAAAGAAACCAAATCATGACTATTACGTCGGTATAATCCCGCGATTACTTGTCCCTGCTCATTTTTTCGAACTTGAAATTGCGCTTTATTCCGATATTCAAATGGTTCTTTCATTCCGACTGTCGGCAAAAGGTTATAGTTTTTATAGCCTTCAGGTTTAAATTTTTCAAGTGATTGTCTAACAATGTCACGTTTAAATTCTAATTGGCTTGGATATTTTAAATGCTCTAATTCAATACCACCAACATCATAATGATCTTTTTTCTCTACTCGGTCTTGGCTACGATGTCTTAAACGATGCATTTTAGCAATCGCATAATTATGTTCGACCGAAGATACCTCAGCAACGATCACTTCCTGCGGCAAAGCACCAGGAACAAATATTACTTTATGCTTATAATACCCAATACCTTCTCCATTTATACCTAACCTTTTGATGGTAAGAGGGAAACGCTGCCCCACCTTGATTAAATGATTATCTTTTTTTTGATAATATGCTACCATTGTTTTCTCCCTTTAAAATGTTATAGATAATTATATCATGTCTCTTCAACATTTTATAATTTACACTAAATTGTTATAATAATTACAAAAGCTTGAATACCACTGCCAAAGGACGGTCATACCTTGAAAATAACAAAAATTCAACTTCAAAAGAGAAAAAAACGTTTTAACATTTATCTTAATGACAAATATTCGTTTTCAATTAGTGAGGATGTTCTTGTAAAATATCATTTATTTAAAGGACAAGAATTAAAAACTGAACAAATCGAAAATCTGTCGAATGCTGATGAAATAGCTAAAGCCCATTCTAAAGCACTAAATTATCTTTCTTCTCAATTAAGAACGGAAAAAGAAATAACAGACTATTTAAAAAAACACTTGATCTCGCCAGAAAAGATTCCGCATGTCATTGAGAAACTGCGCTATGAAAAGCTTGTAGATGATGAAAAATATGCAGAGAGTTATATTCGAACAATGATGAAAACCTCCGATAAAGGTTTCAAAGTTATTCGTAATAATCTCCGTGCAAAAGGTGTAGTCGAAAAGGACATCGAGCAAGCCGCAAGTGAATATAATAGCTCTTATATGATAGCTAAAGGCATAGCTTTGACTGAAAAATATGAAAAACAATATTCACGTTATCCTTTTAATAAAAAGATTCAGAAAATAAAACAGCGTTTTTTGTCTAAAGGATTCTCAACAGATGAAATACGTGCTATCACTCAGAACAGTGATTTTACCAAAGATGAGCAAATTGAAAAACAAATTCTCGAAAAAGAAGCTGCCAAACTATGGCAAAAGCACCACGCCATTGACAAAAAGCAGCGCTACTTTAAAGTCAAACAAGCTCTTTACCGTAAAGGCTTTTCATTGGATGAAATCGAAAATATTCTTGCAAATTTTTAACAATAAAGCTCAACTTCAAAAAACATACTTCAACAAATGATTAACTGAAAAGTATGATTTTATAATAGAAATCGAAAAGGGAACTGAATCAAAATTAAAAATTTTGATCCAGCTCCCTTTTTTTCTAACCTTGGCATTTAATTAAATTATCTATCGTAATTATCGCGTAAATATTTGCGTAACTTGCCTTCTCTAGGCTTTATTATATTATAGTAGCGGTATTCTAAGGTAGCGTTAAGACTAGCACCCAACATTATAATCCAGCCTGAGTAATTAAGCCAAAACAAAAGCACTATGAATGTTCCGATTGTTCCGTAGCTCAAAACTGATTTGGCAAAATAACGTACATAGATCGAAAAACCCTGGGCCAAGATGATCCACCCAAAAGTTGCTAATAACGCGCCCGGGAAAACCAACACTAAATGAAGTTTAGCATTTGGTAGAAAATAATACATCAAACTCAAAATGATAAAGAGCGCAAAAAAAGTAATCGGCCACTTTAGTTTTCCGAAGGTTCCAGCAAATTCAATAGGCAAGTTCAAGATTGGAGTAATGTAGCTTAAAACCATCTGACCAAAACTAAATAAGATAATAATTGAAATCAACAAAATTGCGAAAACAATCGTCAAAAAAAAAGAAATTACTCTAGCAGTTATGGCCCCTTGCGAATTCTCAACATCATATGCATTGTTCAATGCTAACTTCAAAACATTGACTCCCTTGCTAGCTGCCCACAAAGCAACTAATGCGCTGATTGAAATCAGTCCTCCACTGCCTTTATTTAAAAACGAGACGACAATTGGATGTAATGTCTCGTAGATAGTGGCTGGAACTGCTGTCTCTAAATAAGATAACACTGTTCCTGATTTTATATTTAAGAGCGGCAAAACATTGCCTATCAAAATAATAGATGGGAAAAACGCTAGAAGAGAGTAATACGCAATAACAATTGATGTATTACTAATGTCAATATCAGATGAACGCTGAAATATTGATTTTATTATTTTGATTAATCCCTTGAAACGACCATTTTCCTTAATCATTTCCATCCCCCGTCCGTTTCAACTGTATCGTAATTGTTTTATTAATATACGAACCAAGGTTACCACAATTACTTTCCAGCGTCACTTAACATGCGTTGTGATCATAGCTACAGTGAATTATCCTGCATTTCCTATTCACTATCTGCTGATGATGAAACTGCGGTGGATGTTTTTGTACTTGGCACTATCAATTTTGTACCAGGGTTTAATGTACCTGTGTCTAATTTATTCAGGTTCATCAGCTCGGTCGTAGTTGTATTATATTTCGCTGCTATCATTGTTAAACTATCACCATATTTTACTGTGTAAGATCCATAAGTAGTTTTCTTGCTTTTAGTCTTTGTATCTGTTCCGCTAGCTTTAGATTGTTTTTTATCAACACTTTGGGAAGCATCTTGACCCGAACTTGATACCTTGTCCGCAGTTGAACTTGCATCGACTTTCGCTTTTGATTGGTCCGTTTTCTTGACAGTACCATATTTTTTTTGAGCAAGACTCTGCTGTTTTTTATATTCGGCCTTTTGAGCACTTTTATTATCACTAAAAGAACTATTTAATCTTGCACGAATACTTCCATTCTTCCAGCCCCAAAAAATAATCAACAAAATAATAATAATAGCTGCAACATATTGAACCAACTTCTTATATTCCTTATGTCCCTTTTTCCGTGCCATTTTACTTCCCCCTACATCCTAAGATTGAACTTTTTTAACCATAAATAATTATTAAATATAAATCAAATAATTTCAATAAAAATATTGTATTATGAGTAAAAAAGAAACCGAGAGCAAACGAACATTTTGCTCCCGGTAAACTCATAATATCTTATTTTTTTAAATGTAATCAACAATTGAAAATTATTTTCAAAAGATAAGCTCTTAAAAGTAGATTACTTCAAAGACTTAGATAACTCTTTAATATATGCTCGCAAATCATCTTTAACTTCGGGATGTTCAAGTCCAAATTGAATTGAAGTCTTTAAATAACCAAACTTATACCCTACATCGAAACGTTCACCTTTAAATTCGTGCGCAAAGACGCGCTGAATTTTATTCAAACGATCAATTGCATCCGTTAATTGAATCTCATTGCCCGCTCCTGGCTTTTGCGTTTCCAACATACCAAAAATCTCTGGTGTCAGCAGATAACGTCCAATAATAGCTAAATCACTTGGCGCCTTATCTACGTCTGGTTTTTCAACAAACTTCTTTACATCATAAAGGCCCCTGCTTGTCTCAGAGCCCGGATCAATGACTCCGTATTTATATACTTCTTCATGCGGAACATTCATAACTGCAAGTGTAGATGCGTGTGTTTGATCGTAACGATCAATCAGTTGTTTGGTCAATGGAACCTTGTCACGCATCAAATCGTCACCTAACATAACCACAAAAGGTTCGTTGCCCACAAAATCCTTCGCCATCAAGACTGCATCGCCGAGACCTCGTGGATGTGACTGTCGAATGAAATAAAGATTGATATCTGTTGTCTGTTCAACTAATTTTAATAATTCTGTCTTGCCTTTTTCCTTCAAGTTCTGTTCAAGTTCTGGAACAGAATCAAAATGATCTTCAATAGGTCTCTTACCCTTACCAGTAACAACAAGGATGTCTTCTATTCCTGATTTCTTTGCTTCTTCTACAATATATTGAATTGTTGGTTTATCAATTATTGGCAACATTTCTTTTGCCAATGCCTTTGTGGCTGGAAGGAAACGTGTTCCTAATCCTGCCGCCGGAATAACAGCTTTTCTGACTTTCATTATGATAGCTCCTTATCTGTTAGCGTTATCAGAATACATAGATTATTATAGCATTCTTAATAGGCAAAACAAGAAAAATTTTTTTATGTTTTAAATTTTGTTTTCAAATTCTTTTAAAATTTGGAAACTACTAAGATCATCATACTCGGATCATTTAAACTATTTATTAAGCAGATATTTTTTATCTCTTGCAGGGTCTTGGGAAGTTAAAATCTTAGGACCATCATTTGTAATAGCCAAAGTATGCTCGTACTGACAAGATAAACTTCCATCAGCAGTTCTTGCCGTCCAACCATTGGGATCGTCCATTTCTGCTTTCCATGTTCCCATATTGATCATTGGCTCTATTGTGATCGTCATTCCAGCCCTTAACCGAAGACCCTTTCCAGCTTCACCGTAGTGAGGCACATTGGGGCTTTCATGCATTGTTGGTCCAATGCCATGACCGATGAACTCACGCACATCCCCGTAACCATTCTCATCTTCTGTGAAATGCTGAATTGCTGCACCGATATCTCCGATCCTATTTCCTACCTGTGCCTTTTCGATTCCTAGGTACAGAGCGTCTTTAGTAACCTTCATTAGGCGGTCAATTTCAGGGGTTGACTTGCCAACAACATAGGTCCAACATGAGTCACTCATTGCTCCGTGATAATTAACAACCGTATCGACTTTCACAAGATCTGCATCTTTTAAGATCAAACTTTTACGGGGAAATCCATGACAAATCTCATCATTAACACTTATACAAGTCGCATACTTATAACCTTCAAAACCAACTTGTTCTGGAATAGCATCGTGTTCTTTAAAATATTTCAAAGCAAATTTTTCAATTTCCCAACTTGAAATACCAGGTTTGATGATATCTCTAAGGCCGACATGCATTCCGGCAAGAATAGCTCCTGACTTTTGCATTTCCTCAATCTCGCGTGGTGATTTTAATGTAATCATTATTTCTAAATGCCTCCAATTTATTTTCACTATTCATTATAACTTAAATCCTTGAAAATGGCGCATTAAGTTTATCTCACATATATTAACCTCAATTGTTATCGTTCGTTTCAACCGTTATCTGTTATAATGTTTCATAGTGATATATTATGAAAGAAGGTATTTTAATGGCTAAAGCCAAAGTCGTTTTTGCATCTATTACTGGCAATAATGAAGATGTAGCTGATATTATTTCTGAAGCGCTGGAAAATAAAGGAGTAGAAGTCGACACCGAAGAAATCTCACAATGTGATGCTGCGGATTTTGAAGATGCTGACATCTGTGTTGTCACTCCTTATACCTACGATGAAGGAGCTCTTCCTGACGAAGGAATGGATTTTTTTGAAGATCTTGCTGAGCTTGATCTAGCTGGAAAAGTTTATGGTGTTGCAGGTTCAGGTGACACTTTTTACGGTGAATATTACTGTGTTGCAGTTGATAAATTTGACGAAGCATTCGCACAAGCTGGTGCTTCAAAAGGTGCTGAAAGCGTTAAGATTAATCTAGCTCCTGATTCTGATGACGATATTAAAAAGCTTGAAAATTTTGCAGACTCCCTACTTTCTGCATACAAAAAAAGGCAATAAAAAAATGATCTTCCACTGCCTGATTATAAAAAAATAAAATTTGAAAAATTTCGGATAAAGGTAACATAATCTTAAAATAACCTCTCCTTGACTTCACACAAGTGTTGTTTGTAATGTACAATACTTGCAGATAGTCAGGAGGGGCTTTTTGTGCAGTTTTCCTTTGAAAAAAAACATAATATTTCGTTGTACTTTAAATATACATTAATTTTTTTATTTGTCTCGTTTTTTGTTTATGGGACTTATTTGGTGACAGGTCATTCACTTATTTGGCGGCTTGATGGTGCTCAGCAACATCTTCCACTTCTGCAAGAGTATCAGCAGTTATTGCGCTCATTCCTACACCATCCACTACAGGATCTTCCTCAGTGGTCATGGAAGTTAGGAATTGGCGGAGATATTTTTCAAGTTTATAGCTATTACGTTCTAGGGGATTTTTTCAGCTATTTGACTTTGCTATTTCCTGCCAGCAAAATAGTCTTTGCCTATCAGTTTTTGATTGTAATTCGCCTTTATTGTGCCGGAATGGCCTTTTGTTTTTTTGCTTCTCACTTTAAAAAACTTACACATCCTGTAATAATCACTGGAGCTTTAGTTTACATTTTCAATGCTTTTTTGCTGTATTCAAACATTGCTCAGCCATTTTTCACCATCCCCTTTATTATTTTTCCATTACTAATCATTGCTATTGAACGTGTCTTACAAGGGATGTCTATTTGGCCGCTGACTATTGTTTTCTGCTGGATGCTCTTTAACAACTTTTATTTTGCGTACATGCTTGGAATCGGTGCAGCCATTTTTCTTGTACTGCGTTATTTACTATATTATCGAAAAAGAATTCCTTTACTCAAAACACTCCTTAAACTGTGTTTCTGTACATTATTAAGCCTCTGTCTCACTGCAGTTGTTTTGATTCCAGAAATATTTGCAGTTCAAAATTCTACCCGTAGCGGAGGAGTTTTTGCTAACGGGCTAACCTTTTATCCACTTTACTATTACCTTGCACTCCCTTCACAACTGATTAATGGAGGAAATCGTGATTTTTATTTTTGGAGTGCGCTTGGCTTTGCCAGCATTGTTTTTTTCGCTATTATCTATGTCCTAGCCAAATGGCGCCACTATCCCTTATTAGCTAGTGTTTTTATAATTGGTGGTCTGATGCTCCTTTTCCCTCTTTTTGGTGCTTTTTTTAATGGCTTTATGGCACCTTCTAATCGTTGGACATTGATGCTCGCCCTTCCGCTATCACTTGCATCCTGCATCTTAATTCAAAACGTGCCTCAGCTTTCACCTAAAATTGTTCGTTTGTTTCGGAACACTCTCATTATTTATGCCGTTTTTATTATCTGCTGCTATTACTTTCAAAATGACGAAAAAATTTTTATCCCGCTTTTATTCTTGCTTATAACATACAGAGCACTTATTTTTTACTCGCAGCACAAACCTAACAAGTCAGCACAAGCTTTTTTAGTTGTAGTTTTGCTGAATGTAATCCTAAACGCTATCTATTTTGAAGCGCCCTATAATGGTGGCTACTCTAACGAGATGCTTCCATCTGGTTCATATGAAAAACTAATAAAGCAGCGCTATGCCGGTCTTGACAATGATCTGAAAGCAACGGACACATATCGTGTTTCTACAATAAGCAGCAACTATTCCTTAGGAGCAGGGTTCCACATGTACAATACACTGCCGAGCAACACGAATTCTGTTAACTCATATTATTCACTTCAAAACAAAAATATAGGATCTTTTGCCAATATAATGCAAAATTCACAATTTGAAGCAAATATTCCTTTAGGCCAACTTGACGATCGAACAGTTCTTAATAATTTTTTTGGTGTCCGTTATTTGTTTACACAGCTTAATCAGACAAACGAAAAGAAAATTCCAGCTGGTTATACACTCGATAAAGTCAGTCCACTGATTTCAGATACCAACCAGAATAGCTCTCAAAATCAGCAAACACAACGTTATCGCACTGATTATGCTTTTCCCTTAATATATTGGCAAGATCGTGCTTTTTCCAGCTCAACCTATGCTAAAATGTCTCCAACACAAAAAGAACGTGCTTTAGCGACCGGAGTCTTCTTAAATACAAAATCTATCGCTTCTTTGAAAAAAGCTTCTATCGGAACAAATGTTCAAAACGTTGAATATCAATTGATATCTTCACGCGGTAATCTTGTATCCTCACGTAACATTCAGAGAAAAGATAGCGATGAATCTTATTCGATTGTTCTTAAAAATCCCGACGCATATAAAAATTCCGAGTTGCATTTAGAATTCAGCGACATTAAATACAAACCTGAGAAGCTAAAAAATCAGCTTGAACTTGAAAAGCAAAAACGTCTCTCTACTTCGAGCGGTAGTTCCTTGACTCTCAATAATTCTCTGAGTTACTACCAAAACCTTCGTTATCACATTCTACAAGGAACACCTGATAGCAGTTTTTTACTGACAGTCACTTCACCACTTACAAGCGGAACAATTAAGCAACCAAAGCAAAATGAGCTTTCATTTTACAAAACTGTCAAAAACGGGGTCTTAAATATGGGATACTTTGCTTCTTTACCAACCAATCTGACCTTAACACCGTCAAAAATTGGCAACTATACTTTTAAATTGAAAATAACCGCTGAAAAAATAGATGATCACTATTTTGCGGAAGTTAAAAAAATTCAAAAAAATAGATTGAAAAATTTAAAATTTTCACGCAATAATGTTTCGGGTGTCATTACTACATTGCATACCGGAGTACTCACTTCTTCGATTCCTTACTCTAAAGGCTGGAGTGCAACCGATAATGGTCATCCTGTGCCTGTTCTCAAGACCAACAATGCCTTTACTGGTTTAAAGCTTAAACCTGGGCGTCATGTTATTAAGCTGACCTACCACACGCCTGGTTTAAAGCTAGGCTGGTATCTTAGTTTGGGAGGACTTTTGTTGATTCTTATCAAAATATTTCTCTCATTCGTCAAGCAAAAATTCCATTAACATATTACAATTAAACAAAAATGGGTCATCTAACTAACAAAAATTACAGTTTTTGTTAGCTAGATGACCCTTTACTTTACCTGATTTTTTAATTTAAAATTCTACTATGGTTTTCTAAAATGATTCAAATCTAATATTTTGTCCTTTGTTGCCGCAATTTCACGCGTTGCTTCAGGATCATGCGCAATCATATATTTAAGCTGTTCCAAGACATCAATGATTTCACGCAATTCCTGTACCTCTTCAGATATTTTTTCATCGGTTTCATTCACATCACTGACTGCTTGTAAATTAACTAAATCCTTTGTCATCTCTTGATAGCGCAGAATCGCAAAAACAATATTCATATTAGAAGATACCGTGCGCACGTTCTCAATATCAGGATGCTTTTCAATAAGGTTAAGCAATTCGGGATAGTATCTAAGTGCAATTGTATATCCTGGAAAGTAACGGTTAAAAACATGCTCTTCAATACCAAAACCATACCGATCTAATTTTTGTTCACTCATATTGATTCCCCCCATAAAGCATTATTGAAAATCAACTGGCCTCTTTTTCTGATTTCCAAAAAAATAGTTTAAACTTTCAATAATTCTTTCAGCTGCATGGCCGTCACCATAAGGATTGTTGGCTTCCGACATCTCCGTATACGCTGCTTGATCGTCAAGCAGTTTTTCCATTTCTTTTTTTACGTCATCAAACTCAGTCCCAATTAGTTTTAAAGTGCCTGCAGTTACTCCCTCTGGTCGTTCAGTGGTGTCACGCAAAACTAAAACTGGCTTTCCAAGTGCGGGCGCTTCCTCTTGAACCCCTCCGGAATCAGTCATTATAAAATAGCTTTTGGCACTGAGATTGTGGAAATCAACTACATCTAGTGGTTCGATTAAATGAACACGCTCAAAATTGCCCAACACTTCGCGTGCAATCTTACGGACTTTGGGGTTTAAATGCATTGGATAAATGACATCGACATCTGGATGGCTCTGCAATACTTCCCGTACTGCCAAAAAAACATCTTTCATTGGATCGCCTTGATTTTCACGTCGATGCATTGTCAGTAAAACTATCTTATGCTGGGGATCTATTTTTTTCAATGTTTCATGTCTATAATTATCGCGGATCGTCTCATTTAATGCATCAATTGCAGTATTACCTGTCACAAATATTTTTTTCTCAGCATGACCCTCTCTGAGTAGATTTTTTTTGCTCTGCTTCGTGGGTGCAAAATACAAGTCGCTTAATACATCTGTCATTTGTCGATTCATTTCTTCAGGATAGGGTGAATATTTATTCCAAGTTCGCAAACCAGCCTCCACATGTCCTAATGGAATTTTTTGATAAAAAGCCGATACTCCTGCTGCAAAAGTTGTTGTTGTATCACCATGAACTAAAACAATGTCGGGCTGTTCTTTTTCAAGCACCTTGTTAAGCAGCTTCAGAACGTTTGCTGTTATTTCACCAAGTGTTTGATTGGCATGCATTATATTCAGGTCATAATCGGGACGAATATTGAAAGTTTTCAAAACCTGATCCAGCATCTCACGGTGTTGTGCTGTTACAACAGTTAATGCTTCAAAATTTTTATTTTTTTTGAGCGCCAACACCAATGGAGCCATTTTAATTGCTTCTGGCCGAGTACCAAAAACCGTCATCACTTTTATTTTCTTCAAAAACAATCAACTCCATTATATTAATCCTTACTCTCATTGTACTACAAATTATTTGTTACAGATATTCTTAAAAGAAAAAGGCTGTCTTCCGATTCGCTCGGATACAGCCTTTATTATAATGCGCTTGATCGGAATCGAACCGATGACCTACCGCTTAGGAGGCGGTCGCTCTATCCTGCTGAGCTACAAGCGCAAATCCACAATAACTAACAACCATATAAGTATAAAAACTTATCTCATTAAAGTCAATACTAATAATGGCGTCATCATCATTTTCAAAGTAAATAATTGAATCCCAACTTACTTTATTAATTACTGTGGAATGAGGCCGTTGGAGCTAAAGAACAGAGAAATTCATTTTTTATTTTTATCGTGTTTTCCCTTGTTCAGCTGCTGCCTCTTGCGCTTCTTTTTATGCTTTTTAGGCACCAATTCCTGCTCTCTTCTTTTTAAAACATTGACTTTATTCTTATTCTTACTTTTGCTTTTGCTTTTTACTTTTCGTTTACTTTTTTCCGACGATTCATCAGCCGCGCGCTTTTTCTCAACAAACTCTTCCTTGTCGACTAACTCTCCTCTATACAAATATCCTTCATGAAGCATGTATTCTTCGTGTACGAGCAACTGTCTAAAATGACGCAAGTCATGTTCATTACCCAAATTAATCACAACTCCGGCAGCACCCATCCGACCTGTTCGGCCCACACGATGTATATAAGTATTAGAATCCTTAGGCAAATCAAAATTAACAACTGCTGGTAAAGCATCAATATCTAATCCACGCGCTGCAACATCAGTAGTCAACAATAGCGCTATTTTTCTTTGCTTTAGATCACGCAATGCCTGTTCCCTCTGCACCTGGCGTTGTTGCCCATCTAAGATGGCCAACTTGACGCCAAGATAATGCAATTTCTCCGCAGCAGCCTGAATCGTCGCAACTTGCTTAAAGAAGACGAGCGCATAAAATCCATCAAGATGCGCTAATTTTCTTAAAGTATCTACTCTTTTGCGCACAGGTGTTTCAAGTAAATAATGCGTAACCTCACCTTGTGTGTTGTCGCTTGAACGAACATCGACTGTTTCAACCTCTGTGCCGAACCAGCGTGGTAGTTCATCTAGAATTTTTGTCTTAGTAGCCGAAAAGAAACACATCTGTACGCGTGCTGGTCCGTGACTGATTAGTTCACGGCAAGAAATCAACGTCTCTTCCGTCAATAACTCATCTGCCTCATCCAATACTACTGACTGTAGTTTATGCAGCTTCAGTTTTTTTGCATCTGCTAGCTCTAGCATACGGCCTGGCGTTCCAACCACAATTTCTGGATGCTTTTTCAGCTTTTCAATCTGGCGTTTCACATTTGCTCCGCCAATCAAAGAAACAACTTTGAGATCCAGAACTTTAGCCCAGACTCGCATTACATTAGTCAGCTGTGCAGCTAATTCTTGTGAAGGCGCAATTACCATTAGCTGCGTACCGCCTCCATTTGATATCCGTTCTAGCAGGGGGATAGTATACGCTAAGGTTTTCCCTGAGCCTGTTGGTGCTAATCCTAAAACATTACGCCCCGCATTGAGTAGCGGATAAGTTTTTTCTTGGATAGGCGAAAAGTTTTCAAAGCCTTGATTTTTAAAAAAAATGTCAAATTTTGGATTCATTTTTCCCTCTTCATAGTAATTGTTTTGAATCCGCATCAAAATGCAGATGCGCACTGTTACGCAAATCATACATAACCCGGTTAACCTGGACAGCAATTGCCAGCCAATCATCCATCTGCTGCTTTGAATCTAATGAAGTCGGGTCATTCAAAATATTTGTAAAATCCTGCACTTCAGAAAGCATTGGATTTTTATCGACCTCCTGAGTCAAGTCACGTTTATTCCCTTGACCGTCAAGTAGCATTATTTTTTGGAGTTCTGCCGCATTATCCATTACAATTGTTTCTTTCAGACCATAAACTTCACTCGGCAAGTAAGAATTGACCGTTTTTCCAAAATTCAAATTAACTTGATAACCTGAATATTTTAAGATTGCAGTCCCTTTTCCGTCAATTCCATTATGCAGCTTAGTTGGGTAATATATGGCATCATTGGGAACACCAAACCAAGAAACAGCATTATAGACGAGATATACACCAAGATCTTGTAAGGCCCCTCCAGAAAAACGCAAAGAAAAAATATTTGGCTCTTTCCCGGCTAAAAAACTGTCATAACGTGATGAATACTTCATGTATGTTAGATTTGCGCCTTGAATAACATTCATTTCTTTTATTCTCTGCTTAAGCATCTTAAAATTACGTTCATGAAAATGTCGCGCGGCTTCAAAATAATAAACACCACGGTGTTGTCTTAACAAACGAATAATTTGCCGCATCTCTTTCGGGTTTGAACAAGCTGGTTTTTCAACAATAACATGCTTCCCAGCAAGAATTGCAGCTCGCGACTGTTCAAAATGCAGACTGTTAGGTGAAGCGATATAAACTACATCGAAGTTTCCTTCTTTAAAAAAACGATCCAATTCAGTATAACATTCCGCATTATCCGTAAATTTTTGTGCGAAAGTTTCAGCCTTAGTCAAAGTTCTGGAGTACACACTTGTCAGCTGCCATTGTTCAGTTTCGAGTACCGCATTAATAAATTGTTCTGTTATCCAATTGGTACCGATAATTCCTAGCTTCAACATCTTAGACTCCTCCTTTTAATCGCTTTCTATACATTATTGTAGCAGAAATTCTATACTGCGTATATATTACAGATTTCAGATTCTTAACATAATTATTACAAACGCAATAACATGACTATAATATTTCATTTTCATCATGTTACTGTTAAATTTCAATTCATTATCTATGTTGTTCTATCAAAAAATGTTATATTAGAGCTGAAGATACGTGACACCATACAGTTCCGTTGTCTATCCAAGTACTACCCAAGGAGGGGCACCTTTATAATGAAACCCGGAAAAATAAAGAAGTTAAGTCTACTTCTTAAAAAACATTTTTTTAACAACCTATCAAGTGATACTAGTCGCAAGCAAAATGCTCTTTTGCCATCTCTTTATGTTGGAACTTGGAACTTCTCAGATGAACTAAGTCATCGCAACCACCAGTTGGAGATCACTCCTGCACTTGACGTATTAATAGACAAGCGGAAACTGCCTGGTAGAATTGAGCATTTAGATACGAAGGAACTAATCTTTTTGGACAATTATGGCTATCATCTGCGCATCGATGCAACTGATTACCAGCCAATCAGTCTCTTTGATGAAGCAGACAATCGTGTTTACCCAATTAGTACCATTGGACTTCCTGAAAATTCTTCTGACAAAAAAACACCAATTAATTAAGAATATCCCATAACTGTTAGAAAAACTAACAATTATGGGATATTTTTGAAGACACGTTTGTGTTTTTCGCTGCTGAATATGCAAAACACATGGCAAGACCTTACGAATTATCTATTATTTATTCTCTCTCTAATCTGATCAACTTAGTGATAACATTAAATTTCCTTGTTGTAGCGTCTATCTTCAACTTACGTTCTAAGAAATTATTGTTGAGTCTTTTCTTTGCAGCATCTTTTGGCAAATACATATAGATACACTCCGAGCCGATTTCTAGTTTCTCTCCCAAAAGCGAGACATTATTTAATAAATCAAAATTCAATTCGGATAACCGCTCATTGAAAAACACCAAATGTACTCTAGAATAATCATAAGTATCATCAAATGGATTCTCATTAAGTGCTACTGCAAGTTCCTTCCTGCTTTTGACAATTACTTTTAAATCAGCCCCTATGTTTTCTAATATCCGCATATGAACTTCTTTTGCAACTTCTGGTTTTGGCAAATCAGAATCAAAGATAATATTCCCACTTTGAATATAGGTCATCACCTTCTTAAAACCAGCATCTTCCATAATTGACTTTAAGATGACCATTTTGGGTATTCGGTTTTTCCCCGTTGGTGTAACACCACGCAAAAAGACATAGTATTTCATCAATATCTACTCTTTCATAAGAAAATTTTATTCTTCTACCCTATATGACTTTCTATTCGTTATTAATCTTGTGTTTTTATAGTATTATTAATTTCATCAACCAGTTTTCGCCCATTTTCAACTCCTAAAACCAAACGTGCATACTTTTCATTTCTAAGTTGGATAACAACGACTGTACTGGTACGTTTGACATTGAAAAAAGTTTTTTCATTGTTTTTGTGAAAAGTCCCTGCATAAAATCCAGGAATACTTGTACCCGGCGCCTTTAAACCACGAAATTCATTGAGAATACCATTATCAATAGTTGCTCCATCTATATTCTTCAAAGGTATTTCTAACCGTTTCTTTACAGCAAAAATTTTATTAATGCCTTGTGGTACTACTACTAACTTGTTGCCTGTTAAACTAACTTTATTTTCCATGCTATTCTCCCCCTTCTAAAATACCGCTTCGCTTAAGTACGGCTTTGCCTAAAAGCTCCATCACATTTGAAGAAGCACTTTCTTTATACCATTGTTTTAAAAGCTGTCTAATCGTATTGTCTTTTGCAGCCAACTCCATCATTGCAATAATGACCAAATTAATTGTAATTTCACTATCTTTCTGCTGCTTAATATTTTCTGATAAGGCATCAATAAACATTCCACGTTTGCTACCGAAAGCAGAATAAAGACTTCCACGAAGAAGACCTGTAGCTTTGACTAAATCATCAAGCGATGTTCCTTCAAAGCCATATTTAACAAAAACATCACTGATGATTATTAAAATTTCAGATTGCTGAAAACTCTTTTTTCTTCCCATGACTCTATTCTAATTATATTTGACTCATCAGTCAACAATTATTTTTGAATGATTGTTCAAAAATAATTAATTATAATTTTCTTGTTTGAATTAAGATTCTTACGGTTAGCTTAAAAAATAAAGTTTCTGTAAGTATTATTTTTGTATTAATCAACACGTTTTGTCACTCAAAAGCTGTTTTACCTTGCAAATACACACCATCTTAATAACATGAGTTTTTTCGCTATTGGATAATTGTTGTAAAACTTTTTGAATCCTCTCTAATATGACGATGGCCGAATCTAAGTGCTTTGCCTATCGGCAAAAGCATTATTGGAGATAAATTTTTAGGTATCTTCAAATAGTCAAGAACAGCGTTAAAATTAACTCCTCTCATCGGGACTGAATCGTATCCAAAAGCTCGAATCACATGCATTAAATTCATGCTGAACAAACCCATATCCAAGCGCAACCCCGGCTCTCTGCTGTCTTCTGGATGCATTGCAAAATAAGTTTCAATTCGATTCTGCTTAATTTCTGCTTGATCCTTTTCAATGAGACGATGCTTAATACTATAATTAACTAGTTTCTCTATATCGTATTGACTCTTATCACCCAATATTAATAATACTGCTGACGCCTCGGCGACGTGGCTCTGACCAAAAGAAAGTTCTTTTAATTTGTTTTTCATGATCGTGTTTTTAATAACAACAACTCTCCATGGCTGAGAGTTGTTGTTCGAAGGCGCATTTGCAGCATGATTCAACATCTCTAATATTCTCTGATCACTAATCTCCATATCGGGCACAAAATGACGAATCGATTTTCGTTCGTCTAAACTATTCAAAAAATCCATTGGTAATACTCCCCTTCTCTGTTATAAAATTATTGTATTAGTAAAAACAAACAATAAACAGTACGCACATTTTTGTAACTTAAAAAAGGCAGGTTATATTATGCAATCAACAGATGAATGGTCTTGTGGTGTTTCAAAAGTAATGGATATCTTTTCTGGAAAATGGAAGCTCAATATTTTATGGACAATCTACAACGAAGACGGTATTCGCTTTAACCAACTCAAACAAGAAATTACTGGAATTACAAATATCATGTTGACCCGATCACTTGAAACGTTAATTTCTGAAGATTTTGTTTCAAAAAAACGCTTAGGAAGTAAACCTCCCTTCAGATCTGAGTATTATTTGACAGCCAAGGGAAAAAGCTTACTTCCGCTCATGCATTCCTTAAATGATTGGGGAAAAATTAATCTGTGATTTAAAAATATTTTCATACAACACAAAAAAAGGTGTTGGGTCAAAAGTTGAATTTTGAGCCAACGCCTTTTTGATTCCATATAAACGTGTTTTGGTGTAAATAAAAATTACTTTTTAGCATACAGATCTCCAACAACACTGCTAATTTAATTCTGAAATTGATTATTATTTCAGCTTTAAATATTCTTCAACTTCATCAGCATACGTTTCGAGTAAAGCTGAAGAATATTTTTTCTCTTGTTTAGTGTTTTTTACATATCCCCACAACAGGCCTGCCACTTTAAGACGATCAGTAAATTGGACTGTTGCTGGATCCAAGAAAAAGCTCCGTACAAAATTGTTCCACTGGTAGGTCCTTTCTTCAGATACAGAGGCAATTTGGTCTTTATCCTTGCTTAATTGCAAAGAGCGTCTGATTAAGTCAGCCACAGTCATTTCAGTATCATTTTCTTGCTCAGCTTTGCGTTTGACAATTGCCATTTCTTTTTTAAAGGAGAACTTTTCAGTACCAAAATAAGCAGCAAAAAATTTGCGCGCTTCATTATTAAAAACAAAACCAGATCCGACAACCTTAGTGTCCAGCCTAATCGAGTCTGCCATGAGTGCCGGTTTTTTAACCCTAGGGCGCTTTGCTTTTATTTCGGAAACCGGCGTGCCAGAAAGGTATTTTTCGATATAAGAATTCAATTCTGCCTTTGTTCCCGACATAGGTAAGCCAACTCGGCGACATAACTCGCTTAACTCCTTTTTGTAATAATACTGCTCTTTAAATTGAGTTGAAGTGCTTGGCATTACTAATTTTTTCATCAAATTTATCCTTCTTTCATTTCTGGTACTGATCAAGTTAAAACATAGCTATTTCGATTTTTTTATGGTAGCACAGCACCAAAAAAGATTAAGTGATTTGGTCATAGTTCTAGCCCCCTTGACAAAACGTTGAATTTCTTTATATCTTTTGTATAATAACTTTTCCCGTTTACTATCACGCGGCTGCCAGTAGACTCTATCTATTAAATCTTCAGGAAGATAATGCTGCTTTGCGGTCTGATATGGTTGTGAAAATGGGGCAATCAGCCCAGTCCCTGCACCAGCCGCCTCTCCTGCATGTTTATATAGTGATAATCTCGTAGGTAGTTCGACATCGGATGGTACTTCTTCAAGCGCTCGTGCGTAGGCCCAACGGACTGAATCGGATTTTAGAGCTAAGCAGAGCGTAATAACCGCATATGTTAGCCGCGATGCTGCTCAAGGCAAGCCAATATTGACAGTTGGAAAAAACAAGGTGAGCGCGAAAAAAATACCAGACATTAAAACTAGCACAATCCAATTATATTCGAAAATCTACTCAAGTAACTGTCTAGTAATTAATTTTCAAGATACAAAAAAGAGTGAATCTCTCCACTCCATAATAATCTATCTTTGTGTGAATATTGCAAAGACATTACTATAATTCTTAATAACCCTTATTTCTAATTTAGTATCCTCGCCTGCTAAGCTAAGACGTTACGCTTGAAAAAAACTAAACCAAGAGGATCTTCTAACTATCTGTTCGTTGCAGCAATGCGACACTCTCGACATGTGTTGTCTGTGGAAATTGATCGACAGGCTGAATTGGCTGTTCAATTGTGTAACCTTTTCCAAGAAACAATTGCAAGTCTCTGACCAAAGTTGCAGGGTTGCAACTGACATAAACAATCTTGTCAGGGTTCATCTTAACTGCACTCTCAATCAAGCTTTCAGCGAGACCTTTACGTGGAGGATCAACGACAAGAACATCTGGCTTAATTCCTTGCTCCTCCCATTTTTGCATCCATTCTTCTGCCGTACCCGTTTCAAATTGTGTATTCTCAATTCCATTTGCTGCTGCATTTAACTTAGCGTCGACTACGGCTTCTGGAACGATTTCTACCCCATAAACTTTTGCAGCTTTAGTTGCAAGCGTCAATGAAATTGTTCCAATTCCACAATAAGCATCGATCACCGTTTCTTTTCCTGTTAAGTTAGTACCTTCGGCAACTGCTTGATAGAGCCTTTCAGTCTGGACAGGATTAACTTGGTAAAACGACTGCGGTGAAATATTAAAAGTTATTCCATTTAGTTGATCTTTGATCTGTTTTCTACCCGCTAATAGCTTATTCTGCTTACCTAAAATCACGTTAGTGGATGCTTGATTAACGTTCTGAATAATACTGCAAACATCGGGACATTTTTTCTGGATTGCTTCCACAATCTGTTTCTGCATTGGAAGCCTCTTAGAACGAGTAACAAGGACAACCATCACCTCATGCGTGTAATAGCCCCTTCGAACCATAATATGCCTGATAACACCGCTGTGTTTACGCTCATCATAAGCTTCAATATTGAATTCACGCAAGATATCACGAACTTCTTTAATGACCTCATCAATTCTTTTGTCTTGAATGAGAAAATCTTCCAGAGGAACGAAAACATGACTGTTTTTCTTGAAGAAGCCTGTTTCAATTTTACCATTGACTAGTCTAACCGGTACCTGTGCTTTGTTTCGGTAGTGGTAAGGTTCATTCATGCCAATCGTCGGCGCAACTTTAATGTTTTCTAAGTGAACTTTCTTAAGCAGTTCTGATATCTGATTACGTTTAAATTCAAGTTGAGCCTCATAATTAAGATGCTGCAATGGTGCGATCCCCGTTTGGAGATAATGATTCTCAGTTACTTCAACACGTTCTTCACTTGTAGTCAACCGTTCTACGACCTTAGCAAAGCCATAGTTTTTGGATGTCTTAAGCACATGTACTTTAACTTTTTCTGTAGGTAGCGCATTTTCTATAAATAACGGGTAATGATCAATTTTAGCCACACCCATTCCTTGGTACGTTAAATCCTCAATTGTAACTGTTAATTCTTCGTTCTTGCTTACCGGTGGTTTACTCCCCATATTTTTCTCCTCTTCGCTCAAAAAACACCGCGTTCTTATCTACAAAAAAGTTCGCGGTGTTTTTTGATTACTTTTTATTTTTTTCTCCAACTGCTCCATCGCCGTTGATATCTTCACCTATCAGATCTTCCACACTTTCAACAAAGTGTTGGCTTGCATCTATTTCTTCCGGCGTTTTATTAGAAGACGTAATTGCTCCCTTGGGTATCTCTTCAGTATTAGCAAACATTTGAATATGCTGCTTTAAGTTTCTGAAAACCATCGGAGCATCTCCGCCATATTCCCCATCAATATTAATCATCATTTTCTCGTCTACCGGTTTAGCCGTTAGCTTCGCCGTTTTTACGTATAATATCCTAGGATCGTTAATATGGCGTCCTCCGTTCAAGACCATTGTCATCAGTTGCAATATTTCAACTAAGTTGCTGGTCTTGACAACAATCAAAGTAAACTTGCCATCATCCAAAGATGCGTCTGGAACAATTTGTTCAAATCCGCCAATCGAATTAGTCAATGCCAGTAAAAACATCGACGCTTTCCCATCAAAAATTCCATCATCATATTCTAAATGCATTTTTATAGGCTTAATCCGCGGCAGCATCTCTGCACCCTTCAATAAATAAGCTAAGTACCCGAATAAAGACTTGAATTGTGATGGAACACCATATGTCAATTCCGTCAATAATCCGCCGCCAGCAATATTTACAAAATATTTTTCTCCGGCCTGTCCGATATCCATATTAACAGTTTGGCCCTTGGCGATAACCTTAGCAGCTTCAACAGGATCTTCACGCGGTATCCTTAAAGCACGGGCATAGTCATTGGTCGTTCCAGCTGGGATAATCCCCATCTTCGGACGCTGTTTAAGTGGTGCAATTCCATTTACAACCTCATTGATCGTTCCGTCACCGCCAGCGGCAACGATCAAATTAAAACCAGCTCTGGCAACGCGTTCAGCCTCATTGCGCGCAGAATCGGGCTCAGGCGTTGTCTGAAAAGCACTGGTTTCATATCCAGCACGTTCCAAAATATTTAAAATTTCTACTAGATCATTCTTCATCGCTTCGCGACCTGAAGTTGGATTATAAATGATCCTGCAACGCTTTTGCATCCTTAACTCCCCTTATCCGGTATTCAAGATCACAATTTAAAGTTGTTTCAAACTTGCTATCAATAATTTGTTGACAACTTTTGGATTTGCTTTGCCACGTGTCTGTTTCATGATTTGGCCCACTAAAAACCCAATGGCACGGTCCTTACCATTCTTGTAATCTTCAATTGATTTTCCATTATTTTGAAGTACATCGTCAATAATTGGTTGAAGTACAGCAGGATCTGATAATTGAACAAGTCCCTTTTTCTCAACCCATGCTTTTGGTTCACTACCGTTAGCAATAATTTCCTTAAATACTTTTTTAGCTATCTTGGAGGAAATAGTTGCATCTTGAATCAGTTTAATCATCGTTGCTAAATGTTCTGGAGTTAATTTCGTATCTAACAAACCAATCTGGTTAGCATTTAAATACGCATTAACGTCGCCCATCAACCAGTTACCAGCTAATTTAGGTTCGGCCCCTTGCGCAACAGCTTCTTCAAAGAAATCGGACATTTCCTTAGTCTGTGTTAAGACGTTTGCATCATATTCAGGCAAGCCCCAATCTTCAACATAGCGTTTGCGGCGTTTGTCCGGCATTTCAGGAATCGACTCTTTAACTTCCTGCACCCAATCATCAGAAATATGTATTGGTGGCAGATCTGGTTCTGGAAAATAGCGATAATCACTTGCGCCTTCTTTAACACGCATTAAGACCGTTTCACCTGTCGCCTCGTCAAAACGACGTGTTTCTTGTCTAATTTCATCACCAGCCATCAAAACTCTTTGCTGACGCTTAGACTCATAATGTGAACCCTTGCGCACATGTTCAAACGAGTTAAGATTTTTCATTTCAGTCTTCGTGCCTAATTTATCGGACCCGATAGGGCGGACAGAAACATTAACATCAGCACGCATCGATCCTTCTTCCATCTTCACATCGGAAATACCAGTAAACTGTATTATCTGACGCAGACGTACTAAATAAGCATAAGCTTCATCAGCGGAGGCAATATCTGGTTTTGAGACAATTTCAATCAGCGGTGTGCCTTGACGGTTGAGATCAACATACGAATAGCCATCAGGACTATGGGTATTCTTACCCGCATCTTCTTCAACGTGCATTTCTTCAATCCCAATTTTCTTTTTCTGACCATCAACTTCAATCTCAAGCCATCCATGACGCCCAATTGGTGTCTGCGCTTGTGTTATTTGATATGCTTTAGGATTATCAGGGTAGAAATAGTTTTTGCGGTCGAAGTGAATATCTCTTGTAATTTCACAATTTAATGCTAAGGCAGCACGCATCCCAAATTCCAATGCTCCTTTATTAACCGTTGGCAACACGCCTGGAAGTGCCCAGTCGACCACATTTGTATTGGTATTAGGGTCTGATCCATATTGTACAGGAGCTGGAGAAAAAGCTTTGGAATTTGTTTTCATTTCAATATGAACTTCCAGACCGATCGTTGTTTCAAAATTCATTAATTTTGCCCTCCAATCATTGGTATCTGCTTATGAAATTCAGTTGCTTGCTCAAAAGCATAACCCGCACGGTACATCGTTGTTTCATCGAATTGATTTGCAATTAACTGTAAACCAACAGGTAATCCCTTGCTGTACCCAGCAGGCAGTGACATTCCTGGTAATCCTGCAAGATTGACCGGAATAGTCAGAATATCATTCATGTACATCGTAACAGGATCTTTGATATCCTCTCCAATACCAAATGCTGTCGTTGGCGTTGTAGGCCCTAAAATCAAATCATACTTACCAAACACATGAGCAAAGTCTTGGCATATTAATGTTCTAACTTGGGCAGCCTTCTTGAAGAAAGCATCATAGGTACCAGCAGACAATGAGAATGTTCCCAACATAATACGACGTTTTACCTCATCGCCAAAACCTTCAGATCTGGATTTTACGTATACATCTTCCAGATTTTTAACATCTTGAGCACGATGACCATAGCGAATTCCATCGAAGCGCTGCAAATTAGATGATGCCTCTGATGAAGCAATAATATAATAGACCGGCACACCGTATTTACTGTGTGGCAAGCTGACTTCATCAACTTTTGCTCCTAATTTTTCAAAAACGGAAATAGCATTTTTAACAGCTTTTTTGATGTCGTCCGCAACACCTTCACCTAAATATTCCTTAGGAACGGCAATACGCATTCCCTTCACTCCACTATCTATTCCCTTAGTAAAATCAGGTACTTCATGCTTGGAACTTGTAAAATCACGCGTATCTGCACCACTAATTGCATTTAGAAGTAAAGCATTGTCCTTGACTGTTCTCGTAAACGGGCCAATTTGATCTAGGCTAGAGGCAAAAGCTATCAACCCATAACGTGATACACGACCATATGTCGGTTTTACTCCGACAATTCCATTAAAAGATGCAGGCTGACGAATTGAACCACCTGTATCTGAACCTAAGGACGCAATTACTTCCCCAGCAGCAACAGCTGCTGCTGAACCGCCGGAAGAACCACCAGGAACTTTAGTTTGATCCCAAGCGTTCTTTGTTAATTTGAATGCTGAGTTTTCTGTTGAACCACCCATTGCAAATTCATCCATATTGGTTTTCCCAATTGTAATTGCCTTGGCACTCTTCAGTTTTTCAATGACTGTTGCATCATATATTGGATCAAATTTTTCTAAAATTTTGCTGGCTGCTGTCGTTCTCAAGCCCTTAGTAACAATGTTATCCTTAATTCCCAATGGTATCCCAGATAAAACATTATCAGCATCAATGCCTGTTTTATCTACCTCTGCTGCTTGTTTCAAAGCACCTTCTTCATCAACGCTCAAAAATGCATCGACTTTTTGCTCACGTTCATTAATCACAGCAAGCGTTTCTTTTGTTAGATCAGTAGCACTGATTTCTTTTTTTACTAATAAATCGTGCAAACTCGTTAAATCATTTGCAAAGTAGTCCATTTACTATGCCTCCTCGTTTTCATCAATAATTGCTGGAACTTTGATAAAACCATCTTGATGTTCAGGGACATTTTTCATTAGCAGTTCACGCTCTGTTCCCTTGACTGCGACGTCTTCGCGCATTGTATTGATAGAGTCCGTAATGTGCGTTGTAACCTTAACCCCAGTCGTATCAATGTCACTAAGCTGCTGAACCATATTTATAATTTCATCCATTTGTCCAGTAAATTTTTGTAATTCTTCCTTTGAAAAAGCAAGTTTAGCCAATCCGGCGACATGCGCTACTTTATCTTCACTAATTGCCATTTATTCTCCCTCTTTCTTCCTTTTATAGTTTTATTCTAGCATATCTAATAAAGCAAATGCGCGGTTGAATTTAATTCACTAACCGTATGCTTGTTTTTCTAATCAATAACTGCTAAAGACATGTGTATAGTAACTGCTGTCCTTGGCTTTCCGTGCAAGGAAACTCTGAACAGTTCCATCGCTCCCCTTAACCGTAATATCAATCGGAATCCCACTAGGGAGATAGGTTTTAGCAGCCTGTGCAATAAACTGGGTAAAGCTGGTTATCTCTGTTTCACTATAAAACTGGGTCGTAATATTCACATGCAAACCCTTTAAAGACTTATCCTCATATTGACCTTGGGCGGTAACTCCGGCCAAATTGGGGAAAAAGTTTTGAATTTGTTTCTTAAAACTTTCAAATGATGTTTCGTCATTGTCATTCGGCACAGAAGAAGTCGATGTTGATGGGAAGACATAGCTTTTCACATTAACATCCTTCCATGAAGAAATTGAGTTGCCGCTTTTGCTAACTGTGTAAGCGTAAAAAGATCCTCCAACCAAACTGTCATCCGAAGCTTGCTGATACATCCCAATCATGATTGGAACATTGTCGGAAACACCCTCTGTATTTCTTAGTCGTGATAGAACTTTTGCCGCAGCAGCCTGTCCTTCTTGAATCATTTTCTCCTTTGAGATAGTTGTCGTAAACGTTGCTCCATATTTTTCTTTCTCGTAATAATCCTTACTATTCATTCCGATCCCAATTGTTATTCCTGACAGAGTTAACTTGCCATTTTTTTGCTTCATGTAATCTTGTTCTTCTATTTGCTGAACATAAATTGGGTTACGCTTATTAGCATCTGTTTGACCATTATCAACAGGGTTTAACCCACTTGGATTTGATTTTGATTTTCTGTCTAACCATTTTTCCACTGTTGCAGACGATAACAACTGCCCTTCTTGAAAAACATAGCTGTTCGTTGGAAACTGATTCTTTGATAGTTGTGTTAACCCTGCTTCAAAACTTTTCAAATTTAAAATGTTGTCCGCATTCTGAGTTACTCCGACACCACGAGCCTTGCTTGTCAAATATTTTCCATTTTTGACGACTCCTTCATATTCGCTATCACTATTTTGCCCTGTTGTCTGATATCCTGATGAAGAACTCTTTGCAGCGCTATTACCAGTCGAGGTTGAGTCACCAATTTTTCCACAGGATGCAAGCAACAATACACTTAATCCCAAGCCAAAAATAACTCCTATCTTTTTCACTTTTCTTCCTCCATTTGTTCGATAAATTGCTCTTCATCTATGACTTTAACTTTTAATTTCTGTGCCTTCGTCAGCTTACTTCCTGCACTATGGCCCGCAATTACCAAATCAGTTTTTTGAGAAACACTCCCAGTAACATTCGCACCGTGAACTTCAAGCCAATTTTTTGCTTCAGATCTGCTCATATGTTCCAAAGTTCCAGTCAAAACGATTTTTTTGCCAGTAAAATAACCTTCTTTTACTTTAAACTCATTTTGATCTGCACCTTTGTAAATCAAATTAATTCCGACACTAGTTAGCTCATCGATCAGTTCTCTAACTTCATCGTTGCTAAAATATGTGACAATGCTATCAGCAATTACCTCACCCATTGAATCGATTTTTGCAATTTCCGCAGTATCTGCCGCCATTAATTTCTTTAAATCCTGAAAATGCTGCATTAAAATTCTGGCTACTTTAGCTCCAACGTGTCGAATACCTAAACCAAAAAGAAGCCTCTCAACGGAATTATGCCTACTTTTATCAATAGCTGTCAACAGGTTATTGGCAGCTTTATCTTTAAATTTATCTAACTTAATCAAATCTTCAAAATTTAGACGATATAGGTCGGAAACATCCGCAACCAAACGACGCTCAAATAGCTGCTCGACTACTTTAGGTCCCAATCCTGAAATATCCATTGCATTTCTTGAAGCAAAATGAACCAAACTCTCCTTTATCAATGCTGGACATTTAGGATTAATACACCTTAATGCAACCTCGTCATTCAAATGTACTAGTTCCGCATTACAGATAGGACAAACTTTCGGGATAACGCTCTTTTGTGAATCAGTTGGCCGCTTCGCTAATATTACATTGGAAATTTCAGGGATAATATCGCCTGCTTTATGCAAAACAACCGTATCCATTAAACGAATATCTTTTTGTTTTAGATAATCCGGGTTATGCAATGAAGCTCGTGCAACAACAGAACCGGCTAAAGTTACTGGATCCATGACTGCCGTTGGGGTAACAATACCGGTTCTGCCAACTGTCCATTCTATTTGGCGAACAACTGTTTCCTGCTCATCTGGTGGAAATTTATACGCAATTGCCCAACGTGGAACCTTAACCGTATTCCCAACTATTCGTTGAACACTGAATGGATCAGCTTTCAAAACAATTCCATCAATATCATAAGGAAGCGTTATCCGTTTCTCTTGATATTCGTCAATGTATGCATCTACATCGGCCATAGTATTAGCTACACGCGACTCAGTATTAATTCTAAATCCCCATTCTGACATCTTCCGTAATGCTTCGCTTTGTTTATTTATTCCTAATTTTTCTGGATTCATCAAATAATAAATAAATGTACTCAGATGCCGCCTTGCTGTAATAGCTGTATCCAACTGTCTCAAGCTCCCAGCAGCTGCATTACGCGGATTAGCAAATACAGTTTTACCTTCTGCCTCGCGTTTGGCGTTCAACTCAACAAAAGCACGTTTAGGCATATAACATTCGCCTCTCACTTCAATTGAGACAGGTTCTGTTAGTCGCAGTGGAATTGCTTTTATTGTCTTAAGATTTTCCGTAATGTCTTCACCAACAACACCGTTCCCTCGTGTCGAGCCTTGAACAAAAAGACCATTTTCATAAACAAGTGAGATTGCTAGACCATCTATTTTCAATTCACAGTTGTAAGCAAATTCATCATTTATTGTTTTGTGCAACCGTTGATCAAATTCTGTCAACTCCTCTTTGGAAAAAACATCTCCCAATGACAACATCGGCAACACATGATTCAGTTTGTTAAATCCCGACAATACTTGTCCCCCAACGCGCTGCGTAGGAGAGTCATCTACTATAATTTTGGGGAATTTCTTTTCCAAACCGACTAATTCTTGATAAGCTTTATCATAAACTACATCTTCTACAGTTGGCTGATCCATAACATAGTATTGATGGCTCCACTCACTAAGCTGTTTCCGAAGTTCCTGCGCTCGTTTTTTCGCAGACAGTTCAGTCAACACAATTACTCACTCTCCTATCATTTTTCGAGTTCGAAATCTCTAACTTATTTTTTCGTAATTGGCGCAAAGGCAGCTAACAAACGTTTAATACCTTTCCCTTCAAAAGCAATATCAAGCTCAAGATCTTCCCCTTGGCCCGAAGTTTTGACAACAGTTCCTATGCCCCATGCCTTGTGCATGACCTTGTCCCCAATCTGCCAAGACTTTTTATCAGCCCCTGTTCCTCTATTCTTTTCGATTGTACCAGCAGGCTGCCGGTACAAGGGCTTACTAAAGGCCTTTGTTTCCTTTGAATGCCGCATTTTACCTAGAGAAGCATTTGCAACTTCATGATTTTCAGCTTGCAGCAAATCAGGATCAATCTCTTGAATAAAGCGTGAAGCAGGATTAGTTTGTCGTCGACCATACAGCATACGTGAAAAAGCATTGGTTAAATATAGTGCCTTTTCAGCACGAGTAATCCCGACATATGCTAACCGACGTTCTTCTTCAAGTTCACTTTCATTCATCATTGAACGTGAAAGTGGGAAAAGGCCTTCTTCCAACCCCATTAAAAAGACAATAGGAAATTCCAAACCTTTGGCAGCATGAAGTGTCATCAATGTTACTTCGTTCGCATTCTCTTCGACTCCGTCTTGATCTGAAACAAGCGCTAAATCAGCCAAAAAATCAACAAATGGATCACTAGTTTCATCTTCAGGTTCCCAATTGTCATCAAATTGTTTTGTAACTGTCAAAAATTCATTCAAATTATCGAGCCTGCTCTGGTTTTCCAGATTTTTGGTCGCCTCTAGTGCTGCCTTATACCCCGTCTTATCTAGCAACTGTTCCGTCAATTCAGTAACTTTCAGTTTTTCCTGCATTGTGCGCAACTGCTTAATTGTATATGCAAAATTGCTCAAGGCCTTGCTGGCTTTACCCGAAATATTCGCCAGCACTGAGTTACTTGCTGCTTCAAGCAAAGACATATCGTTCATTTCTGCAAAAGCTGTTAATTTTTCAATACTAGTTGCGCCGATGCCCCGCTTAGGTTCATTCACTATCCGTTCGAAACTGATATTATCTTGCGGATTAGCAATTAATCGAATATATGCTAGCACATCCATAATTTCCTTACGATCATAAAACTTATGCGCACCAACAATTTTGTAGGGAATATTTGCTTTGATAAATGTTTCTTCTATTACACGCGACTGCGCATTTGTCCGGTATAAAATTGCAAAAGATCCAAAATTATATTGTTTTTGTTCCAACAGTTTCTGGATATTACGAACAACATAAAAAGCTTCATCATTAGCATTTTGGCCGCGATAATAATGAATTTTTTCGCCTTGGATATTGTTTGTCCACAATTGTTTTTCTTTTCGTCTAACATTGTTTTTTATAACTGAATTTGCGGCTTGCAATATGTTTTTGGTAGACCGATAGTTCTGTTCAAGTTTAACAATTCTCGTATCTGGATAGTCTTCTTCAAAGTTTAGAATATTTTCCATGTTTGCACCGCGCCAACCATAGATACTTTGGTCTGCATCACCCACAACACAGATATTGTGGTTTACTTGGGCTAGACAATTAACAAGCTCATACTGAGCTTTGTTTGTATCTTGATATTCATCAACATGAATATAGAGAAATTTTCTTTGATAATAGTTTAATACTTCTTCATCCTCTTTAAACAAGCGCAAAGTCAACATTATCAGATCATCAAAATCTACTGCCTGATTCTGCTCCAGCCCTTTTTGATACTCTGCGTAAACATCTGCTACAATCTTTTCAAAGGGTGTCTTTGCCTCCTGTGCATAATTTTGTGGCGTTTTCAAATCATTTTTTGCATTGGAAATCGCGCTTAAAATTGAACGTGGATCAAACTTTTTAGGATCAATATTCAAATCTGCCAAAATATGCTTAACTAATGTTCGTTGCTCGCTTGTTCCTGTGATCGTAAAAGCACGGTTGTATCCTAATTTGTCAATATCTCTTCTCAGAATACGAACACACAAAGCATGAAATGTTGAAACCCAGACATCCTCTGCCCCTTCGTCGAGCAGTTTGTTCACTCGCTCACGCATTTCCTTAGCAGCTTTGTTGGTAAACGTAATTGCTAAGACATTCCAGGGATTGATATTTTTTTCTCTAATCAGATAAGCTACACGATGGGTTAAAACCCTCGTTTTCCCACTTCCAGCACCAGCAATTATCAAAAGCGGTCCTTCAGTACATAAAACAGCATCTTTTTGCTTTTCATTCATTCCGTTCAATAGATCATCTGCTACCACTATTTTCAATCCTCTCTTTAGTCCAGTCGCTCTCCATTATAGCAAAAAAAAGAGAACACTTCTCTAAAAAAAGAAACAAACCTACTCTTGTTAGATTGGTCATCTTTTCTCAAAGTTGTGTACCCTTAAAATCTAAACATCCATTTAAAACTATACCTTTTCCTCTAAAAATATATATTCAGAAATAATTTTTACTCTTTTTCTTCCTTTATATCCTCTGTCATTGTCTCTTCAATTACAGTTTTATCGTTTTTAGCCTCTTCATTACAGATCCCTGTTGCATCGATCTGTTGGATCGCAGCTTCTGTTGTGTCAGCTAAGACCATCAAATAACCATTCTCACGCACATGAGCTGTTTTAGGATAACGATAAAAACGGTAATACCAGTTATCTTTAAGAATCCACTGTGTCCTAAGTTGATCCATCTCTTCCGAACGCAATGAAACCGCCACTGTCGGCTGTAAAAATTTAACTTGCGGTAGAGGCATCTGCGCAAGCGCACGTACATGCTGTTCAAACATTGAAACATTTGTAGCCTTATCAAAGACGTAACCGGCTTTATGCAGAGCAGGCACAATCCGTTTGACATATAACGTTCCGCTTTTAGTCAAGAAAAAGGCTATTTCTAAAATACCGACATAGTCCAACTTACTAGAAATATCACTTGCTAGCCTTTGCACTTCAGCTTTGATTTCTTCGGCAACATCGGATTTAACGACAGATTGGCACAACCGATGATTATGATAAATATTCTCAACAATTGGAAACATGTTCAAATTTCCATTTTTTTCTTTCGCAATAACAACCGATAGCTCTTTTTCATAGGGAATCCAAGCCTCTAAAATAAAAGTTCCCAAATCGATTAAATCCGCACACTTTGAGATATCCGACTGTTTTTTGATAATTTGCTGCCGCCTTCTACCGTATCCTTTTTGAATTGGTTTAAGTACACATGGATAGCCGATAGACCCGATCGACTGATAGACATCATCTAACCCCACGATCGTTGCATATGGTGCAATATTGATATTAAGCTGTTCAAGGAATGCACGCTCTAATAATCGATCCTGTGCAATTTCTAGAGTTTCTTTCCCTTGAGGCACACGCGTAAAGCGCTCCAAGAAAGCGACAACTTCAGCCGAGACACTTTCAGACTCGTACGTCACAACATCGCATCTTTCCGCAAAGTCTTGCAATTTGCTCTTATCATCTTGCATACCAATGATTCTTAAATCGGCCTCTTGCATAATAGGATCAGCTTCGTTGGGGCCATAAACAGCAACTTGAAAGCCCATCTTTTTTATTGTTTCGGCCAACATTATGCCATTAGGGCTATCTCCGATTATTCCAATCGTACTTCCGGGAAACAATACTTCATTATCCATTGTCTCACTACTTTCTCTATGGTCAGTTAATCTTAGTCTAATAATTTCTAACCTTACAAACTATAACTGCAAGTTGTTCTCTCACTTGATAGTTTACCATACATTGAAGATTTCAATTATTTATTAATTCTAAAAAAAAGCTTGTTTTATAAAAAATTTTGTCTTTTCTTAAAAAAGAGGGCTGGCCCATAGAATCATCGAAGTTACTTTGAACCTTTATGCCTAAGCTTTGTAAAACATTTTGCTTCTGCTTCGCTCACTTTATTCAATTGCTTATTATCATTCTAAGCCATGATGACCTTTAAAAAGAACATTCAGGCCAACCGATACTAAGCTTGCAACGACAATTCCATTTCCCAACAACAACTGAACTGTTTTAGGCAGAAACTGAAAAATCTCAGGATATACTGAAACTCCTAACCCCATTCCCACTGATAGAGCAACAATCAATAAATTTTTCTGATTAGAAAAATCAACTTTCAACAGCATTCTCATTCCCTGAACACTTATCATTGCAAACATTACCAGCATTGCACCACCTAAAACTGGTGTCGGAATAATAGTTGCAACGGCTCCTATTTTAGGCAAGAGCCCCATTAACATTAATAAACCTGCGGACCAATAGATTGGCTTTTTGGTTTTAATACCGGAGAGTTGCAACAATCCGACATTTTGTGAAAATGTCGTATACGGAAAGGTATTAAAGATTCCTCCCAAAACAGCCGCTATTCCTTCTGCACGATAACCGTGTTTTAGCTCCGTCGCAGATATTGGTTTGTTCAAAACATCTCCTAACGCAAAAAAGACACCTGTGGATTCGACCATCGAAACTAATGAAATAATAATCATTGTGACCGCAGAAGACCATTCAAAGTGAGGAGGCCCAAAATAAAAAGGCTGAGGTATCCGGAACCATGAAGCTTGCATAACAGGTTCTAACGAAACCAATCCTAACATTGCAGCTACAAGCGTTCCAATAATCAAGCCCAATAAAACGGCAATGGTACTTATGAATTTTTTGCCCCACACTTGAATAACTAAAATAACAGCAATCGTTAGAAAACCCAATAATATATTATGTAATTCACCAAAATCTTTTGAAGTTGCATCACCACCTCCGATATTTTGGACTGCAATCGGAATCAGTGTCAATCCAATGACTGTTATCAGTGAACCTGTTACAACTGGAGGAAACAACTTCCTCACTTTGGAAAATTGACCGGAAATTAAAAAAACAAAAAGGCCTGCAATAATAATAGCTCCATACATTGTTCCAATTGTAAATTCTTTTCCAATCATTTTTAAAGGTTCAACGGCTTGAATGGCACATCCCAGTACAACGGGCAGTCCAATGCCAAAGTAGCGGTTTCGCCAAAGTTGCAGCAAAGTTGCCAAACCACACATGAAAATATCAATTGAGACTAGATATGTCATTTGAGAACTATTAAACTTCAAAGCCGTTCCTATCAATAAGGGAACCGCAACTGCTCCTGAGTACATTGCAAGTAGATGCTGTAGTCCTAAAACTGCTGCCTTTCCGTGACCAACTTTTTTCTCGATTTGATTAATCATTTTCAGAGCTCCTCACGAAATGTACTTTATTATCCCGAAATGAAGAAATTCGTGCTAAAGATTCTAACCTTACGCCTCTTTTTTTTATCAGCTCGGCACCTTTTTGAAATGATTTTTCAATTGCAATTCCCACTCCCGCAACCTCTGCTTCTGCTAGGTTGCAAATATCAAGTAAGCCGTTGACAGCTTGACCATTCGCCAGAAAATCATCAATTATTAAAACATTATCATTAGCACTCAAAAATTTTTCATCTACCGAAATTGTATTTTCGACTTTCTTTGTATACGAGTAGACTTTTGCTGTGTACAGGCTGCCATCTAGAGTAGAGCTTTTCTGCTTTTTTGCAAACACAACAGGGACATGCATTAACAAACCTGTCATGATTGCAGGGGCTATCCCTGAAGATTCAACCGTTAATATTTTCGTAATAGTTTCTTCTTTATATAAACGTCCAAATTCCTGTCCTAAAGCATACATCAATTCTGGATCAATTTGATGATTCAAAAATTGATTAACTTTTAGTACATCTCCAGGAAGCACCACTCCATCTTCACGAATCCGTTCTTCTAATAATTTCAACTACTCAACCAACCTTCCTTTTTCTTGAGAATATAAAAAGGCTTCTTTTGATACGACAAGTCGTAAAAGAAGCCTTCCTCTTTGCTGATAGCTTTTTTTACTTATAGTCCAAGATTTGCGGTCTTGGGTAGAAACTCGTCAACCATATTATGACATTATATAAGTACAATACTTAAAGTAGATTAGCATATTTTATTTCAATCAACAAATTAAAATGTTTCTATTTAATTTGTTGATACTTTATCATATCTATTTAATTGATATTCTTGAATGATTTGGATTAGCTTTTTTGCATATCCTGGATCCGTCGCATATCCTTGTTTTTGTAGTGCAGCTGCTGCCTCTTGATAGTTTTTAGCAGTTAATACTGTTTGATAGTGTCCTTGATCCCACTCAGTTCCATTTACAAACAACTGAGTATGCGCTTCAATTGATTCGTTCCAGTCTTTGTAAGTTGCAAATTTCGCTTTAACTGTTATCCATTGCCCATTAACATATTCAGAGGTTGTCATTAACTGTGCATCTGCCGCATTACTTTTAACACCAAATAAATTGTGATATTTGCTTGCTAATTGGCTCTGTCCCCAATTTGACTCGAGTGCTGCTTGAGCAAGCGTAATACTAGCTAAGAGTTGGTGCTTTTTTTGTTCAGTTTGTGCGATTGGCAAAATTTGATTAATAAAATTTCTTTTAGTATTATCACTGAATTGTGTGGTATCTATATTATTATCATCTGACGTTGAGTATTTTCCAAGCCAATTCATCGCTTGAACTGTCAGAAGACTTATAATCAAAACCAGCACTAAAGCATCAGTTAATTGTAATTTACCATTAACTAATAAAAAGCCTCTTTTTTTCCGACTGCTTTTTCTTTTTTTTCTTCTTTTTTTAACCAAATTTTTCAACCCTTCATAAAATTAACTACGCTTTGCTTGGGAAGTTTGTCTCACTTACCTTTTCTGAACAGCTCTGAATTAATTATTGGTATCTTAAGCATTAATTAATTCAGCCTTAACAATATTATTCTTCCGAATAACTTTTGTCACACAAAAGAATAATCAAGCTACAGTGACTCTTCACTAAAAAACGCCGCCTTCTTCATCGAGCTGATTATATCATATAACACTTTATAAAATTTTTGAAAAACAGTTAAAAAATGTTTAATTTTTAAAATTAAAATCGATAAGCCTTAAAATGTTACTTTTAATCTTTAATGTTTGGATAGAACTATTCATCAGTATAAATGTGCCTCAATCTGTGCCCCTTAAACGTACATAATATTAGCCGTTTATCATTGTAAATAAAAAAAGTCGAGATACACTCTCAACTTTTAGCCATCATAAATGTTACACGTCCTTTTATTAAAATTCATCCAAACTCTCATCCGTAATTATCTCAATTGTTTGACGTAAAACACGCTTAAAAATAGCCAAATCCTTAGGTGCGACTTCATCTTCAAGCTTGTTTTCCAGTCTCTGCCAAAACTCATTGTCTGAATCCATCATCTGATGATACTTGTCTGTGACCATCAAGTGCGTAACCCGTCGATCTACATCGTCTAATCTTTTCTCAATCAACCCTAACTTCATCAACTTTTTGATGTGATAATTAGTGTTGGGCGTTGATTGATCAAGAAGTTTAGATATCATACCAATTGTTGGTTCCTTGAGTTGATAGATAGCTTCTAAATAATAAATATCAATTGCGCCAAGTTTTTCAAAATCAGGCGAGTTTTGATGCCGCTCATGCAACCTTAAAACTTGCGTTAAGTTCGTTAAAGATTTTTGTAAAGTAATCACGCTTTTTTCCCCCGAATGTTTAAAATAATTTATATAACATACGAACTATCATAATATACTAAAATAATATATCATTGTCAAGCAAACGCTGTAAGTTATACATTTTTTTACCTTCTATGCATGTATTTTACACTAATATGTTTAAAAATTCTAAAAATATGTTTCTAGCTAAAAACATGCTATCTATATTACTCTCAGCACATCCTTGGTGCAATTATTACAGAATTATCTATAAACATACCAGCACTAAACTACATAATCTCTATTCTACTATTTCTTTGCCAAAATTTAAATAACATATCGTAATATGTATTATTTAAATTATTAAAAATGATAATTTTTTACTTATTAATATTCACACCCTACCGCAACTAATCAATACTCTGATTTATCAATAGCATTTCCCTCTCTTTAATAAACAATTGCCTAATCCTCAGCAGCATTTTGGTCACTCTTGCCACTCACTACACTTAACAGTAAAAAAGTCATTACAGTAGCACAAAACCAGCCCTTATTCATTCTACATTTTTTCAAGGCCGTAGTGGTTGGACAATGACATTGCCAGAAGTAGTTATATAATGTTTTACCTGTTTTTTCACCTTAGTAAGTATTGAAACAATGAACCCACAAACCTTTCTCTCTTCAATTGAGCTCGCTGAATGTCATTTTTTATATAGATTAAAAAGATTGATATCCATTGTTTTTTGACCATTTAAATTTAGATAACAAATTAAATGAGTCTGTTTTTTTCTTTTACTACTATTTCTATTGTAGGACTATTTTTTATAGCCTCGATCGTTAAAAAGCTCATGGAAGCATTACTTTACAAAAAGATAATGGGCAGACAGTATACATACTTTGTTGCTGATATTACACCTCACTTCGCAAAACATGAACCATCTAGCTCGCTTTTTAAGCTTTTCGTAACTAATGATACAGTTCCGTCCGTCGATCTGAAAAAACTGGTATTTCACCACGTATTTTTTCGAGAGAACCCATATTCAAATTAACTGTAAAGCCACCTTCCTTGTCATCGGGGACCCTTAGCAATATATTCCCTAATGGATCAATTGCAAGTGAATGCCCACTAAAGTGTTCACCATTGGGACCTTCACCAATTCGATTAACAGCTACCACAAAAGCCTGATTTTCAATTGCGCGTGACTGCAACATAATTTTCCACTGCTCTATTCTTTCCTTCGGCCACTGTGCACTAACAAATAAAATTTTACCACCCTTACTCATCAAAGTTCTTTCCCATTCAGGAAAACGGATATCATAACAGATAACTCCCGCCGCTGGAATATCATCCAAAACAAAACGATTCATTTTTTTACCTGCTGTTATCCACTTATCTTCATGCATCAATCCAAAAAGGTGAACTTTGTCATATTCGCTGCAAAGTTCACCTTCGCGGTTGAAAACATAACTAGTATTATAGTATGCATTCCCTTTTGCTGTAGCCACTGACCCTCCCACAATATTCACATGGAAGCGCTGAGCAAGACCTGCAAGAAAACACTTTGTCGTGCGGCCGTCTTTGTCAGCTACTTCATTCAATTTCTCCAATGCATATCCAACATTCCACATCTCAGGAAGAACAATCACATCTGGGTTCTCGACAACCGCTTCTTCAATCAATCGCTGTACCCTTTCATAATTAGCATTTGCTCGTGCATATTCCACATTCATCTGTATCAAGCTCACTTTTAAAACCATTCGTTATCATCCCTTCTATAACTGCATCTATTCCATTTCAACTTTGATCAATTATTTTCAGTGCATCATTTCTATTAAAAAAATATTTCTAACCTAAACTTAATCTTACCAAAAAAAATCCTGTTTTTAAAAGTAATTTACCAGTTAAAAGTTCCTGTCTTTAGTTGACTTTACACACAGAACATTTAAAATTGGCATTATAATAAATTTAGATTATTTTAATGGAGGCTTTTATACATGAGAAAAATTGGTGTGATAGGTCTAGGACATGTAGGTGCGACCATTGCTTATACACTTGTGACCAAGGGAATTGCTGATGAACTTGTTCTAATCGATTCAAATGCGGAAAAAGCAGTTGCAGAGGAATATGATCTTAGAGACACAATCTCACGTTTAGATACTTTCACAAAAATTATTCCTCAAAAGTATAGCGCCTTACAAGATGCAGATGTCATTATAACGGCTTTTGGGAATATTTCGTCTATCAAAATGGATGGAGATCGTTTCGGTGAATTGAACTACAACGCTAAAGTTGTTTCAGAAGTCGCACAAAAAATTAAGAATTCTGGATTTAACGGTGTTTTGATTAATATAAGCAATCCATGTGACGTTATTACCACTCTTCTACAACGTCAAATTGGTCTTAGTAAAAAGCAAGTACTCGGTACAGGAACTTTTCTAGATACTGCAAGAATGCAGCGTGCAGTCGGTCAAGCAATACATGAAGATCCTAAGAATATAAGCGGTTATGTCCTTGGAGAACACGGTGAATCCCAATTCACAGCTTGGTCAACGGTGGAAATTAAGGGACATCCAATTGCAGAAGTCGCCTCTGCAAGGGGCCTCGATCTTGATGAATTGGACCAGCGTGCTAGACGTGGAGGCTGGCTTGTTTTTTCCGGTAAACATTATACCTGTTACGCGATTGCAACCTGTGCCATCAAACTGACTCTTGCTGTTCTTTCTGATGCACACCTCGCGTGTCCCACATCAGTTTATCTAGAAAACTACGCTCATTATATTGGTTATCCATCTGTTATAGGTCGTCAAGGTGTGATTGAGGTGAATAAAATTAATCTCACTGTCGAAGAACAAGCTAAGTTAGACAATTCTGCCAAGGTCATTTCTGAAAAGTTAGGTACATTAAAGTAACAGCCTTTTTATATTTTTTACAGGATCAAAACAAGGGAATGGGCAAAAATAATTACTTAGCCCACTCCCTTGTTTTAGCCTTATATTTTGAAACTCAACGTTCCTACTTCGACGTATATAAAGTCTGATCTCTTATTGAGACAATCCGCTAATTATTTTTTCTAAGTTCCACTTCATCATTGCATAATAACTGTCTCCAGCTCGACCTTTTTCTGCAACTGAATCGGTAAATAATTCAGAATAAATTGGAATTCCAGTATCCTTAGAAACAGTCTTCATAGATCTTTCATCGACACTATTTTCTACAAAAAGCACCGGAATAGAGGAATCGGTAAGTCTGGAAATCAATCTTTCTAACTGCCTTGGTGTTCCCTCTTGTTCTGTATTTATTCCCCAGATATAAATTGAAGGAATATTATAAGCCCTAGAAAAATATCTAAAACTTCCTTCGCTTGTGACAATCATTTTTTTCTTAGTGGGAATATCTCCAAATTCACGCTTAGCTTTATTATGAAGAACATTCAGTTTCTTTACATAAGCTCTTCTATTCTTTTTATAAAAGGCTTTGTTTTTTGGATCTTTAGCTGAAAGCTGCTTTTCAATATTTTTAGCATAGATCATCCCATTCTTAAGATCCATCCATGCATGTGGATCTTCCTTACCTTTTTCTGCTTTTCCTTCTAAATAAATTTTTCTGACCCCATCGCTAACTGCATAATAGTCTTTATTTGATCTCTTTCTTGTATTTTTAACTAACTTTTCAAACCAAGCGTTACCACCAGTTTCTAGATTAAGCCCATTATAAAAAATAAGATCTGTTTCAGCTGTCTTCTTTATATCTTTTGGTAATGGTTCATATTCATGGGGATTTTTCCCAACTGGAACAATACTATGCACCGTGATCCTATCTTTCCCGATATTTTTAGCAATATCAGCTATGATGGAATTGGTTGCTACCACTTTTAAAGTCTCTGTCTCCTCTGCTGTTTTATTTTTATCCAGAGAAGAACATCCTACCAGAAAAAAAACAACTAAAATAACTGAAAAAAAACATCCCAGCCATGAACCTATCGCTTTCATTTGTCATGTCCCCTCTTTTTTAAATACCTCTGTTTTGGAGAGACGAAAAAACTGATCAAGAAAACTACTGCCGCCGTTAAAACGATGCTTGAACCAACAGCAATGTTATAACTATATCCTACAAAAAGCCCTACAACTGAAACCACAGCCCCGATTGCTGCTGACAAAAAGATCATCTTTTTCAAGGTCTTAGTAAATAAGTAGGCTGTAGCGGCAGGAGTAATCAGCAATGCAACAATTAAAATCGTTCCAACGCTCTGCATTGCTGTAACAGCGACTAGCGTCAATAGCATCATCAGCATATAATGATAAAAATTAACACGCATTCCTAAAGCTTTTGCCATCTGCGGATCAAAAGATGTTAATAAAAGTTCCTTGAAATAAAGAACAATCATTACGATCACAAAAATTGAAACTGCGATTGTCATCCACTTGTCACTATCTTGCACTGCAAGAATATTCCCAAAAAGTATGTGAAATAAGTCAGTCGAAGTGCGTGCAACCCCAATCAGAATAACTCCAAGCGCTAAAAATGAGCTAAATGTTATTCCAATTGCAGTATCACTTTTAATAACACTGTTTTCTTTAATATAGGTGATAATTACAGAAGATAATATTCCAAAGGCAATTGCTCCAATGAAAAAATTGATATTCAAAATGTAAGAGATGGCTACTCCTGGGAGGACGGCGTGCGAGATTGCATCTCCCATTAGTGACATTCCTCGCAGAATAATGAAGCATCCCACAACTCCAGAAACAATTCCAACAACAACCGCAGTTATCAAAGCATTTTGTAAAAAGTGAAATTCCAGTAATCCTTGAATAAACTCTGCGGCCATCCTATTCACCTCCATCTATAAAAATTTTTTCTCCATAGGTACGCTTCAAATTGTTTGTGTTAAAGACATCACTAGTTTTTCCAACAGCAATCATTTTATTATTTAACATTACTAGCTGATCAAAATAATCCTCAACTTTACTCAAATCGTGGTGCACAATTAATATCGTTTTTCCACTCTCTTTTAAATCTTTTAAAATTTTTACTATAATATTTTCACTTACCATATCAACCCCTACAAAAGGTTCGTCCAAAAACAAATATTCAGCATCTTGAACTAGGCACCGTGCAATCAGAACACGTTGAAATTGCCCCCCTGACAAGGCATTGATTTGTCTTTCCTGCTGTTCTTTCAAGCCAACCACTTCTAGAGCTTCTTCAACTTTTTTCCATTCGCCCTTTCTGATTGTTTTAAAAAGACCTACATTTGATATTGTCCCCAACGCCACACATTCCTTAACTGTTATTGGAAACGAAAGGTCGATCAGAGTTTTCTGAGCAACATATGCGACTTTTTTTAGCATTTTTTTAGAAGAAACACCATTTATGCTAACCTCGCCTGTTAACTGAATCATTCCCAATATCGCTTTCAATAGCGTGGATTTACCAGATCCATTTGGTCCGATTATCCCCATTATTGTTGGCCCCTTAATCCTCAAATTAATTTTCTTCAAAGCTTGTACTCCATTATTATACGTAACGCTGATATTTTGGCATTCAATCATTTCCGTCACCTCTTGTCTAAAAATCAAACATTTATCTCTTTTGTTTTTTAGGTTACCCGAAACATTTAATCTAGTCAATTTTAAAAACTGATATTGCTTCCGAATTTTCCCAGGAAATATTATTTCAACCATTTTGATGAGTTTCTGAAATTAGATGGCATTCAATTTGCTAAAATTTCATTTCAAATTTAAGACAACTTTTTTTCAAATTCGCGCACTGCGAGCTGATTTATTTGATATGCACTTTGATTAGCAGCAGCATATATTGGATCATTTTTAAGCTTGTATCTTATCAAAGAAGGCGCTTTATATCTCCTCGTAAATTCTGTGCGGAATTCAGGCTCCATTTTTTTAGGGATGTTAATATCTAATATATAATGCTTCGATCGTTTAGAATTCCATTTTGCCCCGTTTTTACCCCTATAATCGTTCGCATCTGCATAATTAAAACTGGCGCCATTAACTACTCCGTTTTCATTTTCCTTAGATTCTTTTTCCGTTTCAATTTCATTAACAAAACTACCATTGTCGCTAAGAATAAACTCTGAATGGAAATTGACCACCACTTTGATATTTGTTTTCAAATAACCTCTAGGTCCTTGTCCATTTTTAGATTTACGTTTTTGGTGAAGACGCGCCGATTCCTTCAGAGAATATTGTTCTCTCCTTAATCCACTTAAATAGCATGCCAAAGCTGCTTCATCATTCATGTTCAATCGTGAATAATGTTCCCTTATGAATTCCATTTGCTGCAACGAAATAACATAACGAAACTGATGAATTTTTTGGGCTAGCACTTGGTTTGAAGATACCGCCAATCCTTTGGGAAAAGCAATCTGAACTGTCTTTGCCAAATCATTCCAAAAAAAACTATCTGGAGTTATCTCTCCAAAAGACCGCAATAATTTTTGGGTCTGTTTTCTACTTCCATCTAAGGTTTCCATTTCAACTATAGACATTAGTAAAGTAAGTTTATTTTGTGCATTTTCTTTCCGTTTGTTGACCGCATAACTTCTCCACATTTGTGTGAAAAGTTTTGACCCTATCCGATTACTCTCATTTTTGTCGTTACTATAATTTTGCCCTTCGCTCAACCGTTGTTCTATCAGAACTTTGATACTTTCGAACGGCCAATGTATTGAATTTGCCTTACATACTTCCTGCAAAATTTCACCTTGATAAGATAAGATTCAGTTTTTTTAAATCTATCTTCAGATTCTTCACACTTTTTTTTATCAGTTGTTTCAACCAGCATTCATTGAGCCCTTCAGTCCAGTTTAAATTAAGAGTGCTTTTCCTTTCACTTTCATATTTTTTAAGAGCTTGCATCGCACCTTGAATGTTGAGCCACATTTTTTTTAATTGCTCACTATTTTCCTTTAGAGAAATGATGTTTTTTTTGAGCGTTTTTTCTTTGCTTTTGCCTTGCAGGACAATTTTTCTCACCGTTTGATTATTTTTAATTTCAATTTTTTGCCAAATTTTTTTACACCACGGAAAGTTTTTTTCATTTTGGATAATATTCTTTTAAAAAAAAGCAAACGCATTGCGCATTCTCTGTTCTTTTTCCGTTCTCTTACACTTTTTTCGACCTTAAAGAAAAGAACATTAATCATACAAACTTGATCCACATAAACAAACATCCCATTAACGATGCTTAATTTGTTTGCATAATAATTTTCATCATATTTACTTTGCTTTTCACCAACCGTGTTCAAAGAATAAAGAATTTTTGCGCTTTGTTTTTTTAATTGTTCCTTTATTCTCTTTTCGGTTAGAAACTTTATCCTTAATAAGCATCTAGTGATCATTCCTCTGCCTTCTCCCAGTTAGACCGATTTAACAGTCCTCCTAAAGTAACTCTATAAAACTCCTTTCATAAGTGCAATAAAAAAACACTGCCGTTCTGAAAACACAAAAAAAGCAAGAAATTAATTAAAGTCAGAACTTCATCCTGCTTCAGTCATTTTCTTACTCTTCACAACTAAAAAGATTTGCTAGTCAGTGTTGGAATATATTAACCGCTTTATTTACTCTAAAAAAATCCTTTTTGAAGACCTTTATTATCTCACTAAATTTTTGTTTGCAGTTGCTAGCATTAATCGTATCCGATTAAGCTGATTAACAAAGGAAACACTAGGATCATAGTCAATCATTGTAATGTTCGCACCTGGATACTGGCTACGCAGCTCCTTCACGACTCCTTTGCCTACAATATGATTGGGTAGGCATCCAAAGGGCTGCATACAGACGATATTATTAATTCCCATTTTTAAGCACTCTATCATTTCTCCCGTCAAGAACCAGCCTTCACCAGTTTGATTACCCAACGATAAAATAGCACTTGCATCGTCTGCCATTTGTTCAATTGCTTCGATCCCTGTAAACCTATTAGATGCTTTTAGTGCCACATTCATCGGTTTTTCACACCATTTGATTACTTTGAGAGCTAACTCTGCAAAGAGCTTACTTTTGCCTGAAAATCCTAGATGATCGTGTCGATAAATTTGATTATATAAAGAATAATTCATAAACCCGACAATATCAGGACAAATAACCTCTGCACCCTCCTCTTCAAGGAGACGAACGATATTGTTATTCGCAATTGGTGAGTATTTGACAAGTATTTCTCCTACAATACCAACTCTTGGTTTTTTTATATCTCTAAGCGGTAAGTTGTCAAAGTCTCTTACAATGTTTTGCACATTTCGCTTAAATTCTCGAAAACTACCATTGATCACATTTTTTCTGACACGCTTCAACCATGCTGCATGTAACTTATCAACTTGTCCAAGCTGAATCTCATACGGTCTAGTTCGATAAACAACCCTTTCGAACAGATCTCCATATAAAAACGCCAAAGCAGTTCTTTTTGCAAGCGGGATCGTCAGTTTAAAACCAGGTGTTTCTTCAACCCCTTGATTACCAAGTGAAACAGAAACAACTGGAACCTGTCCAAAACCGGCATCATTTAAAGCCTTCCGAATTAATGGAATATAATTTGTTGCCCGGCAACCGCCCCCGGTTTGGCTCATCATGACTGAAGTATTATTGACATCATATTTTCCACTTTTTAACGCTTCAAGCATTTGACCTATTGTTATGATTGCTGGATAACAAGCATCATTATTAACATATTTAGTCCCCATATCAACAGCGTTAGAATCTTTTACAGGTAAATTAACCACATTATATCCAGAAGCCTGCAGAGCAACATCTACCAGCTGTGCTTGGTGAATCGGTGATAACATTGGCATTAATAATGTATGCTTTTTTTTCATTTCTTTAGTAAACTTAACTGGCTGCGGAAGATCATAAAGTTTTTTAGGCTCAACATGCTGTGCATGCCGCTCATTAACAGCTGCCTTTAAGGAACGAAGTCTAATTCTAATCGCACCAACGTTAGTTCCTTCATCAATTTTAAGAACAGTATATAGTCTATTATGCTGTGCAAGTATTTCTTCAACCTGATCTGTTGTTATTGCATCAATCCCGCATCCAAAAGAGTTTAACTGTACAAACTCCAACTCAGGTGTTTTTGCAGCAACTTTAGCGGCTGCAAACAAACGTGAGTGATAGGTCCATTGATTGACAACTCTCAGTCCTGCAACATCTTCCATGTGTGAAATACTGTCCTCTGTCAAAACATGAAATCCTTCTGCAGCAATAATCTGCGAGATCCCATGATTTATCTGTGGGTCTAAATGATAGGGGCGGCCCGCTAAAACTATTCCTTTTTGATGATTTTGTCGCATTAGACGTAAGGTTTCTTCACCACGATTTTGAACCCATTGTTTGAATTTCTTCAGTTCTTTATAACCCTCTTCAAGTGCATCTTCTACTTCACCAAGCGTCACACCCTTATCTTTAAAGGTTTCATATAAATTACGTGCAGCTGATTTATGGTCGTTAAGATTTAAATAAGGATTACGATAGTCGATTTCTCCACTACGAATCTGATCAACATTGTTGCGGATAACATCTGGATAAGATTGGACGATTGGACAATTATAATGATTATCTGCATTCTTGCTTTCTTTGCGTTCAAAAACGATACTTGGGTAAAAAATTGTTTTAATGCCGCGGTCGATCAGCCATTGTACATGACCATGCACCATTTTAGCTGGATAACAAACTGTATCACTAGGAATCGTCTCGATGCCCTTCTCATACATCTGCTCACTCGATCGAGTTGAAAGTTGCGCTCGAATACCCAGTTTTTTAAAGAAAACAGCCCATAAAGGATAATTTTCATAAATGTTCAAAACACGAGGTATCCCAATAATTCCGCGAGTCGCTAATCGTTTGCGTAACGGACGATAATCAAAAAGATGGTGATATTTTTCCTTGACTAGATTAACTCGCTGATCTTGCGGTTGCAACTTGATTCGAAGACCCTTTTCACATCTATTGCCTGTTATAAATTTGCGCCCATCATTAAAAACAGTAATTGTCAACAGGCAATTGTTTTCACAGCGTCCACAATGATCAAATTGTCTCGTAGATGAGAGTCCATCCATTTCTTCTGTTGTCAAGAGACTGGAAACATCTCCAGCTTTAGAACGCTCCTGGGCAATTAATGCTGCTCCATACGCCCCCATCAAGCCTGCAATATTGGGGCGAATCACATCTTGCCCGCTTAACTTTTCAAACGCCCGTAACACAGCTTCGTTATAGAAAGTTCCACCCTGACAAACAATATGTTTACCTAAATCTTTAGCGCTGCGTGCTTTGATAACTTTGAATAATGCATTTTTGATGACTGAAATTGATAAGCCCGCAGAAATATCTCCCACAGAGGAGCCCTCTTTTTGTGCTTGTTTTACTTTTGATTGCATAAAAACAGTACAACGTGAGCCTAAATCAGCTGGATTTTTTGTTAATAATGCTATCTGCGCAAACTTCTTCACATCATACTTCAAAGAATTCGCAAAAGTTTCAATAAAAGATCCACATCCTGAAGAACATGCTTCATTCAACTGAATGGTTGACAATGCACCATTTTTAACATGCATTGCCTTCATGTCTTGACCACCTATATCCAAAATAAAATCAACGTCTGGCATAAAATAATGAGCCGCCTTATAATGTGCCACAGTCTCAACTTCACCCAAATCAGCTTTTAATGCACTCTTTATTAGTTTTTCGCCATAACCAGTAGTACATGTCTTTACAATTTTTACTTTGCTAGGCAAGTGGAGATACATCTCTTTTAAAATGGTAATTGTTTTTTTTAACGGATCACCCTCGTTGTTTCCATACCACGTATATAATAATTTATGATCCTCACCCATCAAAACAATTTTTGTTGTAGTTGAACCAGCATCTATACCTAAAAAGGCATCTCCATGATAAGTTGCAAGGTCTCCCTTTTCAACCCGTGCTTTTTGATGCCGCTCTCTAAATTTTTGTAATTCCTTTTCATCCTTAAACAACGGGGGAAGCGTCTTTGTCGGTTTCAAATTCTGACTATCTGCTTCATCTAAGTGTTCTATTAACTGAGCAATTGTTGTTGGAGACTTGCCTTCTGCGTAGAGTGCTGCTCCTTTAGCCACAAAAAGCTGCGGATTTTTTGGAAAGATTGTATTTTCAGAGGATAAGTTCAATGTTTCAATAAACCGTTGTCGCAATTCGCTCATGAAATAAAGAGGCCCACCTAAGAAAGCAACTTTGCCAGTTATCTTGTGACCGGAAGCCAAACCCGCAATTGTTTGATTGACAACTGCTTGAAAAATACTGGCTGCCAAATCTTCTTTACGTGCACCATCATTAACCAGCGGTTGAATATCCGTCTTGGCAAAAACACCACACCGTGAGGCAATTGGATAAATCGTTTCATATCCCTTGGCCAATTCATTCAACCCTGCTGCATCTGTCTTCAGTAACGTCGCCATTTGATCAATAAAAGCACCGGTTCCGCCAGCACAACTGCCATTCATTCTTTGCTCCAATGAAGCGCCAAAAAAAGTAATTTTAGCGTCTTCACCGCCTAATTCGATTGCAACATTCGTTTCTGGAATTACTGTTTCAACTGTTTTAGTACATGCAATAACTTCTTGAACAAATGTTAGCCCAAGCGTCTCTGCTAATCCCATTCCGCCAGAACCAGTAATTGTGAATGAAATTGGTTGCTGTTTTCCAATTACTTGTGCTGCTTCGCTCAGAACTCTCCTGCTTGCTTTTTTCACATCAGAAAAATGGCGTTGGTAGGTCTCGTACAGAGAATTGTTCTGTTCATCTAATATCACAACTTTAACAGTTGTTGACCCAACATCTATTCCACCACGTAGTTTCTGTCTACCCATCACTTACCCCCTGAGATCACTTTAAACTTTTCGATATCCAGCACCGTGTTGAATAACCAACACCGTGTTGCTATACTTACTTTATATTGTAAGCAATTCAGAACAGCATGCAATCATCAATCTTCTGCATTTTGCTCGTTATGCAACAAATACAGATAATCTGTTGTTTTTAATGGAGGTGTTTTATGAGTAAACAGGACTTACGTATTATACGCACAAAAACAATGATCTTTAACGCCTTTATTGATTTGATTGAAAAAAAGGGATTCGACAACATTACAATCCAAGATATTGCTGATAAAGCAATGATCAATCGATCTACTTTCTATGCACACTTTAAAGACAAACAAGATGTTTATGAACAAATCTTCTCATTCATATTAAATCCGCTTTTCAAAAAGCTAGAGCAAGACATACTCGAAGATGGTAGCATAATTCAGAAACAAAAATTAGTCGAATTATTAACAACCGCCTTTCTTATGATTAAGGAAAATAAAAAATTCTATCTGATTGCTACTGAAGGCAGAAACAATCTTATTCTGACCGATGCATTTTCTGATTTTTTGAGAAACCACTATACTAAGATCTTTGCAAAATTGCGCATCGAAGAAGATGATATTGTTATGCCGACTGATTTCATAATTTCTTACATGATTTCTACTTTCATGGGAACAATTCATTGGTGGTTGCATTCTGATTTTAAGCTTCCCCCTGAACATATGGCCCACCTCATCATCAAATTGCTCCACAATGGCAATTTAACTGTCCTAGGAGTTAAAGTAAAGAAATAGTATCAAAATCGCCTTTTTCTCAAAGGCAATCTTGATACTATTTTTTTATTTATCTAATTACTGATTACATTTTCTAAAATATTTTTATATCAAACTGACAGTAGTTACTCCATCAAACGCTTGATGCTCAACACAATTTTACTAAATATCTACTTCATTTTTAAACGATTTCAAAAAAATTAGACAGCTTTTCCTGCTATTATACGTAATATAAAAAAACACTCCTCAAAATAAGCGAGAAGTGCTTTGAAGCGTTGATAAAAAATAATATTAACGTTTTGAAAATTGTGGAGCCTTACGAGCTTTCTTAAGACCTGGTTTCTTACGTTCTTTCATACGTGCATCACGAGTTAATAAACCAGCACGTTTCAAAACGCCACGGAAATCTGGGTCGATTTCAAGCAAAGCACGAGCAATCCCATGACGAACTGCACCGGCTTGACCAGAAAAGCCCCCGCCATTAACATTCACAGAAACATCATATGAACCTGTTGTTTCTGTAGCTTCAAATGGCTGAACCATAACTTTACGTAAGTTAGCAAATGGAATATATTCTTCTGCAGGTTTGCCGTTCATTGTAATTTTACCTGTTCCGGGTGTTAAAATAACACGCGCAACAGAATCTTTACGACGGCCTGTTCCTCTATATTGTACTTGAGCCAATTAAGTTTCCTCCTAGATTAAGTTTGTGATATCCAATACTTCTGGTTTTTGAGCTTCATGCTTGTGATCTGCACCACGATAAACATGCAACTTCTTAGCTTGTGCTTTTCCGAGTGTTCCTTTTGGAAGCATTCCTTTAATTGATAAAGCAATTAACTTCTCAGGATCATTTTGACGGAATTCGCCAGCAGTACGGCTCTTCAAACCACCTGGATGATCTGTATGATGATAATAAACTTTACGTTCTGCTTTATGACCTGTCAAAGCAATCTTTTCTGCATTAATGACAATAACGAAATCACCTGTATCAACGTTAGGCGTAAATGTTGGCTTATTCTTGCCACGCAAGACAGAAGCCACAACTGAGGACAAACGTCCCAGTGGAACATCAGTTGCATCTACGACATACCATTTACGTTCCACTTCACCTGGTTTTGCAATATATGTTGTACGCACGTTTTATTTCCTCCATTTTTATATGCTTGTTTGACACAAAATAAGTTTCCGGGGCCTACTGTGGGGCAAACAATACCAGATACTATGATACTTTTTTTATCCCATAAAGTCAATGATTAAAAATCAATTAGTTATATTGTTTGCAGCGTTTTCTTTATAATAAACTTTTTTCAAGTACAAACCACTTGCTGGGGCAGTTGCTCGACATTGATTGCGATCTTTTACTTCATACAATCTTAAAAAGTCATGGACCGGTCGCTTTCTGTTCCCAATTTCGAGTAAAGCAGCTACCATGATTCTTACTTGATTATATAAAAAGCCATTACCATAAAATTCAAAAATAATTTCTTTATTTTCAAGATCTTGTTTGATAGTAGCATCATAGATAGTTCTGACATGACTTTTTGTCTGACTCCCAGAAGCAACAAAGCTTGAGAAATCATGCGTTCCAATCACATCAGGTAAGGCTTTCTTCATCAACTCCAAATCTAAAGAATACTTATAGTGGCCCGTGTAAAAACGTTTGAACGGATTAACAAATCTACCTAAGCTAACCCGATATAAATAACGTTTGCCATGAGTTGTGAAACGCGCATGGAATGTTGAGGCGACTTTTTTTGCATCTAAAATTTCAATATCCAACGGCAAAAGACTGTTCAGTCCATTTACTATTCCCTTCTCCGGAATATCATTCTCAAGGTCAAAATGAATAACCTGCCCCAACGCATGTACCCCCGCATCTGTTCTTCCCGAACCAAAAATATGCACAAAGGAAGCCGCTGTGCTCATTTTGTTAACAGCTGTTTCGAGCACAGACTGAACAGTCCGCTGATTAGGCTGGCTCTGAAAACCCGCAAATTTAGTTCCATCATACGCTAGAGTCACCATATATCTATTCGTCATCTTTTTTCACCATTCCATTACCAATTTCGCAAACCTAATAATATAACTGTTAAAAAAGCAAATACAACGCAGGCCAATGTATCATTTAATCTCCAAAAATGCACACGATATTTTGTGCGGCCCTCACCGCCACGATATCCTCTCGCTTCCATCGCAGTTGCAAGATCTTCAGCTCGATTAAAAGAGCTAACAAACAAAGGAATCAGTAGCGGTATAACAGATTTTATCTGCTGCACAATACTTCCTTCCCCAAAATTAACTCCTCTTGAACGCTGAGCATTCATTATTTTTTCTGTCTCATCCATCAAAGTTGGAACAAACCGCAAAGCAATTGACAGCATTAACGAAATTTCATAAACAGGCACTTTAATTTTTTTTAAAGGTCCCATGAGCGATTCCATAGCATCAGCAATCTCTAAGGGAGCGGTGGTTAATGTTAGCAATGTTGACATAAAAATAATCAAAACAAAACGACAAAAAACGTAACTACCATTGATCACACCAGAGCTTGTTAGGGACAAAGGTCCAAATTGCCAATATACAGTGCCACCCCGTGAAAAGAATACTTGCAGTAAAACAGTAAACAAGATAAGCCAAATGAGAGGTCTTACACCCTTCAAAAAAAAACTGAAGCTAACGCCAGACATAAAAACGGACATTATTGTAAAAAATGAAAGTAATGCATACGTCTGCCAGTTATTGGCAAGAAAAATAACAACAATAAAGTAAAAGCTCAGGATAAGCTTTGAACGCGGATCCAAGCGATGAATAATAGACTTTCCTGGGATATAACGGCCTAGAATTACTTTATTCAGTTTAATTGCCTCCCCTCTTCAAAGAATTTGCTATGGCAGCCGCAAGGTCCTTTTCCGTTAACGGCATTTTATCAAAAGAAAACTTCCCTGTTTTCTGTAATTCATACGCAAATTTTGTTGCCTTAGGCAAAGCTAAGTGGTGTTCAAGAAGCCATTGAGGGTTTTTAAACACCTCTTTCGGTGGTGCCGCGGCAATAACTTCACCTTTTTCTAAAACAATTGTATGACTCGCATAATTAGCAACATCATCCATCTGATGTGTCACCAAAACAATCGTCAGCTGCTGTCGCTGATGCAACTTTTCAAACATCTGCATCATTTCAAGACGCCCTTTAGGATCAAGACCAGCTGTTGGTTCGTCAAGTACCAACACATCAGGCTTCATTGCTAAAATACCTGCAATCGCTACACGGCGCATTTGCCCCCCAGATAGTTCAAAAGGTGATCCATTCAAAATATTATCGGGTAAACCAACTAAATCTGCCATTTCAATCGCAATTTTTTCTGCTTCTTCTTGAGTCTTACCAAAATTTTTTGGTGCAAAGGCAATATCCTTGACTACAGTCTCCTCAAAAAGCTGCGCCTCAGGAAACTGAAAGACAATACCGACATGCTTTCTTAATTCACCAAGTTCTTTATTCTTTGTCGTGGAAGTTATTTCCTTGTCTGCAACTGTCACATGTCCACTGGACGGCTTTAAGAGTCCATTAAGATGCTGCAGCAAAGTCGACTTTCCACTCCCTGTGTGTCCAATAATAGCCGTATAACTCCCCTTAGGGATTGAGACAGTTACGTTCTTCAATGCTTGATGTTCAAATGGTGTTCCTGCTTGATAGATATAATTTACTTTTTCGAAATGAATTGACACAACCAGTCCACCATCCCTTTTTCAGTAAGATATTCTTGCGGTACTTCAATCCCATAATTTTTTATTTCGTTTTTCAGTTTTTCTGAGAATGGAATATCAAGTCCGCTTTCAATTAAAGCCGCCCCACGTTGAAACACATTCTCTGGCTTATCGTTTTGCACTAAAACACCATCATCAATAACGACCACCCTTTCAGCCAAAGAAGCCTCTTCAATATCATGTGTAATTGAAATAACAGTAAACCCGTTTTTCTGATTTAAATTTTTAATAAGCTGAATAATTTCTTTTCTTCCTTCAGGGTCGAGCATACTCGTTGCTTCATCCATAATAATGATTTTTGGTCGAAGAGCGATCACTCCCGCTAAAGCAACTCTCTGTTTTTGTCCGCCAGACAAACGTGCCGGTTCGTGTTGTGCAAAATCCCACATTCCTACACTTTCAAGTGCAGAGCGCACGCGCTCAATCATTTGCTCTCTTGGAACACCTTGATTTTCCAATCCAAAAGCCACATCTTCTTCAACGTTCGCTCCCACAAATTGGTTATCAGGGTTTTGAAATACCATTCCTATATTTTTCCGAATATCCCATAAAGTTTCCGAGGTCAACGAAACTCCTGCAATTTTTACCGTTCCTGTTTCGGGAACCAGCAAGCCATCAACCAACTTTGCAAGAGTACTCTTACCACTCCCATTGTGTCCAATCACAGCCACCCATTCTCCAGAAGTAACTGTTAAATCAAGATGACTCAAAGCCTCCCGCTTTTGCTGCGGATATTTAAAAGATAAATCGGAAATCTCAATTATTGGTTCTTCCATGGATGTCTCCTTTTTTCACTTTTATACAGACTATCATACCATAAGTGTGCTGAATCAGCTGCAAGTACTCCTCAAAATCACTAATTGTTTATTCTAAAAAAACCGAGATACAAGCATGCACACTGCACACCTCTGTCCCGGTAAAATATAAAAATTATTATAATAAAAAATCACTTTTTATAACGAAAGTTTCCCATCAAAGATGGTACTTAGGACTAGACTCGGTTTAACCCCAACATCGTAACGCCCAGTTATCGTTATAAAAGTGACAAATAAAGCTAGATATTAATCGACTAACTCAAGAACAACTAACTTAGCAGCATCGCCGCGACGTTCACTCATCTTGAGAATACGTGTATATCCACCGTTGCGTTCAGCATAACGAGGAGCAACTTCTGCAAATAATTTTTGCAAAGCCGATTGGATAGTAATATCATCGCCATCTTCTTTAACATCGGCAACAACATCCATTAAAAAGGCAGCAGCACGACGACGTGCAACCAAATCGCCTTTTTTGCCAAGCGATATCATTTTTTCAGCTGTTTTGCGAACTTCTTTTGCACGGGTTTCAGTTGTAACGATTTTACCGTTAACAATCAAATCTGTCGTCAAATTACGCAACATTGATTTACGATGAGCGCTTGTGCGTCCTAACTTACGGTAACTCATGAATAATTTCCCTCCCTCAACAAATATTAGTCATCATGACGTAATGATAAACCAAGATCGATTAACTTATTTTTAACCTCTTCAAGTGACTTACGTCCTAAATTACGGACCTTCATCATGTCGGCCTCTGATTTATTCGTTAACTCTTGAACAGTATTGATGCCAGCGCGTTTCAAACAGTTGTAAGAACGAACTGATAAATCAAGCTCTTCAATCGTCATTTCAAGCATTTTTTCTTTATGTGTTTCTTCTTTTTCAACCATGATTTCAGCATTTTTAGCTTCATCGGTCAAATCAACAAATAAAGTCAAATGCTCCGTTAAAATCTTCGCAGATAAACTAATAGCCTCACTCGGCGTGATAGAACCATTAGTCCAAACATCGAGTGTCAATTTATCATAATCATCTTTTTGACCAACACGCGTTTTTTCTACTTGATAGTTGACACGTTCAATCGGGGTATAAATTGAGTCGATTGGCAAAACACCGATCGGCATTTCATCGGACTTAGCCTTGTTTTCATCAGCTGAAACATAGCCGCGTCCAGTATTAGCAGTCATCCGAACATGGAATGACGCCCCTTCTGCTACTGTACAAATGTACAAGTCTGGATTCAAGACTTCAACTTCACTGCTGCCTTGGATATCTCCAGCTGTAACTTCTATAGGCCCTGTAACATTGATTTCCAATGTTTGATCCTCTTCAGAATCAATACGCAAAGCAACTTTTTTCAAATTCAGAATAATTTGCGTTACATCCTCGAGTACACCCTTTATGGTTGAGAATTCATGCAAAACACCATCAATTTGAATATTTGTTATTGCTGCTCCAGGTAGGGAAGAAAGCAGAATTCGGCGAAGAGAATTACCTAATGTTGTACCATAACCACGTTCAAGAGGTTCTACAACAAATTTGCCATAATTAGGACTTTCTTCAATTTTATGAATTTTTGGTTTTTCAAATTCGATCATTCTTATCTTTACCCCTTTCAAAACGTAACGTGTAATCTGGCGAAAACATTATGAAGATTTACCTCAAAATGAATATGAGCCACATTAAACACGACGGCGTTTTGGAGGACGACACCCATTATGAGGAACAGGCGTAACATCGCGAATTGACGTCACTTCAAGACCTGTTGTTTGCAAAGCACGAATTGCAGCTTCACGACCAGAGCCTGGTCCCTTAACGGCAACTTCGACACTCTTCATACCATGTTCCATCGAACCTTTTGCAGCAGCTTCAGCAGCCATTTGAGCAGCAAATGGTGTTGATTTACGACTACCCCTAAAACCTAATGAACCAGCTGATGCCCATGCAATTGCATTTCCATGAACATCGGTAATCATAACAAGTGTATTGTTAAACGTTGAATGAATATGTGCAATTCCGCTCTCAATATTTTTCTTGACGCGGCGTTTACGTGAACCTTTTTTAACTGCCATGAACTAGCTAACCTCCTTTATTTTATATTATTTATTTTTTTCTGCCGGCAATTGATGCGGCTGGGCCTTTACGTGTGTGCGCGTTGTTCTTGGTATTTTGACCACGAACAGGTAAATGGCGACGATGACGTAAGCCTCGGTATGAGCCGATCTCGGACAGACGTTTGATATTTAAGCTAACCTCACGACGAAGATCACCTTCAACTTTGTAGCTATCAACAACTGCACGAATTTTATCTTCCTGATCAGTTGTTAAGTCACGCACACGAATATCTTCAGAAACTTCTGCTTCTGCCAGAATCTTTTGTGCGCTTGAATTACCGATTCCATAAATGTAAGTTAAGCCGATCACGATACGCTTATCACGTGGTAAATCGACACCTGCAATACGAGCCATAACAATTACACCTCCTGATTATTTATTATCCTTGACGTTGTTTGTGTTTTGGATTTGAACATATTACCATAACACGGCCTTTGCGCTTAATTACTTTACAGTGTTCGCACATTGGTTTTACTGATGGTCTTACTTTCATGAATTATACCTCCCAAATGTATTTGAAGTACAATCTATTTAAAGCGATAGGTAATGCGACCCTTAGTCAAATCGTAAGGGGACATTTCAACCGTCACTTTATCGCCAGGCAAAATACGAATATAATGCATCCTAATTTTCCCTGAAACGTGAGCTAAAATTTCATGTCCGTTTTCGAGTTCAACTTTGAACATCGCATTGGGTAACGTTTCTTTGATCGTACCCTCAATTTCAATCACATCATCTTTCGCCACGCAAAAGTACCTCCTTAAATGGTTTTATAACTTAACACGCAAATCCGTGGACCAATCAAAAAAGATTGATCCGCTTGTTTCCGCAAGCTAATCCATCCAAATGGACAGACTAATCCTATAGAAAAGATAAACCTGGAATAGTATATCATTCCAAGCCTACTATTGCAAGCTCTGCTGCGCAAAAAATTATTTTAAATTATCCAAAATTTCTTTTACATCCGCAAAAACTTTTTGAATTTCTTGATTGCCATTTACTTCATGCAAAATGTTTTTTTGTTTGTAAAAATCAAGTAATGGCGTATTCATCTTAATATTCACATCAAGACGGTTCTTGACAGTTTCAGGCTTGTCATCTTCTCGTTGAAAGAATTCTTTGCCTCCACAACGATCGCAGACGCCCTCTACTTTAGTAGGGTTAAATACCTTATGATAGGTTGCACCACATTTGCGACAAATATAACGGCCTGTCAAACGTTCCAGCAAAGAATCCGGATCAACATGGATATTGATAACACCAGTTAACTTTCGATCTAATTCTTGTCCGATTTCATCTAAAGCTTTTGCTTGGACCATATTACGTGGAAATCCATCAAGTAAATAACCGTTTTTTGTATCATCTTTGGTTAGTCGTTCCTTAACGATCCCGTTAGTTACCTCATCTGGAACAAGTTCACCCTTGTCAATGAACCCTTTTGCCTTTAAACCCATTGGGGTTTCATTTTTAATAGCAGCTCTAAAAATATCGCCTGTTGAAATATGCGGAATCTTATACTGATCGACAATCCGCTCTGCTTGTGTTCCCTTTCCAGCACCGGGAAGCCCCATCAGCATTAAATTCATTGCAGTCATTTCTAAAAAACCTCCATTTTAAATTTTATAATCAGTAAAAAGTATTTTTCTACAGCAATTGCATAACCAATAAAAGCCAAGCTTATCATTACTAGTAAATACTGCAAAAATTAAAAAGTTGGCTCCACAAAAGTGCAGCCGAACCTTTTTACCTATTACCTAATAAAACCGACATATTCGCGTTTCATCATCATACCTTTAAGTTGTCTTATCGATTCTAAAGCAACACCAACAACAATCAAAAGACTAGTGCCGCCTAAACCAATAGATTCATCAAGGCCCCAGACATTTGAAGCAACAAGTGGGATTAATGATACTAATCCTAAGAAAATCGAACCAACTGAGCTTAAACGCATCAACAAACGTGAAACATATTTCTCAGTTTCTTTTCCTGGCCAGACACTTGGAATATAACTTCCTTGTTTCTGCAGATTTTCCGATAACTTTTCAGGATTTACCTGAACAAAAGCATAGAAGAATGTAAAGAGAACAATCAAAACTGTATATAGAATCATTCCGCCTGTTGCCTGCATATTAAAAATATTCGTCATGACACGATACCACGTATCTTCGGAATGATTTTGCGTAAATGCCATTAAAATTGTTTGCGGTGTAGCAATAAAGGAGCTCGCAAAAATGACTGGGATAACACCAGCAACATTTATTTTAAGTGGCAAATAAGAGCTCTCGGTTGCTCCCGCCAAACGACGAGTATACTGGATTGGAATTTTGTAATTAGCCTGTTGAACGTATGTAACGAAAGCAACAATAACTAATACAGCAATAACCAAAACTGCAACAAATAAAATACCTTTCCAGTAATCACTCGATGACGAGTCTAAAAACTGTTCAGTATATATCTGTTGAACACCTGTCGGAACCCGCGCAAGTATCCCAGCCATAATGATCATTGAAATACCATTACCAAATCCACGATCAGTAATCATATCTCCCAACCAAGTTGTAAACATTGAACCACCAGTCAGAATCAATCCTATACTTAAATATGTTTCCATACCCGGATTGGTAACTAAATTCAAGCTGCTCAAGGCGTTAAAACCGGCTGTAATCCCGATCGATTGTACGAACGCCAGCACAATAGTTAAGTATCTTGTGGCTTGGTTAAGTTTCCTTCTTCCAACTTCCCCTTGCTTACTCCATTCAACAAAACGCGGAACAATATCCATCTGTAACAACTGAACAACAATTTGTGCAGTTATATATGGAGAAACTCCCATCGCTAAAATCGAATAGTTCGTTAAGCCGCCACCACTAAAAGTATTTAAGATACTAACTAACCCTGAAGACGCAACACTATCTAAAGCTTTAGCGTTGATCCCAGGGACTGTGATATATGTGCCTAAACGAAATACAATCAAGACGCCTAACGTAAACAAAATCTTCTCACGAATATCTTTCACAGCTAAGGCGTTCTTCATTGTTTTAAGCATTAAATCACCTCAGCTTGACCGCCAACTGCTTCAATGGCATCTTTAGCAGCAGTTGAGAATTTATTAGCTTTCACTGTTAATTTCTTCGTCAACTTACCATTAGCTAAAACTTTAATACCATCTTTTTCATCTTTGATTACACCATTCTCAGCTAGCAATACTGGTGTAACTTCTGTTCCTTCGTCGAATTTTTCAAGAGTTTCCAGATTAACAACTGCGTATTCTTTGCGGTTGATATTTTGAAAACCACGCTTAGGCATACGACGGAACAATGGCATTTGACCACCTTCAAAACCTAAACGTACTTTACCACGAGCTTTTTGACCTTTTTGACCACGACCAGCCGTTTTACCATTGCCGGACGATGTTCCACGTCCAACACGATTACGAACTTTACGTGATCCTTCACTTGCTTTTAACTCATGCAATTTCATCAGGTCGACACCTCCTTGTTGATATATTATAACATGTCATCAGTAATTAGTCGGCAACCGTAACATCAACCAAATGATTGATTTTTGCAACAGCACCACGAGTTGCAGCATTATCAGGCAGAACAACTGAGCTTTGAACACGGCCTAAGCCCAGAGCTTTAACGATATCGCGTTGTTTTTGAGGACGCCCAATGATACTACTCGTTAACGTAATTTTTAAATTAACCACAAGTGAGCCCTCCTTATTCTGCTAAATGTTGTGTTGACACACCACGAAGAGAAGCAACGTCAGCGGCACTCTTCATTTTTGTTAGTCCGTCCATTGTTGCACGAACAACATTGATTGGTGTGTTTGAGCCAAGTGATTTACTTGTAACATCAGCAACACCAGCCAATTCCATGACGGCACGAACTGCACCACCGGCAGCAACTCCAGAACCAGCGATCGCTGGTTTTAACATAATGCGGCTACCACTATATTCGCCAATCACTTCATGTGGAAGTGTTTCTTCAACCATAGGAACCTTGATCAAGTTCTTACGAGCAGCTTCAACAGCTTTGCGAATAGCATCTGGAACTTCTTGTGCTTTACCAGTGCCAAAACCAACGTGACCATTGTGGTCTCCCACAATAACCAAAGCTGCAAAGCGTAGACGACGTCCACCTTTAACAACTTTTGTAATACGATTGATTGCAACAACACGATCTTCTAAATCTAATTGAGCTGGATCGATAAAAGTCATAAATGCGTTTCCCTCCTTTTCCTAAAAGTCTAATCCATTCTTACGAGCAGCTTCAGCAAGTGCTTCGATACGGCCATGGTAGAGATACCCGCCACGATCAAAGACTACTTCTTTGATATCTTTTTCTGCTGCACGTTTTGCAACAACTTCTCCGACTGAAGCAGCTTTCTCAGTCTTTGTGTTGCCTTTAACTTCATTATCTAATGTAGAGGCACTAACTAGCGTCACACCCGCTACGTCATCAATTACTTGAGCGTAGATGTTTTTGTTTGAACGATAAACATTTAAGCGTGGGCACTTAGCTGTACCAGATATCTTACCGCGAACACGCAAGTGACGCTTTTGGCGTGTCTTATTCTTGTCTGGTTTTGAAATCAAAATATTCACCTCTTGAATTTTTTATCTCGTAATTCACTATGACTGTTAACTATTTACCAGTCTTACCTTCCTTACGACGGACATATTCGCCAACATAACGTATACCTTTACCTTTATAAGGTTCTGGGGCACGAGTCAAACGAATTTGAGCTGCTAAATCACCAACAGCTTGTTTTGAAATACCGGAAACAATAATTGAAGTTGCAGAAGGCGTCTCCAACTTCAGACCTTCCCAAGTTTCAAACTCTACTGGATGTGAGTAACCAACATTCAGTACAAGTGTATTGCCCTTCATTTGTGCACGATAACCAACACCACGGAGTTCCAATTCTTTTTTGAAACCTTCCGTTACACCAACTACCATATTATGAAAGTTAGCTCTTGTTGTACCATGCAAAGCTTTTGTTTTGCTGTCATCGCTTGAACGATCAAACGAAACAACATTGCCTTCGATCTTCATAGTAATTTTATCAGTAAATTCACGTGTTAATTCACCTTTAGGACCTTTAACAGTCACAGCATTGCCGTTTGTTTTAACTTCAACACCTTCAGGTAATACAACGTCTTTATAACCAATTCGACTCACGGTTGTTACACCTCCTTGTGATATCTAATTTTACCAAACGTAAGCTAATACTTCGCCACCAACATTTTTGGCGCGGGCTTCTTTATCTGTCATAACCCCTTCTGAGGTAGAGATAATTGCAATCCCAAGTCCATTTAAAACCTTAGGAACTGCGTCAGCTTTAACGTATGAGCGTAAGCCTGGCTTTGAAATACGTTTGATGCCGGAAATAACACGTTCACTGTCTTTTCCATATTTTAAGAACACACGAATGATTCCTTGTTTATCATCATCGATATATTCAACATCGCGTACAAAACCTTCATTTTTTAGAATTTCAGCAATATCGTGCTTAATTTTTGATGCAGGTACTTCAAGTGATTCATGTTTTGCTAAATTAGCATTACGAACACGAGTCAAGAAGTCTGCTATTGGATCAGTCATGACCATTTGTTTGCCCTCCTTTACTTTATTGGATTACCAGCTAGCCTTTTTCATCCCAGGAATTTGACCCTTATGTGCAAGATCTCGCAGGCAAACACGGCATAACTTAAATTTGCGATAAACTGAATGTGGACGACCACAACGTTCACAGCGTGTATATTCTTGCGTCGAGAACTTAGCTTGGCGTTTGTTCTTTACAATTTGCGACTTTTTAGCCAATGTGAAACCCCCTTTATTTAGCGAATGGCATTCCTAATTGCGTCAATAATTCTTTAGATTCTTCATCACTATTAGCAGTTGTAACAATGACAACATCCATTCCACGAACTTTATTAACATCATCAAAATCAATTTCAGGAAAAATTAATTGTTCGCGGATACCCAATGTATAGTTCCCACGGCCGTCAAACGCACGTTTGCTGACCCCATGAAAATCACGAACACGTGGTAATGAAACTGAAACTAATTTATCCAAGAAATCATACATCCGTTGGCCACGTAAAGTAACTTTTGTTCCAATCGGCATACCTTCACGTAAACGGAATCCCGCAATTGACTTTTTAGCTTTAGTAATAACAGGTTTTTGTCCTGAAATTAAAGTTAATTCCTCAACAGCTTCATCCAAGTTTTTAGCATTACTTACAGCATCACCAACACCCATATTGATAACAATTTTATCAACCTTAGGTGCTTGCATGATTGAAGTATAGCTAAACTTTTCCATCAAAGATGGAACAATTTCTTTATCATATCTTTCTTTTAAACGATTAACCATGAAGAGAGTATCCTCCTTCCCTATTCTTTGTCCTCTGGTGCATTATTTAAAACTTCACCAGTTTTTTTGGATACACGGACTTTTTTACCGTCAACAACCTTAACACCTACACGAGTTGTTTCATTGTTAGATGGATCGATCAACATAACATTTGAAGCATGAATTGGCGCTTCAATTTCAACGATTCCACCATTAGGATTGGCATTAGTTGGTTTTTGATGTTTTTTAATAATATTTACACCTTTTACGATTACGCGGTTTTTTCCAGGTAAAACTTTTTCAACGATGCCTTCTTTACCCTTATCTTTCCCAGCAATCACTTTAACTTTATCATTCTTTTTAACAAACATTTTTGTTCCGCACCTCCTTACCAAAATGGTTTTTTTACAATACCTCAGGTGCTAAGGAAACGATCTTCATAAAGTTTCCGTCACGCAATTCACGAGCAACTGGTCCAAAAATACGTGTACCCTTTGGTGATTTGTCATCGCCAATGATTACAGCTGCATTTTCATCGAATTTGATATAAGAACCATCTGCACGATGTGCACCGAATTTTGTACGAACAATAACTGCTTTAACAACATCGCTCTTTTTGACAACACCACCTGGTGTTGCTTGTTTGACAGTAGCAACAATTACGTCACCGATATTTGCAGTCTTAACACGAGAACCACCCAAAATTTTAATTACTAAAAGTTCACGAGCTCCCGAGTTATCAGCGACCTTTAAACGACTTTCTTGTTGGATCACAGTATGTGACCTCCTTTCGTTAACGAATCAGAATACGAATCAAAGTACATTTTATTCAGCAAATAATTGCTAAATAATAACTGCTTTTTCAACGACATCTAATAAGCGGAAACGCTTTGTAGCTGACAATGGACGAGTTTCCATAATTTTCACGATATCTCCAACTTTTGCTTCGTTCTTTTCATCGTGTGCCTTAAATGTCTTGGAATACTTAACACGCTTGCCATAAACCTTGTGGTTCTTATATGTCTCAACGACAACTGCAATTGTTTTATCCATTTTGTCCGAAACAACACGTCCTTGATAGACTTTACGTTGGTTACGAGCTTCAGTCATACTTTATTTGCCTCCTTTTCGTATTCTACTTGTTGATTTCTTGTTGACGCAATGCTGTTTTAATACGAGCAATCGTCTTGCGGACTTCACCTAAGCGTGCCGTGTTTTCTAATTGTCCGGTAGCTAATTGGAAGCGCAGATTGAATAATTCTTCTTTGAATTGTTTTTCTTTTTCAAGCATTTCAGCAGTGGTTAATTCATTAATTTCTTTAGCCTTCATTTGATTCGCCACCTACTTCCTCACGTTTTACAACCTTCGTTTTCACTGGGAGTTTATGGGAAGCCAAACGTAATGCTTCACGGGCAACTTCTTCAGAAACGCCGCCTACTTCAAACATAATTTTCCCACGTTTTACTGGAGATACCCAACCTTCAGGAGCACCTTTCCCAGAACCCATACGAACACCAATAGCTTTGGCTGTGTATGATTTGTGAGGGAAAATTTTAATCCAAACTTTCCCACCACGTTTCATATAACGTGTTATCGCAACACGGGCTGCTTCGATTTGACGGTTTGTGATCCAATGTGAATCAACTGCTTGCAAACCATAATCACCAAAAGCAACAGACTTACCGCCCTTTGCTTCGCCACGCATCTTACCACGGAACTCACGACGATGCTTTGTACGTTTTGGTACTAACATAGACTATTTCCCTCCTTTACGATTATCTTTCTTTGCAGGGAGAACTTCACCACGATAAATCCAAACTTTAACGCCTAATTTACCATAAGTTGTGGTTGCTTCTACCCAAGCATAATCGATATCAGCGCGAAGTGTATGCAATGGAACTGTGCCTTCAGAAAAATGTTCTACACGTGACATATCTGCCCCGTTCAAACGTCCAGCAACTTGTACTTTAATCCCTTTTGCACCAGAACGCATTGTGCGCTGAATACCTTGCTTCATAGCACGACGAAATGCAACACGATTTTCCAATTGTACTGCAATATTTTCACCAACTAATTGAGCATCTAAATCAGGTCTCTTGATCTCAATAATGTTGATATGAACTCTCTTACCTGTTAAATTGTTTAATTCTTTACGAAGCTTTTCAACTTCAGATCCACCTTTACCGATAACCATACCAGGTTTTGCTGTATGGATTGAAACATTAACGCGCTTTGCTGCACGCTCAATTTCAACGGTAGAGACAGATGCATCGGCTAATTTTTTTTGAATATATTCACGGATGTGCAAATCTTCGTGCAAATTAGTTGCAAAATCTTTCTCAGCATACCATTTTGCATCCCAGTCACGAATGATTCCGACACGTAATCCCGTTGGATTTACTTTTTGACCCACGCATTATCCCTCCTTATTTTACAGATACAACTACAGTTATATGACTTGTACGCTTGTTAATTGGAGAAGCAGAACCTTTAGCACGTGGACGAAAACGCTTGAGCGTTGGTCCTTCATTGGCATAGGCTTCACTTACAACCAAATCTTCAACATCCAAATCAAAATTATTTTCTGCATTCGCAATTGCAGAGTTCAGCACTTTTTCAATAATTTCAGATCCAGCTCTTGGTGTGAACTTTAAAATTCCTAATGCTTCAGCGACACTTTTACCGCGAATAAGATCGATCACCAGACGTGCTTTACGTGCAGGGATTCGAACTGTTTTGGCAGTTGCATTTGCTGATGTTACTTGTTCAGCCATTTTTATACCCTCCCTTACTTAGCTACTTCTGTCTTCTTATCTACACTGCCATGACCATGGAATGTACGTGTAGGAACAAATTCACCTAATTTATGTCCAACCATATCTTCTTGGATATATACTGGGACATGCTTACGCCCATCATACACAGCGATTGTATACCCGATAAAACTAGGGAAAATTGTTGAACGACGTGACCATGTCTTAATAACAGTCTTTTTTTCTTGATCTGCTTGTGCTTCGATCTTTTTCATAAGATGTGCATCTGCAAATGGTCCTTTTTTCAAACTACGACTCAATGTGAATCCTCCTTTCGGATCAGCTCTATTCTTTACGCGCTAACACCGTAATTATTTATTCCGTTTACGAACAATAAACTTATCAGATTGGGCTTTCTTAGAACGAGTCTTATAACCCATTGTTTTCTTACCCCATGGAGACATTGGACTTGGACGACCAACAGGAGCTTTACCTTCACCACCACCATGAGGGTGATCGTTAGGGTTCATTACTGAACCACGAACTGTAGGACGTTTGCCTGCCCAACGAGAACGACCGGCTTTACCAATCTTAATAAGTTCATGTTGTTCATTTCCAACTGCTCCAATTGATGCACGGCATGTTGAAAGAATCATACGAACTTCGCCGGAAGTAAGTCTGACAAGCACGTATTTTCCTTCTTTACCAAGGATTTGTGCTGAAGCGCCAGCAGAGCGAACTAATTGTCCACCTTTTCCTGGTTTTAATTCAACATTATGAACAATTGTACCAACTGGGATATCTGAAAGTGGCAGAGTGTTACCAACCTTGATATCTGCGTCCTTACCAGATTGAACTACTTGTCCTACGACAAGACCCTTTGGTGCAAGAATATATGACTTAACCCCATCAGCATATACAAGTAAAGCAATATTTGCTGAACGGTTTGGATCATATTCGATAGCTTTAACTGTTGCAGGCACTTCGTCTTTGATACGTTTGAAGTCAATCAAACGATATTGGCGTTTGTGTCCACCGCCACGATGGCGAACTGTAATACGACCATAGCTATTACGGCCAGCCGTTTTGCTTTGTGATTCAAGCAATGATTTTTCTGGAGTTGTTTTTGTGATTTCAGAAAAATCTGAACCAGTCATATTACGACGTCCGTTTGAGGTCGGTTTAAATTTTTTGATCCCCAAGTGAATTCCCTCCTAATTAGTTATTTTTATTCTTCGAATAATTTGATTTCTTTTGAGTCAGAGCTCAAAGTAACAATTGCTTTGCGACGCTTTTTTGTATAGCCAGCGTAACGACCCATACGTTTGAGTTTTCCTCTGACATTCATGATGTTTACTTTAACAACTTTAACATCAAAAATCTCTTCAATCGCTTTTTTAACTTGTGTTTTAGTTGCACGTGTATCTACATCGAATGTATAACGTTTGTCATCCATATCAGCCATAGATGCTTCAGTGACAACTGGTTTTAATATAACTTTACGTGATTCCATTATGCAAGAACCTCCTCTACTTGAGAAAGAGCTTCTTGAGTCATGACTAACTTATCGTTGTTGATTACATTTAAGACATTAACGCCTTTTGGATCAACGACCGTAACATTTTTTAAGTTGCGAGCTGAAAGTGCAGCTAAGTCATTGCCATCTTCAAGAACTACTAAGACTTTTGTATTAACATTTAAGTTATTTAAAACTTCTGCAAAGGCCTTTGTCTTCGGTTGTTCGAAAGACAACTTGTCTACTATAAGCAAACCTTCATCCAATACCTTTTGTGAAAGAACAGACTTGATTGCTAAGCGACGAACCTTTTTAGGAAGTTTGTAACTATATGATCTTGGTGTTGGTCCGAAAACTGTTCCACCACCAACCCATTGTGGTGAACGGATCGATCCTTGACGTGCACGACCTGTTCCCTTTTGACGCCATGGCTTCTTACCACCACCAGACACAGCACTTCTGTTTTTGACAGCATGTGTGCCTTGACGCAATGATGCTCGTTGCATAACGACTGCATCAAAAACGACATTGTTATTTGGTTCGATACCAAAAACAGTTTCGTTTAACTTAACTTCACCATTTTTGCTACCATCTTGTTTGAATAATGCAACTGTTGGCATTTAAAATTCCTCCCTTCCTCGAATTAGTTTTCTTTAACTGAACCTGTAATTGTCAATAGTGATTTGTTTGCACCTGGTACGTTACCCTTGATCAATAAAACATTATTATCTGTGTCAGCCTTAACAATCTCCAAGTTCTTGATTGTTACACGATTTCCACCCATGCGTCCTGGTAACAACTTGCCCTTGAAAACACGGTTGATAATAACACCCATTGAACCTGGGCGACGATGGTAACGAGATCCATGGGCCATTGGTCCACGAGCTTGCCCCCAACGCTTAATGTTTCCTTGGAAGCCATGTCCCTTGGATGTACCTGAAACATTAACGATATCGCCTGTTTCAAAAACATCTGCCTTGACTTCGTCACCGACTTTGTATTCTCCAAGCTCAACATCTTTAATTTCACGAATGAAGCGCTTAGGAGCAGTTTTTGCTTTTGCTGCATGACCTTTAGCAGGTTTGTTTGCCAAAACTTCACGAAGATCATCAAAGCCTAATTGAACTGCTTCGTAACCATCATTTTCGACTGTTTTAACTTGCAAAACAACATTAGCCCCAACTTCAACAACTGTTACAGGAACTAATTCGCCGTTTTCAGTAAAAACTTGTGTCATCCCTACTTTTTTACCTAAGATTCCTTTTGTGGTCATGAGTACACCTCCAATTTATTTTTATTTATAATTATAATTTAATTTCGATATCAACGCCGCTCGGTAAATCTAACTTCATTAATGAGTCAACCGTTTTTGGTGTTGGATTAACAATATCAATTAAGCGCTTGTGAGTACGGATTTCAAATTGTTCACGTGAATCCTTGTATTTATGTGGTGAACGGATAACCGTATATAAAGTACGCTCTGTTGGTAATGGAATTGGGCCTGAAATTGCAGCGCCAGTTCTCTTTGCCGTTTCAACAATCTTGTCAGCAGATTGATCTAATGTACGATGCTCGTACGCCTTCAAACGAATACGAATCTTTTGTTTTGCCATTGTGTTCCCTCCTTCGTCTATTTTAAAAACAAGACTAGCTCCGCAAAAATTCCCGCCGCACCCCATGGCAAAGCTTCCGGGTGTGTCGCAACCTTCTGCATCATAGCTTGAAATTTATTTCATAGGTGCGCACTTATCCCTTAAAACAAGTACTTATCTATAATACCCTTTTTCACTTTCTATCGCAAGCTTTTTTTTAAGAACTTTTATTTATATACTATTTGTTATATGATTTGTCTAACTATTAATTGAAGGAGGATTTAAATATGTCTAAAAAAGCTCTCTTGATCATCGATTATACTAACGATTTTGTTCATGATAAAGGCACCTTGACGTGTGGAAAACCAGGTCAGAAAATTGAAGAAACTATCATTTCACTCGCTGATGACTTTTTAAGCACGGATGACTATGTAATTTTACCAACTGATTGCCACAAAACAGACGACCCTTTTCACCCTGAGACAAAGCTTTTCCCTCCACACAATATTGCACACACTTGGGGAAGAGAATTCTATGGAAGATTAAATACTTGGTACAATAAAAATCGTGATTCAAAGAATGTGTATTTCTTTGATAAAAATCGCTACTCTTCTTTCGCCAATACTAACTTAGAAAATTATTTACGTAGCAGGGAAATCACTGATATCCATCTAACCGGCGTCTGTACAGATATTTGCGTACTTCATACTGCAGTTGATGCTTATAATAAAAACTTTAATTTGTTTGTGCATCAAAACGCAACAGCAAGCTTTGACCCCGTTGGCCACGAATGGGCAATCAAACATTTTAAAAATTGCCTTGGAGCTAAAATAGTTTAAAAAAAAGACCGTTAATGACATATACCTAAGAAGTTAAAAACAACTCGGGTGTGCGTGCCATAAATGGTCTCTTTTTTGATTAACTATTTAGCGTCTCCGCCATTTTTCTTAATAATTTCTTCTTGGATAGACTTAGGAACTGGTTCGTAATGATCCATTGTCATTGTGAATGTTCCACGTCCTTGAGTTGCAGAACGTAATGTTGTAGCATAACCGAACATTTCAGCAAGTGGCACAAAAGCGTTAACGACCTGTGCGTTTCCACGAGCTTCCATCCCTTCAACTCGACCACGACGAGCTGTAACGTGTCCCATTACATCACCTAAGTAATCTTCTGGAGCAACAATTTCAACCTTCATGATCGGTTCAAGAATGACAGCACCGGCTTTTTTAGAAGCATTACGCAATGCAAGCGAAGCAGCAACTTTGAAGGCTGCTTCACTTGAATCGACATCATGATAACTTCCATCATACAACTTAGCTTTAACATCAATTAATGGATAGCCAGCTAAGACACCATTTTTCATTGATTCTTTCAAGCCTTGTTCAACTGAAGGAATATATTCACGAGGAACAACACCACCGACGATCGCATTCTCAAATTCAAAGCCTGCGCCTTCATCATTAGGTGTAAATTCAACCCAAACATCACCATATTGTCCTTTACCACCAGATTGGCGAACAAACTTACCTTGTGCAGATACTTGTTTTGTAAAGGTTTCACGATATGCAACTTGAGGAGCTCCTACTTTAGCTTCAACCTTGAACTCACGCTTCATACGATCAACGATGATATCCAAATGCAATTCGCCCATTCCAGCAATAAGAGTTTCACCAGTTTCAGGGTTAGTTTCAGCTTTGAAAGTAGGATCTTCTTCAGCAAGCTTTTGCAAAGCAACATCCATCTTGTCTTGATCTGCTTTTGTATTAGGTTCGATTGAAACCTGGATAACTGGATCAGGGAATTCCATTGATTCAAGAATCAATGGGTGCTTGATATCAGTTAATGAATCTCCAGTTGTTGTGTCTTTCAAACCAATAGCTGCAGCTATATCACCTGCGAAAACTTCAGGAATTTCTTTACGGTGATTTGAATGCATCTGCAGCAGACGACCAACACGTTCACGTTTATCCTTAGTTGCATTCAAAACATATGAACCAGCTTCAAGTGTACCAGCGTAAACACGGAAGAAAGTAAGACGACCAACAAAAGGATCAGTTGCGATCTTGAAAGCCAATCCTGCAAAAGGCTTGTCATCACCAGCAACTAATTCAACCTCTTCATCTGTGTCAGGGTCAGTTGCCTTGTAAGGTTTAACATCTAATGGTGATGGCAGATAGTCATTAACTGCATCAAGCATCATTTGAACACCTTTGTTTTTGAATGCTGAGCCTGCAAGAACCGGGTACAACTCTAAGTTCAGTGTTGCTTTACGGATAGCAGCCTTGATTTCATCATTTGAAATCTCTTCACCCTCAAGGTATTTTTCCATGAGGTCTTCATCAACATCAGCAATAGCTTCAATCATTGCTTCACGACGTTTTTGAGCGTCCTCTTTGTATTCATCTGGAATGTCAACCGTATCCCACTTTGAACCAAGTTCATCTTCATCGTAGATATCAGCTTTCATTTCAATTAAATCAATAACACCTTCGAAGTTATCTTCTGCCCCGATAGGCATTTGGATAGCAACAGCATTAGCTTGAAGACGATCCTTGATCGTACTTACTGAATAATCAAAGTTAGCTCCAATTTTATCCATCTTATTGACAAACACAATACGAGGTACCGAATATGTTGTAGCTTGACGCCAAACATTTTCAGTTTGAGGTTCAACCCCTGACTGAGCATCCAGCACAACTACTGCTCCATCAAGAACACGCAATGAACGCTCAACTTCTACTGTAAAATCAACGTGTCCTGGTGTATCAATAATATTGATCCGATGATCTTTCCATTGAGCAGTTGTTGCAGCAGAAGTAATAGTGATACCACGTTCTTGCTCTTGTGCCATCCAATCCATTTGTGAAGCACCTTCATGGGTTTCACCGATTTTGTGGATTTTTCCAGTATAATACAAGATACGTTCAGTTGTCGTCGTTTTACCTGCATCGATATGAGCAACGATTCCGATATTACGTGTCTTTTCTAGTGGAAATTCACGTTTATTAGCCATCTGAGATTTTATCTCCTTCCAAACCTAATTAATATCTTTTAAAATTATGTTTTACTCAAAAAATGACTACTATAGGATTTCTTGAAATCATATAATAGCCATTTTCAAAAAATTACCAGCGATAATGTGCAAATGCACGGTTGGCATCAGCCATTTTATGCGTATCTTCACGTTTTTTCACTGAAGCACCAGTATTATTAGATGCATCAATGATTTCTTTAGCTAAACGCTCTGGCATTGTGTGTTCGCCACGTAAGCGTGAATAGTTAACTAACCATCTCAAGCCTAACGTTGTACGACGCTCCGGACGTACTTCAATAGGAACTTGATAGTTAGAACCACCAACACGGCGTGCCTTTACTTCAAGCACAGGCATAACATTCTTCAATGCTTCTTCGAACACATCTAATGGTTCGTTACCTGTTTCTTCTTTTATTTGATCAAATGCTTCATATAATAATTTTGATGCAGTCCCGCGTTTGCCATCAATCATAATACGATTAATCAAACGAGTTACCAATTTAGAATTATAAATTGGATCGGGAAGCACTTCGCGCTTTGAAATAGCACCTTTTCTTGGCATCTAAATAACCTCCTCAAATACTTTACAATTATTTCTTAGGTCTCTTTGTACCATACTTAGAACGACTTTGTCTACGGTCTGTAACACCCGCAGTATCCAAGGCTCCACGTACGATATGATAACGAACACCAGGAAGATCTTTTACACGACCTCCACGAATCAAAACAACACTATGCTCTTGCAAGTTGTGTCCAATTCCTGGAATGTAAGCTGTGACTTCGATCAAGTTTGAAAGACGAACACGAGCATATTTACGTAAAGCAGAGTTAGGTTTTTTAGGTGTCATTGTCCCTACACGAGTTGCCACTCCACGTTTTTGTGGTGCAGGATTGTTAGTCTGCACTCTCTTGTAACTGTTATACCCAAAGTTTAAAGCTGGGGAATCAGATTTTGAACCTTTAGATTTACGCCCTTTACGGATCAATTGATTAATTGTTGGCATCTAAAGCTTCCTCCTTCCTTAATTTACATGTCTTAAGTACACACATCCAGGCGATTCATTTTTTAGCAAAAAAATAAACCCTGAATGCACAACAAATTGTATGCCACCGTAACACAGTCAGCATGTCCCATTCCATCATGAGAGAACTGTCCACATAAAGCACCTTTTACAGACTAACACGTTACAGTTTAAACTGTCAACAACTTAATTAGAAAATAGTATTACATTTTTATTTTTGCGCGTATTTTATCTGAAGAAGGAGATGATTCTATTAAAATGCTCTTAATTTACACTTTGATTTTTATCACCGGGACAATATGTGGTTCTTTCGCTGTCTGTTACGGTTGGCGTTTTGCTAATTCTTACTCTATCATATATTCTCGCTCTTTTTGCGAAAAATGCCACACTCAGCTAAAAAAGATCTATTTAATACCAATCATTGGTTTCCTGATCCAAGGCGGTCGTTGTACTACGTGCCATTCAAGTATTTCTATAGTAAGTCTTATAGTCGAATTTTTTTTTGGCAGCTACTTTCTCCTCTTGTCATTTCTAACCACCAATGCTGAAAATTTTATCTTTGTCACCTTGTTATCACTTTGGGCGCTCCTTCTTGCTCTTCAAGATTTTTATAGTTTAACGGTTTCGAGTTACCTCCTCTGTTTCGGCAGCTTTTTTTTCTTACTTCAAAATCTTTTTAAAATTCAAAATCATTTCGTTGACTGGCCGTTCATTCTTCTTTTTCTTATCTCGCTTGCTATTTTTACATCTTTCAAGTTTTTGGGACTGGGTGATGTTATTTATCTCGGATTTCTTTTCTTTATTTTAGGCTTTTATGACACACTATATATTATAATGATTGGTTCATCTTGTGCTGGGATCTATCATCTTTTCGCCCAGGAAAAGAAAATTGCTTTTATTCCCTTCTTGTCTTTCGGTTTATTCCTACTTTTGATATATCAAGAAAGCAGTTTATATTGAATACAAAAAAGTAAGTACGGCAAAAATCAAACATTGCCCTACTTACTTTTTTGATTTAACCACGCATCTTTTATTTTGTCACTTTAAAAACTAACTGACTAACTATCATGAATTTTAACAACAAAACATCTTCCAATCTAATCATAAAAATAAGCATTCGTAATTGTCCAATTTACAATAACTGAACTTAATACTGTTCTGTTCGTAATACTACAAGTATTCCCCTGCTTCAGAACAAGGATAAACCATTAATTTCTGCAAATAACTTATAAAACTGGCATCTGCTCCGCGAATCAGTTGCTTATCTCTTCAATGTCCAAAACACTTGGAAAAGATTTTTTTCAATTTTGCCCATTTTATTCAAAAAAGGATTGAGCACAAAATAATACTGGCTCAATCCTTTTTTCTGTATTTTCACATCAAAGTGTGCCAAAAAGTTTTTTTCAGGCTCACTTTGCTATGCTATTGCTGTATTTCTATCCAAAGATTTGCAAACTAATTATTATCGTTTTGCGGCTGTTTTTCTTCTGCCTTCAATTTTTTCTCTAAATCAGAAATTGAATAAACATTTTCAGAAACAGCTCCAACTTCTTTAGGCTTAATACCGCGATAATCCGGCATCCCTGTTCCAGCTGGAATAATCTTACCGATAATAACGTTTTCCTTCAAACCAATCAAAGGATCATTCTTCCCACGAATTGCAGCATCTGTTAAGACACGCGTTGTTTCCTGGAAGGAAGCTGCAGACAAGAAACTGTTAGTTTCAAGTGATGCTTTTGTAATTCCCAGCAAGACTGGACGTGCAGTTGCAGGTATACTTCCTTTGATCAAAGTTTGATAGTTTTGATCTCTAAAGTCATTGATATCCATCAATGTACCTGGTAATAGTTCTGTATCACCAGGATCCATGACACGTACTTTACGTAACATTTGACGCGCCATAACTTCAATATGCTTATCAGAGATCTCTACACCTTGCATACGATATACTTTTTGTACTTCACGTAAGATATAGTTTTCAGTTGAAAGAACATCTCGCACTTTAATCAGTTGTTTTGGATCAACTGAACCAACCGTTAATGCTTCACCACGATGAATTGAGTCTCCTTCACCAACTTTAAGCACTGACGTAAACGGTAGACTGTATGTTCGAGTATCAGTTTCACCCTTAACAGTAACTTCCTTTGTCCGTTCTGCTGGATTCTCCTCAATACTTTCGATAATACCGGTAACTTCAGAAATTTCAGCACGACCTTTAGGATTACGTGCCTCAAAGATTTCTTGAACACGAGGAAGTCCTTGTGTAATATCGTCCCCAGCAACACCACCAGTATGGAAAGTCCGCATAGTTAACTGCGTACCAGGTTCACCAATCGATTGGGCAGCAACTGTTCCGACTGCTTCACCAACTTCAACCTCATCTCCAGTAGCCATATTACGACCATAGCAGCGTTCACACACACCATGTTTAGTATTGCAAGTAAAGGCTGAGCGAATAGTAACTTTTTCGATTCCAGCTTTTACAATCGCCTGAGCCATATTCTCATCAATCAATTCATTTGCAGGAACAATAACTTCACCAGTTTTAGGATTTTTGACTGTTTTCATTGCGTAACGGCCCAGAACACGATCAAACAATGGTTCAATCAGCTCATTACCCTCACGTATCGAAGTTACATCAAGTCCACGGTCAGTCCCACAATCTTTTTCACGAATAATAACATCTTGGGCCACATCTACTAAACGACGAGTCAAGTATCCTGAATCGGCGGTCTTTAAAGCCGTATCAGTCATTCCCTTACGAGCCCCATGGGTAGAAATAAACATTTCCATAACCGACAATCCCTCACGGAAGTTAGCAACAATAGGTAATTCCATTGTTTTACCGTTAGGAGCAGCCATTAAGCCACGCATGCCAGCCAACTGAGTAAAGTTAGAGATGTTCCCACGCGCTCCAGAATCTGACATCATCTGAATTGGATTTTCTGGATCCATATTCTGAACAAGTTTATCCTGAATTTCATCTTTAGCATTGTTCCAGATTGCGATAACTCGTTCATAACGTTCATCCTCAGTAATTAAACCGCGACGAAACTGTTTAGCCACATTATTAACTTCCTTATGAGCATCCTCAATAATGCCAGGTTTTTCCTTCAAATCTGTAATATCGGAAATTCCCACTGTTAAACCAGACTTAGTTGACTCATAATATCCTAAGTCTTTCAGTCTATCCAGTAATTTGGAAGTTTCTGTAACCTTAAACTTCTTATAAACTTCTGCAACAATATCACTCAAAAAACCAGCCTTGAATGGTCCAACAAGTTCATGATCTTCTAAGAACTGATGAATATCTGTTCCTGGTTCAACGAAATACTTATCAGGTGTTTTCTCAGTTAGGTTTTCAGAAGTAGGTTCATTCAAATATGGGAAGTCAGCAGGTAAAATCTCATTGAAGATTGCTTTTCCTGCAGTAGTTACCATAACACGTTCCTTTTGCCAATCTGAAAATGGTTTTCCAGCAGCTGCCAATGTTGCAGTCTGCAATCCAATTCGTGTATGCAAATGAACATAATTGTTCAAGTAAGCTGTACGGACCTCATTAACATCTTTGAAGACCATACCTTCGCCTTCACGTTTTGCCTCTTCAATTGTCAGATAATAGTTTCCAATAACCATATCTTGTGATGGTGTCACAATTGGCTTACCATCTTTTGGAGCCAAGATATGATGTGCGGCCAACATCAGCAAACGTGCTTCAGCTTGAGCTTCATCTGATAACGGGACATGGATCGCCATTTGATCCCCATCAAAATCGGCATTGTACGCTTCACAAGCCAAGGGGTGCAGTCTCATTGACTTACCGTTAACCAGCTTAGGTTCAAAAGCTTGGATTCCCAAACGATGCAAAGTAGGCGCGCGGTTAAGAAGAACTGGATGTTCCTTGATGACATCTTCCAAAACGTCCCAGATATCTTCATCACGGCGATCAATCTTACGTTTAGCATTTTTTATGTTAGAAGCCATTTCACGCTTAACGAGTTCCTTCATCATGAATGGCTTGAATAACTCTAACGCCATTTCATGTGGGATACCCATCTGGTTCATTTTTAACTTAGGTCCAACATCAATAACTGAACGTCCTGAATAATCAACACGTTTACCAAGCAGATTTTGACGGAAACGCCCTTGCTTACCTTTAAGCATGTGTGACAAAGACTTGAGTGGACGATTACCGGGCCCAGTTACTGGACGCCCACGGCGGCCATTGTCGATTAATGCATCAACAGCCTCTTGCAGCATCCTCTTTTCATTCTGAACAATGATTCCAGGTGCATTTAAATCAAGCAATCTTTTCAAACGATTGTTACGGTTGATTACACGACGATAGAGGTCATTTAAATCAGATGTTGCAAAACGTCCACCTTCTAATTGGACCATTGGACGTAAGTCCGGTGGAATAACAGGAATTGCATCCATAACCATCCATGCGGGCTCATTTCCAGATTTCAAGAAAGACTCAAGAATATCTAACCGTCTAACAGCACGAGTCCGTTTTTGACCAGTTGCTTCTTTCAATTCTTCCTTCAATTCGGTACATTCAGTTTCAAGCTCAACATCGCGCAACAAACTTCTAATCGCTTCAGCGCCCATGCCTGCTTTGAATTCTTTCCCATACTGCTCACGTTTTTCACGATATTCGCGTTCGGTCAGTAACTGTTTTTTCTCTAATGGCGTATTACCAGGTTCAGTTACCACATATGAGGCAAAATAGATAATTTCTTCGAGCGCACGTGGACTCATGTCGAGTACAAGACCCATCCGACTAGGGATACCCTTAAAGTACCAAATATGTGTTACTGGTGCTGCAAGTTCGATATGCGCCATTCTTTCACGCCGTACCTTTGCACGAGTAACTTCAACCCCGCAACGGTCACAAACAATACCTTTATAACGGATGCGTTTGTATTTACCGCAAGCACATTCCCAGTCTTTAGTAGGTCCAAATATTCTTTCGTCGAACAAACCATCTTTTTCAGGCTTCAACGTACGATAGTTGATTGTTTCTGGTTTCTTTACTTCTCCATAAGACCAGCTGCGGATCTTATCAGAAGAAGCCAAGCCAATCTGCATGCTATCGAATTTATTGACATCGATCAAGAGACCGACCTCCTTTTCTTTAGTTGATTTCTAAACACTAAATTTTCTTAGTGCTATCCCATATTCTGCCTTATTTTTCTGTTTTAGTTTCAGCTTTCTCTGCATCTTCTGCCTGTTCTTTAGCCTTTTTTTCTGCCTGTTCTTTAGCAAGCTTACTCAAAGCATCAACATTCACAACGTCATCATCATCTTCGTCCATGTCTCTGAGTTCAATTTCCTTTTTCTCAGAATCAAGAACCTTCATATCCAATCCTAATGACTGTAATTCTTTGACCAGAACACGGAATGATTCAGGAACACCTGGTTTTGGAATTGGTTCGCCCTTCACGATTGCCTCGTAAGTTTTTACACGCCCCACAACATCATCAGACTTGTAAGTCATGATTTCTTGCAATGTGTACGCTGCACCATATGCTTCAAGTGCCCAAACTTCCATTTCACCAAACCTTTGGCCACCAAATTGTGCCTTACCACCAAGAGGCTGTTGTGTAACAAGAGAGTACGGTCCAATAGAACGTGCATGAATCTTATCGTCAACCATATGAGCAAGTTTCAGATAGTACATAACACCAACTGAGATACGATTATCGAATGGTTCACCTGTCCGACCATCATAGACAACGGTTTTACCATCACTTGAAATACCGGCTTCTTTTAATGCTTCCCAAATATCTTCATCACGTGCACCATCAAAAACAGGCGATGCTACATGGATTCCCAACTTACGTGCGGCAATTCCTAAGTGAAGTTCAAGCACTTGCCCGATATTCATACGGGAAGGAACACCCATTGGGCTCAGCATAATATCGATCGGTGTACCATCTGGGAGATACGGCATATCTTCTTCGGGAATAACGATTGAAACAGTCCCTTTATTACCATGACGTCCAGCCATTTTATCCCCAACTTGAATCTTACGTTTTTGTGCGATGTAGACCCGAACCATCATGTTGACACCTGGAGACAATTCATCCCCAGCCTCACGTGTAAAGATCTTAACATCTTGCACAATTCCGCCACCACCATGAGGTACACGTAGCGAAGTATCTCTAACTTCACGCGCTTTCTCACCGAAAATGGCATGCAGCAAACGCTCTTCAGCAGATAATTCAGTCACACCTTTAGGAGTTACTTTACCGACCAGAATATCACCATCATGAACCTCTGCACCAATACGGACAATTCCAAATTCATCAAGATCTTTTAATGCATCTTCACCGACATTGGGTATTTCACGTGTCATTTCTTCCGGCCCAAGCTTAGTATCACGCGCTTCAGATTCATGCTCCTCAATATGAATAGAAGTATAGACATCTTCCTTGACGAGGCGTTCATTAATTGCGATCGCATCTTCAAAGTTATATCCATCCCATGTCATAAAGGCAATCAGTGGGTTTTGACCCAGTGCCAATTCTCCATTTTCCATTGATGGTCCATCAGCCAAAACTTCATCAGCATCAACATGATCGCCTACACGAACTATCGGACGCTGATTATAGTTTTTACCACCATTTGAACGGCGAAACTTCATTAACTTGTATTTGTCAAGTGAACCGTCATCACGGCGAACACGTACTTCGCGTGCATCGACATATTCAACTGTTCCTTCATTTTTACAAATCAAAGCAACTCCGGAATCATGTGCTGCTTTGTATTCTATACCGGTTCCTACCAAAGGTGCATGCGGGTTAAGCAATGGAACAGCTTGTCTCTGCATATTAGCTCCCATTAACGCACGGTTAGAATCATCATTTTCCAAGAAAGGAATACATGCTGTCGCAACGGCAACTACTTGTTTAGGTGAGACGTCCATATAATCGACTTTGTCGATTGAGATTTCAATATTCTCACTTTTAGCACGTGCCATAACAATATCATCAACAAACGAACCATCATCATTTAAAGGTGAGTTAGCTTGTGCGATTACATAATTATCTTCTTCATCTGCAGTTAAATAATCAATTTTTTCTGTAACCTTATGCGTTGTCCAAGAAACACGACGATAAGGGGTTTCAATAAACCCATATTTATTGATGCGTGCGTAAGAAGACAGACTATTGATCAACCCAATATTAGGTCCTTCAGGAGTTTCAATTGGGCACATCCGGCCATAATGCGTGTAATGAACATCACGAACTTCATACCCAGCACGATCACGAGTCAAACCACCAGGTCCCAAAGCAGATAATCGACGTTTATGCGTTAATTCGCCAAGCGGATTAGTTTGATCCATAAATTGTGACAATTGTGAACTACCAAAAAATTCCTTAATTGAGGCAACCACGGGCCGAATATTGATTAATTGCTGCGGTGTAACGGTCGATGTATCCTGAATTGACATTCTTTCACGAACAACACGTTCCATTCTTGAAAGACCGATTCTAAATTGGTTTTGAAGTAATTCTCCAACAGAACGGATACGTCTATTCCCCAAATGATCAATATCATCTGCAAAACCAATACCTTCTTGCAGGTTGAAGAAATAATTCATTGAAGAAATAATATCAGCAGGGAGAATGTGCTTATACTTCAAATCAATATGACCATTACCAATCATTTTGACAACTTTTTCTGGATCTTTTTCAGAATAAACATTAATGATCTGCAAAGTCATCGGATCCGTAACAACACCCTCTTCTGAAGGATGGAAAGTTACCGTTTTAAAATCTTCACGGTCAAGGTACGGAGCCAATTTATCCATAATATGCTTATCGATAACAGTATCTTTTTTAGCAATAATTTCACCAGTATCTGGATCTGCTAGTGTTTCTGCTAAGGTTTTGTTCAATAAGCGTGTTTTCAGGTTCAACTTTTTGTTGACCTTATAACGTCCAACAGGCGCAAAATCGTAACGTTTTGGATCGAAGAAACGCGCAGTCAATAAACTGCGGGCACTATCAGCCGTTTTAGGTTCACCTGGACGAAGACGTTCATAAACATCTTTCAGAGATTCAGCGACTCTTGAATCTTCAGTATTTTTATGAACATCTTTTTCTAATGTCAGCATTAAACTGTCATTAGTCCCCAACATTTTGATGATTTCATCATCTGAGCTGTACCCCAATGCCCGAACTAATTCCGTAAGCGGAATTTTACGCGTGCGGTCAATCCGAACATAAGCAATATTTTTTGCATCTGTTTCATATTCAAGCCAAGCACCACGGTTAGGGATCACCGTAGTTCCATAATTTTCGCGGCCATTTTTATCTAATTCTTCACTATAATAAACACCTGGTGAACGAACTAATTGAGAAACAATTACACGTTCTGCACCATTTATAATAAATGTTCCTTGTTCTGTCATTAAAGGAAAATCACCAAAGAAAACATCTTGTGACTTGATTTCACCAGTTTCATGATTAATTAGATTCAATGTGACATGAAGCGGAGCTGAATAATTTGCATCATGCTGTCTTGCTTCATCGACTGTATATTTTGGTTCTAACAATTGATAGTCGACAAATTCAAGTGACAAATTACCAGCAAAGTCTTCAATCGGCATAATGTCTTCGAACATTTCACGAAGACCTTCGTCTAAGAACCACTTGTAGGAATTTGACTGAATTTCGATCAAGTTTGGTAACTCCAAAACTTCTTTGATCCGGGCATAACTTCTACGTGTACGGTGTTTACCGTATTTTACTAAATGTCCTGCCAAATTGTTCACCTCTCAAATTTTTTCTGCGAATCATCCCAAAAAGCAGCAATTAAATATTACATTTTGATTACAATTAATTTTTTGCTGCTTTTTTGGCAAAAAAAAACCAAAAACAGTATATGTCTGTCTGTCGACCATCACTATTTTTGCTTTTTCTTAAGTCAGTTATGGACAATATATCATAACCAACTAAATTCACAGTATTTTCCAATTACAAATTTTAACAACTAATAGCAGCATTGTCAAGTCTAGTAAATGACCTGAACCATTTTTATTAAAATGAGTGCTGCTAGAAAACAGTCATCACTATATTCTACAAAACATCTAAAAAGAATAAGAGATAAAGAAAGTTCTAGGAACTCTTTCTCATGAATTCCTAGAACTAACCTTAAGTTATGACTTAGACTAACATACAGTCTTTCTTCTTATTCATCTCGTTTAAAACTACTTAGTAAGCTGACCAGCTGTTTTTTGATCATCATCTTGTACTTTTATATTGATTTTTCCTTTGCTTGCTCCGATTGTTACCTTACTGTTAACTTTAATTTGACCAGTGATCAAAGCCTCGCTTAATTTATCCTCGACTTCCGTTTGCAACGCTCTTCTTAATGGTCGAGCACCATATTCGGGATCAAAGCCCACTTTTGCAACCACATCAATTGCAGCAGGGGTAATCTTAATATCAACTTTTTGTTCACGAACACGATCTAATACACCTTTGGCCATCAGTTTTACGATTGCATGCAATTCCTTCGACGTAAGCGAATGAAAAATAACTGTTTCATCAATCCGATTAAGGAATTCAGGTCTAAAGGTCTTTTTCAAAGCCTCATGTATCTTAGAAGACATCGCCTTAAAGTCATCTGAAGCTTTTGAGCTTCCAAAACCAACTTGCTTTTCATCACGTAAAGCGGTAGCTCCCAAGTTCGAGGTCATAATAATAATGGTATTTCTAAAGTCAACTCGGCGCCCCTTAGAATCAGTTAAATATCCATCATCTAAGACCTGCAAAAGAATATTAAAAACATCAGGATGAGCCTTTTCAACCTCATCGAATAAAACAACAGAATATGGATGCTGACGTACTTTCTCTGTTAACTGCCCGCCTTCTTCGTAACCAACGTAACCTGGCGGAGATCCTACCAAACGACTAGTAGCATATTTTTCCATATACTCACTCATATCTATTCTGATAATCGAATCTTCAGTTCCAAACATAGCATCCGCTAAAGCCTTCGCCAATTCCGTTTTTCCAACACCCGTCGGTCCTAAAAACATAAATGAACCAATTGGCCGAACCGGATCCTTTAAACCACTGCGTGCACGGCGAATGGCACGTGATACAGCTGAGACCGCTTCTTCTTGTCCAATAACACGTTTGTGAAGAACATCTTCCAATCCAACTAGACGATCAGATTCCGATTTCTTCATCTGAGTCAGAGGCACACCCGTCCATTCAGACACGATTTCAGCAACATTTTCTTCAGTAACGCTAATCCCATATTTAGTTTTACCCGATTCATTGTCCTGCTCTTTTTGCTCCAACTTTTGCAATTGTTTCTTTGTGCGTAGTTCTTTTTGTCGAATATCCGCAGCTAATTCAAAGTTTTCAGAACTAAGGGCTTCAATTTTTTGCGTCGCTAATTCATCCAACAAATCTTTTTTATCAGTTGTTTTTTTAGTTTGACCTGATGTTTCTAACCGGACTCTTGCAGCCGATTCATCCATCAAATCGATTGCTTTATCTGGTAAGAAGCGATTAGTAATGTACCTTGTGCTTAAACGAACAGCTGCTTCAATCGCTTCATCTGTAATTTCAAGATGATGATGTGCTTCATACTTTGGTCGAAGTCCCTTCAAAATCTGGACAGTTTCTTGAGGTGAAGGTTCATCAACTATAATTTTAGCAAAACGACGCTCAAGGGCAGAATCCGTCTCGATGTATTTCTGAAATTCATCAAGTGTCGTTGCCCCGATTACTTGAACCTCTCCACGAGCCAAAGCTGGTTTTAAGATGTTCGAAGCATCGATTGCACCCTCTGCACCACCAGCACCGATCAATGTATGCAACTCATCGATAAAAAGAATAACATTTCCATCTGAATAAATTTCATCAATGACCTTTTTAACCCGATCCTCAAATTCACCACGATATTTAGTACCTGCAACCAATGAGCCCATATCAAGCATCATAACTCTTTTTTTCTGCAGGCTCTCTGGAACGTCACCATTAACAATACTCTGTGCCAAGCCTTCTGCAACAGCAGTTTTACCAACACCAGGTTCTCCAAGTAAGACTGGATTATTCTTAGTCCTGCGGCTGAGGACTTGAATTATACGTTTAACTTCTTTTTCACGTCCTATAACTGGGTCAATTTTGTTATCCTCAGCTAGCACATTTAAATTCCGTGCCAATGAATTCAATGTAGGTGTTCCATTTTTCTTTGTAACTTTTTTATCATACTTCTTAATCTGGGCTTCACTTAGACCAAGCTTATGAATAATAGTTTGATACATTTTTCGAGTATCAACATTCAAGCTCCGGAGTATCCGCGCAGATAAAATGTCATCGTTTCTTAAAAGAGCCAATAAAAGATGCTCTGTTCCAATTTTTGTAGAATTAGTTCTTTTGGCTTCATCGCCAGCAATTGATAAGATTTCTTTTGCTCTAGGTGAATAAGGTAAATAATTGTTAGCACCATTGCGTTTTAATGTGCCATAGCCAGTTAGACGTTCTATCTCTTCTCGAATATCTGTCTCAGTCACAATAAACTGTTGGAGTACTTTACTGGCTATTCCATTTGTTTCAAGCGTCAATGCCAGCAGCAAATGCTCCGTTCCAACAGCTTGATGTCTAAAATACTTTGCCTGTTCTTGAGCCAATACTAGAACTTGTCTAGCACTCGGTGTAAATAAGTTATCCATAATATAGCCCTCACTTTCTAATCGTCGTACTTTAGACGATTCAGTATACTGATCAAGATTCGAGCACGAACAGCATTTTCAACTCTTTTATCTTCAAATGCTAAAGTTTGCTGATCGATTGCTGCCAAAATAAGGTTTGCTTCTTTTTGCGTCAAAACATTATCTTCAAATAAACTCTGAATGATTTGGAATGCTTGCGTAGAACTGATGTTATTACCAATTACAGTCATTAAATCATCCAATACGTCTGCATCACTGATCAAATTGACCTTTGCAATCCTAATATAGCCGCCTCCACCTCTTTTACTACGAACAACATACCCATTTTGAATAGTAAAACGTGTGTTGATTACATAATTGATTTGGGATGGTACACAATTAAACAGTTGTGCTATCTCAGAACGTTTGATCTCAATCTGATGCGTATCAGCCAAGATTCTTTTTAGATATTCCTCAATGATATCAGAAATATTTTGTCCTTGCATATATCTCATCCTCTAAACTTTTGACTAATGTTGACTATCATTATACGTAAAAAATCCATAAATGCAAAGATACAGCTCTGATTGTTTAATCTTACTTTTCATATTATAAAATTACTTTTAGCAAACCACAATCCCAACTCCTTATTTTGAACAAGGATACATACTACAAACCCTACAAGCAATCAAAAAAACTCGTAACGTTATCTCCGTTACGAGTTTTTAATTATCGGGAAAACAAGATTCGAACTTGCGACCCCTACGTCCCGAACGTAGTGCTCTACCAAGCTGAGCTATTTCCCGAAAAAACTATCCTAAGCAATAAGAGCCCAGTTAAACCACAAGCAGTTGTTGACCAATCGGGAAGACAGGATTCGAACCTGCGACCCCCTGGTCCCAAACCAGGTGCTCTACCAAGCTGAGCTACTTCCCGATGAATATGCACCCAGTAGGAGTCGAACCTACAACCTTCTGATTCGTAGTCAGACACTCTATCCAATTGCGCTATGGGTGCAATATAATTAAATGAAAATGCCGAGGACCGGAATCGAACCGGTACGGTAATCACTTACCGCAGGATTTTAAGTCCTGTGCGTCTGCCAGTTCCGCCACCCCGGCAAAAAATAATAAACAAGCATTGACATTAACAAGCGGAAGACGGGATTCGAACCCGCGACCCCCACCTTGGCAAGGTGATGTTCTACCACTGAACTACTTCCGCATAATATGGTGCCGACTAGACGATTCGAACGCCCGACCCTCTGATTACAAATCAGATGCTCTACCAACTGAGCTAAGTCGGCAATACAAATAAAAAAAATGGTGCGGGTGAAGGGATTTGAACCCCCACGTCTTTCGACGCTAGAACCTAAATCTAGTGCGTCTGCCAATTCCGCCACACCCGCAAAATTGACCTATGAGTCGTGACAGGCTCGAACTGTCGACCCTCTGATTAAAAGTC
>NZ_AYZD01000035.1:0-13005 GCF_001436755.1 Liquorilactobacillus aquaticus DSM 21051
AATCTTTGTCCCATCAATAAAAGATACATCGTCAACCATGCCATTTTGACGGAGATGTTGGGTCAGTTGTGATAAACTATCAGCTGTTAAAGTAGTCAGTTCTTCAGAAATTCTAAACCGACAAATTGTTCGGTAAGACGGTACTTGATCGGAGATCAACCAACTAGCTGGCTTGTTTTCACGGGCAAAGCGTTCAATTTTTCGGCTGCTGAAAATACCATAACTGTACGCCAAAAGAACCAGCTTTAACATGGCACCGAGATTGTATTCCCGTGGGCGGCCAAACTGGTAATCATATTTTATTTTTAAGCTTTCAACCAACTGATTGATGTAACGAGCTGGATGGTTTTCTTCTGGCAGATAATCTAAAGCAATACTCAAGGTAGTTTGATTTATGTTATAATAGTCTTGCATATTAGGAATGTCCTTTCGGGGATAATTTCGTAGAGTATCGGGTGTGACCGATACTCTTTTTTTATTTTCTATTATAACAAAGGCCAGTCTGGAAGAAACCAAAGATTTTTCCAGACTGGCCTTTGTTATGGAGACTTATGTCACAGCCTCAATTTTTTTGGAAAAACGAGTGGAAAAATATAATTTCCTTATTGATTTCATATACACTTATTTCATAAATCAGAATTATTTATAACTTCGTGTTAGTATTCAAATTTTTCAATCTATAGGACAACTCTCCATCATTGAATTGCTGGTTCTTTTACAATTTTTCGGCACTGTGGTATTCTGCCTAGAAAGCATTTTTTAAAGGGGGATTCATGTGAGCAATAAAGCATATTGGGATTCAGTGGCACCTACAAAGAAATTTACGACAACATTTGACTATGATTTAATCGGCAGATATTTGCAGAAAAATTTTTCCATACTAGATATCGGTTGTGGCTATGGGCGGACTTTAAGTGAGCTGAAGAAACTTGGTTATACTGATTTATCAGGTTTAGATTTATCGGATACTATGATTGAACGCGGGAAAAAAGTTGACCCAACTTTGAATTTAGGCGTAATGTCTAATAATAAAATTAATTTCAAGGATAACAGTGCGGATGCAATTTTCTTATTAGCAGTATTGACATGTATCGAAAAAAATAGTGACCAAGAGGTATTAATAAAAGAAATCAAGCGTGTTCTTCGGCCTGGTGGGATACTTATTGTGAATGATTTTCTGCTGAATGACGATGAGCGCAATAAAAAGCGTTATGCAGATTTTAAAAAGCGGCATGAGGCTCTGCCTTATGGCATATTTAGGACAGATGATGACGCTGTTTGCAGACATCACTCTGAGGAGCATTTAAAAAATCTATTAGCAGGTTTTGAAACAGAAAGTTACTCTTTGACAACCTTTAAAACTATGAATGGACATATTTCCAAAGGAATCAACTATATTGGTATTAATGAATGAGTGAGATCTAATTAAACCAGAGATTTTGATTCTATCTAAAAAGCATTGGCTAAATTCTCAAAATGGGAATTACAACCAATGCTTTTTAGATAGACTATCTGACTAACTTCCCATTTGGAAAGTGCGAAATAGGTGCAAGGATAGAAAAATCAGTGCCGAATCTTTTCAAGGAGATGTAATTAGTGGTCAAATCATTGAAGAGAAGGTAACGCATATGGTCATGCAAGTCATGATTGTGCATATAATGGGGTCGATTGAATTGTGCTAAGATCTCTTTTTCGCGTGTATCAGGTGAAACAATATAAAGCATGATATTACGCTTATTTATCTGGTACAAATCGTCCATTCGATTCATTCCTGACATGATTGAAGTTGACTTTTCAACTTCGAAAGCCGCAACTGGTTCTTCACTTTTCGAAAACCAGATGACATCGATTAAAGACACTGTTTCTTTTAGATGATGATCGCTTAGTTGTTGGATAGACTGTGGGAGGGCTGGGATAGAATAATCGCCCAAGCGTTTGCCATCAAAGCGCCTATTGTGATCATTAGATGCGATCCATGCTTTGTAACCAATATGGTTTCCAATATCTGCAAGCATGTATTGAATTTGGTAATGGATATTCTTAGCAAGATTGTTATTTTCAACAGAGCGCAGTTTATTTTGAGTCTTACTGGTGCTCACTTGATATTTTTCTGCATTTTCAGGAATGACATAGTTAAGCTTTCCAACATCAAAAAGGAACGCTGAGACTGCCCCAAGATCCTTTGAAAATAGTCCACCCATTTGATTAAGTTCAATGATACCATCGCGCAGCTTGAAATAATGATCCCAGCGGCCAAGACGAATATTTGAATTTGTTAGCATATTGTAACCTTCAACGATCTTGGTGTTGAAAGGGCAGAAAATAGTCGGTTCAAGGAAGTAGAGGATATTAGCAACCGCAGGACCGAGACCTTTAATTTTAGCAGTGGCTAGTTTATTGACAGCCAGCAGCATTTTGAGTTCAGTTTTAGTATTTAGGACTGAGTTTAAGCATTCAGCAAATAGCAATTGATTTTCTCGATTCTCATAAATATCTGGTATTCTCAACTTGGGTTTCCACATAAACGCGTGCTTGGCACCCTTAAAGATTTCATGTTGAGAAGCAATGACATCCATAACTACTTCAAGTGCTGATCCGTGAAGATCGCGGGGAAATGTTCCATTTTGGATTGTTGAAACGATTTTTTGAGTTCCTTTTCGGACACCATTAAATGCTTTCAGACGTTCTTCGCTATGTATGATCCATGTTTGATACAAAAGTTCATCTTTTTGCATGTACTGTGAAAAGATGTCATTAAGGTAGGTTGAATCCATCATGAATAATTCCTTTCTTTTAAGCATTGAAACAAGCTTTTTTTGAATTTGGATATGTACGGTCAGAGTATACCCTAGAATTGGTCAAATTAAAGCTCGATTGACTTTTGGTATTAATATACTCAAAAAAAATTTTTTCATCTGGCTGCTAAATATCTATAGTCAGTTTTGAACTAAGCATGGAGTTGGCTGTTAGCATTTGAAGATTACTGATTATGGTGCGTTACCCCACAATTAGATACAAAAATAAGTCTGCTGAGCACTGAACAAATGAAACTTAAAGCTTGTGCGCAGCAGACTTAGCTGATGATATTTTGCTAATGCAAAGAAACACAGGAGTTGTTTGCGGATCAAATCTAATGGAAAAGATTCATTAGAAATGTTCCGGCAAGCAAGGAAAATGCAACATAGATGAGGGCAGCAACAATTATTATGATTGTTGCTCTCTTTGAATTCTGACTGTTCATTTTTTAAACCTCCATTAAGTGCTTTGTGCAGTGTGAGTCAGTTTGACTCTATTAAGCAACAGAGAACTTGCGACAACTGAGATGGAACTCAAAGCCATGAAGACTCCAGCTAATTCAGGACTTAGGATTAACCCGAGACCGGAAAAGAGACCCGCTGCAACAGGAATACCCAGCGTATTGTAGATAAAGGCCCAAAATAGGTTCAACTTGATACGATTAAATGTTTTTTGGCTTAGTTCCAAAGCGTGCACAACATCCTGCAGATCGTTTTTAACCAGAACGATCCCGCCTGATTCAATTGCAATATCAGTTCCTGAACCCATTGCGATGCCGACGTTAGCGGTTGTCAGCGCAGGTGCGTCATTGATCCCATCACCTACAAAAGCAAGTGGGGCATGTTGCTGCAGTTTTTTGACTTTGTTGGCCTTATCGCTGGGGAGAACATCTGCAATTACTTCATCAATCCCGACTTGAGCAGCGATCGCTTGCGCAACATACTTATTATCACCGGTCAGCATGACGGTTCGAAGCCCGCGTTTCTTCAAGGCTGCGATTGCCGCTGCTGAGCTTCTTTTCGGTGTGTCCTGAACAGCAATCAGTCCGATGATCTTATCATCAAAGCCAACAATTACAACTGTCTTGGCCTCATTTTGAAGCTCTACCATTTTAGCTTTAGTCTGTTCATCAAGCTGGTATTCAGCAAGCAATTTTTGATTGCCGATGAAAGCTTGTTTGTTATTGATCTGGGCCTGAATACCTTTACCTTCGATCGCAGTGAAGTTTTGCGCTTCGTGCGGCACGATATTTAACTCTTTGGCTTTATTTAGGATGGCTGCTGCAAGAGGGTGTTCTGAAGTTGCTTCAAGGTTGACAGCTACCTCCAGAACTTTCTTTTGGTCACCGATTATGTCTGTAACTTTAGGTTTACCGACTGTGATCGTGCCAGTCTTATCGAAAACAACTGTTTTGATACTGTTGGCAGCCTCAAGGATCTCCCCATTTTTGATTAAGATCCCCATTTTGGCACTGCGGCCGGTTCCGACCATTAGGGCAGTAGGAGTGGCAATCCCTAGAGCACAAGGACAGGCAATGATGATTACCGAAACGGCAAAAAGCATTGCATCAACAAGAGCCGCTCCCAGCAGAACATACCAGATCACAAATGTCAAAATGGCAATGATGATCACAAGCGGAACAAAAATATTGGCAATCTTATCAACCGTTTTTTGAATTGGAGCATGACTAGTCTGCGCTTTTTTGACTAGTTCAACGATTTGCGCAAGTAGAGTATCATTTCCAACCTTGGATGCTTTAAACATAAACGTCCCTGTATTATTGATCGTTGAGCCAATAACTGGATCACCTGTTTTTTTAGCAACAGGGATGCTTTCACCGGTAACCATTGATTCGTCAATAGTGGAGCTGCCTTCGGTGATAATCCCGTCAACCGCAATTTTTTGCCCCGGTTTAACACGGATGATGTCTTCGACTCTAACTTCGGTTAATGGAATTCTCAGTAATTTGCCATCGCGGAGAACTTCAGCATCTTTAGCTTGGAGGTCCATCAGTTTTTCAACCGCACCGGAAGCGGCATGCTTCATCTTCTCTTCAAAAACTTGTCCCAATAGGACGAACGTGATGACAAAAGCCGCACTTTCATAGAAGACAGGCTGATGTGTCAGCATGGCGTAAATGCTGTAAAAATAGGCTGTGAAGGTCCCAATTGCGACTAAGGTATCCATGTTGGCATGGTGATTAAGAAAGGAAGCCCAGGCACTTTGCAAGAACTGGCGTCCAGAGATAAGCATTACAGCGGTTGTAAGCAGAAACATTGTCCACATACCGCCAGACAATTCGTAACCGAAAGGCATAATTATCATTCCGACAAACATCGGTAACGAGACAATTAAGGAGAAAATAAACCTGTTTTTGATGTTCATTATTTGATCACTACTTTCCCATGGAACATATTCATCCCACAAGCATAGTTGAATTCACCAGCTTTGGTTGTGTCGATGCTGATTACATGGTCTTTATTTTGCGGTAAAAATTCGCTGATCCCGAAGTCTGGGAAGACAACTTGTTCTAAACAACTCGATGGATCTTTACGTTTGAAAGTGATCTGTGCTGGAACACCTTTCTTTAAAACAACGGTACTAGGTTTATACCCGCCGTTTACCACAACATTTACATTTTGGCTGCTTCCTTTTCTTTCAGCGGTTACTTCCTTATCTTCATGCTTTCCGAAGAACCACCAGACAATAAAACCAATGATGAGAAGCGCAGCGACTGCAATTAATATTTTATCCATAGTTTTACATCCTTCTTTCTAGTTGCTGAATTTACTAGCAGTTTTTTTCGTGCATAGAACAGTTTTCCATGTGGGGAAGGCAATCGCAGGTGATTGAAGCAGGCGCGGTCTCCATTTTTTCACTCAGCAAAGACTGCATTTTTTTGATATCTTCGCGGCTAAAAGTCAGACTAGACAGGAGATTTAAGATAACACTGCCTTTTTTCATGTTACATAAGTGATCGAATAACTCAGAAACAACTTTATTCATTGCATCAGATTCAGTTATAGTTGGCTGGTAGAAGAAGCGCCGGCCCTCCTTGTTCGTTTGCAGCATTTTTTTCTCAACCAAACGCCCTAGGAGTGTTTTGATTGTCGACTCCGACCAATTTCGCTTCAGTTGCATTAGACTGATAACTTCTTTACTGCTGGATCCTTTTTTAGTCCAAATGATGCGCATTATTTCCCATTCTGCGGGTGACATCAGAGTTGCATCGCCTTTTTTCAAATAGCTTCATCCCTTTCGTTTACATCTGTAGTCTATATTCACAGCTTAAAGGTAATGTTTACATTTGTCAACGAAAAAGAATGATTTGCAGTGATGAATAAGCTTAAATTTAATTGTGGAGTTGAGTAAAGTATGGAATAATTATTTAAAAAAGTGCTTTTGATAAACCGATAAGCCTCGAATAAGAGTCAGAGAGGTCTGAGTATTAAAGCACATTAACTTATAATACAAAGTTTAAAAGCGGCTGGGTCAAAATATAACTTTTCAACTCAGCTGGCAGTTTTATTGACTTCATATAAATGTGTTCCTGCAAGTCAATATTTTCAGCTACTTTGAATTACTCGCAGCAAAGAAACACATTATGTTCATAAATTCGCAATAGTATTCAAATTTTACCGATTTGAGCTTAAGTGTCTGGTTTTCTTTTACCAATACTTGAGCAGAAATTCAGCTGTGGTTTGAATTTTATCTTGTGGCAGTTATTTCAGCGGTACATTGCAAAAATTTTTATAGGCAGGGGGAAATAATATCAAAATAAAAATCAATCGTTTGGGAAAAAACTCGTTGCAAGAAGATGAGGTGCTATTTCACGTCCATGAATTAACTCCTCCCATAAATGATGCTATCAATCTTTTACAAAACAATACTAATGTTATACTTGCTAAACTAATGAGCAACGATCGTGAAGAAAAAATAAGATTTAGCGAGATCCTTTATGTTGAATATATCGAGAGACAAATTTTTTTGTACACAAAAGAAAAAACTTATTTGTTAAGACAATCACTGGTTAACTTCATCAATTCAAGTCCGGAATACTTGATACAGATTTCTAAAAATACACTGGTTAACGTCTATGCGATCGCAGCATTTAAGCCCCATTTAAATGGCAATCTGACAGTTCAGTTGAGCTCGACTGAAAAACTAATTGTGAGCCGGCGTTATGTATCTAGTATCAAGAATTCGTTAAAAAAAATAGCGCGATAAGACCTGATCTGTCATTATAATTACCGCATGTGCAGCAAAACCTTTCTATTCTTGTGAAAACCATTAAACTATTGGCATAACTTGATTAGGAGTGATTACATTGACAATAATTTTAGAGACATTAGTTCAAATAATCGGACGGACGCCATTTTGGGTATGGGTCGTCCTATTTGTTTTAATAAAGCGTGGTATTAAGCTAAGTCAGGACAACTCAGTTTCTTTAGGACGAAGTGTTATTATGCCGTTTATTTTTATTTATTGGGGATTAGACCGTGTTCTTGAAAGCTTCAAGTATCCATTGTTAACGCTAATTTTGTATGTACCAATGATTTTAGTTGGTGCGTTCTTTGGTTATTTACTTTATCGTAATCGAAAATATTATGTTAAAAATAATATCCTTTTTCAGGAAGGGAGTTGGCTGCCACTGGTTATCATACTAATTAATTTTAGTTTTAAATATATTTTAAATGTTTACATGAGCGTTAATGCGGAATCTATGAGGATATTGAATTTCAACTTGATTTATGCAATAATTTCTGGCGCAACGGTGGGTCTTTTTCTGGGAAGTTTATTTAAATCATACAGAGCAAAACAATTATTAATGGGGTGAACTTATGGAATGGTTTAAACGTATTTTTAATGGTTTAGGGATCGGTTCTTTTGTTTATATGAGTTTGCTGCTCCTGCATAGAATTAACACAGTCACGGAAAACGATGTTGTGTTTGTCTTTGCGCTCTCGAGTTTTGTTGGAGTAACGACTGTCATATTTGAAATAGAATCATTAAGTTTTTTAAGTTCTTTAGTAATCCATTATCTAAGTGTTCTTGTTTTTATAGTCATACTTAATCTTATCTTTGGCTTATATTTTAATTATTTGCACATAGTCGCTAACACTACTTTTATTTACGTTTTTTCTTATATCGTGGTAACAATTAAGTTCTTTTTTACAACACGGCAAATAAATGTATCTCTTAAACAGATAAAAAGAAAGGAATAAATAAAATACTGTGGGTTATCGAAATAATTAAGTGTAATCGCTTGCAATAAAACTGATATGCTATATAATACAGAGTGTAAGGGGTTATAGCAAACGCTATAATCGAAAGCCACAACATTATGCTTGCATAGTAGTTGGGCAAAAGAAGCCGTCGCGAGATGGTTAGAAAAGAGGTTAGAGTTTGACTATCCCTTATTTATCAGCAGTCCAGCGAGATAATTAATAAAATTGATGATGATTTTGAAGAGATTTAAGGTTGTTAAAGATTAAGTTAGTTAGATCGGAAGAGAAAAAGGAAAGTGTGAAAAGCTTAAACTTTATCTTGCTGGACTGTTTTTTTTTGCCCAAATTTAACGGTAAACAACAATTTTAATATTAAAAATATAAAATAAAAATATTTTGTATAAAAACTAATGGTAGCTTGACACCTGACAATCGGGGGTCTACCCTAAAGAATAAATTTAGTATTTATGCGATTTGGGGGAAGAGTCAATGAAATATTTGGGGAGAATATTTGGTGGATATATGCTTTCTGGTTTAAATCTAGGTATCACGTTGTTGATAATCAACGAGCGTGGTGCAGGGCAGGCGGTTCCCGCAGGGATGAATTTGATAAATGGGTACTTTATGTTAAATGCCCTTGTTTTTTTCCCAGTTGCTTATTTGATCGTGGCTGACTATCGTTCAAAGAGAAGTAAAGAAGAAAAAATGAGCAATATTCAAAAGGCATTCAAGATTAATGGAGAATCATTTGCTACTTCGAACTTTATCCCAGCCTACCTCTATCATGGAACGGTCGGAGGTTCGACAGCCGCGATCTTCTTTTTGTATTATATAGTTTTTCTGGCTGCACCTCTGGTTGTATTTTTTTGGCTGATAAGTATGACGTACAAGTTAGTCCTGAGTAGACGTTCTTAAGCAGCTGGCGGACAGGTCAATTGCGTACGGTGGAGATATCAAAAAATCTCGATCTTACTGATCAAGTTGTCTAAAAAATCAAAAAGGTCCATACCTACCCCGAGCTAAACAGCTAAAAATACGCTTTTTTTTTTGCGTATTTTTTCAACTTAGGATGATCTATCTTCTCGACATCAGCGGTAGCTCGTTTCTTTTTCGACAGGAGAGAATTAAGTTTTGTGTGCTGTCATGCCAGCAATAATGGTAAATTTTCCGAAAAAAAAGAACACACGTTCGCTATTTTGTGTTAATATATAGACAAAACTTGCGGAAGTGGTGTTTATGTTTACAGACGATGAACCTCGTGGTGTTTTCTTTTTAATCGACAACAAGTCTTTTTATGCTAGCTGCGAGGCGGTCCAGCGCGGCTATAATCCGCTTAAAGTTCCATTAGTGGTAATGAGCGAGGCTGAGAATACGAATGGTGGACTTATCCTGGCGACATCTCCAGAAGCCAAACGACTATTTCATCTGAAGGCCAACGTTTCCCGCAAAAGAGATCTGCCGCGAGATCCGCGCTTACAGGTAGTGCCTCCACGAATGAATCTTTATATCCAGCGTAATGTTCAGATTAACGAGATCTTCACGCAGTTCACCTCTGAAAATGATGTTTGGCCATATTCAATTGATGAAAGCATTCTTGATATGACACACTCATGGCGGTTGTTCGGCAATTCACCGCGAGAAGTCGCACGTTTGATCCAAAAAACAGTGCGGGAAAAGTTGGGGTTGTATACGACTGTGGGAATTGGTGATAATCCTGTACAAGCAAAAATTGCACTGGATGTCTATGCTAAACACACACAGGACTTAATAGGTGAAATTCATTATGAAACTGTCGCTAAAAAAATTTGGACCATCAGTAAACTGACGGATGTTTGGGGGATCGGCAGACGGACAGCCAAACGACTTAACCATCTGGGAATCCATAATATGTACGAGCTTGCTCACACTAATCCTTATTTACTGAAACAAGAAATGGGGGTCATTGGTGCGCAATTATTCGCAATTGCTTGGGGAGTGGATCGCTCTAACCTAAAGTATAAACATGTGACTAAATCGGCTAGCATTGGTAATTCGCAAGTACTGCCGCGTGATTATCTAAAACAATCTGAAATCGAAACGGTGATCAAAGAAATCGGTGAACAAGTCGCTGCTCGATTGCGACACCATAATAAGCTGACTGATTGTCTTTCCTTAGACATCGGTTTCTCCTATGCTGCGGAGGACGGACGCGCTGGCTTTCACCATGCCCTAAAAATCGATTCTACCAATGATAATCGCGAAATCACTAAGCAGCTGCTGTTTTTGTTTAGAAAAAATTGGGAAGGGCAGGCCGTCAGAAACATTGCAGTGTATAGCAGTGGGCTGACTTCTAATGCAGGACAGCAGTTGGACCTGTTTGCGGATCCGGCTCGCCAAGTGAGAAAAGAAGAATTAAATTATGTAATTGATGAAATTCATAAACGTTTTGGATTCACTAAGTTAGTCTATGCCACTAGTTTAACTAGAGGCGGGACCGCGATCGAACGTTCGAAACTAGTGGGAGGGCATAACGGAGGAAACAGTTATGAATAAGGACCTAGAAATTATCTATAGCCGGATGCAGCTCTTATTTAAACGAACCAGTCGTACGCAGTATTGGTTCCAAGTTGCTAATGATCCTTATGATAGTTGTTATAATTTCTTTTTCAATAGTCAGCGCAAAGGAGAACGTTTAAAATCAGTTCCTCTGCACAAGCTTGACAATTATGATCTTCATTATTTGGAGCAAATCATTACGGGTCTAAGAAAGAGGACCAACTTGACGATCAGGTTTGTTGGCTTCACCGGTATGAAATGGCCTCAAACGCAAAAAACAATTCAGTGGAGGCGAGATATTTTTGAGTAATGATGATTTTGATATGAAAATAGTCAACGACTTTTTCAAATATGACTATCATGATCGCGGAATGGTAAAATGGCAAGGATTTTATTTATCGGATCACACGGCGGCTTTAAACAAACAGGCTGACGCTTTCAATCAAAAGCTTCAGTACAAACCCCAGCAGTCACTTGAAGTGATCACAGCTATTCTTGCTACTGCTTATAGTAAGCAGTGCGAAGTAACGATTCAGTTAAATCAATTAGATCGCAACCATAGAAATCTACCAGACATAACTACGCTGATTCATGGGTACAATGCTAACGAAATTGTCATTGATGTCAATAAGTTTGTACGTATTGATGATATTCGAAATGTTAGGTATGGTTCGGAGTGAAGATCGATACTTTTGATTCTTGGTTGGCCTTTTGAAGTAAGATCTGAATCACTTTTAGCGCGAACTAGATATAGGCGGCAGATCATTCAAAAAGAGGGCTGCTTAGAAAGCTATTAAAATTCAAGTTACGTTACTGTCTTTGATGAAATCTATGCTAATAATACATAAAAATATTAGGATGGTTTATCTAGTTTAGTGCATCAATGAGTCTATAACTATTTCAATTTTATTTTCCGCTCATTCCATTCTACACATTGTGTGCTAGCACTTGCAAGAGTACAATATATGGTGTTTATGATTTAAAAACTATCTGTTAACTTGAAGTATAGTTAGCATGAATGGAGTGGTTTATTTGCAACCTAATGTTGGAAAAATACATGTTTTAAGGGGAAAAAGGCTATTACGAAAACCAGCAAATCATCATTGGTTAAAGATTTGGGGGCCTGGTTTAATTGTCATGCTTGCTGATACGGATGCTGGTTGTTTAATTACAGCTGCTCAATCTGGGGCCCAATGGGGCTATACGATGATTTTACCTCAGCTGTTATTAATTCCAATCTTGTATATGGCGCAGGAGATGACAGTCCGCTTGGGGATCGTTACGCATAAAGGCCATGGTGAGCTAATTCGGGAAAACTTTGGTACTGGTTGGGCTTGGCTTTCAGCTGGAACCTTAGCAGTGTCGGCTATTGGAGCGTTATTGACTGAATTTATTGGAGTTGCGGGTGTCGGAGAATTATTTGGAATTTCGAAGTGGATTACCGTTCCAATTGCGACAATTCTGTTAGTTGGCATTGCTTTCAGTGGAAGTTATCGCCGTGTTGAACGGGTTGGGATCGGGATTGGCCTAGCCGAATTAGCATTTATTATAGCTGTTATTATGATTAGGCCTAGTTTATCTCAGATGGCACAAGGACTAATGATAATTCCATGGAGACATTCATCGTATCTTTACTTAGTTGCAGCTAATGTTGGGGCCGTTGTTATGCCATGGATGATTTTTTATCAGCAAGGTGCTGTAGTCGATAAAAAACTGAATGCAGACTCAATTCCGAAGGAACGTCAGGATACATTTGTTGGAACCCTGATCACTCAAGGAATTATGCTTATTTTTGTAATTGTGTTCGCGGCAACAATCGGGAGTAATTCTTCATCTGAATCATTGAATTCTGTGGGCGACCTAGCTAGTGGATTAGCTCCCTATATTGGTTCGATGTCTGCTAAAATTTTAATTGGCGCCAGCATGTTAGGTGGGGCGCTGGTAGCAGCATTAGTCGTGGCCTTGGCGGGAACTTGGGGTATTACTGAAGTTCTAAATTGGAAACATAGTTTGAACGAACCTCTAAATCGTAAAACGGCTGGTTTTTACATCATGTATACATTAGCGCATGTTATTGGTGCTGTTTTGGTTCTTGCCAATTTTGAGCTAGTAAATATGGCAGTAGCCGTTGAGGTCATGAATGCATTGCTATTGCCAATAGTCCTTGGCTTTTTACTGGTGCTGGAGGCAAAAGTTTTGCCCCCAAAATATCGGATGCAGGGCGTGTACAAATGGGTTGTTACGTTGTTCTGTGTTATCGTTATGGTTTTTGGAATTTACATGATTGGTCCGATTGTTAACCTTTGGTAGTTGACTTTAATTCTTCTATAAAAGAAAAAGATGACTAGGTCGGTCGTCTTTTTTAGTTTATGTAATTGCATTTTATCCAATAAGTGTAATCGCTTGCAATAAAACTGATATGCTATATAATACAGAGTGTAAGGGG
>NZ_AYZD01000035.1:13106-48626 GCF_001436755.1 Liquorilactobacillus aquaticus DSM 21051
GCTGTTTTTTTTTGCGTGAATTTTGGCTTAAAAAATAATTTCTATAAAGATAAACAGCTTAAAGATGACCAATTCCTAATAATTGTAGTTTCTCCCAAACAATGCTGCTTCTAAGCAGTTCAATAAATGGTCGTGTAACATAGTTGATAACATTTAAGTACTAATGTGTGATTGCGTAAATGATGTATTTTTTGCTATGAGTAATTCAAAGTCAGACGGAGAATTTTGAAATATGGAACACATTTAACGAAATCAATAAAGGAATAAATAAGGAACTGGATCAAAATTTAACTTTTGATCCAGTTCCTTATTTAGGAAGATGATGAAATTTTATTTTGTTTTATCCGAACTAAATACTGGTCTCACCAGCATGCCTAGTAAGAAAATCCCAATGACACTGACGATCATGCCGGCAAGAAAACTGCCAGCCAAGAAAATTCCCAGAGCTGTTGTTGCAAAAAGTCCAAAAATGGTCAAAAAGATACCTAATTTTTGAGTTAAATTAAGACGTGCGAAGTCGCGATAAAATCCGACTTCCAGCATTAAAACACCAATTACAGCGATTGTTCCAAAAAGAATATGACCAAAGATCATAATATTTCCCCCCATATTAAGAATTAGAATTGTGCACAAAGTATATCAATTTTAAAATAAATACGTCAAGCATTCTTATCATGAGTAATGTTGATTATAAAAACAAGACGGAGGCCATCAAGGAAGAAGCCAAGATTTCATGCGGTCTATTGGGAATGTTTTATCCAATAAGTGTAATCGCTTGCAATAAAATCAATATGCTATATAATACAGAGTGTAAGGGGTTATAGCAAACGCTATAATCGAAAGCCACAACATTATGCTTGCATAGTAGTTGGGCAAAAGAAGCCGTCGCGAGATGGTTAGAAAAGAGGTTAGAGTTTGACTATCCCTTATTTATCAGCAGTCCAGCGAGATAATTAATAAAATTGATGATGATTTTGAAGAGATTTAAGGTTGTTAAAGATTAAGTTAGTTAGATCGAAAGAAAAAAAGGAAAGTGTGAAAAGCTTAAACTTTATCTTGCTGGACTGTTTTTTTTGTATAATACTAAATCTCCACAAACAGAAAAAAACAAGGGGCAACCGACTATAAACCGGATGCCCCTTGTTTTTGAAAGAGAAAGTCATTAAAAATACTAAAAAGTTTTACTCTGGTTTCATAAATAATTACTAAGCAGACAAGCTCAAGCAACAAAGAACCTAGATATTCGCAAAACTTAAATTGATTGTTGAAACGTTAAGCATCAATCTTGGTACGCGAGGACTTCAACTAAATTTTTTAGTCCATTCAAGTTTTGCTTAAAAGCATGCTTAGCAATAGGAGCCAGCAGACCAGCCGGTAAGGATAACGGCGTTTTACTTTTCAACAGTAAGGTTTGTGCAACGATTGTTTGATCGTCGGCACCGGTTAATTTGAAGACGAGATCATACTCTAGTCGACCTTTTGTACTATGATAGGTGATGCTGTCGGTTGTTGTGGTGACAGACAATACCTCTAGCTGATTGAGTGCGGAAGAAATACGTCTAATGTGAAAATGATTTTCTCCTGCTTTAACACTCTGAATCTCTGGTATCCATTCAAGCAGGCGCTGCGGATTTTTGAGCACGTTTTGAATGGCCTCGGGCTTAGTGTTGATGGTGATCAGGTTTGTAAATAATTCTTTCATAATGTTGTAACTCCTCTCAGTTGATGATCTAATCATAGCTAAAAGGAGCAGTCACCAAAAATAAGAGTTCTTATATTTCAAAAATTGCGAAAAATATTTTCGTCGAAGAGTTCCTCAAAGAGGGTGGCACGTTCTTCAGATTCAGCTTTTTGATCGGCATCGTTAAGCTTCTGCGCGGTTTTTGCCAGTAAGTAATAGATATTTGCCAGCATGTAATGCGAATCGTGGGCTGTGATGAAGTCGATTCCAGCTAATAACCGCTGAACACACTTTTCATAGTCCAGCTTCTGATAAGCAGAAAAGGCACTCAAATAATAAAGGATATTAAGATTAGCCGAGTAGGGTGTGCTTTCCAATCCAATGAATGCCTGCTTGTATAAGCGGTCTTCTTCGGTAACATTGCTGTTTTTAAAAAAGGCCAAGCTGGCTAGACAGAGACGATCGAGTGTGCTTAAAGGTGTGCCTGGTTTATGTTCTGCTAGAGCAAGCTTAAGTTTTTCGCTAGCACGCTCTGTTTTTTTAGAAGTTTGAAATTCAGCCACGGCCAGATAATAATAATAAGATTGCGTTTGTGCGGGTGTTTCAATTGCAGAAAGTACAGCGGGTGATTGCAGAAAAGTTAATAATTCAGTATATTGATGTGCATTACATAAGGAAATGAGCCGCTTATTAAAGTCCATATTGCCAGAAATAGCATAATTTTTCGCCAAGCTTAAAGATTCGAGGTTGATTGTCAGCCGCTGACAAAGAGCAATAACAAGTTCAACATTTGGACTATATTTGTCATGTTCAATACTTGAAAGCATTGCTTGCGAACAGATTCCGGTGCTTACTTCATTTTGCGTCATGTGTTGTTCTTTGCGTGCGTTCAGCAATATTTTCCCGATAGTTGTTTCCAAGTCTACTCACCACCATAACTGTTATTTTAATTATTATAACAGTTTAAACGGACTTGAAATGAATTTCCGCAAGGTTGCTCCAAGAACTTGCTTGTTTTTCGGTATCTGCTTTTTATTTATGCAGAAGTTCTTCTTTCCCCGCATTGTAGCCCTTGATGTATTCCAAGATCTCCGAGACGCGCCCATTAACTAACTTGTTAGTCAATTTAACTAATTCTTCGGGATAATGGCGGAATGCATGCTGTGTCTCGTAATCTCGGCGGGCTTGCTGATAGCCAAGTTGATAATCATCCGAGGTGTTCTGCTGATATGAACAGTTTTTATAGGAATGCTCGGTTTTTGACCAGTCGGGTTCGTTGTACGTCTGGAAGTTTCCCCGTTCGTAATTTTCTTTTACATAGTCATGTAAATGCTGCATCATTTGACTTACCTCGCTTTCTTAATCAATTTAAACCACAGGATGAGAAGAAACGGCAGGAGCGTGAGACAGAATGAAAGGCAAAACTTTGTTAGATCAGGAGTGAGTGCAGACTGTTCAAGCAGATGCCGGCTAAGGGAATATAAATAATAACCCGGAAATAGTTTTTGAACAGAAGTTATGAAATGTGCAAAGCCATTATTGATGAAAGTGTTAAAAGGCACAATAAAGAGTGCGGCAACGATCATCAAGGGTGCTCCGCTGGCATCAAGTGCTGCAGTCTCCATGATGAGTCCCAGGACAAAGCCGATGATACTGTAATAGACTCCAAAAACGTTCAAAAGTATCAGCGAGATCAATAATGTCATATCTAAACTAAGCGTCCCCAACAAAAGCCCAATGATAACAATAATGACCATGATCATACTGTTTAAAATCAGTTGTGTGATAAGCTGATCTGCCATAAAATGCCATATTGAGTAGTGCGAGAGCTTAGCTTTAAACAGGTAAAAGCGACTGCCGTTGTTGATGCGTTTGCTGAAGGTCACGATAGAATTTCCTGCGATCCCCATTAAACATGCTACTAAAAACCAATTGTATTTGATTGTTTGGCCGACTTGTTGATCATTTTTCAGAAGATTAAGCATGAATAAATACCAAAAGCAGGGGATGATAATTGTAAAAAAGACAAAACGGCGATTTCGCAAAACCTGCTTTAACTGAATCAATTTAATCATTTTACGTGTTCCTCCTCATTGTTGAATTGGCGGTACCATTGTTCAATCGTTTGATTGTGACTATGAATCTTATCGACTGAGACATCTTGCATAATTTTGCCATCCTTCAATAATAGAACACGAGAAAAATACTTGTCTATCTGATTAAAATCATGGGTGATCGTGATAACGCAGCCGCCAACATGGTCCAAGTAGCGCCAGAAAAAATCGATTGACTCCAGATCCATTCCGACAGTTGGCTCATCTAAGATCAACAATTTAGAATCGCGCAAGAGAGTAAGCAGAAGGGATAAGCGCCTTTTTTGCCCGCCTGAAAGCTTACCGACAAAGGTGTTCTTCTGTTTCTCCAGACGGAATTTGCGGATGAGCTGTTCAATGAATTCCTCGGAGTAGACTTTATCAATCAATGCAGCTAACTGAACTTGTTCAATAACTTTGAGATCTTCCATCAAAACATCATCTTGAGTCATGACATTGAGATCATCCTTATTATTAATGTAACTTGCAACACGGCCGGTGTCAGGCTGCAGTTCGCCGTAGATGACTTTGACGAGAGTAGATTTTCCCGCGCCATTGCTGCCAAGGAGGGCGATGCGGTCTTTACCGTAAATATTCAGATCGATCCCATTCAAAACTGGCTGTGCGAATGCTTTCGTTAAGCCGCTGATTTTAAGGATCAGATCGTTCATATTATCCTTACCTAGGATCAAGAAGTCTAAACTGACACCCAGAATTTCACTTAAAGTGATCAGCTTATCAATGCCTGGTTCATTCTCACCGTTTTCCCATTTTGAAATGGATTGGCGTGAAACATATAATTTACGTGCGAGGTCATTTTGGGATAGCTTCTTTCGCCTTCGCAACGTTATTAATTGATGTGAAAAAATATTTTTCATGATTATGTATTAACCTCCTGTTGAATACTTCTTCAATTATCCATAAGAATAAAGCTAAGTAAATATCTATCCTGTCTATTTATGGATGCTGAGCACGCAACTTGAGGTTGCAGTGTCGATCTAACAGTGTTTGAAAACGCTAATCGAATAAACTCAGCATAGTAAGAACGAGCTTGAACAAATTGAATAAAGAGAGGGCATAGATCAGCAATCCTGCTTGAAACAAACGATATACTTTATGTGAAAAGAAAATTCAGCACAGAATTACTCCTAAAAAGAAATTGAAATAGTTTGATCCTATTAAAACAATTTTTTGAAACAACTGCCTAAAAAGATTTACTTGACAAATGTTTTTTCGAAAGATAGAATGTTAAATCAATGAGAGAATAATAATAATTTAATGCAATGAAAAGATGAGTAACGATCAAGGTTGTCTCAAGAGAGCTCATGCAATGATGAAAGTGAGCGGTAATTTGATAGTGAAAATGGTCTTGGAGCGGTATGTTTTCGAGCATTTGCAAGGAAGCATTGTGTGGTACGCATTAACGTACTGGAGTATAGTGCAATATGCACCCGTACTCTCAGAGTTGTCTAATGTGAATTAGACAAAACAAAAGGTGGTACCGCGACTGTTTCGTTCGCCCTTGGAATTTTATTTATTCCGAGGGCTTTTTTTGTATTAAAAATTAAAGGAGAGAGATTAATGACAAACGCAACTAGTGTAACACAATATCCCTGCAGGTATGATACCGCAGGCAGTTTCTTAAGACCCGAAAGGTTGAAACAAGCACGGGCAGCTTTTCAGAATGGTAAGCTTGAACAAGCAACACTGACTGCGATCGAAGATGAAGAAATTAAAAAGATTGTCGACAAGCAAGTGCAATTAGGTTTAAGGGATGTAACCGATGGTGAATTCAGACGCAGTTGGTGGCATTTAGACTTTTTTGACGGTTTAAAGGGTGCAGAATTTTTTGAGCCGGACCATGGCTTTATTTTCAACGGGCAAGAGACCAGAAAAGGCGGGGTTAAGATCACCGATAAGCTTGCTTATAATCCAGATCATCCATTTTTTGCGGGCTTTGAATATTTAAACAGCATCGTCCCTGAAGGTGTGGTCGCAAAACAGACAATTCCCAGCCCATCTGTTTTCTTCCCCAATAAGGACGCTGAAGTTTACGATGAACATTATCAATATGATTTAGAAGCATTTTTGGCCGATGAAATCGAAGCCTATCAAAAAACTGTCCAGCATTTCTATGACCTTGGTTGTCGTTATCTTCAAATTGACGACACCTCATGGGGAATGTGGGCAAGTTTTTCAAAAAATGTGATCAATCCCGAGCTAAAACCATTATGCGAAGCGGCAGTTAAGGCTATCAACGCTATCGCGGATAATAAGCCGGATGATCTTGTCTTGACAATGCACGTCTGTCGCGGTAATTATGATTCAAATTGGGCAGGCGCTGGTGCGTATGATCCAGTTGCGGACTACTTGGCCCAGCTGCATATTGATGGTTATTTCTTGGAATATGATGATGAACGTTCAGGCGGTTTCGAACCATTGAAGAAGATTGCTGACAATGGTCGCTCCCAGCGCGTAGTACTCGGGTTAGTTACGACTAAGAAACCAGCATTGGAAGACAAGACGTTATTAAAAGAGCGAATTGCCGCTGCTAGTCAGTATATTGTACTGGATGATTTATGTTTATCTCCACAATGTGGTTTTGCTTCGACTGAAGAAGGAAATCATCTGACCGAAGATGATCAGTGGAAGAAAATTAAGTTAGTGATTGAAACAGCAAAGGAAGTTTGGCATAGCTAAAACGTCCAGTAATTTCTGAATAAATTTAAGCAAAAAACATCTTCAAAATCAGCGACAACGCATGCTGATGAAGATGTTTTTTTGATCGCCTCAGATTTCAGATCGAAAAGACTGGACAAATAAGTGATGGATTGAGGTCTTATGATCAATCATGGTGAATTAAATGCTTTTTATTAAATTATATTTGACTTTTTATTCAACAATGTTAATATTAAATAAATAATGTTAAAGGAAGGGCGAAAAATGGATTGGTTTATCACATTAGAACCTGAGGATCAGGAATTTATTAAGCAGCTTGTCGTGGCCTCAGGTTCTCTGAAACAATTAGCTAAAATTTATGAGGTCAGTTATCCAACTGTCAGGATGCGTCTCAACAAGATTATTCAAAAAATTGGTTTGCATGACCAGCAGGGGGATGATGTTTTTGTGACCAAAGTTATGCAGATGGTAATTGATGAAAAAGTTTCTTTAAGTGTGGCTAAGGAACTGATTCAGGTTTATAAGGAGGAAAAAAAGAAAGATGTTTAATTTTAAAGGTTATTTATATGCGTTGTTGTTTGTTGTCGTTTTACATATTTTGGATCGTTATTTACCTAAATGGTTCGGTGCGCTTCCAGGAGTAGTCTATTTAGTGTTTATTCTTTATAAGATGTTTACACAAGGCTTCACTTTGCCAATGTTCCTTGTCTTGATCGGTGGGGAAGTAATTTTAAACGGAATTTGGTTTGAAGCAATTGAGGCGCGAAATAAGAAGACAAAAAAAGAACTGGAGAAGATGAAGGCGAAGGATATCTCAAGCAAGTCACTGTAGTCTAAGTCATCCTAACAACTTATTAGTTTTAAGACTAAAACTCAAGCCGCTTTCCTCGTTATTTTTCAATGTAAATGAGATAATGTGGTTGCTGATCGATTCAATCTGAGCGATATTCTAGAGGAGGAATTTTATGTCAATTTTAACGGATACATTTACTTTGAACAATGGAGTGAAGATTCCAAAGGTTGGTTTTGGTACCTGGCAGATTCCAGATGGAGAACAAACTTATGGTGCTGTTGCGGCAGCTTTGAAGGCTGAGTATCGCCATATTGATACGGCTAAGGTTTACCGTAATGAAAGAAGTGTTGGGAAAGCTATTCGCGACTCAGGTATAAAACGCGAGGATATTTTTCTAACATCTAAACTGCCCGCTGAAACAAAAACTTACACTGGGGCAATGGAAGACTTTCGCTCGACGATGGAGGCACTTGATGCAGACTATCTTGATTTATATCTAGTTCATGCTCCATGGCCATGGGCTGAAAAAGGTGCAAACTACGACAAGGAGAACGTTGAGGTATGGAAGGCGATGCAGGATATCTACGCTGGTGGAAAAGTTCGAGCGATCGGAGTTTCTAACTTCAATGCTCATGATCTGCAGAATATTCTGACAGATGCCAAGGTAAAACCGGCAGTTGATCAGATTCGATACTTCGTTGGCTATACGGAACCGCAGACAACTAAGTTTGCCAAGGATAATGATATTTTGGTTGAGGCGTACTCCCCATTAGCAACTGGTGGTATTCTACAAAATGCAGCTATTAAGGAAATAGCGGCTAAATACGATGTCAGTGTCGCGCAGTTAGCGATCAGATTTGTTCTGCAAAATGATGTTTTGCCGCTGCCCAAGGCTGCTCATGAAGAACATATTAAGAACAATGCCCAATTGGACTTTGAGATTTCCGTGGAAGATATGTTGAAGTTGAATGGACTGACCAAGACAGATACCGCTGTATAAATTAAAAGACAAATAGTTTATAGAGGCTGTTTTTATAGAATGAGAGAAGCTCGTGACATAAGATTACCTTGTCATGGGTTTTTTTGCTAACGACAAGTGATGAATTGAAGTGGTCCCAAAGCAACTAAGTGGTTAAGACTATATATTTCGAAGTGGTTCGCATGCGGAAACACTTTCTTTGACAGCGCTTGCGATGCGCGGTATTCTGAGTGTAGAATACCTAGATAATTAAAGATTGTAGTTTTCTTCTTGATGCTGTCGTTGCAAGTATGGCAAAGTGAAAATCCCAACTAGAACTTGCAGTATCGTGCAAATCTCGATTATAAATTCAGCTAGTAGGAGCCCTCTCGGTGTGCAAACTTGGAGGGTTTTCTTTTATAATTTAAGACCTGCGGAAAATGTCCATAGAACAAAAGAAGGCAGTTATTTTCCTGAAAGAGTGCAGACGAAAAAAGACAACCTTTTGTGAATTATTAATATAGGAAGAAATGCGCAGAAATTTTTTAGCTAAGAGCACCATCCAAGCATATCCTAGCATACAAGTCAGGAGTGAGTTGCTTATGAATATTTTAATTTGTATTGAAAACCTGCAAATGGATGGCGTCAAAAGAGTGGCAACCGTCGTTGGCAATAAGCTGGCTGAAAAGCACAATCTCGCCTATTATTCGTTGTCGACTAATGAATCATTCTTTCATTTAGAAGCTCCATTGATAAAAGCTAAGCATCCGGTCAATTCTGGTAAAAGTTTTAGTGAGGACCGTCCGCTTCAGAGAAATAGCCAACAGATTAATGATCTAGTAGCGACCATTGAAGACATGAAAATTGATCTCGTTGTCCTTACGGCCGGTCTTTTTACAAGTTTTGCGCCATTGATAAAAGAAAGAGTACCTGCAGTTAAGCTTGTTGCATGGATGCATAACAATTATAAGACATATATGGAACAATATTATAAGGGAATGAAGGCCGAACTTTTAACGGGGCTCGGAGCTGTTGATACAGTGGTAGCTCTAACAGAGCCCGATGCAGTTGAATTTGCGAAACATAATCCGAATACAGTGAGGATCCATAATCCTGTCACCTTGGAAAATAATGGCAGAAGCGAGTTAACGGAAAAGGTCATTATCTCAGTCTGTCGGCTCGATATTCAACATAAGGGTCTCGATTATCTCTTAGAATTAGCGGCGCTTTTGCCGGATGATTGGCAGATAAAATTGGTCGGTGAAGGAAACGATAAAGAATGGTTGGAAAGTAATATCGAGGTTAAAAAACTGGGCAAAAAAATTCTTTTCCTAGGTCCACTGTCGGGCCATGAATTGCAGGAATGTTACCGAAAAGCCTCAATTTTCTTAATGACTTCCAGATGGGAAGGACTGCCTCTGGTAATAGGGGAAGCAATGAACTTTGGGCTCCCGATCGTTAGTATGTGGAACACGGGAGCACAGGAATATCTCCAAAAGGGAAAGTACGGCGTTTTAACTAAGGATCATGATGTGATGGATCTTTACAGGCAAATGCTTTCCTTGATGAACAGCTTGCTTAACCGACAGCATTTTAGTGAATTATCACTGCGACGTGCACGCGACTTCAGCTTGGAGCGTATTGTTAATGAATGGCTCTTTCTTTTTGAAAGTTTAGACGGGCAGGAAAATCCAGAGTCTAAAGCGCACTTTGAGTTGTGAGATAGAATAGCAAGAAATTTTTTTCTGAAGCAGATATTAAATGATAATGGATACGGTGATAAGCATATCGAGGGCAGGAGATGGAGATGATCGCTGATGGAAACACAAATAGATTACTTTTTAAGACTGCTGGAAGCGGCGGTCTATGGCGGACTAGTGGGCTATGAACGCCAACTCCGCTTGAAGTCAGCCGGTATCCGAACCCATATGCTGATCGCACTAGGAGCTGCCTTGATGATGATAATTTCAAAATATGCCTTCTTCGATGTTTTAAGTTATTCTCAAGTGGACTTAGATCCTTCAAGAGTTGCTTCGCAGGTTGTTAGCAGTATCGGATTCATCGGTGTTGGGGCCATCTTGACGTATCGACATGGTGTTGAGGGCCTTACTACCTCCGCCAGTATCTGGTGTGTGACTGCGATCGGCTTGGCTGTCGGCGCGGGGATGCACTTGCTGGCACTTTTTGCTACGGTATTGATTTTATTAGTTCAGATCTTATTGCATCAACGGAACTTTTTAGATGGTTTGCCAGGTTCACTGGAGGGGCGTTTGATCGTCCATCTAAAAGGTGATACGCAGATGATGGAAAAAATCGTTAACGAATTGAGGAATAAAAAGGTCAAGAAATTACAGGCGATCGTGTTGGCGTATGATTCTGAAAACTTGATTTTCAAGCTTAATTTTACTATCCAGCGTGAAGAGGAATTGAGTTTCATTGTGATTTCTCTAAGCCAGTATGAGCAAATTACGGAAGTCGAGAATGTGAAAACATTGTGAGCCTTTAGCTTTAAGAGCTCGCGTCAGTGTTCAAGTGACTAAAATATATGGGTGAAAATAATCCTCTGAGTCAGACTAAAAAGTCAATTCAGAGGATTATTTGTTGTTTATTATTGATTAAGCGTTCTTGTATTTATAGATTAGATACAGCACATATCCGATCAATCCGAATAAGATCGGTCCAACGATCTCAAGAAAAAGATCCCAGTATTGCTGAGCTGAAATCGACGAAACAACAGTTGCGCCAATTCCAACGATCAGCAGGATATCTGTTAGCCCAACGACCAGGTAGGTTAGCGAACTGCTTTTGAAGAAGATGAAATCCTGCTTGAGCGGATTCTTGAATTTAAAGAGCGCAAAAGCGGTCACTAAGAAGAGATAGGGCAATGTTGACGAGATATTATCCATCAAGGTCAAGACATTGTAAAAGCTGACTGCAGTTTTGCCGCCGAAGGAAGTTAGTGCCAGTAAGATCGAGACGATAACTGCTTGTCCCCACATGGCGTTGGCGGGCATTTGATGCCGATTAAGCTTAGTTAATGACCGCGGCCATAGTGCTTTTGGCGTTCCGAGAATAAAGGACTTGATCGGCATGAAAGCAATCACGAAGAAGGAGCCGCAATAGCTCAGCAGCATCATGAAGGCCGCAAAACGAGCACACCAAAAGCTAAAAGTCGCAGCCATGTTGTCTAATCCAAGCGAGACCGCAAGCGTATAACCAAGGTTGCTCATCAGAACGTAGGTCGTGTTGCCCAGATTGACTGAAGAATCACTGAAGGTCTTGGTCCAATTGGCAGAAAAGCCCCACATGAAGATGAAGAGGGCATAGACGGCGGTGATCGCCAGTGTTCCCAAGCCCATTGCGATCGCGAAGTTTTTCTTAGCGTTTTTCATTCGGTCGGAAACACCACCCAGGGCTTCAATCCCGGCATAAGCATAGACAGCGAAAATCACGAAGGAGACAGTCTGGCTCAGTGATTGATAGCTTTTGCGCGGGGAGACAAAGAGACTCTTGGGCAAGTGAACCGGCTGTGCCAGCTCAAAATGATTTGCGATCAGAACAATGAAGCTGATAACGAAGAAAAAAACTGTGATCGCTACGGCTGCTAATCCGCCAATTGCGGCTAGATGGACGATTTTACCCAAACCTTTGGTCGAGATGAAGGTGATCGTGCAAAAGAAGATAATGCTGATCAGTCCGAGTGTTGTGGTCGAGTCGAGTCCGAAAAGCCGCCAAAGATCGGTACGATCCGCACCCGAAAGAGTTGTAGACAGCATGATCCAAATTTTTGAGACAGTTGAAACGATCAAAATGATCCAGGATGCCAGCCAGACGAAACCGCCGATAAAAGCCCACTTGGTACCTAAGGACCTTTGCAGCCATGAATAAACACCGCCGGGTTCATTATGCAGCGCGGAACCGAATTCGGCGAACATCAAGGAAGAGGGAACGAAGAAGAGCAGTGCGGCAAGAATATACCAGATGATACCGGCATAACCCATCGTGTAATATGCGATCGAAGTGTTATCGAAGGCAAAAGTCGATGTAAAAATCATCAACATCATGCTCATCAGCGTCACTTGCTGTACGGGAGTTGCTTTTTTTGTCAAAGGATTCACCTCGTTGGGATAAATAATAGCTTGATCAGAAAAAACGAGATTCCCCCATTTTTTCACTAATCATGCTCAAATTTTACACCAAGATAATGTATAAATAAACTTTATTTTCCATTAAAATGCATTTTTAAAAGCTTTGAAACTAAAAAACGCAAAAAAATGCATAGATATAAAAATCAAAGAGTGTTTATTGTCGGTAAAGCCGCTCGACAAAAATAGGAGACAGTTCGCTAGAGTCTGATCCCTTATACAAACGGCAAGTTTACGCGGCAGATAGTTCTTCTGCCAGGAGATACCTGGCTTTTCTTTGAATGCCAGCACGCCAATTATAGATCGTTTGCCGTGAAACGCCATACATTTTTGCAATCTCAGTCATCGATCTCATAAAGACAAAGCTTTGACGCAGATATTTTGCTTCATTTGCGGTACATTTTGCAAGCAGATGTTCGTAGAGTTCACAGTTTAAAGTTTCATCTTCAAGATCAAGTGTGGCTGGATCGGCAGCTTCGAAGGAGAGTTCGAGACCGCTCTCATCGGCTGACAAGATACTTTCCATACTAAGGCAGTTGGAGAGATGCTGTTGTTCCTTGCGCAGAATATCCAGTAGACGCCAACGGATCCGCTGGTATGCAAACAGCATCAAGTCACGTTCATTCTCTGCAGTAGGATGCAGCTTTTTATAAGCCTGATAGGCTTCAGTGAAAATGATCCGACCTTCTTGAAGAAGATCTTGGTATTGGGGATGCATCGGGGTAACATGCAGGCGCTTGAGAACACCATAGATCACACGTTCCCGTTCTTCGGACAGTAAAAAGTCAAATGCAGCTGTGATTGTCATAATTTGATCACTCCATTACTTGTAAGATTGATCCAAGGCCTTGAACCATCCTAATGATATTAGATTAAAAGTTATGTTTAAACACTGAAAGAAAGCGCTTAGACAACTAGCGCAGAAGTGTAAATAAAAAAAGTTAGAAAATTTTTTTAAAAAAATGTGTAAAATTTCAAATTTAACGTATCTATATATTGAACCAGTTCACAAAAACAAAAATAGGAATGGGGAGTTGCACATGTACAGAAGAATTGTCGAAGTAAATACCAGTAGGATCGAAGATATTATTGCATTGGGGGAATTCGATCAGGATATCGAGATTCAAAGTAGGAGCACACTGTTGGTTCTCGATTGCCAGAAATATAATATCAAAAATGTTAAATCAATCGTTTTTGATATTCATAAGGGAATCTGCTTATCAAACTACGAGACAAAGAAGCTTGTTAATCGGTATGTTGAACGAAATGCGGTGACGTTTGCCTTCACGCGGGCAATGGTTCGCTATATGGATTTTAAGGGCATTTTACCGTATGTCTATGGCGAAACAATCATGATCCCATTAACCGGGGTGACACAGCGTTCGACGGATTGGTTTTTTCTGAATAACGTTTCAAGCTATATTTTTAGCAGTTCAGAAAACAAGGTCATACTTAATTGCGAAAAAGTCTTCAACATTGCATTCAAAATTGTTATTGAGACTAACCCTGCGTTTTGCAAGCGTGCGATCGGATTCGCTAAGCAAATGTACGAACTTGAGAATCAGTTGTTGTGCAAGCTTATTGCTGATTTCTATCCGAGCTGCCCGCTGCCCAAATTTTGCATGCTTGAAAATGATTCTGATACCAGCAAGAAGATACACGATTTTAAAGAAGACTACCATAAGATGTTCACAAAATACATTCTGCAGGCACAAGATTTTAGCGATCCAACAGATGAACTGCTTACTGAGATTTATACGGAAGTGAAAAGGAGGATGAATAGGTTAATGTAAAAGCAGCACGGAATTGAAAAGCGCAGTAGCTTTCCCCAAAACAGACCTCTTAAAGGCGGTCTGTTTTTAGTTTGCTGTAAAATTATTCGATGATGACCAAAAAAAAAGTAACGAAAAGCGTACCTTTTTGAGTAATATAATGTGGCTTGAAACGAAAATTCTTAATTAAGCATAAAAATTAGCGCTTATGGGTTGATTATTGAAAGGTGTGTATAAGAAAGGGAATTCTCTTTTAACTAAAAAAGTGTTAGAATCAATCTGTGTGGTTGAAATAATTGATAAATTAATTTAGTTTGGAGTGACTTTCTTGGCAAAAGATGAAAAGATAAGACATCGTCATCATCACCGAAAGGGAAAGAAAAAGGTTTGGAAGTACATTGTGGGCTTTTTGGTTCTCTTTTTTGCAGTCGATGCCTTAATTATGTACAAGATGTACAGCGATGCAAAACAAGCAGTCGATACTACTTATAATAAGGTAAAACATAATAGTGGTCGTGACAGTGACAAGAGTATTAACGCGGGTAAACCGTTCTCGATCTTACTCTTAGGAACAGATACTGGAGAATATGGTCGTACATATAAGGGCCGTTCAGATACAATTATGGTCGCCGTTGTTAATCCTAAGACGGAAACAACAACACTAGCAAGTATCCCGCGGGATACCAAGGTCGCAATTCCTGGGCATGGGTTTAATAACAAGCTTAATGCAGCCTATGCCTATGATGGGGTCAGCGGTGCGATGAACATTGTTCAAAGCTACCTGAATGTACCGATCGATCACTATATTGAAATGAATATGGGCGGTTTAGTCCAGCTCTCATCAGCATTAGGCTCGATCAAAGTCAATAATGACTTAGACTTTACCAATTCAGGGATACATTTTCCAAAAGGTGAAGTCACGATTAACAAGAATAATATTCTAGCCTTCACTCGGATGCGTTATCAGGATCCACGCGGTGACTATGGACGTCAGAAACGCCAGCGTGAAGTATTAAGTGGTCTGGTCAAGAAAATTACGACCGTGAATGGTGTCATGAAGTATCAAGATATCCTATCCGCACTTTCAAGTAACATGAAGACCGATATTACTTTCGATCAGATGAAGACGATCGCAAGCAAGTACCGCAAGGCTGATAACGTCAAGCAGCTTCAGTTGCAAGGCGAAGGTAAAACGATTGACGGTGTTTCCTATGAGGTTGTCCCACAAGCCAATCTTAATAAGGTCTCACAGCAATTACGGACAGCATTGGATCTGAAAAACTAGAACATGCGCAGTTAGAGGCAAAAAGATAACAGAATAAATCAAGTACTAGTATGGAGTATCGCGCAAGACGATACTCCATTTTTGTGTATTAAAAATACGAATAAGCGAGTTTAACTGGTGTAGTTTAAATCTGATTGTCATTGATGATGAAAATAATAGAAATATTTTGTAAACAAAATTTAATTTTAATTTTAAAATATCTGTAATATTAATGAATTAACTAATAAAGAATCTTATATTAATCATTTTATAAAAAATAAGCATCTTTTTGCTCAAAATTGTATTTTTGTTAACAATTGTATAATTTTTTGTTAAGAAAGGTATTTAAATAAAAAGATAGAGCGTGTATAATCAAAACGTATTGTTGTTTAATGTATAAAAATTAATCTTTAGGGGAGCAGTGCTTATGCAGAGAAGTCAGTTCAATGAATATCAGACCATTCATTTGGACCGCTATCAAATTGATCATAGGTATGTTTATAGGACGTTGAAACGCGTAGGGGATTTTGTCTTCAGCTTGGGAGGATTAGTAGTCCTTTCGCCTTTGTTTTTAGTGGTGGCACTGTTAATCAAGCTGGAAGATCATGGGACCGTTTTTTATAAACAGAAGAGGTTGGGCCGTGGCGGTAAAGTTTTTTACATGTATAAGTTTCGTTCAATGTGCATGGATGCAGATGAGAAACTGGCAGAGCTGAAAAAGTATAATGAAGTAGATGGTGCAATGTTCAAGTTGAAGCACGATCCACGAGTTACGCGAGTTGGTCATTTTATCAGAAAAACTAGTATAGATGAACTGCCGCAGTTGTGTAATGTTTTAATGGGCCACATGAGCTTGGTGGGACCGCGTCCGCCTCTGCCCAATGAAGTTGCTCAATACAGCGACTACGATAAGCAACGTCTTTATGTTACCCCAGGCTGCACGGGACTATGGCAGGTCAGTGGGCGTAATGAAGTTGGTTTCAAAGAGATGGTGGCATTGGATCTCAAGTATATCCAAAAAAGCAACTTATTATATGATTTAGCAATTATTTTAAGAACGATTAAAATTATGATCGTGCCAAATGGAGCATATTGAAGTTTAATTCAAAAATATTAAGCGTTAACTATCAATTTTGAATAAATAAAGTTTTATTTGTATTTGATGTTTTTTGCAAAAAAAATAATGTAGTAAATTTAGAGGGAAAGTGTACTAGAGTTTAATGGAGGCTTATTAATATACAGTGGTGGCCTTTATAAGGAAACAATTGTATAATTGCATAGTGTAGTTTGTGTTTAAAAATATTTAGGAGACAACTCGTTCTCTGTGTCATTAGAAAAACGTTTTTATATTTTAATTAATTGAAGGAGTAAATTAATGGTTGAGAAAAGTAACACTGAAGCGACAATTGATATACAACAATTATGGGGGCTATTACGTAAAAATATTATCAGTTTGGTTATATGGATGTTGGTGGGGGGGATCTTAGCATTTATAATTTCCTTTATATTTATGACACCTAAGTACAGCGCAACAACTGATATTTTAGTCAATCAAAAAGTCGATAACGCACAGATGCAATATAATGTACAGCAAGCCGATTTACAGGCTATTAATACATATAAGGATGTTTTGAAAAAAGATGTGGTGCTATCGCCAGTACTGAAGCAGATTAGACAACAAGATAACTATAAGGGTAATTTAGAAGATCTGCAAAACGCGATTTCAATTGAAAATCAAACTAATTCACAAGTTTTAAGTGTGACAGTACTTGATAAAAATGCCTATACGGCTGCAGATATTTCCAACACAATAGGTAGCGTGTTTAGTAAAAAGATCAAAAAAATGATGAAAGTTGATAATGTCACTATAGTAACCAAAGCAACTGCTGATACAACGCCCGTTTCTCCTAATAAAAAGCTGAATATTTTAATTGGAGTGGTTCTTGGATTGATTATTGGTATGGCCATTATTATCATTCGTGATTTACTTGATACAACGGTGAAAGATGAAAAATATTTGACTAATGAGTTGGGATTAGTTAGTTTGGGAGCAGTTAGCCATATGAGCAAGAAAACAAATAGACATGCTGTTAGTGTGCTGACAAACAATGGTCAAAGTGTTATGACACGTCGACGTGTCTAGGAGGGAAAATTTAATGCTAATTTTTAACAAAAAAAAGAAAAAGCAGCTCTCAAATGATTCTATGGAAAATGGGGTCCATATGATTACTGCAGCGGCCCCTAATTCAATCATCTCAGAACAGTTCAAAACGATTCGTACTAATATTCAATTTTCGAATGCTGATAAGACTTATAAATCTTTAATGATGACCTCAAGCTTTGCATCAGAAGGTAAGTCGACTGTTGCTGCAAATTTGGCGGTAACATTTGCAAAACAAGGTTTAAAAACACTTTTGGTTGATGCTGACATGCGTAGACCTACAATTAATGCCACCTTTAGCATTGCAAATCCTAAGGGTTTAACAAATTATCTGACTGATCGAGATTTTGATATTAATGAAGCAATTTATGAAACATCGAATGATAATTTATATGTTATGCCAAGTGGACCAGTGCCACCTAATCCGGCGGAATTACTTAATTCTAAGAGAATGGATGCTTTGATTGATTCTTTAGAGAAACAGTTGGATCTTGTCATCTATGATGCTCCACCAGTACTATCTGTTACTGACGCGCAAGTTCTTTCTACCAAAGTTGATGGTACAATTCTAGTGGTTCGTCAGAATATTGCTGAGAAAGAGGCTGTTCGACGTACTATAGATTTACTAAAACACGTAAAGGCTAACATCATAGGTACACTTTTGAATGATGTTGAGACCTCAGGAAATACCGGATATTATGGGTATTATGGGTATTATGGAAAAGATGATAAGGAAGTTCGAAAACAAGGCAGATAACCAATCTTTTTTATCGTTAAGACAAGACCTAGCTTATTTGTTGAGAAGTATAATGCAGGCTTGACTTTTTAGAATTTTTTTGAGGAGTAAAGAATAGGGTATGCCAAGCAGTATCTATATACTTGAGGTGAGGTAAAAATATTTTATGAATAGTAAGTCAAATTATGAGATTGTGTATGCTTCAGATGACAGTTTTGCCAGTGTACTAGGTGTGTCTATTTTTTCTCTGTTTTATAATAATGAGTGTGCTAAGAATATTAATCTAACTATTTTAGATACCAATATCTCACAAGAAAATAAATTAAAAATTGAAAATGTATGCAGAAAATTTAACAGGTCGCTGCCAAGATGGATAAAAGCTGTGGATGTAGAGAAGATATTAGGCATAAATGTTAAAGCCGATAGAGGTTCTTTGAGTCAGTACGCAAGGCTTTTTCTACAGCATGATTTCCCACTGAATATAAATAAAATTTTATATTTAGATTGTGACACTATGGTTACCGGAAGTCTTGATAAGTTATGGTATATGGACTTAGGCAATAACATAATTGCTGCACTTAAAGATGCTTTTAGCAAGTATTATCGTAAGAATATTAACCTTAACTATGAAGATATAATGTTCAATTCTGGAGTGATGCTGATTGACTTACAAAAGTGGAGAGAATTTGAGATTGAATCTAAGTTAAAAGAATTTTTGATGAATCGTAATGGAAAGGTACAGCAAGGAGATCAGGGTGTCTTGAATAGTATTTTGAGCAAAAATACAGTTGTGCTTGACCCCAAATTCAATTTGATATCTATATTTTATGATTTGAATTATAAAGAAATAGAAATTTACAGAAAGCCTGTAAATTTCTATACTGAAAATGAAATTGATTTGGCAAAAAAAAATGCAGTTATTGTTCACTTCACAAGTAGTTTTAGTACACAGAGGCCTTGGATTAAGGGATGTAAACATGCATTACTAGGAGAATGGCTTAACTACAAAAGATTGAGTCCTTGGAAAAATGACCCACTTAGAGTAGACGATCAAGGTTTAATAAAAAAGTTAATCAAATTTATGTATTTGCACTTGCCTGATTATGTTGCTCTGAAGATAGCTGGAATTTTTCAAATTTATTTGAGACCTTTAAAAAACAAGTTTTTTTTATAATATAATTTATAGGAGATGTAACATTTTGAATATAGCGGTTATTTTTGCTGGTGGGGTTGGAAAAAGAATGCATAGTAAAGATTTGCCAAAACAATTTCTAAAAATACATGATAAACCAATTATTATGCATACTTTAGAAATTTTCGAAGCAAATAGACAGATAGACGCAATTGTTATTTCCTGTGTTGGTGATTGGATAGGTTATTTAAATGAATTAATTGATAAATATAATTTACATAAAGTAAGGAAAATTGTTGAAGGAGGAACTACAGGACAAGAGTCGATTTTTAACGGTTTAAAGGCGGCAAAGCATATTTCTAGTAGTGATGAAGATATCGTGCTGATACATGATGGGGTTAGACCACTTATAAACTCAAAAACAATCGATGATAATATTGATTCAGTAAAAAAGAATGGTTCGTCAATAACTTCTGTAAAAGTTAAAGAAACTGTTTTACTTGTGGATGAGAATGAAGCAATAGAAAGCGTACCGAATAGAGCTCATTCAAGATTAGCACGAGCTCCACAGAGCTTTTATTTAAAAGACATTATTAGTGCTCATCGGAGAGCGATTAAAGAAAAAAAATTTGACTTTATTGATTCATGCTCAATGATGCAATATTATGGTAAAAAATTGTATTTAGTAAATGGACCGCAAGAAAACATAAAAATTACAACACCAGACGATTTTTACACTATGCGTGCTTTACTAGATGCAAAAGAAGACGCCCAAATTTATGGAATAGGAGGGTAGCTTGTGGTCAGTGTACTAGAGAATGATATGTCAGATTTAAAAAATAGTGATTTAGAATTTTCAAAATTTAAGGAGAAGGTCTTCTTTATTACTGGGGCTACAGGATTAATTGGTTCGTTGTTGACGAAATCACTACTGTACCTGAATCAGACTATGAACTTAAATTTAAGGGTAGTAGCAGTTATCAGAAATCAAGTGAAGGCTGACAACATCTATAGTAATTTTCTAAGTAATGATGCACTTAGTTTTTATAAAAGCAATCTGGGTGTTGATAGAGTTGACTATTCTGGAAATATAGATTTTATTATACATGCCGCTTCGGTAACTGCTTCTAAAGTGATGGTCACAGACCCTGTAGGTACAATTCGGACTGCAGTTGGCGGAACTCAAGAAGTTTTAAAGTTTGCTAAGCATTGTAATGTTAGTTCAATGGTGTATATATCCTCAATGGAGGTTTATGGTCAAGTAGATCAATCAGATAAAATTAGTGAAAAAAGTTTAGGGTATGTTGATTTATCTAATCCTAGATCGTGCTACCCTGAAAGTAAAAGAATGTGTGAAATGCTTTGTACAGCATACTGTACTCAGTATGGCTTAAAAGTAACTTCAGCGAGATTGGCTCAAACTTTCGGTGCAGGAATTCTGAAGGGTGAAAACCGTGTATTTGCACAATTTTCTAGAAGCGCTTTAAAAGGTGAAGATATCGTTTTGCGCACACTAGGGCTATCTGAGGGAAATTATGTTTATACAATGGATGCGGTAAGAGCAATATTAATTTTACTAACGAAAGGAAGAGCAGGAGAGGCTTATAATATCTCTAACGAAAAGAGTCACATTACTATAAAAGAAATGGCTAAACTAGTAGCTGCTAATTTTTCTAATGGAAAAAGTCAAGTTGTGGTGGATGCTCCTAAAGGTGAGAATTTAGGATATGCACCAGATACTAAAATATGGCTCGACAGTGCGAAAATTAAATCTTTAGGTTGGAGCCCCAAAGTTGATTTATTGGAATCTTATTCCAGAATGATTAAATGGATGAAAGAAAACGGTTTTTAATTTAGTTTTGGGGGATGAAGACATGTCACAAGAGAAGAAGACTCTTAGCAGTGAAAAGATAAAAAAAATAGAACTGAATTTATTAATAGAATTTGGAAATTTCTGTCGGAAATATAACTTGTACTACACATTAGCGGGAGGAACCTTATTAGGAGCAATTCGACATCAAGGATTTATTCCATGGGATGATGATATTGATGTAATAATGCCTAGAAAGTCTTATAACCTTTTTATTGAAATGTGGGATAAAAATAAAGAATCTTCAAATTCTCTTAAACTTTTGTATCCGGGAAAGGAAGAGTATAGTTATCCCTTTGCAAAATTGTGTGACCGCAAAACTATCGCTAAAATGACAGACGGTACAACAAAACACGGTATTTGGATTGACATATTTCCACTAGACAATATACCGGATAAAAATAGCATTAATAAGCTATTTAAGAAAGCCAGGATATTGAGAGCAGTAGCGATTTCGATGAACACGGATTTTAAGCACGTTAAAATTGATTATAAATTAATTCCAAAGTTAGGATTAAAGATTTTTTCATTAGCTATAGGGAAGAAAAATGTTCTGCACTTAATTGAAAAGAATGCGGAATCGTTTAATAAAAATAAAGAGAGCCATTACATTGGTGGAGTGGTATGGGGATATGGGATTGGAGAAATAATGAAGAAAAGTGATTATTTGAAACCAGTTAAAGTTGCTTTCGAGGGTCATGAATTTGTTGCTCCTTCCTGTTGGAAGAGCTATTTGTCAGGGTTGTATGGCGATTATATGAAACTGCCACCTGTAAAAGATAGAAAAAATCATAGCATAAAGGCGTGGAAATTAGACTGAAGGGAAAAAAATGAATAAATTATTAACAGTAGTAATACCAGCATATAATGTTGAACAATACTTAGATAATTGTATTTCAAGTTTTTTAGACGATGAAATCAATGATAAAATTGAGATTTTAGTTGTAAACGATGGCTCAAAAGATAGGACGGCTGATATAGCGTTAGAGTACCAAAAAAAATATCCTGAAACTGTCAGATTAATCACAAAAAAAAATGGAGGACACGGATCGACTATTAACACAGGTAAAAAGTATGCGATTGGCAAGTATTTTAAGGTAGTTGATGGTGATGATTGGGTAGATACTAATAACTTTATAAAATTTGTCAATTTGTTAGCTTCTAGCACATCAGACGTTATTTTAACTCCGTTTGAAAGAATTAATAATGAGAATCAAGTTAAAAAATTAATAACGACTGACAAAATAAGCCCTAAAAGGCAATATATTTTTGAAGAAGTAATTGACAAATTAGGCGATTTTTATCAAATACATAGTACAACTTTTAAAACCTCAATAATAAAAAGAATTACCGCGATTACTGAGAACTGCTTTTATGTTGATCAACAATATATAACGTTTCCGATTGGTTATGTTAAAACTCTTGAGATGCTTGACCTCGTTGTATACAAATATCGTGTAGAAAATGAGAATCAAAGTGTATCTTTAAAAAATTATCAAAAAAACATAAAAATGCTAGAAAAAGTCGCGCTGTCAATAGTTTCATATGTAGATTCAATTGAACTGAGTACGAACAAAAAAAATTTTTGTATAAAAAGAGCCGCAGGAATAACACAGAAAGTAACGCATGTGTGCTTATCCATGAAAGAGAGAAGAAGTTCGAAGATTGAATTATTTAGTTTTTTGGATAAAATAAAGAAAAGCAATGTTGAAGTGTACAATGATATTCCAGGTCTTGAATTTCAGTTATTAAAAAGTAGCAATGGGTTGTTGTATTCTCCTATAAACATAGTTGGTCGTTTAAAAAGAAAAATTTTGTAATATTGGTGATAATTAATGGAAAATATTGAAATAAGTGTAATCGTTCCAGTTTATAATGTTGAATATTACATTCATAATTGTGTAAAGAGTATCTTAAATCAAACTTTTAAAGATTTTGAATTACTATTAATTGATGATGGTTCTACAGACAATTCAGGAAAAATTTGTGATAGGTATGCTAAACGATATTCAACCGTTAAGGTCTTCCACAAAGTAAACGGAGGTCTATCTGATGCAAGAAATTATGGTATGAAATTAGCAAAAGGAAAATATTTTGTGTTCATTGATTCTGATGACTTTGTAGAACTAAATTATTTAGAAGTTTTGTTTAATTTAGTAAAAAAATATAATGTACAGATGGCTTGCTTGAACTCTGTAAGGGAGTATAAAAGTGATTTCAATTTAGTGGGAAAATATATTGATTCAAATAATATTGAAGGAGTTATTGATAAAAAGAAGGCACTAAAAAAAATGCTGATTCGGGACGGCTTTGGAGTAAATGCATGGGCTAAAATTTACTCCAAAAAGTTATTTAAGGATGTAGAGTATCCAAAGGGTAAATTGTATGAAGATTTACAAACTGTTCCTTATTTAGTTGCAAAATGTGATAAAGTTGCTTTTTCAAGTTTGAAACTTTATCATTATGTGAAAAGAAATAATAGTATTTTGAATAGGCAATTAACAAATACGGATTTGACACTAATAAGCTACTTGTCAATTTTGGGAGAGTATTTAGAAAAAAATTTCCCGGATTTAATTGAAGCTTTTGAATATCGCTACGTATCTGATGTTTTAAAAGTTTTGATAAATAGGGCAGTTTTTCTGGAAAATTATCATGAGGTATTAGAAAGAATTTTTATGCAGAATGTAATTTTTTGGAAGAATGCTAACTTTAATGTATTTTTAAGTAAAAGAGAAAAAATTCAAATTTATGTAGCTAAAAATTTCCCGAGATTATATAAGAATATCATAAAAATAGTAATATACTCTATAAAAGTCAAAAATAATTACAAATCATAAAGCTGTTAGAAATGATAGTGCAGTTTTTACGTAAATATTTTGAAAGGAAAAATTATGAATTATAAAAATTTTTTGAAAGATTTTTTGTTTATATTTTCATTTATGACTTATTTATCCTTTTCAATATTCAGTAGATCATTTTACTATAAGTACTTTTATGCAGGGCATATATTTACATATATAGTAATGTTTTGTTTTTTATTACTTCTATTAAAAGAGCTGATAGCAAGCCAAATTACCTTGAGGGAGATTCTTAGTTTTTTGATATGCCTATTTATGTTTATGATTATTAGACATTGGAATAATACACCTATTGCAGCATTGCCTATATTTATATTTTCTGGAAGGAATGTTAATTTAGAAAGAGTTTTAAAGGCTGCGATTGTTACTTCCTTAGCTAGTTTGGTAGTAATTATTTTAAGTGCTAAACTCGGAATAATTACTGACCATGTTGGAGTTTCACAATTTAGAATAAGACACTACCTTGGATTCACCTATATCTTATTTCCCTCTGCTATTTTTTTTAATATTACTGCTATGATTATATATATTTATAAAGATAAGCTAAAACTAACATTATTGATGTTGCTTTTGTTAGGAAACTACTATTTTTATGTGATGACAAGATCAAATTTATCTTTTTATTTGGCAGTTGTCTTGATTATTTTGTCTTTTTTTGCAAGAAAAAATAATTTTAAAAGTCATTTTGCTTTCTTAAGCTGTTTTTCGTATATAATTTTCTTTGTTATCTCATATTTAATAATTAGAAATTATTCTCCTTCGAATTTATGGATGTATCATTTGAATTTAATTTTAGAAAATAGAATTGCTTTGGGTCAAGAATCATTAGATTTGTTTGGAATACATTTGTTCGGCTCTGATGTACAGTGGCAGGGATTTGGCTTGGACTTTAACAATGGTGTAGTGCCAATTGGAAATTATTTATATGTCGATAACTTCTATATTAATATCTTACAACAATATGGTATAATCTACACTTTTTTGTTTATCCTATTTTTGACAATTCTACTTTTTAAAAGTTATAAAAAGAAAAATTATTATATGGTTATCATACTTTCAATGTTTGCAATTCATGGATTAATAGACGATTTAATGGACACATTATATTACAATACTTTTTTGCTTGCCATAGGAACTGCGTTGTTTAAAACTACAGATATGAAGCAAAAAAGTATAGTGAAGGTAGTTAATAAGTTAAAGGTTGAAAAAGAAAATAAAACTGAAAAGAAATTACGAAATTGACTTTATAAGGATAATTGCTTATTTTCAATAGTTGCTTTACACAATTTTATAAAATATCTAGATGGCTCTTCAGATGTTTCAAGTATTGTTAGAATAATTATGAGAATTATATACTTATCTGTTAAGTCGGCAATGTATTTTTTATGATAAATGGTTTTAACTATATGTTTGGCGCATGTGTTATATAATGGGCGGAGTTATTGGGGAATTTAGAGGAAATGATACTATATTTATTAATAGTCGTCGTTTGTAAAATTAAGTTAGAAATTAAAAAGCCATTTGTGGTAGACTTTTGAATATCCTTAATCAAAAGAGAGGTAACCACAAATGACCTATAAATATCTTACTACACGTGAATTAACCTTCATATACAATTTTTGGAAACAAGACATTAAAGCTTATCAAGCCGCTAAAGCTCTTAAACGTTCCAGCGAAACCGTTTATCGTGTTTATCGGTTTCTAGATGCTGGTAATTCAATTAGTCAATTTCCAGGAAATCATCAAATTAATAAAACTCATTGTGGTCGGAAATTAATTGAATTACCAGAAGATGAAACCAAATACATTGAACAGAAACTCTCATTGGGTTGGACCCCTGATACGATTATTGGTTGAGCTGAGATGCAGATTAGTTGTAGTATGAGAACCTTATACCGACTTTTTCAAAGAGGTGTTTTCAATGTGAAATTATTGCCAATGAAAGGTAAAAGACACCCAAATGGTTACGTTGAACGACGTGGTAAAGCTGGTCGACTTGGCAGAAGTATTTACCAACGCTATCAGGATTATCCTCATTTTCAACATGATTTTTGTCATTTAGAGGCGGACACCGTCCAAGGCAAAGCACACCAAGGTGCAGTTATTACCTTAGTTGAGTGGTTCTCCAAAGTTGAAATTATTTTAAACATCCAACAAAAATCGACTGAATGCGTTAATAAACACCTTAATCAATGGTTGTCCCAACAACTAAAACACCTTTTCAAATTAATTACTTTTGATAATGGTAAAGAATTCACTGGTTGGAAAGAAATCGCAAATAAATATGATATTAGTACTTATTTTGCCGAAGTCAGGGCTCCTAACCAAACATGGGTTAAACGAAAATAACAATGGACTAATTAGACGAGATGGTCTCAAAAAGAGCATGGATTTTCGCAACTTACCAAATGCCTTAGTTCAACAAGTAAGCAGCTGCGTAATCATATTCCCAGAAAATCATTGAATTACAAAACACCAATTGAGGTATTCATGAAAAACATCACAGATAAACAGTTATGTTATTTCCTAACTTAATTTGACATTTCAAGAGTTTAAAAAATTAAAATAAGATTTTATGAATCATGTTGTATATGATTTTTATCTTAAAGATATATGAGTAACTTTTTTACGGAATACAATTATGTAAATATTATTTTAGTAGTTAGTGTGTCATTAATATTTACAACTTTTTCCTGTGGGAAAAAACTATGAGTTGTAGATTTTACATAGGATAGTGGATTTTTAAAATGAAAAGAAATTATGGTATAGATTTGATTAAAGTTATAGCGTGTATCCAGGTTATTATGTTACACAATTTTATGAAATATTTTGATGGGGGGGGAACCCATGGTGTTAAATTGTTTTCTCAATTAGTATATTTATCTGCAACTTCAGCCATACCTTTGTTCTTTTTAGCGAATGGCTTTTTTGTGTTAAATAAAAGTAATTTAAATCTTCTTTATTGGTTAAATAAGACAAAAAAAATAATTCTTGTAATGTTTATTTGGTTGTTTTTATATAGCTTGAAAGATTTAATTAAAGATCACTCCTTTACTTTCTTTAGGTATGTTAAAGGCACGATTGTTGAGGGAATACCTTTAACTAGTACGTTCATACACTTTTGGTTTTTTTGGTCCTTGATAATAGTACTTTTTTTTGCTCCGCTGTTGGCTAAAATTTTGAAGAACAAGGTTTCATTGTATATTTTATTAGTTCTACTTCTTTTAATTTCCTGTATAATTATCAATGTTTTTAGTTATTTAAACGGCAAGCCAGTTGACTCATGGATTTATCAACCTTTTCGTCTATATAATTGGTTAATGTATTACATGTTAGGTGGGTTGATAGGAAAGTTTAGATATAGAATAGAAAAAATAATAAATAAATACGGGAAAATGTTTTTTCTTAGTTCATTTACGATATACATACTGTTTGTTGTAGTGTGTTTTATTTTAAAGGGTTGTATGGGGTCGCCATACACAGAATACAATTATACAAATATTCTTTTAATAATCAGTGTATCAATGATGTTTTCATTTTTTGCATGTAAAAAAGATTTTTATAATCATAAAATTTATAAAACTCAGTCTTTAACGATGGGAATATACATAATTCACCCGTTTGTCCTAAAGAAAGTTTATTCGTTGTTTCCATATCCAACTATTTTAGGCAGTTTAGCTGTTTTTTCTATTTCTCTATTTGTATGTTTAATAATTGTTTTTATAATGAAACATATCAAATATATCAGCAAACTTGTGGAGCTTTAGTGATAAACATAAACGTCTATGATTTCATGTAAATTGACAATTGAAAGATATGTGTAAGTTGGTTGTACAGCATTGTTCAAAACTAACAAATTAAGGAGATTTTATGCAAGTCATTAAAAACTATCTTTACAATGTCAGTTACAATTTATTAACAATAATTTTACCGATTTTTACGATACCATATATTACTAGAGTATTGAATCCACGAGAGGTTGGGATAAATTCGGCTACTAATTCTGTCATTACATATTTTTTGTTGGCGGGAACTTTAGGAATTACTATTTATGGTAATCGGGAAATAGCTACTAAAAGAGATGATCACACAGCAAGATCACAGACCTTTTGGGAAATAGAATTTTTGCAAATTACTACCATTGCCGTCTCTTATATAGCTTTCTTGCTATATTTAGCGCTTCAGCATGAGTTTCGCATCTATTTCTTTTATCAGTCTTTTTGGATTATCGCGGGAGCTTTTGATATTTCCTGGTTTTTTATGGGAATGGAAAACTTTAAAAAGACAGTGGTCAGAAATATGTTGGTTAAAGTAATATCAGCTTGTTTGATTTTTACCTGTGTGAAATCACCAGATGATTTAGGGATTTATATACTGATTCTTTCTCTTTCTCAATTGATTGGAAATATAACACTCTGGCCGTATTTACCTAAGTTCATAAGGAAACCGATTTTTAGCAAATTGCATCCTTTACGGCATTTGCGCCCGACTTTGACATTATTTATCCCACAAGTTGCTATTTTGATTTATGTTTCTTTAAATAAAACGATGCTTTGGAAGCTTGATTCTGTCACTGCGTCAGGTTTCTATGACTATACTGATAAGATCACTAAGATAGCTCTTTCAGTTGTTACTTCTTTAGGAACCGTTTTATTACCTCGTATGTCGCATCTATATGGAAAGAAACAGTTTGATAAGATCAAATCTTACTTAATTAATTCTTCAAGTGCAATGTTGTTTATGGGGACTGCGTTAGCATTTGGTATTAGTGCAATTTCAAATAGTATTGTACATAAATTCTTGACGGTCAAATACCAACTGGTGGGAACATTGCTCATGATAGAAGCACCTGTCTTGATATTGATAGCTCTTAGCAATTTGGTTGGGCAGCAGTACCTACTTCCATTAAGAAGAACTAAGCAGTATACCAAATCGGTTACTTTAGGAGCTGTTACGAATATTGTGTTGAATATACCGTTGATATTATTGTTAGGCGTTAAAGGCTCAATGATATCTACGGTTGTCTCCGAGGCTGTTGTCACAGGTTATCAGTTGTGGGTTATCCGCAATGACATAGATGTTGTACGTTTGTTTGATGGTTTTTATAAATATGTAATAGCGGGTGTTTGCATGTTCGCAATAGTTTTCTATTTGGACAATTATTTAGTTCCAAGTTATCCGCATATGGCGCTTGAGATTCTAATAGGGGCTGTTGTTTATTGTTTAGTTAATTTTATTTTGAGAGCACCAGTAGTCAAACTGGCAAAAGAATTTTTGGCAACAAGGTAAGTTGTTGTTATTAAAAATATGGGGTGAAGAAATGAAAAATTATTTAGTAGTAGGTGCGGGTTTATTCGGAGCAACATTTGCTTATGAAGCGGCTAAACGCGGACATCAGGTTAAAGTAATTGAGAAAAGGAATCATATTGCTGGTAATATCTATACTAAGGAAGTTTCTGGTATTCAGGTTCACCAATACGGCGCACATATTTTTCATACTAATAAAAAGGAAATCTGGGACTATGTTCATCAGTTTGCGGAATTCAACCGTTATACCAATACGCCAGTTGCTAATTATCATGGTGAAATCTACAACTTACCATTCAATATGAATACCTTTAATAAGTTATGGGGCGTGGTGACACCGCAAGAAGCGCTAGCGAAGATTGATGAACAGCGAGCAGTGCTAAAAGGAAAGAAACCAGAAAACTTAGAAGAGCAGGCTATTTCTCTAGTTGGAACTGATATCTATCAGAAGTTGATCAAGGACTACACTGAAAAACAATGGGGACGATCAGCTAAAGATTTACCTTCTTTCATTATTCGACGTTTACCAGTGCGTTTAACGTATGACAATAACTACTTCAATGATCCTTATCAAGGGATACCTATTGGTGGGTACACGCAAATTGTTGAAAAAATGCTCGCTAGTGACTTGATCACAGTTGAAACTAATACAGATTTTTTTGAACATCAGGCTGAGTATTTGAAGAATTATGACGAAGTAATATTTACTGGTATGATTGATCAATACTTTGACTACCGTTATGGAGAGTTGGAGTATCGCAGTTTGGGTTTTGAAACTGAGGAGCTGCAACAAGATAATTATCAAGGCAACGCGGTTGTCAATTATACTGATGCGCAAACTAAGTTTACAAGAATTATTGAACACAAGCACTTTGAGTTTGGTAAGGGTGACAAGAACAAGACCATTATTACACGTGAATATCCTAAAACATGGCATCGTGGTGATGAGCCTTACTACCCAGTTAATAATTCTGAAAACAATGCGTTGTACAAGAAATATAAAAAGCTTGCTGATGCTGATGCTAGCAACGTGATCTTCGGTGGTCGTTTAGGTCAATACCGCTATTACAATATGGATCAAGTTATTGGAGCAGCATTAGTTACGGTTAAGAATGTCCTGGACTAAGAGGGAAGATATACTAATTCTCTAATCAATGAGGAGTCTGATTATTAATTAGACTTTTTGGGGGCTGTAAAATTTCTGGTATTGGTAACCACCAATGCCATTTTTTTGTGTCTTATTCCAATATAAAGGGACTGTAATAAAGTGTAAGAAAAAGGCAGTATAAAATTGCCTAATTTCTTACATTTTTTTATATTCATTTAATATAGTTGAAGAATTAAGTTTAGAAATACGTAATTATGGTCACGAAAAGATGGATAGACTCGCAGTTGATCATAAAAAAATTTAACACATCATCATTTTGATCATTATTTTCTTTCATTTATGTATGGTGCTGATCTACTTTTTCATTACCATCTTTTAAAAGTCAAGGATAAATCATATAAACTATCAAAAATGACAAACTAAATCAACATTTGCATACAACTTTTTCCGTTTTTTTTACATCATTTTTAAGTCGTTCTTGAGAGATGAGTTGTAAGAATTAAGATTATACGTTTTTTTATTAAAACACTGAAGAAAAATTTGATATGTCCTCAGTCGACTGTATGAATTAAAATGATAGATAGTTTTGCACTGTAGTTGTACTTAAAAAACATTTTATGAGCCTTAATATTTGAATGCTCTTTTGACTTATTATGTATAATATATTACGTCTTTTTTTAAATAATGTTCCCAATTTTGGGAAAAATGATAGTTAACAGTCCTTTTTGTGGCACGATATATTTGTGCACTGGTTTATTAGAAAGGGGACTTCAGAAATGCCTGGATCAAAAGGTAATCAAAAAAGAAACATGTACAGGCTTTTACGTGAAAATGAAAAAGTACATTACAAGATGTACAAAGACGGTAAACAATGGATGTTTGCCGGCATGGCTCTTTTAGGGGGAGTTTTGGGAGCGAATATTGGAATTAGGCCAGCACATGCTGACACAGTTAGTTCTACAGCTAACACTAGTAAGCAATTGGATGATAAAGTGTTGGCTAACAATGATTCAGCTACTATTCCTTCTACTTCTACCAGTACATCGACTGTTTCAAGTACAAGTACTAATGATAACCAAACAAAATTAGCTGAAACATCGACAAGTATGAGCTTAGCTTTGTCAACTTCTACTTCAAATTCATTATCGGAGAGTACTAGTGGCTCAGTTTCACTCTCTACTAGTAATTCCACTGTATATTCAACTTCGGAAAGTACTAGTGAGTCTAATTCGATTTCTAATAAGAAATCTTCAGCTGATTCCAAAACTGAGCCAACAAAAGATAGTCAGGCTTCGACAGATAGTACTGCAGGTAATACGAGCACATCTGGAGATTCACAAGCAACTAATGATAGTGTTGCTTCAAACAATAGTACATCAAATAATAGTACTTTAAGTAATAGCACTTCAAACAATAGTACATCAAATAATAGTACTTTAAGTAATAGCACTTCAAACAACAGTACTTCGAATAATAGTGTTTTAAATAATAGCACTTCAAACAACAGTACTTCGAATAATAGTGCTTTAAGTAATAGCACTTTAAATAACATCACTTCAAACAACAGTACTTCGAATAATAGCACTTTAAATAACAGCGCTCTAAACAATAGTGCTTTAAACAGCAGCACCTCCAATAATAGTACTTCAAGTAGTAGCGGTAGTGCTGCTACTGAACAAAGTATATATAATCAGGTTGCAAAGGCTGTTCCTTCAGATACGGTCATCGCTGTTGATACGAATGCTAAAACAATCAGCTTAGGGGCAACCGGTACTTCTGCAAGCACACCATTGTTGGAAGCAGTAAGTAAAATTGGTGAAGCAAATGGGTTAGCAGTCAATCTTGTTAGTCTAGATGCAAATGGTAATCTGACAAGTTTGCCAGTAGCCAGTGATCCAGATTCAGGTAGAAATGATTTTAATAATGATGTAACTAATCCTTCAAAAGAAAATACACCAACTTCAGTTACAGTTGCAACTCCTGATCAAGTTACCAATGATGCAACTTACTATGCTACTGCAGTCGCGAACGGAACTGAAGCAGATGTAAGTACGTATGACCAATTGCGTCTTGCATGGGCCAATTCTAATATTGCATATATTAAAGTCACTGCAAATATTGCTTATGCTTCAGGGAATACTGCAATGTCGTATCGTGCTAATGGAGCTAGCGTTATTATCAATGGGAATGGGCACACTATTGATTTAGGTACCCAAAATTTGGGCTTTTTATCAAATTCAACTGCAACAACTGTTACCTTGAATAATGCTACCTTTGAACAAGGGTTTGCTGTCAATGATGGGAATGGTTATTCCTTGATCTATTCTGGCAACGGAAGTCAGTTAACAGTGAATACAAATAATATAACTTTGACTTCTAGTGCATCTAATGGGAATAACCCAATTCACTTAATGTATGGCGTTGGTTCAAAAGTTGTATTTTCTGGTAAGAACATTTTTAATATTTCAAATGAAATTACGCGTAGTGTTGGTAGCATTAATATTGCTAACAATTCAAGTGTTACTTTAAATCGAACCTCTAATGATATTGGCTTTTCGGAATTTTATTTTGAAACGATAGCTCCTACTGGAAGTGTTGGCTATGGTAATACCTTGACAATGGGTGATGGATCTTCCAATGCCGCATATTCCTATAATAATAGAACTGAGTCTTTCCCGGCTATGTACTTGTTTATTGGTGGGGTAACTGCTGGTGACAATGTTAGCTGGACCCAAACCGGTTTTCAGTATTTTATTAATGGTACACAGGTTGGTTACTATCCAAACGCAACATTTGCTTTTGGTCAAAACTTTAAATTATCTGCCCCTATTACCACTATGCCAGGAGCAATTACTGTAGGCAATAACCAAAAGGTTATATTTAATGCGGGGACGACTATGGATATTCAGCAGAGATATAATGCGGCTATTCTTCAAATCAATGGTTCTGCATCCGTTACATTTATATCTCCTAAGTCGCTACATTTAGCAATTCAAAATTCCACTGGTGCGGCCGTATCAACTACAGCTGGTATTGTTGCAGGTACTGGAACATTGACAATGAATAATTCAAATATTGCAACTTGGACGGGAACGAATTCTAGTACAACAAAGCCAGCTGGAGATGCATCTGCTAAGTTTGTAAATTTGAAATATACAAATGGAACAACAACTCTTACTGATTCAAGTGGAAATTCAGCTAGTTCAACCATATTGAGTAGAACAACCCGTGAATTACAAACTCTTGCATTGCCAGTAGGAACCATTAATGTGCAATATGTTGACCAGTATGGAAATGTTATAAAAACTGTTCCGGTTGATTTAGATAATGACGCATATATTGGTGAATATATTTCATTGATTAATGAACTTTATGCTAATACAGATATGCCAGGTTATTATATGTGGGCAATCGGAAACCAGGTTCCCACATCAGCAAAAACTGATGCTCAAAGTGGCGGAGATTCAACTACTACTGCAGATAATGGCGATTCATATGGGCAAGCGAATATTGCGGTAGTACCAATGCAAGACCAGACATATAATTATAAGATCTATGTTTATGGTGTGGCTAACAATAACGTTACCTATCAATATGTAGATGCAATCACTGGCAAAGTTATTACTGTTAGTGGTGACAATGCTGGTAAAGAAGCAGCAGGGACAAATAATGTACCTGCGAACTATGGAAATACAATCGATTGGACAAGTTCTTACTATACAAATACGAATGTACCAACAGGATACCATTATGCAACCGGTTCTGAGTTAAATGGAAATGTACAGCCAACAAATTTGAAGGTTGGGACAGCAGCATCTAATACTAAGATATATTTGGTATCTGATAGTTATGCATCTGAATCCACTTCCGCGTCAATTTCAACATCAACAAGTAGTTCTCTATCGAATAGTGCGTCAACATCATCAAGCTTGAGTACAAGCGGCTCATTATCAAATAGTGCCTCGACATCTGCAAGCTTAAGTACAAGTGGCTCCTTATCAGATAGTAGCTCAATTTCTGCAAGTTTGAGTACAAGTGATTCATTGTCGAACAGCGCATCAACCTCTACAAGCTTGAGTACAAGCGATTCGTTGTCAAATAGTGGCTCAATTTCATCAAGTTTGAGCACAAGCGGATCATTGTCGAACAGTGCGTCAACTTCATCAAGTTTGAGCACGAGTGATTCGTTATCAGATAGTGGCTCAACTTCATCAAGCTTGAGTACGAGTGGTTCGTTATCAAATAGTGGTTCGACTTCTGCAAGTTTGAGCACAAGCGGATCATTATCAAATAGTGGTTCGACTTCTGCAAGTTTGAGCACAAGTGGCTCGTTATCAAATAGTGCCTCGACTTCTGCAAGCTTAAGTACGAGTGGTTCATTATCAAATAGTGTCTCAACCTCAGGAAGCTTAAGCACGAGTGATTCGTTATCAGATAGTACCTCAACATCATCAAGTTTGAGCACAAGCGGATCGTTATCAGATAGTACCTCAACATCATCAAGTTTGAGTACAAGCGGATCATTGTCGAACAGTGCGTCAACCTCCGCAAGCTTGAGTACAAGTGATTCGTTATCAGATAGTGGTTCAACTTCCGCAAGCTTGAGCACAAGTGGTTCATTATCAGATAGTGGTTCAACTTCTACAAGTTTGAGTACAAGCGGTTCGTTATCGAACAGTGCCTCAACATCATCAAGCTTGAGTACAAGTGGTTCGTTATCGAACAGTGCCTCAACCTCCGCAAGCTTAAGTACGAGTGGTTCGTTATCAGATAGTAGCTCAATTTCTGCAAGTTTGAGTACAAGTGATTCATTGTCGAACAGCGCATCAACCTCTACAAGCTTGAGTACAAGCGATTCGTTGTCAAATAGTGGCTCAATTTCTGCAAGTTTGAGTACAAGTGATTCATTGTCGAACAGTGCGTCAACTTCATCAAGCTTGAGCACAAGTGGCTCGTTATC
>NZ_AYZD01000008.1 GCF_001436755.1 Liquorilactobacillus aquaticus DSM 21051
CCAGCAAGATAAAGTTTAAGCTTTTCACACTTTCCTTTTTCTCTTCCGATCTAACTAACTTAATCTTTAACAACCTTAAATCTCTTCAAAATCATCATCAATTTTATTAATTATCTCGCTGGACTGCTGATAAATAAGGGATAGTCAAACTCTAACCTCTTTTCTAACCATCTCGCGACGGCTTCTTTTGCCCAACTACTATGCAAGCATAATGTTGTGGCTTTCGATTATAGCGTTTGCTATAACCCCTTACACTCTGTATTATATAGCATATCAGTTTTATTGCAAGCGATTACACTTA
>NZ_AYZD01000036.1 GCF_001436755.1 Liquorilactobacillus aquaticus DSM 21051
GTCACTGCAATGTAAATACCGCCTTTGTTCATCTGTGGATAAAATGTTCGAAACGACATAATAATACCCGCTACATTTATCTTAAAAGCAGTCATCAAATCATCGATACTTGCCGTAAGCAAACTGTTTTCTCTATCGCTTCGCATCAATACGCCTGCTACATGAACCACCGCATCGATCTTTATATTTTTAGCTAAGAAGTCAGAAGCTACTTTCTGCATCGTACTTTCGTCCGCTACATCCGTATGGTAAGTCACTATATTATCGCTGTGAAAAAAATTCGAACTAACATTTTTCTTGTCAAAAACACCAGCAAAAACTTGATGACCTTGTTTTGCTAAACGTTCACATAAAACATAGCCTAAACCACGATCAGAACCTA
>NZ_AYZD01000009.1 GCF_001436755.1 Liquorilactobacillus aquaticus DSM 21051
GCAAGCCCTTATAGGGCTGAAAAAAAGCCACCAGCTATGCTGGTGGATGGTTACTTTTGAAGACTTTAAACCCATCTGTGTATTAACAATAATTTCTTTCAATAATGTACCTTCGTCTTCAAGACCGTACAGTATTTGATGAAGAAGTGCGTGCGCTTTTTATGCCGTACTGCTCATTCTAAACAGCTTCTTTATACTAGAAAAATAGAAAACATATTTTAGTAATGTTAGTTTTAATACAAAAATTTAGCGAAAAAAAGCAGAATTTTTGGAGACTTGACGCTAAATACTATTGCTATTAATATCAATCCATGTTTATTATAAATTAATGATTAGTTTTGACGTTCTCCGTCTAAGGAAGGAAGCAGCAAGGTTTATGCAGAAAATATTTGTGGTAGAAGATGATGAATCAATTTTAAAATCGGTCAAGGAAGGATTGGAAAAATGGCAATATCAAGTAAGTAAAGTTAATGACTGGCAGAATGTCGACCAAGAATCCTTAGACTTTGAAGCTGATCTAATTATAATGGATATCACACTACCAACCTATGATGGCTTTTACTGGACCGCAAAGATAAGAGATGCCTCCAACGTTCCGATTATCTTTGTTTCTGCAGCTGAAATGAATCCGAATGCCGTGAGAGCCATTGCAACCGGGGCGGATGATTATGTTACAAAACCATTTTCACTGGCAGTACTGATATCAAAAGTTCAGGCAGTTCTTCGGAGAACCACAAGCGCTAATGAACTAAGTGATAAAAAGATAACTGTAGAGGGCTATCAGTTGAATGCCTTAAACAACTGTCTAAGTTATGCAGGACAAACGATCAAATTAACACCAACCGAAGGGATAATTATGGAACTCCTCTTTTTAAATGCAAATAAAACTGTTTCAAAAGATCGCTTAATGCAAAGCATCTGGCAGGGCGGCCTATTCATTACACAAAATGCTTTGAATGTTAATATAAGTCGATTACGCAGTAAACTAGCTACGATGGAACTCAAAGAAAGGCTCGTAACTGAACGGGGTCGTGGATTTAGGCTGGTACTTCAATGATTAACAGTTCAATCAAGCGTATACTAAAAAACATTTTGGCAAAGTGGCCATCGTTCATGATGTACCTAGGTTCCATTTCATTTTTAGGCCTTTTATGTTTTCTTTATAATATTGATTTCATGTTGATTGCTGATCTAATCAGGTTTACTTTTATTCCTTTTGTCCTATTGCTGTTTTATCGTGTCTATCATGAGGACAAACTTTTAAAAAAACTAAAAAAGGCGTATTTACAAGGTCAATTGTTGTCTGCGGTTCCTCATAGTTTAACAGAACGAACTTTTATTGAATACTTCAATCGAGCGCAGCAACAGCGGAGCCAATATGAAAAAAAGATCCAAGAAAAATTTAAACAACATCGTGATTATTTAGTAATGTGGAGTCATGAGATAAAGACACCTCTAATTGCTTTGAGCCTGTTGGCGGAAAATAAAAACGAAGTTGCCAGTGTCGATGTGCAGGGGCAGGTCGCTTTAGCTTACCATCAGTTGGACTTAATACTCACTTATGAACGCCTGGCTGATTTTAACCATGATCTTAATTTTAAATGGAGTTCAGTTGATAATATTGTTGAGACAATTATAAAAAAATATGCAGTTTTCTTTATCAGAAAAAACATCACTCCTCGAGTAAAAGTCTCAACTGTTAAAATTTTAACAGATCCAAAATGGCTATCATTTATTTTGGAACAATTATTAATGAATGCTCTCAAGTATTCAAAGAAAAATACCTTAATTGAAATTGAATGGCGAGATAACACGATAAAAATCATTGATAGCGGAGCTGGTATTGATGCGAGTGATCTTCCACGCGTTTTTGAGCCTGGGTTTACTGGTAATAACGGACGCTCCCATGATTCTGCCACTGGGATGGGGCTATATCTCGCTCAGCAGATCAGCAAGATAATTGGATTAAAATTAACAATTAAATCGAAGACTCGCAAGGGGACAAGCGCTATACTTTCAATTTCTGAAGATAAAATTGAGAAATAAGTTGAAAATAACAGATTGTAAGGTTTCTAACGTTGTTGTAACTACAAAATGACGTTAGAAGCCTTTTATAATGTAATTAGACATAAATGAAGGAGTGTTATTTGGATGAACGTATTAAATTTAAACCATGTTCGTAGAGTTTTCGCAGATGATAATAAAAATAAGGTGACGGCGTTAAAAGATATTTCTTTTAATGTTGATAAAGGTGAGTATGTCGCTATTATGGGGGAATCTGGAGCTGGTAAAACGACACTGCTCAATATTATTGCGACTTTAGATAAAGCAACCAGTGGCAGCGTCACCTTAAATAATGTCGATTTGAATAAACTACGGGAAAAACAAACTGCCAAATTTAGGCGTGAACACTTAGGTTTTGTTTTTCAAAACTTCAATTTACTAGACACATTTAATAATCGCGATAATATTTTTTTGCCATTAGTACTTGCGAAGACTGAATATGCTGAAATGGAACAGCGCTTGAATCCATTAGCAGAGCAGCTTGAGATCAAAAATTTATTAGAACGTTACCCATATGAAATATCAGGTGGGCAAAAGCAGCGTGTAGCAGCAGCTAGAGCATTAATTACTAGGCCAGATTTAGTCTTAGCAGATGAACCAACGGGTGCGCTTGATTCTCATAATACAGAGAATCTTCTACAATTGTTTGAAAATGTAAATACTCAAGGTCAAACTATTTTGATGGTAACACATAGTGCGGCAGCTGCTAGTCATTCAAAACGGACTCTTTTCATCAAAGATGGTCAGATTTATCATGAAATCTTCAAAGGTGACCATTCAAGAGCAGAATATTTAAAAAAGATCATGGCAAGTTTAGCAGCGCTATCAAGTAAGGAGGTTTAAGAATGGTCCATTTAAAATTAGCGTGGCATGGTGTTACGCATCATAAACAAGAATATGGTCCCTTTCTTTTGGCAAGTGTAGTCCTTATCGCAATTAATTTTATTTTTTGGAATGTTTCTTTAAACAAGGCCTTAAAAGCAATGCCTTTTGGGGATGCAACAATTGAAATAACAAAAGTGGCCATTGTTTTCATCTCTTTGATATCTTTGTTTCTAATGTTTTATGCAAATAGTTTCCTAATCAAGCAACGTGGAGAGGAACTTGGCCTCTACAATATGGTAGGGCTCAGCATCGGTGACCTACGCTGGATTCTGTCATTAGAAACTATCTTACTGTATGTAGTCAGTTTGATTTCAGGGTTGATTGCAGGCTCGGTTTTTCTTAAACTGGCATTTTTGATCCTGCAAAAGCTGTTGCCAATTAAAGAATCGCTTGACCACTTTGAAATGCATGCAGTATCTACGACAGCAGTGATATTCCTCCTTATTTTTATGGCATTGTTAGTTTACAATTTTCATCGAGTTCATTCGATCGATCCGATTCATCTTTGGAATCAATCCTTTAAAGGTGAGAAAGAACCTAAAGCTAAAAAGGGACTGGCAATTATTGGTATTGCAATACTCGCTTGGGGATACTGGATATCACTTAGGGCTAAACCAAGTGGAGCGGCTTTTATAAGCTTTATTCTAGCTGTTACTTTAGTTGTTTTAGGCACGTATTTACTTTTTATTGTAGGTAGTATCGCTTTCTTGAAAATATTGAAAAAGCAAAAAAGAATCTATTACAAACCAAATTATTTTATTTCGATATCAGGGATGCTTTTCCGTATGAAACAAAATGGAGCAGGGCTAGCTTCGATATGTTTGCTATGTACATCAATTTTAGTCACGATGGTCGGTACTTTGAGCTTGTATGTTGGTGAAAATAAATTGATCGATTCGTGGAATCCTTACGATATCATGTTTACCATGGAGAAACAGCTCTCAGCTAAACAGCAGCAGGTCATCAACGAAACGGCTTCTAAATATAATATCACTTTGGGTAAGCAAAACCAGATGCCGATAACGACTCCAAGTTCAGGATCAATAAAAAACGGTAAGTTTGAAAACCGCAATATTATGCATGGGACATACCAGTTATCTACGCTAACCTTAGCCGAGTATAATTCTATTCAAGGAACGAATGTCAAATTAAAGAAACGACAGATCTTACTTTATACTGCTTCTTCTAAACTTCATGAAAAACATCTTTTTATTCAGGGACAGCAATATCAGGTCAGGACGATCAACGATTTCAAAATGGCATTTAACTATCTGCATTCAATTTTACAGCCGATGTTTGTAGTTGCTGCTAATGAAGAAGTAGCCAAAACAATTAACCCACAACCTAAATTGATTGTTTTAGGTTTTAATATAGCAGGTACTCGATCCAATCAGTTAAAGTTTGCTGATACGCTCCAAAAAGAGCTGAATTTGAGTACTGCAACATATACGGCCGCTCCAATTTATAGAAATCTTTTCCAGTCACTTTTTGGATCTCTGCTTTTCATCGGCTCATTAGTAAGTATTACGTTAATTTTTGCTACAGCTTTAATGATTTATTATAAGCAACTATCAGAAGGGTATGCTGATCGAAGAAAGTTCCAGACAATGAAACAGGTTGGTTTAAGTCAAGAAGAAACAAAAAAAGCTATTCGAAGTCAAGTTTCATTAGTATTTATGCTGCCAATTTTGGGAGCCGCTATTCACTTTGGATTTTGCATTCCGTTACTCAAAAGTATCCTATCAGTTTTCTCAATGTATAGTACCAAGGTTTTAACGGAGGTAAGTGTAGTAACGTTAATTGTTCTATCAGGAGGATATTGCTGTGTATACTTCTTGACGACAAAGGTTTACCAAGATCTGATAGACAAAAAAATCAAATGATTTGAAAAGCTTTTTAAAAGCTCTAATAGTGCTGTCAACCATTCAAACGCTTTTTGAGGCATTCTAATTACTGAGATTATGCGGTTATAAGTGTGATCTGTTAAATTTCAACAAAAACTCCAGATTAATCTCTAACGTATCTCATTTTTGTTTTCGCTAATTCCAAATGACATTCAGTCTGTAAATGTAAAAAACTACTAGCCAAAGGAATATTTCGTTATAATAAGAATCAAGAAGTATAAATAGCAACGGCTGATAGAATTAATCAAGGTTTTAGTTGACTGACTGTTGCGTATTAGGGGCGTGATAAGATTGGAAAAAAGTAGATGGATTCGATTTTTAGGTGGAAATAACCTAGTTTTTACACTGGTTACCTTGGGCTTAGTAGCAACATTGATTTTTTTGTTCGATAAAATATCATTTATTTTTAAACCACTAGGCATTATAGCAGGTACCGTTTTACCACCACTTATTTTTGGAGTCGTTATTTATTATTTATTGAATCCGTTAGTTAAATTATTGGAAAAAAGACTTTCTCGAACATGGGTCATATCGGTTATCTATGTCTTAATACTTATCCTATTAGCGGCTGGCGGCATCCAGCTCCTGATTCTAGTTCAAGATCAGGCAGTTGAATTATTCAATAAGTTCCCAGATATTGTGAAAGGCTTTCAAGATAATTTCGACTCGGCTACAAGGAACTTACCGTTTGCAAACGAAATCAATCAGTTAGTCAAATCAGTAGATTTGAACAGCGATAAAATCGGAGATTTTGTCAGCAACTATTTTACTGATGGACTTAAAGGCTTCGGTGGTGTATTCTCAGCCGTAACCACAACTTTTTTAACAATATTAACAGGTCCGATTGTCGCTTTCTTTTTGTTAAAAGACAAAGAAAAATTCTACAATTTTGTAAAGAAAATCGTTCCACCGGTTTTTCGGAATGACTTTAATGAATTGTTTAAGATTGTCGATCAGCAGATCGGTGGTTATCTTAAAGGGCAGATTGTTGCTTCAATTATTCTAGGTATCCTATATTGGCCAGCGTTCCTCTTGATTGGACTCAATTATGCTGGAGCCATCTCATTAGCTGCAGGTATTTTATGTATTATCCCATATATTGGACCTTTTGCAGTCTTTATACCAGGATTGATCGTTGCCTTTCAAACTTCATTTATGATGGCGGTCAAATTTGTCGTTGTTTGGTTTGTTATCCAATTTCTCCATGGTGAATTAGTTGTTCCACGTGTAATGGGTGACAAGGTTCAGCTGCATCCTATTACTGTCCTCTTAGTCTTGCTAGTTATGGGTGATTTAATGGGGTTGGTTGGTGTCATTTTTGGGATACCTATCTATTGTCTGGTTAAGGTTTTCGCTATTTATCTTTTCCGCATATTTAAGCGCCGATACAATCGTTTTTACGGTAACCATGGCAAATACGAAGATACAAAATTCTCGAAAGATGATTATTTAGATTAGAGAAAAGTTTTTAAGGTGACTTTGGTTATAACAACAAAACTGTTAGGCTGTATAATTGCAGTCTAGCAGTTTTGTTCGTTTTAGCAGGTTGAAGATCTAGCTAAGTTTTATATTAAATCTGTTTTCTTCATTAAAACATGCGAATTCTGAGTATGACTTGACAGATCCTTGAGAGAAACATTGTTATCGATTACTCCTGTATATTTTCCTGATAGGACTAAAAGATTAAATCGATCCGTATATAGATATATTTCATCATCCAAAAATTCAAGTGAGTAACTTTTTAATAAAAAATGACCCAATGAAGTATTAATTTCAGCATTATAATCAGTTAAATCAGCCATATTGTTAACAATAATAATGTCAAAATTTGTTTCAAGTCCGCATGTTGCTTGAAGGTTGGAATACATTCCAACCCCATCATCAAAACTTAATAAAACATGCAGTTTCTTATTATTTGTATACCTTCGAAGTATTTTTTGTGCTGCTGGCAAAATATTTAAAAACATAATAAAATTACCTCCTTCAGAAGAGAATAGTGACCCTTGGTCTAATCTTGACTTTCTAATGCACATAGTTTACTATGCACATACATAGTAAACGCTAATATAATGAAAGTCAACCAAAGGGTGGTACCAACTTAAAATGACAAAAAAAGAAAAAGTTATGCAGCTGGCTAAGATGATTCTGCAAATGAATAAAACAATTATTTTTACTGGAGCAGGAATTTCAATTTCAAGCGGTTATCCTGACTTAGCAGGTATGCAAGAAATTGCTCAAAATGATTCTGAGTTCCATGACAATCTTTTGAGGTTATTAACAAATCGTTTTGCTCAAAAAAATCCCTTAATGTTTTATCGGCTTTATCGAAAAACGCATTTTAAGCCACTAAGCCAGCCGAGTCTGAGTCATGAGGTAATAACTTTATTACAAAAAGAAAAACTAATTGCAGGCATAATTACAATGAATTTAGACCATTTGCATACCATTGCCGGATCAAAAAATGTTGTTGAATATTGGGGGAGTATTAATGATAATTATTGTGTAGCTGAACATCATTACTTTAGTATGAATTTTATAGCAAGACACTCAGTGCCATACTGCCCATTAGATGGATCATTGATTTTGCCTGTTTTTGTTGAGCGCAATATGACAGCCATTAAAAAAGAACTTGAATGCGGACGCAAGCTGACTACAAATACTGATTTAATGATAGTTTGTGGAACCAAAGCAGCACATGGTATACCTGGTAATCCTCATAAAATGGTAGTCATTAACAAAATGCATACTAAGCTTGATTTGAAAGCAGATTTAGTGATTCATGCTAACTTAGATTGGGTATTTGAACAATTAGCAATCGATTTGTGTTTAAAAAAACGAGGAGGTTTTCATGATGAAATTATCACTTGATGACTGTACATACTTTGCAACTAACAAATTGGCAAGAGAAACTGAAAAAATTGCAATCAAAGCGTATCAACCTACTGGATTAGCGCCAACTTACAATTACATTTTAATGACAATCAGTGAAACAGAGAGTATTAGTTTACAAGATCTTTGTCAATTAATGGATATTGCACCATCGACGATGTCACGTTTTATTAAAAAGCTCGAAACTGAAGGTTTGGTAAAAAAAAAATATGGTTGGAGAAAACTAGATTTGAACCTGACCGCTAAGGGCACACATTTTATGCCAACTGTTTACAAATGTTTCAAACAACTAGAAAGCCTAATGATTTCATATTTTGGCGAAGCGAAAGATAACGAAGGTTTTGTTAAGCTCGTTAATGATAAATGTACAGTGCTTGTTGAGAGAAATGAAAAATAATCATTTTTTATAGACCCGCAGTAGTAGCCGAAGTCTTGATCATGGGTAAAGTATAATTACGCGGAGACACAAAGAATCGAAAAAGACTATCACAAGACATCATTTTTTTGTTGAGTAGATACAACCATTTCTGGATTTTTAGATAATAACTGCACTTTATAATTTACTGATGTAGATTGACTTTTGTAAAGTGCCAGTATAAATTTATATTATTAGAGTTTTATCATCTATCTTTAAAAAAATAATTAATGAATTTCGCTAATGGAGAGGATAGTGATTTACATGCATATCTTGTGGAATGATCAGATTGTTGAACGATCAGAAGTTAAACTTGACATTGAGGACCGCGCATATCAGTTTGGAGATGGATTATATGAGGCTCTTCGAATTTATGATGGTGAAATGTTTATGTTCGATGAGCATTTCGCACGTTTAAAGCGTTGTGCAGATGAAATTCGACTGAAACTGCCTTTTACTAAATCTGAATTAAAAAACAATTTAGATAAACTGATCGCTGCTGAGAATGTTGATGGAGGTGAAATTTATTTCCAAGTTTCAAGAGGAGTGTTGGCCCCCCGTAATCATCGAATACCTTCTTCTGAAGAAGTTAAACCTGTTTTAACGGGGAATGTAATTCCATATGAGCGACCAATTGACAAACAAAAACATGGTGAGACCGCTTGTTTAGTTGAAGATAAACGCTGGCTTCATTGCAACATAAAATCTTTGAGTCTTCTTGGAAATATTTTATCACTTGACGAGGCGCGGCAAAAAGGTTGTGATGATGCACTCTTAGTACGTGATGGTTTTTTTACAGAAGCATCTGCATCTAACGCGTGGTTTGTTATTGATGGAATTTTGTATACTCATCCAGATGGCAATTTGGTCTTACCAGGGATAACTAAGCTTCGGCTGCTTGAAATTGCACGCAGTGAGGGGTTGTCGGTTAAAGAAGAAGCTGTACCGGTTTCTAAATTAGAACAAGTTGAAGAATGTTTTGTCTCAAATTCTATTTGGGAAGTAGCACCAGTCGTCAGTGTGGATGGAAAACCTATTAATGGTGGAAAAATAGGCAAAATTACTAAATTTTTACAAGAGAAGTATATTGAATGGATTAATAAGTAAAAATGTCTCACTTATTTTTTCTGAAAAGATAACAGTAAAACATAGTCTTGGAAACTAGCAGGGAAGTGTGTATATAGCTTAATTCTGTATTACAGTTAAAAAATTCATGGTTAGGCTAAGAAGCGATTGTTAGAATACATTATTAAGATAAATATTGTAATAGTGCTAAGTTGAAACATAAGTTTTGACTTAGTGCTATTTTTATGTAAACAAAATATATTGTCAAATGGTAATAACTTGCGTTTTGCATTTTTGGTAATGTGAGCCTAGCTAACACTTTGTACACTTACATTAAGAAATTAATGGGGGTTTATTGGTTTATGAAAAATAAAATATTGCGCGGTTCTATACCATATTATTCAGCTAGCGCGGGGCTGCACATTATCGGGATCGTATTATTGCTCATTGCCGGATTACATTCACCTAGTTTTTGGGGTATGAGTTTTCTTGCCTATTCTTTAGGATTGCGCCACGCTTTTGATGCAGATCACATAGCTGCTATCGATAATACTGTGCGTAAACTAGTTCAGCAGAATAAAAAAACATACGGTGTAGGTTTTTACTTTTCTTTGGGTCACTCAACAGTTGTTTTTTTAATGGCAATTGTGGTCAGCATTTCAGTTAAGTGGGCAAAAGTGAAGTTGCCCTTCTTAGAAGCAGTTGGAGGACAGATCGGTTCACTTGTTTCAGGGAGTTTCCTGATTATCGTTGCTTTATTTAACCTTTTAATTTTGGTGAGCATGCACAAATCGCTTGAAAAGATGAAACAGGGGAACTTCGATGAAAGCAAACTGAATGAACTTTTATTGTCTCGTGGTTTTCTCGCGCGATTATTAGCGCCCCTTTTCAAATGTATTGACCATAGCTGGCAGATGTACCCAATAGGCTTTTTATTTGGACTAGGCTTTGACACAGCTACTGAAATAGCGTTGATTGCTTTGTCAGCCAGTGCAGCACAGTCAAGTATTTCAGGCCTAGGCATTATTGCATTACCCGTACTTTTTGCAGCTGGAATGAATTTAATGGATACAACTGATTCAGTAATGATGTCTGGGGCCTACAACTGGGCATTTGATACACCAGTTCGAAAGGTGTACTATAATTTGACAGTAACTACAGTCTCGGTCATTGCAGCGTTTGTTATCGGTGGGATAGAATTGCTTCAAGTTGTTACTAGTATGACAAACGTTAAAAGTTGGGTACAGAATATTGATTTCAATTACTTAGGTTATATATTGGTGTTGATATTTATTGCGATGTGGGGTTTTGCATATCTAATTTGGAGATTTTTCATTAAGAAACGAGAAGCAATATAATTGAATTTTCTATGCCCATTTTCAAAGAGCCCAATTTTTACCAAAAATAATTTGGACCATTTGTTTGTCACTCAAAAATTGTCTTAATAAACCTTCAGACCGAAAAAACTAGGAGTTATGATTCTTTAATCATTCTTTAAACTGTGGTATACTTCAATGGTCAAAGAAAGTGAGGGATTTTTTTATGACACAATTTATGGACCAGAATGATGAAAAAAAGAAAAATTCGAACGATATCTCAGACGTGTATCGTAAAAAAATGCTTGATCAACGGATTGTTTTGATATATGGCGAGGTTAACGAAGAATTAGCTAAGGATATAACATCCCAGCTGCTGCTCCTTGCTGCTTTATCAGATGATCCAATTACGATTCTTGTCAATAGTCCGGGCGGGCATGTTGAGTCGGGAGATACAATCCATGATATGATCAAGTTTATTAAGCCAACAGTACGTGTTATTGGAACTGGCTGGGTTGCGAGTGCAGGAATTACAATCTTCTTGGGTGCTGACAAAGAAAACAGATACAGTTTACCTAACACACGCTATATGATTCATCAACCTGCAGGCGGAGTACAAGGCCAATCGACAGAAATTCAGATTGAGGCTCAAGAGCTTATTCGGACACGCAAGCGTATTAACGAGTTGATTTCTGAAGCAACAGGACAACCACTCGAAAAAGTGGAAAAGGATACAGATCGTAACTTCTGGATGTCCGTTGATGAAGCTAAGAAATACGGAATTGTTGGAAAGAAAATTACAACATTTGCTGAAATTCAACCTAAATAAGCTAAAGTATTACTTTATTTATTTCTAAAAAACAAAATAGAAAACCATCCTTTGGGAAATATTGATACAAAGAACAAAAAAAGCCTGTAACAATAATGAATTTTGTTGCAGACTTTTTTTTTACCAGGAAAAAGACATTTTTAAATATTGCAGTAATTGATTTATATACTGCGTCTACTATAATAAATTAAAAGCAATGCTAAGAATGAATGAAAAAATTAGAATTGATACAGTCAATATTATTATTTTATGGACAGTTTACATAGGAAGATATTTATTTGGTTTTGACTTTGCGTACACTTTCAACAAGGATTAGTCATAATCAAAATCATGGAGGCAATAGTTATGATTGAATCTAAAAAAATAAATATAGAGGCTTTTAAAATTTGGTTAAATGTAGAGGGACTTCTTTCTGAAGATATGGTGACCTTAAGAGAAAATTACAATCTTTCAAAGGAACTTCTTGAATATGTGGCCGACATTGATGAGCCAACTAACTATGATTATGACAAAGAAACACAGTCGCAGTTATTTGTTTATCACATTCCTTATAGAAGTCAACAAGGATTTCTAACGGTACCAGTTGTCATTCTTTTGATAGCTAATCAGATTATAACTTTTAATCATTCTAACGATGAGGCAGTTAAAAAAATTTTTACTGCTGAGATTCTTAATAAGGATACTTCTAATATTGAAACAAGTATTCTTGAAATATTGAAAAAATTAAGTGATCTTTATCTTTTACCTATGCATGAGATTCGACATCAACGCAAAGAATTAAATGATCTTTTAAGTACACGGGCCGATAATAAAAATTTAATAGCGCTCGCCAATCTTAGAAAAAGCTTGATTTATTTTTCAAGTGCAACTAGAAACAATCAGCAGTTGCTTGAGGGGCTGTCTAAAAAACATTTTGGCTTGAACTTTCTTGAAGATCAAATTGAATCCGTAGTTGATGCTAAAATCGAGACACACCAAGTAGAGCAGCTAGTTGAAACAGAATCTGAAATTGTAACGCAACTGATTAACACTTTCGACACAATATTAAGTAATAATTTGAATGATATTATGAAAATTTTAACAATCTGGTCAGTGGTTCTTGCTATTCCAACCATAATCACAGGCTTTTACGGCATGAATGTTAAATTACCATTTGAACGTAATTCATTGGCCTGGATCATTGTAATTGGATTAACAATAGCTATTATCTACTGGGTTATCCGTGCACTACGGCACCATCGCATAATCTAAAGGTTGAGCAATAATACCATCATGTTAATAGATTTAAATACACATGAAATTAAAGCAATTATCACAAAAAACATCTAGCAGTCTTTTAAATTTAATCTACAGAAACTTGAATTAATATCATAGATATACTTGACTTTTATTATTTTTTGTATGATAATTTTGATAACTTTTAAACGAAAGGAAGAATCATACCATGGACTTTACTTTAAATGTTTGGCAAAACTGGCGTAGTTAGTAAGTAAGTTTGCAGTAAAGTGTAGGCTTACTTTAATTCTTTAGTGTTAAAGAGAGTCTATGCTGGTATGATAATTCTAGATATAATACTATCTTTGAAGCCGCATAGTGAATACTATGTGGCTTTTGTCTATATTTTTCGTAAGGTAGACTCTCTCAAAAATTATATTAAGGGGATAAATCTCATGGAAAATACAACTGAAAAAGGATACTTCGGTAAATTTGGCGGACAATATGTCCCAGAGGATGTTAAAGTAGCATTGAATGAACTGGAAAAAACTTACGATAAATATAAAGATGATCAAGCTTTTCGAGATGAACTAGCTTATTATCTCAAAGATTATTCCGGCAGAGCAACGCCATTATACTATGCTGAGGGTTTGACCAATTATCTCGGAGGAGCAAAGATTTATTTAAAACGTGAGGATTTAAATCATCTTGGTGCTCACAAATTGAACAATGTTTTGGGTCAGATACTCTTGGCCAAAAGAATGGGCAAGAAAAAAGTTGTGGCAGAAACTGGTGCTGGACAGCATGGTGTTGCGACAGCTGCAGCCGCAGCTAAATTTGGGATGGAATGTGAAATTTTCATGGGTGCGGAAGATGTTGAACGTCAGAAATTAAATGTTTTTAGAATGGAACTGATGGGAGCAACTGTTAACTCAGTTACTGCTGGAACAGCAACTTTGAAGAATGCAGTTGATGCAGCCCTAGGCTATTTTGCAAAACATCTCAATGACACTTTTTATGTACTTGGATCAGCCGTGGGGCCCCATCCATATCCAACAATTGTTAAAGACTTTCAAAGTGTCATTAGTCGAGAAGCACGTAGTCAGATTCTTGCAAAAGAAGGCCGTTTACCAGATGCCGTCATCGCATGTGTTGGCGGAGGATCAAATGCCATCGGGGCTTTCGCGGAGTTTATCAACGATAAGGATGTTCGTTTAATCGGAGCTGAGGCTGCTGGGAAGGGGATCAACAACCCCGAAAATGCTGCAACGATGACGAATGGAACAATTGGAATTTCTGATGGAATGAAAACTTATGTTTTACAGGACAAACAAGGAAAAGTTTTGCCAGCATACTCAATTTCTGCTGGGCTTGATTATCCAGGAGTTGGTCCAGAGCATGCCTTTTTAAAAGACACCCATCGTGCAGAATATGTTCCCATAACAGATAAGGAAGCTGTTAAAGCTTTTGAGCTCCTCTCAAAAAAAGAGGGAATAATTCCTGCTTTAGAAAGTTCACACGCAATCGCCGAAGCAACCAAATTAGTTCCAAAGATGAGTAAAGATCAAATTGTAATCATCAACATTTCCGGTCGTGGTGATAAGGATGTAGAACAAGTTGCAAAATATATGAATAAAAAAATCTAATTAGAACCTTCTTATTCACCTGACAGTCTTTCTAGTGAGTGCAAACTCTCGTAAAAAAGCTAGAGCTTGCATTTATTTTATGGTCACAAAGAATGTAGCTTGGCTATAAACGTATTAAGAGAGTTTGGTAGAATGAAATAAGAAATTTTTTGTAGAACCTTACAACAAGATTTAGCCCGCTTCATTTGATAAAATACAAACTTTTTTTAAACAAACAAATAGTTTTTTGACTCTTGGAATCGAGCATGTGGGTAGTACCAGGACTAAGTGTAATGACTATTATTGACCTTGATATTGTTACTTGGGATTATTTGAGTTTCTATCTACTAAAAAGGGGGGATATTTTGGTAAAACCACCAGCGTTAAAAGTTGGAGATAAAGTTGCGATTGTCAGCTTATCTTCTGGTGTTTTAGGAGAAGCATTTTGCAGGCACGAATTAAAAAAAGGTAAAGAAAGATTACTGGAGATGGGTTTGAAGCCTATCTTTATGCCTAATGCGTTGAAGGGAATTGAATATCTTGCAAAGCATCCGGAGTCAAGAGCTGAGGATTTGAAAACGGCTTTTCTTGATGACTCTATCAGAGGAATAATTTGTGCAATAGGTGGTGATGATACTTATCGCCTTGCACCATATTTATTGGAAGATGAAAGTTTTAAAAAAGTTGTAAAAACCAATCCCAAATTATTCACAGGCTTTTCGGACACGACGATTAATCATCTTATGTTTTACAGCTTAGGAATGACCACCTTTTACGGGCCAAATTTCATCAATGATCTTGCTGAATTAGATTCAGATATGTTGAGCTATACTAAAAAATATTTTTTAAATTATTTAAAGAAGACAAACCATCTAGAAATTAGATCAAGTCATTATTGGTATGAAGAACGCAAAGATTTTTCAGAAAATGCTCTTGAAACAGCACGTGTCAAGCATCGAGAAACCAAGGGATACGAAATCCTACGTGGCAGGGGCATCGTAACTGGAAAACTATTAGGGGGCTGTCTTGATAGTTTTTATAATATTTTAGTAGGCGAACGCCACATTGGTGAAAAACAGCTTGTAGAGAAATACAGACTTTTTCCATCAGTTGATGAATGGAAAAATAAAATTATTTTTTTGGAAACAAGTGAAGAAAAGCCCAATCCTACTCTATATCGTAAAATGCTTACAGCTTTAAAAAAACGTGGCGTTTTTGCAGCAGTGAATGCTATTATTGTTGGTAAACCACAGAATGAGATTTTTTATGATGAATACAAAAAAGCAATAACTGATATAACTGCAGAAACAAAAACTCCGATTCTATTCAATGTTAACTTTGGTCACGCCTATCCACGGACTGTTTTGCCGTACGGTTTAGAAGCAAAAATAGATTTTGACCAAAAAAGGATTGTTATCAATGAATCGCTTTTTGCAACTGGTCCTGCCAATCATTTGAATAGTTAGGGATATAGCGTCAAAATAAGAGATTGAAGCACGTTAACTTTTTTATTTAATACATTCTGCCAGAAACTGGAACGAATATTAAAATATAATTAAAAAGCAAAGCTGCATCAAAAATCGAAAGCAGCTTTGCTTTTTAATTATATACATATTTATTGGATTTCCTGTTGCTTTGTTTCTGGGCCAAAAAAGGAAACAACGATTGCAGCAATCAGCATGAGCGCTGCAATTAAGTAAAAAATCAGATCTACTGAAACTTTTTGAATTGCCCATGTAGCAAAGTAAGGCGTTAAAACCGTTAATATTTTTGCAGCTCCATTGGCTGTGCCCGCGCCTCGAAAACGAAAATTAGTAACAAATAATTCTGACACATAAACACCTACGACCGAAGCCATCAAAATATAGAAAGTCATTGTCAAAAAGAAATCAATGATAATAATTGCTGCTGGATTAGTTTGTTGGGTATACAAAAGCCCTAAAATAGCTGAGAAAATAAAGGTCGGGATAATAGTCTTTTTTCGACCTATCCAATCTACAAGTATCGCACCAATTAATGCGCCAATTGGTGCACCTGTCATCATAATCATAAAATACCCGAGAGAATGTACAATGTTTATGTTCTTTTCAATTAATAGGGTCGGTGCCCAAGATGTAAATGTATATTGCGAAACCATAACCGCTGATACAGCAATAATTGCAATAAAAAGTCCACGTTTCAGATTAGGCCGTTCAGCTTGTTGCTTAGTTCCTTCTGTAGGAGTATCGGAGTACGAGCCATTGAGTTCTAGTGCAGCAATTATTTTTTCAGCTTCATCATATCGTCCTTTGGAGAGCAACCACCGTGGAGACTCAGGGAAATGGCGCTAACAATCCATAAAATAAGAGCAGCTGTACCAATGAATAGAAACATTGCACGCCAGGAGTAGCGGGGGATGAAGTAAGTTGCTAAGAGCAGAGCAAGAGGTGCACCCAGATTAGCAATGACAGCAGTTGCTCCCGACCAGCGGCCGCGTGTTTTTACAGGCGCAAATTCATTAATGAGCGAGTACCCAGTTACGATCTCGGCGCCTAACCCACAGGTTGCAATAAAGCGGAAAAAAATAAGAAAATAGATATTTGGCGAAAAAGCTCCAAGAAAAGTAAAGATGCCAAATAATAGCAGATTCAACTGATATGCTTTTTTACATCCCCATAAATCACCTATAAAGCCCGCTGCAATTGAGCCGACAAATAATCCAAGAAAACCGTCAGATAAGAAAAACGATCCTTGATTTAAAGTTGCAAAATGCTGCGCAATCATATCAGCATTAACCGCACTAGACATATACACATCACTTGCATCTATCATCATTCCAGCGACAACTAACCCAAATGCTTTATAAAACAAGCTTGATTCTTTTGATGTGTTAAGCCTCGTTTGCAAAGTATATTCTTTACTTTCCATTACTATAAATCCTCCTTAATATTCAGATCCTGCAGTATTTTTTCCATTTTTTTAGGAGCATATTGCTGTTCTCTCTGATTTACTTCATTGAGACCGATAAAATTATTGAAACGCTCGAAAGTAATCATTTTATTTTCTTGCCTAATGGCTGTACCTTCTTCTTTCAGATTGGAAAGTAATTGTTCCGTTGCGTATGTGTGCGCATAAGTTAATGCTGTTGGATGAACCACTATTTTGAAACCTAAATCGCACAACTCTTCTGAAGTAAGCATAGGTGTAGCACCACCTTCAATCATATTGGCCATTAATGGTGTATCTGGAAAGACTTTAGAGATTTCTTTTAACTCATCAATACTTTGGGGTGCTTCAATGAAAATCAAATCAGCTCCGGCTGCTAAATATTGGCGACTGCGATTGATAGCGTCTTCTAAGCCATAGACTGCACGCGCGTCTGTTCGCGACATAATTAAAAAATTTTTATTTTTCCTTTCTGAAACAGCTGATATTTTTTCAGCTAAAACATCAGCTGTTTCAACACTTTTACCTGCCATATGGCCACAAGGTTTTGGCCATTTTTGATCTTCTAGGAATATCCCTGCAGCGCCAATGGCTTCGTAATTACGGACAGTTCGACGAATATTATCTAGATCGCCATAACCCGTATCAGCATCCGCAAAAGCAGGAATATCAACAGCATTTATAATTTCACGACATTTGTTGAGCATGATAGAAAAATCTGCGATACCTCGATCTGGCATTGCAAGGTTACTGGCACTTGTAGCGTATCCAGCAGCAAAAATAGCTTTAAATCCGAGTTTTTCTGCTATTCTAGCTGAAAGGCTGTCGGGTGCAACAATCATATCTGTAATCTGATTCTTTGTATGAACAGCTATATCAAATTGATTCCTTAATTGATCAAATTTTTTCATACTGTATTTCCTCTAATCTCGAAACAAGTTCAGTTCCTATTTTTTTCTGACAGATAAGTGAAGCCGCGGTTGCAATAATAAAAGCTGGTTCGGCTTGTTCAAGCTCAGATCTTGAGATGAGCTCATTGTCCTGCGCTAAACCAATATCTGCAAGTGAAATTCTATTTTTAAGTTCTGTAATTGAATTAGTTTCCAAATGACCAATTAAAATTTTTTCAACACCAAGCTTGCTAGCAATTCTTATCCTTTCCTTGATTCCGGAAATACCATAATACCGAATTCCATCAAGTTTTACGATTAAATCCACAGAACTTGTTTTTAAACCATCCTGAGCCGCCTTTAATTTACCTGCAAATTCAAGCAGAGAAACAGGAGGTCGCGGAATTTTGCTGTGGGAGGGGAATATTTGATCATTTAATACCAATTGGTCAGCGCCAGAACGCGCTAATTCACGTGCAGTGTAATAGTTGTAAAAAGGCTGGCTGTGAAACGAATAGAACCAACTTTCAACTGTCTTTTTGTCTGAGTGTTTTAAAATTTTAAAATCGATTTGAATGGTGCTTGTTTTATTTGACGTGGTATACTACGATTAATTAAAATAAACTTTTATTTATGACATCATAGATATATGGTTAACAGATGGGATCGATGAAGGTGATTTTAGTAAGCTCATGTTTAGCGGGCTTTAAGGTTCGCTATAATGGAACAAGCGTGGAAAATGCAGCCGTAAGATGGTTGGTTACTCATGGTCAGGCAATTACGGTCTGTCCCGAAATAATGGCTGGTTTTACTATTCCAAGACTATCAGCAGAAATAGTTGGGGGTAGTGCAGCAGATGTTCTGAACGGAAAAGCGTACGTAAGAGAATGTAATGGCAATGATGTGACTGCCAAGTACATTGCAGGTGCACAAATGGTATTGGAGATTGCACGAAAAAATAATGTCCAAGCAGCTTTTTTGAAAGAAAATAGTCCGTCTTGTGGTGTAAACACAATCTACAATGGCCAATTTGACGGGCATTTATTACGAGGAAGCGGGATAACTGCCTATGTTTTAAAAGCTGAGGGCATTAAGGTCTATTCTGATTTGGAATTGAACTACGCAAAAATCAAACCCTTTGTTCCCGTGAGTGTTTCTGAGCAGTTTATCAATGCTGTCGGCTGAAAATCTGGACAGATAAAATATTGAAAGGAATGAAAAAATAAATGAAACTAGTAGTTTTAGATGGATATGCTTTAAATCCTGGTGATTTAAGCTGGAAAGAATTTGAAAAACTTGGAGACTTAACGGTGTATGATCGGACTTCTTACACAAATACGACTGAAATTTTAGAAAGAATCGGCAAGGCAGAAATAATATTCACAAATAAAACACCAATTAACCGTCAAATTATTGAGAAGGCACCCAATCTTAAATATATCGGCGTACTAGCTACAGGCTATAATGTGGTCGATGTCGAAGCTGCACAAGAAAATAGAATTACAGTCACAAACATTCCAGCTTACGGCACCGAAGCTGTCGCCCAAGCGACATTTGCACTGTTATTGGAAATTACCAATCAAGTTGGATTGCATAGTAAAGCTGTTCATAAAAGCGAATGGGAAAATAGCCCTGATTTTACTTTTTGGAAAACACCATTAATTGAATTAGCAGGAAAAACGTTTGGCTTAATTGGCTTTGGGAGAATTGCACAAGCAACAGCACAAATTGCCCATGCCATGGGAATGAAAGTTATCTTTTATAATCACCGGCCTAAAAAGTCAAAAGAGAGCTGGATAGAACAAGTGCCACTAGATGACTTGTTAAAACAGTCAGACGTTATCAGTTTACACATTCCGCAAACGAAATCGACAACTGGTTTCATTGATCATGAAAAAATTTCGAAGATGAAAAACGGAGTTATTTTACTCAATACTGCTCGTGGTGGTCTTTTAAACGAAGAAGAAGTAGCGACAGCTTTGAACGATGGTAAGATTTATGCGGCGGGAGTCGACGTCGTTTCGTCTGAACCGATTCAATCCAATAATCCGTTACTTTCTGCTTCGAATTGCTTTATTACTCCACATATTGCTTGGGCTCCTGTCGAAACACGCCGGCGATTATTAAAAATATGCTTGAATAATATAACATCATTTTTGGATGGGAATGCTAAGAATATCATTGATTAGAAGCTTTAAAAACAGCAGTTAATTATCGTAAATAGCGATAGTTAACTGCTGTTTTCTATATGCAAATAGCTTATTTATAAGGGCTTATTTGTTCTATTCCAATTATTTTTTTATTAATTAATTGTGTAATGCAAACAAACTATTATTTTAATTTGTTTATAACAATTATTCTTTTATATACTAGTATTAGATTCAGAACGCTTTTCTAATCAAGATTGTTTTTTCTCAAAACTACCGAAAGTGACTTAACAATAATTGGAACAACTACTCCAGCAAGAATCGCTTCTGGAATTCCATTAGTCCCGACAACACCTAATAATAAATTCCCAAGCAGCTCAGGATTTTTCAGTCCATATGCCTGTGCAACCGCAGGAGTCCGGAAACCAATATAAATAGTCCCTAGCACTAGGATCGTATTAAGCATTGAGCAAATCAGGGCTGTTAAAGCTGAACGAGCGACTAGACCGAAATGCGAAAGTCTTTTGTAGATAATGGCTGCCAATATTCCAACAATGATGCGAGGAACAACAGAAACTAAAGGGTTAGTAAAAACGAGTGTCTGGACAAGACTTGTCGGTCTTGTCCATGCGTTAATAAATGAAAATACTCCCCAAGTTGTTCCAGCAATGATGCCTTCAAATGGTCCAAACAAGATTGCGACAATAATAACAGTAATGTGAATAGTTGTTAAATTGATTAAGCCAATTGGAACGTAGCCGAGCATAGGAAAGAGACTTTGAACAATTATGATGGCCATAACAATACCCGAAATAGTAATCCGTCGTATTTTTTTTCTGTTATCTAACATTTAAAATACCTTCCTTTAGTGTATTTTGACTGCTGTCTATTATTATTTTTTGAAATACTTTTTTAAATATAGATTATTAATTTTCTTAGCAAGTCCAGCTGTTCATCGATATACTTTTCAGAGGCTTGATGGAGATAGCAGAAAACACTCAAACCCTCAATAGTCAAAATAAAATGATCGCCAATCGTTGCTAACTGTTTTTCTTGAATCTGATGCTGTGCAACTCCCAAATTAAGCACTCCTAAAATTGTTCTACGCATTTCATCCAAATTCTTGGATAAGAAGTTGGTGGCTTCAACAGAATTTTCAGAATAATATTCATAACCAGACATTAATAATGATTTGGAGATGTTAAGCAGCCGATCCTTTTGAAGATTAAGGTAGTTATCTAAAACCTCTTCAAAAGCTCTATCGCTTAGGATATCTTCTCTAACGCTGTCAAACCTCTTATGTTCGCGTTCAGTGATGATAGCCTGCATGATCTCTTCAGTTGAAGAAAAATAGAGGTACAGTCCACTGCGGCTGAGATTAATTGCACTTGCAATGTCCTTCATTGTTGTATTGGAAAATCCCTTTTCTAGCAATATCTGACGTGCCTTTTTTAATATTTCAGATCTTTTTATTTCACGTAATTTTTCATTTGCTTTTCTAGCCATATAAACCCCCTAAAAAAAATAAAGTGACACGCGTGTTACTTTATTCAAAGTTTATTTCAAATCATTAATTTTGTCAATATTTTTTTATACATGTAAATGGTTCATTTAAAATTTTTTCAAACATTATGCGCTAACTTTTTTCAGAGTGGAAGAAATTGCAAATTAAACAAACCAAGTTATACTTTAAGGAAAAAGCAAAAGAAATATCGTTTACCTTGGAAAGGGGATGCTAATTCAGTGGATTCGTTTCAAAATGAAAAAATCGTCAAAAGAATTATTTCTAAAAATAAAGATTTAATGCAAATTTTGCGAATAATCAAACTGCTCGATTTAAAACAGGGAGTATTAGCCGCTGGAAGTATCAGAAATACAGTTTGGCAGGTTTTAAGCGGTCAACAAGTGTTTTTAGAAAATGATGTCGATCTTGTTTATTATGACCCTTCAAAGCCTCAAAATTACGATTTCTTCATAGAATCTCAGTTACGCGAAAATTATCCTGGGTATAATTGGCAAGTCAAAAATGAAGTTTACATGCATGATTATGATTTTAAAAAAGAAAATCCCTTTGTCTCTGTCGAAGATGCTATTGCTCATTTTGTCGAAACTCCAACGTGTATTGGTGCATATCTCAATACAAATGAAATACTTAAGCTGATCATTCCTTATGGGGTTGACGATTTGGTTAATTTCACTTGTCGTCCTGTACCTGCCTTTAGAGAAGATCAACAGCATTTAGATATCTTTAAAAATCGGATTCGCTGCAAAAAATGGATTAAAAAATATCCACAGCTAAAAGTAATAGTATGAGTCACCTTTTCAAAGTAACCATAATTTGTTTAAAGGCAACTTTAATTGTCCACTAGTCTAGAAAACTCAGCTCAGGTTTAAAGCATATAATTTATAACATTGTACTTTATAATTCCTATTTGGAAATTTTTATTTGTTACAAGCATAATGTATAATTGATACGTGTTCTTAATTGTATTAAGTGGGGGAAATTTTTATGGAACTAAAAGATCATCAGGAATGGTTAGTTGCTTTTTATAAAAAAAGAGATTGGTATAAATTTTCACCGGAAATCAGAATGAATTTTTTAACCGAAGAGGTAGGAGAATTGGCTAGGGCCATCAGAACTTTTGAAATTGGACGAGATCATCCTGGTGAAAAGAAAAAAACACAGGAAGAAATGTTTGACAATTTAAAAGAAGAATTAGCTGATGTCATTGATCAAGCACTGGTTTTATGTGCGAAGTATGATCTTGAACCAAGTAAAATCTTGCATTTTAGTGAAAATAAATTAATAAAGCGTTTTAAAGATCAATAAATGATCATATTTTTACTACATAACAAGTACAAGACAACACTTTTTGCGGGTTTGAACCGTTTGAAACGGTCCTTCTTAGTAATGAAAGCTACTTATTTGAAAATGGGGTGGGAAAATTTTAAGGAGGCATAAAATGGATTTTAAAATATTCAAGGGCTCTTTAGTCAAGCTTAGAGCAATACATGATGATGATTTCGAAACAATTGCGAGCTGGTATGAGGATGCCTACTTTCTTAGAAATGTCGATACCGCTATCGCGTTGCCAAAAGACATTGAAGAAATCAAGGACATGTATGAACCCGATGATAGTATGATCGAACTTATGATATGTCCGCTTGAAAATAATTTTCCAGTCGGTTTTGTCTCAATTTACAACATCGAGTGGAACAATAGAAGTGGAACCTTGGCAATCGGGATTGGGCGTGAAAGTGACCGACATCTCGGTTATGGAACAGATACACTGAAGTTGATAATGAAATACGCGTTTAATGAACTTAATTTAGATCGCCTCGATCTAGAGGTCGTTGATTATAATCAAGACGCATACAAGCTTTATGAAAAACTTGGCTTTAAATTAGGTGGTCGGAGGCGAGAAGCCGTTTTACGTGACGGAAAAAAATTCGATGTTTTATTTTTAGATATTCTATGTTCAGAGTGGATAAAAAAATAGGTTCCATTATTTACAGAGATAAAAAAGGCTTTTCGCATGCTAACCGTTTTTGAATACTTTTTAATCAACTATAGTTTAGGATCGCCAAATATTTACGAACTGAAGGGCAAAAAATAGGTTTATTAAAGATTGCTCCTTGTTTTATAACAATTCTTTTGATATTCTAATCAACATAATAAATAAAAGACTATTAGGATGTGTAACTCTTGAAAATAACAAAATTCGGTGGAAGTTCGCTTGCCAGTGCTCAACAATTTAGAAAAGTTTTTGATATTATAAAATCAGATCGAGATAGGAAAGTTGTAGTAGTTTCAGCACCGGGGAAACGTTTTTCCTCTGATACAAAAATAACAGATAATTTAATTACTTTGGCTAAAGAAGTCCAAACGGGGCAAGACATCGAAAAAACATTAGCGGTTATCAAAGAACGATATGTGGGTATTATCGAAGACCTAGGCTTAAAACAAGAAATTAAAAACCAACTGGAAGATAATCTCAAAAAAATGATTACGGCTTCTTATTCTTCAAACAACCAGCTTTTAAACACCTTCAAAGCCAGTGGAGAAGACAATAACGCACAATTAGTAGCGGCGTACTTTAATGAAAATGGACTACCTGCTAAATATGTAAGTCCAGAAGAAGCAGGCTTACTTGTTTCCGCTCAAGATGGGCATACACGCGTTTTATCCGAAACGTATGCTAACTTAGAACGGCTTACTGAAGTGAACGAATGCATCATTTTTCCCGGCTTTTTTGGTGTTTCAAAAGAAAATCAGCGGGTCACCTTTTCACGGGGAGGTTCTGATATCACCGGAGCAATTCTTGCAAAGGGCTTGAAAGCCGATTTATATGAAAACTTTACCGACGTAGATGCTATCTTTGCCGCCAATCCTCAAATTGTTGATCAGCCGCAAAAAATCAATCATTTGACCTATCAAGAAATGCGTGAACTTTCATACGCAGGTTTTTCTGTTTTACATCATGAGGCTTTGCGCCCGGCAATCATGGCTGATATACCTATCAGAGTTAAGAACACTAATAAGCCTGAACTTCCAGGAACTTTGATTAGTAAGACTCGTTCTGAAAATAATTATCATATTACAGGAATTGCAAGCTCGCGAGGATTTATGTCTATTTCGATTGCAAAATATTTGATGAATGAGGAAGTTGGCTTTGGAGCAAAAGCATTAAATATTATGGCTGAACATAATTTAAGTGTAGAGCATGTTCCTACTGGAATAGATGAGATTACTTTAATTTTGCGAGCTGATCAGTTCAAGAATGAAGCAGATGAAAAAGAACTGCTGCAGGAATTGCAGGAAAAGCTTAATGCTGATAAGGTTTACGAAGAGAAAGAGCTTGCACTCTTAATGATCGTGGGCGAAGGTATGATTTCAACAGTTGGTACAGCTGCGAAAGCGATGGCCTCCTTGGCCAAAGCTGGAATCAACCTCAAAATGATCGATCAGGGATCTTCAGAAATCAGTATGTTATTTGGCATTGCTGCCTCAGATGAGAATAGTGCTATTGCCGCTTTGTATGAGTCTTTCTTCAAATCGAAAATTCCCGTTGAGGAGAAATGACTTTTACTTTTTTAAAACTTTTAAAAGTAAACAAAGTAAAATTATTTTTTACGATGAGTTCCTCGTAATTTAGCTTGAATCCAATGTATAGTCTCCGTAATTTAAAATTAATTACAGGGGCTTTTTTGCATTGTGAAGTGGAAAAACAATCACTATTTTTAATTACTTTAAGCCCGATATAAAAGGCATGCTAGAGAAAATAGCTCGACAAAAAGGGAAACTTAAAATATGCTGAATGGAGATTTTTTATGGTTAATGACAGCAAAAAATCAAATAAGTAACGCATAAAGGGGAAAAAATATATGGGTTTAAAAATCTGGCACTGTTTAAACGTATTCTGGCTATTAATTTTTTTAGCCACTGAGTTATTTATCTTATTGCGGAGATTTGATGGGGCCGGAGCAGTTCAAACACCGATAACCCGCATAATAGCATCAATTTTTCTATTTTGTTTTTTTACGATAGTTGCAATTATTCAACTTATAATCTGGCTGCTTATTCGAAAAAATAAAAAGACCCGCTAGCCTTCTGTTGTTAGCAACTTATATTACTGGTTACGTCTTATATATTTAACACAACAGAAAAATTTTTATGGGCTAGATCAAAACTTATCTTTTGGTCTAGCTTATTTGTATTATCTTGAAATATTCGTAAATTAGTTTAACAAATTATCCGAAAACGACGAATCAAATATCTCGCAAAGCATTATTATTGCTTTGCTAAAGAGACATTAAAACTAATATTCAGAGGGTGTCTTGACACCTAGCGCTTTTTACTTCATAATTGCTTTAACTTAAAAATTAAGAGGGTTTACCATAATGAAAAAAGTTATTATTGTCGGCGCTGGTTTAGCCGGAAGTTACATAGCAACACAGTTACCTGCAGATTACGATATAACAATCATTACAAAGAAAACGCGTATTGACAGCAATTCAATGCTTGCGCAAGGAGGTATTGCTGCCGCTCTTGATGAAGGAGATTCTCCTAAGGTACATGAGGAAGACACTTTGAAGGCCGGGAAGTATCATAATGACGAACAAGCAGTTAAACAATTAGTCACGATTGGTCCCCAATTGATTGATGACTTGATTGCGCAAGGAATGAAATTCGACAGGGAAAGTGACGGTCAGTTGTCATTTGGTCTTGAAGGCGCACATCGATTTCGAAGAATTTTACATGCACAGGGAGACCAGACCGGGCATGCATTAACAGAATTTGTTCAAAGTACGATCAGAAATGATATCAAATGGGAAGAAAATACGACTGTTTTGGATCTTGTCGTAGAAAAAGGTGAATGTCAAGGTGTTGTAATCAGAAATAGAAAGGGCGCGATAAAAACTAAATATGCCGATTTTACGATTCTGGCTTCCGGTGGCCTGGGACATCTATATCCTCTAACTACTAATGATCAAACTATTACCGGTGATGGAATAGCTCTTGCTTTCAGAAATAACATAAAGTTAAAAGACATGGCATATGTCCAGTTTCATCCAACTTTATTGACCAAAAATGATAAGTGCTATGGCCTGATAACGGAAGCAATTCGTGGCGCTGGGGCTATTTTGATTGATGAAAATGGCAACAAAATAATGGAAGATACTCCGCAGAAAGATCTTGCACCGCGTGATGTTGTTACAAGAAAGCTCAAAGCATGGCAGCAAAAAGGACACAGACTTTTTCTTGATATTTCAAAAATCCAGTCTTTCAAGCAGAAGTTTCCTGGTGTTAGCCGCAATTTGGCTAATCATCAGATCGATTTTGAAAGAACAAAAAAAATTCCAATTCAACCAGGAGCCCATTTCTTTATGGGTGGAATAAAAACAGACCTTGATGCACAGACATCTCTTAAACGACTGTATGCCGTTGGAGAGGTTGCTTGCAATGGTGTTCACGGTGCTAATAGACTTGCAAGTAATTCTTTGTTGGATTGCTTAGTCAGTTCTAATAGGGCTGCTGAAGCAATTGCCAAAACTCCAACTGCTGAAAATAAAAACAATGACTATACTGTTGATAGTCCTAGTAATTCTGATATCAAATCTAAGTTACCCTCAAAAGATGTGCTATTAGAAAAAACTTGGAAACAAATTGGTGTAGTTCGCTCAAAAACTGACTTAAACAACTTTTTAAACTGGCTCGACAAATTTAACTACAAAGAATTAAATCCCAAACAATTGTCATCAAAAGATTTAACCATTGCCAATTTATGTATTTGTGCAGAACTGATTGCTAAATCGGCTCTTGCACAGCCGAAAAGCTTGGGTGCAAATTATATTAAGGGAGTTTAGAATCATATGAATCATTTATTAGCAAAAAATAAAATTGAAGAGTTCTTACTAGAGGATCTTTCATTTGGAGATGCTAGTGACTTTTTCTTTAAGTCAGAGAAAGTTAGTGGTTCGCTAGTTGCAAAGAAAAGCGGTGTAGTATGCGGGCAGGAGATTCCATATATTGTTTTTGAAATTTTGGGAAATGTTGAGTATCAAGCCCGTGTCTCAGAGGGAAAAAATGTTGCAGCTGGGACTGTTATTGGAAGATTTAGTGGGCTGGCAAAAAATGTGCTTGCCGGTGAAAGAGTTATTTTGAATTTAATGCAGCGCATGAGTGGAATCGCGACTGCCACACATACAGCAATTCAAAAACTAGAAGATCCTGCAATAAAAATTACAGACACACGAAAAACAGCGCCGGGCTTAAGGTACTTTGACAAGTATGCAGTTAAAGTCGGCGGCGGACAAAATCACCGCTTCGATCTCTGTGCAGGATTAATGTTAAAAGACAATCACTTAGCAGCGAAAGGCGGAATCAAAAATGCTTTGACATTAGTCACAGAAAATATTGGACCAATGACTAAAGTTGAAGTAGAAATCGAAACAAAAGAGCAGCTCGAAGTAGCCATAAAAAGCCACATTGACGCTATAATGTTTGATAATCAAAAACCAGAAGTAATAAAAAAATGGATAAAAATAGTGCCCACACATATCACGACCGAGGCATCTGGTGGAATAAATTTTGAAAACATTGCTTATTACAAGGGTTGCGGCGTTGATTTTATTTCACTAGGGTGCTTGACTAATGAAGTAAAGCCGCTGGACATCAGTCTTGTATTGGATGGTGTTATCAAAGCATGAAACTAGCAAATATTGCGGAAAAAATAAAACTTGCTCAATATTACGATGAGGACCCTAAAAAACAAATTAAACGTATCAGGCAGATCAAACAAGAATTTGGCAAAGATCTTCTTCTAGTTGCACATCATTATCAAAAGGATGAGATTGTTCAGTTTGCTGATGCCACGGGTGATTCACTTAAATTGGCGCAAACTGCTTCCCAAAATAAACAAGCGCGTAAAATTGTTTTCTGTGGTGTTCACTTTATGGCTGAAACAGCGGATATTTTGACAGAAGATTATCAAGACGTGATTCTTCCTGATCCGACCGCAGGATGTTCAATGGCAGACATGGCGAATGCTTTTCAGGTAACTACTGCATGGAATTATTTGGCTCAGCAATACGGGGACGATATTATGCCTGTCACTTATGTTAACTCCAGTGCTGCCATCAAAAGTTTTGTTGGAAAAAAGAACGGAATTGTCGTTACATCGGGAAATGCAACTAAAGTAGTTGCCTGGGCTCTCAAAAAGAAGAAAAGACTTTTTTTCATGCCCGATCAGCATTTGGGACGGAATACGGCTTTAAAACTTGGAATCGACAAGGATGAGATCGGGCTTTGGAAACCTTTGACTAATACATTGGTCGCTGATTATCCAGATGCGCTACGAGTCATTTTATGGGATGGGTACTGTTCTGTACATCAGCAATTTAATGTGACACAGATAGAGAAGTTACGTTCGGCCTATCCAGATATAAAAATTATCGTTCATCCAGAATGTAGAAATGATGTGGTCAATGCGTCTGATGAAGTCGGTTCTACAGCCGCGCTTATTAGCTATATTAAGTGTGCACCTGCCGGAACAAGAATAGCAGTTGGAACAGACAATAACCTGGTAAGACGGCTCCAGAAAGAATACACAGATAAGAAGGTTATGCTGCTAAATCCGATTGCATGTTCTTGTGTCTTGATGAATCGGATCGATCTTCCACACTTAGCTTTTACAATGGACAATTTAATAAGCGGTGCTGCAGATTTAAATGTCATCAAGGTTAATGATGAAACTGCTTTTTGGGCTAAAAAAGCTTTAGATACAATGCTAAATCTTAGTTAGGATGATTTTAATGATTTATTTTGATAATGCAGCAACAACAAAAATGAGTGCGGCTGCTTTGAAGTCTTACAGAGAAGTAGCAGAAAACTTTTATGGAAACAGCGAAAGTCTGCATTTTTTTGGCAATCAAAGCAATTCATTGGTTGATGAGTCAAGACAGACTATCGCAAAATTATTCAATGTGATACCTGACGGTCTTATTTTTACTAGTGGTGGAACAGAAAGTAATCAGGTCGGTATCAGTACTTTAGCAAAAGTAGGCGGCAAAAAAAATGAAATTCTAGTAAGTCCGCTTGAACACTCATCAGTTTATCAAATTTTAGATAAGTTTGAAGCTGACAAAAAGGCACACATCCGCTTTCTTCCCGTAGACAGCGCTGGTAAAGTCACACCAACTATTTTGAAAAAAAATATCTCATCGAAAACAGCGCTGATAATAATTCAGGCAGTTAATTCCATCGTAGGAATCGTTCAAGATATCAAATCCTTGAAAACTATTGCAAGTGAAAATAAAATCCCACTGTTCGTAGATACTGTTCAAGCTACCGCTAAAATTCCTATAGATTTTTCCAATTTAGCTGGATTCAGTTGCAGTGCCCATAAGTTTAACGGTCCCAAAAGCTGTGGCCTTTTGTTTCTTTCACCAAATGCATTGACTGTACCTCAATATAATAATGTTTTTCAACAGAACGGTTTTCTGCCAGGAACGCTGGATGTCCCTAGTATTGTTAGTATGACAACTGCTCTTCAAGAAGCTTATCCTAAAATCGATGCAAATTATTCGTATCTAAAGGGATTACAAACAAGACTTGAAAAAAATATATCTAGGGAGATCAAGGTTATACATGGCGCTTATCCTGGAATTTGTGGATTAATGTTGCCACAGGTACAAGCACAAGAAGCAGTAACTACGATGGGACAATCAGGCTTCTGCTTTTCAACTGTGAGCGCCTGCAGTATTAAGGATCCCAGACCTAATCGGTCTTTGCTATCTTTAGGATTATCCGCCGAAGAAACAAAACGCTATATTAGGCTTTCATTTAGCCCCTCTAACACACCTGCGGAAATAGATCTTTTCGCAGAGACACTAAATGAGATGTATGGCTGAGCAACTCTGTACGAAGAAATAACTTTAATAAAGTGCAAATACCCCCACGTCAAAGTGAAAGCTTTGTAATGGAGGTATTCTTTTACTTAAATGTTCACTGAATCAATACCATCCAGCAAACAAGTTATTTTTCCGATTTCAAAAACGTCAATGTTCCTAAAAGAAAAGGATAACAATCAGTTTTTCGCTGTTTTATTAAGACTTGAGCGTAAAAATCTGTAAAATGACGAAGGAAAGAATTCTAGTGCAATTACTGAAACAATTATAGTTTTATTCACTAAAAGATTCATAATTTGTTAAGATTTGCTTTACTGTGCTTTTTATTGTTTATAGGTTTCATCACAAATAAATGCTGTACTACAGCTAAATTTTGCTTGAAATTGCAAGAGAATTGAAAATAATGGATTGTTTTATTATCAGCAATTCATTTTAGAAAGGAATCCTGTTCAAAACTACTTGAAGTAACTACAACTTTCAAATGTTATATGTTGTAAACTTCATATGTATATGATAACATGTAAAAATAATTGTAATCACCACAGGAGGGGGATAAAATGTTACAAGCTGTTTTTACAGGAATCACTGCATATATTTCAACAAGCATCGATTATTTAGTTATTTTGATGATTATTTTTGGAACTACGAGCAGAAAAAACAAATGGTCAATTTATGGAGGAGATTTGTTAGGGACAACTGTCTTAGTTATCACTAGTTTGTTCATCGCAAATATTTTAAAATTAGTACCTGAAGATTGGATACTAGGTTTGCTGGGTTTGATTCCAATATTCCTTGGAATTCGGCTTCTTATTTCGAATGAAAACGATGATGAATCCACGATTAAAAAACGCCTTCAAAGCAAGAAAAATATTTTTTTCAATGTTGCTATTATCACCATCGTTACTTGCGGTGCTGATAATATAGGTATCTATGTCCCACTTTTTGCTCAAATGGACTTAGCTAATAGTATGGTCGTTATTATCACGTTTTTTATCATGCTTTCATTATTCTGTTTAATGGGCTTGCTCTTGAGCAGGATACCATTAGTCGCAAATATTTTAGAAAAATGGGGCAGCTATATTACAGCTATCGTTTATATTGGATTAGGAGGTTATATTCTCTGGGAGAGCGGGACCTTAATGCATTTTTTAAGCTGACATGTTTTCTTTTGAAATAGTATAGAAGTTGCTTGCTAAGGCAAAGAACGCCTTGAATTAGTCAATCTTCCATCAGAGTAAAGCATCAATATACTTTTCTTGCAGGTTTTAAGCAAACGTTGAATGTTTGACTTATCTTCGTTACAATAGCATTAATATAATATGTTTTTTTTGAAAGGATAATGTGGAATGAAGGCACTATATTTTAACCACTTTGGAGATAATTCGGTTCTACAATATAATTCTCTCCCTGATCCTGAAGTGAAGAATAATGAAGTTTTAGTTAAAATGAAGTACATTGGTTTAAATTTTGCGGATATTTATAGACGCAAGGGCAACTATCATATTGAAAAGCATAGTCCGTACATTAACGGCTATGAAGGACTTGGAACAATTGTTAAGCTAGGCCATAAAGTTGAAAAGAGCCATCTAGGAGACAAGGTGCTTTTTGTCGATGTTCCACTTGCAAACGCAGAATTAGTAGCTGTCCCGTTATCTAAGATAATAAAAGTACCCGCTTATCTTGGAGAAAAGACAGCTGCTTCAATTGGGCTGCAAGGACTAACAGCCGACTTTTTAGCCCATGATCTGGCAAATAACCAAAAACATGACCAGGTTTTTATTCAAGGAATCAGTGGCGGGGTCGGACAAATTCTTCTTCAGATGCTTGTTGCGGACGGCATTAATGTATATGGTGTGACTTCCACGAAGAAAAAACAGGAGTTAGTTTTAAAACAAGGCGTTTCTGAGGTTTATCTTCGTTCAAATAAATGGGAAACTAAAGTGAGCGGAAAATTTGATACAGTTTTTGATGGTGTAGGGAAGACTTTAGATCAAAGTATTTCGCTTATTAAACATCGAGGAAAAGTTGTCTTATTCGGGATGGCTGGCGGAGATCCCAAGAAAATCGATGCGTTAAAACTTCTTGAACAATCAAAAAGTATTATGACAGGAGATCTGTGGGATTATCTAACAAGTCGAGAAGAAAGACAATTTAGATTCTCCAGATTAGTTAAATATTTTTCTGATGGAAAAATTGTTATTAACGATCCAAAAATATTTTCTTTATCAGAGGGAAGAAAAGCATATGCGTTACTTGAATCGGGTCAGAGCAATGGAAAGATTTTAATGAGGTGCGATTGATTCATACGGATTCTTAATCACGCTTTAGAGCATACTTTTGTAATAAATTTTCAAAGGAAAAGAATTTTATGATTAAAAGTCGGTTATTTAGAGACAGCGATGCAGTTGAGGTCGCTGAATTGGTTGCGACTACAATGCTTACAACTAATATCAAAGATTATTCGCGTGCGTATTTGGAAAATGATCTCAAAGAGCTAACTAGCAATAATTTTATTGAAAAGGCTAAATTTTTTCATTGTTATGTTTTTATTGATGACACTATAAACAAAATAATTGCAGTGGGATCGATTGGTCCGTACTGGGGTAGGACAAATGAGAGCAGTTTATTCAATATATTTGTTTTGCCCGATTATCAGGGACAGGGTGTTGGCAGAAAACTGATTGAAATCCTAGAGCAGGATGAATATTTTGAACGTGCAAAAAGGATTGAGATTCCTGCTTCGATTACCGGGTTAGGCTTTTACCAAAAAATGGGCTACTCTTTTAAGAACGGTATTAACACCGTTGATGAACAACAGCTGTACAGATTGGAAAAGTTCAATCCCCAACAAAAATAACGCTATTGACAATGAAAAAGACGACTATGGGGCATTTATAAAATGCTCTATAGTCGTCCTTGTTTTATCTGGTATTTACTATCATCTGACTTTTAATTTAGATTTTCCTAGTAACCAAGTTTAGCATATCTAAAAAGTTAATTGTCATCATTTAAGTCTATGAGTTGCTTATTCATAGTTGAAATTATTGCTAAAATTGGGGAAAAGTGCATTGTTATTTTACTTCTATAAAAATATCAGTTATTTTCCAAGTCAAAACAATATTTTTGGGGGTACAATGACATTCTTTCTGCGCGATACGCGTAACCTTTTTCAGCAAAATTTGAAATAGTTGCATTAAATACAACTTTTTTGGTTTTATTGTTGTATTCGACAATGTTGCTGCTTTCTCCCAGATTTCGATAACCGAAATCAATTAATCGATTATTTTTACTTAAATAGCGATTGCTGCCGATGTAATAGCTAAAGTTCTTTTTACCCAGTTGTTTGCCATATTGTGCAAATTCTTTAATGGTTTTCTTTTTTTCATTTATAGTGTATTCAACGCCTTGAGAGTATTGCTTCGATGTTTTAGTATTCCCTCGATATACAGAAATATTATTATTGAAAATCAATAAACGCTTAACTGATCCAGCTGTATTAGTCAAAATAGCTGCATGCTGGCCACCCGGATAAGAAATTTTGCCCTTAGTTTTTAACAGGTATTTTCGATAAGCTTTAGGCCACTTCTTGTTATTGCTAAAAATCCATTTAATGCGGTGTGTTCGATAATTGATTTTCATCACGAGATCTTGATTTCTGCTTGAAATAACTAAACCTCCGTCAGTTTTGTCGTAATATAACGAGTTGTTATGGAACCAATCCCTTTTACCATCGGAGCGCTTAACAGTATTTTTAGAACTAAACTTTGTGTAGAGAGATTTGGGTAAAATTTTCTTCATATCAATAACGTTAACTATTTTCCCTGTTTTATGCGATATTTCAACTATTGTATCTTCCATATATTTTTTGCTTCCATCAGAAACCGTAGCTAGAATATTATGATTAGTCAACTCGATTGCATCATGATGGATAATAGTTTCATCACTTCCTTTACTAGTTCCCGCCTCATCACTATGCGTTTTAGTAGAGAATTGATATTCTTTATATACCCTTCCTAAGTAATCAGTTTCTAGCATTTCATTATAATAGTTACCAGTATTGTCTTTTTTTGCTAAGTACAGCAAATGACCATTACTTAACTCTCTAAATACATGCTGAGAATAATTAGCAGTGAACCATCTTATCGCACCATCGGCGTCCATTCCAAAGGGTTCGTGCGTAGTACGAACAATAAAGGTAAGCTTATTACTGCCAATTACCATCTGCTTTTTATTGTTCTTTGTAACTTTTATCTTTGTTTTAGCCAACTCGGAGGGAAGTTTAGCTGTCTTAACAGTATAAATTTTAGACTCTTTTTTCCCATTTTTATATGTAGCTTGAACGCGAATTTTATTATTGTAATTTGCATATAGCCCTAAAACTGGAAGCGCATGTTTTTTATTGTACTTAGAATTATTATATGTAATAGTTGTTCCAGCTGTTTTACCAATTACTGAAATTTTAATCTTTGCTTTTTGAGTAGTTTTGAAAATTATTAAAGCTGTTAGAGGAGAGGTTTTATACGGATTCAATTTAATAAAAGGATTATCTAATGTGTATCGGCTTGATGTCAATTTTTTTCTGTAGCCAGTTGTCAGTGAACTTTGCTTATTTTGTAAGTCATGTGATAATTTGCTGGCTATATTTTTTTTAATCTGTTTTGTTGTCAGCATTTCCTTGTTAGGGTTCACATAGTTGACCACATGATTCTGACAGTAAAACCAAAAACCGGAAGCACTTATTAGTACGATAAAAAGAAATAAGACAAACCATTTTTTCTTGACCATGAGAAAAACTCCTTTGTTAATAATTTCATTTAATTGTAGCATAAGCTGCAATTTACAGTATTTAAGATAAACTTACGTTTTTTAAAGAAAACTAATGGCCTATATTACCAAGATTACATTAAGTTGACTTTATTTTAGAATCTTAAAAAAATAGTAACCTCATTAAAATGCCTTTGTGATATTGAAGGCTCATACTTGTCACCATAGTCGTTTTAGTCAAGAAATTGATATAGGAGGAATATAAGTTATGAATCTTAGAAAACAACTCACTGTTGCAGCTCTAGCAACTACCAGTCTTTTTGCCCTTCAAATCACTGCGGTTAATGCTGATGGTATTCAGCCAAATCACAATGTAAATCGGCAATCGATTGGAAACCACTACAATAGATCACAACGTCAATACGGTTACCATTATGGTTACCGCCAAGCAAAAAGAACGGTAGCTTACCATGTAAACAATTCAGTCAACAGTGGAAATCAATCTTCAAATTCAAATACAGCAGTGGTAGCAAGTACTGCTACTGCAAATTCAAGCGTAAATGATACAAGCACAACTGCATCAACTAACTCAACTACATCAACTAACTCAAGTGCAGAGGAAGCAGCTAAAGAATGGATCGCTCAAAAAGAATCAAGCGGTTCATATACTGCACAAAACGGGCAATACTATGGTAGGTATCAGTTGACTATTACTTACTTGAATGGCGATTTATCAGCTGCTAATCAAGAAAAGGTCGCAAATCAGTATGTAACTTCTCGTTATGGTTCATGGGTTGCTGCAAAAGCTCATTGGGAAGCTTACGGTTGGTACTAAGAAAAGATTATTTTATGCAAAATAGCATATTACCGTTGAGCTTTATAACATAAATTCTTCAAAGAAAAAGCAGGCTAGTAGGAATCATACTTGATTCCTACTAGCCTGCTTTTTTGTCAGATAAACCGTTATAACCACAATGCAATGGACCATATTCATTATCGAAAAGACTTAATAAATATTAAATAAAGTAACCTCAAAAATGACTATAAAATACTTACGTTTGCAAATAATCTCTAAACAGTATCTCCTTTCCAGGGCCTTTCCTTAAATTTGTAGTTTTTCTTATCAAATAAATAATTTTAGCTTCAGCAGATATTAACAATTATCGCCTATACTGACTATATTGATTCGAAAGTTTCGGTGTCAATTATAAAAGGAGATAATTTTAATGAATATTGACTTAAATATTGTTTCAGCTAAAATTGTTGGCGTTAGAAAAAAACAGATCATTTGTAAAACAGAAACCAATGAATTCCTTTTGATTAATAAACCAGCTATGTTAAAAAACGATAAAATCTTCACTCAAGTTATGTTTGATCTTTTAAGAAATGAACTCTGGATCCCTGTAAATAAAAAATTAAAAAAACTAATGCGGTATGATTGGTTGGACGATTCAGCCGAAAATCTGGCATTTTGACAACGAAGGGCGCAAGATGTTTAAGTATAAAAAATTTCAAGGCAGTTTTATTGAGACACTATTTTTGTATATGTGTCTTCGATAGTACTGCTATTTTTATATCGTTTTTTGATGTATTTATTTTTTCAATTTAACATGAGTCATAATAAATCATAGAGTTTAAAAAATTTTTACCTAGCCGGTGCAAAAGCCAACCTTAAGTTTAGTTTCTGAATGCTTTATAAACCTTTAGTTTCTTGAATATAAATAATGCTGCAATTGCTTTGATCGTATCACCAGGAACAAATACCAAAACAGTCAGTATAGCTTTGGGAAAGGGCATACCTATTAACAAAGTTAAACCAACAGCCCCGCAAAAGTTGATGAAGGCAACTCCAACAAACCAAATTGTCAGAAAATCAACTAAGATTTTTTCGTCGTTAAATATTTTTAAGCCTTTACCTATAAGTAAGGGGCAGAAGAGATAGCTGATCAAAAAACCGCCTGAGGGACCTATGAAAGTTAAAAAACCGCCGCGACCACCAGGCAGAAAAGGACAACCTAAGGCCACTAAAGTAAGTAGCATTAAAACTGCTAAACATCCCTTCCTAGAGCCTAGTAAAGCTCCAGCCAGTATGATCCCCAAGTCCTGTAAAACAATAGGTACCGGAATATAACCGAGGGGAATAGCTGGAATTAAACCCAAAATAATTAAAATGGATGTCATTAAGGCAACCTGAGTTACAGTTCGTACTCTCATCTCAAACCTCCCAATAATAATTACGTTTAAAACAATACAACTTAGTTAACCCAAGAGTCAAATGCAGTTAACTAAATGAACGCATTGTTTAAAAATAACAAATGAAAGAGTTGACAAATATCTGGCAGTGACAGTTAATCTACTTGAAATTTATCTTTTATTTAATAAACTGGCTTCAAACCTTTATACTATAAGTTAGTTAACGATTTAATTTTTATACTTTTTTGCTTAAATTATTTTTAAAAAGAGGTGTTCTATGACAGCAGAGCTTAGAAATATAAAACAAATTAAGATTCGCAAAATGTCTCTAAGGGACTATGATAGTGCTTATCTTCTTTGGAAAAGAACATCTGGGATGCACCTAAGAGAAGCAGAGGACAATTTTACAGAAATTAGTCGCTTGATAAAATTCAATCCAGATTTATGTTTTGTAGCTGAGTTTAAGCATAGGATCATAGGTACGGTCATGGGCGCTACTGACGGAAGAAGAGGCAAAGTTTATCATCTAGCAATAGATGGAGATTTTCGCAATTTGAAATTAGCAAGTAATCTACTAGATCGGGTATATGTACGATTAAAAGAAGTGGGTATTCGTAAAATTTCAATCTGCGTTATGAAAAATAATCAAATTGGCGAAAATTTTTGGGAACATTGTGGTTTTCAAAAGCGGACAGATATCAATTATTTTGATCGGTTTTTGTAATCAAACTAAGAAAGTAATAATCAACTAAGATCTGATTAACAACGTTGAATGTGAACTATTATGATACTACGTTTCAAAATTTAATTGCTAAGGACGTTTTTTTTGTGACTATCAAACTCAGAAAAATTCAACACAAAGATGCTGAAGCATTTTGGAACATGGCTTTCAGCAATGAAGACGCGGAATGGACAAAGGGGAATGGGCCATACTTCCAAGAAGAACTTCCAACCAAAAGCAGTTTTATTGCTGGACGTGTAGGTGCTGACTACATGAATAATCCGTTGAAAAAAATTATCTTGCTTAATAATAGAATGGTCGGGATGGTCTCTGCACACTATGAAGATGGAAATCTGCAAAAATGGCTCGAGGCAGGAATCGTAATTTATAATCAGAGCAACTGGCAGCAGCATATAGGTTTCCAAGCGTTTTCTTTATGGATTGACGAGCTTTTTGAAAAAACAGATCTTCCACATATCGGACTGACCACTTGGGCTGGCAATCAGCGCATGCTTGGACTGGCCGAAAAAATGGGACTGAAAAAAGAAGCAGAAATTCGTCAAGTTCGTTACTGGAATGGTCAGTATTGGGATTCTATTAAATACGGTGTTCTGCGTGATGAATGGGAAAAGGGGGATCGATCACAGATCTCGCATTTAAAATGAAAAATTAGTTGATTAAAAAAGAGAGACATTCATTTGTTTTTCATAATCTATAGAACCTGATATTGTCTTAATGTTCAAAAATAAAATGTGCTTTTTATGCTGCGTTGCCTTCTAGTTTCTTTTAATGTATTCTTAATAACTATAATGAACAAAATAAAAAAAGGTTATTTTCCACTCATATTGAGCCCATTTGCTTCACAGCTAGGCTCTGCCATTTATGTTTTGGGTCTTAATTGGCTTATTGTTCGAAGTACTGGGAATACTAAAACATTAGGCCTAATTGAAGGATTAGGAGGTTTAGCATTTCTTTTAGGAGACTTTTTAGTTGGCTTATTAGTAGATCAGTATAATCGAAAAAAAGTTTTAATTTGGACAGACATTGTTTCAGCCCTGATGTGTTTTGTGGGCAGTTTTTATGTAAATAATGAAAAACCTCAGGTTTGGTTGTTAATTGCAATCACTTCTATCCTGAATTTAATGTTGTCCTTAAATTATCCAGCGGCTAAGGCGCTTGCACCTGAAGTGGTCGCAAAAACTCATTTGCAAAAATTTAATGCAATTTCAAATACTTTTTTCAATTTAGCTAATATAGGCGCTCCACTTATTGGTGGAGCTCTGCTAGCAATCAAAGGCATTGATTTTATGGAATTTTTGTTGATAAACGCTTTATCCTATATTGTTGCACTTATGATGAATTTATTAATTCCATATAAAAATAAATCGGATGTAAAAGGAGATAAGAAAGAGTCAGCCCTTGCTAGTACTTTAACTGGTTTTAAATATGTCAAAAAACATCCAAGATTACTAATGTATATGTTAGCCATGGGCATCTTTAATTTTTGTTACGCGGGTTTTTTGTTGGCTGCACCTTATGTAGCACAGCATTTTTTTGAAGGACGTTCAACGAACTATAGTTTATTCCTAACTTTTTCTGCTGCTGGAGGCATTTTAGGTGGTTTATGGCTTACTTTTCAAAAAAGAGAAATTTCACCTCAGCGCATCTATCAAGAACAACTCTTTTGCGGTTTTGTTCTTATTATTTGTGGAAGTTTTCTTTCTCTGTCAACCTGGATATTGATTGCTTTAGTATATGGCATTTTTCAAACAAGATTTTTTGGGAGCATTACTACATTTATTCAAGGTGAGACTGACACTGCATTTTTAGGGCGAATATTCGGATTAACTTTTTTATTTTTTGATGGAATTCAACCCGTGGGAGACTTTATTTTTGGCTTTTTCGTTAGCAGCTGGAATCAATGGACCTATGTAATCTTGGGTGGATGCTTGGTAACTTCTTTTTCACTACTCCAGCATTTTAGAAAAGATGATACACTAAGTTAGCCTGTTATCCAGTACTAACGTATCATACTCTTTTAATATTTTTTCTCGTAATGAAAATAATAGCTTTAAGGTTAATCGGGCTGGCTCAAAAAACGAATTTTGAGCCACTTCTTTATTGATTCTGTATACACAGGCTCCATAAGTCAAAATTTTCCGTCTAACTTCGAATTACCCGTAGCAAGGAAGATGCTAAATCCATACTTTTGCGTTGGTACTCAAATTTTAGCAATTACGTCACACTTCCTTTTTCTGTAGAATTTAAAACAAGCTACGCAGCAAAGATCAAATACGAAGATAAGTCGGCGAAGAGGCTAACATGACAAACATAGTTAACAAATCTGGACATTAATCTGGTTAAAATAGTAAGTAGCGGAGGTGTTTTGTTTGGAAAAAAACGGAATAATTCATCATATTGAGCTATATGTCAGTGATTTATATACTTCTAGAAGATTTTGGGAAGTATTATTGATCGATCATTTAGGATATAAAAAATATCAACAATGGGAAAGGGGAATAAGTTATAGTAAAGGTAATTCTCCCTACATCGTATTTGTCCAAGCTGCTAAAGAAAAGCTACTGCCAGCTTACAATCGAACAAGAGTTGGGCTAAATCATCTAGCATTTTCGATTTCAGACAAAAAGAAGCTTGCACAAATAAGGAGCGAGTTGAATTCTCTAGGATATAAAGAGCTATACCCTGAAAAATATCCACATGCAGGTGGAAAAAAACATTACGCTCTTTATTTTGAAGATCCTGATAGAATCAAGGTAGAAGTGGTGTTGGAGAATTAATTTTTTTGAGTCAGTTTTGAAAAATACAGATAATTAATGTTAACGGGGACGTCGTCAACGCCGCCTAAAATTATAGTAAGTACTTGTCACTAAGAGACAATTGCTGCAAAGGAGGTTAAATCAAATGAAAAAAAATTGGATAAATGCTCTAAGTATATTATTTTTTGCATTTTGGGGAGGTATACTCCGCTATCTGTTCAGCATGTGGTTTGGCTTCAACGGCACAATCATGGTTAATCTCATAGGTTGTTTCTTATTAGCTCTTCTAACATATTTCTTCATAACATTTAAAAATTTTGCAGAATGGTTAACACTCGGTTTGGGCACTGGATTAATAGGTTCTTTTACAACTTTTTCAAGCTTCAATCTTGATATTTTTAAGTTGACTTCTCTTAATAATTCCGAGTATTTATTTTTCTATGTAGCAATAAATATTTTTGGTGGACTGGTACTAACATTCCTAGGCTCATTTATAGGAATTTATTTGGGTAACAAAAGTAAGATAAGGAGAAAATAATAAGTTGATATATTTAATAGGACTTGGTGCGGCTCTGGGCTCGTTGTTGAGATTTGAAATAACTATGAAAACAAAAATGTATTTCAAAACAAGCTGGCCCTTAGCAACTTTTCTAATTAATCTTAGCGGTGCATTCCTTCTTGGTTTCATGTTTGGCTTTCATTTTCAACAAAGCTATTTTCTCTTCTGGGGGACTGGAATAGTAGGTGGATTCACAACTTTTTCAACTTTAAATTCCGAGATTGTGGAACTTTTTAATAACAAACATCTTTATACAGGGCTAAACTATATGGTGTTCAGTTATCTAGGCGGTTTTATCTTACTTTTTATTGGATATTTTCTTGGCAAACTGATTGGATATTTATAGTAACATCAAAGATGACAGAACTAAAAGGTGACCATAAATGCGACACGAATACAACTATGTCAAAAAAATGAACGACCCTCATCATCAGCAATTAAAAATGACAGTAAGGTTCGTTCACAAATTTTCATTCAAACAAAACTACAGAAAAACGTCCTATTAAGAAGACGCTTATTTTGATCGAAACAATGTTGAATATCATAAAAGAAACTAGAAAACATACAAAATTAATTATCGTGTCCAATTATCTTTTTAAATATTTCATTTGATTTAGTTGGTTCAAATTCGATAACGCTGTACTTTGCTATTCCCTCTTTATAAAAAGGATCATTATGATAAATCTTTTCAGCCTCCTGAAGAGTAGGCGCCTTACAGAGAATTACACCGCCCGTGCGAGGCTTTTTTCTGCCTGAAAAAACGAAATTTCCCTTTTTATAAAAGGTTTCTAAATAATGATTGTGCTTATCTAAAAATTTTTCAACTTCGTCTAACGGTTTAATATAGGTTAAACTAAAGAAAAACAACATGCTCACATCCTTAATATATTTATTTGAACATATTCACTGAACACATTCATTTTACTTTAAAAAAATACTATTGTCAAAGGGGCCTTTTAACTATGACACGTGCAGAAAAAAAAATTAAAACTCGTAGGGAGGTATTTAAAGCTGCAATTAAGCTGTTTAACGTTCATGGCATCGAAAAAACAAAAATATCTGATATCGCAAAAGAAGCACATGTTTCTGTAGGGACATTCTATGTTCATTTCAAATCAAAAGAAGATATAATTAGCGCTATCTATTATGAAGATTTTAATAATTTTATGAATTTTAACATTCAACAAGTCGAAAAAAGAAATTTGAATTTAAAAGAAATACTATTAGAAATTGGAATCCTAGAACTGCGTTTTGCAAAAAAAGTTGGTCTTGAAATTACAACGGCTGCATTTATAGCAAATTTGCAGACCAATATTGAAATGCCAGGCAACCATTTTGGAAAGCGGACTTTTTCTTTAAAAATAAAAAAAATGCTTAGTAAATTAGCGGTAGGGACATCAAAAGACAGTGAAATTCTTTTTCAAGAGTTTGAAACTATAGTACGTGGCACAATGCTTACTTGGTGTTTTAGCAATGGAGCAGTTAATATGGTCAGTTTAGGGACTCCACTTTTAGAAAACTATTTGAATAACCTGTAAATATTATAAAGTAGCATTTTAATCAAGTTGCTACACTGAACATCAGCACTACTTATCATGAAAAATTGCTAAAAATCTTGCAGAATTATTTTCAATGCGCAAAGATATATCGTTATAAATTTTTTGTTGTTCTCAGACAGCAGTAAATCAAAAAAGACTACTTTGACATTCCTTTTTAGTAGTGCTACCATACTTTCATAAATATTGAAAATAGGTGGTAAATACTATCTAGTATGATTCTTAAAAAAGTGGCTAATTATAATCGAATGCTTAAGTATTTTTTCATAATGTTGTATGTAAACTAATCGTTTATACCCAAAAGACGAATATAACGCGCTTGTCATTAAATAGTTTCTTGCGTTTTTGAAATTATTCGAGTTTATCGTAAAGGAAAGATATATTTCACTCAAGTGAGACAAAAATGAAAAAATTATGATCAGTTATTCGAAAATTGACAAGAATTATAAATAATAAAGTGGGGTCAAAAATAATGGACAAGAAACTAAAGGTTGGTATCTTAGGAGCAACAGGCATGGTTGGGCAGCGTTACATTACATTATTAGCAGATCATCCTTGGTTTGAGGTAGTATTAGTTGCTGCAAGTTCACGTAGTGCCGGGAAAACCTACGAACAGGCTGTCGCTGGGCGCTGGAAAATGGAAGGACCAATTCCAACGGCAGTTAAAGATTTAACTGTTTTAGATGTCGATCAAGTTGATCGAATTGCAGACGAAGTTGATTTCGTTTTTTCAGCTGTCAGCATGTCCAAAGACGAAATCAAAAAAATCGAAGAAAAATATGCTAAAGCAGAAATACCAGTTGTTTCTAACAATAGTGCTCATCGGTGGACGCCTGATGTACCGATGATTGTTCCGGAAATCAATCCAGATCATTCTCGCGTTATAAAGTTTCAACGCGAGCGTCTCGGTACAAAGAAAGGTTTTATTGCCGTTAAACCTAATTGTTCAATTCAGAGCTATGCTCCGGCCTTATCAGCTTGGAGAAAATTTGAGCCGACTCAAGTAATAGCAACAACTTACCAAGCAATTTCGGGTGCTGGTAAAACCTTTAAAGAAGCACCTGAAATTTTAAATAACGTTGTTCCCTTCATTGGTGGCGAGGAAGAAAAATCTGAAAAAGAACCATTGAAAATTTGGGGTCGAGTTGATGATCAAGAAAAGGCAATCATCCCCGCAGTTTCGCCTGTAATTACAAGTCAATGTCTACGAGTAGCAGTCTTATATGGGCATACTGCAGCCGCTTTTGTTAATTTTAAACAAAATCCAACTAAGGAAGAATTGATCCAGGCCTTGGAAAGTTATCGCGGCGTTCCGCAGGAAATGAAATTGCCGAGTGCACCAAAACAATTCATTCAATATTTAACAGAAAATGATCGCCCGCAAGTTCGTTTCGATGTTAACTTTGAAAAAGGTATGGGGATCTCGATTGGTCGATTACGTCCAGATAAGATTTTTGATTGGAAGTTTATTGGCTTATCTCATAACACTGCACGTGGAGCAGCAGGCGGGGCCATACTTTGTGCTGAATTACTGAAGGCTCAAGGTTACATTACAGCAGATTAAAGTATTTCCCTTTATCCTTGCTTTTTGCCGCTTAAAGGATCCTAGAACATAGGTAAATAGGTAACATAATACTTTTTTGGTTATATTTTTAGGAGAGACAAAATTCACAACTTTGCCTGGGATTTAATAAAGTTAAAGATATAGTTGAGCTTAATATTTTTCAAATTTTTGACTTATAAAACACTTTTATCTGGAATCAATAAGGGAAATATTTTGAAGTGTCCTACAATCATTAGACTTACTTGTCTAACAATTGTAGGGCACTTCATTTATGGTCACTGTATTAAATCCTTAATGATGCAAGAATTGAGCATCAATGATTTGTCAAAATAATTCAGTTAGTTATGCTTTACTCATTGAAAAATATTTGAGTGCTGCAGTATGATCAATATTTGGAGTCCTGTATATGAAAAAAAATATTTCGCTTCTTTCAGCTAGTATGTTTGTTAATATGGGGATTGGACTAATTATGCCGATCACGACCTTATATATTCATCAAGATCTAGCAAAAAGTCTTGTTACTTCTAGCTATGTTTTAATGGCTTTTTCTATTTTTATGGTGCTTGGTAATCTCTTAGGTGCTCAGCTCTTTGATCGTTGGAATCCAAAATTGACAAGCTTTTTAGGGGCAGGGATCGTACTGCCTTCATTGGCTTTACTTGTAGTCTTCCCTGTGTGGCCACTTTACGTATTACTGATCATTTCTTATGGTTTTGGTCTAGGGATACTCAATTCAAGCATCAATGGGTATATAGCATACAAACAAAAAAAGGACAGCAATCTTTTCACTAATGCTTATTGGTTAGCAAACCTCGGGATGGGCATCTCAACCTTTCTTTCTGGGATACTATTTTCAGTTAGTATTAAGATAGTGTTTCTAGGAGCCTTTCTGCTTTTTCTTCTAACTTTTTTCATCATTTGGTTATTTATTCCAAATATTAAAATTGTTCACCATCTAGCCCAAAATGAGCGTTATCGCATCCCAATTAGAAAAAATAAAAAAAATTTTTTTTACTTAATGATACTTTGTTTAAGTCTGATAGTTATTTGGATTGGTTATGAACAATGGAACAGCAATATATCAGTTTATATGTTGTCAAAAAACAATTCAGTTCAGCAGTACAGTTTTCTCTTTACAATTTCAACAATTGAAATTGTAGTGATTCAGCCTATATTCAATCATTTTTTTAGAAATACTTTTGAAAACGAAAAGTTCAGAATGCTTTTAGGAATTTTGTTATTTGGTATTTCTTATCTGAGCATAGTTGGAGCAGGGTCATATTGGCGTTTTGTTTTTGGAATTACACTTTTATCAATCGGGGATATGCTGGCATTAACAACAACTCCTGCTCTTCTTAATAGATTCGCTACAGATTATAATCGCGCATCTATTCAATCGGTTGGGGGGACCTCAGCTTCACTTGGTAGAGCAATCGGACCATTAATAGGCGGTGCTATGATAACCGCTACTGACTTCACGCTTACCTTTATTTTAATGTTCTCTTTACACTTTTTTGTAGCAATTTTGGGTACGTTTTTACAGAACCCTCAAAAACAGTAGCTTAAAAATGCTGATGAAAAATTTCGAATAAGAATGTCAACAACAGATAGGTTTGTAACATGCTAAATAATAACCATTCTTTAAACGATCTAATGCCTAAAATTTTTATTAAGTCAAAGAATTGGAGTTTCTGTTTGCCAACCTTTTCTTAAATCAATACCTAAAGATTAGCTCTAGTAAAAGCAAAAGATTAATAATAGTGAATTATGCTTTTATTAAATCTATTTTTTCAGGCAATAGGATGTTACGTTCAACCATTAAAAAAACAGATTGTCATCTTTTTGGACGTAAGGGCAAGTATAGAATGTTTCGACCGTAAAGAAAACAAATCAAATTATAAGTTACACTCAGAAAAAAAGATGGATAGCATTAGTAAGGGTTTACAATTATTTTTGTTATAATAGCGGTAATTAGAATAGTTTGACTAAGAATTTTAGAACGGAGGTAGTTGTATGCAGGATGAGTCATTGTTAGCGCACCTCATGCATAATTGGCACGAAGTTGCAAAGAAAGATCAACAACGAATACTTAGACAGGCAAAACCGCTTGGGGCTCTCACCCAAACAGATTATTCTTATATTAGTAAAGCAGGCCCTCTGCAAAAGCTTAACCTATATTTTCCACGTAGTTTTGACACTGAAAAGCTGCCGACTATTATAGATATTCATGGCGGTGGTTGGATGTATGGTGACTGTCACTTAAACGACAATTATTGTCGTTTCTTAGCTTTTCAAGGATATGCTGTAATGGCAATGAGCTATCGTTTACTTCCACAGATCGGGCTCAGAGAAATGATACAGGATATTTTTGCAAGTCTGCACTGGTTAGAATCATTTGGTTCGCAAAAGGGACTTGACCTAACACGCGTTTTCTTAGTCGGGGATTCAGCAGGCGCTCACTTAGCGGGATTAACACTATGCATTCAAAAAAGCCTCCGCTTGCAGAACATTTATGGGGTAGAGGCACTTAAGTTCAACTTTGACGCACTAGCTATTATTTGCGGCGTAATGGAGCCCCGCAAACTTGCGCTGGGCAACGGCATTATGAGCCAAGCTGCAAATTTACAGCTTAAGTTAATGATTGGTAAAAATCCTGAAATAAGTAATGCTATCGACTTCTCACAAGTATGTCGAAACATACATTTGCCACCTATTATGATTATTGGCGGAGAAGAAGATAGTTTCTGGTGGCAAACAAAGCTCCTCCTAGAGATACTTAAGCAAAATAAATTCGAGTTTCATACTAAATTATGGCTGCACTCACAAGGTCCTCATTTGACTCATGTGTTTAATGTTAGTCATTGGGAATGGAGCGAGAGTCAAGAAACCAATCTTGCAATGTTGGATTTTTTCCAAAAAAACTCTGTCAGTAAACAAAAAAATTGACTTGCGTAGTACAAACCATTGATTACGCCAAAAAATAAAAAAGAAGAAAAACAAATAAAATTTAACACTGTACTTGGGGATGAAAAATTTTGATTAATTATACTAATAAAAAAGAAATAACTGCTGCCGATTTAGCACAGGTTTTCAAGAATTCAGGTATTCATCGTCCTGTAGATGATTTGCCTCGCTTAAAACTAATGATCAAAAATGCGGATATTCTATGGACTGCATGGGACAATAAGAAGCTTGTGGGAATAGCCCGAGCAATAACAGATTATAGTTATGCTTGCTATCTGTCAGATTTAGCTGTTGATAAAACTTATCAACGACACGGGATAGGGCGTAGGTTAATTAAAAGTCTTCATTCACAAATCGGACCTGACGTTTCCTTGCTTCTTCTATCTGCACCCTCGGCATTAGAGTATTACCCAAAGGTAAATTTTGAAAAGATCGATAATGCCTTTTTAAAAAGAAGAAGACCCTTTTAAAAACAATGTTACTTATTATAAAAATCAGATAATTACCAAATGTAAAGGTTAGAACAACCAATTATTGTATCATTTTGTTGTCAGCAATAGAGAAGGTCTTCTAAACGATTGTCAGATTGACATTACCGGTCACGAAAATAATCTAGCCCTATCAGAGGTGTAGAAAATGTTGATATGTATTTTAGTTGCATTAATCGTTGTTTTTTGTATTATTATTGTTTGCCAGTATCATAATGACATAAAGGCGGCTTATAAACGACTGGGATCCTATAATATAAAAACTATAGCAACAAAATTTGGAACAATGTCTTATGTTGACGAAGGAAAAGGTGAGGTAATTCTTATTTCGCACGGCATTTTTGGAGGATATGATCAAGGTTCTACCAGCTTGAGTCAAATAGTAGGAGAACGATACAGGAAAATATCTATTTCACGTTTTGGTTACCCTGGATCAAAACTGCCAAATAATCCGACTCCAGGAAATCAAGCAGAAGTGTTTATTGAATTGCTTGATGAATTGGGCATCAACCAGGCATACATACTTACAACCTCTGCTGGTGGTGCTGCCGGATTTCAGTTTGCATTGGCATATCCAGACAGGTTAAAAGGATTGATTCTTTTATCATCCGGTGTACCAGATAAAAAAAGGAACAAAGATGAAATAAAAGCACTTGGAGCGACGGGACCACCAAAATTACTAATCAATGACTTTTTTATGTGGTTTTCTACAAAATATTTTGGCTTTATATTCAATTCTATGATGGGATCCGATGTGAGCAATGGTGCTTTGCTTGAAACTATGCTCCCTGTAAAGCCTCGAAGACAGGGGATCTTAGCCGATACTAAGATTACAAATATTGACATGACGCTGCATTACGAAAAATATACGATTGAGGGGTTGAAAACTCCTATACTGGTAATTCATGCGAAAGACGATCCGCTGGCAAAATATGAAAACGTAGAAAAATTACTCACGCGTGTTGACACCGAGACTGCTGTTTTTGAAACAGGGGGGCACACTATTGAGGGACACGCTGATCAAGTAAAAAAGGCAATTATAAGATTTATAGAAAAAGAAAAATAATTTATGGTGACCAATTCAAAATATTATCCTAAGTATTTGTTATAGATTAATGTTTGCCTTATTTCGAAAAACACTGGTTAAAAGTATGGCTACATTAATTGTGGTTTATCAACTGCTGAGTTTACGCATCATAAGATAATATTTTGTTTGTTTAATGAACAATTACAATTCTGGTATATTTATTTGTAAAAAATGGTATCTCTTGAAATAAGAGATGAGTTATTATATGTTGCGGGAAAGTACTCTTTTGAACTTGTCTTTACACGAAATGAGCAAGTAGGTTATTAAATTTTAGACGCAACTTATTAAAACCTGCCATTTAAAATTTGAATTTCATTCTGTATGTTGAGTTAGTAAAATATACAAAAAGCCGAACTCAAAATGAGGCGGCTTTTTTAAGGCATTTCTAGTAAGACAATATTGGTGTGAATATCTTCTGTAAGTTCTGGTCAAAAAACACAGCGCACGGAAACCAGTCATCATGAGTAAAACTAAAAAGATAGTTTTAATTGCTTTCACTTTTTGAAATTAGTTTATCATTGGTAAAATAAAAGCTGTAGTTTTTATTTGTAGTTCTATTTCGGTAAACCAATGTCGTATAAGAGCTACTGCCGCTACTAGTCACAGTTACTCTAGTTGGTTCGCCTAATACGGTGATCACAACATCGTAATCAGTTCCGTTTTCAAGGGAGTCAAAAGTGGCGCTTGAAATATTTTTCCCAGCAGTTCCATATCTACTAAGGCTTTTTGTCCTAATCTGTTCTCCGATCGTATAAACAGATATATATGCCGTTTTATTCTGCGAAAGATACCACAAATATGAACCCCGTTCTGTACCGGAGGTCTGAGTCTTTTGCGTTCTATCTGGTCTGCCAAGTTGTTTCTTTAATTCGGCAATGGTCGTAGCGTTCGCATCAAGACTTGAGGAAGCGATTTTAATTTTATTAAAGTCATTAATTGAATAGGGCTTGCGTGTTAATTCTTTTTGCGTGAATTTTTGAAATTTATTATCAGTTATTTTGACGAACTTATTTCTTTTCAGAAGCGTTTCACTTCTTTTCAAACTAATATTATTACTTTTTGTACTGGAAGAATAACGCATGCCTGGAAGATTTCTAATCTTTTCAATATCGACTTTACTATAGTCTATCGTTAATTCTTCTTGAGCATATGTTTTTTTGTAAGTGATTTTTTCGGTTAGACCATCAATTCCTTGGAAACGTTTTGAAAATGGAACAAGTATTTGCTGGGCGCTTTCTTTGTCAGTAACGCCTAATGCAGAGTAAAGGACTATACTTCGAGTTTCCTGTCGCGTAACTTTGTCTCTTCGCGCATAATATGTCAATCGAGTATCTGTTCCGTTGCCAAAACGCTGGTAGTGTACCTGTTTCTCTGGTAAAAGACTGCATGCTGCTAATATAAAGATAAAGGCAAAAATTGATAAAATACTCCCCCAAAAATGATAGCGTTTCATTTTAATTCCCCCTTTAACTAACTTACGGCCTTAAGTTACACCCCTACATCTCCATTCTACTTGGTAAGAAAAGCTTTTGGAAGTTAATAACCTACTCACTACTTATCAGATTATAAAACACTTACTTTATCTAAATGTAAGCCGTGTTGTAAAAGATAGAAACACTATGAATACCTCGGTAAAAAAGTGAACAAACGAACATCAGACAAAAAAGCGTCTCATAAAGAGGCGCTTTTTTATTTTAGAGAAAATGATAATCAACTTTAGTCTGCGTAAAACCGACTGTCTTACTCTTTACAAACTTTATATTTTTTTATAGGTAGATCATTACCCTATAGAGTAGAATTCTCATTACTTCCAACCAGTCAAAATTGCTTTAAGTCCCATTAAAAACTGTTGCTCACTAGTATATTGTTCAGTCTGCAGTGCCTGTAGTAGTTCACTTAGAGGGCCTGAATTATCTTGTAACTCTTTCATTACTTCTGAATCAATTTTCCCACCATCTGCTGGTTCAATCGCCTCGGCCCACACAAAACCTAAAGTGTACACGGTCAAAGAATTGATTAGAAAAACTGTTGTTGGTTGAATATTCAGCCCCTTTTCCTTCAACTTGGTCAAAGTTTCTTCCACTAACGTAAATTCTGATCTAGTAACTATTGGGTGGGTTGAGATCAGAGGTAAGACATGTGGATGCTTTAATAAAGTTTGTCGTAATTGAGACATTAGATCAGTTACATATTCTTGCCAACTACTATTGGTGCTCTTACATGTTTTTAGAATTAGGGCATTTCGCCAGATCAACTCAACTAGTCCATCAAAAAGTGCTCCTTGATTTGGAAAATAGCGATAGACTGCCATTGGCGAAACATTCATTTCTTGCCCCAATTTTCGCATTGTAAATTTCTGAAGACCTGCTTGATCAAGCAGATTAAGTGCAGTCTGTAAAATATAAGTTCGACTCAAAGTTTCCTTTGTTGGTTTAACGGGTTTCATGCTAAATATTTCCTTCTTTCAAGGGTCGATGATAAAAACCAATCAAAGATATTATACAAAAAGTTGCTGTGATACTCCATAGAGGAACTAAACAATGATTGATAGTACTGAAATTACCGCTATTAAGACTGATTTTTTTCATGGCTGAAAGTGCCCAATATGCGGGATCAATTCTGGCCAAAACTTTTGCCCAATGAGGAAATGTGCTAACTGGTGATAAGCTGCCACCTAACCCAGCCATTAAAATTCCTAGAAGATTAGACAACGATAACGCTATAGATGCAGATTTAGTCCAACTAACTAATAAGATACCAAAAAAGGTTAGTGTTGCAGCAAAAGACATAACGACAATGATAAAAGCCAGCCAACTGCCATTGATACGAAACTTAAATAATAGGGTACTAAGCAAAAGTACAGCGGCAAGCTGTAGCACTTGAATTAAATAGGCTACGAATACTTTTCCAGTAATTATTTCAGTCATAGAAGTTGCTGAAATTTGCTGGCGATTCCAAGTGTTCCAATTAGCTTCGTCAAAAAACATTTGAATAATTAATTGAATCGAAAAAAAAGAAAACAAAATTGCTAGTCCTGGAATGACTTGTTCAGCTCCATTAGCATGTGAATATCCTTCTGAAATTAATTGTGTTTTGGCTGTCGGTAACATGAAGGGTGCCATAATCAAGGGAACTAAGATCATAATAAACTGTACAGTGGGGTTAGCTAATTGCAGACGACTATTTAATTTAACGACCGCAAAAATTTGTTTAATCTTCATCGGTAATCCTCTTCTCCAATAACCTATGGTAGGCTGATTCTAAATTGGCTTTCAAAAACTTGATATTAGTTAATTGGTACTTATGGATTTCCGGATTGCCAAGGGTTTCTTGTAATAATTCAACGTAACTATTGTTTTTTAAACCTATTGATTTTAAATGGCCGTTTTCTTCTTTCCAGCCTTTTAAATCAGGCAATTGACCCTCAAAGTAAAGCTCTAATGAAGGCTGGGCGTATTGTTGAAGAATTTCTTCTAAACTTCCAGTAGTCTGAAGTATCCCATGATTTAAAAAAACAATTTTTGCTTCAAGATCCTCCATTTCTTGCAGATAATGTGTTGTATAAATAACGGTAATTCCTTGACTACTCAATTCTTTGACAGCCCGAATAATTTGATTACGAGAATCTACATCTGCACCAACAGTTGGTTCATCCAAAAAAATGATTTTTGCCTGATTCATTAGAGCAATAGCGGAATGTAGACGCCTTTTTTGACCATCACTCAAATTTTCTGCTTTCTGGTTTTCAATTTTTTTCAGATCAAAAACTGCTATCACTTGAACATACTTTTCCTTAATTTGCCTTTTCGACAGACCACTGAAAGCACCAAAACTTTGCAAATTTTGCTTGACTGTTAACTGCGGGTAAATGCCTAATTCTTGTGGAGCAATACCCAAATACTTTCTTAGCTGATGCTTATTCTTAGAGAATAATCTGTTTAATAACCAGATTTCACCAGAATCAGGAATCACTAAACCCGTCATAATTTTAATCAACGTTGACTTTCCAGCACCATTGGGGCCGAGTAATCCAATAATTTCACCTTGTTTTATTTCTAAATCTATTCCTTTTAAAATAGGCCGTTCATCAAATTGTTTGTGAACTTGTCTAAGCTTAATAGCTAGTGGCATAATCTTTTCCTCCATTCAGTTTACAACGCACTCTACGTTTACGCTGTAAACTAAATATAAAAAACATTCAAGTATTAAAATAATTAGGTTCAGCTGTTAAAAATATGAGTGAAAAATCAAACGAGTAATTTCAAATGAAAGGATATCAGACCATGCCTAAAGCTTTGCTTGAGAACAATTATATAATTTATAGCTTTTCTGTACATTTAAAATTTAGGAAAATGTGATGCATATTTAATCAGTCAGATAAAAAAAAGATAAACTGGAAAAATATTGTTATAATCACAATATTTCAGTTTATCTTTTTAATTTGAACGGTTTTATATATACTCTAGAAGATTTATAACGTTCAGGCGAATTTCTAATACAAAAGTAGCGAAAAAAAGCAAATTCTTTTGCTTAAGATTGTCCTGCTCATTAAATTAAAGCAATTAAATGAAGAATTAACCCGCTATCCCAAAAAACATATAGGCCAATAGCGATATAGCATACCTTCATCAATTTTTCTCCATGCGCTTTCATAATTTGAGAAACTATATTTATAGTAGAGATAAATTTAATCAGAAAAACTGCCAAAACAGTAAGAGACCCTATAAATAACAAAGTTGTTAAAAAGTTCATAAGGCTTTCTCCAACTAAAACAGGTAAAAAGATTGATAAATTGCAACCCGCACACACCGACAGATATGTAATGAGAACACTAAGCACTTCAGATTTATTCTCTTTAAGACCGTCATCATCATCATCATCATGAAAAGCTAGATAAATTGGGAGAATCCCTAGAATACCCAAAATCCATTCTGGTAAAAAGGTAGTTAACATTTTTCCGATAAAATAGCTCATAATCAACAAAATTATAGTACCTGCAAGGTAGCCAAGAACTACTTTGGATGTAGGATATTTTTTTAATAAGAAAAGCAGCATAAAGAAGAAATCCAGGTTAACACTTAAAAACGTTAATACTAAAATCCAATGATTCATTTATATACCTTCTAACGATAGTTATTTTGATTGCTTTAAGGCAGTTTGTTTATTTTCCGTGAGGCTTACCGCGCAGGACATGATCAGCATGGTCTAATGTTTCAGTTACTATATCAAAAATATGTGGATCATCTAGTTGATAATAAATTGCTTTTCCAATCCTTTTAGTACTGACTAATTGAAATTTGCGTAGGGTGGCAAGATGGTGTGAAACTACTGATTGTTCTAAATTTAGTAATTTGCCTATTTCGCCTACGTTAAGCTCTCGCTGCTCCAAAATATTGAGCATTTGTAAGCGTGCAGGATTACTTAGTAGTTTCAGTATTCGTTCTGATTCTTTCAGTTGATTTTCGCCGATTAGAACGATGTCTTGATCTATAGAATTTGACTCTTTCAATCAAGGGCCTCCTTTTTGAATGTTATTTTATTCATATGTAAATAATAGCATATTAAACTACTTTGTAAATAACTAAAATATTAAAAGCTGATTTTAACTTGCCAGAAACTTACGCCAGAAAATAGAAAAGCAAATGTCACTATCAGCAGTAAATTAAAACATGAAAAAACTCATTCAGTTAGTAGTGGAAGTAACAAAATGTTAAACTTACGTTAGTTATTGTAGAATGCTTTTATTTCTTTTGAGGGAGTGAAATTGATGTCTTTTATTGGTTCCCTGGTTATTATTTTATTATTCACTACTCTTGCCGGACACTTAGCTGCAAGAGCCGGAATTCCCGCCGTTTTAGGTCAACTCTTAATTGGTATAATAATCGGTCCTGGAATTTTGAACTTTATTCATTCAACAGATTTAATAGAACAATTTGCCGAGATTGGCGTAATTTTACTAATGTTTATGGCAGGCATTGAGAGCGATATGCAGCAACTAAAAAAATACCTTAAACCTGCATTATCAGTTGCGTTAATTGGCGTTTTATTACCTGTGATTGTCATGGGAACAACCAGTCTTTTATTTGGCTATCATTTACAAGAAGCTTTATTCATTGGTGTGGTTTTCTCAGCCACTTCCGTTAGCATTTCTGTGGTTGTTTTACGAGAATTCAAGGTCTTGAAGGGCAAAGAAGGGGCAACTGTTCTTGGAGCAGCAGTTGCGGATGATATCTTAGGCGTCTTACTATTGAGTTTTATGATTGCAATTGTTGGGAATACCGGCGGAGTAGCTGGAAACGAAAGTTCAAGTAATATGTTAATCCAGCTGATCTTTCAGGGAGTTTTCTTTGCTGGTGTCTTCTTACTTGTTCGTTGGATTGCACCAGGTATTATGTATCTCAGCAACAAGTTGCTAGTTCCGACTGGCAAAACTATCTCAGCTATGATTATCTGTTTATCGATGGCATACCTAGCTGAACGAGTTGGTTTGTCTGGTGCAATTGGTGCTTTCTTTGCGGGAATTGCAGTTGGACAGACACCTACTAAGAAAACTGTTAGCAATAACATTGAACCGATTAGCAATGCCATTTTTGTACCTGTCTTCTTTGTTAGTATTGGACTAGGTATTTCGTTTAATAATTTTTTAGCGTCGCTGCCTTTTATTATTATTATGACAACTCTTGCCATTTTAACAAAATGGTTAGGTGGTGAATTAGGCGCTTTGCTAGCTGGCTTTGACAGAAAGAGCGGACGTGTAGTTGGCACAGGAATGATTGCGCGCGGAGAAATGGCTTTGATTACAGCCCAAATTGGTTTTAATGCTCACTTACTCGACAAAGCCTTATATGTAGACATTATTTTTGTGATCGTTGTTGCCACATTGCTGGCACCATTACTATTACGCTGGTCATTGAAAAAGTTAAATGAGACTAATTAATATATTTTTTGAGAATATTAGCAGTACTTTACCTATCTTGGTACTATTTCAATTTTATTTAATTTCAAATTGACCGATATTTGGACTTGTCTTAGAGCTAACTCTAACTGATATATTATGTATATACTATAAGAATTGGGACAAAATTAACGACTAATAAAATGACGACAGAGATTGAAAAGAATAAACATATCACCGAATTTAATCGCCAGGATGATTTGACTGAGCTTGAGGTGCTAACAAATGCTTTTTTCAGGTTTTCAATACAAAGAACTTCGCGTTAATGAAAAGTATGGGCAAATGAGGAATATGTCAGCATGGCGAATCCGGTAGGGGGGTGCGCTTTGGTTGCAGTAATATCGAGAATGTTACATGTTAGATACTAGAAGTTAATCAAACACTTTATTTTATGTTGCACCAGTTTTACAATAAAAAATAGTCATTTTTCTCAGGTGATATGACCTTTTTTCGAAATATAACTATCTTATTTTACTTTTGCTTGATTGCTAATTTTGCTCCTATCCTAGTATTTGGTACACAAATATTTAGACATTTGTGCCATAATAAAATGACTAGGATAGGAGCTTTTATATGAAACGATATATTGATGATTTTAAAGCCAGCATTATTAAAATGCACACCACGGAAAAGAGATCAGTTCGTTCTCTTTCAGAAGCATATGCAGTGTCTCCTGCATCAATTCATAACTGGACTAAAGATGCAAAATCTGTTGAACTTGATGATGGAACCGAAGTTACTTCTAAAGAATTTAAAAAATTACAAAAAGAGAACCAACGTCTCAAGGAGGAATTGGAGATTTTAAAAGCTGCGGCGGTGTTACTGAAAAAGCTCTATTTTGAATACAGCATGAAAATATGTCGCATAGAAAGAAGGGAACTAGTTAATATTGTCACGCAAGATGAATTTCAAGTTTGGGTAAAAAATAAAAAATTTTAGAATTCTTTTCCAATTCTAATAAGTAACTTCAAATCATAATATAAAAGAACCTTGTTAATTAGCAAGATTCTTTTTTTAATAGCTGGCTTAGTCAGTCCTTGTTTCATTGTGTTTCCTTTTAGCATGCAAAATATCCTATTAGGTTATTTGAAGAATAATCGTGTTTTAAGTTATCTTTATTATTTAAAATACGCACGAAGTAAAATTGACTTTCCGTTGCATTTGTGAAATGATTTAATAATCATAATAAGTTATAAATTATATTAATTAAAAGGGTGAGAACTTGTGGATTTAAAAAAAATGGATTCAAAAAACTATGAAAAATATATAATCGGGACCATCAAAGAATATGCATCTGAAAAGGTTGAGGCAGGAGCATGGCCAGCTGATGAAGCTTTAGTGTTAGCTAAAGAAGAATACAAGCGTTTGCTCCCTGATGGATTGGAGACAAAAGATAACTGTTTCTATACTTTTACCAATGATGAGAAGACTGTTGGATATATATGGCTTGCTAAAAGCAAAACAAATCCCAGTGAGTCCTTTGTCTATGATTTTGCCATCGATCGCGCGTTCCAAAATAAGGGTTTTGGCACTCAAGCAATGAAAGAAATCTTTATAGAGGCTAAAAATAGAGGTTTTAAAAAAATCGATTTACATGTTTTCGGCAGTAACAAGAGAGCAATTCATGTCTATCGTAAACTGGGTTTTATTCCTACTGATATCACTATGAGTCGCAATTTGTAACACTAACAAATTATTTTAACTGCATTAAATTTTCTTGCAGATACCGAAAATAGCTATATACAGCGACTAAACTCAAATGGTAACTCAATCCTTTGATGTACCGCTATCACTTGTATTTTAGAAAACACCGTGAATTTAAGGACTCATTCACGGTGTTTTCTAAAATTTTACGCTTAGTTTTTTCTAAATACTTCCTTTGCAACTGAAATTGCATTTAAAACTCTTGGAAAACCGACATACGGTAAACAGTGAACGAACGTTTCAACTATTTCGTCACGAGTTATTCCAACATTCAGAGCACCTTGAATATGAATATTAAGTTGGCTAGACGTATCTCCTTGTGTCAACAATGTAGTGATCGTAATCATTTCCCTTTGCTTCATATCTAAAGTCTCTCGTGTCTTAGCTTCATCAAACGCCAAAAGTGTCTTTTGGTCTAAGATCGGTGCAATATCTGCTAAACTATCTGAAACCAGTTGACTTGCCTCTTTACCAATAACTGCTTCTCGGATTTTTAATCCATTTTCGTATTTGTTCAAAATATTTCCTCCTTTTATGTGATAAAGTTACTATAAACTATCAAGTAAACTTCATAGCAAGCAATATTTATATTTTCGAAGGGAAAGTTACATAATGACTAAGACATATCGAATATCCGAGGTATCCAAAATAACTGGTTTTTCAATTCCAACTTTGCGTTATTACGAAAAACTAGGACTTCTAAAACCTACCCGTAGTTCAAACAACTACCGCATTTTTACAGATAAAGAATTACATTGGATCCAGTTTATTAATCGCGCCAAAGCAACAGGAATGCCACTCTCGAAAATTATTGAGTACTCCAGATTGCGAGAGCAGGGCGATGAAACAATTAAAGAAAGAATAGATCTTTTAGAACAGCAAGAACAGATTTTATATACTGAACAGAAAAAGATACAAGCGCATCTTGATTTTTTGAAAAATAAAAAACAACATTATGCTAAAATCATAGCTAAATATGAAAATAACAACCGAAATAACATTGGGAAAAATCCATAAGAACTCATGTTGTTGCTCCAATATGCTTTTTTTAACATAGGCAAATAATACCTGGAGTATTCTTATACCAAAGAAGAAAGTCATACCAAGGAGAAATTATTCAATAAAGGAAGAATATTATGAAAAAGAAACTTATAAGATACAACAAAGAAAATCTGATCGGAGCGTTAGTATGTTTGTTAATTTTTATTGTTATTGGATCGATGGTCCATCTGAATAGCAATATACTAATTTCTACAGATAATCTTTTTTCTGCTAGTTTTCAGAAACTGTTCGGCTATCCGACAATGAATTATAATGGAAACTTACTGAATGGCCTAATGACTTTCCTAGCTACTTTTGGGCATCCGCTTTACTTAGTTGTCTTAGCAGTAATTATTTCCATCTCGTTATTTGTTACCGCCCATAAATCTTTAGCATTCTGGTTTATAGGAGTTATTTCAAGCGGAGGAATAGCTGGTGTGATAATGAAATTTATGTTTCATCGCGAAAGACCGCTGGGACATTTGCCTAATGATAGCGGCTTTTCATTTCCCAGCGGTCATTCGGTTGAAAGTACACTTGTATTTTTAATTATTTTAATAGTGCTTATTCCATTAATAAAAAATAAAAGTATTAGACAACTCACCTTCATTATAGTTCCTGTTATTTGGCTTGGAATTTTATTTTCGCGTTTGTATTTTAACGCACATCATTTAAGCGATGTTATAGGAGGGGTCTCTTTTGGTGCATTTTGGATGTTTTCATCCATGATAGTTTATAATATAACTACAAATTGGTTCAAAAAAAATCAAAAAAATTAGTACGAAAGGTTGCTTCAGGACATTATTTTCTATGATCTTTACAAATTAATTTTAGTTGATAATTATTAAATGAGTAGTAACCGTGTTTTATAAAAAAATCATTACCACCAGGCACGAAATTACAGTACATTAAGTAACGACTCTGGAGGAAAATATATTATGCAAAAAGTAATCAATGGTATTTCAATTCACTACGAAATAATCGGTCAAGGAGAACCCATAGTTTTTCTTCACGGTTTATGTTTAGATCTTAATTTTATGAAACTTAATTATCAATCGAATATCAATAAAAATAAATACCAACAAATTTATATTGATATTCCTGGAATGGGAGAAAGTCCGGCTTTCTCAAGTCCACAACCATCTGGTAATTATTTAATCGAATTAATTACAAAACTTCTTGATGAATTAAAAATTTATCATTTTTATCTTTGTGGTCATTCCTATGGTGGTTACTTAAGTCTCGGCATTGCATACAGTCATCCCCAACAAGTAAAAGGTTTATTTCTAACTTGCCCAGTCATAACTGCCAACTCAAATAATCGAATAACTGAAAAGCATATAAATATCAAAGAAGATGTGTTTAAAACTCCTGCAAATAAATATGCTGAGGATTTTTTTAAAATGAATGTACTCATAAAAAATTCAACGTGGAAAGATTATTTAGATCGGATCGTTGTTGGACTTGAAAAATGCGACTTTAATTTTATTGAAAAACTACAGGGCAACAACTATAAGAACTATCAATTTCAACAGGAGACAAAACTTAAAAATTGGCGCTCTGATATCCCTCTTTTTCTCCTTTTAGGCAAGCATGATCACGTTGTTGGTTTTAAAGAACAAGCTAAATTTGCAACGAACTTCCAAAAATGTAATCTACTGGTTTTAGAAAAAGCCGGTCACAATTTGCCAATAGATCAACCCGAAATCTTGGCTAGTTGTACAAAGTACTTTTTTGATTAATCAACATAAAGAGCTAGAAAGAATAAAAATTTAAGATTCTGAATTCAAATGATGTATGGTCTTAATATCGGTCCACTAGCAGGAAAAAAGGCGGAAAAGTACAATTTCAAGGATATCCATACCAAATAATCAAAAAAAATAACATATTAACTGCTCAAGCAATTAGAAAATATTTTTTTAAATCATATTGTTAACGGTCATTTTTTACCAAGTTTAAAACATTAATCATGGATATAAAGCGATTCGTGTTATAAAGCTCTGAAACCTTTCCTGCAGTCGATCGTGGGGATGGAACCGCTTTTTAAAAAACTTAAGAAAGCTAAACTTTCCTTACGCTGTTTTAAAAGGCACATCATACAATGAAGGGAATTACTACTCATCCATTTAATCTTATAGAGTAAGCATGCTTCTCAAATCAGTGATCTACCATTTAAAGAGAACACGGTAATAGGGAAATGATGTATGGATTGGAAAAAACGTAGCAATTTTACCTGGCGGAAATCCAGCCAAACAAATTCGCAGAAGATTCGAGCCAAAGATTATAAATAAATTGGTTAATTTAAATGTTTATCAGGGAAGATTGCAAAAATATATTTATGAGAAAAAATTGGTATGGAAAATGGCATCAAGTAAAGGATTAAGGAGGCACATATTAATGGATAAGTGGGAAATCTTATATACGAAAGCGCAAAAAGAATACTCCCCTAGGGAAGTTACTCCTTTTATTTACGCTCATAATGTAGTTAGTGCCCTTGAGACAGAAGATGGCAAAATATTTACAGGCTTTTGCATTGAAAGTTGCAGCGGTGTTTGCAATTTGTGTGCAGAACGTGTCGCAGCGCTGAATATGTTTGTGAATAGTGGGCAAACACAAATTAAACGTATAATTACTTTTAGAGACAAAGCACCGGCCGAGAAGGAAAGCAGTAGTATGCCTTGTGGTGCATGTCGAGAGTTCTTAATGCAGTTAGACATAAAAAATAAAAACACAGAAATTCTAGTAGATTATGAAAAAAGAAAAGTGATTACTTTAGAACAACTAATTCCAAATTGGTGGGGTTTATCTCGCTAACATGGCTGTACTTAACATGCTTTTTTGATAAGTTTATATAAATTGTTGGTAGATCAGAAAACTTATGAGAAGTTTTTTAATTTACATGTTAGATATTTTTTGCCACTACACGAATGCGACGATAATCTGCTTCCCAATGATCCTCTTTCCAAAGTTTATCTTTTAAATTATCTTCTAAGTGTTCAAGTACTGTGTCAGAATTATCTAATTTCGCTAAATCAGTAGCAAAAAACTGTTTAACCCAGTTGCGTAGACCAGAGTAACCGTCTTTCAAAGTAGTAGGACGAGCATACTCGTAAGCCGTAATGATTTCAAAATTATTTTGCTTTAGCAAAGCTGTGTATTCTGAAACACTCGGAAAATAAAATGGAGATTGATATGTCTTTCCTAATAAATTCAATTCAATACTAAAAGCTGTACTAATCGCATCAATATTTCCTTTAGCACCAAATTCACAAATTAAAAGACCACCTGGTTTCAGCATAGTGTGAATCCTTTCAACTAATTTGGGCTGATCATTAATCCAATGAAAAACAGCATTGGAAAATACCGTATCAAATGATTCTTTTGCGAGCGACATTTTTAAAATATCACCCTGAACAAAATCTAAGTTTGGAAAATTCAATTGTGCTTTTTGAACCATATTTTCAGATTGATCAATTCCTTTAACTTCATATCCTCTTGCTGCAATTTGAGCAGTAAGTTCTCCAGTTCCACAACCAATGTCTAATACTTTATTTGCTTCTGATGGTAGATAATCTAATAATTTTTCTCCATATTTAAAAACAAAATCGTGTTTATGATCATAATCATCAGCATTCCATTCCATTTTAACACCTCTTATTATTAATATTATTTAATAATAATAAACCCGGTCTGTGTTGATTACAATGACTTTTTTATAATATTGGTGTTGGTGATGGCCACGGCATTGCCAAGTCATAGTGATAAGGTAACGCTTTTAACTTGCTCTGAGTTTAAATCAAGTAGTTTTCTATCCAACAACCTAGGACACTCTAAAAATAAACTATTTTTGAGTATGTTGAATAAATAATTAATTTCGTTTCAGCTTTAGATAGCAACAATGTGCGCTACGGTCTCGAAAGACTCTTCTCTTAATGATGTTGACAAAATCATAAGCAATCGGTTATAATTTCATCTCCGCGTTCAATGTGTTTTTATTTTAAATACCAATCAAGAGGTAATTGCAACATACATGGAATATGAAAAGATCTTTTCACCTGAAAAAAAGACATCTAAAAATTGAGAAGTTTGTTGTTAAAATATAATAACAAAAACTTCGAGGCAACTGTCCATAAAAATTTTGCTTTCTATGTTAAAGAAGCAGGTGCCATTATCGGAGGAATTGCGGGTGACATTTTGGTCAGTGGCTAGAGATTGAATATTTAGTTGTTGATGAACAGCATCGAGGAATTGATATATAAAAACATTAAATTAAAGCACTAATTAACTGAGCGCAAAGGGAGTTATCTCAATAAAAACTACGTCACTGTGTTTTTATACTAAAACTTTCTATTTGATTTTTGCATCTTACAAGCCGACAATACTCATTAAGTCCAATCAATTAATTAGGTGATAGCCGATAATCACATAGTTAAATGATCCTTGGTATCTTCAAAAAACTTTAATATCTATGTGTAATGGGAGGATATATTATGATTAAAACATCCAAAGTAGAATTAGGTGATTTAACTGCGTTAAGTAAATTGAGTATGCAATCCTACAAAGAAGCTTTTTATAGTTTAATAGATCATAAAAATGTTGATTCTTATGCAGATCAGGTTTATCAACCATCTAAATTGAAAACTGAGTTAGCTGCTGTTGCGAGCGATTTTTACTTTCTGAAAACTGATGATAAAATCTGCGGTTATTTAAAGATCACCAAGGAACATGATTTTCTAGAAATCAACAGAATATATATGTTGCGTGGTTTTAAAGGTCTAGGGATCGGTTCTTTCGCTATGAAAAAAGCTGAAGAAATTGCTCGGGAAAGTAAAATACATCGGCTCGTATTAGGTGTTTTAGCTTTAAATAAACCTGCTATTTCTTTTTACTCAAAAAAAGGATTTGTGGAATACTCAAAAACATCGGTTAACATCGGGGATGATCCTTTCACTTTATTGCTGATGGACAAAAGAATATAATCCTCATATCTTTTAGATTGTGCGTTATGCCTCTGAGAGGTCCATTAATCAATCATTAACTGATAATCAGTTTTAAAGCGACTCTGAGTGAGTTGCTTTTTTATTACATAAAATAGAAAAGAAGATATAAACATGACCTTAAAATTTGTAAGTCTCCAACAATGCTTTTTGGTAACTTAAATTTTGAAGAAAAAATCATTAACTAAAGATAAATATTAGCTCAGTGTATTAAAAAACCGGTCATGGATAGAAAATAATGTATTCTACGTTTCTGAAGGCTCATTGTTTAGTGACACAAACATATAGCAATAAACTGGGGTAAAGCCCGATCATGGTCGGGGAAAGAAACACAAGACTCAATGGAAAATTATCTATTACATATCTATTACAATAGAAGCCTTTTTAAATTTGAATTATCTTGTTCTAAATGAACGAATAGAATAGAATAGAATAGAATAGAATATAATTTAGTCAACCATTACATTTACGAGGGAGATTAAGCACATGACAAAAACTATTACTTTAAACCTAATACAAGAAAGAAGGTTCTACGAGAAATAAATATAAGTGGTAAGAATAAAATACCTATGTCCAATTTAAAAACATCATTCGAAAAGCTAAACTTTTTAGATGTAAAAACTTATATAAATAGTGGAAGTGTTATTTTTTCAAGTAGTTTAACGGATAGAAACAAGCTAATAAGTAAAATTGAATTAGCGATTAGAGAAGATTTTAACCTTAGTATTCCCGTAACAGTAATATCGGCAGAATATCTGAAGAAAGTTTTGGAGAACGCTCCTTCTTAGTGGAGAACAAATAATAAAGAGATTTACGACAATACGATTTTTATTATTCCTCCTACTAGCATTGAAGAGATTTTTGAAGAAATTGAAGAAGCCAAGCATGGGATAGAGAAAATTGCTAGTTATCAGGGAGTTATATATTGGTCTGCATCACTTAAGGATTTTAATAAGACGAAATGGTCAAAAATTGCTGGTTCTGCAGTAAATAATAAAGTGACAATTAGAAACGCAAATACTGCAAAAAAACTTTTAGAACTTTCTAGAGTTGAATTTTGATCTTTTTGTTGACTTTAGTGCTCTTATCCTAGTATTTGGTACACAAATCTTTAGACAGTTGTGCCATAATAAAA
>NZ_AYZD01000010.1 GCF_001436755.1 Liquorilactobacillus aquaticus DSM 21051
TCGTTTCGAACATTTTATCCACAGATGAACAAAGGCGGTATTTACATTGCAGTGACAGCAGAGGGTGGAAGTTTTGCACTTGAGAGTGATATGTTTCCTGCGTATGCAATCACGAAAACAGCGGCCAACAGAGCAGTTCAAATAATGAGATGTACGGTTAAAGATATCGATATAATAGCACTTCATCCTGGCAGAATGAACACGGAGATGGGAAGTACTACAGCACAAATTGAGCCGTCGGATACTGCTGAAGGTATATGTGAAATTATAAACAAAAGTATTAAGGTAGACAAGAACACATGGTTTATCGATTACAAAGGGAAAAAGATGGCTTTATAACGAGAAGATTCTGTTATTTGAAAATTTTGCAGCTTTTTATAACGATTAATTTATGATAGATGCAGTGGATTACTGATTACTTATAAGATATTTTGAAAATAAACCTTTTGTCGCAAATGTGACTAATCAAATTAACCAAGGTACCATCAACTAGTTATTTAAATTTAGAGGAGGAAAACAAAATGAATATTTTAGTTCTAGGTTCTGATCGTGGTTTAGGCTATGTTTTATGTGAACGTTTAGCAAAACAAGGT
>NZ_AYZD01000011.1:0-296860 GCF_001436755.1 Liquorilactobacillus aquaticus DSM 21051
ACTCATTACTTGCTTTGCAGCCAATTTTCTATCATACAGATGAGTCGGAATTGTTAGTTGTGATCCTCGGTAATGCTCATATACCACTAGCATTGCATCAACACCTATTAACTCACTCAAGCCTTTGTAGAAAAACTGCAAAGCTTCTACATCAACTGGTTCTTTCATTACGTCTCCTTCTCGTTTTTATCATTTTTATTTTTTACCATTTACCTCCCTTACTTTAAATTTTAAGCAACTTACTATACTTCCGCTATCTAACTATGACTGTACATTTAGTCTTGCAGAAAGCCTTTTACTTGTATTGCTACATTAACTTGCATTCCTCCTTACACAAAAAAGAGCCCATGGCTATATTTCCATGAACTCCAAAACATAATATATACTTGAGCTTTCTATTATTACTCCAACATATCCAGCATTGTTCTTCTTTTATTAAGCCCTTTATCAGGTGTCAATCCCAAATAATACGTTGCCGTAATTTTAGGACTTGAATGTCCTAATAATCGCGAAACCTGCACTATGTCTGCTCCCTTTTCAAGAAGTAGAGAGGCTATTGTGTGCCGAACTGTGTGGATTGAATAATTACCGACAATTTTGAGTTTCTTTTGTAGCCCTTGGTAACAAGCATTGATTGATGCAGGCTGTAAAAAACGTCCATCGAATGTTTGAAAAAATAATTTCCCATTACTACCATCTGGAGTCGTATGTCCCAAGTAACGCCAATTTTTCATCTTCTGCAATACCTTACTCTGAACCGGTAATTTTCTGACTGAGTTTGGAGTCTTGGTTTCTCCCACAGTCTTAGTTATCGTCTTCCATGATTGATTGATCAAAATACTATTATTTTTAAAATCGACGTTTTCAACTGATAAGCCCAACGCCTCACCAACACGAATACCCGTAAAAATAATCAACAAAACCACCAAACGATTACAATCTTTCTCATGGTAATCATAATTTAGCAAGTAATTTTTTATCTTTTTAAAGTCTGATTCGGGCATTACTTTTTCATCAATCGATTTCTGACGAAATCTGTCAGTTGGAACTGTAATATCTTCCATTGGATTTTTATGAATGTCTCCCATTCTAACAGCTGCTCTAAACATTACTTTCAAATGACTGACATCTTTTCTAACTGTCTCATGCGCATACCGTTGGCTAAGCAGGGTTATAGCTGATTGTATTATTCGCCTGTTAATTTCGTACATCTTTATTCTGGGCAAAACAAGTTGCACATGATTTATAGTAGTTTTATAAGTATGCAGCGTCTCTTCACTAATGTTATTCTTTTCAAACTTGAGCCAATATTTTAAATAAGCACTGATTAATAGTCGCCTTCGAAACAGTTTACCATTTGAGTTATGCTTCAGCGTTTGCTCAGCAATGAAAGCAAGGGCTTCAGTCTTTGTTTTGAACCGTCTATTAATACGAACTCTATTGCATCCGCTTCCCTTACTGAATGAAGCTTCATAACCTTTATTTAACTTTTTTACATTGCTCATGATTTAATCATCCATCCTCTTCTAAAAAAGCAAGGGACATTCGCCCTTGCTTTTACATATGCATAGTTCATTGATACTGTGGCCAATCTTTAGCACGGCTATCCAAATATTCAAAAAACTGTTTTTGGGGCAGTCTTACCTGCTTAGATCGGCCAACAAAGAGTCTTGGAACTTCAGGATCCTGCAGCCACATTTCAATTGTTTCCCGCTTAACGTTCAACAATCTAGCCGTCTGAGGAATCGATAGTAGTTGCAACTTCTTATTTTGTATTTTTTGTTTCAAAAACATCATCTCCTATCCCAGCATTCTCAGCAACCTTCTTCAAAGCAAGGTCGCGTACAATTGACGTTCCTGATTTGCCTTTGACTAATGGCCTTTTGAATTGCAACACAAATTCGTTTGAAAAAGCTTTCCAAAATGCGTTAGCAGCTGTATACGCCCCCACAGAAACATTGTGTTCTGTTGACCATTCTATAAAACAATCATGTACCTCTTTACTCATCATTTTGTTGCCCGACTTTAAAACAATGCTATCTTTGATAAAAGTAGCTAGTGGATTAGCCCTTGCTAAGATTTTATCCTTGGTCTCCTCCATGACGACGCTCTTGGAAAATTTGTAGTTGTTACTGATCAATCTTCGTAAACCCATTAGAGACCAACTTAAAATCCCGGGCAGTTCTTTTTCGAGCTTTTTTTCTAAAATTGGATCTTGCTCATCTTTGCTAAATTTTCGAGTCATGGGTAAAACAAATAGCCTGCGAGCAAGTCCGTAACTGCTGTCTTTAAAGATCGGTGCATCATTCATCACAAACACCAACTTACTATCGAGATGTACAGCAATCTCTTTTAAATTTTTGCGATTTACGCTAATTTCGTCTCCTGAAGTTATAGCTTTTAATTTCGCGGTGTTAGGAATCTCAGCAAGATTCTCAGTCGCTAAGTTCATTTTTTTATTTAACATTGGTTGCAGTGCAAATGGCGCGCCTAAGTTTTCAAATGGAACCGCAGAAGTGTTCTCAACGCCTATCATTTTTGACCAAACTGAAGTTAAACAAGACTTCCCATTAGCTCCTTCACCCACGATAACCAAAAATGCATTGGCACGCTGATTTCCAACTAGCAAATAACCCATGAACTCCTGCACAAAAGTTATTAATTCTTGATCACTTTGAAAAATTTCGTTTAAAAATTTGTCAAAGTTTGGTGTACTTGCATATGCATCATATAGTACATTGGTGCGGAGAGTTACAAAATGGCTAGAATCGTGGTCAACAATTTGTCCATCTACAAAACGCACATCTTTATCAGAAAAAGCAAAATATTCGGAATCAAAAAGGCTGCTTGTTACATGTTGGGCTGATCGACGTAAGAAAGCAATCACTTGATTTTCAATCTGAGTGCTAGAAAACTCATCACCAAAAGAAAAGTAAGTAAGATAATTGAAAATAATCAACCGCAGCATTTCGAGGTCATTTGTATAGCATCCCTGCTCGAAATTGTATATAAAGAGTTCATGCTCAAGCCCTTCATCCTTAACTATCAAGCGAACACGTCTGTCAATAAATGCCGAAAAATAATCCGTATTTAAGACTAAACCTCCATTGCATTGCCCGCGAAAACCAGCACTTTGTTTGAGGAATAGCTTTAATTTCTCGAAAACATTATGGGCCGAGGTCGTTTCCAGCTGCTTGTTACTATCAACATAACCGTTTGTGTCGATCTTCAGCATAGTTTTTAGTGCTTTTTTTTCAACACCAAAAGTAGAAATGGCGTCATTTATTGTTTTGGAGTCCATTCTTTTCAATGAAACCACCAAGGAAAGATCAAGCTGCTGAACATAAGAAAATGTATTCTGAGATTTTTGAGAATCATAAAGTACGAAGGAGGTCATAATATCACTCTGCAATACCTTGTTTGTGCAACTACTCATCAACACCATCTCTTTGCTCCTCTTTATTACCCAGGTTAATTCTGCCTTCGCTATCAAGCAAGATTATATCCTTGAGATTACGAAAACTTACTGCATTATTTGTTACATAGTTTTGAATGGTGAAAATACACCATCTATTCACTAACATATTGAGGTCAATTACCATGGCATGAGAATCATCTGTCACACCAATCTGTTCAAAAAGACTACTATAAATCATCACTTGATTGTACCTGTTTTTGGTATCAACAGTGATTATCTCTGTTTCTTTTTTACGATTACTAGTCATAAAAATTAATTCTTGATTCTGAGACATCACAATATTTTTAACAAACATTATTTTGTGTTCAAAAGGATCTGAGTCCATATTTCCATACCGAGCAACTATTTCTGGGTTTTTAGTCATTATAAGTTCCTGCTTTCTTATGATAGTTTTTTCAACTGATGGCGCCATCAAGTTGTTTAACGTAATAACATCAACATATGAGCTGCTGAACTTTATTACAACTAATACTATAGAAAAGCCGTGTGTAATTATCTATCCGTTTCAAAAAAAATTTTTTGTCTTTTTTTAACACCAAGAAAGGCCAGATCATTTTGCATGATTTGACCTTTCTTGAGTATAATTTTCAATTGAACGCACTTATGTGTAAGGCATTAATAATCAACCCACACAGTTAATGATTCTTTAACCCTGCAAAAATTTAAAATTAGTATATCTTTCGTAATAGCTGAACTTCGTTCATCCAAATGAGCGTATTGATACTTTGCTTGTTGTTATACTGAGTCTACATTCCTGAATCAATCTATGCATCAAGCCAATAATTGTAACCAAATTTTAAATATACTATTTGTTTTTACGTACCTCTTTAACATATTTTTCAGACACATTATTATATTCTTTAGCCTTTCTTATATAATAGAGCAATTTTTCATACTGTCGATTTTCAATAATTTTTCTTAATTTGTATTCAAACTTAAGCACAACATCTTCGTTTAGAATTTTCTTATTTTCGTCCAATGTTTTTTTTAACTTATTCAACATTGCTTCTGCTTCTACTAGTTCCGCATTAATAATTGCTTCTTTTCCTGAACCATCTACAATTGGAAAAACCGCTTCAAAAATTATTCTTTTTAAATTTTCGACATTAAAATTATTTATGAAATCAAAAAAACTCTTGTATCATTTCTCAGATCGTTCTTCACTGCAGGATGCCTGTCTATTCCGAGAAAACTCTCATTTAAAGACCATGTCTCTGTCACATTGTTTACTGTATTATTTTTTGCAAGTTCACACAACTCACAGAAAATAATTAAACGTAGAACAAATTGTTCTTTATTCTCTATTAATGGCTTTGTTTTTGCCTGTATTCCACTGCCGTTCAATATAAGTTTACTCAGCTTACTCTCGTTTTCAAAAGATTTTACTTTTTTCATTTTCAAAATATAGGTTGTTCCAAACAATGCTATGCCTCTGCTAATTATCCTAAAATTATTGTTGTCAACATTGTTCTTAACAGCCTCACTCAACTCTAGCATGTTTATTTCAAATTCCAAGTCTCCAGACGATGAATAATTATTTTCTATGTATGGACATTCATCTCTCAAATTTTCTAAAAATGCTTTACCAGTAAAAATTTTTTTGTTGTATAGAAATAAAATTATTGCGGCTACGCATTCTTTGTTCACTATGTCTTTTGCTTTAGGATTTTCCAAAAAATTTTTTGCCAATTCTTTTTCAGTCAGGCCCATATTTTCAACAAAATATTCGGAGCGTAAACAATAGAGTAACGTTCTTTTTACTTCAGTATCTGTTGATCTACCTAGAAAATTATCTACATTTTTAGGCTTTTTTTTACTAATATTTGCAGGAACAACTTTCAAAATTTTTTCTAATAGCATTGGCTTTCCCCCATTTTACGATTACTGATTAAATTAATTATACCAGAAATTGGGTAAGGGATAGCAGGGGCACTTGGGTAGCCTTTTACATTCATTTTAAACTTTAGCTATATTCGTCAAAAAAATGCCACCCCAATCTTAGTATTTGTCATAAACTGACATTCTCAAGTTAGCTTATGGCATAAAAAACAACAAAAAAATAACATACAAAAATAAGGTCCAGCTCCCTCTAAAAGGGACTGGGCCTTATTTATTATCACTCTATTTAAGCTTAAAGTTTTTCTTTTTTAACAACGTTCAACTTGTCATCCAAATCATAAACAACTGGTTGACCTGTTGCCATTTCAACACCCATGATATCTTCATCTGAGATACCTTCGATGTATTTTGTGAGGGCACGAAGTGAGTTACCATGTGCTGCGATGATAACATTCTTGCCATCTAATAATGTAGGAGCGATTTTGTCTTCCCAGAATGGGATAACACGTTCCAATGTAACTTTCAAGTTTTCGCCACCAGGAATAGCACGTGGATCTAAATCTGCATAACGACGATCTTGTGCTGCAGAACCTTCATCATCAGCACTCAATAATGGAGGAAGGACGTCGTATGAACGACGCCAGATATGAACTTGTTCTTCACCGTATTTTTCAGCAGCTTTGGCCTTGTTCTTACCTTGCAATGCGCCATAATGACGTTCATTCAAGCGCCATGTTTTTTCTTCTGGAACCCATAATTGACCTGATTCTTCTAAAGCGAAGTGCAAAGTCTTGATAGCACGAGTCAAAACTGATGTATAAGCTTGATCAAATTCAATTCCTGCTTCTTTAAGTTTGCGGCCTGCTTCTTTAGCTTCTTTTTCACCTTGTTCACTTAAGTTAACATCTACCCAACCAGTGAAAAGGTTCTTTAAGTTCCATTCACTTTGTCCGTGACGAATAAATACTAATTTTGTCATAACTAGCGAAAACCTCTTTCATTTTTGATTTGATTACAACTCACATTTTACACTGAAAAACTAAAAATTCATAGTGCAAACGCTATTCAATCGTGAAAATAATCATTAGCCCTGTATGTTCTCCAGCAAAGCAGCCGTTGCCGCCTTGATATTAGCTGGCGTTGTCGCCAAATTAACTCGGATAAAGCCCTTTCCGGTTTTACCGAACATCGTACCGAAATCAACCGCCAAATGTGCTTTCTTCTTAAGAATATATTCTAAATGCTCTGGTTCGATAACTGCAGAAAGATCGATCCAGGCAAGGTATGTTCCCTCAAGATCATAAACAACTGCTTCAGGACAATGAGTACGCAAACTTTTCTTCAGATATCCATAGTTGCTTCTGACAACCTGCAGAAGTCCTTCCAACCATTCAGCCCCATTTGTATAGGCAGCTTCAGCCGCGATCTTCCCAATAATGCTGCCGGCAGGAGCCGCCAACTGTGACATATAGTGATCATACCGCTCACGCACTTGCGGATTAGGTATCACCACATGACTGTTCTGTAAAGCTGCTAAGTTAAATGTTTTTGATGCAGAATCAACCATCACTGTATTATCACGATAAAGGCCATCCTTGATCGCCAATACTGATGTGAAGGGTTTTTCGCCAACAATCAAGTCATGATGAATCTCATCAGAAATAAAAAGCACTTTTTCTTGCCGACATAGTTCAAGCAGCGCCTCCAACTCTTCTTTGTCCCAGACGCGTCCGACCGGATTATGTGGAGAACAATTGATAAAAAGCTTCACATGATTTTCTTCGATTTTGTTCTTAATGTCTTCCAGATCCATTTTATAGCTGGTTCCATCTTGCTTAAGGTTTGATATTACCATCCGACGATCGTTCTGTTTGATCACATTCATAAATGGATAATATACCGGCTGCAAAATCATAACCGCATCATCTGGTTGTGTCAGAATGTTAACTAAAGTACTCAAAGATTGGACAACACCAGTACTGAATCTGAGCCACTCATGCTGAATCTCTGTCCCATAGCGTTCACTTTGCCATTTGCAATAAGCTTCATAGTAATTATCCGGCGTCTTCGAATAACCATAAACACCATGTTCGATTCTTTTCTTCAATGCTTCTGTTACTTCTTCTGGAACCTTAAATTCTGTGTCTGCAACCCATAACGGCAGCAGATCATTCGTTCCAAACAATTCATCCATTCCATCCCACTTAACAGAATCTGTATTGTGGCGGTCCACCGCATAACGTCTTACAAAGTCCTCAACACTTATCAATTCTTTCCATCCTCTCTCAATTCGCGTCTTTTTTTTAAATTCAATGTGCGTTTTTTGTTACTTCTGATTGGTTTTACACCTAATATGTCCAGTAAAAAGGTAAAGATCGGAATCCCTACAATCAAGCCCCACATGCCAAAAAAATGCTCGGAAACAAACAAAACCGCAAAAGTATAGAAAATAGGCAGTTCGGTTTTATTAGACATCAGTTTAGGATTCAACACATAAGATTCAATTGAATGAATAACAAGCAGCATAATAAGAATGTAGGCAACATAATTTATACCACCCACCGAATATCCAATAAAACTCATCGGAATTGCTGAAATAATCACACCAGCAACCGGAATCAAGCTCATCAGGAAAATGAGTAGTGAGAGACTGAACAGCTGTGGCATGTTCAGCACAGCTAGACAGATCGTTGTCAGTGTCGTATTAACAATTGCAATGATAAATTGTGTTTCAAGTACGATTCCAAATGTATTGACAAATTTCTCAGCAAAAAAGTAAATATCCTGAAAGAACCATGCGAAAGGTCCCTTTAAAAAACCTTTTGAAAAATGATACATTTCTTTTTTTTCAAGTGTGAAGAAGAAACTCAGTATCAATGAAACCACGAAAGTGAAACCCATCGAGCCAATGCTGGTTAAATACTTAAAAATCAGTGTTACTCCATTTTTCATCTGCGCTGTAATCTCTGAGCTGCTAATATAATCATTGAGATACTTCATCACCGTATTCGTATCACTCGTTGGATTCTGATAAAAATTAATTACATACTTCGCCATCGCTTCTGTCTGTGTAAATAATTTAGGCAGGTAAATAGTCACTGCAAAATAAAGCAGGCTGATAATTAGCAGGTAGACTCCAATTATAATCAGGCGTGATGGGATTTTAACATGCTTTTGTATGATCTTATTAAGACTGAGCACCAAAAACGTAAAAATAAATGTCAGTAGTATAAGGCTTAACATGCTTTTCATCAAATACAGCACCAAAATAATGATAAGCAGAACAATGGTCCTGCGCAGTTTAACATTTTTCAAAAATTTTTCCCATAAACCCAATAACATCACTCCTCATAATCATTGTTGCTTCTGACCTTAATTGTACATAAACTAGAACCAAAAATCTGCTTTTAGGAGAACAAAAAATAATTTTTACAAATTCGCTTATTTTGAACACACTAAAAAGGCAGGATCACGACAAAAAATAATATTTTGTCGTAGATCCAGCCCTTGTTTAGATTCGCCTTCAATTAACCCTTGTTATCTATTAGATATTTGACTTTGGCAAAATGCCTTTAACTTTGTTTATAGTCAGCAAGCATATTTCTCAAAATTTGCAATTTTTCTTTTATTTCACGGCCTGTATCAGTATCAGCAACTGTCTGTCTTTTCAATTCTTGATTTACAACTCTTCTTGTTGAAAGGATGTCGCGCCCGTTTTTGATTGCATCTTCTTTTGATGTAAAAGGATGATGCGTTACCAACTGCAAACCATATGAGTTATATAAAAGCGTGTAACCACCAATACCAGTAGTTGGCTGATAAGCTTTTGAATATCCTCCATCAATCACTATCATTTTTTTATTAGCCATGATCGGTTGACTGCCTTTTTTGACCGGTGTATGTCCATTGATAACGTGTCCTTCATCAGCATTTAAGCCAAATTCGTTCAATAATTTGCGGCAAAACCACTCTTCCTTGCGCAAATTATAATATGCGTTCTTCTTCTCAACGTGTATATCTTCATCTTCAATAAAGTAACGTGCAAAAGTTGTCATCGCATGTTTGCCAAACAGCGGTGACAATGGTCCTTGCCACAAATACCACACCATATCTGTAGCCAGATCATCGTTTTTCTGAGGCTCACTATACGCTTTACGCAACTGTTTTTCAAAGAAATCCAGCAAACCTTTGCCTTGGTATTTTTTACCATCAAATTCAAAAAGTTGGAACGAACCATCTTTTTGAACCGGTATACAACCGTGAAAAAGAAGATTGCCGTTGTAGCACTTATACATGCTCCCTTTATCCATCATAAAATTCAAATGTTTGCGTAATTTAGCTGCATTTTCGAAAGAGTCAAGCAATGACCGTGTGACTTTTTCCTCTTCCGCGGTTAACTTATACGGATCCTTAGGATCAATCGTTGAAAAGCAATCACATGTCAACGGATATGTCTTGTCTCCAATCTTAATCGTGCCGTTCTCATAGTTGATTTTATCGAGCAAGACAATGTTGTTCATTTTAAATTCTGGATGCCGTTGACAGATCTGTCCTTCTAGTTTGAATTGAATCATTGCAACAGCTTGATGAATCTGAGTTATTTGTTTCCGCTCATCAGCACTTATGACCTCGCTGTCCTCAATTGTCTTCGGCCTAAAAGCTTTTATATCAGTGTAATTCTGTTCTGCAAACATTGATAGGTGCCGCAAGTTGATTCCGTACGCATCCTCAATAATTGAAAGATTGTTATAGCGGGCACAGATCCGTAATAAGTTCATGATACACAAAGCTGAGCCAGAAACAGCCCCAAGCCAAATAATATCATGATTTCCCCACTGAATGTCGACAGAATGATACTTCATTAATGTGTCCATAATTTTATCTGGGGCCGGACCACGATCGTAAATATCTCCTATCACATGCAGATGATCAACGACAAGGCGTTGAATGGTGTAACAAGTCACCGTAATAAATTCGTCAGCTTGATGAAGTGCTACCAAATTATGCAGAATCTGATTATAGTAGTTACGTTTATCCAATTCTTGCTGATCGTTATACAAAAGCTCTTCTGTTATATAAACATAATTAGGATCCATTGCCTTTCGAACTTTGGAGCGTGTATATTTAGTAGCTGTAATTTTTAAGACTTCAACCAAGCGCGCAATCGTATTCAGATACCATTGATCCAATTCATCTTGAGTCGCAACATTTTTCTTGCGATAAGCCAGCTTATCCTCAGGATAGTAGATCAACGTTGCAAATTCCTGAATATTTCTGGGAGTCAAACGGCCGCCAAAGTTCTCATTTATTTTCTGCTTCACATTACCGGAGCCATTCCTTAGAGTGTGATCAAACGCGTTATATTCGCCATGAACATCACTCACGAAATGCTCTGTGGCTTTTGGAAGATTTAAAATTGCCTCTAAGTTAGTGATTTCGGTGACAACATCCTGTTTTGCAGGAAACTTTTCACGCAACAATTCTTGTGTATACGACATTTTGTATTCTCCTTAGCCTCTTATCTCAGATGTTATTGTTAACGATAACATGCAGTTAGTATATTCCATAATATACACCATATTAGCATAAATACCAATAGTATTTTAAGCTCCTCAAAAAGCTTATTAAAGCTTAAATAAACGTACAAATAATTAGCAATACCAATTTAGAATCTGCCAGCAATTAAGTTGCAAAAAATCATTTTTAATGATAAGGTAGACCCATCGAATGTAAGGGGATTCATAAGGAGGAATTTTTAAATGGTAAACACAAAAATTGAAAGAACAGAGGCCCGTGCAGCTAAAGATACAGAATGGCGTTTATTAAATGAGGAAAGTGGTCATTTTTTGGATGTTGTCTTTTCAAAAGAACTTGAAAATGATATGAAAAATAGTCGGAATTTTTCCTTTAGCCGTTTCGAATCCGAGCAGCTCAACTATCTTCGTCCCCTAGTTGAAACATTGGATAGTAACTATCAACTCATTATCGATAAAAAAGTAATCGGTTCTGATTTCTTGCCGATTTCGCCTAAAGATGCAGAACATTTGCTAAAAAAAGTCAGTGTTTAAATTGAGTTTGCATGCTGAAAAACTGAATGGTTTCAGGCACTAGCACCAACTTACAACTATGAATTAACACCAGTCACGCACACTGCCCCGTTAGATGGGAAAATGACTTTTAAAACAAGAACTTTAAATTTTGCCAAGAGCAGACTACGTTATAAGTTCATAAACTAAAAAGAGTAGATCGTCGAAAAACCAAAGCGATTTTCGACAATCTACTCTTTTTTTAGTATACACTTTCTCTCCTTCTCAACGTCAAAGAGAAAGTGTTCTAGGAACCGACCATTATTTAGAGACTTAAGTACAAAAATGGTCAAGCATTAAGATGGGGCCATGCTCCTTCAGCATTATTTGCCCACTTACACTCATCTTTCCTTAAGAAAACATCTTTTTAGTTGCCTTGGCTAATGTCACAGGATCCTTATCATATCGCGGTGTTTTAACTAACTTGTCCATTGAGACCCCCGCAAAATGAAAAGCTGCAATTTCACCTGAACGAACTGCGCTTTGCTCGGTAAAGATCATTTGATATGGTTGTTCAACAAATTCGCCTGTAAATGCCAAATTCGTTGAATGTACTGGAATAACCTCGGGTCGGTCAGCTTTTGCCCGATTATTGAATAAAGCCGATGCATATGGCATGTAAACAGGGATGCAATTGATAACACTATTTAGAATCGCTTCTTTTTTATCCATAATATTAAGTGGACCCGGATCAACTTTTGCAAGTTGACCGATTAACTCTAAAATCATTTCTTTACCATTCATTTTGATATATTGCTTATCAACAAATTCGCCTTTCCGACGCGGGTACAGGAAGTAGCCCCAAATAACAGTTTCGTTCGATTTTTGTGTTGTAAAATGCGGTTGATGATGAACCACAATCGACATGTTAACGTCTTTGTGTCCTAATGGAGTAATAGGCATAGTTGAAATAAACGAATTCAATGCATTCCCTGGTAATTGTGTGGTAATTCGTGTAATTTCATTCAACAACAAATGATTTTTTGTCGTCAGTGTGAAACTCACCCACTCACTGGCATTCCGATCGGCAAAAAACTTGTCTGGATTGCCTAAATTATAAAAATGCTCAGTTGCTTTCTTCCAAAGACTCGCTGCTGCACCATAATCAGCGTTTTCAACAGCGGGTTGCGTATAATCGCCTAATGTTGCAGAGTCCGTGATTGAGCCATTGGTAAAAAAGACAGCTGTTTGGTCATCGACCTCAACACTCTCTTCTTCCCCAGTCAGAGTATTCTGCATCTTTAATCCTGTCACTGTTATTTCATCCTGCATCGCTGTCTCTTTAAACTTCCAATCAGTGACACGCCTATTCAAAATTAATTTACATCCTTGTTCCTTAAGGTAATTTATCAGTGGCAACATTATACTCTCATACTGATTATACCGTGTCCGATTAACCCCTACCAAGTGTTCGATCTGCGTAAACTCGTAGATCATTTGATGCATATAACGCCGCAATTCCTGCGCAGAACTCTGTGTTCTAAATGCAAAAGTTGTTTCCCACATGAACCAAAAGTTCGTTGTAAAGATATGTGGATCATTCTCAAAATAGTCTGCAATAGAAACATTATCAAGCTCTTCTTCTTTGGAGTCAGGCATCATAATAAGCTTGGTCAGCAAGTAACGATCCTTATTATTCAACCCTAGTTTCCCAGCATCAAGTATTCCCTTTTTGCCTTCAAGCAAACGAGCTTTATCAAAAGTCTGGTGACGTGCATCAAAATCTCGTGTGTCCTCCGCAGCAGTCATTCCTACTTCTGTGGCAGAAGGTATTCTTCCGAGGAGATCCATTAAATCCACATATGTGCGATAGTTGAGCATCCGTCCGCCACGTGCAACATAGCCTCTCTGATTCTCTAACGGATGGTTTTTATTCCAATATTCGTCCGTCATAGCTGCCGTTTCTGCACCATCATTAGAACCATGGTCATCTAACGAGTAAAAAGTAATTTGCGTTCCCTTCCAGTGTCCTTCTTGAATTAAATAAACTGCTGCTGCCATGTTAGCTAAACCTGCACCAATCATAATAGCTTTGTCTTTAATCATAATGCCCCTCCTTTTTGTCATCGCTTTCAAGAAACATTATAATCTCATAGACATAATTAATCCACGAATAAGATGTTAATTATTTTTAACGGAAAAAAGCTCATCGATGCGCCACTTTCTGGCTGACATCTATGAACTTTTAAAAAAAATATTTAACTGATTTGCTTCAGCCTAATTACGCTTATTTTACATCTCTGGTGAAACTAAGATTTTGACCTGCTCCTTGTCCACCGCTAATGTTTTGATACCTTCTTGCACAACGTTATCTAAACTTATTTTTTTCGTAATGATCTTTTCAAAAAGCTCTTGATGATTCTTCAACATCCCTAAAACAGATGTGAAAGAATTATTGTAGGCCAAAGTTGTCACAATTCTAATTCCGTTCATAATTAAGTCATTTGTTAAATCGATTGTGACTGGTCTACCGAAAAGCGCAACAATCTGGAAAGTTCCATTTCTTCTGGTTAGTTTTAGACCAGAATCAAATGTAGCTTGCACTCCAGCTGCTTCAAACGTAACATCAACACCATTAGGACAACTTTTTCTAACTTCTTCAACAACATCAACTTTTAACGGATTCAATGTTTTCGTAATCCCCAGTTCCTTTGCCTTAGCCAATCGAGACTTCGAAACATCAATAATGTAAACATTGTCAGCTCCAGCTATTTTTGCAAGCAGGGCCGTCAGTAGGCCAATTGGTCCAGCTCCCAAAACAGCAACATTCTGTCCTTCACGCAGGCCGCTTCGCTTAATTGCTTCAAAAACAACAGCGGTCGGTTCAGCCAGTGCTCCTAACTCATAACTCATCCCAGCTGGCATCTTATGCGCAAAAATTTCTTTCACATTGGCATATTCCGCAAAACCACCATCATCTGAAAAACCGAGAAAATTTCCAGCACCATCAGGAGCAAACACTCTATTGCAGAAATTGTAATCACCTCTTCGGCAATTGTCACACTTCCCACATGCAATTAACGGTTCTACCGCAACCGCATCACCTTTTTCCAAAGTTGTTACTCCAGCACCTACTTTAACCACTTCTCCAGAAAATTCGTGGCCTAAAATTATAGGTAAAGTTCTTTCAGTAAGCGGATGTGGTTCAGTTGGCAATCCCCAAGCTTCTAAATACGCATGCAGATCACTCCCGCAAATACCGCAATACTTGACCTTAATCTGAACTTGCCCCTCCTCTGGATCTGCTATCGGAACATCTTCAAGCCTAACATCTTTTTTACCATATATCCTTGCAGCTTTCATCAATATCATCCTCCCTAGTTGCAGTGATGCACTAAAGTGGACTATATAATTTGCTTGATTTGTCGTCACTTTTTAAATCAACCATAAAATATTTGATGTCGCAAATCTTACAGGCAAATACGTATAGGGCATTAGTGGAATCGCTTTCTTTTTTAACACCTTAAATTCTAGCTCTTTTGACGCTTTATTTCAACCCTAATAATAATATTTCAAATACTAACATTTGAAATAACTAATTAAAAAGTTTGTTAATAAGCTGATTTTAATACATTCTAAAATAATAAGCTAAATTTTTATATCGAATATACATCTGCTTTTTTTCTTAAAACAATGATGCAGTTCAAAAGAATGTTAAGTTTGTTACGATATTAATTAAAGACTAGACAAAAAAACATTGAAAAATCACCATTAGGCAATACTTCAATGTTTTAGAAAATCAATCAAAAAATGATCATAATTCTGTTCTTTAATTTTTAACGATCTGCAAACCCATTTGGATGGGTTCGATGCCATTTCCAAGCTGTCTCAATGATTTTATGAATATCATCAAATTCAGGTTTCCATCCCAAGATCTTACGTGCTTTATCCGAAGCAGCGATCAATGTATCTGGATCTCCACCTCTTCTTGGTGCCATTACTGTCGGAATGGGTTTCCCTGTGACTTCACGTGCAGCTTTCAAAATTTCCATATTTGAAAAACCAGTTGAGGATCCCAAATTGAAAGCATCACTATCATTACCTTGGCGCAAATAATTCATTGCTAGGATATGAGCATCAGCTAAATCAAAAGGATGAACATAATCGCGCACGTTAGTTCCATCAGGCGTATTATAATCATCACCAAAGATTTGAAGTTGGTCACGTGTCCCTGCAGCGACTTGCAATACAATCGGCAACAAATGTGTTTCAGGATTGTGATCTTCTCCAATACTACCATCTGGTTTCGCGCCAGCAACATTAAAGTAACGCAATGCTACAAATTTTATTCCATTAGCAAGATCCGTCCAATGCATGATCTTTTCCATTGCCAACTTGCTTTCACCATAAGGATTGATTGGTTTTTGCGGATCTGTTTCTTTAATAGGCATCGTTTCAGGAATACCATATGTTGCGGCAGTTGAGGAAAAGACAATACGTTTAACTCCGACTTCATTCATAACTTCTAATAAATTAATCATCCCAGCCGTGTTATTATCAAAATATTTTAGCGGTTTCTTCATCGATTCTGCAACAAGAGAAAAAGCTGCAAAATGAATTACCGCATCAACTGCAGGATTCTCAGCAAAGACTTTTCGCATGAATGGTTTATCGGCAATATCGCCTTGATAGAACTTTGCTTTATCATTAACAGCTGCTCGATGCCCTGTGACCAAGCTATCGACAACGACAACCTCATCACCTTTTTCAACTAAACGATCAACTGTGTGAGAACCAATATAACCGGCTCCACCTAAAACTAAAACTGCCATTAGGCATTTCCTCCTTGGAGCGTGCACATTTTTTGAGGTAACTCATGCACGTTTGCTTTTATTTAATAAGAAGCAATTGTTTACGGAGTACATTCATAATTAGATTCTTAACTAATGCTTATGAATCTACCCGATAACATTTTACCAGTTATTCATACCCTTTTGTCAAATTAAACAAAAATTTAAAAATATTTCAATACAACCGCTGAAACGAAGAGCACTTGTCGTTTATTGTTTCTTGTGGTTAACTAGAGATTAGAAATTGATATAAGGGGTAAAATTATGGCTGAGCTGGTCTACAAACAAATCATCACTGATCTGAAGCAAAAAATTTTCGCAGGAGATTATCCTGAACTAAAGTTGCCGGACGAACGAACTTTAAGTTCACTCTACAGTGTCAGCCGGAGCACTATCAAAAGAGCCTTGGACCGGATGGCCAGTGACGGCATCATCTTTAAAAAACGTGGTGCTGGAACGTTTATTAATCCCTTATATTTAAAAAATGAATCTGTTTTTAATTATGAAGAAAGCTCCAATCTGGGCGTAACCGACAATTTTAAAATGGACGGGCAAAAACCGCGCATTAAAGTTCTCTCCTTTGAAGTCATCAAACCCACAGATGAATTACAACGCGATCTTTTCTTAAAAAGTGATGACTTTGTCTATAAAATTGTTCGCCTGCGCTTATTCGAAGAACACCCTTTTATGATTGAAACTGGCTACATTCCAATCAAGATTATCCCTGAATTATCACACGATATCATTCAAGGATCGATTTTCAACTATGTTCAAAAAGAACACCATCAAGCTGTTAGCAAGTCATTCCTCTCAGTTTTTGCAGAACCTTCTACTGCAAGAGATCAACGCTTGCTTAACCTTTCAGAAAAAGAACCAACAGGCATTATGGAAGGAATCTTTTTTTTAGATAACGGAACACCGTTTGAATTTTCACATATGCGTTTTCATTACAAATACTTAAAATTTAACAGTTTTGTATCAGTTAACTAATACTTTATTTTTAGCTTCCTACGTGTTTTTTTCAACTGTATTTTTTTTTTGCAGTTGCTACCAACTGCTTCGATGCTAGAAAACTAGAAATCGAGCACGGGATCAAGCCGCTCTCTTATCTCAGCTATTTTGAGCGTGTAAAAAAACCTGTTGCTCGATTTTTTTACATATACTAATGTATGACCAAAATTTAGCAGTTTGAGCACACCTTTCTCCTTCTCATCACGTAATACGACTCCTGCTTTAAAAGCTATGCTGGCACGGATCAAACTTTCAGCTTGCTCGATAATATCTTCAGGTCAATTCACTTTCTGAACAACATTCCAAAAACTTCCAGCGACAATAATTACCAGCCATATTTTTACCTGCATTTAAGTTGATTGCCGGTTTGCCTCCAATTCCTCTGACGGCAATGAAAAAGCTCTCATGGTCTGCACAATGAGAGCGCGCACATTCCGAATTACCTTGGACCTTACCTCCCTTAACAGAGACAGAAACATCCAGCTGTAATTTAGAAAAAGCCACATAGTGCTTAGTAATTACATCATGTGACTTTTAATAATATTCAACATGCAAAAATTACTGAATAAACCAGTAATAATAAAATCGATTTGACTGTTTAGCCAATAATTTTTGCATAATTAGATTCTCCTAAAAAATGATTAGAAACAAGTTGTTATCAATGATAACACCGATTTTACATATAGATGTCAAGCCTTTGTTAGTTTTTACTTTTATCGTGAAAAGCATTAGAAATTCTCTTCATCTAGGCAGCTTAAAACCTTACTATAAATCTTTTTAAAATTGGAACGGTCCAATGCTCGAAAAAGTTGACTTTAGTCACAAATCCATTATTATTATAGATGAATAATAAGTTGATTTTTCGCAAGTTGAATTTTAAATAAAGGAGCTTTTTTATGACTTCAGAAGACTACTCATCTCCACAATATTTAGACAAACTCGATGCTTATTGGCGAGCTGCTAATTATATTTCAGTCGGTCAATTATACCTCAAAGACAATCCATTATTAAAACGTCCATTAGAAGCAAAAGATGTTAAGGTTAAACCGATCGGGCACTGGGGAACTATTGCCGGTCAAAACTTCATCTATGCCCATTTAAATCGTATTATCAATAAGTACGATTTAAATATGTTTTATGTTGAAGGCCCTGGTCACGGTGGTCAAGTTATGGTTTCAAATTCTTATCTTGATGGCAGTTACACAGAAATATACTCTGACATAACACAAGATGAAACTGGTATGAAAAAGCTCTTTAAACGTTTCTCTTTCCCAGGCGGAGTTGCTTCACATGCCGCTCCAGAAACACCTGGATCTATCCATGAAGGCGGTGAGTTAGGCTATTCAATCTCACACGCAACTGGTGCAATATTTGATAATCCAGACTTGATTGCTGCTGCAGTCGTCGGTGATGGTGAAGCTGAAACCGGTCCATTGGCAACTTCATGGCAATCTAATAAATTCATTAATCCAATCAACGATGGTGCACTTTTACCTATCCTTGACTTAAACGGCTTTAAAATCTCAAATCCAACAATTCTCTCACGCCAAAGTAATGAAGAATTGCAAAAATATTTTGAAGGTCTTGGCTGGCATCCAATTATTGTCGAAGGTAACGATCCGGCTAAAGTTCATCCTATGATGGCTAAAGCAATGGACGAAGCAGTCGAAGAAATTAAAGCTATTCAAAAAAATGCGCGTGAAAATAATGATCCTACTTTGCCGACATGGCCAATGATCATCTTCCGCGCCCCTAAAGGCTGGACTGGTCCAAAATATTGGGACAATGAACCGATTGAAGGTTCCTTCCGTGCCCATCAGATTCCGATTCCAGTTGATCAAAACGACATGCAGCATGCCGACGCATTAGTAGAATGGTTAAAAAGTTATCGACCTGAAGAGCTCTTTAATGAAGATGGCAGCTTAAAAGCTGAACTTGCTGCACTCACTCCTAAGGGTGACAAACGTATGGCTGCTAATCCACATACCAACCCAGGAAAACTAATCAAAGATCTGATTTTACCAGACTATCGTGACTATACCGTTGATAATTCCGCAAGAGGCAAGGTAATTGCACAAGATATGACTGTTTTAGGTAAATATCTACGTGACGTTTTTGAAGAGAATGCTCAGAACAGCAACTTCCGCTTGTTTGGCCCGGATGAAACAATGTCAAACCGCCTTGCACCTATTTTTGAAGCAACTAAACGTCAATGGCTCGAAAATATTAAAGAACCAAATGATGAATTTCTAGCCCCCGAGGGTCGTGTAATTGACTCGCAGCTCTCTGAACATCAGGCCGAGGGCTGGCTTGAAGGTTATGTTTTAACTGGCCGTCATGGAATCTTCGCCAGCTATGAAGCTTTCTTGCGCGTTGTTGATTCAATGTTGACACAGCATTTCAAGTGGTTGCGCAAAGCTACTGATCAATCTTGGCGCAGTGATATTCCTTCCTTGAATGTCGTAGCAACATCGACTGTTTTCCAACAGGATCACAATGGATACACCCATCAAGATCCTGGTATTCTCGGACATTTAGCTGACAAAAAGCCTGAATTCATCCGTGAATATCTGCCAGCAGATGCTAATTCCTTGTTAGCTGTATTTGACAAAGTTTTAAATGATCGTCAAAAAATTAATTTGATTGTTTCTTCCAAACACCCGCGTCCACAATTTTATTCAGCTGCTGAAGCTAAAGAATTAGTTGATCGCGGACTTAAGGTAATTGATTGGGCTTCAACAGATCAAAATGTGGAACCAGATGTTATCTTTGCTGCCGCCGGAACGGAACCTAATCTAGAAACATTAGCTGCCATTTCAATTCTGCATGAAAAAATACCAGAATTGAAGATTCGTTTTATTAACATTGTTGATCTTTTGAAACTGCGCAGCCAAAAAGTGGACGGACGTGGTCTAAGTGATGCTGAATTTGATGCTTACTTTACAAAAGATAAACCTGTCATCTTTGCCTTCCATGGTTATGAAGGTCTGATCAGAGATATTTTCTTTGACCGTCATAATCACAACCTTCACATCCACGGTTATCGTGAAAATGGTGATATTACAACACCATTTGATATGCGTGTGCTTAATCAGATGGATCGTTTCGATCTTGTTAAATCAGCTATTTTAAGCCTGCCAAACGCTGATAAGTACGCTCAGATCGTTGCAGAGATGAATAGTACGATCGAAAAGCATCATCAATTTATACGTGATGAAGGAACCGACCTGCCTGAGGTTGAGAATTGGGAATGGAAAGGCTTAAAATAATAGAGTTTAATATTTCGTTGAATTCTAATTAAATAAAGCTTTTAGCGGAATTGACTTCGACTTACCTCCTGAAATTATACTAAAAAAATTAATGTTTCAGGTTGCATTATCAAGATTAATAATTTACAATAACATGGTAAACAATGAGAGGGACATATATCTTAATAAGCGCTTTTTTGCAGAGAAACTGTGGTCGGTGAAAACAGTTAAAAGTATTTTTTTGATAGACTACCCTTGAGTAGTGATACGAGTAAACTTTTTAGTTGAATGTATTACCGGACATGTCCGTTATCTGAGTCAAAGTGTAATTAATTTTGTTAATTAAAAATGGGTGGTACCGCGCTAAGAGCGCCCCTAAGATATTAAATATATCTGGGGACGCTCTTTTCTTTTAGCTTCAGCCTTTTGAATACTTTCTCTCAAATAATCTGGCTGTTTAACTGTAAATATGAAGGAGATCAAGATGGAAAACAAAGAACATTTAAAAAGAGACCTGTCGTCTCGACAAATGCAGATGATTGCACTCGGTGGAACGATCGGGGTTGGGCTCTTCATGGGATCTTCTGCCACCATCAAATGGACAGGCCCTTCTGTCCTCTTGGCTTATGGCTTGGCAGGTTTGGTTTTATATATCGTCATGCGTGCTTTAGGAGAAATGCTTTACGTTGATCCTTCGACCGGTTCGTTTGCAAAATATGCAACCGAATATATTCATCCGCTCGCTGGTTACCTGACTGCTTGGAGCAATATCTTTCAATATCTTGTAGTCGGTATCAGTGAAGTAATTGCAGTTGGCCAGTATTTAAATTATTGGTGGCCAGGACTTCCAGGCTGGATATCCGGTTCCGTGATCGTAATTACACTCTGCATTGCTAATTTAGTTTCAGTCAAAGCTTATGGAGAACTAGAATTCTGGTTTGCATTGATCAAAGTTGTCACCATTATTTTTATGCTGGTTCTGGGAGCTTTAGTTATTTTGCTTGGCTTTGGAAATAATTGGCAACCACTAGGTTTTTCCAACCTCTGGTCTCACGGTGGATTCTTCACAGGTGGATTTAAAGGCTTCATTTTTGCTCTTTCAATCGTAATTGCATCTTACCAAGGAATAGAAGTTATTGGAATTACCGCTGGCGAAGCAAAAGATCCTCAAGTTACTGTGGTCAAGTCTATTAGATCAATTGTAGCGCGTATCCTCCTTTTCTATATCGGTTCCATCTTTGTAATTGTCACAATTTATCCTTGGAATCAACTAGATCAAGTTGGGTCACCCTTTGTCGAAACCTTTTCGCGTGTTGGAATTACTGCTGCTGCAGGTATCATCAACTTTGTTCTTGTTACTGCTGCGATGTCTGGATGCAATTCGGGGATCTTTAGTTCTAGCCGTATGCTTTATACGCTAGGCCTTAAAAAAGAAATTTCAGACAAATTCGTTAAACTCTCTAAACACGGCGTTCCTAAATTGCCAGTCATTGCAATTTCTGTCGGTATATTTATTGGTATGATTGCTAACGAACTTCTACCATATTTCGTTAAAGGGAGCTCCAACATTTTTGTTTTAGTTTACAGTTCAAGTGTCCTGCCGGGGATGGTTCCTTGGTTCATTATTCTTTTTAGTCAAATAAAATTCAGGAAAGCACACGCAGCTGAAATGGCAGATCATCCATTTAAATTGCCGCTTTATCCTTTGAGTAATTATTTTGCCATCGTTGCCTTACTGGTAACTTTAAGTTTTATGTTCCTCAATCCTGAAACACGCATTCCTGTTATTATTGGGTTTATCTTTTTGATGATTGTCTCATTAGTATTTGTTTTTACACAACATAAAAGAAGCTAAAATACTTTTTAACCATGCATAACAAAAAGCGGCCGAGCCAAAATTAACATTTTTGACTCAGCCGCTTTTTATTGTCTTTTGATTTCTTTTAAAAAAATTTCCATATTTCCACATGATTGGCAATTATCTTTTTTCACGTCTTTTTTTTCGCCAGTCCTTATAACGCTTATTCAGATCGTTGATTATCATTAAAACAACCACAAACAAAGTTATTCCATATCCCCAGACCCCTAAGTTATAGACAATCGGGTGTGCTGAACTTGCTTGAACCAACAGGGAAGAACCAACGATGGTCGCCGCTAAAATTATAGCAGTCACAACTTTATTCAGCATATGCTCAATTCTTTTCAGTAGTACTTCCTGATCCTTATAGTTGAACCGAACTTGTGCCCTTCCTTGCGTCAACACATCTAAAAACTTGTTTATTTTAACGGGAATCTGCGGTGTTGCTACAAAAGCTCGCCAAAAATTTACCGCACTATCTTCAGCCGCATTTTGCAAATTAAACCTTTTTAGCAGATATTCTTTGGCAAACGGCCGAGCCACATCAAGCATTGAAATTTCTGGATCAAGCTGCACCACTAATCCTTCTATTAGTCCGAAAGCTTTAACTAGAAGAGTTACCTCAGACTTAATACGCAGATTATTATTGCGGCACAATTGCATTATGCGATAAAGCAGTTCTGGAAAATTGATGCTACCTAAACTATTTTGAAAGTAGGGTGCTAAAAATACTGTTAACTGTGAATAAAAATCTTCTTCGTCTACTTCACCAGCACGATCACAAATTGCCAGCAAAGTCTGCCCAATATCACGCATATCTTTTGAATTAATCGCAATAATAACATTCGCGATTCCATCAGCCATATTAGGTGACAAGCGACCCATCATCCCAAAATCCAGATACGTCAAACGATATGGAGGAAGATTTCTAATTTTGCTAACAGTAACGTTGGCACCACCAAATCTTTTTGAAAAATGATGTTCCAACTCCTCTGACTGATTATTATTCTTTTCTATGCGTGTAAATAAAATATTTCCCGGATGTGGATCAGCATGAAAAAAATGATCCGTAAAGACCTGTTTAATAAAATTCTTTATTAATGACTCAGCTAAAAAATGTCGTTCGTCTTGTCGTTTTTGATCAAGCTGAGCTTCATCTTGTACCTGTGGCTCATCAACTATTTTTTTTATGCTTTCTCCTGCCATGTACTCCGAAACCAGCATACCTTGAACGGATAGTTCCGAATAAAATTTAGGTGAACGAATTATTCCTTGATCATTGTTCAGGCGATAAAATTCATTTCCATTTTTAGCCTCGATTTTGGTATCAATTTCGTCTAATAAAGCCCTTTTAATTTCGAATAATGTTTTGCGAATATCAACTACACTCGCTTCAGGGGCAAATTTCAAAATAGTAAGTGCTTGTTCAAAGAGTGCCAGATCCGTTTCAACTATTTCCTTAACATTTTCATGCTGAACTTTGACAGCAACCTGAGTCCCATCTCGAAGTTTTGCCAAATGTGTCTGCCCAATTGATGCCGACGCGAACGGCTGCGGTGAAAAGCTCTTGAAGAGTTCATTCACTGTGTGCCCTGTTTGTTTTTTTATCGTTTTTTCTACAGCAGAAAATTCATCAACCATCACATTATCTTGCAGCTGCTTGAACTCCTCAACAAATTCAGGTGAAACAAGATCTGACCGCGTCGAAAGCATCTGACCAATCTTAATAAAAGTCACACCAAGTTCTTCAAATGCAACTCTCACCCTATGAGGGTTTCTCTGTCTAACAAAATTAAACAAAACATCATACTTCCTGAAAACTGAAATAATTTCTAATAATCGGGCGTGGCGTTCCTTCTTAGAAACAACATCAATTTTTTTCTCTGTCATTTGCACACCTGCTTTTTCAAGTCCAATTTACTTTACGATAACATTTTTAAGTTAAAAAGGCACCCTAGATTCATTGAACGCAAAAAAAGTACTGATCTTTTTTGCATTTTACCGTAAAAATGTATATGATTTGAATAACAATATTCAATTACTATTAGGAGGTCATGATGACTACTTTATACATCGTACGTCACGGTCAAAGTGAAGCAAATAAAGCAGGGATTCTGCAAGGAAATAAAATTGATACACCCTTAACTGCGAAGGGCCGTAGCCAAGCGGATGCAGTCTATCAGCAGCTGCAAAAACTAGATTTCGATAAAGTATATGCCAGCCCTCTGCTTCGAGCAGCGCAAACGGCACATATCATTGCCAACAATGCGACCACTGTCTACGACTCGCGTTTAAAAGAATATGATTACGGCGAATGGGACGGCCTTTTGGTGGAAGATGTTCACCAAAAGTATGCGCGCTTTTTTAATAGCCAGCATAACCTCCTGCCTGGTTCCGATAAAATATCTCATGGTGAAACTTTTGAAGAAGTGACTCAACGCCTAGAAGAGTTCTTCTCAGAACTTGTTGTTAAGCATGCAGACGAGAAACTGCTGATTGTAAGCCACGGCTTTACGATCAAATTAATGTTGAATGCCATTCTTGGTATCAAAAATTTAGTCAATTTAAACGAACCTTCAAACGCTGGGGTAACCAAAATTGAGTTGACGCCCGAAACTAGGACATTATTATATTTCAATCAGGAATTTTCCTAATTACGTATCGCGTTAAGCACCATAATAACTGCTAGAAACCAGCCCTAAAATATTATTACAAACCAAAAGGAAGAATTCTCGGACAAAATATCAATTTTGCCGTAAAATTCTTCCTTTTTATTTATACCCATTTATTCGTATATTCATAAACTACTTCAGATTACTTAAATTCCTGAGCAACTTCTTTGACTGTCATTTGATGATTTCGTGCTCTTTGAATTACCTCTTTAACATCACGGTCTTTAAATGCTGATACATCAATCCCCTGACTAGCTATATCGCGCCGTGCCTTTTTTATCTGTGCTTTCGTTATTGGACTATCATCATTGTCATCGTCTTGAGCAGCAGGTACTTCTGCCTGCGTCGGATCATTATTCGAATCAGATGGTAAAATTGACCTTGAAGTACTTGAACTGCTCGTAGCTGATGCTGTTCGATATCCTAAACCTGCAAGAATATGATTATTGTATGCTTCAAGTTTTCGAGCTTTTTTATAAATTTCAGCGTAATAGCTTTCGTCTATATTTCCATACCCTAAAATAGTTGCCAATTTCAAATTTGATGCCGTGTATTCGTAATTACTCGATAGAACGCGCGCTTTTTTATAGTTCTTCTGGAAGATTTTTAGCTCGCGCGCAACTTCTTCAAGTTCAGTCTTTTTTACAGAGGCCCGCCGCACTAAAATCGGTGAACCATTTTCGACTCCCGCAGTCTCATCAAACGCATCTCTTGCCGCATCATACTTTCCATCTTTCGATAATCGAAGACCTTTTTTATATTTTTGAATTTGTTTGACGTAAACACTAGCTATATCATTGTTTGCCTTTTTCTTCTGTGCGTTTCGAAAATGATTTTCTGCAGCTGTATACTTCCCTGCTTTAAGCGCACTTTCTCCTTGTTGAAAGGATTCACGATAATATTGTGCTGTTTCAATATGTTTAGTATAGCCATATCCGACAAAAATAATTGCTATCACAAATGCCGCAATGAGCCACATCCACCTTCTCAATTTTCGCACCTCCTCGTATAAATAACTAGCTATTTCAGTATAACATTTTTTTAAAATAACACTAAGGGTTCACAACTTTCTTTCATTATATTTGACCCGCCCAATCAAAAAAAGTTACAATTATTAAAATTTGTTTTTAGGGAGAGTTGTATGAACACATCTGTTTTAATTGACGTTATAAACCAATATGGTTATCTGGGAATTGCCTTTTTGATTGCAATCGAGAATATTTTCCCACCGATTCCATCTGAAGTAATTTTAGCTTTCACTGGTTTCATCACACTCTCTAGTAAGTTGAGTGTCTGGGGAAGCATCCTCGCTGCAACAATCGGTGCTATTATTGGTGCTGCTGTTTTGTATGCTGTTGGACGTTTTTTATCCGTTGGCCGGCTTCAAAAAATCCTTTCTGGGCGCTGGGGTAAAATACTCCGCCTAAAACCTGCAGATATCGAAAAAGCGGCTGCCTTTTTCAATCGCCATGGAGGCGCAGCTGTTTTCTTTGGACGTTTTGTTCCAGTCATCCGCAGCCTAATATCAATTCCAGCGGGGATGACTGGATACCCATTCGGACGTTTTATTGTTTTTTCAACTGCCGGTACATTGATATGGAACACTGTCTTGATTTTTGTTGGTCGTTTATCTGGACAGGCATGGCCACATATTGTTGCGCTTATCGAAACTTACGGTAAGGTCGCACTTATAGTACTTCTTATCATCATGCTTGTTTGTTTCCTTGTTTGGCGTAGAAAAAAGAACACTAAAAGTTAATTTTTCCAGCTTTATTAGAGTTTAAACTCTAAATGTGCAGAGAAGAAGGTTTATCAAAAGCTGGTACTATTGGCACATCAATACAATATCGCAAATAGCACAAAGTGGCTGGGTCAAAATATAGCTTACGGGGCATCGATACTCCTCAAAGTCTATATCTTGATCCAGCCATTTATCTTAAAATTGTATCATGTGAATTAACATATTTTTAAATATAATTCTTATTATCTGACTATAAAAGATTTACAATTCAAAACACTCTAAATTTTGTTTTTCGATCCTAGCGGTCTCATTCTTTGCCGCCTCTTTTTTATTTTTTATCATTTTTATCAATAGAGGTAAACTTTAGACTCATACGGTCGTAATTTTGATCCTAGATCATCGTCATAATTACTGATCACCAGTTTCCTATCAGTTCCGCTGACATATTCACGTACCACATCTTTAGATGTGAAGTTACTGATAACAAGCAGTGTTTTACCTTCGTATTGACGTTTATATGCGAATATCTCATCATCTTCGGGATCTAGTTCAATATAATTTCCATATACGATTAGGTCACTATTGTGCCTGAGATCGATCAAATGCTTATAAAAATAAAATACTGAATCTTTATCCCGTAGTTCTTTAGCAGCATTTATTTCACGATAATTCTTATTTAGTTCTAACCATGGCTTTCCATCTGTAAAACCAGCGTTTTTCGAATCATCCCACTGCATCGGAGTCCTTGCATTATCTCTTGATTCAGTTGCCAAGTAACGCATCATCGTATCATGACCTATCAACCCTTCCTTATCAACGATTTGATGATAAGCCTCTAAAGATTCAATATCTTGATACTGCTTCAAGTCGGTAAAATGAGCATTGGTCATTCCTAGTTCTTCACCTTGATAAATATAAGGCGTTCCTTGCATCATATGGAGCGTTGTGGCTAGCATTTTAGCTGATTTTACCCGAAATTGAGGGCTATCATTGCCAAATCGCGAAACAGCTCGCGCACGATCATGATTATTCCAATACAAACTGTTCCAACCTTTACCATCCAAAGCCTGTTGCCACCGTGACAGAGCTTCTTTCAAAGCTACCAATTTCACCGGCTTGTCATTCCATTTTCCAAGGCGTGGATCATCATTGAATGCTAATGTAACGTGATCGAACTGAAAGACCATATTCAATTCTCCTGCATTTAAACCTGTATACTGAACAGCATCTTCTGGCTTAGAACTTGGCATCTCGCCTACACTCATTACATCATATTTTGATAAAACTCTGTCGTTCATTTCTTTTAAATAGTCATTTACTTTAGCTCCATCTGCTACCATAGGTTCAACATCCGCATACTCAGCGTTTTTAGGATTGGGTGCATCTGGTAAGCCTTCTGGTTTAGAAATAAAGTTAATAACATCCATTCTGAATCCATCTATTCCCTTATCCAACCAAAAACGCATTAATTCCCAAACCTGTTCACGAACTTCTGGATTTTCCCAATTCAAGTCTGGCTGTCCTTCTGCGAATAAATGCAGGTAATACTGCTTAGTAGCTTCATCATATTTCCAAGTTGATCCTCCGAAGTATGACCCCCAATTATTCGGTGCTTTTCCATCATGTCCATCTCGCCAGACATAGAAATCACGATACGGATTAGAAGTTGATTTTCTGCTTTCCTTAAACCACTTATGTTGGTCGGAGGTATGATTGACAACCAGATCCATCACTATTTTCAAACCTAAACGATGCGCTTCATTTAAAAGCTTGTCAAAAATTTGCATATTCCCAAATTTAGGCTGAATATCACGATAATTGCTTATATCATAACCATTATCCTTATCTGGAGATTTATAGATCGGGTTAAGCCAGATTACATCTACTCCCAGTTTCTTGATATACGGTAGTCGTTGGAGTACACCTGCTAAATCACCAATACCATCACTATCGCTATCTTGAAAACTACGCGGATATACCTGATATACAACTGCTTTTTGCCACCATTTCTCTTTCATACTTAATTCTATCTCCCTCCAAAAAGCTTCTACTTTTTATTTGCAAGTCCTGTTTGCGGTTCGTCTTCTTTGATCACACCAACAGCAAAAACACCTAACAGCATTACTATTCCAGCCACCAAAATCATTCCCGGCATTGATTTGTTAATGAGCGGAAAAATAATAAAGCTTGCTAGTGAAGCAATAATCTGAGGTAAACAAATTCCACAATTAAAAAGCCCCATATAAGCTCCCTCATTCTTACCATCTAGTGATGATGTAAAAATTGAGAATGCTTCAGTCTGCATTGTTAAATAAGAAATACCTATCAAACAAAATGGCAGGATCAGCAAATATTGATCATGTACGAAGAAGACACTGATGAAGCCTAAGGCCCCACTGAATAAACCGACTCTAAACCAGAATTTTCTTTTATATGGATTGGTTTTAGACAAAACTAAGAATCCCCAAACAACTGCTGCTAGTGACTGAATACAGGTTAGAATACCATACCAATTGCCAGCGGCTTGATAACCGGCTGACGCTGTATCGGCTGTATTCCAAACATTTTTAGCGATTGCCCCAGTGGCATATGTCCACAAGTATTGAAATGCAAACCAATCAAACAATTGGACAAATGAAACTTCCCAAAACGAACGTGGTGCTTTTTTCACTAATTCCCATAATGAAGGTTTTTCCTGATGCGCCTTGGCATCAATGTGATGGTACCGTGCATAAGAACCTGGATCATATTCTTTAACCGTTACAATCGTATAAATAGATGTAGCTAATAAAATAGCAGCCCCAATGTAAAAAGACAGCCTTACTGAAAGAGGGACCTCGCCTTGTTTTGCAACATTAGCAACTCCCAGCATAGTTAATAGAAACGGGAAAATAGTTGCGATAACACCACCAAGATTGCTGAACGATTGCTGCCACGACCAAGCTAAATCTTTTTGGTCTTCATTCACCATATCTCCAATAATCATCTTAAATGGTTGCATACAAACGTTACTTGAAAGATCCATAAATAGAATTGCAATCGCTCCAAACGTTAACGCTGCAACAGATGCATAACCAAATCCGAAAGACCCTGAATTAGGCAGCAACACCATTACCAATGCCGCAATTGGAGCTCCAATCATCAGATACGGCATCCTGCGCCCAAGTTTATTCGACCAAGTCAAATCAGAGTATTTTCCGACCAACGGCTGAACTACCATTCCGGCCAACGGAGGAAGTATAAAGAAAAAGCCCAATTTAGTTGGATCTGCTCCTATCGTTTGAAATATTCTTCCCATTTGTGAAGACTGCAACGAAAAAACCATGTTAACCCCAAAGAAACCAAAAGTCATTGCAAAAATAGTTTTCAAAGACAATGATGGCAATGAGTTCGTAATTTGCGCACCATTCTTTTTTGAAACATCTTGTGTCCTTGTGACAGATGTTGTATGCAATTTACCCTCCATATTTATTCACTCCTATTCATAATCGTTTCCATGCAACTGCTTTCATTAGAAACTATAGCACTCTAAGCAAACGTTTACAATAGCTTTTGGATAAAAAGTAAACGTTTGCGGTAAAAGTTCTTCATTGTTGGAGTTTAACATTTTAATTCTTTATTATAAGCGGTAGAATTGAGATATATCTGTAACTTAAGGGGAAGAACATATGGGTGTAACGATTAAAGATATTGCCAAGGAAACTGGGTTCTCAGTCGCAACTGTCTCCCGGGTACTTTCAAATAAGGTAGGCTTTTTCAGCCAAGAAACAGCAGCCATCGTTAATGCTGCTGCGCTAAAGCTAGGCTATAAAAAAAATATGGCTGCCACAGAACTTGTTACGCAAAAAAGCAGCATTATTGCAGTCATTATAAACTCAACTAAAACTAATTTTTCTGATCCGATCATTGAAGGCATTCAGCAGAAGGCTAATGAGGCTGACAAAAGAGTCATCATTCTTTATGCTGGAGATCATGATTTTAGATCGCAACAACGAGCTCTTACTACCGCGCTAGAACGGCCGCTCATGGGAATATTGCTTCTGTCTGTCGATTTATTTGCTGATAATTTGCAACTGTTGAAAACAGCCAATGTCCCCTTCCGCTTCATCTCTATTTCCTTTCAGGACCCAGATCTTAAATATGTAGCCTCAGATGATTGGCAGATCGGGTATCTTGCAACAAAATATCTGTTAAAAAAAGGGCATCGCAAAATTGGATTAGCTGGAGTCGATATTGAATCCAGTGCTCACACAGGAAAACTGAGGCTGGCCGGTTATCAACGCGCTTTGATTGAAAATAACATTACCCCTCAAAAAGACTGGATTCAAACTGGAAACTATAGTTATAAAGCAGGTTTGAACGCTATGAAAAACTATGGCCAGCAGAAAAATGTAAGTGCCATTATTACAGGAAGTGATTTGGTTGGAATCGGTCTTTTAAACCAAGCAGCAAAAATGAATATTTCTATTCCTAATGATTTATCTTTGATCACGATCGATGGCACCTACCTTTGCAGAATTGTGCAACCTCAGTTAACCAGTATCACACAAAACTTTTATAGTATGGGATATTTAGGGGCTGAATATCTGATTAGCAATCAGCGTCAGAATGCTTTTACAGACATCCAAATCTCTGAACGCGGGAGTGTTCGTAAATTGACAGCCGCTGACAGTGAAAATTAGACTAGGAAACTATATTGGGCACACATTAAAATACAAAATAAAAAGAGGAACCGGGTCAAAAGTTAAATTTTAACCTAGCTCCTCTATTTATTTTGTATAAATGTGTTCCATAAGTCAAAATTCTCCGTATAACGCGAATTATTCATAGCAAAAACACTTGCTGTACACGTAATTTCGCGTTAGTACTCAAATTTTACCGACTTATGTCACACTCCCCTCTATTAAAAATTGCAATTTCTGTATTAGCCTGTACTGAAAATTAGTTTTTACTTAACTATAAATTACTGATAGATATAGCTACGGGTTTTAGGCAAAGTTCTGCCACTTGGCCCTTTAGAAATCAAATACTGAATACAATCAATATTACCAGATTCAAATGATGCCGCACAAGCTTGCAGGTATAGATCCCACATCCGGATGAATTTTTCATCTGTTTTTTCAGAAATAACATCTAAATGATCATGAAAATTCTTATCCCAAGTTTCAAGTGTCCGCTGATAATGGCGTCGCAAAGTTTCCATATCGAAAATCTGCATTCCTGAATCAATAATGTGCTGCAAATTTTCTGTCATTCCTGGAATATAACCACCAGGGAAAATATATTGATTGATCCATCCATTGAATGCACCGCCTTGCTGGCGTGTAATACCGTGGATCAAAGCAACCCCATCATCACTAAGATAATCTGACACTGTTTGAAAATAAGTTCCAAGATTCTCTTTGCCAACATGTTCAAACATACCGACACTTGTAATGTAATCGAACGGACCTTCCTTAAGCTCCCGATAATCTTCTAAATAAACATGTGCTCGTTCCTCAAGGCCCTCTTCTTTGATCCTTTTTTGGACGAATAAGTATTGTTCCTCACTTAATGTGATACCCGAAACATCTAAGTTATATTCTTTTGCGGCTGTCAGCATTAATGTTCCCCAGCCACATCCAATATCAAGCAGCTTTTTACCCGGCTGCGGGTCTAGCTTCTTAATAATATGATGAACCTTGTTCAACTGAGCCTGTTCTAGCGTGTCGTTGTCATTCTCAAAATACGCACAAGAATATGTCATCGATGGATCCAACCATAAACGATAAAAATCGTTCCCAAGATCATAATGGCTTTGGACATCTGTCTTGCTATGCTTTTCTGAATGAGACTGCTTCGGTAAAAAACGTTTTAATTTACTATTGTAGAAAAAGCTCTCCGCAGATTCATAGGCAGATCTGACCAATTCCTGAATAGAACCATCAATTTGAATCCGACCGTCCATGTAAGCTTCACCCAATGCAATAGAAGCATTACGCATCAAATCTTTGATTGGCACAGCTTCTTTAAATGTAATTGTCACCTTGGGTGTTCCTTTTCCATATTCTTCGCTGTCACCATCCCAATAATTTACACGTACTGGAATACTGAAAGATTTGCTCAACATCTTCTTGTAAAACATTTTATCGATCATAACTAAATCTAACCTCCGCTTTTTTCTCACTTCGTGCTTAAATAATAATATTCTAGCACTTTTTGCCGTTTTTTTCAGAATACTCTCCTACATGTGTCTGTCTTAATCAGACAAAAAAGGGATCCGCTAGGCTAATACATGCCAAACAAACCCTCTCGTTCATTTATCTTTTTCTATCAAACTGTAAAAACTATTGCTAACAGAGTAACTGCTGTCAAACCTAACACAACTGAAAGTCCCATTGAACGTGACCGGTACGCTACCACTATGACAATCAACGAGGCAATAATTTTTGCCATATTATGTATACCTGTAAAAACGTATCCTGCACTAGTATCAATAAAAACATCCTTGACAACAAGCGCTGTAAACAAAGAGACTGGCACATATTTCATCCATTCATTAAACCATTTTGGAATATCACGTGTTGAAAAGATTCGCAAAGGTATGAAGCGCGGGCCAAATGCTACCAGCATAGATAAAATGATTAAAATCAGATGTTCCATAGTTTTTTCTGTCATAATCAATTATCCCCCGACTTACTGATCACACTGCGACTAGCCTTAGGCTTTATTTTCCGCAAAAGAAAACCTCTTTTTTTACCGTGCTTAACTAAATAATCCTCGGCAGCAAAACCGACAAAGGATGCCAGTAACGTTGAAACAACCAACCCCATTGTACTCTTAAGGACAACCATTGAAATAATCGCAAAAACAGCCGCAACAAAACTGACTACAATCGTCAACTTATTTGCAACTTGCATCACAATCATATATATAAACAAGGCTGTCAATGCATAATCAACAATTGCCAGATCTACTGATAAGAGATTCCCAATCAAGCTTCCAACAATGTTTGCAAATGTCCAAAAAAGAAGCGAATAATGTTCGACCTTTAGTGCATCTTTAGGGGTCCAACTTTTATCTGTCGCAAACTTCAAATAGTTAACAGCATAATTCTCATCATTCAACGAAACGGCGAAGATATACAAAAACTTCTTACTCGTGTTCCGCAAATACTGTGATATGCTAGAACCTAGCAACGCATAACGTAATTCCAAGAAGAAAAGCATAATTAACACTGTGTGTATTGGTGCATTTGCCGTCAGCATCGAAGCAAGCAGGAACTGCGCACCACCTGAGAACACTAAGATCGAAACCAAGCCTGTCAAAATCACGTTAAATCCTGCAACATTCAACAAAATACCGCAAGCAAGTCCGATCGGAATGTAACTTAAACATAATGGCAGGGCAATCTTTAACACCTCTAGCCAACGTGGTTCTTCTTTTTTCACGAATAAGCCTCCAAAAATAAAAGTCCTCGCAGGTTCGATTATAACATATGATTATTAACGTTCGGGTATAAATTTCCATCAATGAGAAGATTCTAAGCACATATTTGATAGAAAATTACCCGATAATAACCTTCTCAGTTGGAAATCTGTAATTGAGGTCTCGTTTCCGTCTAGAAACAAATAACATCAACATATACAACATTCCAACCCGACCAACAAACATTAGAATAATAATAACCCATTTACCTACCATACTTAGTGAACCCGTTATCCCTAAGGAAAGGCCTGTTGTACCAAAAGCGGACGTAACCTCCAATATCAAAGCTGTCAACGGCTGTTTTTCAGTTGCTGATAAAATCAAAACTGCTGTACCGCAGAGCAGAACGGACAAATTAACAACTACAACCGCTTTTTGAATATCATCCTGACCTATTTGACGCCCAAAAATATTAACATTACGGTGTCCTCGAATAAACGAATACATGTAAAGCAGCAAGATTCCAATCGTCGTTGTCCGGACACCACCTCCGACTGAACTTGGGCTTGCTCCAATAAACATTAATAATGAAAAGATCAAAAGCGTAGTTGAATTAAATGTGCTTAATGAATCCAACTGCAAGCCAGCATTACGTGTTGATGCGCTGTAAAACATTGCAGTCATTAACTTGCTAATAAAACTCTGGTGTGCAAAAGCCCCTTTTGATTCAGATAACATGATAAGTACTGTTCCTATTACAAAGAACAATACAGCGAAGAAAACCGCCAACTTCACAAACAACGAGAATCTAAACCGAGAATTCTCCTGCCGCCGAAATTTGATACCAAACCATTCACGCAATTCGGTTAATACTGGAAATCCAATTCCACCGATGCCGATCAAAAAAATAATTGCCAACAGAAATAAATAGTCATGTCGAAATGGCATGATCGAAGTGCCTGTGATATCAAATCCTGCATTAGTTACCGCCGAAATTGCGATATAAAATCCTTCAAAAAAAGCGCTGCTTAGCTGCTCGTATCCCTGTGTAAAATATAAATACAAAGAAAAAAGAATTCCAAAGAAAAATTGCAACAACATCATCAATCCAAAAACAGAATAAGCTAGTCTAACCGTTCCACTTAAACTCGGCTGATTCATATCAATTTGAATCAGTTGTCTTTGATGAAGTGTGATTCTCTTCCGTGCTAAAACCAGCCCAACTGTTGCCAGCATTGTAATCCCCAAACCGCCTATTTGAAAAAGTACTTCTAACAGGATAACCCCATAATTGTTATAAACTTCGTGCAAAGGGAAGGTTGTTAGACCCGTCACACTAACTGTGGATACAGCCATGAAAAAAGTATCAAGTGGTGCAACACTTACCCCTGTTTTACGAAAAAAAGGTAGACATAGCAAAAAGAAGGCAAGCATAATCATTAGAAAGTAAGAAATAACTATCAATTGAATCGGGGTCGTGTTTTCGCGAACCTTTACTAACAAATAATTAATCTTACTTACTAACAAGTATCTTTCCTCCTAATTGCACTGATCAAAATTAATTTAAACCAATTTCATTTTTGAATAACTAATGACGACCTTCTGCTTCAGCTCAAGTGCAGTTGATGATTCTTTAAAAGCATTATCAAAATCAATAATAGCAGAATTGCGTAATTGTTTCTCAATTTTCCCCTTAAAATGGTGTCGATGGAAGACAAATGCAACATGTGTATTTTTAACGAAAGGTGTTCCAAGCTCGCTTACTTCAATCACCTGTTCGTCCCTATTGTTCCTAGGCTTTCGTTTTTCGCTCATACTTTTTCCTCCTCGACGGTAAGTTCAACTGTCCATGCTCTAAAAGTGTTCCTGAATTCGTTGCTTAACAAACTGGCAGAACTCCTCCCAGCCTATACCGTGTATTATCATTATACAGCTAATATGCTGTGAAAGCTAACTTGTTCAACCGCTTCTTTTCCTTGCTTTAATACCGTTTTATCTCATCCGTTATTTTTGATATCTTTTTTCTTTCTTAAGCACTGACATTAAACTTTATCGTTCTTTTCAAACTGGCAAGATTTACTTTTCAGTTACTTTCTGCTAGACTTACACTGTAATTGTGTGAGCTGGGGTGCCTTTTGGCTGAGAAATACCCATGATACCTGATCTGGACAATGCCAGCGTAGGGAGCTTAATCCATTGATAATTTGCGTTTAATGAATGAAAGCGTCTACCGGCATGCTCTTTCTCTTTGAGTGTGGTGGTTATTTTTTTGTCTGAAATGAATTCTGTCTCACAATATTTTTATAAAAGGGGTGCTCAAAATGCAAACATTGAAACAAAAGCGCGGATGGTCTTTACGCGATGTCATTTTTTTAGCAATCATTGGTATCTTTTTTGGCGTTATTTATCAAGTTTGGAGCTATGCGTATTATTTGATCGCTGCAACTCCATTGAAACCTTACGCTAACGATCTAACACTTGGTGTCTGGATTATGGCTGGTCCGCTTGCTGGAGTTTTACTACAAAAAGCAGGAGCAACAATTATCGGTGAACTGCTTGCTGCCACAGTTGAAATGCTGCTTTTTTCAAGTTGGGGTGCAGCCAACCTGATCTCTGGCTTTATTCAAGGGCTCGGAAATGAGCTTGGGTTTGCCTGTACAGGCTATAGGAACTGGTCAAAACTGGGTCTCCTATTCTCTACAATTGGCGCAACTATTCTAACGTTCATCTGGGATTGGTTCCAAAGTGGCTACAGTGAATATCATGCAGGCCTTTTGATTACTTTGCTGATTATTCGTTTTATCTCAATTGGTTTCTTCGCAGGTGTTTTGGTTTATTGGATTAAAAAGCTTGTTTTAAAGACAGGTTTGAATAAATAAAATGGCCGTACTGTCTATTTCTAATTTAACCTTCTCCTATGCCAAAACTCGACCAACTATTTTAAACACGGTTAACCTTAACCTTGAATCAGGTTCCTTTAATCTTCTAATTGGTCCTTCTGGGAGCGGGAAATCCACGCTGTTCAAATTAATGGCTGGTCTTTATCCAGAATACGGCGGTAAAATCACAGCTGGAACGATCAAATTAAATGGGCAAAGTGTCAGCACACTCGTTCCTTATGAGCGGGCTAAACATATTGCTATGCTCTTTCAGAATCCCAGCCGACAGTTTGCCATGCGCACAGTCAAAGAACAGCTGATTTTTGCCCTTGAAAATCTTCAGTTGAGTCCCCAAAGCATCACTGATCTTGTAACGGCAACTCTTCACCAACTTGGTTTGGAATCTTTCAAAGATCGGCAATTGTTAACACTTTCTGGAGGAGAGCAGCAACGCGTTGCTCTTGCCACGGTTATAGCTATGGGCAGTGACATTATTTTGCTTGATGAACCATTTGCAAATGTCGATCAGAATGGGCGTCGAACACTTTTAACTGATTTAAAAAATATGCAAATCACGCAAGGCAAAACTATTTTCATCTCAGATCATGATCTAACGGGATACCAAGACCTAGTCGATCATCTTTACGAAGTTGATACCGTTCAAAAAAACATCAATGAAATAAATCAAACACGACTGAACTCGGTAACGCGCGAGACACCTGTGCACAGCAAGCTGAATGCAGCATCAGTGTTTGGCTGGCATGATCTCAGTTTCACCGCCGCCACTCGTACACTCCTTACTCCGCATTCATTTCATTTGCCTGAGGGTCAGCTTGGACTTTTATCTGGAGCAAATGGCATTGGAAAGTCGACTCTTTTTGCAGCTCTCTCTCACCAGATAAACTATCAAGGACAAGTTTTGTACAAAAACAAAGCTTCGGAAAGAATCCGGATCAAACAATGGGCCCGAATTGTTGGCCTAGTTTTTCAAAACAGCACCGATCAATTCATCAAATTAACAGCTCAAGATGAAATTTCCTTGTCGCATCAAAACACTCTGCAACCGCACTACTGGACAGAGAGGCGGATAAAAAGTGCAGTTAGAAAATTGCACCTCTCTGAAGTTATGGACCACGTTAGTTATCAATTGTCTGGTGGACAGCAGAAAAAACTCCAGGTTTTAAGCATGCTGATCATGTCACAGCCTATATTACTATTAGATGAACCATTGGCTGGGCTTGATGCAGTTTCGCTCAAAAACGTTATGGAATTAGTAAGACGAACCGTAATTGACTTAAACTTAAGCAGCCTTATCATTTCACACCAACGAATCGGTGTTACCGAACTTATTGATTATGAATTGAATTTTGCTAACCAAGCCTTAACTATCCAGGGAGGATAAAAGACATGTTGTCCGAGCGTAAGAAACAATTGAATGCAACCATTTTGACGGTTATTATGCTTGGAATCGGTCTTCAAATAGCCTTTTCCCGCAGTGTTAGTCTCAATGTGATTGTCGTGCTCATTTGTTTGCTATATCTGCTGTATTGCCGTACTTCTTTTAAAAAAATTTTTGTCATGCTATTGGTCGCCTTTCCGCTGGCCCTTGGAAGTTGGTGGTCTTTTATCATGTTCGGAACTGGTGACACTTGGCATAGTGCTTGGATTTATGGAACACGTGTTTATGCCTACCTGTTACTAGGCTCGATCTTAACAATGACTGTATCGGTTAAGGAATTGTTAATTAGTCTTTCAATACATGCGAAACTTTCGGAAACTTTTGTCTATGGCCTTTTGGCTTCATTCAACATGCTTTCTCGTATCCGGCAGCAATTTAAACTTATTCAGTACTCAGCTCAAATGCGCGGGAAAAATTATCGTCTCTGGCAGCCGGCTTTGTATTTGCGTATTATTATCGTAGCTCTGCATTGGTCAGAGGATTTAGCCGAAGCAATGTCATCACAAGGCTTTTCAGAGGGATTCCCACGAACAAGAATGTTCAATGATCCCCTGCCCAAGTGGCAGTTGGGAATTGCTATTATTGTGCTAGTATTACATTTTGGGGCAGCCTTTCTACTGCGGCCTTGGTGAGGTATAGGTACAAACGTTTCTGAGACTTTCAAGTTATTTTTCAAAAGAACTGTCTCCGATTTTAAGATCATACCAAATCAGTATTTATTGAGCACTAATAGAATACAATAATACGAGTTAACGCAGGATAATATAAAAAAAGGACTAGATCAAAAGATACAACTTTTGATCTAGTCCTTTTTAATGTACCGTTGGAAGATGTTTTACCAGCCTATTAATTGTGTTTGTAGCCCTTCTTTAACACCAAAAATTTATGCCTGCTTTGCAGCGTCTTCCCCTTCATCTGTTTCAACATAACTGATTGCTCCACTTCGTCTGAGCCGAACCATCGTAAACCATAAAAGAATCAATGAGACGATGATGAAGACCAGCATAACCAGCAACGAAGTTACAAACTGGCTGGTTCCTAGACCAGATGTAAGTGCCTCACGGAATCCAAGTATGGAGTATGTCATTGGAAGGAATGGGTTAATAGCTTGGAAAAAGCCATTCATCCCAGTGGTAATCTCAATTGGGAACGATCCACCTGAACCGCCTAATTGAATAACCAGCAGAATCATAGCCGCAAAACGTCCTGGATTTCCTCCAGCCATTGACATCAGCATAATCAAATACATTGCCGTCATTGAGAAGAAAATTGCATTCAATATCATCTGAACAGGATGATCAGGCACTAGTCCTGCTGCCATCATCAACCCGGTTTCTACGACAGCCGTCCCAACTGCAATCATAGTTCCAACTGCAACTTTGCTTAAGAACCAATCTGTCCCTGATCCATCCGGAGTTGACAACCGCCGAATCGGATAAACCAAATTGAAGACTAAGGCTCCAACATATAACGCTACTGAGAGCATGTAAGGTGCTAGTGCATACCCGTAATTTGGAACTTTGCTGTAATTCTCATGCTTCAAGTTAGATGGAGCAGCAAACATATTTGCCGTCTTATTTGAAGTTTTAACTGCATTAATTTTATCAGCACCCTTGGTCAGCCCACTCGCTAACTGCTTGTTACCTTTTTGTAATTTCTTAGCTCCATCTGAAAGCTTTCCTGAATTATCAGACAACTGCTGTGTTCCACTGGCTAATTTATTTACGCCAGAGCTCAGTGTTGGAACCTTTGAATTTAGCTGCTGTGTCCCAGAGGCCAATTGAGCAGCTCCACTATTCAACTTGGTGCTATTGTTATTCAACTGCTGCGTTCCAGAGGCCAGTTGTGAAACTCCGCTCGTTAGTGCTGGAACTTTACTATTTAATGTACCTAATCCACTAGAAAGCTGTGCAGCTCCACTATTCAAAGCTGTACTGTTAGCCGCAAGTTGCCCTGTGCCGGACGCAAGTTGCGAAACCCCACTCGTCAATGCTGGAACTTTACTATTTAACGTTCCTAATCCGGAAGCTAATTGTGCAGTTCCGCTTACCAAAGATGCCGAATTTTCGTTAAGTTGGTTTGAACCGCTAAATAGTTGCGAGACTCCGCTCGTTAACGCCGGAATTTTAGTATTCAGAAGTGATAGATTACTGCTTAGCTCGGATGCCCCTTGATTCAGCGTCGTCGAATTCTGAGCCAATTTTTCTGAACCAGCAGCAGCCTGATCTACTCCAGCTGTGTATGCCTTGATACCAGTTATCAACTGGTTAATTTTTGTACCATTTGTATTTTTTGTAACCGCACTTTGAATTTGGCTTTGTGCATTCGAACCACCATTTAAAATACTAGCGACATCGACATTGCTGCTGTTACCCACATTTTGATTAAGCGTTTCGGCTACGGATTGAGATTTTGCAGCCATTGTGCTTAATTCTGAAACACTAGTTGACAACTTGCTTATACTTCCCGATGCGCTATCAAGCTGATTCAACTTATCCTGTGACAAACTTGCATTTTTCATAATACTTTGAAAGCTGTTCAGCGCATTATTAACTGCTGTGATCTGCTCAGACGATATGCCTGATTTTTGTAATGCCTGTATCTGAGTTAAATTAGTCTGATTGGCGGACAAAATTGCCTGCACCTTTTGCTTGTCGCTCTCATCCAAATTTTTGGATGACTGAAGCGCTTCTGCATTCTGTTCAATCGTTTGACTATTCTGCGCAATTTTTTGCAGAGAAGTATTTACGGTCTGTAAGCTAGTCGTTAGTGTTCCCATGTTCGCTAAAGTGCTACTGTACTGATTATAGAAAGTTGCTAAGCTCTTCAACATCGTAATTGCACTCGAAAGATCCTGCGTATTCTTCAATCCAGTATCAATTTGCTTAAGTCCGCCTGAAATAACCGCATTTGTAACGTATAACGCTGAAGCAGCTTGTGGCAAATTGTTTAAAACAGCTGCGCCTTGATTTAATTGACTGGACTGGCTGGAAAGTTTCCCTAATCCCGTGTTAAGCTGTGTCACTCCAGATGTATACGTCTGAACACCAGAAGCAAGCTTAGCAGAACCACTTGATAATTGCGTTACACCAGAAGCCAGTGTCCCTGTCTTACTGTTCAATTCGCCTAATCCGCTGTTAACCTTGGCTACTCCTGCAGTATACTGATTCACACCGCTGTTCAAACTATTAGATCCAATTGTCAATTGATTTACACCACTTGACAATTGGCCGGTACTTCCATTTAACGTCTGAACACCGCTGTTGACCTTTGTTACACCGGATGTGTAAGCATAGACTCCTGAGGACAAAGTATTGGACCCCGTTGCCAATTTGCTGACACCACTTGCCAATGTACCTGTACTCCCGTTTAACTTTTGAGTACCCGCGTTTACTTTGGAAACACCAGCAGTATATTGATTAATTCCTGTTTTAAGTGCTGTCGCACCCGTCGTTAATTTAAGCACGCCTTGACCTAAAGGCACCACACCTGTTTGAAGGGTAATAACACCATCATTGACCTTTTTAACCCCGGCTGTATACGTGTTGATTCCATCAGATAAGGTATTCGAACCGGTACTAAGTTTATTTGCACCATTAGAAGCAGTTGTAAAGCCTTTGCCGACAGTCTTAATTGTTGAAAACATGGTTTTGGCATATGCATTCGTCACAGAGGCACGTATTTGAGTATTTAACTGCTTAACACCTTCCTCACTAATAACCTTTCCGATATAATTCAACGAATCATTTGTTTTATATATTAAGTGCATTTTTTTAGGATTTTTATCCAAAACTGTGGTTGCATTTTTAGAAAAATCCTTTGGAATTGTAATAATCGTATAATATTTTTTATCTTTCAATCCCTTAAGTGCTTTCTTAGATGAAACAAAATGCCATTGCAAACTATCATTTTTTTTCAACTTTTTAACAAGGTCGTTTCCAACCGCCATCTTTTTCCCTTGATATTCAACCGTTCGGTCTTCGTTAACTACTGCTATGGGTAACGACCCCGTATTTCCATACGGATCCCAAACTGATTTCAAGAAAAAAACGGCATACAAAAAAGGAATAAACATAATTGCCGAAATTGTCGCAATTAACAACTTATGTTTTCCAATATTCTTGAACTCCTCTTTCAACATATTCAACTTTCTCACCTCTACCTAAATTTACTGCTATATTTTAATCATCTACTTTGACAATCTATAATATACACTCCATGTCCATGTAAAACAAGATATGACTTGTCGCAAATAAAAAATTCCAAAGATAAATCAGCCTAAAATTCAGTTTATTCAGCTAGAAACTGCATTATCATCGAATCTAGGGCAATATATATATTTTTTGCAAAAAAAAGAAGCGGATTTCTCCACTTCGAAAGAATTTAATATTTTAAACGAGTAAAATTCCAAATAAACACAGTTCATTTTGTGAATCTAGACCCTCTGAAAAATCTAAAAAAGGTTAGTGAAAAAGTTTTTTATCGCTCTTCCCATAATAACAAAGATATTTGCCTTTTGAATTTTCTGGGTATTAGTTGCTGGAAGCTCTAGCTTGCTGCTTCCATTTAAATATTCCAATTGTTGATCCTTAGAATTTAGAGTCAAAGTACCAACAGTCTTGTTCTTAGCCAATGGGGCTTCCAGCCCATCTTTTTTATATAACTTCTTATTACCACTCAAGCTAGCTTTTAAATCACTAACAGAAGTACCATTCTTTAACCAGATATCAGAGCCCTGCTTTGTTGCAATCTGAGTTGTTAACTTTTTCCCGTGATAAACCGGCAAACTTGATGCACCTTTAAACTTCGTTTGAGCTTTAACGGTTGTATAAGTAAAGTTATTGTAGACATAGGACATCAATTTTTGCGTTTGTTCAAAACGTGAAGTATCTTCATCATTTGCATGTTTAGCACCTAAAACAACAGTAATAATTCGGTGTCCATCTTTATGGACAGTCCCAGTAAAATTAGCACCTGCACTATCAGAAGTCCCTGTTTTCAGGCCATCTACCGGAAGCTCTGAATAAGATTTAGCCAAACCTTTTAGCATCCAATTCCAGTTCTCCATTTCGGTCTCACTGGTTCCATTATTGAATTTCATTCGTGCAATACTTGTTGTTTTCAACACCTCAGGATAATCCTGCAACAGTTTCTGTGAAATCAATGCCATGTCTTTGGCAGATAACTTGTTTTGAGCTTTCGCAGGCGCATTCGGATATTTACCAGTTCCGATCTCATCATTTCCAAGTCCTGATGTTGTGTAAAGTTCTGCATCATTAATGTTCCAACTCTTTAGCAGCTGGCGCATCTTGTTTACGAAAGCTGTTTGTGAACCGAAAACCGCATTAGCTAATGTCATCACAGCACCATTTGCTGAATAGATCAGGCTTGCCTGGTATAATTGGCGAACAGTATATTTAGTATCTTTTTTTAACGGAACATTAGACAAGCTAGTATTTTGGCTTACTTGATAAGAAGCGCTGTCTACAGGTACTTTCTGATCCCATGACAGCTTACCTTCCTTAATAGCCTGCAATACTAGGTAGATTGAAAGAAGCTTAGTCATCGATGCAACCGGTAAGATCTGATCAGCATTTTTACTATAAATGATCTGTCCTGTTTTGGCATCAACTGCTATCGCTGCCTTTACATCTAATTGAAGCGTTTTGTCCGTTGTTGTGGTATCTGCTTTAACATTCTCATTCGTGAAAATTCCGCCCGCGGCTGCAGCAAAAGCAGTCGCAGCTATCACTAGCCCCAGCAGCAACTTTTTTGTTCTTTTAAAAATCAACATTCTTGTCTGTCCCCTCGTTTATTAAGTCTACTCTAGAATAACCAAAAAAAATTAGTCTGACAACGACTAATCTTAATTTTTAATTATTTTGTTTCTTTTCTATCTTGTAAATCTGTTTTACCGGAAGATGCATAACAAAACTCGTCAGTTTTTTATCTGAAAGGGCATAGATATATCCATTGTGCAAGTCAATAATACTTTGCGCAATTGCCAGTCCTAAACCACTCCCACCGGTTTCCTTTGAACGAGAACCCTCAACTCTGTAAAAACGATCGAACAACTGATGGAGCGACTCTTGCGGGATCATCGGACCATCATTTGCCACCTCAACAATTATTTCTTTCTGATTAGCATATGAAGCTTTCAAAAAGATGTGTTTACCACCATTTCCATATTTTAGCGCATTTGAAAGCAGGTTATTAAATACACGAGCTAATTTCTCAGCATCAGCCTCCATCATAACCTTTTCTGAAGCAACCTCAGTAGTAATTTTCATTCCCTTTTTGCTTGCTTCAAGTTCAAAGCTGGCAGCTAACTGTTGAATCATCTGTCCAACATCAATTTGAGTCAAATTCAATGGTGTTGCAGTCTGACGTACCTTGGTATACTCAAAAAGATCTTCCACTAGGACCTTCATCTGCTTAGCCTTCAGGAAAGCCGTATGTGTGTACTTAAAAACATCTTCCGTTGAATGATATTGCTTATCCTCAATCAGTCCCAAATAGCCTATGATCGAAGTCAAGGGCGTCCGAATATCATGACTAACATTCGTAATAAGTTCATCTTTTGAACGTTCAATTTGACGTTCTTCTTCCATCGATTTAATGGTACTGTCAACCAAAGCATTAATACTTTGAACAACTCTCTGCATATCGCCTTGGAGTTGAAAAGGAATGCGATGATCAAAGTGTCCCTCAGCAATATAATGAAGTTCGGAAATGACATGATGCAGTTGCATTTGCCGATAACGTCTAATTAGGCGCCAATATACTATAAACACATCCGCGACCAGCATGATGCTGACAAACAGACCGCCCCAGCTCCAAAAACGAATATGATACGGTCCTGGCCCAAAAGAAAGAGACATTTTTATTTGAAAAATACCATCTGCCAATGCTGGATTTGATTTAATCATTTGATCAAGCAGAACATAAATCGATAGATTCAGTAACAGCAGCAAAATAACTGTCACAATACCTTCACCGAACAGTTCACTTTTTTCACGCGCGGTGAGTTTCACTCGAAAATCATCTCCATTCTGGACTAGTGTGCTTCAATCTTATACCCAACACCCCAGACCGTTTGAATTACCTTTTCACCATTAGTTGCGTCCTCAATCTTATCACGCAGATGACTGACATGAACCATAACTGTCTTCGCTGAAACAACAGACTCTTGCTGCCAAACACGCTCAAAAATATCATCAGCAGAGAAAACACGGTTAGGATGGCTGGCAAGCAGATGTAAAATACCAAATTCCAGAGCTGTTAACTGTATTGATTTTCCATCAACAGTCTCAACTTCATGTGAGTCTTTCTTGATGATCAGCGGCCCAACTTCAAGAATATCTGGGACATCATTAGTTACCGCATGCTGTGATCTCCTTAGAAGTGACTTAACACGAGCCATCACTTCCAGCGGATTAAACGGCTTAGTTACATAATCGTCAGCACCCTGAATAAGTCCTTGGATTTTATCCAGATCACCTGTTTTAGCTGATAACATTAACACAGGAATTTGTGAATCTTTCCTAACCTCTTTGATAACATCAATCCCATCCATGTGAGGCATCATAATGTCAAGTATCATAAGGGAAACATCGGGATTAGTATTAAGCTTCGTTATCGCTTCTTTCCCATCATATGCTTTTTCGACTTCGTAACCTTCATTTTTAATGTAGATGCTCAATAATTCAACAATATCTTTATCATCGTCAACAACTAGAATTTTCATAATTTATTAGCTCCTTAAATTTGTATTTCTTTCTCTCAATGCTTTGCATCATTCTAAAAATTTCAAAGCACCGTGCACATTATTTTCTACTATCGCAGCACTTCATATTCTTAATTGTAACAAAAGACAGTTTCATCGTATCTAAAGAATTGGTTAAAATCAAGCTAAGTAGCCGTTTTCCGTCTTTTTATTTCTAACTACTGTTCATACTATCTAAATTTAACATCTGATCTTTAATTTTTGTTTTGTTTTTTTGATAAAAACACCTGATGACGATTAACCGGATTTATGTGTTATTATTTAAAATGTTGAGGACAACATAATTTAAAAAAATAAACCATATTTTTGTTACATAACAGGAGGAATTAAAATGGGACAAACGAACGTTCTTTATCAGCATGGGACACTAGCTTTGCTAGTCCCCGGCCTACTAGCAGGCACACTTACAATGAAAGAACTTTTGCAGCATGGTGATACAGGAATTGGCACTGGCGAAGGTTTAAACGGTGAATTGATAATTCTTGATGGGATCCCCTATCAGGCCGACAGTTTTGGGAAAGTACATGTTTTAAAAAATGATTTCACAATGCCCTTCGCTAATATTCACTTAGCCGACTTTAAATTTTTAACTGATCTCAAAGATGCTGATCCTGAAAAATTTGCTACAGCTGCCTTAAGTGGAAAAACAAACTCTAATACTTTTTTCTCCGTCCGAGTCAAAGGAAACTTCTCTTATATGAAGACACGTGCTGTCGTCAAATCTGCCCCGCCGTTTGACACACTTGAAGAAACAGCTAAAAAGCAAAGTATTTTTGAAAAACATGATGTTGAAGGAACACTTCTCAGCTACTATTCACCAACATTATTTCATGGTGCCGCTGTTGGTGGTTTTCATAATCATTTTCTTGCAAATGACCATTCAATAGGTGGACACGTACTCGACTTCAAACTCGCTTCTGGAAAACTTGATATTCAACTTTTTGATACCCTGGAACAGCATCTACCTGTCGATAACACTGAATTCATGGATCATGATTTTTCAAAAGACAACATTGCAGATGTTATTGAGAGAACAGAATAAAGTTTTACCTTCTTCTGTATAATGTGATAAAAGACTAGAATTATTGCTGCATCTAACAGTTTAGAGCTTAGCTGATAAACCGTTAAACAGTTTTTATAATTCTAGTCTTTTTTATACATTATCAGCCTCTTTTATACTTTTTTATTCAAACAGCTATTTTTTCTTTTATGCATTGATAAAATATACATAATACGCCTTATATTCATATAAATATTCATTTTAAAGGACTTTTTTTGAAATTTTATAAAAAAACTATTGAATCAAGCCGCATAATATAATATAGTTGTAAACAACAAAATGAATTGTTATTCAATTTATATGGATGGAAGAAGGAGACAAAATGAAAGTTGGGCTATTGGGTGCTACTGGGTATAGCGGTGCGGTTCTATATTCCTTATTAAAACAACACCCCAACATTACACATATTGATCTGTACGGTCACCATAAAGCGGCTGAAAAAGCTGAATTTCTTGATACAGCTATCCCTGCGTACTTGAATGAGCATTTACAGCTAAAGGAGTTTGATGCGGCTTCAATCATGGGCAACGATGATGCTTTGTTTTTTGCCACACCATCAGGAGTCACGAATAAACTAGCCCGACCTTTCATTGAAAACAACTTCCCCGTTATCGATCTTTCTGGTGATTTTCGTTTTAAAGACTCAACAACGTATTCCAAGTGGTATAACAAACCTGCAGCACCTGACGAACAGCTGCAAGGAGCATGTTATGGATTAGCCGAGTTTAATCAACTGACATCACATTATGTTGCCAACCCTGGATGCTATGCAACAGCTACACTTCTCGCGCTAGCACCACTGGTAATCGATAAGTTGATCGTTCCTGACACAATTATCGTTGATGCCAAGTCTGGTGTTTCCGGTGCAGGGAAAAAACCTAGTGCAAGCAGCCATTACACTTTCATAAATGAAAACGCATGGCTGTACAAGTTAAACAAACATCAACATATTCCTGAAATTATGCAGCAATTGCATAAGTGGAATACGGCTATTCCAGCAATCCAATTTGCAACAACTTTGATTCCCATAACTCGCGGTATTATGGCAACAATTTATGTTAAAGCAGAAACTGGTGTAACCTTGGAGAAATTGCGACGATCATTTCAAAAACAGTATCAAGACAAAAAGTTTGTTCGCGTTTTAGCAGACGGACTTCCAAGCATCAAGGAAGTCGTTGGTTCAAATTACTGTGATATCGGTTTTGATTATAATCCAGCTACCAATACAATCATAATTGTTTCAGTGATCGACAATTTAATGAAGGGAGCTGCAGGGCAGGCTATTCAAAACTTTAATCATTTATTTGGTTTCTCTGAAGAAGCCGGCTTGCCTTCATTACCAGTTTTCCCTTAAATAAAGGAGCAGCAAAAATATGAATACAGAAAAAAATTATCATGAAATAGAATTTACTTGGCCCGAGGGCTTTTACAGTGATGGTGTTAATACCGGAATGCGGGAGAAACGTCCAGATCTCGGTTGGCTTTACTCAGAGACACCTGCGGTCGCAGCCGGTGTTTATACTACAAATAAAGTTTGTGCGGCACCAACTGCTTTGACCAAAAAAACGATTGTTCAATCTCACAAACTGCAGGCAGTTGTTATGAATAGCGTATTCGCCAACTCATGTACAGGTAAACAAGGTGAAAAAGATGTTGCTCTTGAACAGACACTTGTGGCTAAAAAATTAAACATTTCACCCTCACTTGTCGGCGTTGCCTCAACCGGTTTGATCGGCGCCTATCTCCCAATGGAAAAAATAACTGCTGGAATCAGTAAACTGCAAGGTAAAAAAACAGATACAGTGACTAAAGCAGTTATGACAACTGATACTCGCTCTAAGAAAATCAGTGTTTCCTTTAAGCTTGGAGATCAATTATGTACACTAACAGGCTTTGCTAAAGGATCAGGTATGATCCATCCAAATATGGCTACAATGCTCGCGTTCATCACGACCGATGCGGCTGTCAGTCCTGCTGTATTGCAAAAACTTGTCAGTGAACTGGCTGATGAAACATTTAATCAGATTACTGTTGATGGAGACACTTCAACTAATGACATGGTAGTTGTTCTAGCAAATGGTTTGGCAAAAAACGAGGAACTTGTATCTTCTTCTCCTGCATTAGCTACTTTCAAGTCCGCTTTACATCACGTTTTAGCCTTTCTAGCTCAAAGCATCGCTGCAGATGGTGAAGGTGCAACTAAATTAGTCGAAGTTAATGTTGATAATGCCGCATCTACTCAAGATGGCAAAAAAATTGCAAAAGCCATAGTGGGCTCAAGCCTCGTTAAAGCAGCACTTTTTGGAGATGATCCTAATTGGGGACGTGTAATGAGCACTATCGGTGCTACCGACGCAGCTTTTGATCCTCAAAATATAACGATCAAGCTTAACGATACTTTGGTTGTTGATCATAGTTTAGCTGTCAAATTTGACAAAACGGCTGCAAGCGATGACTTAAAAGGTTCTAAAGTCACGATCGACGTTGATTTGCATGATGGAGAATCAAAGGGTCAGGCATGGGGATGCGACTTAACTTATGGCTATGTCAAAATCAATGCTGCTTATCATAGCTAATAAACCAAATATTTTTTAAACCACCTTGCTTATTAAGAGAGAAAGGATCACAGAATGAAAGATTTTATTGTCATCAAAATTGGCGGGAACACAATCGAACAGTTAACAGCTGACTTTTATCAACAATTGCATCTGTGGCTTGAAGAAGGAAAAAGGATCCTCTTGGTTCACGGAGGCGGTTCCACTATTTCGAGTCTGTCGGTTCAATTGAAGTTGCCAGTTCGAAAACTCAATGGTATTCGTGTTTCTGACGAAAAAACACTTGATCTAACACGTATGGTTTTACTAGGAAAAACTCAACCGCTGCTGCTGCAAAAGCTGAGTGAACATTCACTGCCTGCTATCGGTTTAAACGCATCCGATGATAATCTTTTAGTCGGTGATTTCTTGGATAAAAAAACTTATGGTTATGTTGGCGAAATAAAAACAGTGAATAAAAAACTACTCGAAAAACTGCTAACTACACATATTGGAGTTATCGCTCCCCTTACTTTAACACCTTCAAAGCAATGGCTTAATGTCAATGCTGATACAGCTGCAGCTGACATCGCAAGTTTATTGAATGCAACTGCGCTTTATCTCATGACTGATGTTCCCGGTGTTCTAAATAATGGTAAAATCGTCTCCCAGCTCTCTCTTGAAACAGCACACGATCTGCGCAACCAAAAAATTATTACAAACGGTATGCAGCCTAAAATAACTGCGGCTTTCCAAGCTTTTCAAACAGGGGTCGAGCATGTTTCGATCACAAATAAATTAACAACAACTGGTACTCTTATCATTTAGGAAGGAGAGAATGAAGATGAAACATATTTTTCCGACATATAAAAGGTTTCCATTTGAAATAGTAAAAGGTAACGGTGTCACTTTAATAGACGATAGTGGTAAGAAATATCTTGACCTTACTAGTGGAATTGGTGTTTGCAACCTTGGGTACAACACAGCGCCTATAAAAAAAGCCGTTAAAAAACAATTGGATAAGGTTTGGCATACATCCAATTTATATGATAGTTCGCTTCAAGAAAAGACAGCGTCACTTTTGGTGAAAAATGAAGACAAGGATGTTTACTTCTGTAATTCTGGAACTGAAGCTAACGAAGCAGCTATGAAACTAGCACGTAAAGCAAGTGGTAAAAGTTCAATCCTAGCATTTGATCATTCATTCCATGGCCGTAGCTATGGTTCCCTCTCTATGACCGGCAACGACAAACTCAAAGAAGGCTTCGGCCCGCTCGTTCCCGATATTAAATTTGCAAATTACAATGACCAAGAGGCACTTACGCAAATAACATCTGATCTTGCAGCGGTAATTTTAGAGGTAATCCAGGGTGAAGGCGGTGTAGTCAATGGTGATCCAGATTGGCTTAAGGCCGTGGCAGCCAAATGTAAGCAAGAAAAAACTCTTTTAATCATTGATGAAGTTCAGACCGGAATGGGACGGACCGGAAAATTGTTTGCTTATCAGAATTACGATCTCGATCCAGATATTGTAACGGCAGCCAAAGGTCTAGCAAACGGAATTCCTGTTGGAGCCATGATTGGTAAAACAGAACTTGCTGCTGCTTTTGGGCCTGGAAGCCATGGAACCACTTTTGGCGGCAATCCGCTTGCAATGGCTTCAGCTTCAGCCGTGCTGGATATTTTAAACGACGATTTTCTTGAAGCTGTTCAGCAGAAGGCGCTCTTCTTCTGGCACTATTTAGAAAAAGAGATTCAGCCACTGGAATTAGTAAAAGGTATTTCTGGTAAGGGATTAATGGTCGGCATCCACTTAAAATCCGATATTGAAGTCGGCAAAGTAATCACTAGTTTGCATGAACAGGGAATCCTAACCCTTTCTTCACGGGATAACACGCTACGCTTACTACCTCCACTGATCATTACTGGATCAGAGTTACTGCATGCAGTCCATGTTATCAAAGACACATTATCAAGTGCAGTTGTAGGTCAGTAAAGACGGCTGTTAAAAGTTGAATATACTTTTCCAGAACTTAAGATCTGCAGATATATTCAAAACTATTCATTATTAATTCATGCTAAAATATTGTTCTTTAAATTGTACTAACTGCAAGAGAATGCGGGACAGAATTTTAAAAAAATTTGGAACACGTTAGAGTCAAAACTAAAATACAAGTTGAGAGGGAATGTGGCAAAAATAGTATTTTGGCACATTTTCTTTAATGGAGGGTCCTCAATGAATCATTTTTATGGTAAATCTTTTCTAAAAGAAACTGATTTTTCGGCAGCAGAACTCAATTATTTGATCGATTTTGCTATCCATCTCAAAGACTTAAAAAAGCAACATATTGCACATCACTATCTTGATGGAAAAAACATTGCGTTGTTGTTTGAAAAAGCCTCGACACGAACACGGTCTGCTTTCACAGTCGCCGCAAATGATTTGGGAGCACATCCTGAATTTCTTGGCAAAAATGATATTCAATTTGGTAATAAGGAATCCGTAGCCGACACTGCTAAAGTTCTAGGAAGTATGTTCGATGGAATCGAGTTTCGCGGTTTTAAACAAAAAACTGTTTCAGATCTGGCTGAATATAGCGGCGTTCCCGTTTGGAACGGTCTAACAGATGATTGGCATCCTACACAGATGATTGCCGACTTTATGACATTAAAGGAACAATTCGGTAGCTTAAAGGGGTTAACACTGACTTATGTTGGAGACGGTCGCAACAATGTTGCTAACAGTCTGCTAGTTACAGGGGCTATCCTGGGTGTTAATGTTCATATTGGAGCCCCTAAAGGACTTCAACCTGCAGCTTCAGTCCTTGAAATTGCAAAAAAAGAAGCAGCTAAAAGTGGAGCTGAATTGCTGATCACTGATGATGCTGGGGCTGCTGTTAAAAATGCTGATGCACTCTATACTGATGTGTGGGTCTCAATGGGTGAGGACGTTGATTATGACAAGCGCATCAAACAACTGCTCCCCTATCAAATCAACGATGAGCTCTTGCTCAAAACTGAAAAAAAGGAAACAATCGTTCTCCACTGTCTCCCAGCATTCCATGATACCAAAACAACAATCGGTGCAAAGTTGTTAAATGAGCATGAACTTGATGCTCTTGAAATAACAGATTCTGTTTTTCAAAGTGATCAAGCACTTGTCTTTCAAGAAGCTGGAAACCGAATGCACGCAATCAAGTCGATTATGGCTGTAACCTTAGGAAACTTATTCATTCCCGAGAACCTTTTCGCGTAATAATTAAAAATTGTTTTTGATTTTTAATATATGTTATTATGATCCTAGCTTATAAGATAAAAAAAAGGATCTGAGTGTCATGCCAACACCACCTAAGTTCTTGGTTGTTTTGAACCGTTACTCGGTTACCGTGTTCTTTACCATTATTGCTATTATCAATGCTTTTCTAAGTCAAGAAGCATTGATAGTACGCATTTTATTTTTAGTGTGGAACTTTGGAACAGCTCTTTTTAACGAAAAGTTGCTTTTCCATTTTTTCTATGCATCTTCAAGTTCTGCACGCTATTCAAAGCTGAAAGCTGTTTTGTGCCTTTGGCAGGTAATTCTTGCTATAATAGGTTTTTATGTTTTTAGAATGTAAAATATGTGGGATAGAAATTAAATATTTTAAGTTTAAAGCTTTATATTTCACACTGCTTTGCTTAATCTTTTGAATACTAAATTGGAAGGGATTAGATCGAAATTTAAATTTTGATCTAATCCCTTCCTGATTCTATATAACTTGTTCCATAAATCACGCTCTCAGCAATTTTTTGTTTGCATTTTCTTACACTGTATCAATACCTTTCAAAACTGCCGACTTCTTCTCAATTAGCTTAGATTTGAATTACCAAGCTCTCTAACCCCAAGTACCAAAATAGACTAAAACAGCACTCCCCTTGCACGAGGAATGCTGTTATTTGTTTTCTTTTGTCCTTTTAATTATATTGATTTACTCTATTTACCTTATTTACCACTACTTGTAACCCCACTGCTGAGACGGTAATAAACAGGGAATGCAACCAACGCACCAACAATTCCTTGAAATAAGTTGGTTGGAACACCTATCAAACCAGTCTGTATCGTATAGAGAAAGGAGTCAGCTGCAAAGTAGCCTCCAACCATAACAATAACTCCTACAAATGAGGCCAATAAAAATTTGAATTTTACTTTATCTGTTTTACCGAGCAGCAGTCCGATCAGATAACCTTCCAACCCATGTATAATCAAAGAAAAAAGCATATATTGCGGGTAACCGGCAATTAGATCTAACAAAAAACCACTCAGTCCTCCAACCAACGCACCCTCCTTTTTTCCAAACAACAATGCAGCAATAAAAATCCCTGCATCACACAGATTAATGTACCCATGAGTCATTGGAACTGGAATTAAAAAAATCCTCGCAACGACAATATTTACAGCAATTAAGACTGCTACTAAGGTCAGCCGCTTCAGTGGAGATTGTAAATTATTTTTTGGTTGCATACTCGCATGTGCACCTCCGTAATATGAAAATTTTCATATTTAAATTGAAATACAGAGCAAATTTTCTAATCTTCTCATGATTTGTTAATCTGAATTATAACACTTGTTTCCAAATATGCCAGACCATTTTAGTACTTTTTTTGAACTAATTCATGTATAACTCTACTTATATCAATTCCATAGCGTCTTTCGCGCTTACTATCAGCTGTATCTTTTAGTGCTTGGTACGTTAAGAAAACAGCTTCACCAACAGCGTCTGATAAAGGCTGCCCATTCCATAAAAAGCCTGCCAAGAGAGCTGCAAAAATATCTCCGCTTCCATAAAAATGTCCTTTTAATCGCGGAAACATGCGCTTCATTATTCGCTCATCTTCGTCCAGCCAAATGCATCCTATCTTGTCTGCATCTTCAACTCCTGTAATAATGGCTCTTCCTCGCTTAGGCATCAGGTCTTCTAATCTCTTCAATAATTCAAATTCAGTAGGAATTTCCGCCTTCTTTGAACTTGCTTCATCCTTTATTCCCGCTAAAAATAAGGCCTCTGTATAATTCGGTGTGATAACATCTGCCTGTTTAATCAATTGCCGTGTAATAGCTAACTGTGCAACGGATAAAGTAGGATAAATCTTGCCTTCATCAGCAAAAACCGGGTCAATATAAACAAAGGAAAATTTATTCCGTGATAAAAAAGAAACCATTTCTTTTCCAACTTGAAAATCTGCAATGTAACCAATTAAGGCTCCACCAATCTCAATCTGTTGTTGTTCCCAATGCTGCAAAACACGTGGCAACCATTGAGAAACAGATAAACTTACTGGTTTACCAAAACCCTCGCTTTGTGTTGATAAAATACTTGTTGGTAGTAAAGCCGTAGGTATCCCCTGCGCCTGCAGTAAAGGGAGTGCGGCGGTCATTGATAGATCGCCGATTGCTGATATGTCTTCGGCAACCATCAGCCGTCCGCTTTTGCTAAAATTTTCCATTGCTGCTTCCCCCTTTACCTTATCAAGCGATACATCAATTATAATTGGAACATATAATACAAAAAAAACAAGAATTGAGAACTAACTGTCAGTTTTTCTCAATTTCTTGCACAACTCCTAAATCTTTTTTGGAGTCATTTTTGATCGTTTTGTTTCTAACACTCAATGATGGGTAGCAAAGTATTATCATCCGCGATAGTTTGACAGCAACCCCCAGCCTCCAATGCCTAATGCAAGTACAATACCGATCACCAGCAATATTTTACCAGTATCATTAGAATTTGTTTTCTTAGAGGCATCTTTGTTCGCCTTATTTTTTGCAGCCGCCTCATCGCTGGCTTTTTTCACATTATTCACTTTGTTCTTAGTAACTGTTTTTTTTGACTGTCTATTCTCCCGCCCAGCCGCTTCATTTTTTGCAACTCCAGTTGGTTTCTGTGCAACCTTACCGGTCGTACTTTCAGCGATACTCGAGTCAGTGTCTGCCGTTGAGGCCTTTTCATTCGCTGCGTTTGCAAGCTCAGGAATTTTTTCTGCATCCAGATCAAGATTAAAGCCGCCCTGATAATGATAATTGCTGCTACTGATATCAACTTTGAGCTCACCGTATATTTTTTGATGTACATCTTGTGTTATAAATGAAATTGTATAATAGTCCTGCTGTCCTAGTGTCTTTTTCTCGATTTTAGGCATCAGACCATTGATTTTCAAAATCTGAAATGGAAATGACCCTAGATCATGATTAGTAACGATACTAAGTACAACTTTATAATGACCATCTTCAATATTGACTGTTGCTGGTTTATTAAAATAAGTGTCAATCTCTGCTCTTTTATTAGTAATTGGCTGCCTAATCGTATAATTTACGTGATATGCAGTCGTATCAGCTACTGCTGTACCGCAAATAACTGCTAACCAAATAACTATTGCAGACAACGTTCCCAACACCCAAAATTTTTTCATGTATCCTCCTAAAAAATATGCCGCTATCCTCTTTTTTTAATTTCCACTTGCTGATTCAATTCATAAGCCACCATCGTCTCACGGCTAGTGTAACTATCATGCACTCCCATTAAATAGCAACACAGGCTTCCAACTATGACAAAAATAAAATCAATTGGATAAGAAACCCAGCCATTACCTCCAAACTGATCACTGCCCACTAAAGACATAATTGTCAGCCATAACATTTCGCAAAAGAGCCAACGCGTACCGCGCAGGCTTGAAAAAAGTTTTTTCCGGCTTGATGGCTGCCGCAGTTCGTAAAAAATATAAAAAACAAGACCAATCATGATCACCCCAAAAACTTCGATCGTTGTTGGCCACTTTGCCCAATAAATAGCCAAACTGGCCAGTATATAAGCCGCTGGAGCCAAAATTGCAGCTCCATACAGACGGAAAGGCCTTTTTAAGTTTGTTCCATGTCGACGAAAAGACATCAAAGTAATTGGACCAGTTAAATACGCAATCAGCGTAGAGGTCGAAATAACATTGGACAACGCACTCCAATTTCGAAAAACAGCTACCATAATAACTCCCAAAAACATATTGACGATCATTGCTCTTCGGGGAGTTTTATACTTCTGATTCAGCTGCCCTAGAAGCGTAGGCAAATGTCTCGTTTGTGTCATTGCAGCCAAAGCTCTCGAAGTCGTCGCAACAAAGGAGACACCTGTTCCAAAAGGAGACACAAAAGCATCAAGATACAGAAGATTTGCCAGCCAAGACAAATTAAGCAAAATTGCAATATCTGCAAATGGTGATTGAAAATTAATTCCATGCCAACCCATAATTTCAAGTCTGCTAGTGGGAACAGCTCCAATAAAAGCAATTTGAAGAAAAGTATAAATGACCATACTTATTCCGAAGGCAATCACAATTCCCCAAAAAATATTCTTCTCTGGTTTTTCGATTTCATTTCCCATATTGATCGTTGTTTGAAAAGCATTATACGAAAAAATAATTCCTGCTGAAGTCGTTGCTGTGAAAATTGTATCACTCCCGTAAGGCATGAAACCGGCAGCCGTTTGAAAGTTAGAGCCGTGAAACCCTGTTATAAAAAGAATAATGATCGTCATTAGCGGAATGAGAATCTTAAAAACTGAAATTAAACTTGTAAAACTCGTTAATAAGCGTATGGACCAAAAATTCAATAAGGTGAATGCAAGAATAAATAAGAAAACAACCGCCAATCCTAAATTCGTAATATTTTCTTTTTGAATAAACACCTGAGTCCAGTTTGCCCAACTCCATGGCCATGAGCTCATATATTGAACTGCGGCAACTGCTTCAATCGGAATGATAGTTAACAATGAAATCCAGTTTGCCCAACCAGCAACAAAACCTAATAATGGTCCGTGAGAAAATGATGCATACTGACTCATCCCACCGCTAGTAGGAAACATCGTGCCCAGCTCTATATAGTTCAATGCAATGACACCAATAATTATACCGCCTAATATCCATGAGAGAATTGCTGCTGGCCCGGCAATATGCGCAGCCATTCCTGATCCAAACAGCCATCCTGACCCAATAATTGCACTCAATGTCAGCATTACAATCGAAAATAAACTCATCTTACGCGGCATCTTTGTCTCCCCTTTATCCGAAATTCAATGCCTAATTATACCACAGCAGCTAAATAATACACGGCAAATTACTGTAACCACGCATTTCTATCAAACATTCTGCTTAATAATTTTCCCTATGATATACGCTTTTATTCCAAAACTAATCATTTCTTCAACCGTTCTAAAAAGATACACTTAAAAAGCTTGCCGCGAGGCTTACCTCTCAAACAAGCTTTCATTTTTTTATTTAAAGTGTTTCCTTCCGATATGCAAAGCCCCCGCACCAAAAGTAAAAAGAGAATACTGAACTTTATCCAACCCTGCGGCCGCAAACATCTCGGCTAATTTTTGAACCGATACAAAAGCTTTTGTTGTTTTTTGAAGATAATCGTAGTCTTGATAGCGGCTGCCTGTTAACTTAGCCATCAGCGGAACAATGTGGAAGTACCCTTCCCAACCTAATCGAATAAGCGGCTGCTGTGGCTGCGATGTTTCGAGGCAAGCAGCTTGTCCGCCTGGTCTCAAAACCCGCACCATTTCACCTAAGACCTGATCAGCATCTGGAACATTACGCAGGCCAAAACCGATTGTAACAAGATCAAAGTAGTTCGTTTCGAAAGGCAGTTGCATCGAATCACCTGCCACAAATGTCACTCGATCAGCAAGACGGGCTGCTCTGATCTTCTTTTTCGCCAATTTTAACATTTCTGTGCTTAAATCAAGTGCCACAACATGACCACTCGGCCCAACACTTTGCGCCAGATCAAGTGTCAGATCACCTGTTCCGCAACACAAATCAAGTGCGAAATCACCTTTTTTTACATTTAATTTTTTTATTGTTTCTGCACGCCAATGCCGATGCAATCCTAAAGTGATTAGATTATTCATCTGATCGTATTTAGGCGCAACTCTGTCAAATAGTGAATGTACCTGTTTTTGAGGTGTATTATTTGTTTTTACCATCAAAAAAGCTCCCTTTTGCAGCAACATCCGCACTGCTTTTTTATTGCTGATCTTTCAATCAATATTACCACATCATATTCCACAAAATAAAAAAGATAACCGAATTAATTCCCGGTTACCTTTTTTATTTAAACACAATACTATGCTAGTACTACTAAATAAACTTATTTCAAATTCGCAGATGTCAAGGACAAATTACTCCAAAATTCATTGTTAGCTGAACTTACATTGAAGCCCTTAACACGATGATTGACAGGTGACCATTGATAACTGAAACTACCTGGTGCATATGCTGCCTGATCATTCACATATGCCTGCCATTCTTTGGATTTTTCAACCCGATATGAATTGTTCCATGCTTTGTTGCTATTCATATCATTCATCAGTTGCGTATTTTTCTTAGAAACAAAGTGTCCCATATTAAATGGAGTATCTTTTTCTAACAAGCAAAGTCCTTGGACAATTCTTGTGAAATATACCATTATGCAGAAATATAGTTCTGTACATTTTTTCTAACTTTTAAGAAATCCCTTAAAAGCCTTCAGTGATTGCAAAGGATAACCGTGGTCATCAAATAATGTTACATTGTCCCATGTTGTTCCACCCCATGCTGGTTGTCCTTGATAATACATAACATTGTCTGGAGCATACCCAACTGCATATTTTGATGCCCAACCGGTGCCATACAAATCCGCGGCACTCTTGTTGTATTGCCAATTGTCCCAGCCAGCTTTAACTGGAATCCAAGCTGGTTCCCAATAAAATGCTCCTAATCCACCTTGTTTCACGAGCACTTGGTACATTTCTCTCATAGCATCAACTTGTCCTTGCGGTCCTACAGTGTAAGCATTCGTGTTTGAACTAATTGAATTCCCCGTTCCATCCGCATCTTGCAAAGAATTTACCCAACCTGTTTCAAGTATGACAAACTGCTTACCATACTTTTCTTGTACCATTTTCTCAACTGCAGCAAGATTAGCCGGTGTGTTTGCCCCACGTCCCAGACCATGTCCATTATCAGTCCCAGTTGACCAAAATGGATAATATGAAGATCCAAGAACATCGTAATCAACACCATTATTTTTCAGCGCAGTCATAATTGCACTGTATTTGTCGATATTAGGTGTTTCAATATGAATCACAACTTTGGCGTCGGGTGTACTTTCTCTCACTGCGTGTGCTCCAGCAACAAGATAGTCGCTTATCTTTCCTGCACTTTGAGCATTATTCCATATGTTAGCATAAGACTCTCCTTGATCACGACTAGCAACAATTCCTAGCAATCCGTTTGTGATTTCATTTCCAATCTGGACCATCCCAACATCTGCACCACTGCCTTTGAAATCAGACATAACTTTCTTAGTATAGAGATAAACTGCCTGTTCAAGCTCTGAATTCGTTAAATTTCTCCATGCCTTAGGCACAACTTGCTTGCCTGGATCTGTCCAGAAGTCGGAATATTGAAAATCAATTGCTAGCTTCATTCCATATTGTGACGCCTCGCGTGCTATTGCAAGCATATTTGCTTCATCTGAAGCACCACCGCCATAAGAATTATTTTGACTGTCATAAGGATCATTCCATATTCGCAATCGCAAATAATTGACACCTGCATCATGTAAAACTTTGATCAAACTAGCTTTCTTGCCATCAAAATCATAAAACTGTACGCCTGCATTCTTCAAAGCAATATAACTCGAAATATCAACACCCCGAATAGTATCTTGCTTCATGCCTTCAATTGGTTTGATATTAACATTCTCATACTTCAGCCCTGTTTCAGTTCCTGTTTGATAGGCTGCTGTTATCTGATCACTTGTCATTTTTGATGTCGGGATCTCTGCATTCGGAACCGACTGTTCTTTTTCATAAATTGCAGTAGCCGAAACATTAGCAACCAAGATATTGCCATAAGAAGCATCAATATTATCATTAACAAAATTTTCTTCTTTGAGCACAGCTGTTTGTCCGTCCAACCAGAATTCGTAATGATAGGCTTGCCCGTTACCGTCTAAGTACTGTTTTGTTCCAACAAGAACAGTTGTCATGCCACCAATAGAATTAGCAATTACTTTCAAACTATCAGTGCTGATTTTCTGTCCAAGCCTACCTTGCAAAATATTTTCAAGATGTTCATTATTATCTGAATTATCCACCTCAGCCTCAGAAACAGTCATTCCTTCTTGTAATTGTTCCTGTTTACTCGCAGTAATCGCTTCATTACCATAGACTGTGCCCACTCTGTAAACAATTTTGGAACTTGCAGCACTAGGAACATTGGTTGTATCGGGTACTGCCTTGTATAAAAGCATTGCACTAGTCCAACCGTTTTTATTGTCTAAGTCGCGAACTCCGCCAATTCCTAATGATGTCCAGCTGAAGTCACTTGCTCCGTTATACCAATCTGCAAATAAGCGAGATGTTTTTTGTGCTGCCTCCACTGCATTTGCTGCTGTTACATTTGCACGATAAACTGTTGCCGTTCCAGTCATATTAGCATTTTTTCGCAAGTATTCTTCCACGGCTGTTGTTTCATCAGATAAATCTCCTTGTGCAATCAGCTGTGCCCCATCATGCAGTGAAAAAGCTGCATAATTGTCTTGACTATTAGATAGATCTACATTCAGACTATGCTGACCACTCTGTTCTAACTTCGAATTGATATCATTAGCAGTCAGCTCACGATACGTTTTAATATCATACTTACTTTGATCAAGCAACACACCGTTCTTATCAAAATCATATTTATCACCATCTATTCTGACCGTCCCTGTGGTCAGTGCACCGGTATTTTTATCAAAATAATACTTGTCGTTATTTATTATCTGCCATGCATACAACATCTGGCCTTGATCATTATAATAAACCGTCTTTTTCTGGTCCGATATATTCTGGAACCCTGTCTGCATTGCACCGGTATTTTTATCAAAGAGATACCAATTATTTTGAATCCGCTGCTGACCATACTGCATCCGACCTTGATTATTGTAATAAGCCGTCTTTTTCTGATCTGATATATTCTGGAATCCCGTCTGCATCGCGCCGGTATTCTTATCAAAGAGATACCAATTATTTTGAATCCGCTGTTGACCATACTGCATCCGACCTTGATTATTGTAATAAACCGTCTTTTTCTGGTCCGATATATTCTGGAACCCTGTCTGCATTGCACCGGTATTCTTATCAAAGAGATACCAATTATTTTGAATCCGCTGCTGTCCGTACTGCATCTGGCCTTGAGCATTGTAATAAACCGTCTTCTTTTGTCCGACGATATTCTGAAATCCCGTCTGCATTGCAAGCCTTTTAGAAAAAAGATACCAATGACCATCAATCCATTGTTGACCCGGTTTAACATTCAAAGCTCCTGTAGCCCTATTAAACACGTATAGATGCCCATTAACTTTCTGTGTCCCATAAATCATTTGACCTTGATTATTGTAATAAACCATTTTATTTTGACCGAGGATATACTGAAGGCCCTTCATCATTGCACCAGTTTTATTGTCAAAGAGATACCATTTGCTTTGAATTTGCTGTTGTCCATATTGCATCTGGCCCTGACCATTGTAATAAACCGTCTTCCTCTGTTCCGGTATATTCTGGAACCCTGTCTTCATTGCACCGGTATTCTTATCAAAAAGATACCATTTGCTTTGAATTTGCTGTTGTCCATACTGCATTTGACCTTGGTCATTGTAATAAACCTTTTTCTTTTGTTCTGGTATATTTTGGAATCCCGTCTGCATTGCGCCCGTGTTCTTATCAAAAAGATACCAATTATTTTGAATTTGTTGTTGTCCATATTGCATCTGGCCCTGATTGTTATAATAGACAGTTTTATTTTGATCTACTATTTTTTGAAAGCCTACTTGATACTTACCATCTGCATCATAAATATACCAATTGCCATTTTCCTGCTTTTGAATCAAATTTGTCTTCGGTTGTGTTATTGTTTTTGTTTTCTTATCATTCTGTGTCTGTACAACTGACGATTGAGTCTGCGTATTTACTTTGTCTGAACTTACTACAACTGCTGCTTTCACAGTTTTCACAGAACTTTTTTGATTTTCAGAACTGTTCGCTGTTTCGTCAGTCATTTGTCGCGTGGAAGTTTGTACCGACGCTACGCTTTTACTATTAGAGGATGCAGTCTTATCCACTTCTCTAGATGAAGGTGCTTGAACATCTTGTGTCGTTTTACCAGCTTTTGTTGTTGCTGTTTTTGTATCTGTCGCAGCAGTCTCAGAGGCCTGAACTGTAGATGAAGTATCCGAAGCAGCCATGTCTTTTTTTGTTAAAGTTTGCACATTATTTTGAACCTCTTGTGTATCGCTGCTATTGGAGGCAGCAGCCTCCTCAGTTGATGCTGCTGTCGAAGACCCAAGTTTTTTACCAGTGGTTGGTTCATTCTGCGCCGCTGCAACCGTAGTAGTCACAGTGTCGGCTTTAACAATACTATTGTCTGATACAAATGCTATCCCTAAAGCAATTGTAGTCAGCGCCGCATAGATCCAATTTTTCCCTGCTTTGTACATTTTGTAATGTAATTTATATTCAACCATTATTTTCTCCTTTTAGACATATATTCCCCCACTCATAATATACTAGATTATTATTCTTTAGTAGTAGCCTAACTCTATTTTCTCGCAAAAAAGAAGTGTGGTGTAAATCGGTAAAATTTGAGTACAAATACCGGATTACGAATGTAAAGCATCCTTTGCTATGGATAATGCGAAGTTAGATGGAACATTTTGGGTTATGGGACACATTTGTACGGAATCAGCAAGAAAACTAGATCAAGCTTTAACTTTTGTCCAATTCAAAAAAAATCTCAGATAAGCACAATTGTGCTTATCTGAGATTCCACTCTCTTATAATTATTTACTGTAGTTAGGCGATTCTTTCGTGATTTGAACATCATGTGGATGCGACTCAAGCAACCCAGCGTTAGAAATCTGGACAAATTGAGCATCATCTTGCAATTCTTTAAGATGCGCAGCTCCAACATATCCCATTCCAGCACGCAGGCCACCAACCAACTGATAAACCATATCAGAAAGGCTGCCTTTGTAAGCAACACGACCTTCAATACCTTCAGGAACAAGCTTGTTAGCCTCGTTAACACCACTTTGGAAGTAACGATCGGAAGAACCATGTTTGCTGTCCATTGCGCCTAAACTGCCCATCCCGCGATAGGTTTTGAAGCGGCGTCCTTGGTAAATCTCCGTTTCACCGGGTGCTTCATCCGTTCCGGCCAGCATTCCGCCAAGCATAACCGCATTTCCACCAGCAGCCAAAGCCTTGACGATATCTCCAGAATATTTGATTCCGCCATCAGCGATAATCGTTTTGCCGTATTTACGTGCGACACTTGCAGCATCATAAACAGCGGTTAACTGAGGTACTCCCACACCTGCAACAATACGTGTTGTACAAATCGACCCCGGTCCAATACCGACTTTAACGATATCGACCCCAGCATCATACAGTGCTTCAGTTGCAGCAGCTGTTGCGACATTTCCCGCAATCAGTGTTGCCTTAGGGAATGTCTGCCGAATCTCTTTGATTTTGCGGATAACACCAGCAGAATGTCCGTGAGCCGTGTCAATTACAATTGCATCCACACCAGCATCGAGCAACGCTCTAGCACGATCAAATGTGTCACTTGTTACACCAACAGCAGCTGCTACTAACAAGCGACCATGCTCATCCTTGGCAGCATTGGGAAATTCCACGACTTTCTCGATATCTTTGATTGTTATCAAACCGGTCAATCTGCCGTCTTTATCAACCATCGGAAGTTTTTCAATCTTATGCTTCTGCAAAATAGCTTCCGCTGTCTTCAAAGATGTTCCTTCCGGTGCAGTCACAAGGCCGTCTTTAGTCATTACCTTATCAATAGCTACGCTAAGGTCATTCACAAAACGCAAATCACGATTTGTAATAATACCTACAAACTTGCGATTTTGTAATGTATCAACAATTGGAACACCGCTAATGCGATATTTTTTCATTAGTTTTTCTGCTTCAGCTACAGAATTCTCAGGTGTCAAGAAGAAGGGATCGATGATGACCCCACTTTCAGACCGTTTTACTTTACGAACTTCGTCTGCTTGACGTTCAATCGTCATATTCTTATGAATAACGCCTAGCCCGCCTTGACGAGCCATTGCGATTGCCATTGCAGACTCGGTAACCGTATCCATTCCAGCACTAATGATCGGGATATTTAATCTGATATTCTTAGCAAGTTGCACGGTTAAATCAACATCATTTGGTAAAACATGGCTTTCCGCCGGTATTAGTAGAACATCATCAAAAGTGAATCCTTTTTTGGCAAATTTAGTATCCCAGTTGGACATTACAATAGCGCTCCTTTTAATATTTTTATTTTCTAACTTACCCAATTTTAGCAATAAAAGCAAGTATTCTCATCTATTTTTCAGAAAATCTGTTCCTATGTCTTTAAAAAAGATCCAATCCTGAAATAGAACATAATTCATAGTTGTTTTAATTTCACTATTGATTGCATTAGGATTAATTTACGATTATGTATTGACTTGAATCATTAACAATGCTTTAATTGTTTTAACATTATTAACAGGAAAGGAATAATGACCTTGAATAATAACAGGAATTTTCAAACAATTTCATATTATTATGGCTTTGCTTACTTTATGTAGACGTCCGTACTTCAGATACGGACGTTGGTTTACACGTTCGTGTCTAAAGTTGCAAGGTTGTTTTTTCTTTGCCAGTTAGACACTTAACTAAAGTCTAGCTGGCTTCATTGATTCTTTGCTTTTTAATTAATGACTATTAAACCAGCTGGATTTAAAAATCCTAGCTGGTTTTTTGTTTTTAAATTAAGGAGGAATCACAAATGAATGCACATATGCAGCATCGTCTCTCTCTAAGCCTTTACTTAAATTATTTTGTCCATGGCATTGGGCTGATCATCTTAGCACAAAATATGCAGTCTTTAGGTCAACTCTGGCACGCACCTCTTGCCACTGTATCTTATGTTATCTCCGGTGTAGGCATCGGCCGACTTATTGCTTATTTGCTTCTTGGTATTTTATCTGATCGTTATGGCCGCAAAAATTTTGTTTTTTTAGGAATGATTTGCTATTTCGTTTTTTTCCTTGGTATGTTGGGTGCACCTAATATACAAATAGCTTATCTTTTAGCTATCATTGCCGGCATTGCCAATTCTGCCCTCGATTCAGGCACATACACAACTTTTGTTGAGCTCGGTGGAAAAGAGGGTGCTTCAAATGTCCTAATCAAAGCATTTATGTCGTTAGGTGAATTTGTCTTGCCACTTTTCGTTGCTTCTTTAGAGAATAACAGTCTGTGGTTCGGTTGGTCCTTTATTTTAGCTGCTTCAGTCTTGATCATCAATTTTTTCTTGCTGCTGCCAATAAAATTTCCCAAGGCAAATCAATCTAAATCAACGATGCTTGGAACTTTAAAATTTCTCAGTAAACCAAGAAAAATAATAATAACTACTGCACTTGCTCTGTATGGGTACACCTCCATGGCTTTAATGATTCTTTTTACTCAATGGATAACCTTATATGCATCCGAAACATTGCATATGGGAAATGTTGCTGCGCATTTTCTTCTCTCACTTTACAGTATCGGCTCTATCAGCGGTGTCTTGATCATGTTCTGGTTACTGCGCAGACAAATTTCAGAATTAACATTGCTGGTCTTTTTTAATATCGCAGCACTTATCTCACTAAGCATTATCTGTTTTATTCATATTGCATGGTTAACTCAACTCGCGTCATTCGTATTTGGCTTAACTGCAGCCAGCGGAGTCATGCAAGTCGGTCTTAATACTTTCTTGAAACTTTACCCCCAAACAAAGGGACTGGTTACAGGAATCTTCTTCACTTTTGGAAGCCTCGCCTCATTCACAGTTCCAGTTATTACAGGCTGGTTATCAAAAAAAAATATCGCAGCTGCTCTAGAATTCGATCTGTTGATCAGCTGTGCCAGCCTAATCCTTGTAGTAATTATTCGTCTCACCTTAGGCAAACAAAAAACACTTGCTGGGACAAGAAGAACCATCTCATATATTGATAAACTAATTGTTCGCCTACTGGTTCGCCGCTTTAAAGCTGTAGACACAATTATCACGTTTAAGGAAGAGATAAATATCCCCGTCCTCGACAGTAAGCGTGAAGAAAAGGTTTTGGACAACGTTGCTGACCAATGCTCTAATCAGAAAATCATTCCTTATCTGCAAGAGATTTACATGTCAATAATGGCCTCTTCACGTAAGTATCAGGAAAACAAGCGTCATAATAATAAGTAAACATCAAATAATTGGAGGTAGAATTTTATGTACTTTTTAACAGCTGGTGAATCCCATGGCCCACAACTTACCGGAATTATTGAAGGCCTTCCTGCTGGGTTAGAAATTAATGTAGAACTTATCAATCAAGCCTTAGCAGCACGGCAAGGTGGATATGGTCGTGGTAATCGCCAAAGAATAGAACATGATCAAGTTCAAATCGTTGGCGGTCTGCGTCACGGAATCACTCTTGGCTCTCCTTTGGCTTTGACAATTCAAAATCGGGATCATGCTCATTGGTCCAAAATTATGGATCCAATCAGTCCTGAAACAGCTGAAAATACCCTTCGCCGAGTGGATCGCCCTCGACCTGGACATGCTGACCTTGTCGGTGGCATGAAGTACCGCCATCGAGATCTGCGTAACGTTTTAGAACGCTCTTCCGCTCGAGAAACAGCTATGCGCGTTGCAATCGGATCGGTCTGTAAACAATTATTAAATCAGCTGGATATTGGTCTAATCGGTTATGTTCAACAGATTGGAAAAATTACTTGCTCCAAAGATTTTCCAACTAACGTTGCTCTAATTGAAGAAAAAATAGCACAAAATGACCTACGCATTTTAGATAACCAGCAGGCTTCGGACATACACAAATTGATCGATGATACTAAACGTGCGGGCAATACTCTCGGCGGCATCATTCGTGTTGTTGCCGAAAATGTGCCTGCCGGTTTAGGCAGCTATATCAGCTGGGATACTAAATTAGACGCAAAACTTGCCGCAGCTGTCATGGGAGTCAATGCTATGAAAGGTGTCGCAATCGGTGATGGATTTACAGCTGCAACAAACTTAGGCAGCGAAGTAATGGACCCTATCACTTGGAATGAAAAAGACGGCTGGAGCAGACTATCCAACCACCTTGGTGGATTTGAAGGTGGAATGACTAACGGAATGCCAATAATAGTTCAAGCTGCAATGAAGCCTATTCCTACTCTCTACAAAGCTCTTCAAAGCGTTAATCTTAAAACACGGGAAATTCAAAAAGCAAATGTCGAACGTTCAGATACCACTGCAATCGTCCCAGCCTCAATTGTCATTGAGAGTGTGGTCGCCATCGAGCTAGCTAAGGTTATCACTGACACTTTTGAAAGCAGTAATATGTCACGACTACAGCGGGAAATGGCCGATTATCGTCAAGAACTAAAAGAATATTAATTTCGAGGTGAACTCAGTGATTATTCATACTCTTGGTCCACAGGAAACCGACAGCAACGATGCGGCTCACTATTACCTTGACAGAAATACAAGCATCAAAGCACAAATTATTTTGCATAATAGCTATGAAGAAATTATCAATACTTTTCCAAAATACAGAAATGAATTTTTCTTAGTGCCAACAGCGTTCAAATCAGCCAAATTTAACATGAGTTGGGGAGAACTACATTACCGTTATCTGAGCCAACTGATCTTAAAAGATTGTTTTTTACATTCATTGAATCCATTGGTGGTTCTTGAAAACTGCGGGCAAAAAAACGGGATCGCCTATTCCCATCCTGCGACGGCACAACTATTAATTACACACGTTCAACCAAGCCAAATACGATACTGTCCCAGCAAGTATCTGGCATATCAGCAATATCTCCAGGATGGACAGTACAGCTTGACAAACGAAAGGAATATTTCACTTTCTTCAAACGAAAAGATCCTCGCGCGCTACGAATCGCAAATGATCTGGAGTCTATATCAAATTAAGGGGTAATTAAAATGACACCAAAAAAAATGTTCAAACTACCTGAATCGGGTTTGCACGGAAAATTACTGCTTCCTGGAGACAAGAGTATTTCTCATCGAGCCCTTTTAATAGGTGCTATCAGCAATGGTAAGACAGTTATCAAGCATTTCTTGCGTTCTGATGATTGTCTGAATACACTTCAAGCCATCAAAAATCTAGGAATTTTTGTTGAACAACATAGTACAGATATCATCATTCATGGCAAGGGCCTTTACGGTTTACAACCAGCTAGCCAGCCGCTCGACATGGGTAATTCCGGTACAACAACACGTTTAATAATGGGCTTGTTGGCAGGACAGCCTTTTAGGAGCAAATTGATCGGAGATTCATCGCTGCAGAAAAGGCCGATGCGTCGGGTAAGCGAACCTTTAGCTGCAATGGGCGCAAAAATTCAAACAGCCCCCGCTGGAACATTGCCGGTTAAGATTGATGGTCAGCCACTCCATGGAACCAAAATTAAGCTACAGATTGCCAGCGCCCAGGTCAAAAGTGCACTCATTTTGGCAGCCTTACAAGCAAACAGCCCCTCAACAATCATTGAGAAGCTGCCTACAAGGGACCATACAGAACGAATGCTGCGTAAATTTGGAGCTGATGTTCAAACTGCCCCAGATAAATTGACAATTACTGTTCAACCGCATCCCAAGCTTGAAGGCCAAACTGTTACCGTTCCTGGTGACATGTCATCAGCAGCCTTTTTCCTCGTTGCGGCAACAATCATTCCTAACTCGAATATAACTTTGTGCAATGTCAACATCAACAAAACACGAACAGGCATCCTCAAGGCATTGTTAAAAATGGGCGCGAATATTAAAATCACCAAACTTGAATCTCAAGAAGAACCTGTTGCGGACATTCAAGTCAAATATGCACCGCTTACTCCGATTAAACTCAGTGCGAAAGATATCCCAGCAATTATTGATGAGCTTCCTTTGATTGCACTCCTTGCTGCATGCGCAAATGGCCAAAGCACCATTACTGGAGCACAAGAGCTTCGCTTTAAGGAAACCGATCGCATTGCAACTGTCGCTCAAGAACTACGCAAATTAGGCGTTCAACTGAAAGAGTTGCCAGACGGCCTGATTATTGAGGGACAATCTGCATGGCAGATAACTGACTCTACTTTGGATAGTCATGGCGATCACCGTATTGGGATGATGATGACCATTGCAGCTTTACGATCAACTGATGACCTTTTATTAAACAATCCCGAAGCAGTTTCAATTTCTTATCCTAATTTTTTTAGTGATTTAAGTTCACTACTCAAAACAAGAACGGAAGTGTAGCATAGCATGAAAATTGTCTTCATCAAAGGGCTAGGTTTAATTGGAAGTTCCCTAATCAGAGCAATTCGTATGCAGCATCCAACCTTCAAAATAGTTGGCGTCGATGCAGACGAAAAAGCCTGTGCATATGCGCTAGAACACAAATTGATCGATCAAGCCGCTACTGACCTGAATGAAGCGGCAATTGCAGACTTTATCATCTTAGCTACTCCAGTCTCCACGATTATTAAAGATCTGCAACAACTCGCTGAACTTTCATTAAAAGAAAAAGTGATTATCACCGATGTCGGCAGTACCAAACAAGAAGTTCTAAAAGCTGCTATTCCCTTGCAAAAAAAGGGCATAACCTTTATTGGAGGACACCCAATGGCTGGTTCACACAAAACTGGCGTAACAGCAGGTCGAGCTGATCTTTTTGAAAATGCTTTTTACTTTCTTGTAAATACTGAAACTCATGACTTAGCATATTTGCAGCTTCAACAGTTGTTGCAGAGCACAAAAGTAAAATGGCTTTTGATTTCCGCTGAAGAACATGATCAATTAGTGGGTCAAATCAGTCATTTGCCGCATATCATTGCGTCCGCGCTTGTTAATCAGACCCAAAATTTTTTTGCAGATTCACCTCTAGGGATGCGGATGGCCGCTGGCGGTTTCAAGTCAATAACAAGGATCGCCTCTTCTGACCCAATGATGTGGAGTGCGATTCTGCAATCCAATTCTCAAATTATTGTCGAACAGATCAAACAGTATGTCGACGAATTAGAGAGCATTAAGCTTGCGATTGAAAGCGACGATCATGATCAGATTTTTTCGTTCTTTGAATCCGCTAAAAATAGTCGTGACCAGCTTGGACCTGAAAAGGTTGGCCAATTGCCCGATTTTTTTGACCTTTTTATAAATATCGCTGATCAAATTGGCTCAATTGCCAACATTACACAATTACTTGCGCTCAATCGAATCAATCTTGTGAATATTCATATTTTGGAGATTAGAGAAGATATTGATGGTGTCTTGCAACTTACTTTTATGCGTGAAAGAGACCGCATTCAGGCTGAAAATATATTAACCCGAAATCACTACATTATCCTACGAAGGAGCTGAAGAGAATGAAAGCTATTTTAATCGGTTTTATGGGCAGTGGAAAAACAACTATCGGAAAACTTTTAGCAGAAAAACTTAACTTGCCACATGTTGATCTTGATGATCAGATCACAGCTGCAGCAGGAATTGCGATTACTGACATATTCAGCCAGCATGGTGAAAACTATTTTCGTCAACTTGAGCATGAAGTTCTACTGAATGCAATATCGCAAGAAGGTATCCTTTCGACCGGTGGCGGAACCCCAACTCAATCCGAAAACCTAACAGCCTTGAAAAAAGCTGAAATTCCAGTTATTTTACTGGAGGCTGCTGCAGACACGATTCTAGAACGTGTCAGTGGTGATATTGAAAGACCACTTGTGAATTCTTTGGACAGAGACGGCCTAACTTCTCTAAAAGAAAAACGACAACCAAAATACCAAGCATGTGCTGATTTAACTATCAAAACAGATGGCTCAAGTCCTGAAAAAATTGTCACACAGATTTTAAACTATTTAAACAGACAAACTGACTAAACCAATTTTGCACAAGAGTACCTTTTGAAATCAAGACACGAAAAAAACACCTTGAAAACACCTGCAACATACGTTCTCAAGATGATTTTTTTATTTTTCTACACTACAGCATTAATGTATAAGGATCCTCAAGGTAAGAAACAATTTTAGCCAAAAAGTCGGCAGCCGGAGCACCGTCAATGATTTGATGATCAAAGGTTAAACTTAATGGTAGCTTAGATAATTTTTTAATCTCTCCGCTCTCGCCTAAAGCAAGTTCATTTACTAATGTGCCAACACCTAAAATTCCAATTTCAGGTTGATTAATGACCGGGGTAAAATACTCGACTCCGCTTCGCCCTAAATTGCTAATCGTAAAGGTCCCGCCGCTATAAGCGCTACTATCAAGTATACCTTCGCGCGCGTCTGTTATTATGCTGTTCAACGATTGGCCTAATTCTGTCAACGTCATTGAACCCGCTCCTTTAACAACCGGAACCACTAGCCCGTCATCTAATGCAACTGCCATACCAATATTGATACTCTCAACCTGCTCGTACTCACCGTCATGGTACCATGCGTTCATCGCTGGTGTATCTTTCAGTGCCAAAATCACAGCTTTAGCTAGCAAAGTTGTAATGCTTAGTTGCCCATCGACTAACGGCTGGCTGATTTTCTTTTTCATATCCTGTCTAAATTCCATCAAACTTGTAACATCAGCTTTACGCTGCAAAGTAACCTGAGCCGTATTCTGCAGACTGCTCATCATCCTCTGCGCAATGATCTGACGCATACCAGTTAGCCCAGCTCCTGCTGAAGCCGTTACGGAAGCTGCAGGCTGCTCTTTGGTTGGAACATAATTTTCAACATCCCGTCTGGTGATCCTGCCATTGCCGCCGGTCCCATGAATCTGACGATAATCAAGTCCTTTTTCTTCAGCTATTTTACGTGCTAGAGGTGTAATAAAGATTCGATTCATCCCGTTTTCGGAATGTGACTTTTCAGGCACAGTATCGACCGCCTCTGCCGCTTCTGCTGATCCTTTTTCAGGCTCAGGTACATCTTGTTTCTGTACTTGAGCCTCTTGCTCTTGGGCAGTCTCATTTCCACCAGCTGTTTCTCCTGCCTCACCAATATATCCAATCGGATCTTTGCATTTCGCATCCTCACCCTCAGGAACGACTATTTTAATCAGTGTTCCATCGGCAGGAGCATCAACATCGCCAGTCAGCTTTTCAGAACTGATTGTGGCGACAATATCACCTTTCTTGACTTTGTCTCCTTCATTTTTGGTCCATTTATAAACCGTTCCTTCCGTCATGGTCAAACCAAGTTTTGGCATTATAATTTCCGTTGCCATGCTTACACCCCCTTTACTTTTTCAAGTCTTCAATCAATTCTGCAGCAGTTTCAAGCACCCGTTCAGCACTAGGCAGATATAGTTGTTCAAGATTGGTTGCAAATGGAACGGGTGTATTTGGCGCACACACTTTTTTGATTGGACCGTCTAGGTAATCAAATGCCTGATCACCCACAACTGAGGCAATATCCGTTGCTGTATTGTTATGTGGATTTGCTTCATCGATTACTATTAAACGTCCTGTTTTCTTGACGGAATTGATTACAGTTTCCTGATCCCATGGAGCAACCGTAATCAGATCAATAACTTCAACCTCAATACCATCTTTAGCCAATTGATCAGCGACTTCCAACGCAACGTAAAGCATCTTACCAATAGTGACGATCGTAAGATCCTTGCCCTCTCGTTTTATTTTTGCCTTACCGATTTCAACTTTATAATATTCTTCTGGGACTTCATCCTTTATTCCATAAAGTGTTTTATCCTCTGAAAAAACAACGACATTGTCATCTTCAATTGCTGATATCAAAAGCCCCTTAGCATCATATGGATTAGAAGGGACTACAACTTTAATTCCTGGGATTGATGCTAAAATTCCATAATAAGAACCGGAATGTTGTGCCGCAGCGCTGGCACCTGCTCCATGACAAGTCCGAATTGTCATGGGAATCTTTGCTTTGCCCCCGAACATATAGCGCATCTTAGAGCCTTGAGCTAAAACTGTATCTAAACAAAATCCGATAAAATCATTAAACATCAATTCTGGGACGGGCCGCAAACCTGTAGCGGCCGCACCTACCGAGGCTCCCATATAGCCCATTTCGGAAATTGGAGTATCAATAACCCGTTCCCGACCATATTTAGGCATCAGTCCTTTAGTCACACCAAACACTCCACCCCAGGCGTCTTCATTTTCTTTCTCTAAATGTTCTACTCCGGCTCCACCAGCAATATCTTCACCTAAAAGAATGACACGTTCATCCTTCTCCATTGCCATATCTAAGCCTTCATTGATCGCTTTCATAAATGTTATTCGTCTTGCCATTTTGCATTCTCCTTTCTTCTAAATCAATCAACAAAAACATCTTCATACAGAGACTCTGGCTTTGGAATCGGACTTTCTTCAGCAAACTTAATGGCGTGTTCAATATCTTTAACTGAGTTTTCTTCGATCCCGTCTGCTTTCTTAGCACTTAGCAATTTTTTAGAAATTGCATATTTACGAAACTCTTTTAGGCAATCGCGCTCAGCCAACTCTTTTTCCGTACCTTCCTTGGCTTTATATTTCTGTTCATCACCTTCAAAATGGCCATAATTCCGATAAGTAACACATTCTATAATAGATGGGCCCTCGCCTTTTCGAGCACGATCAATTGCTTTACCCGCTGCTTCATAGACAGCCATAAGATCTTTTCCATCAACAGTTTCGCCTGGAATTCCGTATGCTGATGCGCGATCGGCAATGTGTTCAGAGCCAGAAGCATATTTTTGCGGAGTAGCTTCACCAAATGAATTATTTTCATTTACGAAAACAACCGGCAGTTTCCAAATTGATGCCATATTGATGCTTTCGTGGAATGTTCCTTCGTTAGCAGCTCCATCACCAAAGAAACAAACTGCAACATCATCTGTTTTTAGATACTTGTTACGCAGAGCAGCCCCAATTGCAATCGGGAAACCACCACCAACCATTCCGTTAGCTCCTAACATTCCCTTATCGATGTCCGCAATATGCATTGATCCACCTTTACCTTTGCAAAGCCCAGTTTCTTTACCATATATTTCAGCCATCATTTTATCTAAATCACAGCCCTTAGCAATACAGTGCCCATGTCCACGGTGAGTACTGGTAATGTAGTCATTATCTGTTAGGTGCGCACAGACACCAGTTGCGATTGCCTCTTCGCCAGCATATAAATGGACAAAACCTGGTATTGAACCCGCTGAAAAAATTTGATGCACCTCGTCTTCAAAATTACGAATGTCGTTCATTTTTTTATAGATCCATTCTGCTCGTTCTCTCGTTAACTTGTCCATATCTATTACCTCCTTGTATTGTTAAAATATGAATTATAAATACCGTTAAAACATCCATTGACTTTTAAAATATCTTGACATCATTTAATTATGAATTGCTTTGCCAAATAACGAAGCAGCAACCTCGCCTGTTAATTCTGACAATGTTGGATGTGCAAAAATGATCTTGTCTAACTCATCGACCGTCCCTTCCGCCTCACAAACAGCTAGAATAGTATGAATCATTTCGGTGGCATTACTTCCCACAATAACAGCGCCCAATATTTCATGATATTTTTTTTCACTTATAATTTTTACAAACCCATTTGTTTCCTCACCAGCAATTGCCTTTCCATTGCCGCTGTATGGAGCACTTTTAACAACTACATCGAAGCCTTTGTCTTTTGCTTGACCTTCACTCAGTCCAAAACTTGCAACTTCCGGATCAGTATACAAACATCGTGGAATGTAGCGCTGTGCTACTGGCGGCCTCTGCTGTCCGGAAATTATATCTACTACCCGAATACCCTCTGCACTTGCAGTGTGGGCTAGTTGGTATCCGCTAATTGCATCACCGATCGCATAAATATGCGGAACGCTTGTCTGATAGTGCCGATCGACCTTGATGAAACGTTTACTTTCATCTAGAGCCATTTCCGCCTGTGCTGCTAACTCCAGATTAGCTCTGCGGCCGGTGGCAACTAGCAGCTGATCAAACGTATACATTCCATCATCAGTTTGCACTTTCTGAGAAGAGACTCGCTTGATCTTTACACCAGCCTTGACCGTGATGCCCATGCTTTGCAATTTTCTTTTAATTATCAAACGTGCGTCCTCGTCTTCAGTCAACAAAATATCTGGTGCAACTTCGAGTAAGGTTACTTCGACACCTAAAGGTTGCATTGCAAAAGCCAGTTCAACTGCAATGATTCCACCTCCGATAACAACCAGTTTTTGAGGCAGTTCCGTCATTTGAAAAAATGTGTCTGTTGTTAAATACTCGATCTTATCTATACCTTCAATTGGTGGAACAAATGGATGGCCTCCCGCTGCTAGGAGGATATCCTTCGCAGCTATTTGGTTGCCGTCGACACTTAACTGATGTTCATTTGTAAAAGAAGCCTCACCCTCAATATACGTGATGTGATTCGCCTTAAATAAGTGTTTAATGCCTCCTTGAAGTGTTGCTACAACACGATCCTTCCGCTGCACTAATTTTGGGAAATCAACTTTCTTAATTTCCATTTCAATTCCTAATCTTTGAGCTTCTTGGGCAGCTAATATCCAATGGCTATGTTTTAAATAACTCTTTGACGGTATGCACCCAGCATTCAGGCACACACCACCAATGTCTTTCTTTTCAATCACCGCGACTTTTTTACCCATCTGTGCCGCATGAATTGCAGCAATATAGCCTCCTGGGCCCGCGCCAACAACTGCGATATCATAACTTGTCATAGTTTACATCCCTCCTCACGAAAGTCCTTATCATTTTCTTGTTCCGCTCACTTAAAGATAAAAGCAAATTTCATGCCAACACTTTTGCTAGTTGTTAGTTGAAGTCCAATTACATTGAACTTTTTTATAATTTAAAATAACTCTTCGATCAAGAGATACTTTTATTAAATCATCATATGTTTTCTCAAACTTTTTTCTTGTAATCATCTTCAATACTCTAAAAAAGCGAACTATGGTTTGATTTATCAAATCATAGTTCGCTTTATAATAATTCATAATCTAACTCTCTAAATATTAATTCAATTCGCTAACAATACTCCTTTAACTTGACGTATTTTTAAATTTACGGTTTCTTTAAAAGACATAGCAAAATGTTACACATGAAACATTTTGTTTCATTAAAAATACTGAACAATTCGTCCTCTATTTCAAACCGTACTTTTTCATTTTTCGATAAAGAGTCGTCCTAGATACATTCAAATCATGTGCTGTTTTACTAATATGATAATGATTTTCCTCCAATTTGCGCCGCAAAGCATCTGCTTCCCCCGGTTGTTCTCGCTCCTTTGCACATTCTCGTACACGTTCAGAACTAATTAGTGGGGTTTCATTGTTTTTCTTAAGTAATGCACCATTCTCTATCAACTTTTTAAGCTGCTCTCTTGTCGGCTTTTGAAACTCATAGAAAAGATGCAAGCGTTCTAAAAAGTTATTAAATTCGCGAATATTACCGTACCAGGAATAAGCACAACTTATACTATAAACTTCTTCTTGCCAATCAATTCGCCACCTTCTAGATTTGCAAAATGCAGCGATTAACTGTTTTATATCTTCTTTCCTTTTACGCAAGGGAGGGATCTGAATAGGGCAAACATAGAGCCGATAAAAAAGATCTTCACGAAATTTTTTTTGAAGAACCAATTTACGTAAGTCCTGGTTACTAGCCGTTACTAACCGAAAAGAAACTTTTTTTGGTACACCATTGAGCGGCATAATCTTCTTTTCTTCGACTACCCGCAACAGTGCTGTCTGCATCTGTGCTGACATACTTTCAATCTCATCTAAGAATAAGGTTCCACCCTCTGCTTGTTCAATTTTTCCTTTTTGCCCTTTGGCATTAGACCCAGTAAATGCTCCAGGAGCATAACCAAAGAGTTCACTCTCAAGCAAGTTTTGATTTATAGCACCGCAATTGATGGCCACAAGTGGTCCCTTCTTGACTTTGCTATTGTAATGAATCGTTTGAGCAATAACTTCTTTTCCTGTACCTGATTCCCCGAAAAGATGGATTGGCAAGTTGCTGCCGGCTAAATGCAAAACCTGTTGCAAAAATTGTTGATACTCCTTATTTGCAGTTGGAACACCAGGATAATAGTATTTTTTTTGAGGAGACACATCGGAAAAAATGTGAATTTTATACCCTATCACATCATCTTTAAAATATATTTTTTCACTTTTGTATATTGTCTTACTATCCATATACATATGAATATCTTTACCTACATCGAAATATTCTAAGTATTTCTCAGGGACGCTGACCAATTTGAAATGCGTATCACATAGAAGATCATTTTGCTGATGAAGCGCACTATACTGCAGCAATTCCTTCCGACGTTCAAGTTCTTCTTTCATCAAAACATTCGAAATACGCTGTGTCAGCAGCGTCAGCATTAAAAATGCATCCTTAGCAGATTCATTATGCAAAGTAGAAACATCTAGAATACCCAAAAGTTTGCCCTCCTCATCAAAAATAGGTGAGGCCGAACAGCTCCATTGCCTTGATGCGTAAGCATAATGCTGATTCAAAGAAACATACTCGTCTTTTTTAGTCCGTAATGCGATCCCAATTGCATTAGTTCCAACGTTGAGTTCGGTCCACTTCGTTCCTTCTCTGAAATAAAACTCATTTGCATGTTCTTTCGCCTGAATGTTACCACCACGCCACAAGATACTACCTGTTTCATCCGTTAAGATAAATACTGGTTGTTTTAAAACCAAATCATTCTCAATTAATCTAATTTGCTTTTTGGTAACTTCAATCAGATTTTTATACCGTTGCTGCTTGCTGGCGAGTTCCGAAGCCGAAAGGATCTTTTGTGGTCTAACAAGATACGGATCGATCTCAGCACGCGAACAAAGTTTCCACGATTCGGCTATCTTTGTATCCAGTGCATTTACAACAAACTCGTCCCCAGAAATAAATTGTTTCCACAACTGCTGATCATGCATGAACTCAACCTCCCTTCAAAAAAACGAAAAAAGCGCTCTCCATCTATATTATATATGAGATCGCTTTTATTACTACTTTTTAGTTTTTTGTTGTTTAGTTGAAGATTATTTTCAAAAAAACCGCGTAATTTAAGTAGTTTTTAACTAGTCAGTATATGTTGTTAAACTCGACATCTTTCTTTTGCTGCTACTCCTTTTTGAATAAATGCAGCTTGCCAATCCTTTGTACAGCTTCAATCAATCTTTCAGGAGAAACGAGCAGTCCAATTCGAACATACCCGTCTCCCATTTCTCCGAAACCCTTCCCAGGAGCGACAGCCACATTAGCTTTATTCAGGAGAAGATCTGCAAAGCTTTCACTTGTGTATCCATCAGGCACCGGCATCCATGTATAAAAGGTTCCCCCAGGAACGAATGCATGCCAGCCAATTTTATCCGCCTCAGAGATAAATGCATCTCGCCGCTGCTGATAACGAGCTACCAAACCATTAATTTCTTCTTCCCTTTTCTCAGACCGCAAGGCCTCAAGCCCCGCTTCTTGAATTGCTGGGAAAACACTGACAAATAAATGGTCTTGAATCAGATTCAGGGCTTCAATAATATCTGGATTTCCGATGGCAAAAGCCAACCGCCAACCGGCCATGTTAAATGTTTTAGAAAATGTATAGATTTCAATTCCAACATCTTTAGCATCCTCGGCTTGCAAGAAACTTGGATTTTTATAATTATCAAAACCTAATGCACCATATGCAAAATCACTCACAACTCCAATATCGTACTTCTTGGCAAACGCAACAGTTTGCTGGTAGAACTCCTCCGTTGCAACAGCACCAGTTGGATTGTTCGGATAGTTTAAATAAATGAACTTAGCTCTTTGTGCAACTTCCGCAGGAATTTGATTGTAATCCGGCAAAAAGCCATTTTCTCTACGTAAAGGAATCGTATCATATTTTACTTTTCCTAAAGCAACACCTGACAGATAATCTGGATAACCAGGGTCTGGTAATATCAGACTTTCACCTGAATTCATCAAAGCCCAAGGAAGTTCTACCAAGCCGATCTTTGATCCACCTAAAATCGCGATTTCCTTTTCAGGATCGACTTCAACACCATATTCCTGTTTGTAAAAATCAGCAGCAGCCTGCTTTAATTCAGCCAAGCCCCTGAATGGAGAATATTTATGTGTCCTTGGATTCTCCGCTGCCTTTTTAAGTGCCGCAACAATATAGTCAAACGTCGGTTGATCCGGATTTCCCTGTCCTAGGTTAATTACATCATTTCCTGCGTCAATTTTTTTATTTACTTTTGCCACCAATGCTGCAAAAAACTGCGCTGGCAGTTTCTTTAGCATTTCTGATTCGTCAAATTTCATTAGCTGTTCCCTCTCAATCCAAACTATCTCTCACACACGCTTGCCACTTCAAAAACATTACCTGCGAGCTTGCGGATACCTATTCAAAAAATTTTAACGCAATTTTCTTGTAAATCTCGATTGTTTTCAAATAACTGTCAACTGTTGTATACTCATTTGCTTGATGTGCAACCTTCCATGCATCAGGGCCTAAGACAATAACAGGCATTGTCGGATTACTTTGAATAAACACACTCGCATCTGTGGCACCATTAATTGTCTCTAAATTAATCTTACGATCTTGATACTGCCCGGCTGCAATTTTTAGTGCCGCTTTTACAAAACTATTATCAGGTGGTGTTCCAACCGGATAAAAATTATGCACAATTGAGAGTTCCAAGTTGAACAGACTTTCATGATTTATTTCTTTAATTTTATTCTGTATTCGCTCAATTACCTGATCATTATTGTATTTTTTCGTAGGACGGATATTCCCATAGAGTTCCGCATAACTTGGAATGCTATTAACCTGTTGACCACCTTTAATTACTGTAACACTGTGTTGAACACGTCCTAAAAAAGGATCTGACGGAGCATCATCAAACAGTGTTTCTTCCGCATTGATGTACTGCACTAGGCCATTGATCGCATTGACGCCTTGCGCTGGTCGGGAACTATGTGCAGATCTGCCATAACACTTAATTTGATAGTTTAAACTTCCTGAATGAGCATAGATGATTTGTCCGCTTGTCGGTTCACCCACAATCATTGCAGTAATATCACTCGCTACGTCCTGGGAACACAATCGATACGCTCCTTGCGCCCCGTACTCTTCGCCTGCAGTTGCCACAAAACGTACGATTCCATTGAGGGCATGCTGTTCTTCAGTTAATTCAATCAGTGCAATTATCTGTGCAGCAAGTCCACTTTTCATATCTGCGGCACCACGTCCAAAAATTTTTCCATCTATAACCTGGGCTGAAAAGGGGGCATACTTCCACTCGTTCTTTTCTGCAACTGCAACAGTATCTTGATGTCCAGTGAAACATAAAGTGCCCCTGCTCCCCACCGTGCCGATCTCAGCGATCAGGTTAGCTCGCGTATTGTCAAAGCGATCTAGTCTAACTGCGATGTTTTTTTCCTTAAACAACGCCGCAATGTATTCAGAAATTTCAAGCTCATTACCATTTACAGACTGAATCTTAATCAAGTCTGTTAGTATTTTAATTTTTTCTTTTTTTTTCATAAGTCATCGCATCTCTCTAAAAAGATAACAGCAGCAGTTACTGAATCAAATGTTTTTGTGATTTAAGACTCTCGCCAAAAAGTCTCCGATCAACTGCACAAGCAACACAAAAATCAATACCAGCAAAGTAGCAACAAATGTGGTGTCGTTTGCAAAACGGTTGTAGCCATAAGCAATTGCCATATTACCTAAACCACCGGCACCAATGGCTCCAGCCATTGCTGTTAGGCCAATCAAGCTGATCAACGTAACAGTTGTTACCCTGATCAATTCCGAACGTGCTTCACGCAGGTAAACATCAAAAACAATATCACTGAAAGTAGCCCCTAAAGATTGCGCGGCTTCAATAATGCCATGATCAACACTAGCCAGTGCCACTTGCACCTGGCGCGCATAAAATGGGAAAACACCTAACGAAAGTGGGACAAGCGCAGCTGTTGTTCCGATTTGTGTCCCAACGATTTTCTGTGTAACCGGTGCAATAAACGCCAGTAAAATAATAAACGGAATAGCTCTGAAAAAGGAAACGACTTTATCGAAGAAACTAAAAGTTCCTCGGTTAGGCAGAATACCATCTGAATCTGTTAAAACAAGGCCTATTCCAAATACGAGACCTAAAATTCCACCAAAAATAGCAGACCAAAATGTCATATAAAGCGTTTGTCCAATCGCTGGAAGCCACCCACCATCACCGTTCCAACCTTGATACACAACATTTGGAAAATACTTAGCAAATAATTCAGCCATTGAATACTTCACCTTCTTCCACTTTAGTTACAATAATGTCTTGTTCTTTCAAAAATTTAATAGCTTTTTTACGATTCTCCACGCTTCCTTTAACAATTACAAAAAGCGCACCAACAGGTGTCCCCTGAAGAATTTCGATATTCCCATAGATGATGTTGGCAATAACATCAAAATCTTTATACAGCTTAACTATCAAGGATTCGCTAACCGATGAACCGATATAAGTCAATTGAATGCATTCTTGATCATCATCAAGCTGTACCAGCTTAGCAGCCTTCAAAGTTGCTAATGCTTTGGAAGAGGCGCTCTCTGTCCCAACAAATTCTCTCGTCAATTTGTGCTTAGCATTCGTAAAAATATCTAACAGATTTCCGGTTTCAATAATTTCACCGTTTTCCATGACCGCTACGCGATCTGCAATCCGCTTGACAGCTTCCATTTCGTGCGTAATCAAAACAACTGTTAAGCCTAATTCATTGTTCAGTCGTTTCAATAAATCGAGAATCTGGATTGTATTCTTAGGATCTAAAGCTGAAGTGCCTTCATCCGAAATCAATATTTCCGGATCATTTGCCAATGCTCGTGCAATAGCAACACGCTGCTGCTGTCCGCCCGACAACTGTGAAGGATAAGCATTTGCACGGTCCTCTAAGCCTACCAACTTCAACAGATCTAAGGCTTTAGATGCTATTTCCTTCTCCTTCAACGAGCTGTGCTTAAGTGCAAACTCAACATTTTGAACAACCGTTTGTTCATTAAGAAGATTAAAATGCTGAAAGATCATTCCTATTTTACGCCGCTTCTTCCTCAACTTGTTAGTTTCAATTACTTTTTCATGTCCATCCGTGTTTTCATAAAAAAGATCGCCATTAATTTTGGCTTTTCCAGAAGTTGGTTTTTGCAGCAAGTTAATAACTCTTACAAGAGTTGATTTCCCAGCTCCTGAATATCCGACAATTCCATAAATATCTCCTCTATTGATATCCAAAGAAACATTTTTTACAGCTTCAATCGTTTGGTTTTTCTGTTTGAAAGTAACACTAATATTATCCAGTTCAATAATTTTTTCTGTCATACTGCTGCACCTCATGACTTTCATAAATTGCTGTGTCTGCTCAACAGGGAAGCGCCTACTTCAACTTAATATCCCATGCTGGTACCTCGGCAGTCCCGTATGCATCCTTAATAGCCTTTTTAGTTGCCTCTGTCTGATAAGCTTTTACAACTTCTTTATAAGCTTTTTTATTTTTGTCCTTTTTATTTGCCGCAATAATGTTTATCCATTGCTCGGAGTCTTTGTTGACCGGTTCTACATAGATCGCAGACTTATAACTGATTCCGGCAGTCTGGGCATAGTTACCATTGATAACAGCCGCTGTAACATCTGATAGTGAACGCGCAGTCTGACTTGCATCAAGCTCCTTAATTTGAAGATTCTTAGGGTTTTTAGCAATCGATTTAACTGTTGCCAGCTTGGTATTAGGCTTCAATGTGATGAGTCCTGCATTCTTCAAAACATACAAGGCACGTGACTCATTGGTTGCATCATTTGGGATAGCAATCGTTGCCCCATTTTCGATGTCTTTGACACTTTTTACTTTGTTAGAGTACAGACGAATCGGTATGATAATGGTCTTACCGATTGCTTCAATACTCGTTTTATTTGCCTTATTCCATGCATCTAAGAAAGCATAGTGCTGAAACGAATTAAGATCAACATTGCCGCTCGTCAATGCCTTGTTAGGCTGTGAATAGTCAGTAAATTTTTTAAATTTCAAATTAAGATTGTATTTGTCTTTAGCTGTTTTGGAAACGGCCTTCCAAACTTGATCATCTTGTTTAGAACCTGACATAATTCCGATGGTGACCGTCTCAGCTTCGGCTTTCTTTCCACCGCCAAAACTAAAGTAACCTGCAACAATAATAACTAATAAAATCAGTATCCCGATAATGTATTTTAATGATTTTTTCATTTAATTTTCTCCCCTATACGTTTTTTTAATTAAATATGAATACGATAAACTAAAGAAGAAGTCTTTTTGGTTTTCAAACAAAAAAACATCCGTCCTCTAAAAAAGGACGGATGCTCTCCGTGATGCCACCTTCGTTCGCAGCCAGCTCACGCCAGACTACCTCGATAAGATACACTGCTGTACTTCACTCCTAAAATAAAGCAGTATAACTTTGCATCATTAACGGACGCAACTCCGTCAGCGGCTAAACATCACCGCTACCATTCCAAGTCCATATTCCAAATCTTCATCACACTTCTTCGCACCAACCAGAAGCTCTCTTAGAGAATCCAACATGTACTCTACTCTTCAATATGTTTATCGTTCATATAATTATTATAATCGTATTTTAACTTAATTAAAAAAATTGTCAAGTGTTTTTAACTAAAGATATCTCGGTTTCTCGCAATTCAACGTTCATAAGCCACAATACTTTTGTTCCTAGAAATAAAAACTTTTTTGAGCCAGTTATCATAAAATCTTCTTTGTGTATCTTCCCAGCTGAAAATAGGTTCTTCCATCTTTTCTGGATATTTAAAATAATGTTCTGGTTTGACCAAACTCTCTTCATTCTCCGGATAGGCCGCTATTTCACGCTGATATTCTTTCAAAAGCGCTTCTTTATCATACTCCAAGTGTGAAAATAGAAATGTCTGAGATTCTTCTGCCGCTTCTACCAAAGTCAAACGGTCCTTCATATCTGAAGCCAAAATAGTGAGGGCCTCCTGTTCAGCAATCTGCTGGTGGTCCATTTCAGCATAACGAGCATGGGGGGCTAAAAAACCGTCATGAAAATTTTGCAAAAGGGCACTTTCTGAGTGAATGACATTTGGATAAATACCAAAAACCTTAGTCGGCATCATATTTTTTTGTATCCCATAGAAATAATTAAGCGCAGCCATAGCTCCCCAGCAAACATATAACTGCTCAATTAGACTTTTTTCCAAAGTATCGAGCAGTTTTTCTATTTCAGGCATGTAACGAATTTCTCTGAAATCCAGTTTTTCAATCGGTGCTCCTGAAATAATAAACGCATCTTGCTGTTTTACTTCTTCTAAGTCAAGCGGACTGGCAATCTGTTGAAGTCTCTCTGGAACTGACCGTTTTTCGTAGTGTGTTACCGGATAATAAAAAGTTAAATCAACTGGCATATTTTTATTGGTCAGTACTTTGGCAAATTGTTTCTGCGATTCTTCTTTGTTATGCATCAAATTAAGGATTCCAATTTTTACTCTTTCCTGCTTTTTCATCGCGTTTCTCCTTTTTACAAGCTGTTTTTAGCCATTAAATCGAATATCTTAATTTCGTTTTCTTCGTCGAAAATACAAAAAAGGCACCAACCTCAGTGAGATTCGTGCCTCCAAGCATAGAATTGCTATTTTTAGAAGATGAGCAGCTCAACTGCCAATGCAGAAACAGCAATACTCCAAAATAGACGTATTCCAAATGCCTGTGCACGAAATACGACAACAACAACTGTGTACTGTTTCTGCATTAAAAGTTCCCATCCTCAACCCTCAATTCTTAATTATGTTAAATTTTACATTGCTCTTGACTAAAAAGCAAACTATTGCTAATTCTTAACCATGTTTTGCACTTTTACATTTATATCTCAATAAGCATTAGCAAATTTCGTAACTTATATTCCGACTTCTAAAATAATGCTTTGAGCCGCGATAATATCGTCATACAAAATCTTAGTTAAATTTCCACTGTACTTGCCTTCTATATGCCGATCTTTTATAAATCCGAGTTCAAATTGCAAGATACTCATTAAATCTACATTTTGCTGTGCCTCAACATCAAGCTGTGTGCGCACATTCAACTTTTCATTATTGATTTTTTCACGTAAAGCAATAACTATTCCTTTATCCGAATTTTGTTCATCAACTTTTTCAACAAACAAAGCAACATCATCCGCCGTCACATCATCAATCTCTTGCAGAGCTTCTGTCCAACGATGTCGCTGCTCATCATCTCTGTAAATCTGTACGAATGATATTTTTCGTTCAAGTTTTGTAATCTTACCTTGGATATATGTACGCTCCTCTTTATTTGTTGCCTTCAGCTTTTTTCGTTCAAGTTTCCCAATTCGACGTCGGTACTTTCTTACTCGATACTGTACTTTCTGTTTATCTGTTAAAAAGAGATTGAGCATTCTTTCCCAAGAGCGATACAACATATGCCAACATCTTATTCTATTTTTAAGTCCTCTCACGGTCTGCTGCTTGTATTTTCTACCCTCGTTCATTCTATGCCAGAGCTTGATTGCATCCGCTGATAACAAATCATCTTCAATTGCGTTTTCAACCGCGCGATTGCGGACATCATCCAATTCCTTAACCACTTTATTCCACGTTTGAGGATCTCGATTATATTTATATACCAGCTGCGTTTGAATGCGGTGTGTCAATTTTTGCCGTCGCTCATCTGAAATTTCTAAGGTATTGATATAAGCCAGCGCTGCATTCACAATTTCCTTATATGCTTGATCTAATTCATTGATATCGAACGTTTCTTGCTCTTTAGGTAAGATTCTAGGTAGCAGTATCAATGGAACAATCAAGCTGAATAAAATAACTAATGCTGAGATTGTTAAAATGCTTTCTCTAACTTTAAAAATCTGATGATTGGCTAAATAAAGTGGCAATGAAAAAGCCATCGCAAGAGTTACTGTGCCATGAACTCCTCCTAATGAAAAAACAAGTGCATCCTTAAAAACGTCTTTGGGTATTTTTTTATTTATTCGCTTTGCATCATAAAGTGCATAAAAATATCTCAGTAACAGCATACCAGCATAAATGAGAAAGGCAATTGTGATAATTCCAACACTTTTTTCAAGACGAAGACCAAAAACATTTTTCAGAATCGGCACTAGACTCAATCCCAAAATAACAAAAACCACACCATTTAATAATTGTGTAATAACTTTCCATAACTGTGTAATCAAATTATTCATTTGAGCAGAAACCAACAGTGTCCGGTTCCGTTCTTCATGATGGATAATTCCTGCAATCACAGCCGCAATAATACCTGAAACGCCTATTTTTTCTGCTGCAACATAGATTATTAACGGCGTTAAGAGTTGCAACAGAACTTGGGCCGTCATATCATCGAATTGTTTCCGTAGTAAATATTTACGTAATTGAATAACGAAAAAGCCTGCCGCCAAACCAAAAATAATTCCTCCCAAAGCAACAAAACCAAATTTTCGCAAAACCTCACTGACTGAGAGATGCCCTGTATTGATCCAAACGATCGCCAATTCTAAAGCAACGATACCAGTCGCATCGTTAAACATTGATTCAAGGTTTAATGAACGTTCAACCTTCGTGGGCATTATCAGACCATTATTAACCGAGTTTAAGGCAGTCGCATCTGTCGGTGTCACAATTGCTGCCAATGCAAGTGCGATTGCAAATGGCCAATTTAAGAAATGATGAATCCCCCAACCTATGATGATCATTGTTATCAATGCCAGCATGATTGAAAGGCGCAAGATGTTTTTTATATTTTGCGAGATCGTTTGTTTCTGTGTCTGCTGTCCCTCAAAAAATAGCAACGGGGCTATGACCAGCATCATAAACCATTCTGGGTCTAAGTTGACTATATAATTGGATAATGATGGTGTCATCGCGCACAGCAAGCCTAAAATTATTTGCCAAATAGATTGCGGAACAGCAGTAAATTTTTGTGCAATAAAATTCGCCAATATCACAGCCGTGACCAATAAAATTATTGAATAAATAAATGTCATAACACTGCCTCCAAACTCATATCAACTACGTACATATGGTAAAATAACCATTCAAAAATTACTGCTCAATTTTTTGACGTTCTATTAGAACTTCTGATGGAAATTTTAGGGTATGCGACAGGCTTTTTCAATAATTAACCATAAAATCTGCTAACATGTTTTTAATTATTCAAATTTTTAACAGGTTTTTTGTTTTCGTTTTTAATGCCGGTATCACTTGCGCATTAAACCATGGATTTTTAGACATCCATATTTGGTTGCGTGGTGAAGGATGTATTATTGGAAAATATTCTGGCAGATAGCGCTGATACTCGCGAACGACATCAGTTAATTTGGCAGAACTCTTCAAATTTAAATAATACTTGACTGCGTAACTTCCAACCAACACTGTCATTTGGATATCAGGCATCGTTTTTAATAAACAAGAGTGCCATTTAGCGGCAAAACCCCTTCTGGGAGGAAGATCTCCTGCTTTTCCTTTCCCAGGAAAATAAAAATCCATTGGAAGCACAGCGATCTTCCCCGACTGATAAAAAGTCTCATCTGAAACCCCGAGCCATTGCCGTAATCTTATCCCGCTTGCATCGTTCCAAATAATGTGTGTATCTTGCGCTTTTTTTCCGGGTGCCTGTCCGATAATTAAAATTTTGGCTTTGGGGCTTGCAGAATAAAGCGGTTTGATACCGCACCGGGTATATGCCGCGTTTTGCGGATCATTACATATTTCTTTATTAATTTCCTTATAGTCCGACTTTACCAATGTAACCCTCTCCTCAGTAAACATAATCTTTTTTATTGTAGCATTAACCACCATTTTGATCTTGCAAATGAACTTAAAATTTCACCTGGTGTATGCTAATCTACTAGAATTTTTAGACAAGAAAAAAAACTCCTTTTCGATTTTAGTTTTGGTTGGTAGTCGAAAACTATTATATCGAAAGGACGTTTTTACTTTAAATTATTTAATTGCTTTCCTGATCCAGCATTTTTTTGATAACTGGTACCTGACCTAAAGTTGTCATTTCATCTTTTGATAAGACAACCAAATTAGTATTGGAATTTGCCAAGCCTTCAAAGGCATGAATACTTTGATCTTTAAAGTAATTGCCATTAACATCTTTCAAACTATCTTGGATCTTATTAATCCGATAGCTCTCAGCATCCGCTCGTGTTTTGGTTGCTTGTGCTTGAGCCTGAGCTGTTTCAATAAGTGCTCTATTTTGAGCATCTGTAGTCAACTTGATATTCTGTGCTTGTCCCTGTGCCTTGGCAATCGTCGCGATTCGTTCACGATCAGCAGTCAGTTGTTTGTCCATCGCCTCTTGAATTGCAGCAGAAGGTGTCAGCTCGTCAATATTAACACGGTCAACATTGATTCCATAAACATTCGTCAGATCTCCAATCGCAGCAGCTAGATCTGCATTTATTTTCGATGTTGAACCGAGTGCATCAGTTAAATCCAAGCGTCCGATAATATCACGTAAATGCCCGCGGACCAATTGAGCCATTGATTCGACAGAATCAGTGTTCTCATACGTATATTTTTGTGCATCAGTAACATGATAATTAAGTGTCACACTCGCTTTAATATCCGCATTATCTTTAGTAATTACCGAATACTGCGATAGCTGTAAAGGCCTCATTGCTAAGTTGACCGAGCGAATACGTTGAATAAAAGGAATATAGAAGTGCAATCCTGCTTCGACATTTTTGCGATATTTTCCTAAAGTCTCTACTAATCCCTGACAATTCTGTTGCACAATTTTAATTCCAAACAATATAAAATTCCCCCTGTTGCGCCAGACATGCTTAAAGTTCAACCGGCCTTAGCGTTAATATATTACCATTGGCTTCAATCACGATATAACTCTTATCCGAATTGAAATCCAAATTACTTTCGATCAAGTAACGATAAAAAATTCCGTTAACCTGCACTAAACCATTACTCTGATCAATCTGTTTACTAGAAATAACCTGCCCAATAAACTGCCGATGCTCAAGTGAAGTCACCGGTTTATCAGTTAGCCCTAATTCATCTTCAATCATTGTCTGAATCATGCTGTTAACGCTTCTGTTCTGTTCTTTCGCACGTATTTCAAGCTTTTTTTTCAACTCTTGAGGCAACCGTAGTAAAAACGTTGCGGTTTTCTCCATGAAGATCACTTCCTTGCAAGTTAGAATCGCTTCATACGATATATTAATGATATCATTTAGATATCATTAGTCAACCGTTTATTTCACTATCAGTATCCGTCAGCAGCTTATAATAGCGATGTTGTACAGGATCTTTCAAACGAAGGTCCAGTGCAACAATTGCTTTCTTATGTCCGTTTTTCCCTAAAATCATTTTTTCAGATGCTGAATCTCTGATTATTTCACTCTCACCCAAATAGAAGAAGTCTTTACCTTCAGCATCACTTTTCTTGACGAATAAATGAATTTTAACGATCGGATTTCCTTCTCCATCAGTCTGCAATAGTTTCCGAACTTCATCTGAATAAAGATGACGCGGGCTGCGTGTAAACCAACGAATGATAGATGTACTCAAAAATGCATTCTCATAGTTCTCACCCTTGTGTTTTACATTCTTATCTTTTGTATAGGTTATAAAAATAGGGCAATCATTTTTGCCTACACGATAACCATACATTGGTGCACTTACATCTTTTTTCCAATTCAAGAGGCGACAAACATCTTTACGCGTATATTTTTGGTAAAGTGTAAAAGGAACTGCAGGGTCAAAAGATCTAGCCTTTAAAAGACCTGTTTTCACGATGTCCTTGAATAAGAACTTAAAAAAAACATTTTTATTGAGCATTGTCAAAATGTCCTGGTTCAAATAATAGTTTCCTTCTTCATGATAAACCAGCGGTTGTCCTCCGTATCGATCTGACTTGAAGTTTTTTCCTGCTTTGACATGAAAAAATTCAAGACTTAAAATTGCATCCACTGACTTTAAAACAGCACTATTCACGTAACAACCTTTTTTATACAATACATCAACAAATTGTGTTTCTGTTATTATTCTTTTTTGCATTAATTCTCGTAACAGCAGCAGTTCATGCCTTCTCATCCCGTTCAATAATTCTTTTGTCAAAAAGTACAAAACTTTGTCTTGGTAAGATGTTAATTTGATGCTCTCTTTCATTTTCAAAAGGAAATGATAATAATTGGGCAAGAGATTATTATTTGCAAACACTATTGGATCAATAGAACCGTATTTTTCAAAGTCAATAAGGAGCGGAATTCTTCCAATTTTGCGTTTCAATTCCTGATAATCTTTCCGCATCTCCATCAGTGAATCCAGCTTGGTCGCTTGAATTGAGGCATAGATCTGCTGCCGTGCAATTTCAGTGAAGTTGATCGTAGAAATCCCAATAGTCGGCTGCAAACTGACTTCACTTCGTGCATTATCCTTATTTCGTGATCGGTCTCCCGTCAAAGCCATTGGTATCAAGTAATTGTTCTTATAGTTTCCGATAAAGTCTAGAATCGTCACATATTCCTTATGCGGAAATTTGCGCAAACCACGGCCAAGCTGCTGGATAAACACAATGCTTGATTGTGTGTTGCGCAGCATTACAATCTGATTAAGACAAGGAATATCAATCCCTTCGTTAAATATATTAACCGTCACAATATACTCAATTACGCCATTCTCAAGCATTTCAATCGTTTTTTCGCGTGTTTGAATTGTTTCATCTGTAAGTGCGACCGCTGGGTGACCTTTTTCCGTCATCAATTTTGCAAGTTCGTACGCTTCTTTTTGACGACTACAAAAAAGCAATCCGTGGACTTTATCGCCTGAACATCCATAATACTCTAACTGTTCCAGTACATAAGCAACACGTTCTTTTGAAGCTAGGTGACGCAGTGGTGACTTTTCATCGATTAACTTTCCCTGATATTCATAATCTCGCAGTCCTACATAATGAAACGGTGTCAGCATCTGCTCATTTAATGCGTCTTGTAGTCTGATTTCATAAGCAATATTATAGTCGAATAATTGATAAACATTAAAATCATCAGTTCGTTCGGGTGTTGCAGTCATCCCCAAATAAAATTCTGGTTTGAAATAGTTCAACACTCGACGGTAACTTTTGGAACCAGTTCGATGGGCTTCATCGACAAGAATATAATCAAACTCTTCAGGTGTGAAATGTTTAAGGCTTTCCAGCTTGGACAGCGTTTGAATTGTCGCAAATAGATATTTTGCATTTTTATCAGTGTGCTGTCCTGACAAAATACCAAAGTTGCTTGCTGGTCCGCCGAGTACTTTCCGAAAACTTAGCCGCGCTTTTTCTAGTATTTGTTCACGATGAACAATAAATAAGAAACGTCGCGGTTTAAATTGCCTAACATCAAAGGCACCTAAATATGTTTTTCCCGTTCCAGTCGCCGAAATGACTAACCCGCGATGTTCGCCACTTTCCCGCAATTCTCGGAGTTTTTGCAAAGCCTGTCGCTGCATTTTGTTTGGTATGATCTCTGAGGTTTCTGGATATGCAGCTTTGTCTTCGTTGATGAGCTGGTCCGCTTCTTTAACAATCTCAGTTCTCTTTTTTGCAAAAAGATATTTATATTCGTCCAACCACTTCTGCGTTAATGGCACTGCCTTTGTCCACGCATACGAAACTTCATCACTGATCTGTTTAGTGATTGCGCCTTCCGCATATGAAGTAAAACGGATATTCCATTCATAATTGCGCAGCAAAGCTGATCTTGTCAGATTAGAACTACCGATAATCACCGATTGATAATTCTGCTTCGCATGCTGAAACAAATAGCCCTTAGCATGAAAACCTGCTTGCTGTAGTATTCTGACATTCAAATTCGAAATTTTCAGCAATTCAGTAAAGACCTTAGGTTGATTAAAGTACAAATAATTTGAAGTCAAGATCCTTCCATGGACACCACGCAAATTAAGATCAGCAAGCACAGCTTTTAATGGTGTCAACATATCATCCGTGATAAAGGCAACTGCAAAAGTAAAAGTCGAACAATTGTTTAACTCATATCTAATTCGTTCCCAGACCGTTTCTTGTTGACTATTATTCAGCAATTGTGGAGAAAACTCAGCTGCTGCATAGTTTTCCTTCTGATCAACGTACCCATTTAAAATAGCGGTTTGCAGCTCACGCTTTATGATGTCAGTCATCAAAATTCACCCTTTTCAAATCAGTTTTTGCGATTTTTTCAATAATCGGCCAATTTGCTGGTGCCCAATCCAATTTTTTTAACTCTGAGGATTGAACCCAGCAAATTTGACTATGCGCAATCAGGTTAAAATTTTGCGTCAGCAATTTAGCATAATAAACTTTTAAGTTAACTGTTCCAAAAGTATATTCGTGATGCACTTCCATTGCAGCTTGCGGACCAGTAATGATTTTATCAGAGAACTCTTCCGCAAGTTCTCTTTTAAGCGCTGCTTGCGGTGTTTCATTTCCTTGAATTTTTCCTCCAGGAAATTCCCACATTCCTCCCAGCATTCGATCGGGGTTCCTCTTTGCCGCTAGAATACGATTATTTCTAAGTAATGCGGCACCTACTACATAAATATCTTTTTTCACTTCCATTACTCCTTCACTATTCACGCCTGCATTGAGTATAACAAACACTACTTAATTTCTCTGATTTTAAAGACTAATATTCAGAATATGGTTTTTTAATCATTTAAAGATGAAAAAATTCACAAAAAGTGTATAATTGCAGAATGAGTGAGAATTGATACTTTTAAAGATGAGGTGCAAATGATGAAGAACCAGAAAAAAATTGAGATCCTCCAAAAAATTATTCAAATTAAGTCCGTTAATGACAATGAAAGTGAAGTCGCTGATTATATAAGTTCACTCTTCTCTAGATTTCCTGAAACTAATATTCAAAAATTTACTTACGCTCCAAACAGAGATAATCTTGTGATAACGATCGGTAAAAATCAGGGACCAATGCTAGGACTAACAGGACACATGGATGTTGTTGCACCTGGAAATCTTGAAGATTGGAAATATGATCCCTTTTCAGCAACTATTGCTGATAATAAGGTTTATGGTCGGGGTGCCACTGATATGAAAAGCGGTTTGGCCGCGCTCGTGGTTGCCCTACTTGAACTCTTAGAACAAAAAACAGAGCTTCCCGGTAAAATTCGTCTTCTAGCAACGGTTGGAGAAGAAACCGGTGAATATGGTGCAGCTCAACTGACAACTAAGGGATTTGCCGATAATCTTGCAGGCTTGCTTGTTGCCGAGCCAACATCGCACATGCAGAATATTGTCTATACCGCGCGCGGTGTAATTGACTATAAGGTAAAATCATACGGCAAAACTGCACATAGTGCTGAACCTCAAGATGGAATCAACGCTATCGACAATCTGATTGTTTTTTATCATCTTGCAATAGAAAGATTGCTCAAATTCAGTAAAACCGATCCCGTTCTTGGTGGTGTGACTCACAGCATCACTAAAATAAAAGGTGGCGAGCAGGTTAACAGTATCCCGTCATATGCAGAGTTGATGGGAAACATCCGCACCATTCCAGCTTATCCTAACCAGTGTTTTTATGATGAATTGGAAGCAATCATTGCTGAATTAAATCAACAACAGGGGTTTAAATTAGCAATTACTTATAGTTTCCCTGAAGAAGCCATTCCTGGTAAACCTGATTCAAGGATTATCAAAATTGCACAGAGAACCCATCAAAATGTTCTCGGATCTGAAGCTAAAATAACCGGAAGTTCCGGTGCAAATGATAGTTCTGAATTCTTACAGGCAAAAGGCAATTTCAACAGTATTGAACTTGGTCCCGGTTCAAACACTTCACACCAAAGTAATGAATATGTTGAAATAAACGATTATTTGAACGCAATTGAATTTTATAAGCAATTCGCATTAGACTTTCTCCAAGACAAACAAATCAGAAAAGAATTTCCTGCAGCCGATTAGGTATCATCTGCCGATACTTTTTTCAATGTAGTGAGCATTTACTTTGTTTGAACAGCCTCCCTGCGCTACTGTTGAATAGAGAGAAAAAACAATAGGAGGCTGGTTATATTGGAAAACAAGTATGATTATGATGTCCTATATCTTGGAAGCGGTCATGGTACCTTTGATGGTGCTATCCCTCTGGCTGGTAAAGGCCTTAAGGTTGCCGTCGTTGAAAGCGGCTTGATTGGCGGCACCTGCCCTAATCGCGGTTGCAATGCGAAAATTACATTAGACGCACCAGTTCCTTTGCAGAGACAAGTTGAAGATCTGCAGGGCATTGTCACTAGTCCAATTACTCTGAATTGGTCTGAAACAGTTAAGCACAAGCATGATGTTATTAGTGGCCTCCCTGCTTTTATTGCAGGGCTGTTAAAAGACAATGGCGTTACTGTTCTCCACGGTCGCGGTAAACTGCTCGATCGGCATACAGTTAGTGTTGGCGGGCAGACCGCAACGGCCGCTAAGATAGTCATCGCAACCGGTCTGCGACCGCATCGCTTAAATATTCCGGGGAGTGAACTTGCGCACGACAGTTCCGAGTTCATGGATTTAAAAGAATTGCCTGCTAAAATCGCGATCATTGGCGCTGGTTATATTAGTTTAGAGTTTGCCACTATTGCCAATGCTTTCGGTTCAGAGGTTATCGTTTTGATGCACGGACAGAAAGCACTGCGCAAATTTCATCAACCATTTGTTGAACATATCATCGCAGATTTAGAAAAACGCGGTGTCCATTTTGTTCGCAGTGCTAATGTAGCATATTTCGAAAAAAAAGAAGCCGAGACAATCGTTCATTATGCCAACGACAGGACTGTCAGTGTCAACTGGGTTCTCGATGCAACCGGACGTATTCCCAATGTCGAAGATCTTGGGCTTAAAGACATTGGTGTTAAATATGACAAAGATGGCATTATCGTTAATGACCATCTCCAAACAACTGTCCCCAATATTTATGCAAGTGGAGATGTCCTTAAAAAATCACAGCCTAAATTGACACCAACAGCTATCTTCGAATCAACGTATCTAATGCATCTTTTTGCTGGTGAAACAAGTAGTGCCATCAGCTACCCTGCGATTCCTTCCGTTGTTTTCACATCTCCACGTATTGCGCGCGTTGGTCTTCCAGTTGAGAAAGCTGCAGAAAATGATGATTATACAGTTGTCAAAAACAATGTTTTGGATAACTGGTATCGACAAGTTACACGTGAAACATTTGGTGAAAATGCTCTTGTCTTCGATAAATCACATCATCTCATTGGTGCGACAGAGGTTAGTGAACATGCCGAAGATGTTATCAACAGCCTGCTTCCAGCCATCGAACTAAAACTAAAACCTGAACAGATTGAACGTTTAATTCACCTCTTTCCAACTATTGGATCAGCTTCTTGGGAACTGCTGTAAAAATTTATAATATAATTCAAAAAGCCACTGAGAAACTTTTCAATTAGTCTCCCTGGTGGCTTTTTTATCTTGCTCATCAAAAATTAGTTTCCTATTAATTCCCTATATCTCCTTCTAAAAATCTTCGATCTCTATCTGGATCTTAATTCCATTTGGATCTTTAATCCATAAACTACCTGCCTCATCTTGTCGATAAACTATACCTTTTATCTTCCAATGGTGCTCTATTCTTACCAGCTCAGCTTTATTTTCGACAAAGAAAGTGTAGTAGTCCAAGCCCAAATCATTTTCACTCATAGCCGGAATATCTCTTCCTGTCCAAATATTAGTCCCAATATGGTGATGGTACTTTCCAGCTGCAAAAAACTTGGCTTGATTCCCATAATTAGTTTTTAAGGATAAGCCCAAAACTTCATTGTAAAAAGTCTGAGTCTCATCTAATTCTGCAACTTTAAGATGAACGTGGCCTACCTTAGTTCCACTTGGAAAGCCGTCCCATCTTTTATCAGCCGCTTCAACTACACCTTGAGCATCCATCTCTTTTGTAATTGCTGGAATTTCACCATCTTCACGGACTCCCCAATAGCTATGTGGCTTATCATGGTATACCTCAATCCCATTACCTTCTAAATCGGTTAAATAAAGTGCCTCGCTGTAGCCATGATCACTTGCACCGATAAGCGGGGCTTTAATCATCAGGTAATGAATTAGAGCATTACCTAAATCTTTCCTACTCGGAAGTAAAAAAGCTATATGATACAATCCTGTCTTTCTCACTGTCGGGAGTGTACCCTCGACTTTATTCAAAATCAGCAATGGAGTCTTATCTCCCTTAGCTGCTAGGATACTCTCTTTTTCGGTCTTAAACAGCAGCTTCAAGCCTACTACATTTTGATAAAAAAGTGTTTGTTTTTCTAGATTAGCTACTTTCAAAGCAACTGTTCCCGTGTGTGTATTTTCCGATAATTTAAATTGCGGTATAACTACTGCCATAATTACCACACCTTTCCTTTTGTCCAATCCCTCAGATCACTGATAGCTTTAGGGTGTACGCCATGTCCGATTAGATATTCTCGATAAGTCACGTCGTAACCATGTTCTTGCATAAACTTAGCAAGATTTTGCCCAATTTGAGGGGCGAATAATGGATCTTTCTTGCCTTGTGAGATAAAGATTGGGGGACGTTTTTCACTGTTATTATCACTGATAGTTTTTTCAATAAAAGTAGGCAAGCGACCACTCAATATTATTCCACCTGACATCCATCTAGGATAAACCACACTTAAACTGGCTGTCAGAATAGCTCCTTGGCTGAACCCGAGTACCAGTTTGGGTTGAGCTTCCAGCCCCTGCTCACCTAATATCGCATTAATCTCACGATAAACAGCAGTAATCACCGGTCCGATCACCTCATCTTCAGTTTGTTGGGAAAAATCAGGATCAAAAAAAGCAAAACCATTTGAAAACAAGATATCCCCTTGAAGATGTAGTTGAATAACAGGGATATCAAAGAATTCAAGCAAAGGTCTTAGGTCATAAAAATTTGATCCCATTCCGTGCATCGTAATCACGACAGGCGTCTTGGATGTCACTTTTGCTTTTGGGTAAAGCAATTCATACTGATACTTCATCTAATCACCTCACCTTTTTCAATAACTAATATCATTATATATTCTTACAATTAGTAAGTATAGTTTTTATTATCGAGCAGTTCCAAAATCAGTATTTTTTGATCCTAAGCACACGAGATGAGCGTTTTTGAATTCAACCATTAGTCGAGAAAACTTTAACTACGCAAGTAAATTTACCTAATAACCATACAAAATAACACAAAGAGGCAGGACCAAAATGTGTGCTTTGGCCCTGTCTCTTCTCAACTTAACTTCTATTTCCCTAACTGACGCGTTCAAAAAAACTTTCCCCGTTCAACAACAACTTAAGGATCTTTAACTTTTGCTATCCTCAATCTTACACTCATTTGCTTTTCAACTGTTCTGCGGTCATATTTCTAAAAAGTTTATGGCTGAAAGAGTGGCAATTCTTCTAAGAACTGGATGTCTTTGCGCTTAGCAGCGGCTCCTTCCGCTAAAATAGCAAAACGGTCAACCACATTTGCTTCTGCTTTGAGTAGCAGCTTCTCAGCTGCCGTAATTGAACCACCGCTACTGATAACATCATCAATAATAACAATCCTTTTTCCCTTCAATAAAGCAGCATCATTACCATCAATCACCAGTTGTTGCTGGGCACTTGTTGTAATCGCGTTAACCGGTACAGTCAAGGGCGAGTTCATATAATCCTTAATGCTTTTGCGTAAAACAACATACCGTGGTTTATTTAAGAAATGGCACATTTCTTGCGCTAACGGAATTCCTTTGCTCTCCATCGTTACCAAATAATCAAATTCGAAATCTATTTTTTTAGCCAACCTCTCGGCCGCATAATGTGTTAATTCAGCATCTCCCAAAAGAACAAATGAAGCAATCGCTAAATCATCATTAAGTTTTATCAGTGGTAACTTCCGCGTTAAGTCACCTATTTTTAGTTCATAATATTTTTCCAACTGTTAAACCCCCAAGCCTAGTAATGGCAAAACAAATTTTAAAGCGGCTCCTGTTACCAAACCAGCAAATGGATCAAAAATCGCCGTTACCACTAGGGTAATTGCAGCAATCGTCATTCCTGAACCAGACATCGCAGCTGCTGCATTTTCAGGAAAAATAACGACAGCGCCTAAAATGAATAGGAAACCGGCAATTGAGGTACTAGGGACATAGCGGCCAATTTTAGGAAGCCAGCCAGCAAATAAAATCACTGCCATAATCAGCATCATCATAATTCCTGCGATTACAGGTTCTGGTGCACTAGCAGTTGCAGAAATAATCGTCTCAACCGGAGCTCCACCAAGCAAACTAGTTCCCATATCCGCGATTGCTTGGGTCGTTGTCAATAAATTCAGATTAACTGGGTTCGGTTTAACACCTGTCATTTGGCCAGTAATCAAACCGTAAGAAATATTAGCACCAATATTCAAGCAAGCTAAACCGAGTGCTCCTCGCAAAATTCGCAAATTGAACTGCGGACGCATAAAATTAAATTTTCGTTCTGTAACATATTCAGGAAGTTCCGCACGATAATGCTCAATTTTCACTGCATAGAGGCTGGAAAAAACTACAGAAATAGTAATTGTCCATACAAGATCCTTAGTTATCAAATATGTTATTGCAGCCAATGCAATCGAAATCCAGCCGATTTTGCGCTGCTTCTTAGTCATCTCAATTGCAATTTTAGCCAGCATCAAGCCGACACCAGCCATCATCCCTGTCATAATATTGTTTCCCAGATATGAAACAATCTTGGTCAAAGTTCCAGTCAGCCCAATGAAAACCATGATCAATGAGCCACCAAAAATAATTGATGTCCGCTCACGGATCGTCTTTCCAAGATTTCCAGTTAAAGCTAATGATTCCGCTTGGAACGAAAGCGGCGCTACAGATCCGTAAAAACCATTAATTGCCGATGCAAAAACAAATGAGAAAGTTGTTGGGAAAACTGCAAATCCTAGTCCCATCGCCATTATTCCTTGTGGTATTCCATTCAAAACAACTCCGAGCGCTGCCATTAAGTCAGCTATAAAATGCATAATAATTTCTCCTTACAGTAAACGTTTTACACTTTTCAGTGTTTTATAGTTCGTATTTATGAATTATTTTATTATAAATAAGACCTTATAGCAATCTTTTTTTGCTATATTATGAACAATAAAAAAGCAGCCGTGGATTTAAGGCTGCTTTTTCACTTGAAAATGTGGATGTATACTGTAAGTCAGTAAAATTTGAGTGCTGACGTGAAACTACGAACACCACGTATTTCTTTGCTATGAATAATTCGAAATTAGACGGAAAATTTTGGTTTACAAACCATATTGATCCGGAGTCAATATGGGGGATCAAAATTTAGTTTTTGACGCCCATCTTTTCTTTCTACTAAAATGTTTAAATCCGCACAATGCAGCTACAGAAAAAAGTATCATTCCTGCTAATGAAACTCGTACATCTTTTTTTGTTCCAAGTTGTGGGAGTGAACCATTCGAGTGTTCTTGAAATTTCGGCTTGAGTGTCGGAACAAATGCTGTATCTGGTGAGAATGAACCACTTTCTTTATCGCAGCATGAAACTTTCAGCCTGCTTGTCACCTTTTTGCCGCCCAAGTCAACTTTTCTAACTAGCTGCCGTCTCTCATTTAATATCACTTCAGCTCGGCTCGATTTTTTTTGTTCTGAGCGTATACTCTCTAGATCTTGTAGACTTGAAAGTTCATTTTGATAATTCAAATACAAAGCTCTCAAGTCTGCCTCGTACAGTGCATTAATTTTATCCAACTCAACCTGGCGCTGATTTTGAAGCAGTATGAGCGCATTCTGGCCTTCATTCTTAATGTTTAAAGTATTTATTTTTGCTGTCTGAACACCTCTATCAGCTTCAATAAGATCAGCTATAGCAGCAGCACGTTTGCCTTCAATAAGTGCCTCCGAAGTTAACCGGATGTCCGGTGCTTGCGTATTTTTTGAATCACTCAACTCGGCTATTTCAAAGACCAACTGATATGGATAAGTCATGTTTTTATTGGCTTGAACACCAAAGCCCATGTATTCTGCATTCTCAAAGTTCAATAAATGCCCGTTATAATGAGCTTCATCCTGCCATATCATCGCCGTGATTGCATTCAGTGTTTCAACTTTTAGCTGCAGTAATGTCGTTTTTTCTGGAATAGAGACTCCGAGATTTTCCCCCACTAGGCTTAAACCATATTTTGAAAAAAACGCTGTTTCTTGACTATTAAAAGTAATGTGTTCAAAATCTTTGTTTTCTTCGTTCCGCAAATTGATTAATTCTAGAGTCGCCTCCTCAACGTTTTGATTATAATGAATTTGATCCATCCCATTGGCTGTACGCCAATTGTTCAATAGTGTTAATGCGTAATCTGCCAGTTCATACTGCTGATTATGGGTTAAAGTTCCATTGATTTTATCCGAAGTATCATTTTCTCCATTGTAGCCATAAAAATCATAATAAGTCGGGGCTGCAGCATTTGTTATTTGTGGTTTGAGTAATTGAACCGGAAGATCAATATCTGTATTGATCACATGTCCTTTTTCATAAGCTTGTGCAGGATCATCTGTTTGTGCAATCGGAACCGCTGCTTTAATCTCTTCTTTTGCCGAACTTTGGACTTTGGTTTGTGCTTGTTCAAGTTTTGTCTGCGCCGTGCTTTGCTTTTGATCATTGTCCTGTTTCTGCTGGTTGGCTTGAGTATCGTATTCGTCATTGATCTTAACTGTCTGTTCGGTCAATGTTTTATCGGCAAGACTTTTATTTGCAGTTGACTCTGTAACCTGCTGTTTTGGGTCTGCAGTCTGCTCAACCCTACTTTCTGTTGCTGGTTCCACCATTTTACTCTGCTGCTCTTCCTTAACTGAAGAATTGCTACTTTGACTTGATTTTTCTGACTGCTGGTATTGTGAAACCGCTGTTTGACTGTCCTTATTTTCTGAAGTCTCACTGCGGTTAGATACCACCTCGCTAGAAGCACTACCATTTTCCTGATCATTCCTAGTTGAAACTGATTTTTCGGTTGTCTGGGCAATATTATCCGCTTTAATCTCATCTCTATGTACTGTACCGAGTGTTAGTGCTGCTAACGTTGCTGCTGTTGCCGTAATGATCTTTTCCCTTTTCTCCATAAAAAACCAACCCCGTATCCCATTTCTTTTTGTTAACAGCATGATTCATGACTTCATGTGCCAAAAAGTATTTTATCTTCTTTTCTATCGCTATTTATCCCTAATAAAATAAACACTAGCATATTGAGGTTTAGCCCACAACGGTGCATTAAAAAGTTCAGTCATTTTGAAAGCGCTCAATACATTGACCCTCAGTACTTTCTCACTAATGCACAAAATTTTTACATTTATTTATTATTCATCAAAAATAAGAGCTGAGGGTAAGTTATGCCTTTCCCCAGCTCTTACTTCTATTCTAAATTCTTTCCATTTGAAGAAATAACCTTCTTATACTAGTAAAAGGAATCCTTTTTAGTTTGCTTCAATGTGTTTCCTTAAGTAGTCAAATTGGTAATTGTCATGCACTTTCCCATCTTCAAGCTTGTCTAAAGCTCCGGACCCATTTTCAACGATAAATAATCGTTTTCGATAGCGATCCCACATCTCATTCAAGGTTATCCGCAACCAACCAATTCTACTTCTTGGTCCCCTTGATTCGCTAAAAGAACATTGTTATTAAAAACCTGTTTGGCCTTCATAGATTCTCCCTAAATAACAGTTAATATAAAAAAACCTGTACACAAACCGCCATACAGACTATCACTAGCCCACACACCAAATTTGCGACAGGTTTTGCCCACTTATGACAGCGGTAACAATCCTTCGACAACTAGAATATTACTACTTTTCAGTATTTTTTGCAAGTGCTTTATTTAACTTTTGATCCGATTCCTGCTAATTCACTATCAAACAATCGACCAGCCTCTTTCCAATTTACAATATGCCAGAATGCCTCAACATATTCCGGTCTGCGATTTTGATATTTCAAATAGTAAGCATGCTCCCATACATCAAGACCTAACACCGGTGTTAAGCCTTCAGAAAGCGGTGAATCTTGGTTTGGCGTCGTAACAATCTTCAAAGCACTATTTTTATCTTTTACAAGCCATGCCCAGCCTGAACCGAAGACACTTAAAGCCGCCTCTGTGAACTGCTGTTTGAATTTTTCAAAGCTGCCGAATCTGCTATCGATTGCTTCCCGCAAGGGACCTTCTAGATTACTGTCAAAATGCGGAGAGAGTAACTTCCAAAAAAGCGAATGATTGGCGTGCCCTCCTCCACTGTTACGCACAGCTTTTTTAATTCCTTCAGGTACCTTGTCTAACTGAGTCATTAATTCCTCGATTGGGAGTTCAGAAAGTTCAGGATGATTTTTCAAAGCCACATTCAAATTAGTAACATAAGTCTGATGATGTTTATCATGATGCAAACGCATCGTCTGTTCATCAATATAGGGTTCTAAAGCACTGTAATCGTACGGCAAGTCAGGAAGTGTATACGCCATGTTATCAGTCTCCTTTCTTTTGTAAGGGCTTTATCTCACTACATTCTAACCTACTGAGCTTCAAAATACCAAGAAAGATGCCTAACTTTCTACCTCTGAATACATATCTGCATTTATTTTCACGCAAACCTTGGATAATTCATAACAACTATCATGATTGAAACTTAACTTGTTTTAAGGCAAGTCGCGCACAGAAAAAGCTGAGGATAAAAAAATTTTCTTTGCCCTCAGCCCTTCTTATACCTTTTTTGTACTTTACTTTTTTCAGAATTAGCTATTCTTTTTTATGCTAAATCTTCACCGTTTGAAGCAATCACTTTCTTGTACCAGTCGAATGAATCCTTCCGCAGACGTTTAAGTGTCCCTTGGCCTTCATCATCTTGATCAACATAGATAAACCCGTATCTTTTGGACATTTCCGATGTCGATGCACTGATAAGATCAATCGGTCCCCACATGGTGTATCCCATCAAGTTGATTCCGTCTCGGATTGCTTCCTTCATCTGTTCAATATGTTTACGTAAATACTCAATCCGATAATTATCATGTATCTTGCCATCCGGCGCAACTTTATCAAGCGCACCCAGGCCGTTTTCAACAACGAACAATGGAACTCGATAACGGTCCCAAAACTCATTCAAAGTGATCCTTAACCCAAGCGGATCGATTTGCCAGCCCCAATCGCTGGCTTCCAGGTAAGGATTCTTACCTCCAAAAGCAAAATTGCCAGTTGCTTTTTCAACTTCATCGTTTGCAGAGGTCACTGTCGACATGTAGTAGCTAAATCCTAAATAGTCTACTTTACCCGCACTAATTATTTGCTGGTCATCTGCTTGCATTTCAAGTGTGATTCCATTCTCAGCAAAATAGCGATTCATATACTCAGGATATTCGCCACGCACTTGAACATCAGTGAAGAACAAATTCAATTGATCCTGCAACTGTGCCGCCCTCACATCAATCGGATTGGGTGTATTTGGATATGTCTGCATTCTTGCCAACATGCAGCCGATCTTCGCTTGAGGATCGATTTGATGGCACTGTTTAACTGCAAGCGCACTTGCAATGAACTCATGGTGCAGAGATTGATAACGTAACTGCATCTTAGCTGGTTCGTCAAGCTCACTATCGAGGGCCCCCGTTCCTGTAAATCCCCATGTTGAAGCATTGATCTCATTAAAGGTCATCCAATACTTAACAACTCCTTGATAACGTTTAAATAAAACCTCTGTATATTTCGTAAAAAGGGCAATTGTTTTCCGACTGGCCCAGCCATTATATTTTAAGGTAATTCCTAAGGGCATCTCATAGTGTGAAATTGTCACAATAGGTTCAATTCCATAGCGTTTGCACTCTGCAAAGACGCTATCATAAAAACGCAGACCGGCCTCATTTGGCTCTGTTTCATCGCCGTTCGGAAAAATACGTGCCCACGCAATTGAAAGCCTAAAAGCCTTGAAGCCCATTTCCGCAAAAAGTTTAATGTCTTCTTTATAATGATGGTAGAAATCAATTCCGCGTCTTTTCGGGTATAATTCGTCTGTTTTGTCATTAACTGCCACCTGTAAACTCTCAGGCGTGACTTCATTCATGGTAAAATTTTGCCGATCCTCAGCCTTCTTAACCACTTCGGCTGTAGTCAATCCTTTACCATCCAGATTCCAGCCTCCTTCAAGCTGATTGGCAGCAGTTGCCCCTCCCCATAAAAAATTATCAGGAAACTTATCAGGAACTTTTTTTGAATACATTTAGACATCTTCCTTTCTTATTTGAATAAAAGCTGACCATTACTTGCAATAACCTTGGTATACCAATTAAAAGAATCTTTTTTATATCTTCTAAGGCTCCCATTTCCATTGTCATCGCGATCAACGTAAATGTAACCATAACGCTTGCTCATTTCACCTGAACCGGCAGAAACAAGATCAATACATCCCCAACTTGTATATCCCCAGCATTCAACTCCATCAGCAATTGCTTCTCCCATTTCTTTGATATTATCCTTTAGATAAGCAATCCGATATTCATCATGAACTGCATGTTCTTCAGTCAGCACATCTTTCTCACCAAGACCATTTTCAACAACAAAAAGCGGTTTTTGGTAACGATCATAGATCTGATTCATCGTGATCCTTAATCCCAAAGCATCTGTCTGCCAGCCCCATGAGCTTGTCTTTAAATAGGGATTTTTTAAGGAGGCAAAAATGTTTCCGGCTGTTTTACTCTTAACCTCAGGATCTGTGCTTGTTAGACGCGACGAGTAATAGCTAAACGAAATGAAGTCAACTGTATGCTCACGCAATATCTTCTTATCATCTGCCGCCATTTCGATCGTCACATCTTTATTTGCAAAAACTCGTTCAGCGTAGCTTGGATAATAACCACGTGCTTGGACATCAATAAAGAAATAGCTTTCGCGGTCTGCTTGCATTGCTGCAAAAACATCTTCTGGCGCACATGTATATGGATATGTTTGACCAGCTGCTAGCATACAACCCACCTTATTTTCAGGATCAATTTCATGTGCTAATTTTGTCACCAAAGCAGATGCAACAAGTTGGTGGTGTGCAGCTTGGTATTTTACCTGTTCAGAGTTTTCAACATTATTTACGTCCATTCCTCCGCCCAAAAAGGGGATGTGCAGGATCATATTAATCTCATTAAAAGTTAGCCAATAATGGACCTTGCCCCGATAGCGTTTCAAAACCGTTTCGCAATAATGGACATAAAGCTTAATTAAGCTTCGATCTGACCACCCATTATACTTATCAAACAACGCTAATGGTGTATCGAAGTGATTCAATGTAACTAGAGGTTCGATCCCATATTTCTGACATTCTGCAAACACATCGTCATAAAACTTTAAACCAGCTTCATTTGGTTCTGCGTCGTCACCATTTGGGAAAATCCGTGGCCAACTCAGTGACATCCTGAAAACACGGTAGCCCATTTCAGCAAGCAGTTTAATGTCTTCTTTATAGTGATGATAAAAGTCGATTGATTCATGGCTGGGATAGTAACTGTACTCTTTTTGCATCGCCTCTTTAGGATGAAAAAGTGCGTATTCCCTGTTTTCTTTAGCTGCCGGTAGAATGTCAACTAATGAGAGCCCTTTTCCAGCAGTATCATACGCGCCTTCGCATTGATTAGCGGCAGTCGCTCCACCCCATAAAAATTTTTCAGGAAAAACCATATTCAAACCTCCAATTTATTTCAGATCAAGTAAGATATCATTTCTTTTAACGCTTTCCCGTTGCGGATCAATAGTATTTACTTCATGGTATTCTTTCGTGTTCGTCACAACGATTGGCGTTGTTAATTTGAATCCAGCCTGTTTTATTAAGCCAATATCAAATCTAAGCAGTTTTTGTCCTGCAGCTACCTTATCTCCTTGCTTGACCAGTAATTCAAAACCTTTACCATCAAGCTCGACTGTGTCCATTCCAATATGCATCAATAATTCAGCCCCTGTATCCAGTTTAAGCCCCACGGCATGACCCGTTGGGAAGGCAAGTGTCACTGTTCCAGCAGCAGGTGCAATCAAAATTCCCTCATCAGGCTCGATTGCTATGCCCTTACCCATTGCACCGGAAGAAAATACTTCATCGTCTATACTGCTAAGCGAGATTATTTTACCGGAAAGTGGACTGTTTATCTTAGTTGCGGGTTGATATTTCGGTTTTTGTACGACATTTGTTGTTTCTTCCGTTACAGGCGCAGAAGGCGCAGCGGCTGCCGCTACAGTTGCAGGTTCAATATTATCAACGACCTTTTTCCCGAACAAAAGCTGTAGTCCTAATCCTAAAACAGTTGCGACTGCCATTGCAATGATTAGCCCGTAAACGGAACTATCGATTCCTGTTTTGCTTCCGATGGCTGTAGGAATGCTAAATATTCCCATTCCTCCCATCATATACATTTTTGAGCCTGCCAAGCCGATAATTCCGCCACCGATTGCAGCTGCGATACAACTCAGCACAAATGAACGTTTCCGCGGCAAAGTAAGCCCGTAAATAGCCGGCTCAGTTACTCCAAAAATTGCCGAGATAAATGCCGGAATAGCAATACTGCGTGTTTTCTGATTTTTAGTTTGCATAATCATTCCCAAGACAACACCTGTTTGTGCAAAGGATGCCGCCAAAGAGAGGACAAGAATAGGATCATAGCCTTTTGAAGCCAAATTGGCCATCGCAACAGCAACGAAGCCCCAATGAATCCCAAACATAACAAAGACCTGCCAAAGGGCTCCCATCACAAGGCCGGCTACGAGCGGGCTAAAGTCATAAATCCCAACGAAAACAGTTGAAATAGCATCACTTAACCATGTTGCAATTGGTCCGATCACCAAGAAGGTCAAGGGAACAGCAACAAGCAAAGTTACAAATGGAACCAAGAAAGTCTTAACAACATCTGGGATGACCTTTCGTGCCCATTTTTGAACATGCGAAGCAAACCAAACTGCTAAGATGATCGGTATAACAGATGACGTATAACTCATCATGATTATGGGAAGTTTTAAAAAGGTTGCATGAATATCAGATTGGAAAAAAGTACCGCTAAATATCGTGTATAAAACATTCTTACTGCTATTCAGTGCTACAATATCCGGATAGCACAAAGCAGCTCCAATTGCCATTCCAACAAATTGATCTACTTTGAACTTCTTGGCTGCTGTCACACCTAAAACAATTGGTAAGAAATAAAAGAAACCATCACCAATTGCGTATAATACTTTATATGTTCCTGAATTGGTGCTTAGCCATCCAAGTGAAGTAAACATAGCTGCAAATCCCTTGATCATCCCAGCAGCACACAAAGGTCCTAAGATCGGATTAAAGATTCCTGAAACCAGATCAATAAATTTGTCTAAAACATTTAATTTTTCAGTCTCCTCATAATCGTCAGGAACAGAGCCCCCGTCAGCGAAACCACCAACTTGAAGCAAGTCATCATACACATCGGCAACGTGATTGCCGATCACCACCTGATATTGCCCTCCTGACTTAACAACAGTGATGATACCATCGTTGTTTTTTAACATATCATCTTTAGCAATGCTCTCATCTTTAAGTTTAAAACGCAGCCTTGTTGTGCAGTGAACGACACTTTTAACATTGTCCTTGCCGCCAACACCATCAATTATCAAGCGGCTTAATTCTTCATATTTCATAACATTTTCCTCCTTATTTGTTTCCTCTAGTTAAAACAAAAACCCAAATGTCCTTGCTTAAGTTGCATAGCAGAAAATTTATTCCTGCTCCGATCACTTAAGTAAAGATATTTGGGTTAATGCCAGTTTCCTGTAACACACCTAAAGAATCCTTTTTTCTATTCAATTTTTTGTCGATGAGTGACTCGCCAGATGTGAAGTGTCATGTAAACTTTTCCATCGGGGCCTAATTTCCAGCCTGCTTTTTCCTGTAAAAAAGCATCAATGCGTTCAACTGTTGCGAATGCCAGTGGATACTTAATCCGCATCAGTTCAAGCAACGATGGATCCAGCTCTTCCCCACTATCTTGAGATTTACTGAGTTGTTGGACCATCATCGCTCTAAGATGTGTAATAAAACGGTTGTAATTAAACGATTCCGTATCTAACGTTAGATGATATTGATACTGAACGATTTCAACTATTCCTGCAATTAAGCGTGAAATTTTAATCGTTTCCTGCAGTTTGGAGCCATCCGACTCTGCATTGACAAAATGATACGTCAGGAAAACAACCTCACTATCTGGGAAAGTCATATTTGTCCTTTTCCTTACTAATTCAACTGCCTTTTGTGCAACCGTAAATTCACGTGCGAATAATTTGCGTACCTCCCACCTGACTGTCCCATTATCGATTTCAATTCCATCACGAGCACGTTTCAATGAAAAATCGATATGATCAGCCAGTGTAAAGTATTGATAATCATTATAAGTGATTCCCAGCAATGGCTCGATTAACTTAACTACCTCAGTTGTAAGCTGCAAAGCTTGCGGCTTAATATCCTTGAATTCTTCAATCTCTGGAGAATTTTTATCTGCCGCGACAAATTTATGCTCCACCAATGTTTCATCAATTTCTTCACCTTGCTTTTTGCCAAAACCGACCCCTTTCCCAACAACAACCCATTCGACCCCTTCTCTATCACTAACCAGTGCAGCATTGTTGTTAAAGTTTCTGATATAATTCATAGTCACCGCCCCTATAAAGTGATAAAAAAAACCTACGCACAGCCTAGCAATCGAAATCTATGCTAAACAAGTACTGTAGGTTTATGCCTGATCGAATCAGTAACACACGCTATCTTCAAAGATTATACTAACAGTAAATGAAAACGGTGTCAATGATTATTTTGAATATTTTAAAACAAAAAATAACATACATCAAGCTTATTTTAAATAAAATTATTATTGCCAAACTTTTTTGTTAGAGTATTATGTTACTTGGACGACAATCGAGGAGGAAAATTATTTGATAAATATAAAAAAAGAGTCTTTTTATTTAATGTTATTACTTATAATAGATTTTTTGCTGGAATTTAGCGTAATTCATAAGATACGAATAGCATTAAATCTTTCAGGAATTTCAGGATTATTCTTTTATAAGGTTTGTTCATTCATTATTTTACTTTGCCTTAATTATTTGCTCACAAAGCAGTCAGTTTTTTTTAAATTTACACCATCAGCCAATATAATTAAGGCTTTGGCAATAATCCCAGTAATTTTTCTAATCTTTTTTTTGGCAGGTTCAAAAAGGCTACCTGAGGCTCTGATCGTGGGTACTGTAGCAGCTGTTCCAGAAGAGTATCTTTTCAGGGGGATTTTACTTGGCAAAATGTTGAAATTATTTTCATTTAAATCAAAGGATAAAAACATGAGTATCCTATTCTCAATACTAATATCTAGTTTGCTTTTTAGTCTTATTCACCTAACTAATCTATCTGACCAGTCCTTAATAAGTACTATCTGTCAAATGATTCAGGTTTTTGGGATGGGCATATTATTAGCAGTAGTATACATAAAAAGCGGGAGCATAGTGTTTCCAATGTCGATCCATTTCTTCATTGATTCACTTTCAACTCTTTTCTGGGGATATTCTAATTCTTCTCCTGGAACAACAAGTTATTCGATAGTTTCAGCGATTATGTGGATGTTCATATATATTGGCATTTCAGTAATTGTAATGTCAAATGACTATGATAATAAATTACTGCAGCATTACAGAACTATTTAACACAAACTAACCTTTATAATTCCCACTATGACCTGTAAATCAACAAGTTCAATTTTATATAACCCAGCTCATGAATAATCGCAGCAGTACACAAAAAGGCTTTAATCCAATACCTGAAATGTATCGGACTAAAGCCTTATATTTTGTTATTCTAAAATTATTTTTGTGTTGGCTACTCTGTAATATTCGCCCCAAAATATTTATTAGACAACTTCTTCAACGTCCCATCTGCTCGTAAAGCCTTCAAAGCCTTGTTCGTTTCAGAACGTAACTTGGTAGATTTCTTGTTGAACAGGCCAACGATCTTAGCCGGATCTTTTTCAGATGAAAGGTCATGATACGTTAAACCATCAGTTGAATTGCTCTTTTTGTATGAATACCATGCTTCCCGAGCGTTGATTGTAGCATCCACACGTTTTTGTCTGACCAATGACAGACTAGTTGCAAAGTCACCCGATGGAACAATTGTAGCTCCATTTTGTTTTGCGACAAGTTCATTATTGGTTCCAGTTCCTTCAGCCAGCTTTTTCCCCTTAATATCATTAAGTTTCTTGATACTGTCACCTTGACGGGTGATTAACGCGTAGCGCGAATAGATGTAGGGCTTAGAAAAAATATAGTTTTTAGCACGTGCAGGTGTAGCAGTAATGTTGTTCAGAACAACATCATACTTATTACTACCTAGTCCTGCAACTAATCCATCCCATTTAGTTGGAACAAATTTGGCTTTCAGTCCCATTTTTTTTGCTAGCTTGTTCCCAAGTTCAACCTCGAATCCTGTTAACTTGCCATCTTTGCGGTAAGAATATGGTGAATAAGTACCTTCTAGTCCAATCGTCAAAGTTCCTTTTTGATTAAGTTCAGATTTGTAGCTATCGTTTGAAGTTGACTTACCGCTTGATGAGCAAGCAGCCAAAATAACTCCTGCTGTCAAAATATTAGCAACTATAAATGTTTTCTTTAACAATTTATTTAACTTCATTTTTCTCCACCCTTTTTAAATATTTGCAAATGTCATTGCCGAGATAAAGTCAGCAATCCGCTTATTTTCTGTTTTAAAGAAGTCTTCGTTCGATCCATCAAACAGAATGTGCCCATCTTCGACAAAAATAATTTTGTCAGCAACTTCGCGGGCAAATGCCATGTTATGCGTCACAATAATCATTGAACGTTTTTCTGTTGAAATTTGTTTCAAAACCTTAAGGACTTCCAACTCAAGTTCTGGATCAAGTGCGCTTGTCGGTTCATCCAATAAAATATACTTTGGCTGCATTGCCAACGAACGTGCGATCGCCACACGCTGTGCCTGCCCACCAGACAACTGATTAGGGTAGACATCTGCTTTGTCAGCTAAGCCAACTTTTTTCAGCAAGGCATGTGCATCTTTTTCTACCTCCGCCTTAGGTCGGCGCAACACCTGGATCGGTCCTTCCATGATGTTCTTCAAAACTGTTAAATGCGGAAAAAGGTTGTAACCTTGAAACACCATCTCTGTCCGTTTCCTAATATTCAACGTATCCTTGACCGAAATTCCCTTAGCAAAATCAAAAACATCATCATCGAAAAAATATCTGCCGGATTCCGGTCTTTCCAAAAGATTGAGCGACCGAAGAAGTGTTGATTTTCCTGACCCCGATGGTCCTAGGATAACAGTTGTTTGATGTTCGGGAAAGGTGGTCGTAATATCAACTAGGGCGTGATGCTCGCCGAAGCTCTTGTTAAGTTTTTCCAATTTAAGCATAACTGTACTAATCTCCTTCTGATCTTAATCAGCATTCGTGACGTAACGCGAGGTCACTTTCTCAAGATATCCCTGCAGCCAAGACAGCAACGAGCAGGCAACTGCATATAAAGCAGCCACCAAACAGTACATAACTAATGGTTGATAATTCTCCGCCGCAATTTGTTGACTGACTTCAAACATTTCCACAATTGTAATCGAAGCTGCCAATGAAGTATCCTTGACTAGGCCAATGAAGCTATTGGCTAACGGTGGCAGTGAAACACGCACAGCTTGGGGTAAAATAATTCGTGAAAGTGCCTGCGATCTAGTCATTCCAATCGAATAAGCAGCTTCCCACTGACCCTTAGGAATTGAAAGAATCGAAGCTCTGATTGTTTCTGAACAATAGGCCCCTGTATTCAATGAAAATGTTATAATTCCAGCCACAAGTGGAGTTAATTTAATCCCATCCGGTGCAATAAACGTCAGCTTAAGGTATGGCAACCCAAAATAGACAATAAATAATTGCACTAACAATGGTGTACTTCGGAAAAGCCACACATAAAATCTAAAAATTGCTTTGAGTATCCTAAATGGTCCCTTCTTGCTCGACAACCTGATCAAAGCCGTTATCAATGCAAGTATTAATCCAAGCAGAAACGAAACGATCGAAATCGGGATCGTATATTTCAGACCCGCAACGACCAATTGAGGTGTTGCGTTGACAATAATATCCCACATAATCTTAACCTGACACATCCTTCAATTATATTATTTTTGGAACGAATCCAATGCCTGCGCAAGATCAGCGACCAAATCTTCCGCATCTTCAATACCAACAGATAGACGAATCAGCTGTGTGCTTATCCCACATTCTTGCAAATCAGCTGCTGATAGTTCAGCGTGAGACATCTTATACGGCAATTCTACCAGACTTTCGACTGCACCTAAACTCACAGCTAACTGAAATAAGTTCAAATGTTCCACAAAGGCTTTTGAATCTATAGAATCAACCAACTCGAAACTAATAATTCCGCCAAAACCGCGACATTCTTTTCGAGCAATTTCATTGTCTGTAGATCCTTCTATCCCTGGATAATAGACCTTGGCTATTTCCGGTCTTTCGGTCAAAAAGTCAACAAGTTTAGCGGCATTCGCCAAATGCCGATCCATCCTCACTCCCAGTGTCTGTATCCCGCGTCGAATCAGATTAGAATCTTCAGGTGACAAAACTCCTCCAAGTGCATTTTGAGAAAAATAAATTTTATCTGCCAATTCAGAATTTTTAACAACCACTAGCCCTGCGATAACATCTGAATGTCCACCTAAATATTTAGTTGCTGAATGGATAACAATATCAGCCCCTAATTTCAATGGTTGCTGTAAATAAGGTGTTAAAAAAGTATTGTCGACAATCGTCAACAAATGATGCCGCTGTGCGATCTCTGACATTGCTTTAACGCTTGTAACTCGCAACAGCGGGTTAGTGAAAGTCTCAAAATAGATTGCCTTAGTATTGGGCCTAACAGCCGCTTCAACTGCAGTTGCATCCTGCGTATCAACTGTTGTGAATTCAAGTTGCCACCTCTTGAAATACTGATTGACCAGCCTGAAAGTCCCGCCATATATCTTATCACCGATAATGATGTGATCTCCCGGCGCAAAGATTGCCAGAGCTGCATGAATCGCGGCTAATCCTGAAGAAAAAGCAAAACCACGTTTTCCTCCTTCAAGTAGTGCTATTTGATCTTCTAAGAAGGCCCGTGTCGGATTCCCTGAACGGGCATAATCCCATTTAACCTTTGCATCAGCACTTTGATAAACATACGTCGATGAATTATAGATCGGAACATTGACTGCTCCAGTATTGTTGTCATTACAACATTTTCCATGAACTAAATTTGTGTCAAAGTTTGTCATTTTTAATTCTCCCTCTCTGTATAACACTATTCAATCAAGCCCATTAAAAATATGCTTGCCTTTTATGCTTATGTCCCAAGTAATCTCTCTATCTTCTTCTAAAACAAAAAAATCCCCCCACTTCTTTTTAGAAGTGAGAGGACCCACGGTACCATTCTAATTATGCAAAAATGCATAGCTAATCTACTATCACATACAATAGTGTCCCAAAATAACGGAGGGCACCCCGTCTGCTGCTCCAGCAAAGCCTCGCAACAACCAATCACAGGTCATTTTCACAATTCCGTCTACCAGTTGCTCGCACCACACGCAACCTCTCTTAGATATACGGAAAAGCTACTTTCCTGATCAATTTGTTTATCAAATCATAATACAGATACTTATTTTAACCTAATTCTAATAAATGTCAACCCTATTTTTTTATCCAGCTTTTTTCGCACAAAATAAGGATTCATTAGAAGCAACATCTGCTTAAAACATCGATCCGATAAGACCGTATTTCTTTTTCAGAAGATAACGCACACCAAATGCAATAACAGCCAATACAGCATAAACAATTGGCTCAAATGTACGGTTCAAAACTCCTGGTACTGCCATGACCAGAGTATATGCTGTGATCCAGATAACAACTAATGCACCCGAGAGCAGCAATGTTTTCCAGAACGGAATACGTTTTTTACGATCACGCCGATAGCCTGCTACCTTATAGAAGTAAGCCATTCCTAAACCTGCAATCACGGACGTCACAATCAATGTTAAAATTCCGCCATTAACTTCTGCTTGTTTTTTTGAAAAGGCCCCTAACGCCGCGTACATAATACAAAACATCATAAACATAATTAAGCCGTTATCAAGCGCAACACTCCAATATGAAGGCTCTTTAGCTTTCTTCTTCGGCCCAGCAATGATTGCTTCGGTACGTTCGCTGATCGTTCCGTACAGTTTGCTGGCAGTAACACCCTGCCGTTGTTTATCACGCAACTCAGCTACCATTTCATCAACAGCCTGTTTCCGTTTCTCAGCGGGAATGCCTTTCTCTTCAAGCATTCGATTTAGGCGAAACATGTAATCCTCATTCCGTTTCGTCAATCCTTCAAAAGTACTTGTGGGAACGACTTCGTTTTTTTTCGTTTGGAGCTTTTCAGCTTGTTTTTTGGCTACTTCCTGATTGCGTTGCTTATTATTTTGTTTGTTCTCTTCCGTCACAAGTAATCTCCACCTTTATCTCTTGCATCTCATAATTATACATTGAATCTAAACTCAATAATGTCGCCATCTTGTACAAGATATTCCTTACCTTCAGAGCGCAGACGTCCAGCCTCACGAACGGCTGCCATACTGCCATATTTATCTAAATCTTCAAATGAGATCGTTTCGGCACGAATAAAGCCACGTTCAAAATCTGAATGAATAATTCCGGCAACTTGTGGAGCCTTCATCCCACGCTTGAAAGTCCAAGCACGTGTTTCCTTGCCACCTGCAGTGAAGAAAGTAGCAAGTCCAAGCAATTTATAAGAAGCCTTGATCAAACGGTCGAGCCCAGATTCTTCGACACCTTCAGCTTCCAGAAATTCCTGCTTATCGGCGTCGTCGAGTTCAGCAATTTCTTCCTCAGTTTTGGCACTAACTGCGATGGTTTCAGAGCCTTCTTCTTCAGCAAACTTTTTAATTTGCTGAACATATTTATTTGCTTCAGGATCTGCCATGTCATCTTCAGCAATATTAGCAACATAGAGGACCGGTTTGGATGTTAACAAGAACAGCCCTTTGACAATTTTTTGCTCTTCTTCGTCAAATGTCAGCGAACGAACAGGCTTACCAGCTTCCAGAACAGGTTTGATACGTTTTAAAATCTCAAATTCCGCAACAGCTTCCTTGTCCTTTGTACGTGCGACCTTTTCAACACGTGTATAGCGTTTATTAACACTTTCCAGATCTGCCAATGTTAGCTCTAGATTAATTGTATCGATATCGTCCAACGGGTCAATTTTATTGCTGACGTGTGTGATGTTATCATCATCAAAGGCACGAACAACATGAACAATTGCATCGACTTGTCGAATATTTTCAAGAAATTTGTTGCCTAAGCCCTCGCCTTTACTTGCTCCCTTAACGATTCCCGCAATATCAGTAAATTCAAAAGTTGTATGGATGATCTTCTTGGCTGGGATCAGTTCATCAATTCTAGGCAGACGCTTGTCTGGAACTTCTACCATCCCAACATTTGGGTCAATTGTAGCAAAAGGATAGTTGGCCATCTCAGCTCCGGCCTTTGTGATTGCGTTAAATAAAGTCGATTTGCCTACATTAGGCAAGCCGACGATTCCTGCAGTTAATGACATAGTTATTCTTCACTCTTTCCTAATCTTGTTCTTTTTTAGCTTGTTCGAGAACCTTTTTGAATTTGCGATTAAATTCACGCCGCGGCATCATAATTAAATGATTGCAGCCAGTACATTTGATCTTGATGTCCATACCCACTCTGATGATCTCCCACCGATTAACTCCGCATGGATGCTGTTTTTTCATTTCAACAATATCATGTAACGCATATTCTGTTGTTGGCATTTGAATTCCCCCAATTTAGTCTTTGCGTTCTAATCCAAGCTGATTCCCAAAATATCCAAGATTCGGTTAAAATCTTTGGTTGATAAATAATCAATCTCTATTTTACCTTTACCTGATTTTGATCTTTTCTTAATCGCGACCTTTGTCCCGAATTTTTCCTGCAAAGCCGTCTCACTTTGTTTATAATATGGCTCATTCGGGTCTTTGACGACTTTTTTGCTTTTCTTGGAATTTTTGCCATTCATTTCAGCAATCAGCTGTTCCAATTGCCGAACAGTCAAATTGTCATGAATCGTTTTTTCAGCCAACTGAACCAACTGCTTCTTGTCTCTTAAAGCCAACAAAGTTCGTGCCTGTCCCATTGAGAGCTTCTCAGTCTGAAGCATCTTTTTAACTTCTGATGGCAAGCCTAGAAGCCTAAGATAATTTGCAATATACGGCCTGCTCTTACCTAAACGTTCAGAAACTTGATTTTGCGTCAAGCTAAGTTTCTCCATCAAGGTATTGTAAGCTTCCGCTTCTTCGAGGGGAGTCAGATCTTCACGCTGAAGATTTTCTAAAACAGCGATTTCCATCATGCTAGCCTCGTCTATTTGGCGCACAATTGCTGGAATCGTTTCCTTGCCAGCAAGTTTGGAAGCTCGAAAACGACGTTCACCAGCAATGATTTCATAACCTTTGACAGTCGACTTGCGGACAATAATCGGCTGAAAAACACCGGTTTTCTTAATTGAATCTGTTAGTTCAGCTAAAGATTCTTCATCAAAAGTTTTTCGCGGTTGATAAGGATTTGGCCTGATTTCAGTCAATTTTAACTCAGTTACAACTTCTTCCGTATCGCTTGTTTCGTCAAATTCTTGAAATAAGGCCTCGATACCACGACCTAATCCTTTATTATTCTTATTAGTCATGAGCAGCCAGCACCTCCTTGGCCAGAGACATATATTCTTCTGCGCCGCGTGAATTAGGGTCATAATCAATAATTGCTTTCCCGTGACTAGGCGCCTCTGAAAGACGAATATTTCGTGGAATAACAGTTGTATATACCTTATTCTTAAAGTAGTTCTGTACCTCGGCAACAACTTGTGTTCCAAGATTCGTTCGTGCATCAAGCATCGTCATCAGAACTCCTTCGATTTTTAAATCTGGATTGAAATGTTTTTGGACCAAACGGATTGTATTCATCAATTGACTTAATCCTTCCAAAGCATAGTATTCACTTTGAACTGGGATTAAAATCGAATCACTTGCGCTGAAAGCATTGATTGTCAATAATCCCAAAGAAGGTGGACAGTCGATCAAAATATAATCATAACGATCCTTGATCTGCTTAACTGCATCTAAAAGACGTGACTCTCGTGCCATCTGTGAAGTTAATTCGATCTCAGCACCTGAAAGTTGGATCGTTGCTGGAACAATGTCAAGCCCCGGATGACTACTGGGAATAATCGTCTCGGCAATCGGATATTCATTGACCAAAACATCATAGATATCTTTCTCGATCTTCGCCTTATGAATCCCGACACCGCTTGTGGCGTTGCCCTGTGCATCAGAATCTATCAACAGAACCTTTTTGCCTAGCTCTGCTAAACATGCTCCAAGATTGACACTAGTAGTTGTCTTACCGACACCGCCTTTTTGATTTGCCAATGCAATCACGATTCCCATGAATCTTTCGCCCCCTATTTTTTCTTTGTATCTTCCTTGCTTACTTTTTCGAGCGGAATGTCGATGATGATGCGATGAAAATCTTTATTATCTTCTTCATGTGTCTTGATCTTCATCCCATTGTCATTGACCATTTTAAGTGCCTTTTTAATCGTGTTAACTGCAACACGCAAATCACTGGTAGACCCCTTGGAACGTTTTTTGGGGCGATCCTCTTTAGCCTTGCCATCATTATTTAGCTTTTGGACCAAGGCTTCGGTTTCCTTAACTGTCATTTCTTTGGCGATAACTTGTTTAACAACCTCTTCTTGTTGTTTTTCCTCCAAGGCCAAAACCGCCCGACCATGACGTTCAGTGATTTTTCGGTCTAAAATAGATTGCTGTGCAAACTTTGAAAGCTTTAATAACCGCAGCTTGTTAGCCACAAAAGATTGGCTTTTGCCTATCGCCCGTGCTAATTCACTCTGGGTCAGCCGATTTAATCCCATCAGCTCCTTATATGCACGTGCCTCTTCGATCGCCGTCAATCCCTCACGCTGCAAGTTTTCAATGACTGCCATCGAAGCTGCTTCAGTATCCGTCATTTCTTTGATAAGCGCGGGAACCTTTTCCCATTCCAGCTGAGTTATCGCACGAAAACGACGCTCTCCAGCAATGATTTCATAATGTTCCGGTTCGTATTGCCGGACGATGATTGGCTGCAGCAAGCCATGCTCCTTAATCGTATCAGCTAGCTCGCTAATCTTATCTTTGGCAAAAACCTTACGCGGTTGAAAACGATTAGGAACGATTTGTTCAAGTGGGATTTCCGTGATTCGCTGCTGTGTATCATCCACTGTTTTTTTCTTTTTGTTCCAAAATGAAAATGCCATCATCCTTCCCCCTTGACGTCAGATTTTACCAGTGGCTTCTTAGCAGGAGTCCCTGGTTTCCGCGGATACTTTTTAGGTGTCACACCCGTTTTTGCAATAGTAATAATATGCCGTTCATCGCCATTTTCAGGCAGAAACAGTTCATCGTCTGCAATAATTTTCCCACCTAATTTTTTAATCCCGTAGCGGGCATCTTCCAGCTCAGCTTGCGATTTTTGTGCCTTAAGTGCAATAAAATTGCCTCCCAATTTCACCAACGGTAGACATAATTCTGCCAAAACGGACAAGCGCGCCACAGCTCGGGCAGTTACAATATCAAAGCTTTCCCGAAAAGAACTCTTTTTGCCCGCGAACTCTTCTGCTCGAGCGTGATGAAATTCCACACCTGTTAATTGTAGTTTATCCGCCAACTCATCGAGGAACTTGATCCGTTTATTGAGCGAATCAACAATTGTAACCTGCAGCTTAGGGAAAGCAATCTTCAACGGTATTGAAGGGAAGCCCGCGCCTGCTCCGACATCACAGATCCGCAATTCCTTATGTTGAAGGTCTTTAATAACCAGCGCCGGCAACAACGAGTCATAAAAATGTTTCAGATACACTTCTTCTTGGGCAGTAATTGCCGTCAGATTAACATGTTCATTGGCTTCAACTAAGAAATGATAATATGTCTCGAATTGCTGCATCTGCTCTGTTGTCAAATCAATGCCATGTTGGGCAAGTTCTTGTCTGAAACGCTCTGGAGTCATAATATTCCTCTTTCATATCTTAATTTAAATTGATATTTCTTTTTGTGAAACAATATGTTTCACACACTACTTTAGTTTAAAGTATTTTAGAACTAAATACAAGAGAAGGCATGGTTTTAAAGCGACTTTTTCCATACCTTCTCTTGTTGTTTAATTATCAGCAAATAAAGTTATCTTACTTACTGATTCTTTTTCGTTTGACGAATGGCACAGGCTAAAATGAATCCTATAACTTCCAATACACAGAAGAATAAGAAAGCATTCCGATAGCCGCTGACCGAACTGACTGATTTGCTTCCAGCAACTACAATCAGGGTCGCGAGCGTGACACCAAGCGCCCCCAAAAGCTGGCGAACTGTCGTAATGATTGCTGTTCCATGAGATATTTGCGCTTCTGTTAGTGAATCAGCCCCTAAAGTTGTTGCTGGCATCATGACAAAAGCATTTCCACCTTCAATCAGCATTGCAAAAACGATCATTGATACGAGCGTCAGCTCCTTCGCGAAGACAGCCAATGCCCCCCAGCCGCAAACTAGCATCAGCATTCCAATGATTAAGGTTTTCTTGAACCCAATTTTTTCAGCTAACTTTCCAGTCAGCGGATTCAGAGCACTTAACAAGAGCGCTGGTGGAACTAACGCCAAACCGGATACTAAAACTGAAGTATGCAGTATTTTTTGATAGTATAACGGGTAAATAACTGTAATAACGATCAACGAAATATAAGCAATCCCTGTGAGCAGCACTGCTAAATCAAAATTCACGACCCGCATGACACTTAATTTTAAAAGCGGTTGATCAAGTGTAAACTGCCGATAAATGAAATAACCTGTAAACGCCAGACTAACGATCAACAATAACAGTAATGAAGAAGTCATTTTCAACCTGCTGCCGTAGGTTTGAACAACATACAAAATACCGATCAAACCAAATGATGCAACCACTGAAACAAAATCAAAACCGCTTTTCTGTCGCGGCAGAACATCATATATATTGAAAAATGCGCTCACGAATACGATCAGAATCACGATCAAGAAAAAGCAGAAAAGGCTCTGCCAACTGAGATAATTCAAGATAATTCCTGATATGATTGGACCGCAAGCTAATGCTGATCCCATTACAAGCCCCGCTAGTCCCATGACAGAAGGCCTTTTCTTAGTCGGTGTAATTGTCAGCAAAACTGTTTGAAATGATGGGAACAACACTCCAACCGCAATCGCTTCAAGTGCTCTTCCTATCAATGCAAAAATAAAGTTCGGTGACAAAATAATCATCGCAGTTCCAACCATAAAAATCAGTAAAACACTCAAATAGATTTTTTTGAACGAATAATTATTCAACAACCAGGGGCTCAGCGGCATCATAACACACATGATCAACATAAAACCCGTTGTCAGCCATTGAATCGTAGGTGCATCAACTCCAAAATACTTCATTAGCGTCGGATATGCTGTCGATAGCGAAGATTGGCTAATCGACATCGTAAAGGTCCCTGCGAGCAATGTCCACACAAAAATCGTTCTCTTAATACCATGTAATTCTTTTTCTCCCATAAAACTCACTCCTAAGTTGTCCTCTTAAATGATAGTTGATTAAAAGTAATTTGTAAATATTCTAAATTACTTTTACAAAGTCAATTTGGTCAAAAAAAGTATTTAATTAACCCAAACAAAGATTATTCTTTTATTTCAACATTCTTAAGCTCGGCAGCACTTCTTTGTTTGAGTTTAACCATCTAAAGCGCTATCATTTAAACAGATAATACTTAGGAGGCGGTCATTATGAACAAAGATTTACGTGTTGTCTTAGCATTGGTAATCATTTCGCTGGTTATTCTTCGCGGTTATCTCTTCGATACCAGTCCAATCGATACTTATCTTGATTATGGTGCTGTATTGTTGGCATTAGTCGTGATGCCGCGTCCGAAATTTGCTCTATGGCCGCGAAGAAGCTAAGCCCCGATATTTTTTTGGAAGAAATTCTTTTTAAAATGAAGTTTGACTTGAACCATTAATTGATGTCTCACTTAAAATTATAAAAAGGCTAAGTCGAAAAATTTGGCTTAGTCTTTTTTTGTATAATTTTTGCATTAGCCTACCCCAATAACCAGCCCTTTTGCCAAGCATAAACTTACTTGTAAGCACAATCAGAGCGTAGTCTACAATCACTGCTCAAAGACGACTTTTTTGCTCCGTTACTCTAGGGCCTGCCGAACAAACCCATTTTTATCACGTAAAAACTTGATTGCGGCATTCTTATCCAATCCTAAAAGGATCATAACAATTGCGGCTTTTACATTTCTATCCGCTTTTTCCAAAAATCTTTTTGCAGTGATATCATTACAAGAAGTCGCTTGTATAATTATCCTGCAAGCTCTGTGTGTAAAACCTCGCATTCCATTGAAAGCATGTGTAAAAATGTCAGCCCCTGCATCAATTGCTTCTTTTGCTTGATCATATGTAGCGTTGGAATGTCCAAGTGCAACGTGAACCCCCATCCTTACAGCCTCTCTGATAAAATCAATGCTTCCCGTTCTCTCTGGGGCAATAGCAATTTTTTTAACCAGATTGCCAGACAATTTTTGCCACTTTTTTAATATCTCAATTTTCGGATCACGGAAATACTGCGGGTTCTGCGCGCCTTTGTGTTCCACCGTAAAAAATGGTCCTTCATAATAAATCCCTTGAATTTTCGCACCTTTTTCACTGCCTGCGTGTTCCCCAATATTCTTAGTAACATGACTTAACTGTTCAATGCTTGCTGTTAATGTGGTTGGCAGCCAGCTGGTCACACCAGTTTCTAACAATGCTTGTGAAATAGCATCGATGTCTTCCCAGGCACCATCCATAACATCATGTCCAACCATCCCATGAATGTGTGTATCAACGTAACCAGGCACAACTAATTTGTTAGGATAATTCAATATTTTTCCGTTCGGTTCAGCATGTATAAAATTTCCAAAATGTCCGTCGATAATTTCAAGATATCCTTCATTTTCGATTCCGCTCTTCAAAAAAAACTTATCAGCATGAATATAGTAATGCATAGTTTCCACCTTCCATAAAAAGCTATAGGTGATGAATAGTAACACCTTTGACAACTCTGTTGACTGTGCCCGTAATTGAAGGCCTATCTGGAGTATTTTCTATCTTTACAGATGTTAGAAGAGCAAAAGTCTGTGCCACCATGATATAAGGCAGAGCTAAATAACTCTCAGGGATCTGCTTATTTCCTCCGATAAATACAAAATTTTCTTTCTCTCTCCTATCCCCCTCCTGCATATCAATTCCTACTGCCTTCAAAGCAATTTTTTCTTTTCTAATTTCCGCAAGAATATCTAAGTCGTAGAGTCTTGAGTATGGATTATTATTTATAAAACAAAAAACTATTGTTTTTGTATTAATGAATGATTTAGGCCCATGCCTAATTCCCATTGATGACTCAAATAATGTTGCAATTTTACCTGCTGTTAGCTCCAATAACTTTAGTTGCGCTTCCTGTGTTAAAGCTGCCAAACCACCAGATCCCAGGTAGATAACTCGCTCGAAATCTAAATCTGATAGAGCTTTTATTTCAGGTTCACGTTTAATAACTTCATGGCCCATTTGCTCAATTAGTTTTACGTATTCTTTCTTTTCTTCCAGCGCACTTGAATCAAAAACAAGCACTGCCGTTAAAAGCATACAGGTAAAACTCCCCGTCATTGCAAAACCGTTATCATTTGAGCGTGCAGGTTGAAGTAAGACAAGATTATTTTCTCCAGTTGAATAGACTTGGGCTAACTTCCCACTCGGATTACATGTGATAACCAGTGACCATAATTTAGTAACTATTTTTTGTGCCAGTTGAATCGCTGCAACACTCTCGGGTGAATTGCCACTGCGGGCAAAAGATACCAACAATGTTGGGGTATGACTTTCAAAGTACTCTAATGGAGCGGAAACTAATGTGGTGGTAGCAATTGCTTCAAAACTGTATTTTTTTCTGTCGCCTTTCAAATTCAAATATGGAACAATCGTTTGACCGACAAAATCCGAGGTCCCAGCTCCGGTGAGAATAACACGTACTCTCTGCCCACCTGCTTGTTCTAGACATGTAAAAAAATTATCAAGCTGATCTATATTTTCAGTGTAATTTTCACAGACTTCGGCCCACAATTCAGGCTGTTGCTCGATTTCCCTTGTCGTGAATTCAGCTCCTTCACTATTTAAATCCTCATTGCCTTTTTCAAACATTTTCATCCTCCTTTCTTTTAGCTTTCACAAAAAGCAATTCCACCTAAATCTTAATAAAGGCTTATTTTATTAACTAACTGTCTACGCAAAAACAGTTAAACAGCAATAGTACAGCTGTTGGTTGAGATTCTATACTTAGATTTTTGCATTGTAAATAGGCATAGACCAATTCCGTGTATATAACTCTTTTTTTGCTGCATATGTTTGTTTCACAATAATTTTCATTAAATAAGATTATTTTCTTAATTTTCATAAACTCAAAGAAAACTGTCAGTAGTATATTTTCTCGGCAAAATGTCATATAATATAACCCTTTTTCTTGTCGCAATCTTAGTCCACTAAAAAAACACCTTGCACGACTTGACGCTGAGGTCCAAATCGTACAAAGTGTTTAATTTTGTGAAATTTTTTTGAGATTACGTCAGATCCATGGTAACCGCATTTCTTGCCGTTGAAGATAGCTTAGCTCGCTTAACTTCACTTAAGATTCGTACCCTAACGCCCTGCAATCTTCGGCATTTGCATGACCTTCTTTAACGATTGTTTGATTATAATGATCTCCCCATTTTTCCATTGCTTCGACAACTGGTGCAAGGCTCTTTCCAAACTCAGTCAGTGTGTAATCCGTTTTAGGAGGCATTACAGAATACACGTTTTTCTTAACCACATTATCTTTTTCGAGTTCATTCAGTTGCAGGGCCAACATTCTGCTGGAGCAATCTTCTATTTTTCTCTGCAGTTCACCAAAACGACAGGTATCATTCTTGAGCAGATGATATAAAATAACTGCTTTCCATTTTCCCGATATTATCTGTAAAGTACTTTGAACTGGGCAGCCGTCTTGGCATGCGTAAATATGTCTTTGCATAATTAACTCCCTCTTTCAATGACCAGCTTCATTAATCTAACTAATACAATAACACTTCAGCCGTCCTTCAATCTATTTTGCACAAGTCTTTGCTGTAACACTTTTGTGATCATCTTACAAAAATTTCATTATTGCAACATTTTTGTCCGTAATTAATAATGATTGTGAAAGAAGGAATGCAAAAATGACTACGATAATGAAAGCAATCGGATTTAAAGAACATCTTCCAATCGAAAGCAAGAACAGTTTAATAGAATTTGAATTACCTAAACCGACAGCGAAGGGGCATGATCTACTGATCAAGGTAGAGGCCGTTTCTGTTAATCCTGTTGATACAGGAGTTAGGAAAAGCGGGCATGGAGTACTTAAAGAACCTAAAGTAATTGGATGGGATGCGGTCGGCACCGTTGCCTCTATTGGTGATAAAGTTTCGCTGTTTAAAGAAGGTGATCAGGTCTTTTATGCTGGTTCTTTTAAACGTCCCGGCAGCAACAGTGAATTCCAATTAATTGATGAGCGGATCGTGGGGCATGCCCCAAAGAAGCTATCTATCCAGCAAGCTGCAGCTATGCCTTTAACCTCTCTGACAGCCTGGGAAGCCCTTTTTGAACAGTTAGAAATCGATCCACACAATCAAGAATCGAATCATAACAAAACAATTTTAATTATCAACGGCTCTGGCGGAGTGGGATCAATCGCCGTTCAGTTAGCTCACTGGGCTGGCTTAAAGGTCATTGCAAGTGCCTCGCGTCCCGAAACAATTGAATGGGTAACAGGGTTTGGAGCTGACCAAACAGTCAATCACCGACGAGATCTGGTAAAAGAGGTCCGAAATCTTGGTTATAAATACGTTGATTTTATTTTGGAACTAAACGACTTGGATGGTCATTGGAATGAAATGGCTGAATTGATTAAACCCAGCGGCCGGATTGCTTCCATTACTGAAAATCGCCATCCAGTTAATTTACGCAAACTTACGCAAAAACGCGCCAAGTTTGCATGGGAATGGATGTACACCAAGTCCTTCTATCAAACTCCTGATATGATCACCCAGCATCAAATTCTCGATCAGGTTGCTGACTTGCTAGACAAAGACATACTAAAAAGTACCTTGAATAAAACCTTGTCTCCCATAAATGTGCAAAATCTAAAAGAAGCGCACCAATTGGTCGAATCTAATCACATGATCGGCAAAGTTGTCATCAGTGCTCTAGAGTAGCCAACAAGTATTTTTATTTAATGAATTGCTTCATTCCACATCATCAAGCTGTATTAGTTTAGTTGCTGCCTGTCTCTTTAAAGGGCCGATAAAGATCATGGCTAGCAGCGTACTCACTAATATGGCTGATTTTGTCGTCAGTAAAATCAATTAACGAAACTCCATCAAAATTATATTCTTTCTCTTCTTTTGCGTGAAAGAACCACATTACAATGAAAACACCAGAATCTGTTTTTTCAATATTGCTGATATCCCATTCTAAGACTGTTTGCTTTTTTAACATAGAATTTATCCACCCATTAAGCTCGTTTAAGCCACGGTAACTTGCTCCATTACATTCGCGGTAGTAAACATCATGTGTGAAAAAATATTCAATATTAGGGAAATCACGCGTGACCCATGCTTTAAAATATTCTTCGATGAGTCTCTCTAAACTAGATTGTCTCAAAACCATCATCTCCCTTAAACAAGTAATAAACATCTTATAATGTATTCATGAACATACCTATATCACTTTTTGCTCTTAATTTAGACGTTCAATTTGTTAGGACCATGCGTTGCATAATCACAGCTTGTGCTTGAATTGTACAACATTTTTTTACACTAGGCACTAATGCAACACTCAGCTATGTTAGAATATTAATATTTATTGCAAATATTTTTTCGCTGGTTATTGTGCATTTTTCAAATATGTATTTGAGGGAGTGAAATCTTTTAATGACTGAATATACTTGTTTCATATGCAAAGCAACTGTAATTGTATAAGGGCGTTTTTCCGCATATTTTATAAATTAGGAGAATCATTATGAAAAACGCCCAGAAAAATGTTCCATCCATTTTACTCATTATTGTTCTTATTGGATTCCCGCAAATCAGCGAGTCCATCTTTACACCCGTGTTGCCCGCTTTGAGGACGCATCTACATGTGTCGGCACAAACTGCCAATTAACAATGAGCACATATTTTATTGCATTCGCCATTGGCGTTTTATTTTGGGGAACATTGTCTGATAAAATAGGCCGCAGATTAGCAATGCTTAGTGGAATTGTTATTTACCTATCTGGAAACTTAGGATTGTACTTTGCACAGGACTTCAATATTGTACTGCTTGCACGTTTGATTCAAGCCTTTGGTGCCAGTTCAGGTTCGGTAATTACTCAAACAATCATGCGTGAGGCTTATATTGACACCACTAGATCAAAGGTATTCGCTAAAACTGGAGCAGCGATGTCACTGGCTCCTGCGCTAGGGCCTCTGATTGGCGGTTGTGCACAAACCTTTTTTGGGTATCGCAGCGTGTTCTCAACACTAATATTGATTGCTATATTGATTCTGCTTTATACAGGGTTTTACCTCCCAGAAACCCGAAAAACTGTGGTAAAAAGCGCAAAGATTGGTATGCTTAAAATCTTAATCAGGATTATGACGGATAAGACAGTTTTAACATATGGTCTATTAGTCAGTGGAATTAATGGCATTCTCTTCAGCTACTACGCTGAAGCTCCGTTCATCTTTATTGAACATTTCAAAATGACATCAATTCAATATGGTTTGATTGGTATCGTTATTGCCCTATCAACCCCATTGCAGGTGCAATGGTTATAAACTATTATGTCCTTAAGTTTTCAAAGACATTTTTAGTAAAAAAGGGATTGTTTATTGCACTGTTAGGAACAGTCGGATTAATCATCGCAGCCGTTAGCAATTCAATGACTGGTATGATCATAGCTACATTTTTTACATTTTGGGGACTAAATATCACACTACCAATTACACTCGAACTGGCATTAGTGGGATATGAAAACATAATTGGTACTGCGAGTGGCCTTTTCAGTTTTTTATATTACCTTGTCATCAGCTTTTTCACTTATTTGATGAGCTTACTTCACAGCGGCTCAATCATAAGCCTTCCTATTTACGTTGCCACATTAGTTATACTCATGCTAATTGCTTATTCTATAGAGGTTAGAAGTGCGAGAAAATGACCCTTTATACGGCTACGGCTTTTGTTTACGATTAGGTAAAAAAGCACAGTCTAAGTCCAAACAAAAATCTGGCGCATGCCAATAATAGTGATTTAACAAAGGATTGAGTCAAATATAAACATTTGGCCCAATCCTTTATTTTAGCTTTGCATTATGTGAAGCAGCTTTTTAATAGTCTTGCTTTTATTTAAAGCCTAACGAATATTGGCACATTCCCTTTTTTCTATTTATCTGCACTAAGGTAATCCAATAACTTGAACATAACTTGCTCATTATCTTCAGGTACCGGTGTTTTCAAAATATCAGCCGCAGTTTGTTTAAGTACTGATCCTTCGATATATGGAAAATCGTTAATCACCATTTCACGGACATTATCCGGCTGCGGTTCAAAATGAAACTGCAGTCCTATGATACGGTGACCTATGACAAAACCCTGATTTTTCACTCTATCGCTTGAGAAAAGTAATTCAGCTCCTTGAGGTATCTCAAACATTTCTTCGTGCCAATGCAACGCCAACAACTGTTTGGGCAAGTTCGGGATTGCCTCACTTTGACGATAAACTGGTGCCCACCCAACTTCTTTTGCTGGTGCTTGGCTGATTGAAGAACCTAAAGTTTTAGCAATCTGCTGCGCTCCATAACAAGCTCCAAACATTGGTATCTCCATGTCTATTAGTTGTTGAATAAGTATGCGTTCCTTTATAATCCAAGCCGCATCATCATTAGGGCTCATCGGCCCACCTAAAATAATAAGCATGTCAGTCTCTTCAGCTTTGGGCAAAAAGCCAAATTGATATGGATGATAAATGTAAATCTCATATCCATGTGCCCGACCCCAAGCTGAAACTGATCCCGGTCCTTCATTAGGAGTATGCTGCAAAATGTTGATACGCATAACAATCACCCCTTTCTATATTAGCTAAATTACCTGTCATTACCACAGCATATCTGCGGTTAAAAAAGCTTTAATGAGCGTCGCAAGTAAAGTTATCCCACCTTCAAAACAAAGCAACGGAAGTGCAGAAAAGGCACATCCGATACTATATGAAGATGCCAGCAGCAGAACAATGATAAAGTCAATGGATGATTTAGTGAATAAAATCGATGGATCATGGTTCAACCCATCTTGAAGTGCTCCAACCATTGCCATCGCCCCAATACAGACAGTTAATGTTGATATAACAAAACCTTCACTGAATTTGGAGGTTTGACTTCGCCTAAAACATTGCGCGAGAATCGCTCCAAGGTTGTTCAACCATGCATCTATATCTATCAGTTCACCAATGATTGTCCCAGCCGCCAACGAAATAACCAGCATAATTGCTCCAATTACTGTAATCGCATTATTTTTAATGACTAGCATTTTGCTCAAAGTGCCCGAAAAACCAATAAATATAATTCCCAGTCCAATCACCTGTAAGACGTTTTTTGAATTTTCATCGGAATAATTCTTTGAAACAAGTAACCTATAATTCCCCCAACAATAATAGCACTTGCATTAACTAAAGTTCCTATTCCCACTACAAATGAAACTCCCTAAATTAAAGTATAAAAAAATAATTTTTATTTTACACTTTATTAAAACAATTTTTCAATGAAAAAAATAGGCTTTATTTAACTAATTTAGCTCAATTTACCTGATTACTGTAGCTTGAGTCACACCCTTAGGATAAACTTCCTCACCGTGTTCATTATTAACGTATTTCTGATACCAGCGATCAGCCACACTATCCGGATCATTGGCTTTACGCGTCCTTTCTTTTAAAAAGACTCCTAAAGAAATATGGCCAACAAAGATATTTTTATCTTTCAAACTTTGGTCTAAATTCAAAACATAATTTCTTAGTGCAGCTTTGGCAACACTAGCATCAGCCATGTTAGGATTGGGATAAATAGCAGATAAACCAGTGGTAAACAGCAACGCACCTTTCTTTCTACGCAGCATACTTGGTAAAACTTCTTGCACAGATTGAATAGCTGCCAACAAATTTCCTTGCAAACTAGAGGCAAGGTTCTCTGGCCGCAGATCTTTAACATTGATTGGATTTTGATGACCCAGGTTAGGACTGAATTCCATAATGTTTACTTGCCCGAACTTTTGGTATATTTCACTGAAACTGGTTTTCAACGAATTCAAATCATACATATCTGCTGTAAAGTAAGAAGATTGAATGTTATCTTTATTTAATTCCGACTGCAAAAGAGCAAGTTTAGCAGGATTACGCGAAATTAATATAACATGATAGCCATTTTTTCCAAATTTTTTTGCTAGGGACAATCCCAATAATTTACCTGCTCCCACAACAACCATTGTTTTCATAATAATAGCCTCCCTTTGTTTATTCATATTATAATGACGTATGGCAGCAAAAATAAGTACGCAGTTTTAACTGCCCTAGAATACTGATAAGGAGATATGCTTATGTATGCAACTAACAATAATCGCCCTGTGATGTCACACATTGCCACTATTAAAGGCAAGTGGAAGATCCCTAATACTATGGCAACTATTCCATCAAAAAGAAGGACTACGCTACAACGAATTAAAACGAGAACTCAAAATTGTCACTAACATCATGCTGACCCAATCTCTAAGAGAACTTGAAAATGATGGGTTGATTATCCTTAAGGAATACCATGAAGCCAGTCCACATGTTGTGTACTCTATCAGTCGATATGGAATTGAATTTGTTAACCAATTGTATAAATTACCGCCGCGTTTTTAAGCCTTTTTTAAATCTTTTTAGACTTAATTGTGCTAGAAGTGTTACTGACTCCATTTTTTATTTTTCCTTTCCCAAAGAGGACAGCTTGGCACCTAAACCGGCTAAAGTCCGAATAATACCAGCTAATAAGATAACACTACCCATCGATTGACCATGCGCTAACAGCACCCCGCCAAACCATGAACCAACTGGAATTGAAGCATATGAAACCATGCGTGTCACTGCGACAACGCGTCCCAGAATATTCTTGGGAACTGTCCGCTGACGCAAAGTAAAGTAAGTAATAACATTAACGGTGCCAAAAAAACTTACAAGACCTAAAATACCCCCTATAAAAATATAGTTTTGACTGACCAATAAGAGCAATGTGCTTAATCCGGCTAAGATGGTACTTGATGACAATAAGAAACCAGCTTTAAAGCGATTAACGATTCTGCTCCCAACTAGACCCGCAGCGAGCGATCCACTACCCCCGAGTGCCATTGCAATCGTTGCAGCAGTAATGGGATAATTTAATGTTTTGGTCATATAAAAAATAAAATTAGCTTCAAACATGTTGAGTGCAAAATTAGTGAATAAAAACATCATTGAGCCGCTGAAAATAACACGTTGATGAAAACTGTATATAGCACCTTCTATCACATCATGTCCCAGTTTGCTTAACGGATGTCTTATTTTTTGCTGAACAGCAGCAATTGGCGTGGGCAGTTTAAGCAGAACAAACGCGGTCACTAGAAAAGAAATCATATCAAGCCATAAAGCGTTGACCCCGCCCATTAGCGTAACTAATGAACCACCCAGCAATGGTCCTATGATTGATAGTGTATTATCAATTGTCTGAATAGCTGCATTAGCACTAGCAAACTGATTTTGAGCAATAATTTCTGGGATAATACTTTGAAAACTGGGATGGATTAAGGGATCAACAGATGCCAGCAAAAACACAGCTGCATACAACAAGCCAAAGTTAATACCACTGCCCCGCAAAACAAAAATCAAAAATAGACTAAATACAGCAGCAAAAATATTACCGGTAATCAAAATATTCTTTTGAGTGTAATTATCTGCCAAACTTCCACCTATTAATGAGAAGAAAACCCACGGAATAAATGATACCCCGAAAGTCGTCGCAGCATGGTAGGCTGAACCAGTCTTTTCAAGAATAATAAGCGGTAAAGCTAGACGATACAGCCAGTCACCTAGTGAAGAAATCAGGAACCCCAGCCAAAGATAAATAAATTTTGAATTATGTGTAAACAATTTTATTCCTCCTAATTAAACCTTGTATGGTAGCTTTAATTCTAAGTCAGAGTTAAAATTAAGAATAAAAAATTGCATATAGGTTAAAATAAATGATAAAAATAGGTCAAACATTCAAAGAATTCAGAACCAGCAAAAATATCACACTTCAAGAAGCAAGTCAGGGAATCGTTTCGGTCCCCTTTTTGTCTCGTTTTGAACGTGGTCTCACAGATATTTCATTTACGCACTTATTAGAATTACTGAATCGTATCAACGTTCAATTATCCGAACTGGAGTTTTTGTATCAGACTAGAAGTACTGCCGATAATGATCTATTACCCAATTTTCAGCGAGCTTATCAAAGTGGCAATATCGCTCGACTGCAAGAATATCTGCGTACTTGGCAAAGTCAATCAGGAAGGTTTGCCAAATTACAAACCATTCAAATAAAAATGATGCTCACAACTTTAGAAGCTGCGAGCATCACGGACAACGAACTGTTGGTTCTTGAAGATTATTTTAAAAATATCAGCAACTGGACTTTCTTCGAATTATACTTGTTCGGTCATTCTATTCCCTTTTTAGATAAAGCGTTCATGTTTACCTTGTTTGAAGAACTTCAGAAAAAAGAAATCATCTATGAGAACTTCAGACATGATAATTTTTCCTTGCTGTTTTACATTTATAATAATATTATTTTATTCCTACTGGACAGCAGTGATTCCCTTGAAATTGCAGAATCACTAGTTTCTAAACTAGAGACCTATTTCAAAAATCAGGATAAGGATTACTATCATCGGACACGAATTTTCAATTTAAAAGGTCTGACTCTTTACCTTAAGGGGAAAAAGAAAGAGGGTTTAATACTGCTCAAAAGAGCAAATCTAATTGCTCATTTGACTGAACATGAGCCCCGATTCTTACTAAACGAAAAGAATTATCTGGCAAAATATCTAACTGCAAAAGAAATAGATTATATTTTTGACTTTTCAGATATAAATATCTAGTTTATATAATCATTGCAACTGCACAGTGTTTACTAATTATTGCTTTTTACTTTTTTAAAGTAGCCTTGCTGTGCGTACAACAGCATTGCTAAGATTACTCCGATAACAGTAAAGGCAGCAATGCCGTAAAAACCTGGAAAGTTTTTAATAAGTATTCCCCCGAACACTCCGCCGATTGCTTCGCCAAGATACATCGCCGCATTTGATAACGAAGAGATCGTGCCACGCGCGTTGCCTGCCTGCGACTGCAGTGTGCTCATGAACAACGGGAAGATCGCCCCACCGATCAGATAAATAAAAGCTAAGATTATTGTTGCTGCAATTGCTGACGAAGAGAAGGGCAAAATCAGATAGCCTGTGATAAACAACAAGAATTCCAGTAAGAATGCTTTTGGTAAAGTAAAAAGCTGCACTAAACGGGAACCAATAAGACTGCCAATAAATTGTCCGGCACCGATAATTAAAATAAGGCTTCCAATTGAAGCAACCGGCAGTGCAAAACTTTTTGCAAACCATGTTCCGATAAACGAGAAACCACAAAAGTTAGCTGTTTGAAATAATAAATAAGAAAACAATAATTTCAACACCGATTTATTTTGGGAAACTTCTCGATAGATATTAACTGAATGCGGTTTAGCCGCCGCTTCATTCAAGTCTGGCATATAACTAACTACTAAAATAGTCAGTATTAACGCAATACTGCCCACAAAGAAAAATGGAAAACGCCAAGACCAGCCGGCTAAGTAACTGCCTAGAGGTACCCCGATAATTTGTGCAATTGCTAAACCCGAAGTTGCGTAACCCATAGTTTTCACGACTTGCCCTTTAGGAAACAGTAATGGGATAGCAGCCCAGATTTGCGGCCCAGCAGATGCTGCAGCGACACCAGCAATAAAGCGCGTAAACAGCATTAATGGAAAATTATTAGCTAAACCGCAAGCTGCTGTTGCCAGCGTAAAAATAGTTAATCCGATAATCAGAATTTTTTTGCGATCGTACTTATCTGAGATAGGCCCGATAATAAGTGCTGAGAGCATATAACCAAATGCGTAAGTACTAACCATGAACCCAGAGATGCTTGTTGAAATTCCATAGTACTGCGTTAAAGTTGGCAGTAAAGGTGAAACTAAAAAAGTATCTGTTCCAATTACAAACATAACTAGGAAAAATAAGAATGAGAGTCGACGATATTTCAAGATTGGCCTCCAACTGTTTTATAGTTTTATGATTATCAAACAATACTTCAAAAAAATAAGCACAAATGTGCCTATCAGAGTAATTTCAGCAACCCAGGAAGCAGCGTTTCAATTTTCTCTTTATTCAAACTAACATACTTCTGTCTTCCTTGCGTACGGGTATTGGTAATTCCAATCTCTCTTAATGTCCGCAAATGGTACGACATAGTTGATTTGTCAATTTCCACATGCTGATTCAATTCGTTGCACCCCATTTCGTGACCAACATGATAAAGCATAGAAATAATTTTGTATCGTCCCGGATCGGAGAGAGCAAAGAAAACTCGTTGTTTAATTTCTGTATCTGTATTTAATTGTTTGATATCCATAAAACAATATTCTCACTTTTTGTATACTTTTTCAAGTAAAAATAAATTGAACAATATGCAATGTTTAGATTACGTAATAAAAATTCCAATCTTTGTTTTAAAATTAATTATTTAAGCATGATGTGACTGCTGTAATCCAATACCTCCTGCTTAGCTATTATAGGAACCAATTTTAAATTATTTTTTCAAACCTTACGCAAGCTACGAACTCGTCAACCTTTTTCTTGCAAAGTGTGCGCCTTGCCCTCCTGATCCAAAACGCGTTGAACTGCTGTACGTTCCCTCATCTTAGAGTCAAATCTCTGTAAGTTCTTAAAAGCATCGAAACTATACCCTAATCTTTTGATCCAGTTAGTTATTACAAACAAATAGGCATCTGGAGCGGAAAATTTGTTGTTAACTAAATATTCCTGTTGTTTCAGGACATTGTCGACCAACTTCAGTCTGGGAAGAACCCGATTATAGACAAATTTCTTCGAGTCATCTGTATTTGGCAGCCAATTGCCTTTTCTAAAGGGCGAAATGAAGTTTTTATGTAACTCAGTGGCTATGTAGTTTAACCACATCCTTTGTTCCCAATAGCTTCTACTCCCATATTTCTCTATCAAGTGATTTCCGTTTGTCTGCCCACCAATATATTCCAAGATAACTGCGCATTCTGTCAGCACACTATCACTATCCGTTTTCAAGACTGGAACATAAGACTTAGGATTCAGTAAATTATAATCTCCACCATCCCAAGTCTTAGCGTCCAAATTGACCTTCTCCAATGAATATGACATACCACTTTCCTCCAACAAAATATGCGGTGCCATGGAGCTGGAACCAGAAGCATAAAATAATTTCATAGTAATTCTTCTTTCTTTATTTTTATATCCATCGAAATAACAATTTAAAATAAAAAGGATTCATAATGAATCCAAAAAGCTGGGCAGATATCTATTGAATGTTTCCATATTTAAAGACAAATATTTAGTCTGAGCCTGCTGCCTAGTTTTAGTTAGTCCAGCTTGGCGCAATGCCTTAAAATGATATGAAACCGTCGAAGGTGCTATTTGCAATAAACGGCTTACTTCACCACAATTCAATTCATGGTCACTATCCCTTAAGATCTTAATGATTCGAATACGATTAGGCTCACTAAGGGCGCCGAACAATTCTGCTAGTTTATTTTCTTTTTCTATTTCGATATTCATAGAAACAGTTTAACTCTTCTTCAAAACAATTACAATGATGAATTATTGCCCATCATATTTATTACTTTGAATAGTAAACTTTTTCGAGATGTGAGCACTCGGTTTCTTTGTGACATCAGCACCATAGTACTTCTTCGCCATTTTAGACAGTGAACCACTCTTTTTCAGCTTAGCAAGTTGAGCATTGACCTGCTTTTGAAGTTTCTTATTACTCTTACCAATGATAATTCCTTCACCTTTGCTGCCTTCATTAGTAGTGAAGTACATATTAGGAATAATCTTAAGCCCGTTATTAGGTACTGCCTTAAGTGCCAGTTTCTGCAAGTAGTAATCATTCATAATAAAATCAGTTTTGCCACTCTTAACATCCCTGAGGTAAACATCATTAGTCACGTTATCATAGTTGACCGGTTTAGCACCTAACTGTTGGGCGAGCCGCTGGTAACTAGTACCTGCTTCACCTGCAGAACGTTTTCCCTTAAGGTCAGCCCACTTGTGAATCCCAGAATTGTCACTTGCACGGACTATTAAACTGTCGAAAGAATGCTTTATCGGCACTGACATCAAGTAGTTCTTTTTCCTGACAGGTGAAATTGCAAAGTCATTAATTGCCACGTCTGCCTTGCCAGACTTGACTGCAGTCAGCATGCCATCAACTCCGTACTCCTTAAAAATCACCTTCTTATGCATTTTTTTAGCAACTGCCTTAATAACCTCAATGTCATATCCAGTCAGCTTCTTTGTTTTGGAATCATGATACGAGGTTGGATAAAGAGTCCCCGAAGTAGCAACTGTCAAAGTACCGTTAGCGGCACTGACATTGCTCGCACCAACGAGTCCAATAACAAAGGTGATCATAAGTACTAAAGAAAATAACCATTTTTTGCGTAACATATGCAAATTCCTCCCCTTAGATAACAGTTTAATTACCAACCGTTTTAATAATAAGCTTTAGCAAGCGCTGTCACAAATAAAAAAGCTCCTTAATAGAAATCAGTAGTGAAAACGTCGTTCTGTCAGCTGTTCAAGAAAGCTTAGACCGCAACAGACTAGCCAATAAATAATTGCGATCACGATGTAAATAGTCATATAGTCCTGACTGGCACCAGCAGTGATCTTAGCCTTCATAAACATTTCTGAGACAGTGATCATCGCAGCAAGGGAAGTTCCTTTAAACATATCGAGGAGCACATTACCCAGGGCGGGCAACGCAATACGAAAAGCCTGGGGGAGAATCACGTAACGCATTGCTGCAAAATTTGAAAGTCCAAGCGCCCGGGCTGCATCAGATTGTGTCTCATTAATTCCAATAAGAGCGGAACGATAGTATTCTGCCACAAAGGCGCTGGAAACGAGTGTTAATGATAGAATAGCAGCAGGAATCGCATCCATGTTGGCACCAAAGTAGGTCAAGAACAAAACTACAAGCACAGGGACTCCTCTGAAAAACGAAATGTAGAAACGGGCAAACAAGCTAAATAAGCGATTATGGCTAATTCGCAGAAACATTATAAAAATACCCCCAATATTGGCCAGAAAAAAACAAACTGCAAGTAAAAAGAGCGAAAGCGGCAATCCACTGAGAATTGTTGGCAGCGAGTCAAGGGCCAGCGTGGGATCAAATAGCTTCATGATGAAAAACTCCTTAATATTTATTTATACTGTAGACACTTCCTTATAATAGAACCTAGTATGCCAAAGTGCTAAATAAAAGACCCTTTGACAGAAGATTCGTATGCGGATACAAAAACTGGTCACATTTTCTCATCAGCAGCCGCTAACAAAGAACCATATTTTTAAAAAGTTTAAAGAAAAAGTACATCAAAAACCCAAAAAACATAACGAATTCAGAAAACCCGACAAATATTTAACTGAACCTGTTGTCTAATTTTAATCCGCCTTTTTCAATACAGGATTTTAAAATAATTCAAAGCTTTCAAATGCACTCTTTATAAAAAGCGCTGTATTTTTTTGCAAACTGGACGAACTATCTAGCTCTAGTCAGCATCATCATAATACGTAATATCATCATACTTTTGCCCTTGCATTTTTTGGGCTAAATCGACCGTATTATAATAAGTTTGGGAGCACCAAGCTCCAGCCCCGCCAGCTTCTACCATAACCTCAATGCTTTGGCCGTTATAACTTTCTTGTTTAACACCATAGTATTCACCAGCACCAGCTGTTTGATTCCAGCCTTTAAGGTTCACAAAGTTGATACCGCGAATACTTTGCTGACTTACACTAGCCCAATCTGAGTGTTCAGTGTTCTGCGATGAGTCAGTGTTGCTATCGTGCACATGCAGATAAACTTTAGACCCATCTGCAGTCAAAGTATCGTCCGTAATTGTGACCGTATTAAGCTTACCATCCTGGTCATAACCATACCACGTCCGTTTCAGAGCTGCTGGGACAATTGAAGCTGTCTTCTGACTCTTGCTCTGACTGCTTGAATTTGGGACCGTCGCACTTTGCCCCTTAACAAGGTTGGCAAATCCAGTGCTCAATACTTTATTTTCTGTCTGCTTAAAATGGATCAAATGATTAGGCATCCCCTGATTCTGTTGTGTGATCAGCACTTCAGGCTGTCCATTATGCAACGCGAAAAGATATAAATGCTCACCCATATTTTGAGTGTGTTCAGCATCAGAATAGACGGCGACCACTTCATATTCTTTAGTACCGCTGCCTGTATCTGACCATTCAATTGAAACTTGTTGGTCATCAACTGCTGTTGTCTTCTGCGCCAGCTCATTGGGATACTTCACCCCATAAAAATTAACATTCTTGGCGGGTGTGTAACTTTCATATTGCTGGTCCATCGTCTGCTGCCACTGATCCATAAATTTATGCAGTGCAGCCGCTTTGGCACTGTTCCAACGAGTTGTTTCATGCTTGGTAGAACCGCTACTTGAGCTAGTACCTTCCGAACTAGAAGAAGCTGACACATCACTTTGATTCTTCCTAGTTGAGTCCTTGACCGTCTTTTTCTGTGTCGATGTGCTGCTGTCCTTGTTGGCAAAAGCTGGTTGTTTGTTGGAAGCGCAGGCAGTAACCACCATCATTAGTCCTGTAAACACCAAAAACAAAACTAATTTTCTGTTCAATCTCATTAGTTTTTCTCCCCCTAAAAATTAGTCTTACAACCCCCGGTGACACAAGACCCATAATTTTTTAACTTCCAAATCTCCTGGCAATAATTCCGCAAGTTCAAGAATTAATGGTTCTGCTTGCTTGTTCTCACCTCGCTGGAGCATCTCAAGCACCTGCACTTTGACTTGGCTCCCTAAACGAGCCATTTCAGCGTTTACCTGCTGCTGTTTTTGATTCTTTTCATCGTACTCCCGCAGTAGTCTTTTTATCAATCGATCTGCAGCTTCATAATATTTCAGACCTTGTCTCAGATCAGCTAAATATTGTGCTTCATGCTCTGCTTTTCTTTCCGCAATCGCACGCTGTACAAAAATTCCAAAACGAATTTCACTTGGCAACATACTAGATGTTTCACCTTCTAATAATTCTGGCAAATAAATCGTTTGAGCAAAATTAACTACATTATCTGCATAATTTCCTAGCTCATTCTTAATCTCAGCCGTCGTAATGTCAGGACTGAACAGATACTTATGCCTCAATGACATCAAAAGCAGCTCGCGTTTTGAACAACTATCCCAAACTTGCTCGATCTGTTCAGCAAAGGCTGGAATTTGTGCGCGTTTTTTAGCATAGACGATTACAATTTGATTTACAGTTGCCAAATATTCTTCATAAGTAAGCGATTCGATATGTGGAGTTGGATCAATTTTATTGCGAATCAATAATGCAAATAGCTCATCATAAGGTACGGTACATTTAACTTGGGCTTTTTGCAGTTTACTCATTCTTTGTGTAAACATGCCCGTTTTTTCTGCATCTAAAGCTCTTTGGATCAAAATAAATGCATCTTCACTTTGAAGCTTTGCAATAAACTTTACAAATTTTTTCTCATCAACCTCTAGATCTTCTTTCACTGCTCTGACAGCAATTCCAAAAATGACTGGAAGTTTGCCTCCCTTATCCGCTATCTGTTCACAAATTTCCTGTAAAATTTTTAAATTATTTGCATGGTATGCAGCCATCATTACAATTGGCAAAGTTTGATTGATATGCTCAACACTGCCTGCCCACGGGAGTTTTTCCGCTACATGCAGGACTTTTTGCCAATTTTTGTTTTTCTTTTCGTGAATCAAAAGATCCGCGCTTAACCCAAAAAGCTTAGTTAGTGAAACATCACTTTTAAAATAGAAAGACTCTTGCTTAAGATATTCTTCTTTATGTTTCTTTAGCCAGTGGTAATTCTTGACATAGTCTAAAACATATTTTGCAGCTTCATTTTCTCTTTTAGAGTTGATAAAAATGATATAAGTAAGATTATCTAAAATGCAGCACTCATATTGTACAAGATGCAACAGTGGTTCATACTTTTGTTTTACTTCTAATGCTGTTTTCCATTTTTTTTCAGCTATCAATGCTCTTAATAAGTAAGCAAATATAGTAAAAGCGTCTCGTTGGATACTACCATCTGGCTTATCGATTTGCGCAAACTGCTTTAAAGCCTTAACAGCTTCTTTTTTAACTTTTTTTCGTTCTTCTTCCGTCCTGACACCATAGCCAGCCAGTAGCTGTGCCCACATATGCATGTTCCGCGGATCTTCTATTAAGGACTCTTTAAGCAGCTTCTCGTTGCGCTCAAGCTTTTTCTTACTACTCTTACCAACGTAACCATAGTGATGCACAAATGCATCGACATGCTTGAAAGGCAAGTGCATTAATGAAAAACGCTCATGAATTCTGCCTTCGAATTTTAACCCTTTGAATAATTTAATACATTGCGGTGTTTTTATTTCTCTATATATTGTTCCCTCAAGATTTTGATAATTATGCTTGTTGAAATAGACCGTGTTATATTGAGTGTATTCTTTTTTATTATTAAAAAACGCAAGCAGACTTTTAACATTGTCAAACCATTCATCATCATCAATAAAAAGAAACCATTCACCCTGTGCCAATTTTAATCCTGCATTGCGTGCTGCAGCAAAATCATCACACCATTCAAACCGAACGATCTTATCTGCATATTTTTTCGCAACTTCAAGTGAACCGTCACTTTTTTCCGCACCAACAGTATCAACAACGATCAACTCGCTATCTACCTGTTCAAGCAGTGGCCGCAATGATTCCAAACAATTATGAATTGTTGTAATACTATTTGAAACTAATAAAGAAATTGTCAACAAACATTTTGTACTTTTAGCTGTCGGGGACTCCCACACCTTATTATCAATTGTTCTATTCATAAATAAGTTTACTCCTTATCGAATTTTTGCTAATCATTATGTATTAAAACCGCCCTGAAAGCATTTAATCAAGGCGGTTTTTTTAATTCCCAACTATTTCACTTCTGTGGTTATCTGTTCCCACGCATCAAGCAATTCCGTCAGCATTTTAACAACCGGTGGCAATAAAGTTTGGTCCTTATTCATATTAGCTTTAACAAGCTGCTGATACATGAATTCATATAAAGATTCAAGATCTTCAGGTACATCGCCTTCAACCTCTGTGTTGAGTGAGCCCTTAAGCTCCATTAAGATATCTTGTGCACGAATCAATTCTTTATGTGCCTTTTTAGCATCGTCATTCTCAATCGCAATCTCTGCAATTTTGACACTTTTAATCGCTCCTTGATACAGCATCTCAATTAATTTGGTCGGTGAAGCACCCATTACTTGATTCCTCAGATAACTGTTTTTGGCATTTTCATAGCCCATTTTTTATTTCCACTCCTTAAAAATCAACGTCAATAAGTGACGCACCCTGTTCTTGCTGCAAGTATGTTCTGATCGTACTATTAGGTTTATTCAACTGAGCAATTTTTTTTGCCAGTTGCCCTTTTTTAACGGAAAGAACATGCACTAGTTTACCATATTGTGCCACAATTCGGTCAATGACTTCTTTTTCAGAACTGGTCAGTTGCTTAAGCGATACGCTGTCCAAAACAGTAATCATAGCCCGCGAATCTTTTAGAATACGCTCAGCCTGATCAAGATCCTGACCATCCCAAGAGCCTAAAAGGGAATTCAGCTGCTGCAGTTTTTCAAGCAGTTCTTTGTTCTTATTCAATTCATATCACCTATTTTCTAGCTTGAAAGCGACGATGTCTGACTCGTGATGTAGCTCATTTGTGACTGTGCCTCCATCATGACTTGGTCGAGGCGGGTAAACATATCAACGTACTGCGTTTTTTTAGCTTCCAACATCGTGTTGAAATCGTCAATCTGCTTATTTAAATCCTTGATAGTAGTATCATATCCAGCAGATTTAGTTGCGATGATTCCCTTATTAGCCGAGCTATCAACCAAATAAGTATTGAGCATCTTAGACAAATCAGCCGCATAACCAGACTCAGAAGTAACCGTTCCTAACGAGCTTTTAGTTGACTGATAGAACATATTCTTGACCGCGGTCGGATCATCAGCAATAGCTGCATTTAGCTTATCTTGATCTAAGCCTAAGGTTCCCTCACGATCAACCGTTGAAATACCAACTTTATTGGGATTCAAGGTGCTGCCAGTGATGTAAGGATTTGTGATCATATTGCGCAATGATGACTGCAACCTCATTAACTCACTATCACCAGCCAATTTACCTGTCGTATTATCCGACTGGCTCGGATCACCGACACTGAGATCATCACTGATCAAACTCATTAGGCTGTTATATTGTGTCACCATATCATTAACTGCCGAAACTGTTTTAGAGGTGTCGTTTGTTAAGGAAAGTGTGACATGATCATCGCTGACTTTTGAAAGTGTGAATGTTGTTCCTTCAACCGCATCACTAACTGTATTAGTATCACGCGTAATTTTCATACCATCAAGTTCAAAAATTGCAGACTGACCCTTTGATGTTGTTGCACTCGAACCTAAACCAAGACTATCAGCGGCACCACCCGATACACTGATGTCACGCGCGCCCATTTTACTGTCTGTCAATACCAACCGGTTATCAACCACGCTGGCTTTAATGCTTGAATTACTGGTCTCTTTATTGATCTTAGTCGCGATATCATTTAAAGAGTCCGTGTCGCTGATGTCAAAATCAAAAGTTTTCGCATTACCATCTGTATCTTCTTCAGCACTCGTCAGTGTCAATGAACCAGATATGCCCAAAGCTGTTTTGCTGGTTTTAACATCGAGACGTGTCCCCGTTATTTTGCTGGCAGTTGCTAACTGATCGACTTTTAGATCATAAGTTCCTTCAGCAGATGTAGTATCCCCGGTAATCGAGGCAATCGTTGCATCTGAACTTGAGGTCTTCTTAGTCTGATAAGTGTCGTCAGACTGCAAAGCTGTGACTTTGGTTAAAAAGTTGTTTAAACGAGTTTTAACATCGCTCCAGGCCGTTTTTTGACTCGTTAGGGTCGTTATCTGATTTTGTGCTTTAGTTTTCCCAACTGAATCAGCTTCCAATAAAGCCTCGACATCATCAGCAGTAATACCTGAATATTGTCCTAAAGTACTACTAATGCCGCTAGTTGTTGTAATACTTGCCATTTTCCATCACTATCCTTTCTTATCGACAACGATCCCCATCTGCTGCCAAATGCTGCCGATTACATCCAACATTTTAGCTGGTGGTATTTCTTTGATCACGTCATCATTTTTCATATTGATCAGCTGAACATAGGTCCGACCAGTTGTTTTGTGCACTTTAAACTTTAAACGGACATTCCGCCCTAGAAGCTGCTTGTTCATTTCATCAACTGCGTTGTTTAAATCTTCATGTGAAATTGCCTGAAATTCTTCATCACTTTTAGAATTTGATGCAACTTCAGGAGTGATCTCATCCTTTTCAGACTTGCCGTCACTATCTGCCAACAGATCTTGGGCTAAACGCCGCAGATCTAGGTTAGTACCGTCTAAATCATTGTCAGTCTCAATCGGCTGAACTCGTGTTGTTGGCGGAACCGGTTGAATTTTTTCAATTTCCATCCATACATCCTCCCCCTCTAAAAGAGTAGCTTAAAAAAGTTATGTATGCCACAAAAACCGACCGCCGAATATACCCGACGATCGGCCTTTGCCAAAAACGAAAATCTATTATTAAAATTAACCTTGTAACAAGGACAATACACTGTTTGGCATTGAGTTTGCTTGTGCAAGCATTGATGTCGAAGCCTGTGTCAAGATGTTTGCCTTTGTGAAGTTAGTCATTTCTTCAGCCATATCAACGTCACGGATGCGTGAGTTAGCTTCAGATAAGTTTTCTTCAGTTGTACCCAAGTTGTTAACAGTATGTGTTAACCGGTTTTGAGCAGCACCTAAATCGGCACGTTGAGCTGAAACTTGATTAATAGCAGCATCAATCTTAGTAATTGGATCATCCGCTTTAGCTTGGGTTAAAGCTGTTTTCCCAGCATCTGATGCAGAGAAAGTTTTTACTGCTGCAGCGTATGTTGCTTTAGCATCAGTTGTAGCATCTGTAGCTTCTGCTGCAGTTTTCAAAGCTGACAATGTGCTACCAGTAGATGTAACAGTACCATCTGTACCGTATGTTGCTGTATCTGCTGCAATTGCACTTTGGAATGCTGTCGATTTAGTTAAATCGCTGCTTGCTTGAGAAAGGTTTAACCCACTAACTCCTAAAGCTGAAGCACTCATATTGCCAATTTCAACAGTCATTGTTTGACCGGCATTAGCACCGATTTGGAAAGTAAATGCTGATTTACCATCACTTTCGCTAGTATCACCTGTTAACAAGCTCTTTGTGTTAAATTCAGTTGTGCTGCTGATACGATCAATTTCATCACTTAAAGCACTGTATTCTTTGTTGATAGCAGAACGATCATCATCACTTAAAGTTCCGTTTTCGCTTTGAACAGTGAGATCACGCATACGGCCTAAGATACTATGTGTTTCATTTAAAGCACCTTCAGCTGTTTGAATCAATGAAATACCATCTTGTGCGTTACGTGTAGCTTGGCTCAAGCCACCGATTTGGCCCTTCATTTTTTCTGAAATAGCTAATCCAGCTGCATCGTCGCCGGCTTTGTTGATACGTGAACCGGATGATAACTTAGCTAATGAGTTGCTTTTTGATGTTGTTGCGGCTGTTAAGCTGCTAAGAGTATTCATAGCAGCAACGTTTGTATTAATTCTCATGTTAGATTCCTCCAATGATTGATTATTTATCTTCTGAGGTTTCCCCCTCATGCTATATGTATCGGACGAAAACGGGGGTGTTTAATAGTTTTTTGAAAAAAATTGTTTTTTATTGAAGAAATGATATACAACTTGAAAAATTTAAAGACACACCATGATTAATTAAGTACCACTTTTTATAATGATTGACCCAAAATTAGAAACTGCCAAAACAACAACAATTGGCCCATTACAACGAAAATTTTGGCGCGTTAGAAGTTACTTCTTAGATATCGTCCCCCGTATATGTAATTCATCTGGATAGATGAATTACTTTAGAGGATTATCTGGATGCTTCGCAACTCCCAATTCACTGTGCTAACAACAAACTTGAACTTAATTGTCCTGATAGTTTTTTGTTATCTTGTGCACTATAAATGAAAAATAAAAGCCCTGAAGGCCCCCCACAACCGTTCAAAGCTTTTATTCCTATATTCATTTTTTAATTTAAATAATCCAAAATCGTTGTCTGCATGATTTTTGTACCCATTGCAAGTGTTGCCTTGTACGAAGTCATCTGGTTCTGATACTCCATGTATTTTTGTGCAACATCAACATCCTGTTTATCTGACAAAACATCTGTTAGATTACTTTTTTCGGTCTCGTTTCTTGATGAAGCTGCCTGCAGCCGCGTTGTGATTGTACTGATCTTGGCCTGTACATTCGTGAAATTATCGGTATAATTTTGGTTTTCCTTCAAGAGATCACCAGACAGTGAATCCTTATCGTCACTGTTTAATGCCGTAATCAACTTGTTGAAGTACCCGCTAATATTCTCACCTGTTTGTGCACTATCTGACAGATCTGTCAGCTTTGTACCATCGGCAAATAAATTAACGCCGACACCCTTAGCGATCTCGCGGGGCAGATCCTGTGCGGTCCCGTTATACTTGATGCCAGTAATTTCGCCATTTTCTTTTTCAACTTCAAACGGTACTGTTGTCGTATTTTGCCCACCAAAAACGTAACGTCCGTCGAAGTTTGTATTCAGCGAATCAACCACACCCGAAATAAGTTGCTCGACTTCATCCTTATTCGCCTTAACATCGCTATCTGCGGTTGAAGCATTAGCCGAGGATTGAATCAGGGTACTGATCCGCTGCATTGAAGTAGTGACACCACTCAAGGCTGAATACTGCGTCTGCGACCATGAAATGCCGTCAGAAATCGTGCTGGCATATGTTTTGTTTTGTGCCAGTGAAACATTCAGATCCATGATCTTTGAGACTAACAAGGGATTGTCAGATGATTTGCTGACTTCCTTGAAGGATGACAACTGGCTCATCGTTTTTTGGACTTTATTCGTATTCGTCGTTAAGTTCTTGAGAAAATCATTGTATGTCATGTTATCTGAAATTCGCATAAACCTACACTCCCGTTCTGTTGATCAACGTGTCCAGCATTTCAGACACAACTGAAATGATACGCGCATTAGCCTGAAAGCCTTGCTGGAAGCGAATAACATCCGACATTTCTTCATTGATCGAAACTCCAGATGCCGATTCATTTTTGTATTCAAGCTGATTCAACAACGAGAGCTGCGCTGATGAAGTGTTATCTGCCTGCTGCTTCGAAATACCGTTCTTAGTCACAATATTATTGAAAGCATCCGCAAAACTTGAACCGCCGTCCTTCTGCGTAAACGTCATGCTAGTTGCATCATAACTCGCTAGATCACTGTCAGAGAGCGGATAATTCAGTTTCAAGTTGTTGAGATTCGCGATCGCAAGCGCGCGTGAACCATCACCGGCAGCTGTCGTTGTTCCTGCTGGAATCAATGATGGGTTAGCAGCAATCGTTGAATCAACTTTGAGATTTGCAGCGTAGTTCTCGGAATCATCTCCGATACTGAAAAAACCGCTCGTGCTCTGTTTACCATCAGTGAAGACCATATTGGTCGTTTTAGCTACTGTTGCAGCAAAATCATTCAACTCTTGCAGATGCGTCTGGATCTCATTAACAGAAGCCTGCAAACCACCTAAACTACCAGAAGATACATCCAGCTTAGTATAGGCTGTATTAGCATCTGCATCACTCTTAGTCAGCAAAATCGTACCAGCCGCATAGTCCTCAGAAAGCGTCTGCGTTCCCGCTGTTGTATCGCCATCCTTAGCAACTTGTGCCTGACCATCTTGATTCCCAACGACTACACTAAGTGTATTACGTTCATCCCCATTAAGAATGGTTTGTCCTGAAAGCTGAATCGATGCCCGTCCGTATTTGTCGAGTGAAGTTGTAACATTCGCTAGACTTGAAATATCCTTTAACAGAGTATCGCGCGTATCTAATAGATCATTGGGCGTATCGCCTGAACTAGATAGGTTATAGACCTGGCTGTTCAATGACTGCAGCTGTTTGACCTTTTCATTAAAATCAAGTGCGGTCTTAGCAATATTTTGCGTCGTATCAGCTTTTAGCTGGCTGACCTTGTCGGCCATTCCCCGAACCGTATCTGCAAAACTACTGGCTGTCTCAACAACTGTCGCCTTCGAGGTTCCCATTTCTGGGTTCTTCGACAACTGTGTCCAACTATCAGACAGGCTGGATAATTGACTGACGACCCCACTATCAGACGGCTCGTTCAATGTATCTTCAAGCTGTCCCAAGACATCTGATTTTTCATTATAAAATTGATACTGCGAATTAGCATCACGAATCTGTGAACGAACAAAGTCATTGACAACACGTTCAACCCCGGTAGCTTCAACCCCGGTTCCAATCATCCCAACGCCCGCCATATTGTAAGGAGTAGTTGTCTTCATGTCCACACGCTGCCGCGAGTACCCGTCTGTATTCGTATTTGCAATATTATGACTGCTCGTTTGAAGTGCAATCTGGTTTGCGCCCATTCCACTGGTTGCTGTTCCCAGAGTACCAAATAATCCAACCATTCAAATTCCTCCTTACACTTCTCTATCGATCAGTGCTGTTCTCGCTTGTTGCTTTACTGTTTTATACTTCGAATATGTAGCAGCAGGTGCTTTGATATTATCTTTGATCGCTGTCATCAGCATCTTCTGGTAGCTGAGTGCCTGCTTAGTCAGCAACAGATTCTCATCTTGCTGCACTTTAATTTGTTCAATCAAGCCCTTTGTTTTAGACGTAAGCGTCCCATCATACTCATTGAGGACCGGAACAAATTTTTCTTTCTGTTCCACCAGCTCTACTAGTTCCTCTGCTTTATCCTTGATCAAAAAATTTTTCTCTTTTTTCAATAATCGCGAAAAAGACACCAAATGCCGTTGAAACTCAATTTCATTCATAATTAATTACCTTTTTTTGTATCGAAATCAGCCATCATTTTTGAAGCGATACTTTCAGCCGAAACTTTATAACTTCCATCCTTGATCGCCTGCTTTAAGCTTGCCACACGTTCAGGATCAAGGCCTGCTTCTGACTGACTATTTTTACGGATTTCTTGTGTTTTTGCTGACAGGCTGACGTCTAAAGCTTTACTGTTTTCCTGCTGTCTTACTTGTTTTGTCTTGTTTTGATCAACCTTAAGTCGATTGATCTGATCATTATAACTATTATTTTGGAATCCTTCTATTTTCATCAGAGCCGCTCCTTCCCCGTTTTGAAATGTCCTATATTAACATTATCGGCGAAATTAAAAAAAGTTAAACCTCACGGCTAACTTTTTTTAATCTTAAGCTTTTTTTAAGAAAATGAATTAGGCTTCAACTTAAAAAGCTGTCCCTTACTGCCTTCTAATTCATACGATTGATTCGCTGATTGGGTGAAAGAATATTTGTTATCCGCACCCCGAAGTTTTCGTTGATGACAACAACTTCTCCCGTAGCAATTGGTTTGCCGTTCAACAAAATTTCTAAAGGTTCATCCGTCAACTTATCTAGTTCAATTACTGAACCCGAATTAAAGGAGAGGATATCCCTAACCGTTTTCTCGCTTCTTCCTAAAACAACACTCAAATTCAAAGGCACATCTAAGATTAAATCAAGATTATCACCTTCAGCAACTTCCTTGTCGCTCAACTGTTGGAAGTCGGGTGCGCTAACTTCAACTTTTGGCTGTGGCTTAGCTTTACTTGTTGCATGTTTAGGCTGTGCCGGTACTTTATTTTCAGGTTGAGGTTGCACTTGTGGCTCTGGTTGCGCAGTTGTTTGTTTTTGTTCAGTCTCAGCAGTAGTATCAGCCGGTGCTGCAGTCGGTTCCCCTGAGCCTGCCTTGTCATCTTCTCTGTCAACAACTGTTGCCTTGTCAGACATCATTGCATCTGTGATATCGGAAACCATGTCTTCTGTAAAGATCTGCATGATCTCACTTTCGATCAAACCTTCAACTGACAAGTTGAAAGAAATTCGATAGATCACTTGGTCTTTAACGATCCCATCATATTCAACATTAGATGGTTCCTCCCAAAGTTTGACTGATGGAGGTAAAATATCGACTTTGCGATCAATCATAGTTGCCATCGAAGTTGAGGCCGAACCAATCATTTGGTTCATCGCTTCTGCCACCGCGCTCAGTTCAAGCTCAGTAAACTTATCCGACTTAGGTGTCCCGTCGCCGCCCATCATTAAATCTGCAATAATAATTGCATCCTTAACTTCGAGCAGCATTAAATTCGTGCCCATCAGACCTTCTTTAAATTCAACGGTTGTCGCAACTTTAGGTGCTTCTATCCCCGAAAGCAGATCATCAAATTTAACTTTGGTAACACGCGGTGTCGTGATACTGACACGGCGTGCAAGAATTGAAGAAAGTGTGGTTGCTGCTTGCGACATTGAAATATTACCAACTTCTCCGATAATATCCTGCTTAGTCTGCTCGTCAACTCCTGTATTTTCAGGTTTTTTGTCTTTCTGTGCATCATCTGCTCCTGAATTTGCATTCATTAATGCATCAATTTCTGCTTGTGATAAACCGTCGCTCATTCGTCTTGTTCCCCTTCCAATTTGTCTATCAATTCAACTGCTAATTGACCATTCTTCTTACCTGGTTTCACGCTATAGAATGGCTGGCCTTCAATAAAGGCATCCAACGGCTCCGCAATTTTGCTGTCCAGTTTAATGACGTCTCCAACTTCTAAATGCAGGAAGTCAGACAACTCCATCTCAGATTCCCCCAGCAGGACTTCAATATTCATATCGACTCCGTTTAATCCTTTACGAAGTTCACGCTCGTCATTGCGGTCAAATTTTTGACTTGAATCAAACCAATTTCCAAAACTCAGCTTATCCGTAATCCCTTCAAAGAAAACATATGGGATACATAAATTAATGAATGTGCTTGTGTCTCCGATATTGATTGTAAAGGTACTTAAAACGACCGGTTCATTCGGCGACATATTCTGCAATAACTGCGGATTCGTATCAAGTCCGTCTAAAGTCGTATCAAGTTCAACGATTTCTTTCCATGAATTTTGAAAGACATCTGTCAAGCCTTTCACAACTTCTTCAAGAACAGCTAACTCAATATCGGTAAAGCCCTTCTTGTCATGAGACTTTCTTTTTCCTTCTTCTGCATCTGTATGTTTCTCTTCTGTTGCCTTTGTTGTTGCTTCTTCTTTTTTATCTGTGGTTTTTACTTTTTCATCTGCGGACTTTTCCTTGTCCGCTTCTTCATGCTTTTGCTCCTGCGTTACCATCTCAACACCACCGCAAAGCATTTCGATCAGCTTCATACACAACTGCTGATTCATCTCAATAATCTGAATACCCTTTAGAGGTTCAGAATGAAAGAGCCCCAGCAGCGTCACACGCGGAATCGAATGAATAAATTCATCATAACTTACCTGTTCGATTGCCGCCAATTGAAGCCTAACATTAGCTCGCAGCTGCGTTGAAAGTACATTGCTACCCATTTTTGAAAAGTCCTCAAAGATCATATGCAGAGTATTGACGTATTCTTTTGAGAGCTTTGTAGGTCTTCTAAAATCGTAGCTTTTTACTTTGGCTGCATCGTTTTCCTCTTCAATTTTTTCTTGATCGATCTCACCGGTGCTCATTGCATTCAGCAGTGCATCGATCTCTTGTTGCGTCAATACTTGATCCACACAGATCCCTCACTTATCAAAAAATCAAATGGTTTACGTCAACTACATTAGCTACCTTATTTTCTAAGGAAACTACTCCCAGATAATGTTTCTCTTTATCTGTTTTTTCTAACTGAATATCTTTCTTATCAATATCAACAACTTCAACTACTTCTTCAATTAACAGTCCCTTGCGCTCTTCATCCTTTTTCATGATCAAGATATTGCGATTATTTTTCGATGAAGGAACACCAATTAATTCGGATAAACCGATCACGGTCATAACCGTCCCTCGAAGATTGATCAGACCCTTAACCCAGTTGGGGGCCAGTGGGACACGAGTGATCCGCACCGTGTCGATAACTTCCTCGACAGAAGCTGCTGAAATCAAATAATACTGTTGATTCATCTTAAACAGGATCATTTGCATTTAATATCATCTCCTGACTATTTAGGAAAGAGCTTTATCTATAGCTTTGATGACCCGATCTGTATCGAACGGTTTAACGATAAAGTCGACTGCACCGGCGCGAATGGCATCCATAACCATTCCCTGTTGTCCCATCGCACTGCACATAATAACCTTCGCATTCGCGTCAGCTTCACGAATCATCTTTAATGCTTGAATACCATCTACTTCAGGCATTGTGATATCCATCGTCACTAGATCGGGTTGGGTTGCTTGATATTTTTCAAACGCTTCTTGCCCGTTTTGAGCCTCATCAGCTACTTCATATCCATTTTTACTTAAAATATCCTTTAACTTCATGCGCATGAATACCGCATCATCTACGATCAAAACTTTTTTCCCCAAAATATTTGCTCCTCTCAGATTCCTAAAGATTTTAGTATTTGTTCTAATACGCCCGTTTCTGGAATAAAAAATAACGACGCATCTAGTTTTTCTTCAGAATAAGTAAATTCATTTCTGATCACCATGATATGATCATCATATTGATCAAGGGCCATATAGATACTACTGATGACCGCACCAAAATAATCGTCTTGAATCACTGGTAATGCAGATACTAATTGGACATTTAATAAATTCCCGATAGCACCTAAGAAAGAGTTCGAAATAATATTCGTCAACTCGCTGACCGCTGACATCTTGACATTGATATCATCAGTCTTAGTTCCAAGCATCAGTTCAGAAAGCTTATCTGCCGAATCATCTGAAACAACAAACAGAATCATCCCGTTATAGTCTCCGACAATGCTGCTGACCACTGCATGGACTTCCACATCATCGGCGATTACCTGTTTGTACATTTCATGATAACTTAAAATGCTGATTTCTGGAACATGCATGTCGATTTTCTGATTAACTAATTTGGAAATACTAGTTGCCGCATGTCCACCGCCGATATTAATAACTTCTTTTAAGCCGTCTAGTTCCAATTCTGAGTATGCCATCATTCAGTACCTTTTTTCTCATTGCAAATGGCGTTTACATCCAGGATCAAGGCAATCGAGCCATTGCCAAAAATCGTCGCACCTTGATACTTGTTGATTTTCTGCAACATTGGATCAATCTTCTTAATAACAATTTCCTGCTGTCCAATCAGCTCATCGGCCAAGATACCATAATATTTCTGATCAATCTTAACAATGATTGCGAATTTCTTCTTATTAGGATCAGGTTCAATCTGAAGCAGACGGTCAGTTCGAATAATCGGGATCAGACCCTCTTGGAAACGATAGACTTCTTGGTTAGTCGTCTTCACAATCTCATTTTCTTTGAGCATAACAACTCTTTCGACAACATCTAGTGGAACAGCAAAGCTTTCATTACCGATCCTGACCATTAATGCTTGAATAATCGACAAAGTCAGTGGAAGCTTGATAATGAACTTAGTTCCCACATGAAGTTCGCTCTTCATTTCAAGCGAGCCGCCCAATTCACTGATTTTAGCTTGCACTGCATCAAGACCAACACCACGTCCAGAAATATTCGTGATCTCTTTAGCCGTGGAAAAGCCTGGATGGAAGATCAACTTCTTGATCTCGTCATCAGACATTCCCTCAGTATTGATTCCCTTGCTCTCAGCACTTTCCTTGATAACGGCTGGATCAAGTCCTTTACCATCATCCTCAAGTGTAATAATGACCCGATTTCCTTCTTGGTAAGCTGACAGCTTGATCGTTCCTTTACGATCCTTGCCCTCTTTTTCGCGGATATCCGGCGCTTCAATCCCGTGATCAGATGAGTTTCGCAGTAAGTGGATCAGCGGTTCACTAAGCTCAGAAACGACAGTCTTATCAAGCTCAGTCTCTTCTCCCTCGACCACTAATTCCATTTCTTTATTCAATTCCTTGGCAAGATCGCGCACCATGCGTGGGAATCGGCTAAAGACAACACTGACTTGCTGCATTCTGATCTTCAACACAAGATCCTGTAATTCTGACGTCAAACGTGAGACCTGTTCCAACGCATCCCGCATTGCATCCGCATTATTGCGCATGCTGGCATCATCCAGCTGATTGCGGTAAACCACCAGTTCTGAGACCAAGTTCAAGAAACGATCCAGTCTTGTCAGATCAACTCTGATGGATTGGTTGCGTGCATTAGCATGTTGGTGTGCGGCAGAAGTTTTATTGTTCTTGGTTGTCTTGGGCTTTGCCTTAGCGGCTGCCTTAACGGGGGTCTGCTTCTGCTGGGCTTTTTGTTTTTCAACCGTTTTAGGTGCTTCAGCCTGTTGCTTCTCACCTGCTTGTTGTTTCTCTTCATCAAACGGTTCAACAATTATTTCATCAATTTCACTGTTGCTCTCAACATTGTGCTTGACCATGTCTAGATCATCTCTAGTCAGATAAACGAGCCTGAAATCAGTGTCAAAATCACCATCTTCTAGAATATCAACACTTGGTTCGGTGTGGAGAACATCGCCTTCTTGTTCGAGCTTCTCCATAATCAAAAAGACGCGCGGACCCTTAAGTAATGATTCTTTGTCAATCCTTATAGCAATGCTATAAGCTTTGTAGTCACCGGTGATTGCCTGATGGATCACATCCAGATCAGCTTCTTCCAGATGTTCAAAAACATTCGTTAATGCACCCGTATCCTGCTCTTCTTCGGGAGTTTTTGCAGCCTGGTCACTTCCATTGACGCTCTCCTCAACTTTTTCAAGCTCTTCCAGCAAGTCACTGATCTGATCTTGACTCAGTTCCTTTTCGTCACGCAGATCCTCCACTAATTGAGATAAACGATCCAAGCAGCGAAAGATCAGTGAAATATAATCACTGTTCACCTTAAGCTTGCCCGATTTAAAGAAATCAAACAGATTTTCCATCTTATGTGTCAGCTTCGTCATCACATCGTAACCCATCGTTGCAGCCATGCCTTTTAGCGTATGGGCCGCACGGAAGATCTCATTGACAAGATCCATGTTATCCGGTTCGCTTTCCAGTTCCAAAACGTTGTCATTTAATTGTTGAAGATTATCGTCACTTTCTTCAAAAAACAAACTGCGATAAACACTGTTATCATCCATTAATTTCAACTCCTTTCCTACTCATTAAACCTTTTGATAAATAAACGAATCTATTTTTTTGAGTCCGATCTGATCTGCAAGGCTGATTGTCTCAGTCGCTCCCGTGAACAGTATTCCACCCTGAACCAGTGATTCGCTCAACTTGCGGTAAACCTCATCACGGGCATCGGGTTTGAAATAAATCGTCACATTGCGGCAAACTACCACATGACAATTATCCTCATAGCGATCCTTCAAAAGATCGTGTTTTTTAAATGTTATTTTATTTTTTAAAGCCGGACTAACTTGATACATCCCAGCAGCATTTTTGCTGAAGTACCGGTCTAAGTCACTCGCGACCACATTCTTGACCTCGTTACTTTGATAAAGACCATCTTTGGCCTTTTTCAAGATTTCATCATCAATATCCGTCGCAACAATTCTGCCCGAGGCAACGTTATTCTTGGCCAAAATCATTGCTAAAGTATAAGGTTCAGCACCGATCGAACACGCCGCACTCCAAATCTTAGGTCGTTCAAACTGCGGGACAATCTGCGACATCAATCTTTGTTCAAACATTTCAAAAATACTTTTGTTGCGATAAAATTCAGTAACATTAATCGTCAGATGTTCAACAAAGTCGTGCCGCGCTACACTGTCAGCTTCCAAGATCTTGGCATATTGCTCAAGCGAAGAAGCTCCTGCCGATTCCATAATATTGGATATTCTGCGCTGCATCTGTCTTTCCTTATACGCCTCAAGCCGAATACCTAATTTACGCTGTACCCAATCATTAAAAAATTCAAAATTCAATTCCATTTTGTCACCCAACTATCTGCCTAATTTTGCGTCCGATCGAATCCAGATCAAGAACCTCATTCACGACATGATTCTCAATTGCATTCCGCGGCATTCCAAAAACAACACAGGTCTCTTTATTTTGAGCAATCGTATAACCATCATTTTCTTGAATATCATGCATTCCAACGGTGCCATCCTTGCCCATCCCTGTCAGCAAAACTGCAACTAAATTCCTGCGGTAAATTTGTGCTGCGGATGTGAAAAGATAATCAACCGCGGGCCGTGTTCCATGCAGTTTAGGTTTTTGATTCAATCTAATTTTGCCATCCTTAAGGGTCATATGATAATCCCCTGGACAAAGATAAACTTTTCGATCGATTGTCATTCCATCCTCTGCTTCACATACCGGAATGTTTGTCTCCTGATTCATTCTTTGTGCAAAAGAACTTGTAAAGCCCTTTGGCATATGCTGCACAATAAAAATTGGCACTTTTGTCGCAACTGGAAGAGAACGAATAATAGTTAATAACGCTCGCGGTCCGCCGGTCGATGCCCCAATTACCAGCGCTCTGACATGTGATGCCAGTTGACTGCCTGTAACCTTTTCTCCTGCATCAGCATCAGTTGAAATTGTCCGTATATTAGATTCGCTTGTTCTTAAGATCGGTTTGCTCTTCGTCCGCACGCTCTTGATTTTCATATGAAAATCAAGAATCCATTCATCTTGAATAGCCATCAAATTAACCGGTTTTTCAACAAAATCAGCCGCGCCTAACTCTAAAGCTTCAATCGTAATTTCTTTATTAGTCAGTGAGCTTAGCATGATGACTGGGGTATCCGTTGTTTTCTTTATATTCTTCAATGCTTCAAGTCCACCCATCACAGGCATTTCAACATCCATCAGCACTAGATCGATTTTTTGCGAATTAAGAGTTTCCAGGGCTTGTTTGCCGTTGCGTGCAATGGCAGCCACCTCGATTCCGGGCATCTCATTAAGCAGATCAACGATGATTTTACGCATAAAAGCCGAGTCATCAACTACTAAAATATTCATTCTCTCTAATAGCTCCTTCATATATATACTGCATCGTGATGAACGATACGAACCATCGTTTCAAAATTCTTCAAATCAACGATCATTGTTCGCCCACTATTTCCACCCACATGACTCGCAATGAGCGGTATTCCTAATTCTTTCAACATTTCTTCAACTGCTTCAATATTTCGTTGACCAATATTGCCTGTCTTAGAAAGTGCGTTAAAACCAAACATGTTGGCTCCGCCAACTATTTTAGCCTTAAATCTTGCACGAGGGGCCTTTTGTTTAAGCTTGTCTACCATTTCTGGAAGCGCAAGATCAGCAAATTTTGCAGTGTTCAATGCTTGTTTCTTGGCGAATGGGTGACTATCAGGCAACATGATATGACTCAAGCCTCCGATTCCAGCTTGCTCGTTATAGATGATAGTTCCAATACAGGAACCAAGCCCGACTGTTATCAATTTTGCTGGTGCAAGAGCTATTTTATAATCTGCAATCCCCACTCTAACTTCATTCTGAATCAGTTCCATCACTAGCATTACCTTTATCAGCATTTAATTGATCAACCGTTGCTAACAATTCTGTTTCTTGCCGGTTATCAAAGAGGTAATCTAATTTGACAGAAATCACGACTTTGTCTTCCAGCTTCAGGAATTTATCAATATAACCACGTTTTAAATCAGCTTTTGCCAATTCTTTTTCATAATTTGTTTCTTCAAGATAAGAAATTCCCAAAATATTCTCAACGAAGATCCCCAGCGAATTTTCTTTCCAGTCACATAAAATTACCTTGTTATCATCCGAAGATTCAGTGTACTGTCCAAAAAGTTTTCTTCGCAGATCTACAATAGGAATCATATGGTCCTGATATTCGTATACGCCCAAAATATAATCTGCCACTTCAGGCAAAGTGATAAAATTGCTAGCTTCAATCACCCGTGTAACAGCTTTGACTGGCATCGCAAATAGCTGTTTATGACTCTTGAACACCACATATTGTTCCATTAACGCCAACCCTTTCTTTGAAAATGTAATTTTCAATCACCTGTAAAGCGATCAAACCTTGAAACTGTCAACTTGGAATTTCAGAACACTGGCGATGTCTTCAATATCCTTAACAGATGATTCAAATTTCTTAACAATATTATAGAATTCCTCAACGTTAGCAGTTGCTTCTTGCGTTCCAGCAGAAGTTTCAGAGATCGCCGACGTAATATTTTCGACTGATTGTGTCACAGTGTCCTTCTCTTCGACCACTCCAACAATATGTTTTTCAATGGCTTGAATACTTTCAACAAATTTTTCAACCATCCCAGAGATTTCCTTGGTAGAATCGATCGCTTTGTTGACATTTTCAGTCTGTTTCTCACCGCTCGCGTAAGAGTCATTTAAGGCTGCCGTCATGTGTTCTGACTTGTCTCTGATAACTTCGATAATGTCACGGATATTCTTAGCTGATTTTCCGCTTTCCTCAGCTAGTGTCCGCACTTCTTCAGCAACAATGGCAAAACCACGTCCCGCTTCACCTGCGCGGGCAGCTTCGATTGAGGCGTTGAGTGCTAATAGGTTTGTCTGCTCTGAGATATCATTGATCAATTGAACGATATTGCCGATATTCTGAATATCTTTGTTCATGTTATCCATCTCTTCAACTATCTCAGATTGGCCAGTTCTTTCTTGTTCCCAACTCTCAGAAACTTGAACCATCATATCCGTATTTCTTGTATTAGTTTGCTTGGCTTCTTCTGCGTAGCCGCTCATTCGGCCAACTTCTTTGTGGATCTCTTCTATATTAGAAGCCAGTTTCTGCATGTCACTTGCAGTCTGTTCAGCTTCTGTCGTTTGTGAAGTCGATGCATCTGCAATACTATTCATCGTCGAACGAATATTCTCAATTGCCGTTGAAGATTTCTTAGACATCTTCGCAAGTGTCCCTGCGATATCATTCATATGCCCGCTTTCTTCCTTGATTCCAATGATCATCGCAACAAACGCATTGATGACACCATGGAAACCATCCTTGACCTTCGCAATGATTGGATTATCATTGTTATTTGATTTAAATTTATCCAATTGAGACATATCGCCAGAACTAACAGCGTCTAGTATTTTCTGCAAGTTCTTCATTTCAGTATAAAAAGCACCATTTGCTATCAATGCAAAGATTTCACTCGCTATCGCATAGATGATAACAGCCATTACTCCAAATACAATAAAATTATGTGCTGCTTGAGTGTCGCCTGCCCCCTTCACGATGAAGAAGTAACACAGAATCAAGATCAGTGCTGTTACACCCGCTGGAATCAGTGGACGCAGCTTAAGTTTCTTAAAAAAGTTCAAAAATTTTTTACCCATGGTTATACCCCTTCCAATAGATATACTTAATTAAAGTATTTAAGATTCAAAGATGCTATTCAATTTTCCTTTATAAGTCCGCTCTCCTTTTTTGAATTTGAAAATAGCAATCCCTTACTTTCAATATCGGCGATTTCGCATAAAATTTTAAGCATCAATTCTCACCAGACATAAATATCTTTTGGATCAGCATAACTTGTGTATCCACCGTCGTGATCATCACGGATCAAACGGCCTCCTTGTAACTCAAGGACACGCTTTCTAATTGAATTGACCATCGTACTGTCGTGCGTTGCCATTATCACTGTTGTTCCCCTCTGATTTAAACGAAAAAACAGTTTCATGATTTCCGCAGACGACTTTGTATCCAAATTAGCGGTCGGTTCATCGGCGATCAGCACAAAAGGTTTATTCACAATGGCACGGGCAATGGCTATTTTTTTCTGTTGTCCAATCGAAAGTTCTTGCAGCATTTTATCTTTATATGCAGACATGCCCACTAATTCAAGAACCTCCAATCCTCGTTCCTCTTTTAGAGCCCCCCTTACTCCCAGTGCCTCTAAACAATATGCGATATTCTCAAAAACGGAATAATATGGAATAAATAGGTCTTTTTGCATAACGATCCCAATTTGCCGACGCAACAAATACAACTTATTCAACGCAACTTTTTCGACTTGCATATTTCCGAGCTTGATTGAACCGCTTGTCAATGTTTCCTCGCGTGTTAATAACTTCAGCAGAGTCGACTTGCCCGCTCCGCTGGGGCCGACAAGATACACAAATTCTCCTTGCTTTACATTAAAAGAAACATCGATCAAAGCTTTGACGCGTTCACCATATCGTTTGTTGACATTTTTTAAACTGATCAATTTACTCCTCCCTTAATCATTCAGAGAATTTATTAACAACACTCAGCATGTCATCAGTTGCTTGGACTGCCTTTGCATTTAATCCATACGCACGCTGCGTAATTATCATATTACTCATCGAATCAGACAGATCGACTGTCGAATTTTCTAGATGGTACTGCTGGATAGAACCCAACCCGCCATTGAAGGCTGTATTCAATTGTGCCCCAGCGGTAACTCGATAAAGATTGTTGCCTAATGCTTGCAGATCATTTGTGTTATTAGGGCTGTAGAGAGGGATTCTTCCAACTTGGACTGTCCGTTCACCATCTTGAACATTGATGCTTCCGTTAGAATCGATTCTGACGTTTCCTTTAGGCCAGCGATTTTGCGGCACAGATGCATCAATTGATAACCGATATCCTTGCTGATTAACAAGCTCTCCATTTCCATTACGATGAAAGTCACCGTCTCTGGTCAGCAACAGATTATTATTCTGATCATAAACTCCAAAAAAGCCTTGACCTTCTATCGCCATATCATAAGGTGAAGCAGTATTTTGTAGGCTTCCTTGAGCAAAATTGATGTTTTCTTGATTGACTTCCAAACCTTCATTTAAGGCAGTGTTTGCCGCTTGAGGACTCAATGTGACTTCTTGGGCAGTTGTTTGATTATTCAAAAGTTCTTGAAAACTAGTATCGCGGCTCTTGTACCCTACCGTATTAACATTAGCAATATTATTTGAGACAACATCCATACTTTTTTGCAATCCGTTCATACCAGACTTGCTGATTGATAGAAGACTATTCATATTCATTGTGCTAACCTCATCTTTATATCTTTCCTAATTCATTTACTGCTTTATTCAACGTTTCGTTATTCGAGTTCAATATCTTCTGATTTGCCTCAAACTCTCGGCCTGTTTGGATCAAAGAGACCATTTCATCAGCAGTCGAAACATTGGATTGCTCTAGATAGCCCTGTCTCACATCCGCGCCTTGGAGCGTTCGTCCTTGAGCGTTACTTGTAAAATATGTATTTCCAATATCTTGTAATCCCTGCTGATCATCAAAAGCAGTGATCTGAAAATTATTATTCCCCGCTGTTGCTGGCTGCCCAGCAGTATTCAGGACCGTATAGCCTTCTTGTGTAACATATTGATTTTGGTCATTAAGATTAAAATTACCATTTCTGGTATAAGCTTCCTGTCCGCTAGGCATTCTAACTGTGAAATATCCATCATTTGAAACTGCAAAATCCGTTGCCCTTCCGGTTTGATGCAAGGCGCCTTTAGTTTCATCAAGGTAGGAACCGTCTAATTGATTTTCAAATGTAAAACCGCCGACTTCAGTTCTTTGATTTGCATTTGGACCACCTTGATAGTTGTGCAACTGTACTTCTTTTAAAGTGCTTTGAAAAAGGTGTTTGGCGCGATAGCCAGTTGTATTAACATTTGCAATATTGCCACTAACATTTTCCTGACGTTTTTGCAGTATATCCACACTTTTTCGAAGCGTATCGAGTGCACGTATCATGATAATTCCTCCTTAATAAGATTTTTTAATTTGATTATGATTTTCCCATGGATCTGTGAAACCCGCGCTATCGAAATATCCAGAATAGCTGCAATTTCCTTTAATGTGGCCTCTTCTTCATAATATAGGCTCAAGACAAGCTGCTCACGCTCTGACAGCTTTTTGATGCTACTTATCAATGCCTGCTTACGTTCTTCTTGCAAAAGGGTTTCTTCACCATTTTCAGCCAGTGTGTCTTGGATCATATCTTGGAGTGAGATCCCTTCATCTGCGTGTGAGAAAAGCGTATCTTCCAAAGAAATACTGGCCAGGTAGTGAATACTATCATAGATATTTCCCAGCTGAGCGGCATCAATATTCATTTCCTTGCAAATCTCACTATCTGTAACTTCACGTTTGAGTTTCTGTTCCAGTTCTTGTTTTGCTTTATAAAACTGGTTAACAATCGTCATTTTATAGCGCGAAATTTTAGAATGTTTTCGAATTTCATCAATAATTGCACCTTTGATACGGATCATCGCATAACTTTCAAAGGGAACCTTTTTGGTTACATCAAACTTCCTTAGTGCATCAATCAAACCGATTACACCAATATTATATAGATCTCCATATTCATACTCTGTACTTTTAATTGATATTCGATTGGCCACACGCTCAACCAGCGGCAAGTATTTTAAGACTTCATCTTCTATGCTCGTTTCGTACACAAAAACATCCCCCTCTCATGCTCAAAGTTTCTTCTCGACGACACAACTCATTAAATATTGATGTTTCCGACTGTTTCGATTGCAATCTCATTCGGAATCTCATTTAACGAAAGAACAGCCATATTAGGATAATTGAATGAAATCAGTTTTCGAAAAGCTAATCTAATTTTAGGTGATGTTAGAACAACAAATGATGTATCTTTGACCATCATATTTTGTTGAATTTTTCCAAGTGCACTTAATATACGATTAACAGATTCTGGTTTTAAAACCGGATATGAACCAGTTGCCGTTTTCTGGATACTCTGCATGATGAGCTCTTCAACTTTAGGGTGAACTGTCACAACGTTCAATTGGTTGTTCTCATCTGAATACTTGTTAGCAATTGTTCGTTTGAGCGCCTGTCTGACGTACTCTGTCAGGACCTCTGTATCTTTTGTCACGACACCGTAATCAGCTAGGGTTTCCAAGATCGTTGCAAGATCGTTGATTGGGATTTTTTCTTCTAGCAAATTCTGCAGTACCTTCTCGACTTCGCCAAGTCGCATAATATCTGGGATTAATTCGTCAATCACTACGTTATATTGGTCTTTGATACCTTCGAGCAACTTCTTGACCTCTTGACGGCCTAGCAGTTCAGGGGCATGGGCATAAATGATCTCTTTTAAATGCGTAGCAATTACTGTTAGTGGTTCAATAATCGTAAAGCCTTGCAGATCAGCTGTTTCCTTATCTTTTTCATCGATCCACATCGCATCAAGATTGAATGCCGGCTCTTTAGTCGGAATGCCCTTAAATGGAAAGGGCTCGTCACTAGGACTAATAATCATAAACTTATCTGGATAAATATCGCCTTTACCGACTTCATTCCCGCGAATCTTGATCGAGTAATCATTGGATTCAAGATACAGATTGTCACGAATACGAACTGGGTTCACTAATATTCCTAATTCACGTGCAGTCTGTTTACGAATTGATACAATTCTGCTCATCAGACTATTGTCCACTGAACTATCAACAATAGGGATCAACCCATATCCAATCTCAATTGCGATCGGTTCAACCTGAAATGATGACACTGACTCTTCTTCATCCTGTGTCTCTTTTTTGCGCTGAAGAGCGAGTGTCTGTTCTTCCTTCTTGCGCTGCTTTACGGCTTTTTCTTCCTGCTGTTTAACAAGCATGCTGGCTCCAAACATCAATATTCCAATCAGTACAAATGGGATAAACGGGAAACCTGGAATGACTGACAGTACCATCAGAATAACGCCAACGATTCTAAAAAGCTGCGGATAACGTACAACGTCCCGTGCAATATCCAGACCAAAAGAGCTGTTATTGTCAGAACGCGTTACGATAACACCTGATGCGATTGAAATCAGCAAAGAAGGAATAGCGCTGACAAGGCCATCACCGATTGCCAGTTTGCCGAATTGTGAAAGTGCCTCGGTAACTGACATATCTCCCTTAACAGAAAAAATAACTGCTCCGCCGATCAGATTGATCAAGGTGACCAGAATTCCCGCGATCGCATCGCCTTTAACAAACTTGCTGGCACCATCCATTGAACCGTAAAAATCCGCTTCACGCTGCAGATCCTTACGCCGTTTCCTAGCATCTTTCTCATTAATCAAACCTGAATTTAGATCTGAATCGATTGCCATCTGCTTACCAGGCATCGCGTCAAGTGTAAATCTGGCTGACACTTCAGAAACTCTTCCAGCACCATTTGTCACAACAACTAACTGGACGACCATAATAATAACGAACAAAATGATCCCTACGATGTAATTACTACCCGCCACAACGTTGGCAAAAGCATCAATTACGTTTCCACCATTTCCATTCGTTAAGATCAGGCGCGTTGACGACATATTCAGACCTAATTTAAACATCGTAGTAATTAGTAACAGTGTCGGAAAAGTTGTAAACTCCAGAACCGATTTAGTGAATAAAGTTATCAATAAGATGTTCATTGCCACCGTTAAGTTGATAACAATCAAGACATCTAAAATAGGTGCTGGCAAAGGAATGATAATCAAACCAATAATTCCTACAACTAAAAATGAGACAAGTACGTCAGCATAATTTAGTTTTCTGCCACTCTTTTTCTTCTGGACTGCCTTTTGCATTCACTTAGTTCCTCCTTAATAATCGAACGGTCAAATTTTATTTTTGCTTTCTTCTTCCAAGCGATAGACTAACGCTATGATCTCCGCAACTGATTCATACATATCAACTGGTACAAATTGCCCTGGTTCAACTTTTTTATACAGAGCATGCGCTAAGGGACGATTCTCGATCATTGGTATATGCTCTTTACGTGCTTCTGCTTTCATTCGCTGAGCCAATTGATCGGCACCTTTAGCTAGTAAAATCGGGACCTCATCCTTTTCAGGATCATATCTGATCGCTAAAGCAAAATGCGTTGGATTGGTGATCAATACTGTCGCCTTTTTTACATTTGCAACCGCGTTGCGGACCATTTCTTGATACTTAGCTTTTCGCTGGGACTTGACCTTAGGATCGCCTTCCATCTGCTTGAACTCTTCCTTAATCTCCTGTTTTGTCATCCGTAAGCTCTTAAGATGCGTGTAACGTTGATACATATAATCAGCTAGTGATAATACCAACAGCACCAATGCAATTTTTAAAGACAGATCTCTGGCAAAATCCAAGACAAAAAACAAAATTTTGCCCGTGCCAACCGAACTGAGGTTAATCAGAATCGGGATCGTTTGAATAAACTTCTGATAACAGAGATATGCGATTATTCCAAATTTAGCGAGTGTTTTAACCATATTGAAGACTGCCCGGAGTCCAAACATTTGTTTGAATCCATTCAAAGGATTGATTTTCTTAAAATCTGGCTTTATCGGTTTTGTCGTGAATAGCAATCCAACCTGAAAAAAATTAGCTAAATAGCCGATTGCCATGCTGAGCGCCATAAAAGGGGCACATAGTAAAAAGATCATCAAAACTGCTTGAATTCCGACCTTCGAAAGGTCCCGATACTCGATTTTAAATCTTCCGATTTGCTGGATCATCTGAACCATATATGGCATGAAATGACTAAGGACAAATTCCCAAGAAGGCACCATAATAACTGCGAAAACCAATAAAGCCAGGGCCGCGTTCAATTCTTGACTTTTAGGAACTTCACCTCGTTTGCGTGCGTCTTTTAACCGTTTGGCAGTTGGGCGTTCTGTTTTACCATCCTTATCTCCCATGTCGACTTCTTACCTCGCTTGTTGGATAGATCTGACAAAATCCATCATGTTAGAAATAGATTCAGCTAAATGTGTACCTAGAAAACTCATCAAATTCGGCAAAAGCAGCAGAAAAATAATCAATGCAACTGCCGTTTTAACTGACAAACTTAACATCAGAACGTTGATCTGGGGAATCGATCTTGAAATTATTCCTAAAACGAGGTCAATTACAAGAACTGAAACGACCAAGGGGGCTGCTAAACTTAAAGACATTTCGACCGTTTGCGCAAACAGTTTGACGATCCCCTCAACCGTAAAACCTTTAAGCACCATTGCTCCCAAGGGTACTATCCTGAATGACTCTAAAATGCCGAAAATCAATTGCTGGTGCAGATTCAACAGAAAAAAAACGCATAACGCAAGCCAATAATATAGCTTCCCAAATTGAGATGTCATCATCTGCATCGTTGAATCATAAGCCTGTGCCATTGAGAATCCGACTTGAAAATCAATCATCTGTCCTGCCATCATCACTGCATTAAAAACCAACTGGCTTAAATATCCCATTGCGAGTCCGAATAGAATCTCTTTGACTGCTGCCAATGAGAATAAAATCATTGAAACTTCTTTATAGTTTCCTACAGCTGGGAATGCAGCAATTACTAAACTGAGACCAACGACCATTTTTGCCATATTCGGAAAATCACGTTGTGAAAAAACCGGCCCAATGACGAGAAACGACATGATACGGCAAAGAATCAATGCCCCCATCTGAACTTGAGCCATCTTTTCCACCTCACTTACTTATACTTATTTACAATGAAGAAATCATTTTGAAGATAGACTTCGTAAATTCCAGCAGAATATTCAACATAAAGTTTCCCGCTAAAATCAACGTCACAAAAATCGCAATCAACTTGGGGACAAAGCTTAGTGTCTGTTCTTGGATCTGGGTCGTTGCCTGAAAAATACTGATTATAAAACCGACGACCATCCCAACTAAAACAGCAGGCCCTGCGATTAAAATGATCCGAATAAATGCATCCCGCACTACGTTTAAAACCATCTCGACTGTCATAAATCACGTTCCAACTTCCTAGTAAAAACTTCGAATAAGCGACTCGACTAACAGATACCAGCCATCAACCATTACAAACAACAAGATTTTAAACGGCAATGCTATCATGACAGGCGACAGCATTACCATCCCCATCGACATCAGAATGCTTGAAACGACCATGTCAATTATCAAAAACGGAATAAACAACAGGAACCCAATACTGAAAGCCGTCCTTAGTTCACTGATAATGAAGGCAGGTGTAATGACCGTCATCGGAATTTTTTTATACGATCTATAGTGGTGCTTGTCCTTAGAGGCATCTAAAAACAGTTGAATATCTTTGTTTCTTGTCTGTTTATACATAAACGCCTTCATACGCACTTCAGATCGGTTGAAAACCTGCTTTTGCGAAATTTCCTGCTTATTGTATGGTACAATCGCGTCTTTATAAATATCCGTGTACACAGGCCGCATTGTAAAGAACGTTAAGAACAGTGCCAGCCCGATCAAAACTTGGTTAGGTGGATTCTGCTGTGTTCCTAAGGCACTGCGGGCAAACGACAAAACCATAATGATCCGTGTAAAAGAAGTTGTCATAACCAGCAAAATCGGTGCGACTGATAAAAGTGTAAGCAGCAAAAAGGTATTAATAATCTGGTTTGACCCATTCCCGCTGGACAATAAATTATTAACTGTCGATGTAACATCGTTCGTGCTGATCGCCAAAGCGTCGACAGGGAAAAGAATAAAGGCTCCGCAGGCGGTCCCTGCTGCACTCAGCAGTGCTGTTTTCTTTCTCATTTGCTACTTCCTTTTTTATTTGACAACTTTTTAGTAACTTTTTTCAAAACATCTGAAAATTCAGGTGCTGCCTTGCTCGGTGTTCGTTCTAATGAGGCAAGGAACTTCACTGCTTCCTCTTCTGTTAATTCTTTCAAGATCTCGTTTTGCTGTTCAGAGAAACTCATAACATAATATTTATCAACAATTTGAACTACTCCGATCGAGGAGGTCTTGCTAACAGCAATTTTTCGCAAAATCCGAAACGTACTGTTAGTTTGATTAGTATACTTGTTCAGATACTTAAGAAAAATGTTGATCAAGTAAATAATAATCAACAAAAATACGCATATTTTGATAAGTGAAAAAAAGATATACATTAGCGGGCCTCCCCTCCTTTACTGCACAACTAGGTCTGTCACAAACACCTCTTGCACAATTTGCTGCCCATAAGATCGATTAATATTATTCTTTAACTCATTTTTCAGATTCGGGATACTGTCCGCAGAATTCAAAATATCTGATGCCTTCTTTTGACGTAAAACATTAATCACACTATCACGGACAACTGCTGTGTTTTTCTTAATACTCTTGCTATTATCTGAATTAGCCACTAAAAGTGAAAGTGAAACACGTGCATACTTATCTGAACCCGAACCGTCATCTGCCAAATTAACCAAAAACTTTTTAACCGGTACGATAACTTGTTTACTGGAAATCTTAGCAGTATCGCTGCTTTTTTTAGCTGCTTCGGTCTTCTCATTCGCAAGAAACTTCGAAGTTAAGAGAGTTCCGCCGATCCCGCCTCCTACAGCAATAATCAAAATCAAGGGGAGAATAATGATCCACTTCACTCCGCTTTTTTTACGACCTTCTGTTTCTTCATTTTCTTTTGCCATATGTCACCAACTCTATCTCTTATTTTCTTTCGTCTTTTGGGAGTTCCCGAAAGACTTTTCTCCGATATTCAATAATCCGGTCAACAATCTCTTCCGCAGATTGCTTAACAATCAAAGTCTTACCATCAGTCAAGATCACTACAGTATCAGGTGTTTCTTCAATGCGGTAAATTAAATCAGGATTCAAATAAAACTGATGACCATTCATAGAAACCAAAGCAATCATAGACATCCACCCTTTTTTATAAATTGTTATTTAAAATTACCCGACTATCTCTTTAAATTAATTAATTCCTGCAGCATTTCGTCCGATGTTGTGATACTTCTTGCATTTGCTTGATATGCACGGTTTGCAATGATCATTTCTGTAAATTCATTTGAAAGGTCAACATTGGACATCTCGAGCTTACCAGATTGAATATTTCCACTGCCGTTTTCCCCAGCCTGACCCAGAACTGCTGCACCCGAGTTAGCCGTTGCTGCGTAGTTATTTCCCCCCATCTTCTGCAAACCGCCCGGATTGAAGAATGTTGCTAACTCTACTTTACCAATCACATAAGTCTGACTGCCATACTTAGCAGTAACTGTCCCATTCTCGTCAACCGCTAATGAGTTGTTGCTGTAATTCTGGCCCCCAATTTGTGAAGCAATCGTAATTGGAGTAGCAGTTCCACTGTAAGTTGGTGTTCCGCCTTCAACTTGTGCACCGCCTGAAGTAGCATATCCCATCACTTTCAAACCGCCTGAATTGACAAGAGTTCCATTAGCATCGAGTTTAAAAGATCCGTCTCTTGTATAATATGTGCCATTGTCAGCATTGCGGACCACAAAATAACCCTCACCGCCAATATACAAATCTGTCGGATTTCCTGTCGATTGTGGTGCCCCTGCGCCTGTTGAAGTGTCAATTGAGCCCGTTTGAACCCCTAAACCGATCTGTTTACCGTTGATTCCGCCGCCATTGCCAGTGGGCGCGGTCGCATTCGACATTGTTTGACTCACCATATCCTGAAAAGATACACGGCTTGATTTATAACCTGTTGTATTTACGTTTGCAATGTTATTTGACACCACATCCATTTTTGTCTGTAAGTTTTTCATTCCGCTAACGCCTGAGTAAAGTGATCTTAACATTATTATTCCCCCTATTAATTTGCCGCATCTTCTTCTGTCATTCGGAAAATGCAATAGCCCCTTTTCAGTCCAGCTATTTACTTTATAAATTTTGTGCTATCTATGTTGGTTACTGTATTAATTTCTTGCATGTTCATTGCTGTAATGATCGTTCGGTTATGAATATTTGCAATCAATCCCATATCTTTGTACAGCAGGAGTGACTCCTTACTGCCTTTTTGTTCCAATTCAGTCAAGGCATTTGAGATTTGCTGATAATCATCATTATGAAGGTGCATATCTCGTGCCGTTAGCCGTTTACGTGCATGATTTGAAATCTTAAGATTCTGCTTTTTTTCATCCAGAACTTTTGAAAAGAGCTCATTACTCTGTTCTTTTTTTGATGAAACAGTATTCTGCGCCGCCAGTGCTGAAGTATGGACCCGTGAAATCTCCATTGACATCGATCGAATCACCCAACCTCATTCAAGGTACTCATACTGTATTCTTTGTTGTTTACAACTAAGGTTGCATAACCATTCTCAAAACGGACTTTATCAACTTTGCCGGTAATATTGCTGCCACCGTCATTGAGCGTGACATTCTTGCCTAAAAGGTTAAATGCTTCCTGCTGTTGCATGATCATAACAGAGCTTGTAAGGTTTTTCCCCATGGCGTTCAATTGATCAAGTGTCGTGAATTGCGCAAGCTGTGAAACATAGTCTGTTCCGCTACCGCTGCTTCCCGAATCACTACCACTCATTGAAGGGTTGCTCATCGATGCAGCCATGATTTTAAGAAAAGACTCCATCGAAACGCCTGAAGAATTTTTGGTGGTATTATAAGCCGTTGCATCAGCAATTGATGGAACAGCATCAGATATCGTGTTGTTCAATATATACAATCTCCCTTATTAAGCTAAAATACTGATTGTACTTTTGCTTTTTTCTTCTTTTGTCTCTTTCTTTATCTTCTGTGCTTCCAATTTTTCTTGATAAAGACTTCCCTTAGCATGCCGTTTGAAGGTTCGCTGCTCGAATTGCCTTTGCGAAGACTGCTGGTTCAAAAGGTCCAGCTGGAGTGAATCGAAATTATTAACTTGCGTAGTGTTTTCTTTCGCACCAACCGTCCCGTTACCTGTATCTTGATTTTTCAAAACTTGCTCCAGTTTAGTTGAAATAGATTCCAACAACTGTTTCGTATGTTCACTTTGGACTTTAAATTCCAAGCGCACCTGCTGTTCTGTCACACTCAAGGAAACTCTGACTTTTCCCAGATTTTCAGGCAACAGCTGCAATGTCAGTGACTTGTTTGCCCCATTAGTCATTGTCTTTAAATCTTGTACGATTGGACGTGCTATTTCAGAAGTCTGCTCTGCGCTCAACAAATTTCCATTTTCTGCTGCCGTACTTGTTGTCACACTTGCCGATGTCTGTCCACTTGGACGCAGATCAACAACAAGTGGGTTTTGCGTTTCAACAGCAGTAAGCTGTCCGACTACAATTTGTTTAACAACTGTTGGACCTTTAGTACTTGTTTTTTCCACAGTATTGTCAGAAACTCCACCGGAATTTTGGGTAATATCAGCCGCCAATTCATCATCATACTTTACAGAATTTTTTTCAGCGGCATTTGCCCCCTCATTTTGCAATTCGATTGCCGGATTTTGTGTATTATCTGAAACTCCAAATTTAAGTGCTTTTGTACTCGTATTGTCTAAATTTTCGGTACTCAAATTTTTATAATTTTTTGCATTTAAATTTTTTTCAGCCCCATTAATCTCATCCACTGGAATATTCGCTGGCTCTTTTTGCTCATTCTGAGGTGTCGTTGCATCTGCTTTTGTCTCATTTGGAATATTTTCCTGTGTTTTCTGACCAGTTTCTGCAGTTACTTCATCTGTCTTAACAGCTTTTAATACCTCGTTCGCTGTTATTTTTCCCGCTGCTTTTGGCTTTTCGGCATTTTGACCATCAGAGCCGACTCTCAACTTCTGTTTTTCATTATCAGAGGTTCCTGTTACTTTCGTACCAGCAGCAGCTTCAGGATTTTTTTTGCCATCTGCTGTTCCTGCTACTTGAGCCATAGGCTGATTTTCTGCTGAAGACTTAGCATCATCTTGGATACCCGCCGTTTCTGGCTGGGTCTCATCCGCTATTTCTGTTTGTGTACTGGAAACCTGAATTGCCTTTTCATTTGTTGCAGCAGTTATTGTACACTTATCCTGCTTGTCACTCTTTGAATCTGTACTTGCGGCGGACTGCCCCACCTTTTCGCCTGTGCCCGCTGACAATACTGGTTGTACTGGCAAAGTTTCTTGCATTGTTGCTGTTAATAAAGTTTGTTCTCCAACAACCGACTTGTTTTTTTCTCCTTCGTCTTCATCTTTCTTTGCAGACACTGCGACTGTCGCTTTCGCGTCTGCATCAACTTGTTTATTGTCCGACGAATTTTTCGGCGCTCGTCCATCCGTGCCTTCTTCAAGCAGCGCTTTCTGCTTTTTGTCGAGCTGTTGTTCCTTCATCGTCTGCTGGATCGCTGAAGCAGTTTTCTTAGTGCTGCATTTTTTTAGTATCTTTTTGAAACTGCCAGCATCCTTTGTCTCAGCGGCTGTCGTTCCATCAATACCCGAAGCAGAAACGCTAATGTCTTTAGTACTTATTTTTTGCATTTATTCACCTCCCTTCAATATTAAAAAGCAAACTTGGAGCGGTTTCCCATTTCATCTAGTTGCTTTTGTTCCTCATGTTTAATTTCCTGAAGATATACCAAGTGTTGTTTCTCTTCGAGCTTTTCAAGTACCTTGCGTTCTTTTTGTGCCTGGACAACTTCTTGAAGGGCCATCTCAACTTTATTTTGCAACTCAAGCGATTCTGTTTTTATCTCTCCAATGCGCCGGTCAAGCTCAATCAGATAGCGTTGCTGAACTTGCATCCTGCCAACAGTCAATTCACCGACGTCCATCAGGTTAAATTTCTCGATACTTAATCTTTCTGCTTCGTTTTCCTTGCTGGATAGTTCTTGGCGAAGTGCAGTATAGTTTCGCTTGATGCGCTGCTCATTCTGTTTTCGATATTCAAGGATATTCCCTAATGAAAATTCAAATCGTTTGATGATTGATCTCCTCCCTCAAGCCACTATTGCCGCTGTCCTTCAAGTGAAGTTACATCACTAAACAGCTCATTTAATTGATTTAACGTTTGTTCATATGTGGAATGTTCATCAACCTTTTGGCAGAGAAAATCATCAATCGGATGATGCAATGAAATAGCATAATCGATAACTGCATTCGATCCTGCTTTATAAGCACCAATATCGATCAAGTCCTTTGAATCAGCGTAAACAGACATGTTTTCGCGCAATTCGCTTGCATGCTGGTAATGCTGGTCATCGACTAGTGACTTCATCAATCGGCTTAGGCTGTTTTGAACATCAATGGCTGGATAATGGTTGTGCGCCGCTATTTTACGTGAAAGAATGATATGACCGTCAAGAATCCCACGAACTGCATCAGCGATCGGTTCATTCATATCATCACCTTCAACCAAAACAGTATAAAATGCTGTAATCGATCCCTTACTGGAGGTGCCACTCCGCTCAAGTAACTTAGGAAGGGCCGCAAAAACCGAAGGAGTATACCCTTTGGTAGTTGGCGGTTCTCCTGTCGATAACCCGATTTCCCTCTGTGCCATCGCGAAACGAGTAACTGAATCCATCATGAGCACTACTTTCTTCCCTTGATCACGATAATATTCAGCAATTGCAGTCGCAACGTGGGCTCCCTTCAAACGAACAAGCGGCGGCATATCCGAGGTAGCACAGACAACAACTGATTTACGATATCCCTCTGGCCCCAAATCATTTTCGATAAATTCTTTGACCTCACGGCCACGTTCGCCGATCAAACCAATGACAATCACGTCTGCCTCACAATACTTGGCAATCATGCCTAAAAGTGTGCTTTTACCGACACCACTGCCTGCAAAAACCCCTATTCGCTGTCCCTCACCGACTGTCAATAGACCATCAATTGCTCTGACACCTGTACTTAGAATTGCATCGATTTTCTTGCGCTGGAACGGATCAGGTGAATCTTGAATAACTGGATAATCAGTCAGTTTCATTGTGTCTATCTCATGGTCAAAAGGTCTTCCTAAACCATCAAGCGTATGCCCCAACAATTCATCGCTGACTCTAACCGTTAAAACTTTACCTGTTGCTTTGACCAAGCATCCGGGGCCGATTCCTTCAAGTTCATCCAACGGCATTAGCAGCACTGTCTCCTTGATAAAACCAACAACTTCTGTCAAGGCAACTTTTTTGCCGCTACTGATCATAACCTTGCAGATTTCTCCCATGAAAACATCCATGCCTTCAACTTTAATAATCAATCCGACAATTTCACTAACCTTGCCATACGAGGTATAGAATTCATGCTCTTTTGCTTTTTCAAGATAATCATCTAAATTCAGTTTAAATTCCATATCGATCACTCAGTTTCCTGTATTTGCTGTAGAAATTTGCGCAATTCTTCTTGAAGATCAAATGTTTCAAATGATTCCGTGGACTCCACTGTTATTTCATATGGTGACAGTTTCAGATTGTCTAGTACAATGTATCTTAAGTTAGCTGTCTCCCTTTTCTTTGCTTCCATTTTCTTTACCAATACTTCATGGTAGCGTGGATTAGCGTGAATCGTGATTACCTGATCTGGTTTCTCAAGCTTGAACAGAATCGGATCAAGCAATGGCAGTAATTCTTCACTATTTTTGTCCAACTCATGTTTTACCAGTATCTCCGTCATTTCAATCGCAAAAGAAATGATCCTGTTCCGCTCTGCTGCGACGTATTGCTTCGTACTGTCGATTGTTTCGGCCAAATTTCTTTTTGCTTGTTCTGTCAGCTCTTGCGCAGCCTTTTTGCCCTCAAGCTCACCTGCTTGATAACCATCCTGATAACCTTCTTCTTTGGCCTGCTGATAAGCTGTTTCTTTGATCCTAGCCGCTTCTTCTTTAGCGTTACCAAGTATCTTCTGCCTGATGATCTCCATACTTTTTTGCTGGCTTGCGCTCAGCTCGCTTGTGTTAAACGCATCTTTAGGCGATCGCTTCTTCTTTTTTGCATGCGGCTTAGCAACAGCCTTGGTGACAATTGATTTTGAGCTTTTATTCTTTGAAATACTGGTTTGCTTTAACAGATTATTATTTGATAACTGCATCCTGCTCCCCTCTTCCAATATAAATCTCACCCGCTTCATCTAGCTTACGGATAACTCCAACAATAGTTTGCTGTGCTTCTTCAACTGCCGACAAACGTGTTGGTCCCATAAACTCAAGTTCCTCTTTAAGATTCTCAACTGCACGACTCGAAAGATTTTCGAAGATAAAGTTTTGAATATCCTCAGTTGTTCCCTTCAAGGCCAGCACAAGAACGTCATTGTCAACATCACGCAAAACTTTTTGAACATCCATTTTTTCAAGCGTAATAATATCTTCAAAAGTGAAGAGACTAGCCTTAACTTCACTAGCCAACTCGGGTTGGCGAACATCCAGATCATTAATAATGTTCTTCTCAGTACTTCGACTTGCCGAGTTCAAGATATCAACTAAGGTGTGAACACCACCGACATTTTCAGTATCGTTTTCAGCGTAATTTGAGAATTTATTCTCAATGACCTTCTCAATTCTTTTGACAATTTTAGGTGAAGTACTTGTTATTGTCCCAATGCGCTCCGCAACATCTACCTGAAAATCCATCGGAAATTGTGATAAAACATCTGCAGCTTTATCTGGCTGCATATAGCACATAATCAACGCCACTGTTTGTGGATGCTCATCAACCAACAGATTGACCAGCTGCTGCGTATCAGCTTTACGTGCAATATTGAATGGTCTTTCCCTTAACTGGATTTGATTTAAAAGATCAATGATCTCCTTTGCCTTTTGAGGCCCTAGAGCTTGATTTAATAAATTCTTAGCGTAATCGATCCCGCCATCCAGGACATATTGTTTTGCCGCAGCCGTATTAACAAATTCTTCCAAGACTTTCTCGCGCTGTTCAGGACTAACAGCATCCGTATTTGCAATTTCATAACTCACTTTTTGAATAAAGTTTTCTGGAAGCAGCTTCATGATCTTAGATGATGTTTCCGACCCAAGCGAAATCAATAAGATTGCTGCCTTTTTAATACCTTCGATTGAATCCATTTCGCTTACCTCAAATCTATTTTTCTTTCATCCATGCTTTAAGAAGATCGGCTACTTCTTCAGGATGCTTGTCAGCATATTCTTTTGCCTTCTCATCCTTGTCTTTTTGGGCCCTTTCACGCTTAGCCGCGAGCTCCAACGCCTTTTTATCTTCTGCACTTTTTTTCTCTGACTGTTCTTCGAGGTTTTCTTCGTCTTGTGGGGTTGTTGGTTGTGTTACATCCGCATCCTCGTAGTATTCATCCTCGTTGTTCTGACGTCTCTTCCTGATAATCAAGATAGTGCCTATAATCGAACCGATCAGCAATAATGCCCCTGCACCAGCTCCCACGTATAACCAAAGATTTGACTTTTTCTTCTTAGATTTTGTATTATCATTCGTACTCTTTCTGTGCTTTACAAAATCAATACCCTGAACATTGATCGCATCTCCTCGCCCTTGGTCGAAGCCGATAGCTGAAGAAACAAGCGTCTTGATTTGATTCTGGTCATTTTGAGACAAGTCTCCGTTGACTACAACTGAGCTCGTCATTCTCTTGATTGAGCCCGGTGCACTGATGATCTTTGTTGTCTGTGTATCTAATTCATTATTAACACTTCGGCTGTAAGAACCGTTATCACTACTGCTGCTGCTTCCTGTTACGTTAGAAGCATTGTTATTCGCCTCGCCCGTTTGTGTATTCTGTGTCGCCTGACCGTTTCCAGTCGTCTGGACATTTTCGCTTCTGATCTTAGGATTATTGTATGTAACCATTTTTCTTTCGATTGAGTCAAAATTCAAATCAAGATTGACTGAAACTCGAAGTTTATTAGTCCCGTATATCGGTCGGAGCAGCTTGTTAATCTTATCTTCCAGCATTTTTTCATAGGCCTTTTGGATCCCCATGTACTTTGTGCTGTAATTTGACATCTGATTATCATCGCTACTGTTACCTGACAACAATTGTCCATTGCTATCTACAACTTTGACATTCTGCGGGCTCAGATTTTCGACCGCTCCAGCAGTCAGTGCAACGATTCCTTGAACAGCTGAATCGGTAATCCCGCTTCCTTTAAGCGTTAATACAACAGATGCTTTAGCTTTTTTTTCTTTTCCGTCATCATCAAAAACGCTTTGTTTTGGTGTTACAAGCATGACCTTTGCTTTTTCAACTTCATTAAGCGATTCGATCGCTCGTTCCAGCTCACCAGTCACTGCCCGCTGGTACATGACCTTGCGATCTTCATCTGTTGTCATAACATTCGTACTATCGAACAATTCAAATCCAGTTGAACTGTTCGGCAGTTTGTTATCAACAGCCAGATCAATTCGCGTTTGATCAACCTTGCTCTGATCGATCATAATCGTTTTTCCATCGTCCGTTAATTTGTATGGAATATTTTCACTCTTCAGCTCTTTCGTAACTGTTCCAGCATCCGCATCACTTAAATCCGTAAACAGTACACCATATTGAATTCTGGTGTTCATGTAATAAACAATACCAATAACAACAAAAACACTGATAAGTGCAAGTGAAAGCGACACTTTTTTTATACGACTCTGTGATTGCCAGCGATCTCTTAACCGTCCCAACCCATTTTTTAATTTATCAAACACTTAGTCATTTCCTCCAATAGGCCTTTAGAATTGCATATTTTTGAGATCATTGTATGCATCAAGACACTTATTTCGCACTTGGACTGCTGTCTGCAGTGATAGCTGGGTTTCAGTCATCTTGGTCATAATGCTCCCTAAATCACTTTGATCCCCCTTGATCATGTCGGTAGTTCCTTTGTCCATGACCTTCATATTGCTGTTTAAACTTGAAACAGCATCTGAAAGATAATCACCAAATTGTTTGCCACTGCTCTGTGTTCCTAGAACAGAGGATTTGTTTAGATCCGTCACACCTTCTAATGCCTTTTGGTAGTTCTGTAAACCAGAAACACTTGTTAATCCATTCATGTTTTGCCCTCATTTCTTAATCCTTCGATATCTCCAAAGCTTTCTTTAGCATGGTCTTATTCATCTCAGCTGCTGAAGTATTAGCTTCATAAGTCCGCATGGCTTGAATCATATCGACCATCTCGTCGGCCATATTGACATTAGACATTCGAACATAGCCATTTTTATCAGCGTCGGGATTGGAAGGATCATAACTGGTTTTTTCAGTATTGTCCGTCTGAATTCCGGTGACCTTAACCCCATAACTCTGCGGTGTCCCTTTAAGCTGCGTCCCAGTAGAGTCAGTCTGCTGCGCATTCTTTAAATTTTCAGAAAACTCCACCGATTTGCGCTTGTATGGACCGCCTTCAGCAGTCCTCGTGGTATTCACATTCGCGATATTGGTCGAAATCGTATCTAGTTTTAACCGTTCCAGCGCCAATCCACTGGTATTTATTGCCAAGCCATTGAAAATGCTCATCAACTTTTACCTTCTTTCTCTAATGGTTCAAAACATAGTTCATCATCTGATAACGTCCGTTCAATTGTGAAACTAAGGCACTGTAATACAAACCATTAGTAGCTTGATTCATCATCTCAACATCAAGATCAACATTATTGCCGTTTTCCTTAACACTTGTACCAGAATTTGTTTTGATAGTCGGTGTCACAAGATCAGACGACTGAAGGTGTCTTTTATTAGTTGTGGCTAAACTAAATCCGTCTGACCCCAATGCCTTGTTTAGTTGATTTTCAAAATCCACACTTTTAGCTTTGTAGTTAGCTGTATTTACATTCGCAATATTGCTTGAGATAAGCTGTGAACGTGTAGACGAAACATCCATAGCCTGTTTTAGCAAATCATATGTACCCATCTGATCCCTCCTAAGTATGTGGTTAATTTTTTTGACTTTATTATTATAATCGTTAAAAAGTAGATAACATTTTATATTAAATCGAGTCTTCTTAAAAGATTCTTAAGAAAGTATACTTGAAAGAAAAAATTATTTCAACATCAAAAATGCTTTTAAATAAGCTTTTATGCGGAGACAAGTTTTAAATCACGCAGTTTCAATAAAGAATTAAGTTATAACACAATTCACATAAACGTATTCTAGTAATAATATTTTATTCTTATTTCTAATGGGAATTATTATTTTGTACTTAAAAGAATATAATATAACTCTTTTATATGCCTCAATACCTCACGCACGACTTATCTCCCTTATTTAATTCCTTTTTATTACCCTTTCATTAAATCTAGTGCTTGCTATTTTTAAAACACCCCGTCTTAAGTTTTCAATTGTCTCAACCGATATAATATTTATACGCAAGTATCGTCATTTAGTTTTAGGAGGAATTAATAATGGACTTGTTCTTATTCATCGGAATATTTTTAGGGATCGGAGCTATTGTTGTTGGTATGGTCGCCAAGGGTGCAAGTATTGCGGTCTTGGTCAACCCTGAAGCAGTAATCATCATTTTTGTCGGAATAATCGCCGCAATTGTCAATTCTTATCCCAGCAAAGAATTAAAAAGGATCCCCAAAATACTTGGTGTACTAGTAAAGAATCAGCATTATGACTATGCTGAAATAATCCAAGAAATAGTAACAATGTCAAATCTGGCTCGTCGTAACGGCCTTTTGGCTTTAGAGGATCCAGTCCAAAAATTAGAAAACCCATTTTTAAGAAATGGTCTTGAAATGGTCGTCGACGGAATCGAACCTGAACAAATACGTGAAATCATGGAAAATGAGATCGACGGTATTCAAGAACGACACCACGTGGGAGCTGGAATTTTTAAAACAGCTGGCAGTACATCTCCAACCTTGGGTGTTTTAGGAGCCGTAATCGGTTTAATCGGTGCCCTTGGAAATTTAAACAATGTTGATGCACTAGGTCATTCAATTTCATCGGCATTCGTAGCAACCTTGTTTGGTATCTTCTTCGGATACGTTATTTTAATTCCTTTTAGTTCACGTCTAACGGTTAAATCTGAACAAGAGATGCAGGCTTTAACGATTATCCTTGAAGGAGTTATGGCAATTCAAGCAGGACAATCATCTAAAAGTATCGAAAAAAAGCTCTCCAGCATGCTTGATCCAAGTGATCGCAGCAGTGATGACGACGAAAATGACAAAGAAGACGAATAAAAAGGTGTTGAAACCCATTGAAAAAGAAAAAAAAAGAAGAGGAAGTTGATGAAGGCTGGCTTCTGCCTTACTCTGATATGCTAACGCTTCTACTCGCTTTGTTCATCGTTTTATTTGCAATGGCTAAAGTCGATGATAAGAAGTTTCAACAAATCAAAACTGAATTCAATTCCATCCTTTCGACTCGTTCTGGGCCTGGATCAGATTCGATCATCGGCACTAAAGCAGTTGTGAAACAAGAGCAAGGTAAAACATCCAGCAGTGAAGCCCATGCCCTTGCACAAGAGGCCAAAACCCAACGACAGCTGGAAACGAAGCAACTGGAAACTGTCAGACAGCAACTGCAAACAGATTTTGCACAAGCAAACTTACAGAACGATGTTAGTGTTACTCTTCAAAGCGACGGCATTCATATTACTATGAACAGCAATGCCTTGTTTGCTTCAGGCAGTGCTGACCTCACTCCAGAAGTACAGCAGAGCCTAGAAGGCCTTTCGCCACATTTACAGGTTTTAAACAATAATCCGGTTATTATTGCTGGCTATACGGATAACGTTCCCATCAGGAAAAACGGTCGCTTTGCTTCCAATTGGAATTTGAGTGCTGAACGTGCGATCTCAGTAATGAACTTTTTCGTCTCCAAGAAAGTTTTTTCTGAAAGCAATGTCTCGATTCAAGCTTATGGTGAAAACAAGCCCAAAGCTTCCAATGACACACCTGACGGCCGCGCTCAAAATCGGAGAGTCGAAGTAATAATTCAACGAATAAATAATTAACATTTTATTAGCATAATTCATAAAAGCCTGCAATAGTCGGTTCATTCTCTATGTAAGATACCCGACGAAAATAGACCAAAGCCCTTGAGTTTTGGTCTATTTTCGTTGCACTATTTTTCAGCGCCCATATTAATTAATGGGGGCGACTCATACTATCACTTGTGAAACGACGCATTGATGCCCATCTCGCACAATTCTAACTTACAATTCTTTGCAGTTTTCATCCATACTTCCTTCTAGTTATACGTTGTCACTTAAATTTAGAGTAAAACTACATATGCCTATCTCACGACAGCAAGCGCAAAAAATATATCGCAAACTCCTTATCAAGTTCAAAAGACCTATCCCCTCAGCTAAATAGAGCAAAAAAATTCAGCCAGAAATTAATTTCCAGCTGAATCTGAACTTCATTCATTCAAAATTTTAATGATATGGTGTTCCAAGAGACAAGCCTCTTTACCCACTTCTTGATCAATCTTGAACATCGAACTTGTTTGTATTCTTTTTCAACACATCTGCAACATCTTTCAGAGCACTAACATGGTTAGTAAACTCGTCCATTGTTGCCAGGACTTCTTCTGAATTGGCTGAAACTTCTTCTGTCCCCGCCGAATTTTCTTCCGTCGAAGCAGAGATGTTTTCTAAGTTTTCTAGAACCTGTTTTTGAATATCTTCGAGACGTTTGCCAAACTCAAAGATTTTTTCAATGCCTTCTATTATTTCCTTATTGCTATCAAAGACTTCCTGTGTCGATTCTCCAGATCGCTGCATCTTACCCGTTAACTTATCGCTGTCAGTGATTGATTCAGACGTTTGCTGTACCATATCTGTAGACTGTTCACGGATCTTACCAACAATCTCTTCAATCTCTTTAGTTGATTCCTTGCTCTGTTCCGACAACTTTCTGATCTCGGTTGCAACAACTGCAAAGCCCTTCCCAGACTCACCTGCTGTCGCTGCCTCAATCGAAGCATTCAGAGCCAATAAATTTGTGCGATGTGAAATATCATTAATAACATTAATTATCTTAGTGATATTTTGGATATTGTCATCCATACTCTGAATACCGTTCATCAATTCTTTTAATTTATTTAGCTCATTATCCCAACCTTTAGTAATATCCTTTGTAATTTCAATATTTTCCTGGTTAAGAATTCTGGATTTTTCTGATTTATCCGCTAAGTTTGCAGTATTTGCTGCAGATTCCTCACCAATTGATGCTAAGTTTTGGAATAGATCTACGCTTTTTTGCGTTTCCTGAGCCTGCGAACTTGTTACTTCTGCAATACCAGTAATTGTCTGCGCAACTTCTTCCGTGGCTGTGTTAGTTTGTTTGGAAAGCTCGAGCAGTGACTCTGCCTTTTCAGCTACCTTATCACTTTGATTCTGAACTTCTTTGATGAGGTCTCCTATCGAGCGAACCATCTTATTGTATTGGGCCGAAATTTGGTTGATTTCATTACCATTTTCATCCGGCGCGACTACCTTACTTGCAATTCTTTTTATACTGAAAAGTTTTCCCCTGCCACTTTCAGCATTTTTGATCGGAACCAGTTCACCTTCGCTGCCTCGTTTGAAATAAGAAGTAAAGACGGCAACTGTTGCTCGAATAAGCTTAGTTGTAAATAATGTCACTACTATAACCAAGATCAGCATAATAAACGCAGCTGTTGCTGTCGTTATCAATAGTGTATTTAACTCCTTATTCAAATCGTTCTTTTGAACTTTCGAATATGCCCACATCGTGCTTGATGGGTAAAGCTTATTATAAGATATTTGACTGACACTGTTCGAGTTGGAAAGATTGATCACACCACTTGTTTTTTTAGCTTTTGACATTTTCTTGAATAATTCAGTCTTACTTATGTCTTCACCCGACTTATACCCATCAGAATGAGATGGATCTCCCGTCGCAATGACACGACCGTCTTTTGAAAGCAGCGTGACGCTTCCTGTTCGGCCAATCTTCAATGCTGAGGCAGTTTCTTGTACCTCTTTAAATGACACATCAACACCTAAAACAGCACTTTGACCTTGACCGTTGTGCACTGTTATAGACGCCGTTGTCACATAATCGCCTGTTGTCGCATCACGATACGGCGCTGTCCAGTGAACCGTTCCGTTATCCTTGACAGCCCCCGTATACCAAGGCCTCGTTCGCGGATCAAAACCCGTCGGTAATTTTTGGAAAGCAACAGTTTGTCCATCTGATGTTCCAAATTCAATCATTCGCAAGCTCGAATTGCCCTTTTTAGCCGCTGAAAGACTGCTGCGGATGTCTTTTAAATTAAATTTTGTCTTGAAAACAGGTAAACTTGCAAGATTCTTTAAATCTGTTTCAGTAGATTGACGCATATTTTCTGTTGAAGCCAAAACTACTGCTGTCGCACTCTGCTTATTGATATTATTTCGACTGATCAGTAATTTTTTTGTAGCTATGTATGGATCAATCGACATTATCAAAACCGGAATAAATGCAATCAAGAGTAACATTAACGTAACTACTTTATTAATACTTTTGCTCTTACCGCGTTTCATCAAAACTCCCCCTCAATTTATGCAAGCACAAACGGGGCTTTTTCAAAATAATCCTGCATTAAAACTGCACAAAAAGCCAAGTTCTTATACAACACAGAATTGTAAAAAAATAGGCCCCTTTGCCTATATAGGAGTTATCGGTTTAAATAATTAAAGTTTAAAGGTGTATATTTAGAAAAACGAGAATATTTCTTGAGCAGATTATGGTTGCTACGATCAAGAAATGAAATTTTACTTATCATTTACCTAAAAAAAGGCTGAGTGACGTAATCCTCCAGCCCTAAAGTTATTTTAATTTTTCAAATCAACGTATTTTCAAGATTCCATCACGGTTCTCTTTACAATAAATCCACGCTTCAATCACATACTCATTTTTACGGAAAAAATTAATAAGGCCAGCTGTCATGTTCAATCTCTCCTGAGATACTCTGCCAAAGCCATTCCTGTCCGTGATTTCTTCACTCTAAGTGCATCTTGTGGATGACCACTAAATGTAATTTGTCCTCCATAAATACCCGCATCCGGTCCAATATCGATCAGCCAATCAGCGGCAATGATTACATCCAGATTATGCTCAATAATGATAACGGTATTTCCCTGTACGACCAGTTCTTCAAACAATCTGATCAATTTTTCGGTATCCTGCAAGTGCAAGCCCGCTGTTGGTTCATCTAAGAGATAAATTTGTCCCTTTTTATCAAGTTCGAATGCCAGTTTCAAGCGCTGCAACTCACCACCCGATAGAGTTGTCAACGGTTGATCGAGTTTCAAGTAGGACAGTCCAACTCGTATCAAATTAGTTAGTTTATTTTTCAAAACTGGAATGTCATCAAAAAAAACCGCAGCCTCTTTAATCGGTAAAGCTAGAACTTCAGCGATATTTTTCCCATGGTATAAATAACTCAAGGCTTCATCATTATATCGTTTCCCATGACACAACTCGCATACCTGCACAACTGGATCCATAAAAGCCATGTTGGTAATAGTTACCCCTTTCCCCTTGCAACGTGGACAAGCACCTTTGCTATTGTAACTAAAAAGCTGTGTTGAGACATGATTACCCTTCCCAAACAAACGACGAATAGGGTCAAGAATATCTAAATATGTTGCTGGGGTTGACCGGATATTCACTCCTATTGGTGCTTGTGCAAGGTCGATATAGTTTTCTTTCAACTTGCCTTTCAATGCTGTCAGTAACGAACTTTTACCGGACCCAGCTACACCAGAGATCACAGTCATAACACCTAGTGGGATAGCAGTACTGATCTCCTTTAAATTATGCAATGTAATTTGTCTTAAAACCAGTTGCCCTTTATGTTCCCTTCCGTTTCTAAAATGGCGTGTTTTTTTCAACCAATTTGCCGTTAAAGTATCTGATTCTAACAGCTCGGGATATGTGCCGCTGAAGGTTACTCTACCACCCTTTTCACCTGCTTTAGGGCCTATTTCGATTACATAGTCTGCAAAAGAAATCAGGGATGGATTATGCTCCACAATCATAATGGTGTTCCCCTTCTGCCGCAGTCTGGTCAATGCCTGCTTGATCAATTTGATATCATGCGGATGCAGTCCTACACTTGGTTCATCAAGAACATAGACCATGTCTGCCAATGAACTTGTTAGATACTTAGCAATCTTTATTCGCTGTGCTTCACCGCCTGATAAACTTCCCGTGTTCCGGTCCAGTGTCAGATATCCCAAACCAATATCAATTAGTGACTGAATTTTAGTCTGCAGCTCACGTATTACATCCGCTGCCAAAGGTGCAGTGACTTTCTTCAAAAACGCAATTACGTGCACAAGGTCCATGCTTGTAACCCGGGAAATATTATATCCATTAATTTTGTTTGTCAATGTTTTCTTATTTAAGCGCAAACCATGACAGGTGGGGCATACCTTATGTTCCACAATGTCTGCAAGTGCTTCTCTGTGATGCTCACCTTCCTTGCTGTAAAGAATTGAGCGCTTGATACGCGGTACCAAGCCCTCATATTTCGCTGTTTTATACCATCCTTTCGGTGGATCTTCCAGTTTTTGCTGAGGTGCATGCATTAAAAGCTCATATTCAGCTGACGTATAATCTGCAAGCGGTTTATCATTATCAAATAAACCGCTGTTTGCATATCTTTTCCAACGCCATGTGCCCGGTCCAAAGCTGACAAATTGGATTGCTCCTTCATTTAATGATTTTGTCGGATCAACGAGTTTGCCTTCATCAAGTTCATCGACATAACCTAGTCCCTGACATTGCGGACACATTCCCTGTGGCAAGTTGAAGGAAAAGCTGTCCGAATATCCAACAAACGGTTTCCCTACACGTGAAAACAGCAGTCGCAGTAATGAATAGATACCAGTATAAGTTGCTAACGTCGAACGTGCACTGCCAGTCAATCTTTTCTGTTCGATCACTATTGCTACTGGTAAATTGCTAATCTGACCAACATGCGGCTGTCCGAACTTGGGAAGGTACTGTTGCGTAAAACTTGGGAAAGTCTCATTCAATTCACGCCGAGACATCGCTGCTACAGTGTCAAAAACCAGCGACGATTTTCCTGAACCCGATAAGCCCACAAAAACAGTTATCTTCTGTTTTGGTATTTTTAGGCTGATATGCTGCAGATTGTTCTGCCAAGCATCTTCGACTTTAATAAAACCATGTTCAAAAATATTGCCGTTTTTCACATTTACCCCTCCAAATAACAAATTGTCCCCTAATAATAATTTTGACACTAACTCTCAGGTAATTCAAATAACCAAGATCTACCACTTTATCTTAAACGTTATCTTTTTCAAAATATTTTTTATATTCGCAATCAATTTCAACATGCCCTTTTCATAATTTGGATTCACTTTAATTGCGAAAAAAAGGCCCGTGACAAAACTTATGTCTTGTCACAGACCTTTTCGGATAATCCTATAATTATGAACGAAATCTATTCAATAATTTTGAACTCTTCCGTTAAATTCTTTTCAAGTCTCTCTGAAATTTTCTTCAATTCAGCAACATGTGTTGTAAATTCTTCCATTGTTGCCAGCACTTCTTCGGAATTAGCTGAAACTTCTTCTGTTCCTGCTGAATTTTCTTCCGTCGAAGCTGAAATGTTTTCAAGATTTTCTAAGACCGTACTTTGAATTCCTTCAATATGCCCACTTGCTTTTTCAATGTGATGGATTCCTTCAAGTATGTTCAGTCCCTTAGAATAAACATCCTTGGATGATTCAATCGCATTCTTAATCAACTCAGATTGTTTTTCACCCCCAGCAAGTGAATCCGAAGTCTGTTTAACCATCTGCGAAGATTGTCCTTGGATTTTTTCAATGATAGATGCAATTTCCTTAGTAGAATCCTTACTCTGATCAGAAAGTTTTCTGATCTCCGATGCAACCACTGCAAACCCCTTGCCTGATTCACCCGCACTTGCTGCTTCGATTGATGCGTTTAAAGCAAGTAAATTAGTCTGATGCGATATTTCATTAATAACCCCGATAATTTTATTGATATTCTGAATATTACCATTCATCTCTTCGACGCCATGCATCAATTCTTCCATTTTATTCAGTTCACTATGCCAGTTAGAATTGACTTCTCCAGTAACATCAATATTTTCCTGATTCATTTCACTTGATTCTTGAGACTTGTCGCTCATGTCTTTAATATTTGTATGCAATTCTTGAATTGTTTCCGAGAGATCACGCAACTGTGTAACACCCTTTTGCGTATCTTCTGCTTGTGAACTTGTGACTTCAGCTATTCCTGTAATTGTTTTTGCAACTTCTTCAGTAGCTGTATTAGTCTGTTTTGACAATTCCAACAATGATTCTGACATTTCGGCAACTTTCTTTCCTTCCTTTTGGACATCTTGGATAAGTCCGCCGACTGAATCAATCATGCGATTATATTCATAAGCCAATCGTTGTGGTTCATTACCATATTCAGAAGGATGGACAAATTTATTGATCTTTCTTTCAAAGAAATTTTTTGCCTTCAGACGTTTTGGTACAATTTTTTCGAACTTGCCTTTTCCTGCTTCCGCGAAAAATGAACTAAGTGTATTAACAATCTGTTTGATCGCGCGTACAAAGATAATAGCCATCAAAATTGCAAGAACCAGCATGACCACTAGGACAATAATTGAAGATCTGATCAAAGACTGCAATTCCGGTGTAAGTTCGTTTTTCTCAAGTTGTGCCATTGCAAAGGTTCCATTGTTGTTGCTTCCATGATTATAATAGACTTTCTGTACTGGTGATGTCCCTGCTATCGAAACCGTCCCTGAATTAGCAGAAGCTGCTGCCACTTTTTTAAACGCAGCTGTTTTGGCGATATCTTTGCCAACTAATTTTGTATTTTTTGATGCAAGAACTGTACCATTGTCTGCGACTAGCATTGCGTTCCCAGTTCGTCCAACATTTAGGTGATCTAAAATCTGTTGAACATCATCATAATAAACTCTAAATGACAAGACCCCGACTTGTCCTTTGGAATTGCGCATCGCTTCAGAAATGCTGATAACATTGCTTTTGGAGGCTTTGTCGTAATATGGTTTAGACCAGTAGACCTGCCCAATGTCCTTTAGTGCTCCCTTGTACCAAGGGCGTGTAGTGGGATCAAAACCATTTGAGAAAGTCTTTTTGGTTGAAACGTACTTGCCATCAGAATTTACAAATATCGTATCCAGCATCACGTCATTTTCGCTTTCTGCTGCTGAAATTATTTTTTTGATATTATTCATATCAAAATCATTTCTAAACAGATCTTCCGAAGATAATGTTGTCAGTGCTTTGACTGCTGAATTATTCATCGAATCGCGGCTATCAAGTACTGTCTTGACAGCACTCTCACGACTGCTGGATGTTCGCTCTAGCAAAAGATTTTTCGTACTATGATATGAACTCATCAGCATCACGACAATTGGGATCAAAGCGGTCATAATCAAAACTGCTGCAACTAAACCGCCAATGCTTCTATTCCTCTGTTCCATAAATTATATGCTCCTTTGTTTTTTATTTCAGATCTCAATGTTTAAAAGTGCAAAAAACATAAAAGAAAAGTAATATACACTTTTAATATCGGAAGAAACAAAGGAAAGTTAACAATCATAAGCAAATTTGTTTTTTTTAAACTTAAAAGAATCAGATGCTTAAGTTAATACACTTTTGAAAAATGCTTTTCTAAAGCTTTTTTTCTCATAGCCTGCTTGTTACAAGTACATTCTCATGCTTCAATTTTAATCTGATCTTTTTATCTAAAAACTACGTTACGGGTAGTTTATTAGGCGGCGGTGCTCAATAGCATGAAACCTTTTACAAAAAATAACATTACATGCCAGCAAAGCTTAAAAATTATGCTAAAATCTATGTTGTGATCAGCACTTTTCTGCCCCGCAACTTTAATAGAGCGTCACGCTGATCGAGTTAGAATGCATTCAACAAGGAGACAACCAATGAACCAGCCTATTTTTTACTTAAGAACTGAATTACCCAACATAAAATTAAAGAAAATGCTGTCGCTGATGACCGAGTGGCAAACTGGCTTTATCTTTCAAGCACCTTCAAACAATACGATCCGCTTGGCCTACGGAGCGCTTGCGGAACGCTATTTTACTAAGAATGAAGATCAGTTTGACGCTTTAAGAAGCTGGCAATCCGATCTAAAGGCTCAATTAGCTACTCCTAGCTCCACAAGTGAAGGTCAGCCTGCGCTTGTTGGCAGTTTCGCCTTTAATCCAACATCTGAAAAAAGTAATGTTTTCTGGGGAAAATTGGCCCAAGGATACTTTTTCCTGCCTAAATATACCGTTATTAAATCCGGTAACAGTACCGCATTGATCACTTGCAGTTTTGATGCGGCAACCTTAGAAGAAGAAAGTAAACTCTTTGCACAAAAGCTTCAGCGTATGCCAAGTTGCTCGCTAACTTTAGCAGAGCACGCCCCGCTCGTGAAAAACGATACAACGTTAGATCAATGGGCTGCCGCTGTGGCTGCAACGACTGCTAAAATACAACAACATCAGTTGGATAAAGTCGTTTTGGCTCGTTCGCTTGAAACAAACTTCAATGATGTGATTGAACCGCTCGCTGTTTGGCGAAAATTGACTTTGACTCAGCCGCAGACCTATCACATTTTGTTAAAGACTGCTTGGGGCTCTTTCATCAGTGCAACTCCTGAAAGATTCGCGAAATTCCAAGAGCATCGTTTCCAAACAGCGGCAGTCGCAGGAACTATCAGACGCGGCCAAACTCGCACTGAAGATGATTGCTTAGGCACTCAGCTTCTAAAAGATCATAAAAACTTGCAAGAACAAAACTATGTTCTGCAGACAATTAGCAATACTCTCAGAAAACACGGCTTAACTGTCAGATATTCGAAGCATCCGCAATTGTTGAAAAATCCAAACGTTCAACACCTCTATACCCCAATCATGGCTAATGGCAGTTTCGAATTATTTAAAGTTCTTCATGACTTGCATCCAACCCCAGCTCTAGGAGGTCTGCCGCGTAAGAAAGCCCTCCGGCAAATTGAACAAGTCGAACCTGTTACACGTGGACTTTTTGGTAGTCCGCTGGGCTACTTTCAATTTGATGGAACAGGCGAATTAGCCGTTGGAATCCGTTCTGCACTATTGACCGGTAGCTCCGCCCATTTATTCGCTGGTGCGGGTATCGTATCAGAATCTATTCCACAACAAGAAGTTGCTGAAACGCAATTGAAATTCCGACCACTATTGCATGTTTTAGGAGATCAAAATGAAGAACACACAGATATTGACTAACCAAGTTACAAACATTTTAAATGCTCTTTTAATTCAAGGAGTCCATGATGCAGTTCTTGCGCCGGGCTCACGTTCAACACCGCTTGCTTTAGGGCTGGCACAGCTGGCACGAGAACACAAAATTAATTTATACGTTGATGTTGATGAACGTTCAGCTGCCTTTTTTGCTCTGGGAATATCTAAAACGACTGCTAAACCCGTCTTGCTATTATGCACGTCTGGAACTGCGGCTGCTAACTTTTATCCAGCTATTTGCGAAGCTTTCTCTTCACACATACCTCTAATTGTACTGACAACAGATCGTCCGCCAGAGTTAACCAAAATTGGAGCCCCACAGGCGTTAGATCAAGATCGCTTTTATGGTCATCAAGTCAAGAAGTTCGTTCAGTTGCCGCTTGCCTCGGATAACCTCAACGAACGTCAATATACTAATTTTATGGTTCAAAGAAGTGTCATTCAGGCTACCAGCGTTCCTCGCGGACCTGTTCATTTGAATCTGCCATTACGCAAGCCACTAATGCCGCAACTGCCGCTATCATTTATGGAGCAGCCTAAAAAACTGGTACGCTCCGAAATGAAACCTAGCCTTCCGACAGCCGAAATAACTGCATTGAGCACAACTTTTTCTGACAAACGCGGTTTGATCATTATGGGCCCCGATGAAACTCAGACAGACTATACTGCACTGCTGCACTGGGCCGAAAAAGCAGAGTGGCCAATTTTAGCGGATCCTTTGAGCCAGTTGCGCGGCTATGATTCAAAATGTATTATCTCAACCTATGACATTCTGCTTAAAACACAGCTGTCTTTATTGGATGGCCTCAAACCTGACGTGATTATTCGCAGCGGTGGGACTTTCGTTTCCGCTGCCCTGGGAACTTGGCTGAAACAGATCGACGTTCCAGTCTATTATCTCGATCCCAACTCTGAATTAAATGACTACACTGAAACGCTAACAAACATCTTGCCGCTTCCAACCAGTTCTTTTTTTGAACTTTGCCCTTATCCTGCTCCGAAAAGCGATTGGCTAAGTAAATGGAATAGGATTCAAAAAACAATCAAAAAGAATCTTGCAGCCATAAACTCAGATCATCTGGTTGAACCTTTGATACCACAGATGTTAGAGCACTACCTTCCAGTAAAAGCACACTTGTTCATTAGTAATTCAATGCCCATCCGCGATATCGACAGTTATTTTCTTCCGCAAAAAAGCTTCCATTACCTGTACTGCAATCGTGGAGCCAATGGAATAGATGGTATCATTTCGAGTGCCTTGGGCATGAGTAGTAAATTTCAAAACAATGTTTTATTGACTGGCGATTTAGCTTTCTTTCATGATATGAATGGTCTGATGATGGCTGAGCGCTATCACCTGCAATTGCGTGTTATCGTCATTAACAATAACGGCGGCGGAATCTTCTCCTTCCTCCCTCAAGCCAATACAACAGATTTTGAAAATGTCTTTGGGACACCACAGAATCTAGCATTAGATCTGGTTGCACAACTTTTCCATGCTGAATACATAAAGGTGCAAAATATCACTGATTGTGTACAAGCTCTTCAGAAACCACTGCACGGGTTGGAAATCATTGAAATTCCAACTGACCGAACCACTAATGTCAGTGTACACAAAGCTATGCTTCAAGCAATTGCCCAAAAGTTATCTGAGGAGTTTTGCTAATGGAAATCACTCTTGATCATGAGAACTATTACTTTACCACTAGTGGAAGCGGGCAGCCGCAATGGCTTTTACTACATGGCTTTATGGGAAGTCATCATGACTTTGACTCCCTCATTCGACGCTTGCATGGCAAAATTTTGCTTCCAGATCTGCTTGGCCATGGAAAAAGTCGAACAAATGCTCCTTATGAACGTTATTATATTGATCGACAAATAAACGATCTGACCACCCTCATAAAACAGCAGATGAAACCACCTATCAACCTTTGGGGCTATTCAATGGGCGGCCGTTTGGCACTTGGACTAGCATTAAAACATCCTGAATTAATAAAGCACCTCGTCCTTGAAAGCAGTACAGCCGGGCTTAAAACCTCGACTGAACGTTTAAAACGCCGTCAGCACGACCAACACTTGGCAAAAGTCTTACGCCAAGATCGCCTACCAGAATTCGTTTCAACCTGGGAAGAGCTTGAACTTTTTTCTTCACAAAAAAATCTTCCCCTGGAACAACAAGCTTTGATTCATCAGCAACGTATGAATCAAAGTAGCTTCAGCCTCGCGAATAGCCTGCTTGGGATGGGCACTGGAACAATGCCTAACTACTGGTCACAACTTCACCGATTAAAATTACCGATAATCTTATTAGCCGGTGAACTTGACTCAAAATACACTAAGATTTCCGCACAATTTGCTGAAGTGGTACCGCACGGAATGCGATATATTATCCCTGCTGCCGGACATAATGTTCATCTGGAGCAACCTGTCACTGCAGCTGAAGTTGTTAACAGGAGCGCAAACAGATGAAAATAATTCATGCTAAAATGCTGCCATATAATTTAAAACTCAAAAAACCTTTTCGCTCAGCACATGAGACCATTCTTTTCCGGACAATTACCCTGATTGTCCTAGTTTCGGACGATGGACAACGAGGCTACGGCGAACTTGAGGCATTCACAGAACCGAATTATACTCCAGAGACCCAGAAAACTGCTCGTTTCATTATTTGCCAGCATTTACTTCCATTATTAAAAAACAAAAAATTAACCTGTCCAGAAGATGTCTCCACTATTTTTGCAACAGTTCAAGGGAATCAAATGGCTAAAGCGGCTCTTGAGACAGCTGTTTGGGATCTATTCGCCAAGCATGCTCATAAAAGCCTAGCGCAACTACTATCTGAGCATTCCCAGCTGCGTTACAGGCAAAACATCACAGTCGGAATCAGCCTTGGAGCACAGGTTGAAGCTTCAAAAATGACATCGGAGATTTCCGCAGCAGCTGTGCAGGGCTACCAACGTATTAAGCTTAAAGTAACAAATAGCTCCGAAATAAAAACTTTCAGCAAAATTCGTCCATTTCTTCCTAAATTGAAATACATGTTGGATGCCAACTCTAGCTTTTCATTGAAAAATATTGCTCAGCTCAAAGAACTCGAAAAAGCCGATATCTCTATGCTGGAACAACCCCTTGCGACAACGGATTTTAGCGCACACGCTGAGTTGCAAAAACAACTCCATATCCCAATCTGTCTTGATGAAAATATTTTTTCATTAGATGATGTCCGCACCGCTTATCATCTTGGTAGTGCTCAAGCTATTAATCTCAAGCTTTCCCGCGTTGGAGGTCTTGCAAATGCGCTTCAAATCATCCGTTTCTGCAATACGCATGGTCTCCTTGTATGGTGTGGTGGTATGTTGGAAGGTGGGATCGGACGTGCTGCAAATCTCGCGCTTGCCAGTCTTGAGTCTTTGCCTTTCCCTGGTGATATTTCTGCATCGAATCGATACTATCAAGAAGATGTTATTGAAGAACAGTTCCACTTAAAAAGTGGTAAATTAACTTTACCAGCAAGCATCGGAATTGGCGTAACTCTAAAAAAAGAAATCGAAGATCATTTGTTAAAACAGATTGATCTTTTAAACACACTTTGAAAGAGGTTTCTGGTATAATCATGCTAGTATAGGTGTACGAAACCTAGACTCTGGTTTTACATCTTTTTGACTGAGAAACTATGTAGTGTATAATGAAGTAGTAAGATGATTTTTTTAATCATCAGAAACATGTAAGGAGCTTAATAATATGAAAACATCAATCCAAATCGTGACAGACTCGTCTGTCCAACTTACCTCTGAGGAAGTAGAAAAATATAATATCCATATTGTCCCATTGTCTGTTGAAATTGAGGGCAAAAATTATGTCGACGGGGAGAATATTACTCGCCAAGAATTAATAGACAATCTGCGTGCTGGAAAATACCCTAAAACCAGTCAACCACCATTAGGAAAGTTCGTTGAACTTTATGATAAATTAGGTTCAGATGGCAGTGAAGTTCTCGCAATCACTATTTCCGATGTGCTGAGTGGAACATTCAATACTGCTCAAACAGCTGCCGAAATGTCATCCGCACAAGTTACAGTTATTAATAGTAAATCAACAGATCGTGGTTTAGCATTCCAAGTTCTTGCTGCGGCTAAAGATGTTGCTGCTGGTAAAACAATTTCTGAAATCAAACAGCATTGTTCTGACATCTATAAGCGAACTCGTATTAACGTTTTGATCGATAACTTGGATTGTCTCGTTAAGGGTGGACGAATCAGCCGTTTTGCTGGAGCAGTGACTAAACTTATTAATCTTAAAGTTGTCGTCCAGCTTAACAACAAAAGTCTTGATGTAGTTTCCAAGGGTCGCAGTCGCAAAACTTTTTTAAAATTCTGCCAGCAAGTTGCTGATGCACATCAAGATAACAAAATTCTTGATCTTTCACTTTCACATGTCGGTGTTGATCAAGAGTTTCTTGAGCGTTTGAAAAATATCATACTTCCAAGTGATAGTCAGGCTAATTATTTGAAACGTCTGACAAGCCCAATTATCATGACCCACACAGGTTTGAATGCTGTTGGGATAATTACTCTTTCTGAAAAACCAGAACCACAAGAGGCGTAAATCTCTAAACAAATATTGATGTTTAGAACTAATACTTCTTGAAACCTCAATAAAATAGTCATTTAGCCCTCTAGGCGGCATAGAGTCGATATTTAATCGGCGATGTGCCGCCTAGTTTCATTTGAATTTATTCAATATGTAATAGTCAACCCAAATTTTATAGCTAGTATTAGTTTCGAAACTGGTGCGGTTTATCAAGCTGCTTAAACTAACGTTTCCAATAATCTAAAAATGAGCACAAAAATTGCACTTTATTATTTTAATATTTAAAATTAGCTTATGTAAGCGATTTAAAAAACGATAAAGGAGGTGCTTTCATGATCAAGTGGTTGCGGCAGTCGCTTAGCGGTCGTATAGTAACAACGATTATTCGTGTGTACCTTGGTTACTTGTGGTTAACATCGGGAATTGCGAAACTGCATGGTTTCACAGCACAGGCATTCATTAAAAATGGAATTAAGAATCCGGTGGTAGGCCCTGATGGTCAGCCTGTATATGGATGGTTTACAGAAATTTTAAAAAATTTTGTCATGCCAAACATAAATTTAGTTGATTTCCTTGTTGTTTGGGGCGAAATTTTCATTGGACTCGGCTTGATTTTAGGTGCTTTTGCAACAACCGCCGTCTTTTTTGCTTTGCTGATGAACTTCAGCTACCTTCTTGCAGGTGCTATTTCGGTGAATCCCCAATATATCTTTTTAGAACTTATTATCCTTGTTGCCGGATTTAATGCCTCTAAACTAGGACTCGACTACTTTATCATTCCTTTTCTACGCAAAAAAATTCCTTTTTTAGAAAAAACAGTTGATAATTGACATTTAAAAGTACTAAATAGAGAAAAAGCCCGCACAAACAGCTTTTATTAGCTGCCTGTGTGGACTTTTTTGAAATAAATCTTTCGCCTGCTAACAAACTAGTCAATAACAACTTTGGTTCCATATGGAATATTCTCATACATCCACTTAGAATCAGCCACCGTTAGATGGACACAACCATGCGACGATGGTCTCTTGCCTAGATCAGCAGCAACCGATTTAATGTAGTTACCGTTAGCATCTGTGGGGGTTGAATGAAATAGAAACTCACCATGGTTCTTCCACGAGACCCAATAATGAGCTCCCTCTTCCTCTGTCTGACTATAAAAGTAATCACCGCGTTCACCTTGAATGTGATAAACGCCCGTTGGAGTCGCAGTCTTACCCGGTTTTCCAGTAGAAGCATACATTGTGTAAAGTACTTTATTTTTATCCATTAGATAAACACGTTGCTTCTTGATTGAAACGTGTACCCATAAATTAGGGTGCTTGGATACGCTTGGGTATGCTTTTTTCATCGATGGTGCGCGCCAGTCGATGGTCTTTTGTTTTTCTGCCTTCTTCTTAGCAGCTACTGTCTTACTCTTCTTAACACTCGTTGCTTTCGTAACTTCATTGTGGTGCTGTTTACTAACAAACTGCATATTCTTACCCACAAAAACAACAAGTAAGCCTGCAATGATAATTCCCAAAACCAGCCGCAAAAATTTACTATTTAATCGCATCTTTCATTCGCTCCCCAATTCCACGGTAGGTTGCTGCCGAGTTTCACAGCTTAGTGGTAAAACTAATTGCTGCCTTATATCCCAACCTTTTTAACTTAAAGAACACATCCCCAAACCGTTTTTCTCATCCTACTTCGCCGCATTCCTGCCTACGTCTCAATCATAACTTCACTGAAAATGAAGTCAAGATAGTTGCAGCGAACTTAGTAATATTTAAAATATCTATTTTCACTGCGGCCTTCTTTTACCAACTAAATAGACCACAACAAATCCACACACAATGATACCTACCACGATCAAATTACGTTCAACCAATTTTGTACTGCCAACAATCACGCTTAGAATCATCGTGGTGATAGTTAGTAGCAGCATTGTAAAACACTGTGATTTACTGAAAGCTACCCCATACTTTTCTTCGCGCTTGGTTATTACGGGTAACACTGCACCTAGCCCGATCAAAACAATAATTGCGCCAATATTAATAACCAGCTCGTGCCACCATATAGGGCTAAACTCTGCAACATCTTGCGGAGCAATTCCAAAAACAGTCGCAATTGCAGTAATAATTAGAGCCCATAGGCCAATCCACCATGCTAACCTATTGTTTTTAATAAAAACATACTCAGACGGATACTGTTTAGGATTCTTGCGTACCCGCATGAATGCATAGAAAATCCAGCATGTCACACCAGGTGAAATAATTCCATTCAGATTAAGCAGCCAGTTGAAAACATCATTCATCTCTGGTAAAAAAATGCCTAGAAAAAGAATAAACCCTGATAATAAACACGTCAACAAATACCCGTTGATCGGTAGACCAGCACGATTTGTTTTACGTAGAAACTGTGGCATATACCTTCTACCTGTATCAGAAATAAGCATCCTGGTCATGGCATCTAATAAAACAGACAATAAAGCTGCAAGATAGACAACTTCAGTCCATGCAAAAAGATACATAAACAAATTTCCGACATGATATTGCTGCCCAAGTGCCTGAAAGGCATAATAAGATCCGTTCATTTTTAGATCATTCGGCAAATGATGTGCATCAAAAAATATTCCTAAAGCAAAAGATCCAAAAATGGTCAAAAAAGCCGTCATTATAACTAGCATCAACATTGATTTAGGAAACTCCCGACGCGGATTCTTCATCTTAGTTACAAATGGCGCAATAAGTTCACATCCATTAACAGCATAAATCAGTAATCCAACTGTTGTTAAATACTTCAAATCAAATTTTGGAACAATAGCGCTGAGATTCATTGGCTGCGTCGCAATATGCCCACCCAGCCCCAAGGATGAGAGTGCCATAATAACAAACAGGACCGTCATTCCAAACATAGCGATCCCGCCAATTGAACTCAGTAATTCCAATGAACGTTTAAAGCGCGATTGAACCATAATAAAAACAACAAACACTAGCAGAGTCCACAAGGCAAACTGCCCATTAGACATTGTATCTTGAAATTTTCCGCTTCCTTCAATTGCCCAACCCAAACCGATAACAACTGAATTAGCTGTGTCAACAACATACGGAATTGACGCAGCCCAGTAAGTCCATGCAGTAAAATAGCCAAGAAACTCACCATTTGTTCCTCTAATCCATGAACTTAACCCGCCGCCTTCTTGATTAAAGATTGATCCTAGCTGACCAACCATTAAAGAATATGGAATTACATACAAAAAAAGCATTAGAATCCACGAAGTAATAACACCCATACCTTGGTTTTTAAAATTGTAAATTATATCATCAAAACCAATAACTGTGACAAATGCCATTAAAGCCAGCACAGGCCAGCTAATATAATGTCTATTTTTTTCTAAATTATCCAATTTTTCTCTTTCTTGCTTAAAATGCAGTCCTTTAATCAACCAACATACTATTTTTTAAAGTAACCTTTAAGCAATCGTGAGCGCAAAGCAGTATCTGTTGCATAAATGTACATTCCCAAACGAGCTCGCGTCAAAAGAACATCTATTGAATTTAGAATCAACCTTTCCTTTACTTCGTCTGCATCCCTACGTTTAGCCAAACCATTAAAAGCCGCTTGATCTTGGTAAATCTCTGGGTGTATGCTAACGCAGTCATGCGTGGAATCATACCTAACACTTGGTCCAAGAATGATCCCTGCATAATTAAGATCAAATCCCTGTATCGTATAGACAGAACCTACCTCGTTAATTGAATCGTCCCTTTCAGCCCAAGGCAGCATAGCTTGTGGCTGATTTCGATCCCATCGCAATCTGAAACTACCTGCAGTTACAAAATAATCTTTTCCATCTAGGCGATATGGAAAATCATATGTTGCAAGCATCCGGCTTAAACCAACCGTATCATCTTTTTGCTTTATTAACTCGTACATTTCTTGCGCATCATTCATGATCCTAAGGTCAAACTTCTGCGGGGCAGGCGGAGCAGAAATCCTTTTTTCAACAAGTGACTTAATCCAGTCTTTAACATCTTCATTGGCTTTGACGCGGAATTGCTCAGTCAAATGGTAATATCGCACATTTTTTGAAGAAACTAGTGTGTCGAGTTTAGCCCTATCCCAATAACTCTTCCCCTTCAAAACTTGCTTTTCATCAAAAACTAGCACGACGATCTTGCTGAGCTTCAAAATTTCTTGGAGTTGGTTGTTTTGTTTGAAATGATTATATGGATCACGTTTTGTCAAGAGGAGGTGTGCTTCATCAACCAATACTATGTCAGACTCCTGTTGGTTTTTATATGAACGATTAATAAAGGTTGTTGGGCGCTCAAAATTCTTTTTTAGCAGGCTGGGGCATCCAGCAGCAATGTTCTTGTAAAGTTTTAACATTTCTGGATGATTAACCAGAAGATAATTTTTCGTTTTATAAAATATTGAACCCTTATCCTTGGACATTTTCTGAATCGTGTTGAAAATAGAAGTCAAAACCACACTCTTCCCCGTCCCAGCATCTCCTGAAACAACAAAAACCCCTCGCTCTTGTCCAGCGAGAAGGTCTTTGCAAAACTTGAAGATTTGATTTTCTAGATCTTGCTGTTCAGTTGTTAATTTCACCGCTGCCAACTTATTAAGTGCTCTGTTAGCTGACCTATTCATATCATTCTCACCTGTATCTTTCTAAGAATAACCCTTATCACAAATAACCTTAACTCTTTTTGAAGCAATTCTTCAGAAATTCTTCAGAATTTAGCATTAAACTATGCTTGTAACATGATATTTAACCAACTTCATTTACTCCCCCTAATAAAGTAAATGAATATATCCCTATCGTTACATTAATTACTAACGATATTCCTTTCTTCGCCTAGCATAAGTTGCCTAGGCGGAGTTTTTTATTACCCATAACCGATTTAATAACCAAGCTTACAGCTCAAGTCTCCATTTCGATTCTTATTACAAACAACTCCCAGAATATTTTCATGACCTCAAATCATTTTTATGCACCGCATATTCATCAGAAATTTTTGCAAATAAACCAACAAAAAGGATATTAAAGGATATCTCCCACATGTGTTGATCGATGACAGAACTTAAAATTACAAGTAATAATGCAATTTCTAGGACAATATATTTTTTTGAAATAAATTTATGCGATAAAAAAATTATTAAAGTCATTGTAAGTATAAATGCCCATACTCCGTGCATCATCAATACCCGAATAAAAGAAGAGTCTACGAAAAAATAGTTATATGGGCCCTTATGCAGGCCTCCATTTCCGACTTGCGGAATAAATTGACCTAACAATGGGACATTATAGCGCTTGAAAACCAAATGACCATAAACCAATCTTTGGGACAAAATCTTATTAATAATACTAAAAACAGGGTTAGATGGAACAAAGAAATACGCTAGCAATATATTAAATGCAACAAAGGCAGCTATTAGAAAACTCATTAACCTCGTACTGATATAACTAACAAATTTAATAATTGGTCTATAAAAAATTGCAATTATAATAACTAAAAGCATTAAAATGGTGTCTAACCTTGTATCTGTCAAAACATACATTGCAACTGTCAATGCAAACAAAGAAATATATTCGGGTATGTTCAACTTGAATTTTTTAAAGACTGCATAAAACAACATCAAATAAAAGACTCTCGCCGCAAAATCAGTCGGGTAAACGGCTCCGAGAGCATAACGAACAATTGGGGTTCCACTACGACCAAAAGTGATATTATAAACTAATCCTAGCTGTGATGCTACAATTGTAAGGATCAAGGCAGAACTGATAAGAACCAAATAGGTCTTGAGTATCCTTGAGAATTTGATGTTCTTTGCTCCCAATACTAACAAACAATAATAGTAAATATCATAATCGTAAGATATTCGACACGTGAATTCTATTAAAATTCCCAATAAGAAAAAGATAATAAAATCCTTCAACTTCCAGTCATCGAACAATAATATCTTCAGCACTATAAAAACTGATGATATCTTCATAAAATCGTATAGTAAAGGAGAACTTAGATACTGGGTAAACATTGTTCCACGAAGATAATTAACTAGCGAATAAATTATGAAGCCTACGAAATACAACTTTTCTGGTAGATTTTTAAATCTTTTATTTAAATAGTTTTGTGCATACTCTCTTTTAGCACCTATATCCATCATAACTCTTTACCTCACCTATGCTGTGATCTAAAATTGCTGACAATTTTTTTAATTTTATCCAAGATTGTTGGTCGTAAAAGCAGCAACATGCCTCCATATATGAAAACACCTAATAGTATCTGCCAGATTAATGAAATAACGTAAAAATGAACAGAATTGTTTAATTTAAAAACTACTGCAAACATAACTAATCCTGCTAAAAGATATTTAGGAACATTCACAAAAAGCTGTTTTAAACTAATTAAATTTTTTATTTTCCATATCTGATATGAAGTCACTGAAAGTTCTGAAAGAATTGTAGCTGCCATTGCACCGTATAATCCTCCAAAATATATGAACGGAACATTACATATAATATTAACAACTGCGCCCAATATAACAGAGCTTGAATAGGACTTAATTCGGTTGGTCGGCAACAAAAATTGCTGTCCTATTACATTACTCCAAGCTATAAAAATAATAATGACGGATTCAAGTAACATTGCCCGTCCTACAGGTATAAACTCAGTTCCATAAAAAAACGGGCCTAATTTAATTGAGATACCTGCTAAGCCACATGCCATTGGAATTGCAATAAAAGACACAAAGTCAAAAGACTCGACAAGATAATGATTTACTCGTTTATTGTCACCTCGCGAAAAAGCATTAGTTACATGTGGCAGCATCACTGTCCCAGTAGCAGTTGCCAAGGACAAAATGAGTTTAACTATCGTATCCGCTCTATCATAGAAACCAGAAGAAGAAACTGGGCCTAAAAGGCCTAACATACTTTTATTCAGAATAAGGTACACCTGAACTGCAACTTGTGGCACGAAAAAAGTAATCGATGGTCTAAAATGCCTCCAAATATTTAGCTCTGAAAATTTAACCTTTGTTAAGGTTTTACGCAAATATGGCCACAAAGTTGCATTTCCCAAAAGTACAGAACCTGCAAGAATCAAAATGTACGCCCATAAGTCGTTTCTTTCTTTGACAAAAATAAAAATCAGAATGATCGACAAAATTTTAACAAATGTATTGCGCAAAACTGTTTTTCTAAAATCTTCTATCCCCATGTAAAGCCAAGAAATATCTACTCCCGCAGCAATTATGTATAGCGATTGAATAAGCATATAAAATTGATATCTGTGTAACAGCATCAAAACTCCGAGAAACAGCAGATATGTAATACTAATGGTAATAGTCTTTAAAAGCTGTATCTCCCAGAAAGTTTTGCTCATTTCGTGCCTATCATCACGTATAGCAGCAATTTCTCGATTACCATATAAAGCAATACCGATACTCCCAAACAAAACGAAGTATTGAATATTAGCATTTGTCGTCGCATTGATACCTATATTGGTAGCTCCCAACACACGAGTGACATATGGTGCCGTCACCAAAGGAAGAATCATTGCTAATAGCTGGTACCCGGCATTGTAGAAGTAGTTCTTGAAAATCTTCATTTTTTATTCCTCAAATTCGTTCTTAACAGTCGTCAAAGCTGCACTGATTACTTGATCCATGTTGTAATAACGATATTGGCCTAAGCGACCACCGAAAATAACCTTTTTTGCCTCTTTGTCCGCTAATGTTCTGTATTCCTTATAGAGTGCGTTGTTTTGTGAATTATTAACGGGATAATATGGTTCATCGCCTCGGTGCCATTTTTTAGGATATTCGCGAGTGATAACCGTCTTGCCCTTATCACCCTTACCAAACTCAAAATGTTTATGTTCGATGATACGAGTAAAAGGTGTCTCTGCGTCAGTATAGTTAACAACCGCATTACCTTGATAATTGTCTTTATCCAATTTCTCAGTCTCAAATTGCAAACTACGATACTCCAATTCTCCTAATCTGTAATTAAAATACTCGTCTATCATGCCCGTGAAGACAATACGATCATAGTCATCCTTATACTCTTCTTTTCGATCGAAGAAATCTATACCTGTTTCAACGGAGATAAGATCATCCTTTAGCATTTTTTCAACGATCTGGGTATAGCCCCCTATTGGTATACCTTGATATGCATCGTTGAAGTAATTATTATCATATGTCAATCTGACTGGAAGCCGTCTAATAATAAAAGCTGGTAATTCTTTAGTAGAATGTCCCCATTGTTTTTCAGTATAACCCTTAATCAATTTTTCGTAAATATCAGTTCCGACTAGGGAAATAGCTTGCTCCTCAAGATTTTCAGGCTTTTTACCCTCTAAAACAGCACGCTGTTCATTTATTTTAGCCTGTGCTTCTTCAGGCGTAATGACACCCCAAAGCTTATTAAAAGTGTTCATGTTGAAAGGAAGGTTGTAAATCTCACCTTTATAATTAGCCACAGGACTATTAGTATAACGATTGAACTCGGCAAAATGGTTCACATATTCCCAGACATGTTTGTTGGAAGTGTGGAAAATATGCGCTCCATATTGATGAACTTGAATACCATTAACATTCTTAGTATAGATGTTTCCAGCGATATGATCACGTTTTTCAATAACCTTGACCTTATGACCTCTTTTAGCAGCTTCATGCGCAAATGTTGCTCCAAAAAGTCCAGCCCCTACAACTAAATACTTTTTCATCTTCGTCCTCCACTCCGATATCAATCATCTAATTATAATACTTTAAATTTAATTTTCCATTAACTCTTCTACAGCATGTCTAATATAATAACCCGAACGCATTCTTTTTCCAACTATAACCGCATTGGTTTTCATATTATGGAAGTCATTCTCTGAAATATTCTCCAACAAGTCATCTAGATGACTGAGATCATCTATTACAATCCCAACATTGTTTTTTATCACAAAATCTGCGATTGCAGCCTGCTTCCACACGATAACAGGAATACCTGAGCTCAGATATAATGATGTTTTATGCGGTGCATTGTACCTTAAATATTCCCCAAATTTCCCATCACATTTATCCAAACTAGAACCATCCCAAACCAACCCGTAATTTTGCTGCAAATGTGCTGGGAGTTCATCAGGGGGGTATTGCCCCCCGTATCTCATGCCTTCGTGCATCTGCAATTTATTATTTGGTCCAAAAACCACAAATTCATTTTGTACGTCAAGTTTTTCGAGAAAACCCGCCTTGGCCAGGTTTCCAGCAAAACAAACTGATCGATTATAAGTATTCTGGATCCTAAAAGGTTGAGGGTTGTCATAGTCAAATATTTCCAATTCTACTATTTTTTTCGTAATTCCCTTTTCTTCAAGCCAATTTTTCATCGCCTTATTATGCGCGATCAACCCATTAACTTCCGACATGTTGAAAATATTCAATTCTTTTCTAACCAACCGCTCATCACTGTGAAATAACCTCAATGATTCAACATCATGAATCACTAATATTATTTTAGCCGATGTATACTTTTTTATAGTCTTAATTATTCTCTTGGTTAGAAATAATGAATAAATTGGGTATTGAAAAACCACTGTATCCATTGTTTTCCCCTTGAAAATATCAGGTAGAGTCCCTAATGTATAATGTACTTTATCGATTCTTTTTTGGGGTAGCCTAGTTTTGATGACTTGATATCCACTTTGACTTAGAAACTTAATTATATCATGCTGTGCTTTAGGACCAGCATCATTGTCCGATCTCTCAATTGTTGAAATTACAAAATCTTCAGTCATTTTATCTCCTAATCCAACACTTCAGATAAATAAGAATCATTTGAATATCTTATTTTTTATAAAACTCCGATTCATCTTAGCTGTATTAAATATACTCAAATATTTAATTCTAAAGCGTTCCTTATGATGTTTTATCCAAACATTGAACAAACGTTCAGAAAGAAAACCATATAACCTGCTTTGATAATCATCATAATCACTTATATCAATATTCTTTTCTATCTCAAAAAGTATTGAAAACAACCACTCGCTATACTCATCCATGTATTCCTTATGTGTATAAAACATGTTGCAGATGACAAGTTGATGACCATCCATGACCTCATCAAATTCAGGAAGATACTCTGGGTATAGTTCGCCTAAAATTTCTCTAGTCGTTTCTAAGTCCCTTATATCATGTGAAGCTTGAAATTGTTGCCGGACACTTCTTTTTTTGAAGTAGTTTTTTTCTGGGGTAGGTAATATCCAGTCATAGTTCTCTAAACATTTATTCAATTTTGACACGGACAAAGGTTTAAGTTTCCCAAAAACCATTGTTTCAATAACTTCACCGAAGAAGCCCATAGGATTGCCACTAAAATATCTCCTATAATGCGATAGACCCACTATACTTTCACTGCTATGTTTCCAGATCCAATACAATCCTGTCAATTCACAATAATTTTTATTTTTTGCGGAAATGTTATCCCTTTCATCATCACTAAGATACCCATCTATTTTATCTTTGTTTACTGCCCCCACTAACAAAGGAACATAGTGTTCTGGCAGATAATAATCGAATTTCTTATGAGTTATTACATACATTGTCAAAAAAATCACCACAATTATCATTTGAATTTTCATTATATCATCAAAAAGTATTATTCAAGTTTATCAGACATAAATGAACTTAAAGCCGATTTCCAATCTTTAAAAGAGGAAAAACCTGTTTCTTTGGACAATTTCATTACACTTTTCTTAGGTCTATAAGCAGCTGTAGGATATTCTGCAGAGGTAACAGGACTAATTTTAACATCTTTATCTTTCAATATTTCACAGGCAAACTCGTACCACGAACAATTCCCATCATTACAACAATGGTAAATACCACATTTAATTTTTTTATCAACTAGGTACGTAATAAATTCTGCTAACGTTCTTGTCCAAGTTGGACGTCCAACCTGGTCATCAACAACTGTTAAGCTGTCATGCGTCTTGGCAAGATTCAGCATCGTGTACACAAAATTATGCCCGTATTTTCCGAAAACCCATGATGTCCTTACAATGTAATATTTATCACAATATTTTTGGACTGCCTTTTCGCCTAAAAGTTTCGCTTTGCCATACTCATTTTGTGGATTCGTCGGATCATTTGGTAAATACTCACCATCTTTTGTACCATCAAAAACATAATCCGTGCTGATATAAACCAGCACTGTATTGTGCCTTTGACAAGCTTTGGCAATAATTTCAGTTCCTGTCACATTGACCAAATAATTACGTTTTTTTCCTTCGGCCTCTGCTTTATCAACCGCTGTATAGGCTGCACAATGATAAACGACTGTAGGTCTATTTTTAGCAAAATAATTTTCAACAGCCCGCTCATCAGTAATATCCAAATCCTGTGACCCGCAGGCATAAAAAGCTGTATCCCGTTCAGTCAATAAATTGGTTAGTTCCTGACCCAGTTGTCCTCTAGCTCCTGTGATCAAAATAGACATCTGTGTGAAATCCTCCGTTCTACTTCAAAGCCGCACGTTTTTTCAACGGACGCCACCAGTCTTCATGGTTCAAGTACCAGTCAACTGTTTCTTTAATCCCTACATCAAAAGTATATTTTGGCTTCCAGCCTAATTTGGTCTCAATCTTAGTTGGATCAATCGCGTAACGGCGATCATGTCCTAGACGATCCTTAACATATTCAATCGCGCCCTCATCCAAACCTAACTGTTCGACTATTAAATGGACAATTTCATTATTGGAGCGCTCATTATGCCCACCAACATTGTAAATCTCACCTTTTTGTCCCTTATGCAAAACTAAATCGATTGCCTGACAGTGATCCGAAACATGCAGCCAGTCGCGAATATTCTTGCCATCACCATAGATTGGCAACTTTTTGCCATCCATTCCATTTGATGTCATCAATGGTATCAACTTTTCTGGAAATTGATAAGGTCCATAGTTATTCGAGCAACGTGTTATATTAACATTTAGCCCATAAGTTTCATAATATGCCCGCACCAACAAGTCTGCAGATGCCTTGCTGGCAGAATATGGTGAATTTGGTGCTAATGGTGTCGTTTCTTTGAAGTAACCTTCAGCACCTAAAGTCCCATACACTTCATCTGTTGAAACTTGCAAATACTTCTTTAACTTAAGTTTCTTAGCAACGTCTAAAAGTGCTAAAGTTCCTTGAACGTTAGTTTCCACAAAAATCTCCGGATGCAAGATTGAGCGATCCACGTGGCTTTCAGCAGCAAAATTGACAATCGTATCAAGTTGATATTCGGTTACAAGATGTTCGACCAACTCACGATTAGTGATATTTCCATGCACAAAAGTATAACGCTGATCTTCTTGGACATCTTCAAGGCTGTGAATATTTCCAGCATAGGTCAAAAGATCTAAATTAACGATTTTGCAGTCTGGATATTTGTCTAGAAAATAATGAATGAAATTACTTCCAATGAAACCCGCACCGCCAGTTACTAGTAGATTCATCTTATTTATCCTCCCTGTAAACAAAGTTCACATCGGCATCTTTAAGACATGGATGCTTTTTATCCTTATCTGACAGGATCAAATGGTTCAACGGCATCGGCCATTCAATTCCAATATCTGGGTCATCATAAGCAATCCCGCCATCAGCTTCTGGCGCATAGTATCCATCAACTTTGTAAGCAACATTGACATTTGGGGTTAAAGTAACAAATCCGTGTGCAAAACCCTTAGGAACGAGTAACTGACGATGATTGTATTCGCTTAAGAGGTAACCTTCCCATTTACCATATGTTGGCGAGCCTTTACGAATATCAACCAAAACATCATAAATAACACCAGTTACTGCACGCAATAATTTAGTCTGTGCATATGGCGTTCTTTGATAGTGCATACCACGCAACACACCTGGTTCAACTGACAATGACTGATTATCTTGGATAAAATCGACATCGATCCCTGCTTCGTGAAATTTGTTTTGCGTATAGGTTTCAGTAAAAAAGCCACGATGATCTCCGAATACATCAGTTTCAACAATTTTAACATCTTTTAATTTAGTATCAATAATTTTCATAATTACACTTCCACCCATCAAACACTATTATTTAGTAATCAAAGCATAGTACATTACCCATTTTACTTCTTTATTTCTACTTTGCGGTTTTAGTTCTTTAATCAAAGCTATCCCTGCCCTAGGACCACCGATCAGTCCTTTATACAAAACATCAAGTTCCCTTTTCTTATCATCTGTGAGTATCTCAGAATAGTGCTCACGAAAATAGTAAATCTGCCTAGCTGTGATAGAATCACGCTTAAATTCTTTTCGATAGTACCGCAAATTCTTTCTGATTCCTCTCAAAATTTTTTTCATCTTTGAACCTGATCCAGAATCTGCCATCCCAGTATTAGCTCCAACAACATTTCCTTCGTGCTGACGATACAAAATTGTCACTTGTGGAAGATAACTGACCGTACCAAAACAGTTCGCAATTAGTCCAAACCACCAATCATGCATCCCAACACTATCAGCATCGACGACGTCACCAACTAAATTTTTGAGTGCCTGATTTATCATCATTGTACAGCCAGTAATACAGTTATTTATTGATAGACTGGACAAATCGGTATAGCTTTTAAAAGATGCGGGCGGCGTCCTAAGCTCAGCTAACTTACTATCAACGATTCGATAATTAGTATGAACTAAAACAGGAATTCTCATATTTGAGCTTTCTTCTTCAGCAGCTTTCATTGCTTCTAAAGTTAATGAAACTTTATTTGGCAACCAAAAATCATCCTGATCACTGAACATATAATATTTTGCATCTACAAATTGCACTAATTTCAAGAAGGATCTTTTTGCACCCAGATTAATATTATTATTTTCTACAACGTGAATATTATCATATTTTTCTTCATAATCCCTTAAAATCATGCTAGTGTTGTCACTGGACATATCATCACGAATATATAAATCCCAGTCTTTAAAATCTTGAGCCAAGATAGAGTCAATTTGTTCTCTTAGATACCTTGAACCATTATATGTTGACATCACAATAGCTACTTCAGATTTCACCACAAAACGTCCTCCTTGTAATTACCTCTTTGCGATATCTAAAAGATACTTTCCATAATCATTCTTCTTCATAGGTTGGGCCAATTCACATAATCTTCTTGCCGTGATATACCCCATTCGGAACGCAATCTCCTCCAGACAAGCAACTTTTAAGTTCTGTCTCTTTTGAATTGTTGCAATAAAACTAGAAGCCTCTAACATCGAATCATGTGTTCCAGTATCTAGCCATGCGTATCCTCTACCCATAAGCTGTACATCAAGTTTACCACGCTTAAGATATACCTTATTGATATCGGTTATTTCCAGTTCACCCCGCGCAGAAGGTTTAAGAGCTTTGGCAATAGATATAACATTATTATCGTAGAAATAAAGACCTGTTACGGCGTAATTACTTTTAGGATTGACAGGTTTTTCCTCAATTGACAAAGCGTGCATTTGTTCATCAAAATCCACTACACCAAAGCGTTCAGGATCGTTAACATGATAACCAAAAACAGTGGCCCCTTCACTTTTATCGGCAGTTTTTTGCAACATTTGTGAAAGACCACTTCCATAATAAATATTATCTCCAAGAATTAAACAGACCGAATCATCGCCAATGAATTTTTCGCCGATAATAAAAGCCTCAGCTAATCCATTTGGTTTATCTTGCACAGCATAGGATAAATTCACTCCAAAATTCTCACCTGTTCCTAAAAGATCTTTAAAACGCGGTGTATCACGTGGAGTAGAGATAATTAATATGTCACGTATTCCTGCCAGCATAAGCGTTGATAATGGGTAATAAATCATTGGTTTATCATAAACAGGAATAAGCTGTTTTGATATTCCTCTAGTAATAGGATATAAACGTGTCCCGCTCCCACCAGCTAAAACAATCCCTTTCATAAAAATTTCCTCCTTTTCAATACAACAAAATAGATACCGTACTAATTCTCATACACTTTCTCAAGGGATGCAACTGTTGCCCTCTTGTCAAATCCTTTAGTTCTCAATACATCAATGTTGCCCTGACTATTGATTTCTTTCAAATTTTTGTTAGCTGTTGTCTTACTAACAAAAAGCATTTTTTCGGCCCATTGATTTATTGAAGTTTCATTTGCTATTGTCATTTTATGTGCCGTAGGTGCTTGAAAAGATTCTGGAGATTGGTTATCAGATATCAAACATTCCGTACCATTGGCCAAATTTTCTATCAAAGATAGCGATAGCCCTTCATATAAAGATGGAAAAGCAAATATATCAAAAGTATTCTGTACTTCTGCAACATTATCAATATATCCCAAGAAACGAACACTATCCTGAATTTTAAGATTTTTTACCAGACATTTTATTTTTTCGAAATGTTCACCATTTCCAACCAGCACTAATACAGAATTAGGCATTTTTTCATGAAAAATTTTAAAACTCTTTATTAGAAACGGATGATTCTTCTGCCGTGCAAAACGTCCACAATGTCCCACAACTACTGTATTAAGCGGAATTTCAAGTTTTTTTCTGATCTGAACGTTTTTCTTAGCATCATATCTAAAATGATCAAGTTCCACTCCATTAATAATAATTTTAAAAGTCGGTTTTTTTTGTGTACCACGACTATAGAAAAAATCAGCAGCATTCTGAGAACATGCAAGATAATCAGTTGCTAAGAAGCCCGTTATCCACATGCCAAAGCCATGTGCCGCATTTTTAGTGAATGAGTACTGTCCTCTTTGATCTGAATGCGCATGAATGATTATCCGCTTAAATCCAGCCGCTTTAGCCAAAACTACAGGTATAAAGTTATGAAGAGAATCCAAATGCATATGGATGGTCGTACTGTGCTGACGTGCTTGCTTAAGTGCACTTTTTAATCCAGTAATATGCTTTAATATTCCCAGTTTAAATTGGACAACTTGAATATATTTTCCGATTTCTGCTAACTCAGTTGCAGGCGCAGAATTAGCAATATTAATAAATTCAAACTTAAATCCTTCTTCAGCTAAAGACGTATAATTATTTTTTACAAAAGTCGTGATGCCATTATTTGTATTAAAACTGCCTAATACAATAATTGTTTTGCTTTTGCTGTTTTTCATCTTACAACCTCTGTAAAATGTTTATTTTTCATTTGATCAGAAGGTGGTTCCATGTAATCAGAACCGTATAATTGGGAAAGAACTGCGTCATAATCTCTAGGGCCTCGCAAATTAAGATCTTCAAATGTGTAGTTACAATCATCATCATAAAAACGCTTCGGAAACATTTCACGCAATTTATAAGCGCCCATAAAATTAACTACATACTCTGAAGATTCATAAGAATACTTTTGAAGTGCTTTATCTAATTTATCTAAGCACTTCCTCGTATCCAACCACTTTTCGGGCCGAATAATCTTACCAACCTTGATCAAAGCTTTTTCTGAGAACGGCCGTTCTGTATAGTTCACACTAACTTTATTGAACTCAGAATACTTCAGCATCAAGCGCAGGCGCATCAAGTTGAAACTATGCACCTTACGCAAAAGGGCATTATTCGGCATACCATCCAAGGCAAAGATATCCATCCACGAATTTCTTTTTTCAACTTCTGCCGCCGAACGGTCTATAATTTTTGTTTCAGGATTTTCTAGTCTTGCCACATACTCATATGTATCAGAGTTTTTGAAATTTCTGAAAGGAAAGCTACCTACTCTACTGTTTTCTTTTTCCATCAGAACGCATAGCTTTTCATAGTCAGGCCTCGGCATGCCCACATCAATATCATCATCCCACGGAATGAAGCCATGATGTCTGACAGCCCCTAAAAAAGTCCCGCCCATTAAAAAATATCTTAATCCATGCAGATCACAAAAATGGCTAAAGCTTTCAACTAATTTTAATTCCGAAGACTGCAGCAATTTTCTATCACTAAAATCAATTTTCAAGCTTGTTACCTCCAAACTTTCTAAAAAGAAATGCAGCAATCTTTCTCATCCAATGCTGTTTTTCCATAAACATCACAGGAACTTCGACGTAATCAATCTGATTTTTTTCAACCCATACATCAACTAATATTTCACTAACAAATCCAAAAATACGTTTTTCATATTCAGAATAACCTGAAATATCTACTCTTTTTTCAACCTCCGTTAAAATCGAGAAAAGCCACTCTGTATAATCATCAAAAATATTTGCACGCGCAATCATCATATTGAACATGTGTACAGCTTTTCTGTTGACAACCTCATCAAAAGCCGACACATAGTCTGGATACTTCTCAGAAAGCACATCTCTCGCAGCCTTAAGCCCCTCAATATGATGTGCATGCTTATAGTGCGACCATGAAGTTTCAACATAATAATTACGTTTCCGCGGAAGAATCATATCATGTTCAGCTATTATTTGTTCAAGCTTCTCCTTATTCATTATATCATTAAACTTAGCTTGACTATTTTTAAAAAAATTAGTATCCCCATTAGAAAAAAATCTGCGATAATGCACTAATCCTTTTACATCCGCAACTCTATTTTTCCATCCCCAGTATTGCGCAGTAAGCTCACAATAATTTTTATTTTTTGAGGAGATGTTCTCTCCAGTATTATCACGATGAAAGCCTTTAAAATTTTCCTTGTTGTTTCCTACCTGTACCGGTACATAAATACTGTCCTTTGGCATTTTTGTTTTTTTGTGACTTACAACATACACTTCTGTTTTCAAAAAGATTTCACATCCTCAACTATCAATTCATTACACATTAAAATGCACCGTCTCCCTTAAAGATGGCTACAATATTTTTGAATAAAATCTTTATGTCGAACATTAAAGATGCATGATCGACATAATACAGTTCATAATCACATCTTTCAGGATACTCAATGTTACTTCTGCCAGAAGCCTGCCAATATCCCATAGCCCCCGGCGTAACTGACAAAAATTTATCTACCCTGTCCCCGTACTCCTGTAACTCTTCCTCAATTATAGGTCGTGGTCCAATCAGCGACATATCTCCTCTGAAAATGTTAATAAATTGCGGCAGTTCATCAATAGAAGACTTACGCAGAAAGCGCCCCAATTTTGTTATTCTGGGATCAACATCCGCTGGTAGTTTATAACTATTATCAACATACAGTTTATAAAGTCTCTTGTCGCTCTTCAATTTTTTATCTGCTCCAACAATCATTGATCTGAACTTATAAATATAAAACTTGCGCCCATTTTTCCCAACTCTTTGCTGCTTATAAAAAAGAGGGCCTTTATTTTGACCAACGTGGCATATGATAAACATTATTATAAATATAGGGGTCATTAAAATCAAAGCCACTATAGAGATAATAATATCTACTAGCCGTTTAACCCCCAAATATATATAACTGGGACCCTTTTTTTTGACATTTTGAGCCATTATACTTCTCCTCTAAATGCTACCCCTCGCAAAATTCGATTGAGAAAGCAAGACTTTAACTTGTGAAGCTGATTCTTGATCTCCAAAATCATGGGGTAGACGTATGATAAAAAAACCTACAAATACACATTTTCTATTTTACTAATAAAAACATTAATGTAAAGCACAAAGATAAACCCTTAACTAGAAACTAACATTTTTTTAAGCAAAAAGACGTGTGAACTACTTTCAGCCACACATCTTTTAAAAATATTTGTTTTTAGTGAAAACTTTATTTTGAATCCATCAAGATCTCAGTTTTTTTATAATTGTCCCTTGCCGATCAACATCTAGCGCGACTATCTTACCAAGCAAGCCTGCTTTTTTTATTTCTTGTGAAAATGCAGCTGTCTCCTGCATCGGCAAAATCGTCATTACAGTTGGTCCTGCACCGCTTAGATACGTTGCCATCGAATTATGTTTGTGACCAATCTCTCTTATCTTGGCCAAGTGAGGAACAAGTTTTAGTCGGTATCTTTCATGATAAAGATCTTCTTCCATTAAGCGACCTGCCTGCTCTGTTCTACCCGTCAATAATGCAGCTACTAAAGTGTTCCCTATACTTCCAGCGCTCACAGCTTCTTTAAAAGAAAGTTCTTTTGGAAGAACATTGCGGCTTTCCGTCGTTAATAGTTCATTACTTGGAATGTAAGCGATGAATTGCAACTCAGGGAAATGTCCCTTAATGCTCGTATTCTTCTGCTGTACAAAAGTCGAAACAACAAAATCACCTAGAATCGCTGGAGCAACATTATCTGGATGGCCCTCAATTTCAGTAGCGAGTTGAATTTTCTGTTCTTTTGTTAAATTCATTTTTCCAAGCTGATCTGCCAGCTCAATACCTGCTACAATCGCTGAGGAACTACTCCCTAATCCACGAGCCAAAGGAATGTCAGATTCCACTTTAATTCGATGTGCTTTAAGGCTAGGCAAAATCTTCAAAGCTGTTTTAACAATCATATTTGACTCATCACTAGGAACTTCAACTCCCATAGTGTGCTCAACGAACCATTTCTTTGTCTCTTCACCAACACTAACCGTCAAGTACAAAGTAACTGCGATTCCCAATGAATCAAAGCCGGGTCCCAAGTTAGCACTTGTTGCAGGAACTCTAATTTGCATCTGCATTTGTGGATTCATCTCCATAATTAATCTGGCAAAACTTTGTAAGAAGCAATTACATCAATATCTTTTAAGTCAGAAATCGCTGAAACGATTTCCTTCAGTTGAGCCTCAGACATTTCATGTGTCGTCATAACTATACGAGCATAATCATTGTCGATCTCGGTCTGAAGAATAAGATGGAAACTTGCTTTAACACTCGTCATAACCTCTGTGATTTTTAGCATTTGGCCCGGTTGGTCCTTAACACGCAACGAAATGTAATATGGATAAACAACCTCATCCGGCAAAGCTTGCTTGCCTTCGCGTGAAAAATCATTGAACCTGCTGCCAGTCGTTCCCAGAACAATATTCTTAGTAACTGCGATAATATCACTTAAAACACTGTTAGCGGTCGGTAACTCACCTGCTCCAGGGCCATAAAACATTGTTTCTCCAACCGCTGCTCCAGTAACAAGGACCGCATTATTTTCATTTTGAACAGCTGCTAAGGGTTGGTCTTCCGGTATTAGTACAGGACCAACTGAAATGTTGATGCGGTCGTTAATTAACTTAGCAATCCCTACTAACTTAATATTATATCCCAGTTTTTTAGCCTGTTTAATATCTTCAAGATCAACTCTGCTAATCCCTTCAACTTCAATATCATCAAGTGTTACGTTCATTCCAAAAGCAAATTGCGTTAAGATAATCATCTTATAAGCCGCATCGATTCCTTCGACATCATTCGTTGGGTCTGGCTCAGCAAAACCAAGTTCTTGTGCCGATTTCAATGCCTTTTGATAATCAACATGATTTTGACTCATTTGTGTCATAATGTAGTTGGTAGTTCCATTAACAATCCCCTTGACTTCAACAATTCGATCAGCTGCAAATGAATTGACAATTGTTCTTAAGATAGGGATGCCCCCTGCTACGCTGGCTTCATAAAACAAATCGCAATCATTCTTGCCAGCAAGTTCGGCAAGTTCAGACCCATAAGTTGCAATTAAATCCTTATTCGCAGTAATAATATGTTTCCCTGAATTCAATAATCTTTCAATGTATTCTTTAGCTGTTGTAACGGTCCCCATTACTTCAACGACAATCTGTATATCCTTATCGTTTATCAAATCATCAATCTTATCCGTCACATTAATCCCTGTTAAGTCAACATTCCTTTTCTTAGCAAGATCATGGACCACGACAGTTTTAATGACTAACTTTCGCCCCGTGATGCTTGATATCTTATTTTGATGATCACGTAAGATTCTTACCACACCACTGCCGACAGTTCCAAGACCCAAAATTCCAATATTAATGACTTGCATGTCGCATCCTCCAATTCTTCTAATGAAATTATTTTATCATATAAATTTAACTTTTGAATCATTAAATGAAATTAGTTTAATTTTGGTTAAAAATAGCTCTTAACTACAAGAACACGTTAAAAAGATCTTTCCTTAATCACTGATTGACTGTCATCGTTCTCGCAATTATGTTATTCTTCTTGTAAAATATACTATATAATGAGGAGATCATTAAGAAACTGAGGAGGAAAACCTTTATGAATGTACTTTATAGGAGCACCCGCGACAAAAATGGACAAACGGTCACGGCATCTCAAGCAATTTTGCAGGGCCTTAGTCCAGACGGCGGTTTATATGTTCCTGTTTCCATTCCAAAATTTGAATTACCATTATCCGATTTAGAAAAACTATCTTATCGCGAGTTAGCATATCACATCTTACAAGCTTTCTACAGCGATTTCAGCGAACAAGAACTAAAAAACTGCATCAATAAAGCTTACGGGCCTAACTTCACATCCCCTAAAGTCGCTCCTATTACTTCACATGCTGGAAATACCTACCTTGAATTATTCCATGGCCCAACAATCGCGTTCAAGGATATTGCTTTGCAGCTGCTGCCACATTTAATGACCACCGCAGCCCGCAAAAACAACTTACAGGATGACATCGTGATTTTGACTGCAACATCAGGTGACACTGGCAAGGCAGCCATGGCTGGTTTCGCAGATGTACCTGGCACTAAAATAATTGTTTTCTATCCCAAGGATGGAGTCAGTCCTGTGCAGGAAAAACAGATGTTAACCCAAAAAGGAGAAAATACTTTTGTCGTTGGTGTTGAAGGCAATTTTGATGATGCACAAACGAATGTGAAAAAAATATTCAACGATCCTGAACTTAATAAAGTTCTAAATCAAAATGGTTTCCGTTTTTCATCTGCTAATTCAATTAATATCGGTCGCCTTTTCCCGCAGGTTGTCTACTATTTCTATGCCTATGGTCAACTGCTTAGTACTGGTAAAATAAAAAATGGAGAGGCTATCAACTTTAGTGTTCCCACCGGAAATTTTGGCAACATTCTCGCTGGTTATTTTGCTCAAAAAATGGGGTTGCCAATTAATAAGCTTATCTGTGCTTCAAATCGCAATAATGTTTTGACCGACTTTTTCAATGAAGGAGTCTACGATAAGAACCGTCCCTTTTATGTAACTTCTTCTCCTTCAATGGACATTCTGGTTTCCAGCAATTTGGAAAGGCTGCTATTTTATATCAGTGGCGAAGATTCAATTAAAACGAAATTCTTAATGGATGAACTTACAAGCAAAGGCATCTACAAGATTGATGATTCTATGCGGGCTAAACTTGCCGATTTCTATGCAGCCTATGCCACTGAGGAGCAAACTGGTCAGGAAATTGCTAGAGTTTTTGCAGAGGATCAAGTTGCAATTGATCCACATACAGCAGTCGCGTCTTATGTAGCTGAGAGTTACAAGAAAAACACAGCGGATCCGCATGAAACTGTTGTAGTCTCAACCGCGAGTCCATACAAGTTCCCGCAATTTGTACTTACTGCACTTCACGCTAATTACAGTTCTGATTCACCCTTTACCATGATTGATGCCCTTCACACAAAAACGGACACTCCGCTTCCACAAACAATTAAAGAACTGGCTACACTTCCATTGAGACATCCTCGCGAAGTCAAGCCTGCCTTAATGAAAACAACCGTAACTGAAATATTAGGTATTGATAAATAAATTGCATTGATTTTCAACAAAAAACTCTGAAAACTTTTTGGTTTTCAGAGTTTTTCATTTACTTTCAGGAATAGCATTCTAAGTCATCATGCATAATATAAGTTTAATTCACCGCAAACCGTTTGCTACTCTCGTCAGTCTTTCTTTAGCATTGTCAAAAACTAGTATCGCCAATATCAAGTACATCGGCAGAAATTGTATTAAATACCTACTACGTCCACCCTCAAAAATAAGTAAAAACAAAAGTCCACCTAAAATACTCAAACGTAGCATCTGAGTGTATCTCGTTCTGTTATCATAACCTAATATAATTGTAATTAATATAGTTGACCAACCCAGTTGAGCAAACCAATAAAAGTCTCCTAATCTTTTTCCTGTTGGATATAAGAAAGACTGAAAGAATCCCCTACTCCCTTTTCCAACTGGAGCAGTTATGAATCCACCTTCAACATTCCACCCAAAAGATCCATCCGAAGTGTTATTATAATTTTTAAAAAGAAGAAACTTAACGAATCCGAGTGGTCCCATTTGCTTTATCCGATTATTCATGACTTCCTTTGAATATTTTCTTCTTGCCTCAGGTTTTTTGAGCGAAAGGGTTCTTCTAACATCTTCTTGGTTGTAACCACCTTTTCCAATCATTCCCATGCTGATAAAATGTATTGGAGGCAATGCCATCCCTTTTTGAACATGGACGAAGTTTTGCTCTTCTGTGTAATGATTAAATGAAACAACACCTATTCCTGCAAAAACAAAAATAAATAAAATTGGCAAAAATGCTTTTTCTAACATTTCTCTTGAAAAAATTTCTCTTCTGCTTAAAGTGCACATATATAAACCATATACTATCATCATGGCAATAATTGGTGTAATAGAAGATGGCTTCATCAAGTAGGCCCCCGATAAACTTCCTCCTAAAAAAATAGCAGCGCCAATCCTGACTATCTCATTTTTAAGATAGATTACACATGAAGAAGCAAACAAACAAGCAGAAACAAAGGGCAAAACCATCGTATCAGAGTATGGAACTATAATCATTGGAAAAAGGAATAAAAAAACACAGTGAATATAGATGGCAAGGTTAATCTTTCTCTTGTTTATTACTCCCACTGTCAAAAGGTTTAGTACTACTGAAACATCTGTACAAATCAATGAAAGATATCCGGCGTTTAACCAATTGAGTTTCATATTGAAAAAATTTAACAGATATTTCTGAAAAAAAAGCAAAAACAAATTATTTGGATAAGTACTTAAATAAGAAGTACTCAAATGAGGATTTTTCAAAAAGTTATGAATAAGCCCTGCATCAAAACCAATCTTAGTGTATGTTTGTTTCAGAATTAATAGTTGCCATAAAAGAATTAGTACTAATAGTGTCGGTGCAGCTACATACGCATATTTAACAAAGAGCAATTTACAAACCATTCTAAACTTTGACACTTTTAAGTAAACAATGATTAATAAAATTAATAAAATTATCAAACTAATCGCTAATGCTGACACATTTCCAATAAAAAAATGATCATTTCGAATGGCTCCAACCAACACAATGGTCATCCAAACAGTAAAAGCCGAAATAAGTAAATTGTTAAACGTTAAGAAAATATGCTTTTTAGTTATCATATCTATGTACTCCATTTTTTATATTTATCAGCATCTATGCTCAAGAAACCTAAAAAAGACAACCTTAGTCAGAAAAAAGTAGCAATAAACACACTTACATAGCAAATCGTCTTTAGCACTCGACTACCAACAAGCATTACTACTAAAGCTTACTGTAAATAGGCCTTCTAAAAGAGATTTTCATACTACATTATCTTTTTAAGAAAGATGCCATATTTGGATTATAACATATAAATTAATCAAAATTTAAATGTTAGTCGCAAAGCTGATGCGCTTTTCATTATATTCTCAAAGTGCATTATATAACTTTCCATATTCTGCGAAATTTTACCCAGCTGACTATCTATGTTATATTATATTACATAAAGACACGCTTGGAGGAATTAGAATGGATGAAATTGATTTAAAAATTGTTTCGACTTTACAAAAAGACGCGCGTATATCATTAAAAAAACTCGCAGATATCTGTTTTATTTCTGCACCAGCTGTTTCCACCCGCTTAACACATCTACGAGAACGTGGGATAATAACTGATTATCACACAGCTATCAACTATAAAGTACTGGGTTTTCCAATAAAAGCATATGTTAGCTTACGCTTATCTCCCAAAGATAAGGATGCTTTTTATCCTTACATAAAATCTGTTGGGAATGTCGTTTCTTGCGACTGTGTTACTGGAAGTTACTCGCAAATCATTGTCTGCTACTTCAAAAGCACTAAATCTCTTGATAACTTTATTAATGATATCCAACGTTTCGGGGAGACCAAAACACAGATCGTCTTTTCAACAAGTGTCGATCAGCGGCCATTGGAATTGAATCCAGGAAAAAATTATTTTTAGAGTCATTGTAAATTTTTCGAGATAACTATTAATTTTTCAATAAGAAAAGCTTCCCCAGAAAAATAGTTTTTTTAGAACGATTAAGAGGAGTGAGTCAAAACGAATGTTTTGGCTTGCTCCTCTTGCATGAAAACTCTAACTAACCTAAATACCTCTTTTGCTGTTTTCATTCATTTTAATTTTCATTCTTTCTTTTTGCTCTATCTTTAAATACATATACAATCAATATAATCCAACTTAGTAATGATATTATCTCAAAAGCTAACAATTTTTTAGACGTTAGCCTTTTTACTTCTATTTTATTTAATCCTTTTCTTAGTACAACTTGAATTGTGCTTCGCTGACTTTTCGAGTATGCAGTTGCCTTCCCATTAACAGTTATCTTGTATCTTTTCCCGTAGAAAAGGACCGGCAGGTCATAAACGGCATCACCCTTGTTTGCCTTAAAACTAAAAGACGCGATATTGTCTTTATAAGATAAAAAACTTATGGTACCACTTTGATGGCCATTTAAGAGTACTTCTTTTTTATTGATTGAATCCCGATTCTTTACGCTAGCGGTCGGCCAATAATCAACGTAAATAAATGATGTGCTATTGTGTGACATCATCTTATAACTGGATTTATTAAAAATATGTGAACCCGGCCAAACTGAATCATAGTTAACCGCAGTTGCTGCTTGCGTGTTTTGCCTAGCACTTTCCTGCCATCTATAAAGCGGATAGACCCCTAAGGCAACTGTACTTGCTATCACTCCTATAAAAGTTAGTTTTTCCAAATAATGATGTGTAATCATATTCAGAAGATTTTCCAAAACCTCCGCACCAGCAAAAGCCAGTAACACAGAAAACAACGTCAAAAATCTCCATGGAAACTGGATGGTTTCTAAAGGAGTCGTAGCCAGTAAGTTCCAAGGTATAATAGTGGTACTTAAAATCAAAAAAAGCACAGAAAGAAAAGATGCACTTTTCGAGACATAAGATAGCTTCCTCCAAAATAAAAGGACTAAAATAAATGTAATTATCGCTTCTAACCCAGTATATGAAGCAATTTCATTACTGAAAGCATTTGCCAAAAGGGATTTCACAGGTAGGGCGCTGCTCGACAATGTTGCTTGTCCAGCAGGCAGATAAAGATTTCCACCATGAACGTACATAAATATTTGATACATTTCCACTGATCCCAGTATTAAAGATAAGAAACTGGCACCAATCAATAAGGCAAACCTCTTAACAATATGATCTGATCGAAATAAAAGAGCGCACACTGCCATAATTATAATCAATCCCACTACCAGTAAAAGTGACAACACGTGCGAGTAAATGATCAGCGTCAATCCAATTGACAGCAAATACCAACGGCTCTGACTTCTAAACAATATCAAATACGCACCCACAAGAGCTAGCGGAATAAAACTCATTGCAATCCATTCTCCCATTGCAAAACGACGGAAAATATTTATCAAGCGATAGTGAGAAAAAGCGTAAAGAACAGCAAATATGAATGCTTGGCGCGCACCGCTGTCCATCTTTAAGCATGAGTAATATGCAATGGCAAAAGTTATATATGAATAAAAAACAATCCCTGCGTAGTAAGCTATAATTGGACTCGAAAAAAGTAATTTGAATATTGCAAAAGGAATCAATGTGAAATTAGGATAACATTGCTGCACTGCATTACCAATATTGTTAAAAGTTGCAAAGCTGAATAGATCAATAATATTATTGTTATTTTTCAAAGCGTTCGCAAGTTCGTCTATTCGATTAATATGAAAAACCAAATCTCCTCCCCCATAAATTTTTTTACTGAGGACAAAGACTGACACCATTATCAATGACAATAAAACAAACACCAAGTTAATTATCAAATTTTTTACTACTTTTTTTTCAACTGTCATAAATTATTATTTCTATACAAATAAAATATCGATTCTCACTTTATTTGTAATTATAGAGATTTCCTTTCATAAAAATAATTTTTGCTGTCGTTTACAGATAATCTCTTGCAGAAAGTATGCGCCTTTCTGACAATCTTCCTTAATTCTATTGTCTAGACAGCTTTAGAGCTTTCACCACTTCATTAGTATTAATCTTTTCCCTTCTTCGCTCTAAATGCTTGACCAAGCAATAGCACAACCCCACAAATCGTTGTCAAAAATGAAATAATTATTGTAAGATAACTGCCCATCGTTGCTTTGCTTGAAAGTGAAAAATCATTTGTGTCCTTGGAAAGATCCAGTTTGATATTTTTTTCACTTAAATTAGATATTTTCTTACCGTTCAACACCGCTTCATATTTCACACCAGCGTAACGAGCAATAGGCAAACTATAAACTCCTGGTTTGCTGACCGTCAATTGGAGGTGCAAACTATTATAATTTTGTTTCTTAACTTCCATTTTAACTCCTGCGCTTTGTACTAGCGCCGAAACCCTATCTTTTTTATTGTTAAGAGGTGCATAATCATTACCTAAGAAACTATTATATGTACTGCTTTTTAACTGTTCAGCATTAACCCATGTTTTAAAACCATCATTCGTTTTTTCACTGTGGTAAGAATGCACAGCGCAAATTCCACTGATCATCACCAAAAATGCAATCAGACAAGCTATATCTTTCGTTTTTAATTTCTGTTCTTCAAAATAGCACACCAGCGCCATCGTTAGAAAAAGAGCTGTAAAACTCAAAAAACGCCCTAAAAATTGAATTGACACAAAAGTTATCTGATTTGCAATTATCTGCCATGGAAACCAGCTAAACGTCCCAACTAAAGAAACACAAGCTAAAATTGTCCATCTTCTCCAAGTTCCTTTTTTACCTGTGAACAACATCCCCGTAAGAACAAAAAGCACTAACACCGGTACAATTCCTATATTGAAACTATTAGCATCTTCAGCAATAGAATTATTCAGCAAAGCCTGCAAAAGAGTATTCGGCTTAATAGTAACCCATGGCCCACTGGGATTATTGAGAAGGTTACGCGATGATAGCCAATATATATTAGCCAATGAGTAAAAGGCCGAAAGTACTCCTAGAATACTTGCTTTTAGATAGTCCAGAAATTCGGCTTTATCAAACTTTCTCTGAAAGATACGGGCTAGTTCTGCACTGAAAATCAATCCCAGCAACATGAGTAAAGAAAGCACATGTGTATTGGCTATTGCTCCCATTCCTAGACCCAAGTAAAGCCAACCATTTGATTCTTTGTTCCATATTTTCAAACATCCGAGTAAAACCAGTGGGAGCAGCATATATGCAATCGCTTCTCCTAGAGCAACCCGTGAATACATTAGCGATAAATGATATGCATTAAATTGATACAAAGAAATTCCTAATATCTGTATCCACTTGTCTTGAGTAACATATTTGATCAGCCAATAAATGCTAAATATTGTTAAAAAATTCAGGATAAAAAAACCTGTACCTAAAGCATACATATAATTATGTATAAAGAACTTTGGAACAATAAAAATTAGTCCCGTTAACCATGGATACATCCCGTTAACTGCCAACCCATGATGACTAAGCCCGATTAAATTCACAAGCGGTGGCAGTTTGAAATGCAGCAAAGCCCTGTATATATCTTCAAAGCGCGCCAAATGAAATTGACCATCATAATTTAATTTGAACTTTCCACCCGTAAATGCTGGAACAGTTGATATCACCGAAATAATTACCATAAAAAAACAAGGAATAGCTTTCTGTACTTTTTCCCTTAAATCTTTAATTATCACTATCATAAAAAACCTCTTTTCTAAAAATCAAACGTACCACTATTTTTTGCTTTTTTATTATAAGTAACCAAGCAAAAAAGCACCGTCTGAACTATAGTGTTGCTATTATTAAGACAAAACTTAAAAAATACGCTTATTTCCCATTAATTAATTTTTTAACTGTATTTCGCTTTAGTTTTTTCGTCTTAGCTAGTTTTCGTCTGATAGGAAAAGCAAGGGTGACTATTAGGCTTATTAGAGAAACATATTTTGCAGCTACCAGCATTGCTGAAGTTTTATACTCAATTGTAATAACATTTTGCTTTTCCTTTGAATAAACCATAATTGTTCCTCTTTTAGATTCTTTATAAGAGATCATTTTACCGTTCAATGTCACATTATAAGAATTATAATTCATAATCGGCAGATCAATTTCTTCTCCAGCACCTTTAGTTTTGACCTTGAACTTCTCCTTATTCGGAAAAATTTGAGGGATCATTTCTTGTTTCACACCGTCGACATAGCCTATATGTGAAACAAGATCACGATTGTGACTAACACTGTCTTTCTTCCAGTAATCCGTTGACCCAACTCCCAAATTGTATCCTAAAATGTTGTAAAAAGTTTTGGGATCGATCTTGAATCCCATAAAAGGCATATTCCTGCTTGATGACGGCTTATAATCTACTTCTGTTTGAGATGAGGTGTTGCTGAAGAAATTAAAAGCATTACTTATGAAAAACATAGTTGTCAGACTTGCAACACAAACATATACCTTCTTCGTTAAAATCTTGGAAGAAGTTAGATAGTCTATAATATTTGTTCCTAATAGAGCCAGGAACAAATTAACAATTGTTTGCAAACGTGTAGGAAACTGTAAGTTTTTCACAGGTGTATTTTGTAGTAGACGCCATGGAAAAACGGAAGTTACCATTAAGAAGAAACACACACCAATAATTGCTATACACTTAGTCTCATTGTCTAACTTTTTCCATAATATGAATGCGAGTAAAATAAATAAAATGGGTAAAATGCCAATCATATCATTATTCAATGAGGTAGTAATATAATCACCAAAGGGCAAAGCACTTTTTTGTAGGTTTACGACCATCGTTAAGTTCAACTTATTATTGAACATTGTTTGAATAAATCCAATCCAATAGAAAGAAGTAATGAAAATAGTACTCAAAACTGCAAACAACAGAAACTTCAAGTTTCTAATCCAGTTTGAAGTACAGAAAACACCTAACAATACAATGATGCCTACTACTACTGAATACATTGCCGCGCTCAATAAATGGCTATAAATCACACCACTCATGCCAATTGCAAGGATACACCATTCATGTTCAACTCTAAAAAAAATACTATATGTACCAAAAGCTATAAGCGGGAGAAAAATCATACCTATTCCTTCACCTAAAGTGAAACCGCTAAAAAGAACATGAAAATACCAAGCTGATATAGTATACAAAAAGGAAAAAAGCACACTTTTTTTAAAATTTCCCTTCCAATACTTCATACCAGTCCAATAGGCAATCGCCATTGAGCAAAAAAGAATTAACCACATTCCTAAATAAATTGCGTGTACTGGATTCCGTAACAGCAACATAAAAATCGAAAATGGGTAAAGAAATAATGCAGGATATAACAAATTTAAAGGGGCACCAACATTATTGAACGAATACACAGAAATATATGGAAAAAGACTGCCGTTTTTCAGATTCATATAAATTTCATAAATTCGTTGCAAGTGAAATTGCATATCCGAACCGCTATTAAGAACATTATGTCTCCAAAACGGAACCATCACTAAAAAGCAGACGGCCATAAAAAACGGATAAACTATGATATGTTTGGTTTTGTCGCTTATTTTAAAAAATCTAATTTTGTTCCTCTCCCATCCGAACTTATCCCTCATAATATACATCAGTATAAAGTTGGTTTTTCCCTTTGTACACCCTATTTTCAAATAATTAAGATAAATAGGTGCTTTTATCTTGTTATATTTTAATTATATTCAAGCAAAAAAAGCCCCACTATTACAGATTGTTAAATCTGATAATAGTGAGACTTTATTTATTATTAATTATTTTTACTTACTAGTTTCCTTTTCTTTCTTCCACAATCCTAAGATAATCGCTGCGATAACTGTTCCAATGACAACCGCAATAATATATCCAAATGGATTAGTTGCTAATGGTGTTACCCAGAAACCACCATGTGGTGCTGGAACTGAAACATGCCAGAATTGTGTCAGTCCACCTGCGATAGCAGCCCCAATTACACCAGACGTGATCACACGCAATGGATCAGCTGTTGCAAATGGAATAGCACCTTCGGTAATGAATGAGAAACCTAAAACCCAATTGGTAATACCTGCTTTACGTTCATCATCCGTGAACTTCTTAGGCCAGATAGCTGTTGCAAGCGCAATTGCGAATGGAGGAACCATACCACCAGCCATAACAGCAGCCATTAAGTCACCGTTATTAGTTGAAGTGAACGCACCAACCGCGAAGACATAAGCAGCCTTATTGAAAGGACCACCCATATCGATTGACATCATACCACCTAAAACAATTCCCAAGACAACAGCGTTCCCTGTTCCCATATGTTTCAAGAAGGTTGTAACAACTTCATTGATAACAGAGAAAATCGGGTTAACGATGAAGAACATCAAAAGTGCCATAATCAGCAATCCGAAGATTGGGTAAAGCAACATCGGTTTCATACCCTCAAGTGATTTTGGCAGATGAGAGAATAACTTACGCAAGAGAATAGTAATGTAACCAGCTAAGAAACCAGCAGCAATCCCGCCTAAGAAACCGGCTGAACTTTGAGCATGTGTCATCACATTGGCTGTATAAGCGCCACCGAATGAACCACTATAAACGGTTGCCATGAATCCACCAACAAACCCAGGCATCAAGGCTGGACGATCACCAATTGATTCAGCAATAAAACCAGCTAAAACAGGGATCATAAAGGCAAACGCCATACTACCAGCATTATTCAAGAAAATAAACTCGATTGACTTAGGTCCACCAAAGTATTGTTCAATAACGAATGACAGTGCCATTAAGATACCGCCGCCAACAACGAATGGTAACATGTGTGAAATACCGTTCATTAAATCTTTATAAATACGGCTTCCAACAGAACCACTTGCAGCCTCTTCTTCAGCTGAAGAATCATTTTGCGAAGCGTGATAAATTGGCGCATTGCCTTGCACAGCTTCTGTGATAAGTTCTTCAGATTTTTTGATACCGTCAACTACGGGACGATTTACCAAAGGTTTTCCATTGAAACGGTCCATAGCGACCTTTTTATCAGCAGCAACGATAACCCCTGCTGCACGATTGATCTCATCAGCTGTTAAAAGATGCTTAACACCTTCTGAACCATTTGTTTCAACTTTAATGTCCACTCCCATTGCTTCTGCTTGCTTGATCAATGCTTCTTCAGCCATGTAAGTATGAGCAATCCCGGTAGGGCAAGCTGTTACAGCTACAACGTAAGGACGGTCACTTTTCTCTGTTGCAGGAGACTTAGCTTTTGCGGCTTCGGCTTTTTGCTTTTCAGCTTCTTTTGCTTCCTTTGCAGCTTCAGCATCTGCAAATAGTTGTTGAACTTCATCAGGTGTCTGGGCCTTTTTCAGTTTGGCAACCAAATCAGGATTGATCAATAAACCAGACAATGCTGCTAATGCTTGCAAATGCGTATCATTAGCACCTTCTGGAGCAGCGATCATGAAGAATAAATGTACAGGATTGCCATCTAAGGCATCATAGTCCACTCCGGCATTACTCTTAGCAAACAAAACAGTTGCTCGCTGAACAGCTTTGTTTTTAGCGTGTGGCATGGCAATTCCATCACCGATACCAGTTGTTGATTGTTCTTCACGCGCAATGATTGCTTTCTTATAAAAGTCTTCATCATTGATAACGCCGTTAACATAATACTTATGAACCATTTCATCAATAGCTTCTTTTTTAGTTGAAGCTTTAAGATCCATGATCATAACGTCTTTTAATAACAAGTCACGAATATCCACTAAAGACACTCCCCTATCTATTTAGAATAATTTTCAATTTTTATTGCAGGCAAAATTTCGTCAATCTTAGCACGATCAGCTAAATCTTCAGAAAATGCTGTTGCGCTTCCACACGCAAGTCCATAACGGAAACTCTCAACGGGATCCTTAGTTGCAGCAAATGTTCCTACGAATCCTCCGATCATCGAGTCACCAGCTCCAACAGAATTAATAACTGTCCCCTTAGGAGCTTTACTGTAATAAACTTCTGTAGGCGTGATCAGCAGACCGCCATCACCGGCCATTGATATAAGCACATGCTGTGCGCCTAAATCCAATAGTTTTTTACCATAGGTAACAATGTCATCAATTCCGTTAAACTTAACCCCAAACAGTTCAGCTAACTCATGGTGGTTAGGCTTAACAACCAGTGGGTTTTCTTTAAGCGTCTTCATCAAGCTCTCACCCGTTGTATCAATAACGAATTGTGCACCCTTTGAACGAACCAACTTGATTAAATCGAAATAAAAGTCCTGACCCAAGCTTGGAACCAAGCTTCCTGATAAAATAACAGCATCTTCACTAGTCAAATTATCAAATTGTTTCTTAAATGCATTGACTTCTTCAGCTGTTACTTGCGGCCCCTTACCATTGATTTCAGTTTCATCTTGAGCCTTAATTTTAACATTGATTCTTGTATCATCGGCAATATGCGTAAAGTTTGTCTTAAGTTCCTTTGCTCTAAGAGCATCTTCAACGAACTTTCCTGTAAAGCCTCCTAAAAATCCTAGAGCTACATTATCTTGTCCAAGTTCCTTTAAAATACGCGAAACATTGATTCCTTTACCACCAGGTAATTTGGTATCGTAGTCCATTCGATTAACTTCACCTAATGTGAGCTTCTCTAATTGGACGATATAATCGATCGAAGGATTAACCGTTACCGTATAAATCATATTGAAACCTCCTGAATTGTTGTTTGATCACTGTATTGATCGAGAACCGCTTTGGGTAATCTATTAGTAATAATAATTGCTTTTGCGAGTTCAGCCACCTTAACAAACGAAACCTGATCAATTTTGGATTCATCAGCTAAAACGTAATTTTTCTCACTCTGATCAAGCGCAGTTTTCTTGACTGCAGCCTCATCTGGGTCAGGGGTCGTATAACCGAAACGCGGGTGAACTCCATTCGTACCCAAAAAAGCTTTGTTAAAGCGATAATGATGCAATGAGTTGATTGTTTCTATTCCCACAATCGCCTTTGTGGTAGTTTTCAGCTCACCACCAACCAGAATCGTGCGAATATTTCGATCCGCCAGAGCTGATGCATGTACTACTCCGTTCGTAACAACAGTTAAATGTTGACCAGAATGTAAAAACTGAATCATCGCAAGCGTTGAAGTTCCCGCATCAAGATAAACAACGTCTTCATCTTGAATCTGTTCCGCGGCAAACCTCGCAATAGAACTTTTTTGCTGTACGTTCCTCAAGGACTTACCAGTCATATCAAGTTCGCGTTGAAGCGAATGCTTAACTTTTGCTCCTCCATGAACTCTGATAAGTAAGCCCTTTTCTTCCAACAGTTGCAAATCACGTCGCACGGACGACTCAGAACACTTTACTTTTTTACAAATATCTTGAAGCTTAACAACACTACTTGTTTTAAGCATGGACAAGATAACTTGTTGTCGTTCTTCTGCAAGCACTTACATTACCTCCAAAAAATATATTACCACCTAACAAACTAAAAATCAATCACAAAAACGCAAAAAAATTCATTTTTAGCCATATAATTAAGTATATTTGATTGTTTTTGAAAGATTAGTAATTAAAACGGCCATTATTCCCTATTGAAACTCTTGTTAAATCTATATTTTAATATAAAAAAGACTTCAAATGTTGCAAACTTTTGCTTGTAATTTGCAGAAAAAAATATGACAAAATTTAATTTGTCATACTTAATTGCTATTTCGTCCAAATATCTAAATCTTTTGTAATATAAACATGTTTTTTCGCATATTTTTAAGTAAAAATCGTTTGTTTTCATACTTGCTCTACAAACTATACCGTGTTTTGAAAATTACAGTAACTAATTAATTTTTAAAGCTATGGATCGGAGCTGGTATCAGTCCCCCACGGTGAATCATAGCAGCAGATGAAGCATTATTGACCGCCATTACTGGTGCATACCCCAATAAACCGCCAAACTCAACTGTCTCACCAACATCCTTGCCTTGAATTGGAAGAACTCTGACAGCTGTGGTCTTGTTATTAATCATCCCAATTGCAGCTTCATCAGCAATCATCGCTGAAATCGTTTCAGCCGGTGTTTTACCTGGAATTGCGATCATATCAAGTCCAACGGAACAAACGGCTGTCATTGCTTCAAGTTTCTCAATGTTTAATGACCCACTGTTTACACCATCGATCATTCCGGCATCTTCAGAAACTGGAATAAATGCACCTGAAAGTCCTCCAACATGACTGCAAGCCATAATGCCACCTTTTTTGACCGCATCGTTCAAGAGAGCCAAGGCAGCTGTTGTCCCATGTGTTCCAACCTTCTCCAAACCGATTTCTTCCAGAATCTGTGCAACAGAGTCGCCAACTGCTGGCGTAGGTGCTAAGGAAAGGTCAACAATTCCAAAAGGAACACCTAATCGCTCAGATGCAATTGTTCCTACCAGCTGACCCATTCTTGTTACCTTGAATGCTGTCTGCTTAATTGTTTCAGCGACAACATCCATTGAGCTTCCCTTAACCTTTTCAAGTGCGTGCTTAACAACACCTGGCCCGCTGACACCAACATTAATAACCGTGTCACGTTCACCTACACCATGGAAGGCTCCTGCCATAAAAGGATTGTCTTCTACTGCATTGCAGAACACAACTAATTTAGTATTGGACATAAACGAGCGCTCAGAAGCCTGCTTAATGATCTTTCCCATCTCAGCAACAGCATCCATATTAATTCCACTTCGTGTTGAGCCAACATTCACTGATGCACAGACCAGCTCTGTTTCTGCTAATACCTGTGGCAGTGAACGAATCAACTTCAAATCTCCAGTTTGATAGCCCTTTTGAACTAGTGCTGAAAAACCGCCAATAAAGTTAACTCCTAAAACCTTAGCTGCTTTATCAAGCGTCTGTGCATATTTAAAATAATCTTTGTCGTTCGAAGCCGCTGCAATAATTGAGATTGGGGTCACAGAAATTCGCTTGTTGATAATAGGAATTCCATATTCAATCTCAATTTGATGTCCAACTTCCACTAAGTGTTTAGCTTTTGTTGTTATTTTTTCGTAAATTCGTTTACATGCGACATCACTATCGCTATCAATACAATCCAGCAAAGATATTCCCATTGTAATCGTGCGGACATCCAGATTCTCATCGGAGATCATATGGATCGTTTCTTTTATTTTTTCTGTCTCCATTTATTTCCTCCTACAGTTGATGCATTGCATCGTAAATCTCTTCACGTCTGACTTTGATTTCAACTCCCAGTTGCTTGCCAAGTTCATCCAGCTGCTGAGATAGAACAGCAAAATCAGTTTTTTCATTTTGAATTTCAACCATCATCATCATTGTAAAGTATCCATTCATAATTGTTTGCGACACATCTGAAATATTAATTTCTTTTTCAGCAAGAAAATGACTCACTCCCGCAATAATTCCGACTTGATCTTTACCAATTGTTGTTAAAATAGCTTTCATGGGTGCCACCTCGTCTTTTATTTTTAACTCCATTCAACTTATTTTACAGTATAGCCTTTTCCGAACAAAACCGCAATTAGTCTTTCAATTATCTACCCCATTTTAGATTACAAGAATCCTTGCATATCATTGTTTGTAGTCATATATAGTTGTGGAAAAACCGGTTGAGTTAATTAGTCTATACACGTATATTAGTCACGCATATAGAAAAAAACATCTTAGTACCCGAATTATCGCTTTAAAAATATTACTCTAAAATACTGTGCTTGAATTTGCTTCAAAATACAGATAATATGAGTTACGCATTAATAATAAATTATTTCTACCTATATCTGAGAAAGGAACTGATTATGTCTTCAGAAATAAGCACTCATAAGAGAATTATTGTCACGACTCTCGTCCTAGTCTCAACCTTTTTCAACTTAGCAAGTCAGACGATGATGGTTACTGCTTTGCCAGTTATTCAGCATACATTGCATGTCTCATTGACCAACGCTCAGTGGCTTACCACTGGTTATATGCTGATTATAGGAATTGTCACTCCCTTATCATCAAACTTATACGATAAATATACTAATCGTCAGGTATTCCTAACAACAACTTGTGTCTTTGTGCTAGGAACGTTATTAGGCAGCTTTGCGGCCAGCTTTTGGATGCTCTTAACTGCTCGCTTATTACAGGCATGTGCGGGAGGCATTTTGATGTCATTTCAAATGACAACGATGGTTACGATCTATCCTGCTGAAAAACGTGGTACAGTTTTGGGAATGTCAGGTTTGGTAATCGCTTCAGGCCCCGCGCTTGGTCCAACAGTCGCTGGTATTATCCTTAATTACTTCAGTTGGCACTATTTGTTTATCTTACTTCTTCCCTTTAGCGTGTTGATACTAGTCATTTCATATTTTGTTTTTCCGAATTATTCACAAAAACGTGTCGTCAAGATCGATCTCTTATCCGTTTTTCTTTCACTTCTGGGTTCAAGTTTAGCTCTAGCTAGTTTAACTGTTTTCCAACAAAACTTTGGGATTGGCCTTGGAATGTTGCTCAGTGGAGGTGCAATCCTAACAGTTTTTGTACGACGCCAATTCAAACTCTCTGAACCGATGCTGCGTATTGAGCTTCTTAAACTGCGTTCATTTAGAATACTTACAATGATCGGAATGCTTGCATTCATGGTTCTCATAGGTACAGAACAAATTATACCCATTTTTGTTGAAAATATTGCTGGTTTAAGTAGTATGCAGGCTGGACTGATTCTGCTTCCTGGTGCAATTGCAAATGCACTTTTTGCAGCTCTGGCTGGACGTTATTATGACTCTCACGGTCCGAAGATGTTAATCAGTGTTGGAGTTGCTCTGATGCTGATCGCAACAATTCCATTTATAACAATTAACACTCAAACACCAATTTGGCTCATAACCTGTGCTTATATGTTACGCATGATCGGCAACTCACTTGTTTTTTCTCCTGCAATGTCTGAGGCTTTTAAGGATGTCACAATGGCGCACATCAGTCATGCGACAGCTTTAAACAATGCCTTCAGACAAGTTGCCGCAGCTGTTTCAATCACGGTAATGATCGTTATTGCAGATTTGCCAGCATCTTTCATTAATGGAACACGTCTTGCAATCTGGTTTACTGTGCTCCTTCTAGGGATTACTGAATTTCTTTTCTACATTTACTTAAAACATCCGCAGAAAGAATAAACCCACTACTATCTCTTTTTTATTTTTCTAAATTTTAAAATAATTCAAAGACCCCGCTGCGAACCACAGCAGGGTCTTCTTTGTCTGCTTTACAACTCTGTCCTTAAATCAGCCCAATTCATTAAGCAAGCGCAGAGTATTGTTAACGAAATATGATACACCAGACAAGATCGCATTTTCATCTGGAGCAAAATCAGAATGATGTATTTCACCAGTTTCACCGACACCTAGATGGGCATAAACACCTGGCAGAAGTTCTTGATAACAGGAAAAATCGTCACTTCCAAGCTCTGCTCGACTCTCAAATGTTTCAGTAAACTTACTGGTTTCATCTCGCACGATTTCAGTCAACTTGGGATCATTATAGACAGCAGGATCCCCGACGTACCAATTAATTTCAGCGTTTGTCCCATATGCTGAACTAACTTGTGAAACAACTTCTTCGAAACGAGACCGAATAAGCTCCCGCTCTTTTTTTTCAAGTACTCGAACAGTTCCAGAAAATGCAGCAGTCTTAGGAAGAATATTCCAAGCAGTCCCTGCATGCAATTCTGTCACGCTTAAAACAGCACTGGAAGTCGGCTCAATATTCCGACTAACTATTGTTTGCAGCGCTGTTACTATACTTGTCAACGCAACAATCACATCAGTCCCTTGATCAGGATGGGCAGCATGTGTCGCAGTTCCCTTAATTACAACATCGAATTTATCAATTGATCCCGCCGTATAACCCGCACGTAGTCCAATATTACCAACTGGTTTGCCTGGCTTGACGTGCAATCCCAAAATAGCAGCTATCCCCTGGGCATGCCCAGCATGAATTACTTGAAGTGCTCCTTCATTTGCTTCCTCGGACGGCTGAAAAATAAAGCGAATCTTCCCGCTAAAATCAATTGACTGATGCGTCAAAACATATGCTGCGCCCAAAAGTGACGTTATATGTATATCATGTCCACAAGCATGCATAACTCCTGCATTCTGAGACGCAAATGCTAAGTTTGTTGTTTCCTGAACTGGCAATGCATCAATATCTGCCCGCAAGGCAACAGTCGGCCCGCTTTTACCAGAATCAAGTTCCGCAATGACACCGGTTTTTAAACTTGTTTTCTTAAGCGGAATGCCCCATTCTGCTAACTTTGAGCGAATAAAAGTACTGGTTTCAAACTCATGATCAGACAGTTCCGGATGTTGGTGCAAGTGGTGATAAGTTTCTATCAAAAAAGTCTGAATCTTTGCCGCATTTTCTACCTCTACCATTCTATCTTCTCCTTGAATAAACCTTTTTTTATATTGTCATTTGCCGTACACACGAGCAACCTTATTTACCCAACGTAACCGCTCATCATCTATCTTAAAGGGGACACTGCAGTCTGCCCCAACAAGAAAACCTTTTGTTCCTGTTTCATTAATCAAATTACTAGTCGCCGCAATTAGTTCCTGCTGATCCGCCTTAAACAAAATATCCTTTTCTGTATTGGCAAAGCCACCCAAAACAGCTCGACCACCAAAAATTCGCTTCCCTTCTTCCAAGCTGACCTGCTCGATATGTGTTGCCCAATTTACCGCTTTAAACGGATACTCTCGATAAGCGGTCAGATCATTACGCTTACCATCAAAGCCGCAAATATGCAAAAGATTATTATCTTTAACCTTCTGCGCCTGAGCGAGAAGGCTTAATTCGCTAGGTTTGATACTGTCTTCCCAATGTTTTAAAGTGATACCATTTCCTTGTGGCTGTTGAACACACAAGTATATTCCTTCGATTCCTGTTTCTCTCAAAAGCAGCTCAACAAGCAGTTTTAAATCGGTCGCTAGCTCCATAAGCGTTCGCTTAAATAAAGCTGGCTCTTCCCTAAAAAAACGATAAATTTTATTTGGATCCCCATCAAGGATCTCAAAACGTAAACGAAGCTGATACCACGGTGAAAAAACATTGTAAAAACTCCCAATTTGGCCTTGATAGTGTGCCACAATTTGCTTGACCATGGCTGTTTGATCCATGATCCAAGGATCATCTGCAGACAATCGCTTGATTTTTTCGAGATCGCTTGCTGTATTCAATTCAACATCTAAAAGATTGGGAAGCAAAAAAAATCCATCGCTCATGATCTTAACAAAACCAGGATGTGTGTTATCATAAAACTGCTTTTGGGCCGCAATAACCCGGGAAATAGTCTTTTCATCACGATAACCAAAAACTTGCTGTTTTTCATTTTCTAAAAAATGATGCCAGAAACCGGCTAACATACCGTCTTGCGGCTCATTAGCATTATTAAGAGTAGCCAAGAGCTGCTCCCGTCGTTTATATTTTATTTTCATTTAATAACTTCCTCAGCCTTTTCATCCAAATAACACTTACAATGTCTATCGTTATTGCCCTTGCCTGCCAGAGCCTTATTTTTTATATGATATCTAAATTCATAGTAAACTCGCAAAAACGTTCTTAATCAATATTGAACAAGGGTTTCCGCCAGAAACTGCCGTGTTCGTTCTGCTCGTGGATTTTCAAAAACTGCCTGTGCCGTACCGCTTTCGACCACACGTCCTGCAACCATAAACACTATTTTGTTAGAGATTTCTTGTGCAAAACGCATTTGATGTGTCACAATAACCATTGTTGTCCCTTCATGAGCCAGTGAGCGCATTACCTGCAATACCTCACCCACAAGTTCTGGATCAAGTGCCGAAGTCGGCTCATCGAAAAAGATAACTTTAGGCTTCAATGCAATTGCCCGTGCAATTCCAACACGCTGCTGCTGACCGCCAGAAAGTTGAACCGGATACTGATCTTTATATTCTAAAAGTCCAACGCGCTCAAGCGCCTTTAGTGCTTCCGTCCGTGCTTCTTGTTTAGGCATCCTTTTGGCGGTCAACAGTCCCTCCATTACATTTTGAAGAGCCGTTTTATTATTGAATAGATTATAATTTTGAAAAACAAAACCAATACTCTGTCGCAATTTTTTTGTTTCCTGACGTGTTAATGCACTATAGTCTCCTTGAATATTCTCGAACTCGATTTTACCGCTATCAGCCGACTCAAGCGTTGTAATATTCCGTAAAAGTGTCGTTTTTCCGGCACCACTTGGACCAATAATAGTGATAACATCTCCTTTTTTAACATCGAGATCAATTCCCTTTAAAATTTCATTTTCTGCATAACTTTTTTTAAGTCCTCTGATTTTTAACATTTGAACATTCATCTCCTCATCCTTGTGCTGGTGAACGCCTCTTATCAGTTGTAACAGAGATCAGTTGTTCTTTATTGCTGTAGTGTCGCTTCTTTACTTGTTTACGATAACGTCCGAAATATAGTTCTAGTGATTTGAAAATGAGCTCAGCAGCATAACTAATTATCAAGTAATAGACCCACAGCACAAGATATGCCTCTAAGAAACTGTAATTAAAAGCAGCTTCTGTCTTGGCAATCGCCGTAATATCCTTGACGGACATAATAAAAGCCAAAGCCGAATTTTTAACCAACCCCAGCGTTATATTGGTTAAGTTAGGAAGAGCTGAAACAAGTGCCTGCGGCAAAATAATACGCCTGAAAATTTGGCTTGATGTCATTCCAACCATAGTTCCTGCTTCATATTGCCCACGATCAACGGTCTGCAGTGCAGAACGAAATACTTCTGTTAGACTTGCGACAGCATTAATCGTAAAAACAATATAAGCGTAATTAATAGGATCAATGGCAAAAGCCGACTTGCCAATAAAGCTCGCCAGCAAACTGGGAAAAGCACTGTAAACAATCAGAATTTGCGCAATGATTGGGGTTCCACGTATAAAAGAAACATATAGTTTAACAAATTGATTGCCACCCTTAACACTGTATAATCGTAATAATGCAAAAACAAAACTGATTGGTAAAGCAAGAATCAGTGATACAATTACGATTTCAAGTGTTACTGGAACACCCTTAATCGTTGCTTTAGCCACTTGGAGCATAAAATCTGTATTCAACATATGTCTAACCTCCTCCGATCAGATACTGATTGACTGCCTTTTCTTCTGATAAGCTTTTTCTGACAGGGCGACAACACGTCCAATTGCCAGTGACAAGGCCCAATAAATCAATGCCAGTGATCCATATGTCTGCCATGCATATCCGCCTGAGTTGTTCGAAACAATCATTTGCGACTTAGCAACCATATCAACAACCCCAATCGTAAATGTCAAAGATCCTTCTTTCAGAAGATTAATAAGTGCGGTTGCATAATTAGGCAAGGCAACCACTGTTGCTTGCGGCAAAATAATGCGATAGAATATTTGAAATTTATTCATTCCAACCATTATTCCCGCCTCATATTGACCTTTATCGATCGATAAGTACGCAGATCGCATGATTTCTGCGACCGGTGCTGAGAACAAAAGGGTTAAGGCGATTATGACGAAATAAATGCGGTTCCATCCTTCAATATTTATCTTAAAAAAATTGGCAGTGATGAACGGCAAACCATAATACACCAAAAAAATCATAATAATTGGAGGAGTTGCGCGGACAATGCTGATGTAACCGGCTACGATTCCACGCAATATTCTACTAGAACCGATCTTCCCCAATGTTAATATCAAACCAATAAAACTTCCCAAGACAAGGGCAGACACCGAAACTGTTAAAGTGATATTAATGACAGGCAGCAGCTGTAATAGAAAATTACCAATCAATTCAAAATTTCTCATTTCTATCCTCCTCCCATCTAATTTTGCTATTTAAATGTCTTATTCAACAGTTTGAAGTTATCCTGACCATAATACTTTTCTGAGAGCTGCTTAGCCTGACCAGAAGCAATAACTTGTTTAATAGCTTTATCATAGGCTTTGGCCAATTTAGTTTCACTCTTGTTAAACAACGGATATGTTTTTATTCCACCCAAAGTCACATATGTCAGTTTGTCTTTCAAGTCAGCGTTCGCCCCATTTTTCTTTTTTACATTTGCTTCAAACATTGGTCGAATTGCGAAAAAGGCATCGTAGCGACCCTCGTTAACCCATTTCAAGGCATCTGAGACTACGAATGTATCTGCACTGCCTAACTTGATCTTTGGACTGTGTTTTTTATTATAATTAGCAATCACCCCGTATTGCCCATTCTGCGGTGCAATTGGTACAAGTTTTCCCTTATTTTTTGCTAATTTACCAAGAGTATTGTACTTAGACTTATCTGTCGTTCTAACAACAAAACCGGAATCGCTCACCCCAAAGTAATTTTTAGGAAAAAGATACGCTTTTGCACGATCTTTAGTATAAAAAATATTCTTTATTCCAACATCGTATTTGCCGCTTTTGACACCAATTAAAACATCATCATCGCTTGTACCGATATATTTGAATTTATACTGCGGAAGTTTTTTGTCAATTGCTTTCATAATTGCAACATCATACCCATCGCCTTGCTTTTTTGCATTCTGATATGTGATTGGATAGTTTGTCGTTGCATATGCAACTTTAATTGTTTTAACTTTTGCCGCATCCACCCTGTCTATCTTTCCTACAAATAAACCGCCTACCGTTATCCCAAGAGCAAAAGCTAAAAGCATACGACTTTTCAATCTGTTTATTTTCATGAATTTATTCCATCCTTTTTAAAAGTTAAACACAACTTTGTCTATTTTGATTGTTTGATTCCGCAACTCCTCATTTGCACCTGTGAACTCCAAACTTGTTAAGTGATTCTGTGACCCTTGCACAAATCTGAGCTGACGCCCATTAAGCTCGATCAATGCTGTTTTGCTGTCCGTTTTCACGGGCAACTGCAGCAGCTCACCCAGTTTTCCAGCTATAACTTGTGGTTCAGCAACCTCGAATTCGGCTGCCAAAACTTTTAAATTACCTGCGGGATGGTCAACGATCAGACCTTGTTTAGTCAGCTCTGCCAAACGATTCTCGTCATTTCCTGCCCATTGAATAAAGAAAGGATAGGGCAGATCAGGTGCAAGATAATCATTGATGAAGAAGATTTTCCAACTGATCAGCTGTCCGTGCGGATCTAAACGTTGCCCTTCTTCAATCTCGCTGACTAAAACATCTTTTTCTTTCAAACGCTGGTGGGTCTTTTCAATATCGTTCGAACGAATAGCAATCGTGTTAAAGCGCTGAGTACCCGCTATATAGTCTTGAATTGCGTCATAAACGGCTGACCCATCTGTGCGTTTAACGGTTCGTGCGCTTTTTTTGTCCGCAACGGTAATTAATTCAATATAGTTTAGTCCAAAATATCCCAGCGCGTTTCCCGTTCCCCAGCGTTTGTGTTCCCCTCCATGTTCAAAAACAATTCCTTTTTTCTTAAATACTTTGATTGCTGCATTCAGGTCAGTAATATTGACCATTGTATGATCCCAATTAAGTTCTACCATTTTAACCCTTCTTCCCCAATTCAGTTGTTCGCTGCACAGCCGCCAATACTGCATTCTGAATTCCAGCTGCAAAACCACTGGCGTCTATTTCATGCTGAGCATTAATTCCGACCCCGCCAGCAGAATTATTGATGTCTAACAACTCATATGGATGTTTACCTGTCAGTTCAAGAAACTTAGCTGCTCCCTTCAAATTCTCAAGCGCAATCGCATTGGCTTGTTTACGTGAAAGGCCACTGAGTACGCCCGCATTCGTCAAAGCAATGTAAAAATTATAGACATAATTAGGACCGCAAACCGCATAACCTGTATAAAGATCGATCTGTTCTTCTGGAATGAAATCAACTTTGCCGAAACTTTCCAAAAAGGGTGTCACTAGCTCACGTTCAGCTCTTTCCCCAAGAGTAACTCCAGAATATCCGTAGCCTGTGTCTGTTAGGGTGTTAGGGATAATACGCGTAAATGCAATTTCTGTATTGCTTGCTGTTTGAAGCTGAGTCAATGTCACTCCCGCGATAATTGAAATGACCTGTGCTGATACTTCAGCAGCTCCAATTTGTGCCGTTATTTTTTCCCAATCATCCTGAGGACGAACGCCCAGCAGAACGATCTCAGCTGATTTCAGTTTCTTCTCGTTAATCGTTGTCTGTGCATCAACTCCATAATTTTCATGCAGATAGTTGACTCTCTTCTCTGAAACATCCGTTACTACAGTTGCTTCTGGTTCTATAATTTTGTTTCTCAATGCTGCCCGTAAAATCGCCTCGACCATTTGTCCTCCACCAATTGCATAAACTGTGACTGTCATCAATATTCTCCTCCCGATTCTTTCATAGTCTTTACATGCGACAAAAAGAACCAGCGATCTACGCAGACCGCTGGTTCTTCATCGAAGATATATTAAGATTGTGTTGTCCGACCAACTACACTCCTAAACCACTCTCCAATTTAGATTTCCACACCAATCTACGTTTTTAAGTACACCAAAACACATGTTACACATTGCGCAACATGAACTAACACTCATACACATGACTTGTTGTTTGTAGTTTGTGTTTTGGTTCAACATAGATTTGTGCTCCTTCTTAATTAAATAAAATTTAATCTTCTAATATTTCTTTAATAGTACATGGTGGATATTCGATTGTCAATAATTTATTGAGAAAAATTATTGCGCTAAAGCCTGCTTAAGATCAGCAATAAGATCGACCGCATTCTCAAGACCGACTGATAAACGCAACAGCTTTGGTGTAATACCTAAGCGCAATCTCTCAGCCTCTTCCATGTCGCGATGTGTCTGAATATAAGGAATAGTCAATAGGCTTTCGACTCCGCCTAGGCTTTCAGCGAATGAGACTACTCTCAGTCTTTTGAACATTTTGTCAATAATATCTTCATCCCGTACATAAAAGCTCACCATTCCTCCTTTGCCAGGATACATTATCTTTTCAACCTGCGTTTCCCGTTTCAAATATGAAACAACTTTTTGTGCATTAGCTGTGTGTTCACGCATTCTTAAGGGTAATGTTTTCAAGCTCCGCAATAGCAGCCATGAATCAAAAGAAGCAAGTGTTGCACCCGTTGTCTTATAGTTAAAGGACAGCTTCTCGCTAAGTCCTTGCCCACGAACAACTACGACCCCACCTAGCAAATCATTATGTCCTGAGAGATATTTAGTCGCACTATGCACGACAATATCTGCTCCTTGAGTAAGCGGTAACTGATAAATAGGTGTATAAAAAGTATTATCGACCATTACTAGGATTTTCGGATTAACAGCGTGAACCATGTCTGCAACAGCTGCAATATCAACTTCCTTCATAGTTGGATTAGAAGGTGTCTCAATCCAAACAGCTCGTGTCTCAGGTCGAAGCAAATCATGTAACTCATCAAGTTTTTTCCCATTCCATTTACTAAAACGAATACCATATTGTTCGTCTAATTGGTCAAAATAACGGAAGGTCCCTCCATATAGATCGTCCAGCGTTACAATATGATCACCAGTTTTAAAAAGACTGAATGCTAGCTGTATCGCTGCCATCCCTGAACTTAAAGCAAATGCCTGCGTACCATGTTCTAAAGTAGCCAATGTTTCAGAAAGGACCTTTCGTGTTGGTGTTTCCAACCGTGAATAAGAATACTGCTTATGTTCATCAAAGTTGCGGATATCGTCCAGATCCTTATGGCGATAGTTTGATGACAAATATATCGGAGTTGAGATTGACTCGCGCGAATCTCCGTCATTGCGATTCCCCGCTTGCGCTAAAATGGTTTCAACTGCAAACCGATCCTGGTTTCTTTTATCCATATTTATGTAGTCCCCCTGAATTTTATTTTGCAAAGATACTCTTTTCCAGTTAATTACCGTACTTCATTCCTTTGCTTCATCGTGATAGACAAATTTAATATCTGGAAATTCTTTGACAGCATCTTTACCTTGCATAAAAGCTCTTGCTTCTTTGCGGATCTGTGGCAAGTCAATCCCCTGAGCCTTTGCTGCAAAGATGCATCCACAATAACACTGTCGATAGACATCGTATTCTTTGCACATTTCAACAGAACGCCTATAACCGTTATTTTTTTTAAAGTCACTTGGTAGGTACTTAGTTGTATAAAAGTTTTGAACATGAATTCCTACACGATTAACGACTTGCGAATTTTTGTGCGGGCTGATTGTCAGCGCACTTCCAAAATAGTCGAACCCAAGCTCAACTGCTTTAGCCGCAACCAAGTCCAATCGATAATTAAAACAAGCCTCACAACGCTGACCGCCCTCCGGTTCTTTTTCAAGCCCCCTAACAGCTTCAAAATATTTCTGCGGTTCATATGGAGCTGCGATGAACTGAACATTATTGTCTGTCCGTGTATTAAAGTCAGTAATGAATTTTTGCTGCACATATTCGCGCCGCTTATATTCATCCCGCGGATGGATGTTAGAATTAGCGTAATAAACTGTAACATCAGCATACTTCGTTAAGTATTCTAGCGTATAGGTACTGCATGGAGCACAACAACTATGCAATAGAATCTTAGGCCTGACATTCTGCTGTTGCCAATTCCCTATCATTTTTTGCAAGATTTTATCATAATTGATTTTTTGATTTTGGTTCATTCTATCCAAAATCTCATGCAAATCGATCATTTTTTCACCCTCATAGAAATAGACCATATTTTTTTTAGATTAGTATAACATAATCACCTCATCGCTCAAGTTCTTTTCCAAAATGATATTTCCTCTCGACCCAAGCATCAAAGTTCTTATAGGGTAAACAAGAGATCCGCTATTTGTCTTGCATTTAATCCTTGAAAGTAACTATTGATATCATTTGCTGCCAATATTTTCATGATTTTGCTTGGCTCAAAGGGCTGACCAACTAAAAGTTTCTCTAAGTTTGTAACATCCCTAGTACCAAAATAGTCACCCAAAAACCTTATATTCTTTATCTTGCCGTTTTCCACCAAAACACGTGCATCAATTGTTCCACTTGCAAAATGGTACCTCTTTTTAAGAGTAAACCTAGGTGAGTGTCCGTAGACCCAATCCCAATTACGATAATACTTTTGCTCTAACTTCTTAATTTCTGCTTGATCATCCAGCGTTAAATGATAGGCAGATTTTTCAGCTGCACTCATAGATTCTGCGCCTAAAATACTTCGAATTATAAAATCTCGAAACTCCTCCGTTGTAATTTTCTTATATTTTTCTGCTAAATACGGGCGTAGATTCGTAACTCGGCTGCGGACCGACTTAATGCCCTTTGACTGTATTTTATCCTTCGGAACATTCAAAGCCTTGGCAACTTCGTTCATATCTACATCTAGCATCAAAGTCCCATGCGAAAATGTTCTGCCTGCTCTTGTATACATTGCATTACCGGAAAACTTCTTTCCATCTACCACAATGTCATTTCGACCTGTAACCACAGCACCCGTAACACCTAGCCTGTGAAGTGCTGTAACAATCGGCGCAACCATTGTTTTAAAATCACCAAAGCGCTGTTTGTCTGCTTTAACGATGAAACTAAAACTCAAGTTGCCCAAATCATCGTACATTGCACCACCGCCCGACAAACGCCGGGTAACAACGATATTCTTATCTCGACAATACTGCTGGTCGATCTCCTCTAAAGTATTTTGATTACGTCCAATAATTATGCATGGCTTTTGAATATAAAACAGAACTAATGGCAATTCAATATCTTTTTTAGACATCAAGTATTGCTCTGTTGCCAGGTTTGTCCTAATATCGAATGTCGGCATCGCTAAATACTTCATAATCTCACTTTCTTTCTTGAAATTAATTAATCAATAATTCTCCGCAACTAATCTCCTGCGCTAATCTTGGCACAAATCGCTGCTGCAATTTTCTGGCCGCCGCGCTTATTTAGATGAAGATGGTCTCCAAAGTCATACTCAGCCTTCAAACAGTGATTTTCATCTTCTACTATCCGACTGCAATCTATTGTTTCTGGTAGAAGATACAACTGCTGATTGATTTTGAACCGTTTTTCTACCGCTTGAATATATCTGCTTGTATGTGGAACCGTACCGTGGCCTAAGCTAAACGGTAAAATAGTTCCTAAAATAAATCGGCTATTACGTTCAACTAATGTTCTTCTTAGTTGTAAGATTCCTTGTAAAAAAGTTTCGACTGTAACAGTTTGCCCTGCCGCTTCCTTACTCAGTAACGGCATAAGTAAGTCGTTCGAACCGATAAATGCGATTGTCCATATCGGGTTTATTTTTTGCGCTTCAGTTGAGGCCCTCTTTAGCAAACTTAGTCCGAAGGTTTGATAAAGCTGTTCATCATCAGGTGCGTCATACAAGAGCCTTCCGCCTGATATTCCAGTATTCACGACAACTACTTCCTCGGGATAAGCACGATACATTACCTCAGCTACACTAGCTGAAATTTGCCCCATCTCAACCAGTGAATCACCTGTCATATTTATAATCCCAGGCATATTATCGGTTAGAATATTAATTTCATTTAAACAGAACCATCCCCTGCGTGCAGTCATTGAACGTTGCAGGTGCGGTAGCCCTTTATAGTTGCGCACAAAAGCTGCATTAGTCATTGTTGTATCATATGTGCAGCAAAAATCAGAATATGTTTGTTTAACACAACTGCTGAGTTTCACATAAAGTTTCATACCAGCACTTACTTTCAACCAAACTGGATCGCTCATGATAATCGTTCCCTGCACAATTTCTGCCCTAGCTACACCGTTAAAAGTTGCTGTTTGTTTCACGTGAAACTTTTCATCCAAAGAAACCTCTACTTTTTGAAAAACAAGTTTTGTCTTCCCATATAAATTAGATAAGTTCAGGCGAACAGCTTTTCCACTGAGATTAATTACAGCTTGAATAACCTCCGTTAGTTCTGGAAATGTAAAAGGTAATGTTCGATAATTATCACAACTGTGATACCATCCTAGTTTCCATTCCACTTTGATCACTTCCTTCCAAGTTATGTTCCTTCTTGCGAAAATAAAAAGGCCGGAATTATACTTATCTCCAGCCCTTTGTAGCATTTTGTTAATGATATTATCAAACCGTTAACAGTTCGATAACATCATCTCTAGGAATACCTTGAAAATATTGATTGAGATCAGTATCCTCCAATGCTTTTTCTATTTCGTCTTTTTCAAACATACACCCTGTTAATATTTCCTTCAGTTCTGAGACCAGATGAGTCCCAAAAAAATCACCGAAGAATGTAATGCTCTTTATCTTACCTTTTTCAACTAAAACACGAGCATCAATTGTTCCGTTTGTGAAATGTTTTCTTTTTTTAACAGTGAATTCTGGTGACTGACCATAGACCCAATCCCAATTACTGTAGAATTTTTCTTCAAGCTCAGCAATCTTTTTTTCATCATCTTCAGTTAATTTATATTCATACTGCCCAATTTGACTAACGTCATCAACACCTAAAACGTTTTTTATTAGTAAATCACGGAATTCCTCCGTAGTGATATTTTTATATTTTGGTGACAAATACGGGCGTAAATTCGTCACCCGACTGCGGACAGATTTAATACCTTTTGACTTTATTTTGTCTAATGGAACATTCAATGTTTTAGTGACTTCATCTGTATCTACATCCAACATCAGTGTGCCATGCGAAAATGTCTTTCCTCCACGGGTATACATCGCGTTTCCAGAAAATTTCTTCCCATCTACCACAATATCATTGCGCCCTGTAACTTCAGCACCGGTGACGCCCATCTCATGAAGCGCATCGACGATCGGCGCAACCATTGTTTTGAAATCACCAAACTGCTGACTGTCTGCATCAACGATAAAACTAAAACAGAGGTTGCCCAAATCCTGATACATTGCGCCACCGCCCGACAAGCGTCGTGTGACCGTAACACCATTTTCCCGGCAATACTTTTGATTAACCTCTTCCAGTGTATTCTGATTACGTCCTACAATAACACATGGTTTTTCAATATAGAATAGCAATAATGGTAATTTTAACTTGTTATTATTCATCAAATACTGCTCAGTTGCCAAGTTTCTCCTAATATCAAATGTCGGCATCGCTACATACTGCATATACGTACACTTCCTTGTCAGATATTAATTGGTAAGCCCAAGCCTAGATCAGCTACATCCATAATAGCCTCGCTGACACTTGGGTGGGGATGAATCGTCAGAGCAATATCTTCTATTGTTGCACCACTTTCAATCGCCAAGGTCAGCTCCGTAATCATATCGCTGGCATTGGGACCGACAATTTGTGCGCCAACAATAGCCTGGCTTTTTTTCTCAAAAACAACCCGCACAAAGCCATCGGTGTTATTCATCGAAATAGCACGTCCATTTGCTGCAAAGGGAAACTGTGCCTTTTTAACATCCAATCCTTGTTCCTTTGCTTCTTTAACAGTCAGACCGGTTGTCGCGATCTCGCTATCTGTATAACAGACAGCTGGCATTGCATGATAATCAACTGTTCCCTTCGAACCAGAAATAGCCTCCGCAGCTATTTTGCCCTCATAACTGGCTTTATGTGCAAGTGCAGCTCCTGCAACAACGTCGCCAACCGCATAAATATTAGAAATGTTCGTTCTCCCCTGAGCATCTACATCGATCAAACCGCGCTCATCTATCTTTACGCCTAAATGTTCCAAACCCATGTCAGCTGTGTTAGCACGCCGTCCAACACAAACCACACAATAATCAGCACGCAACTGTTTTTCTTTTCCGTCAACTTCGAATGTTACAGTTACTCCGTCATTATCCTGTTCTGTGTTTTTTGCCATTGCCTTAGTATAAATGTCTACATGCTGTGAACTGAAGTGATGTTCAACAACCGCAACAAGATCACGCTCATAGTTTGCCAAGATTCCGTCGGTTCCTTCCAAAATTGAAACATGTGCGCCTAGGTTAGCATAAGCAGATGCCAATTCACAGCCAATATAGCCGCCGCCAACAACTATCAATTCTTTTGGAACTTCTTCTAATGCTAGTGCTCCCGTTGAATCCAGAACCCGTCCTTTAAATTTAAAATTAGGAATTTCAATTGGATGACTTCCCGTTGCAACAATCAGGTTATTAAAGGTATATGTTTGCGCACGGTCATTGTTAATAACACGCAGGCTATGTTCATCCTTCAAAAACGCACTGCCCCATACTACATCTATGTGATGCTTCTTAAACAAACTGGCTACACCGCCAGTCAGTTTATCTACAACTCCTTCTTTCTTCCATCTTTGCGTCTGCTTAAAATCCAAAGTCGCTGCAGTAACGCGCAAACCCATGTCTTGTGAACTCATTGCCGCTTGATAATGATGTGCTGCTTCAATCAAAGCTTTAGATGGGATACAGCCGACATTCAAGCAAACACCACCAATGAACTCGCGTTCAATAACCGTCACTTTCTGTCCCTTTTCAGCGGCTCTGATCGCCGCTACATAACCACCAGGTCCCGCGCCAACAACAACTGTATCTAGCTCAATCTCAAAATCTCCTACTACCATATTGTCGTCATCCTTCCATTAATAAAAGTTCTGGTTCGCTCAATAATTCATTCAGACGATTGAGCGCCCTCTGAGCAGTCGCCCCATCAATCACACGATGATCGAAAGATAACGATAATTTCATAACATACGCTGCTTTTACCTCATCATCTGCTATTATAGGTTCTTTCTTGATTCTACCGACTCCTAAGATCGCCACTTCGGGCCAGTTAACAATCGGTGTGAAGAATCCACCACCGATTGAACCAATATTCGTTATGGACATGCTGCTATGTTTCATGTCATTTCCGCTCAGCTTGCCTTCTTTAGCTTTCTGAGTATTCTCACTTATCTGGCGTGCAATCGTAAAGAGACTCTTTTCATCTGCATGTTTAATATTCGGAACAAGCAACCCCCGGTCTGTATCTGTCGCAACACCGATGTTGATATAATTGCGATAAGCAATTTCTTGTTCCGCCATATCAACTTTAGAATTAAAAATAGGATATTCACGCAAAATAACTGCCAATGCTTTCACGATATAAGCCAAAAATGTTAAGCGAACATCCCTATTTGCCGCCATTTCTTTATATTTTTTGCGATGTGCCCATAGTTTATCTACCACTACGTCATCAAACACCGTCACATGTGGAATTTCGCTCTTGCTGCGAACCATTGCCTTAGCAGTTGCTTTGCGAATACCAGACATTTTTTCCCTTGTTTCCGGCCAATCACCCGCAGCTGCTGCTGATACAGTCTTTTCGGTTTCCTGTTTTGCTGTTTCAGATGTAGCTGCTGTTGGTCCATTTTCAAGAAAAGCATCAACATCCTCACGTGTAACATGTCCATGTTTGCCAGTTCCGTTGACCTGCCGTAAGTCGACATCCTGCTGACGGGCATAAAATCTGACAGCCGGCATTGCTAGAACCGGCAAGGTGCGCTCCGGTCTATTCAAGGTCGTTTCTTCTTTAGAGTCTTCTTCATGCTTGGGCGCTGTTTCCTCGACATCCGCTTCTTTCGCTCGTTCCGGTGCAGTCGTAGAAGCTGGCGCAGCCGGTGTCTGTTCAGTAGATTCCGGAGCTGGTTCCTTTGGTTCAGAATCCTCTGCTTGCGCTCCAGTGGGAAGATCCCCCTCTATTTCAAACTCCACCAGCCCTTGCCCTACCTCTGCCGTTTCGCCTTCCTCGACTAAGATTTTTTTAATCGTTCCCGAAACTGGCGAAGGGATCTCTTCAACTGATTTATCATTTTCGATTTCCAATAAATCATCATCTTCTTTTAAGACATCGCCTGGTTTAACATACCATTGAGCAACGGTCCCTTCAGAAATTCCTTCACCAATGTCAGGCAACTTGAATTGGTATACGCTCATTTTTTTGCCTCCTAGAAATTTATGTTTTCTTTTACCTTATCAATAATATCCTGTTTGTTTGGCAGCCAAGCGCTCTCGGCTTCACTGAAAGGATATGGTGTATTCGGTGCAGCAATTCGACCGATAGGGGCTTCGAGATAGAGAATCCCCTTCTCTGCAATCGACGCAGCAACCTGCGCACCCACACCAGCTTGTTTCTGAGCTTCTTGGACTATAACAACCCGTCCAGTTTTTTTGACGGAGGCTAAAATTGTCTCTTCATCTATCGGAGAAACTGTTCGCAAATCGACAACCTCAGCTTTTATACCTTGCTTGGCAAGTTTTTGTGCAGCTTTCAAGCTCTCACGAACCATTGCACCATAGGAAATAATGCTTATGTCCGTACCTTCCAGTGCAACTTGCGCTTTATCAAGTGGAACTGTATATGCCCCTTCAGGAACTTCTTCTTTGAATGAACGATACAGTTTCATATGTTCTAGAAAAACAACCGGGTCATTTGAACGAATCGCGGAAATCAATAATCCTTTTGCGTCATATGGATTGCTTGGAATAACAACACGCAACCCAGGCATTTGTGCCACAAGTCCTTCTAAACTATCAGCGTGCAATTCCGGAGTGTGCACCCCGCCGCCAAACGGTGCTCGGATCGTAACCGGCATCTTTCGCGTACCACCTAAACGAAAATGCATTCGTGAAATATGACCTGCGATTTCATCCATTGCTTCATATACAAAACCAAAAAACTGGATCTCGGGGACGACCCGGAACCCTTGCAGTGCAAGCCCTGCGGCTAAACCACCGATTCCAGACTCAGCTAGTGGTGTATCAAAAACACGTTCATTTCCATATTTTTCATGCAGTCCTTCTGTCGCACGAAAGACTCCGCCATTTTTCCCGACGTCTTCACCAAAAACTAAGACCTTTTCATCACGTGCCAGCTCTTCATCCAATGCCTCCGTGATGGCTTTGATCATTGTTTTTTTAGCCATAATTATTTGGCCTCCTTTGCTTCATAATACTCAACTGCTGCTTGAATATTAGCAGGTACTTCCTCGAAAGTATTCTTTAAATATTCACTGATCTTCTGTTGCGGCATATTCTCCACTTTGTCAATCGCTTCATTAATTTCAGTCTTAACCTCTTCAACGTATTTTTCTTCTTGTTCTTGTGACCATAAGTCCTTCGCAATTAAGAATTTACGCATCCTAACAAGTGGATCTTTCTCCCGCCAAAAATCATCTGTTTCTTTAGTCCGATAACGTTTCGGGTCATCTCCAGACAAAGTATGCGGCCCATAACGATAAGTTAAAGTTTCGATCAGGACAGGCCCATTTCCATTGATCGCAAAATCACGGGCAGCTTTGGTCACTTCATAAACTGCCAGCGCGTCCATTCCATCGACTTGAACTCCGGGAATACCTGCAGCAACAGCTTTTTGTGCCAATGTTTTAGCAGCTGTCTGCTTTTCACGCGGAACTGAGATGGCAAAACCGTTATTTTGAACAATGAAAACTGCCGGTGCTTGAAATGCTCCAGCGAAGTTGATGCCTTCATAAAAATCGCCTTGAGAAGTTCCGCCGTCACCTGTATATGTGTAGGCTACATTTTTTTGTCCCTTCAGCTTAAACCCAAGCGCCACACCAGCAGCTTGAACGTACTGAGCTCCAATAATAATCTGCGGTGGTAAGGCATTGAAGTCTGCTGGGTATTTATTACCATCAACGTGTCCTCGTGACCAGAGAAAAGCTTTATATAATGGCAAACCATGCTGCACTAACTGTGGGACATCACGATAGGCCGGTAAAACAAAGTCTTCTTTTTCCATTGCAAAATTAGAAGCTATCTGACTCGCTTCTTCACCCGCAGTTGGCGCATAGAACCCCAATCTCCCTTGCCGATTTAACTTAGTTGAACGTGTATCTAACGTCCTTGACCAAAGCATCTGTTTAAAAAGTTCTATCAATTCCTCATCACTTAAATCAGGCTGCCATTCAGGATCAATAATCTTCCCCTCTTCAGACAGCAACTTAATAGTTTCAAATTCATCGCATTGCTCTTTTAACTGTTCAAAATCAATAATTTTTTTGGACATTTTTTGCAACCTCCTTATATGAATTCACCACGGCGCTACCTACTAGATAACACAACCTTTAACATAATAAAAGCAATTAGAACTCTGCGTTATCGTCGGCATTTCATGAACCGCTTACATTTTAATTGTACCGCCTTTTGTTTTAAAACAAAACATTGTTGATTCTTTAACATGTTGAAGAGATGGTTTTTCTACTCTAAGCTTGATTATATATCAAAAAAATTTTTTCTTGCGGTTCCTTTGTGATAAATAAAACAATATTTTGCACAACCAAAAAAGCATTGGTCCTTTACATACCTCAACCAATGCTTTTTTAATATACGTATATGTCTCTATTCGTACCTAGTGTAAACCTTAAAAATTTATTTTTTCTCTCTAACGATATAGTTTGGACGATGCTTTGCCTCAAGATAAATATTAGCAATGTATTTGCCGACAATCCCTAGGCAAAATAGCTGCATCCCCCCAACTAAAAGAATAATAGTTACTAACGAGGCCCAGCCATCAACGCTTCCACCATACAGCAATTTGCGTATAATGATAAAAAGCATCGCTAACCCTGAACCCATAAATGAGAAAAAACCGACAAACGATGCGATCGAAAGCGGAGCATCTGAAAAATTGACTATGCCATCTAAAGAATATTTAAACAGTTTCCAGAATGACCAAGATGTGCTGCCAGCCACCCGGTCACGATTCTGATATTCCAAGTATTTTGTCTTAAAACCGACCCAACTGAAAAGACCCTTCGAAAATCGATTATACTCACTCAGCTCAAGGATAGAGTTCACAACCTGTCTAGTCATTAACCGATAATCCCGTACCCCGTCAAGTATCGGTGTATTTGAGATTTTATTAATAATTTTATAGAACATGTTGGAAAAAAATGAACGGACAGGTGGTTCACCACTGCGGTCTGTTCGCCGTGTTCCTACCACGTCATAACCTTCATCCTCAATTCCAGCAAGCATTTCTGCCAATTGTTCTGGCGGATCTTGAAGATCAACATCCATTACCGCAATATAATCGCCTGTTGAATAACTTAATCCCGCGTACAAGGCTGATTCTTTACCAAAGTTCCTGGAAAAAGATACATAATGAACATGTTCAGGATCTTTTTGCTGCAATTCTTTCAATTCTTTTAAGGTATCATCCCTTGAACCATCATCAATAAAAATATATTCAAGTTCATTACCTCTGAGTTGTTCTTTGACACCCTCAAGTGCCTTGTAGAAAAGCGGTATTGTTTCTTGTTCGTTGTAACAAGGTACAACGAGTGAAATTAACTTATTCATTAATTAGTATCCCCTCATCGACTCAAATCTGATAATTTAATATAACATAAAATTTATCTGCTCAGTCTCATTTTTACTTCCACTGATTACTATGCTGATTATACAGCCTTTCGCAATGATTATTAACCCTAACCGGTTCTTTTATTTTTCAATCACAAATTTCTTCAAAAAAGGTATAATAACCTTATACTAACTCGGATAGGAAGATGTCAATTGGAAAAAGTCAAAAAAAAGCTGCGTTTAGCATTCGCAATTCTAAGTGTTTTTTTTATTCCCCTGCTGCTTGCAACTATCTGGGCTATCTCAACTTCAAACAAATGGATTATTCTTAGCATCTTTTTAGTCGACTTTTTTTATCTGACAGTTGAGTCAACGCTACTTTCTATTCTAGTATTTGAAACACGCAGAAAGAAAAAGGAAGTCAAAAAAGAAGTAAACAAATAGAAAACCCGCACCTTGTTTATCGTACCCCCGATCTGCAGGATTGGACAAACTGATGCGGATTTTTTAATTAAACTTTAGCAATTTTACCTTGCTCAATATAAACGGCTAAGATAGACAAATCAGCTGGATTCACACCACTGATACGACTAGCTTGTGCCAAAGTTGCAGGCTGAATTTTTTTTAGCTTCTGTTGCGCTTCGGTTGCAAGCCCTTCGATCGCATCATAGTCAATTCGATCGGGTATTTTTTTAGCTTCCATCCGCTTCAGCTTTTCAACCTTTTGATAAGCTTTTTTAATATATCCTTCATACTTGATCTGAATCTCAACCTGTTCAATGACTCGGAGATCTAAAGGCTGTTCAGGTGCAGGTATAAATTTTAGCAGATCAGCATAACCGATTTCTGGACGTCGCAAAAACTCGTTTGCCAACACTCCATCCTTAAGCGGTGCATCGCCTTTAGAAGCTAAGAACTTATTGACCTCAGCGTTAGGCTTAATTCTAAACTCCCCTAAACGCCTTTTCTCAGCCTCAATAGCTGCTTTTTTGGCTTCAAAGGCTTCATAACGCTCATTTGAAATCAAGCCCAATTTGCGGCCTAATTCCGTTAACCTTAAATCAGCATTATCGTGACGTAGGATCAAGCGATACTCCGCCCGCGAAGTCAGGAGTCGATAAGGCTCGTTTGTCCCTTTCGTAACTAGATCATCTACCATCACACCAATATAGGCATCACTGCGTTTTAAAACGATCTCCTCTTTACCCAGCGCGTGGCAGCCGGCATTAATCCCAGCCAGCATTCCTTGACCTGCCGCTTCTTCATAACCAGAAGTCCCATTTGTTTGCCCAGCGGTGTATAAACCGCTGATCAATTTTGTTTCTAGAGTTGGCCGCAATTGATAAGGCGAAACAATATCATATTCAATCGCATAGCCAGGGCGCATCATTTCAGCTTTCTCCAGACCTTTAATCGAATGAACCATCTTCTGCTGAATTTCTTCAGGCATCGAAGTTGAGAGCCCTTGCAAATAGTATTCATCCGTATTACGTCCTTCGGGTTCAATAAAAAGCTGATGGCGCGGCTTGTCTGCAAAACGGACGATCTTGTCTTCTATAGAAGGACAGTAACGCGGACCAACACCCTCGATAACTCCAGAGAACATCGGGGCACGGTCAAGATTGGCTCTAATCATCTTATGCGTCATTTCATTGGTATAGGTCAACCAACACGATAACTGATCCTTGACCGCAAGATAATCTTCATCATTTGACTCAAAACTAAAATGATTAGGATCAACATCACCTTTTTGTTCTTCTGTTTGGTCATAATCGATCGTATTCCCGTCAACACGCGGCGGTGTCCCTGTTTTGAATCGTTTCAGTTCAAATCCCAATCTTTCCAGATTACCTGACAATTTCATCGATGGCTGGGAATTATTTGGACCGGAAGAATACATTAATTCTCCGATAATAATTTTCCCCCGAGCCGCTGTTCCGGTGGTTAAAACTACACTCTTTGCACCGTAACGAGCACCGGTATTGGTAATAACACCTTTGACAACACCATTTTCAACAATCAAGTCATCAACAATTCCTTGCCGCAAAGTCAGATTAGGTTCACGCTCAATTGTATGCTTCATCTCAATTGAATACGCGCGCTTATCAGCCTGTGCACGCAATGCACGGACTGCAGGGCCTTTGCCGGTATTAAGCATCCGCATTTGAACATAGGTTTTGTCGATATTGCGGCCCATTTCACCACCAAGTGCATCCACTTCCCGGACAACGATTCCCTTTGCGGGCCCTCCAATTGAAGGATTGCAGGGCATAAAAGCCACCATTTCAAGATTAATCGTCATTAAAAGTGTCTTATTACCCATCCGAGCCGCTGCCAAAGCCGCTTCGCAGCCAGCATGACCAGCACCGACTACAATCACATCATATGTTTTACTTACATATTGTTTTACTTCCATTTCAATCTCCCACTATACATTTAAAGATTAGTTTTATCATTTTCCTAAGCAGAACTGACTGAATAACTGATTCAAAAGTTCATCTTGGTAACTATCACCAGTAATTTCGCCTAGAAGTTCCCAGCAAGTTGTCATATCGATCTGAACTAAATCAACCGGCATGTTTGCTTCAATTCCTTGCAGAACATTGTCTAATGCATCCTCAGCTTGGTTAAGCAACGCGATGTGGCGTGCATTCGTAACCATGACTGTTGTCTGACTATTCTCAATGCCACCAAAAAACAACTTGGCAATTTTTTCCTCAAGCTGGTCGAGTCCCTCGTTTTTTAAAACGGAGGTTGTCTGTACCTCATCTGTCCCAACTCTTTTTTTCAATTCTTCAATTTCAACTTGCTGTGGCAGATCAACCTTGTTTAGAAGAACAATTCTTTTTTTATCATCTGTCAAACTGATTAATTCCCTGTCCTGTTCTGTTAGTTTTTGACTGCCGTCAAGAACCAGCATTACCAAATCAGCCTGTTCGATAGCTTTTCTCGAGCGCTCAACACCAATTTTTTCAACCTTGTCAGCTGTATCATGAATCCCAGCTGTGTCAATCAGCTTTAAAGGTACCCCATGAACATTCACGTATTCTTCAATTACATCACGCGTTGTTCCGGCCACATCTGTTACAATTGCTTTATCTTCATGCAGCAAGTGGTTCAATAAACTGGATTTCCCCACATTCGGCCGTCCAACAATAGCCGTCGCCAGTCCTTCTCTTAAAACCTTGCCCTGTTTAGCTGTCTGCAGCAGCTGCTGGATTCTTTTTTTCACATCAACTGCTTTTTCCTTGAGGAGACGAGTTGTCATCTCCTCGACAGCATCATATTCAGGATAATCAATATTAACTTCAACTTGTGCTAATACATCTAAAATGTCTTGACGCAGGTTCTTAATAAGATGCGACAGATTTCCATCTAATTGATTCAAGGCAACTTTCATCGAACGATCAGTTTTAGCTCTGATCAAATCCATTACGGCCTCAGCTTGTGAAAGGTCTATTCGCCCGTGCAGAAAAGCACGCTTAGTAAACTCTCCAGGTTCGGCAAGGCGAGCCCCATTGCTTAGTAACAACTGCAGAATACGATTAGTTGCTACTATCCCGCCATGGCAGTTGATTTCAATTATGTCTTCACGTGTGAATGTCTTGGGCGCCCGCATAACGGAAACCATTACTTCATCGATTTCTTGTTTTGTTTTCGGATCAATAATATGTCCATAGTTAATGGTATGACTTGAAACTTTCGAAAGGTTTCTTCCTTTAAAAACCTTCTTTGCGACATTGATTGCTTCTTCCCCACTTAAACGAACAATTGAGATTGCCCCTTCACCTGGCGGAGTAGAAATAGCAGCAATCGTGTCAAACTCTGTCGTTGTCAACAGCTCTCCTCCTTTTAGACAATAAAAAAAGCGCCACTCCACGCCAAAAAACGTGGACAAAGCACTTTGACTACTTTATCAATTAAGATAAGAATGATTGCTTATAATATACTTTCAAACACAAAAATTGTCAACAAGTGTACCTGACTTCTTAAAAAACAGTCTATGAACCAAGCCACCGTACACATCAAAACAACAGCCAGACTAAGGAACATCATTCAATGTCCTTAACTTCCCTGCTGTCATTGGCAAAAACTGCTACATGTGATAACCAGACCACAATACGAGCTTTTCAATGCAGCACAGTCCAACTGCTGTCTATAAGGGATACTCAATTGAGGATGTCTCATCCGCTGTATCTAAGAAACAACCAAATCTAACAACACCTCTCAGATCGTGATCCCTTACTCCACTAATTGTAATCGTTTATTATAATAAGTTCAATCATTATAAAAATTTTTTTCATAACCTTCCTATATTGCGTCTATGTGTTGCAGATTAAGTAGTTATTTTATTTTCTTGAAGTGCTTCTTATAATAGTTTGTTTTAATTTTGAAAAATGATAAAATGATATTTTTATTAAAAAATACTTGCAATTTTAATTTTGTTGTATATAATTAAGTTTATCAATTACAAAGTGGAATTTAAAAAGCAATGGAAGGGAGTTAGACAGCATGTCACGAACTTGTAGGACTATGTTAAATGAAAGTTTTTCTGCAGTTGCATACCTAGTGAGCCTAGTCATTATTAGCACGCGCGATGTGTTGTTTAATGTCTCGGCTGATTAAATCTGAGAACATTAACTCCATCGCGCTAAGGTAATCTTAGGCGATGGAGTTTTTTTAGCACCTATCGCTTAGTCTCATAGCGATAGGTGCTTTTTCATTAATATTTAATCAAATAGCCGCTTTGTAATAATTAGAAGGAGGAATTTTTTATGACTATGTCAGAACCAAAAGCAACTAAACCTGAAGAAATCGACTGGAGTAATTTGGGATTTAATTATATGAACCTTCCTTATCGCTATCGTGCCTATTGGCGTGATGGAAAGTGGCAGGATACTGGTTTAACTGAAGATTCAAATGTAACGATCAGCGAAGGCTCAACCTGCTTGCATTATGGTCAAGAAGTTTTTGAAGGACTAAAAGCATATCGCTGCAAAGATGGCAGCATTAATCTTTTCCGTCCTGACCAAAATGCTAAACGTATGCAGAAAAGCTGTGAACGTTTAATGATGCCTCAAGTTCCAACTGATATGTTTATCGCTGCTCTAAAGGAAGTTGTTCGAGCAAATGAGGCATACATTCCTCCATATGGTTCAGGTGGTACACTCTATCTTCGTCCATACCTGATCGGGGTCGGCGGTAACATTGGTGTCCATCCTGCTCAAGAATATATCTTCTCAATTTTTGCGATGCCCGTTGGTAATTACTTCAAAGGCGGCTTAACACCTACGAGTTTTGTTGCATCTGAATATGATCGTGCTGCTCACAAAGGTACCGGTGCAAGCAAGGTCGGTGGTAACTATGCTGCTAGTCTTTTCCCTGGTCAGCTTGCACATAATGATGGTTTTTCCGATTGTATCTATCTTGATCCAATTGAACACAAAAAGATTGAAGAAGTGGGCTCAGCAAACTTCTTTGGAATTACAAAAGATGGTAAGTTTGTTACTCCTAAGTCACCTTCCATTCTGCCTAGTGTAACTAAATATTCACTGCTTTATTTAGCGGAACATCGGTTCGGTATGGAAACTGAACAAGGTGATATCTTTATTGATCAGTTAGATCATTTTGCAGAGGCTGGTGCTTGTGGAACTGCAGCTGTTATTTCCCCTATTGGAGGATTCAAGTATGGTGACAAATACCATGTCTTCTACAGTGAGACTGAAGTTGGCCCTGTAACACATAAATTATACGATGAATTGACCGGCATCCAGTTTGGTGACGTTAAAGCACCTGAAGGTTGGATCGAGAAAATTTAGTTAGCTTATACTTTAAAGGAGTGTTAATTATGGAAAATGCTGAGGCAAAATCAAATCCAACTGTTAAGGAGTATGCATACCGTATTACTGCCGCAATCGCTAATGCTGTCTTAGTAACATTAGGAATTGGACTTTTATTACAGACGTTTGCTTCTTTTGTTCATTGGAACGCGCTTTATCAAGTTGGTTTAATAGCAAATAGTTTGCTTGCCCCAGCACTTGGTGTCGCAGTTGCTTCTCAGCTGGGAACGAATTCACTGGTTATCTTCAGTGCAATGATCTCATCGACAATTGGTGCAAATGCTATTCACTTTACAACAAGTGCTGTCAATGGAACTACAGCCACCGGTTCTAGCCTAATGCAGGCTGCCGGTTCGATTACCCTCTCAACAGGTCAGCCGATTAGTGCTGTTCTGGCTGGCTTGATTGCTACTTTAGTGGGTAAATATCTGACAGGAAAAACACCTTTAGACATGATGCTGGTCCCGCTTGCAGCAACCTTTATCGGTGGAGTTGCCGGCTTAGGGCTGGCTGCTGTCACCACTCCATTCTTACTGGGTGTTAGTGCTTATATTGCGGAAACAATGCAAGTGAATCCGTTAGTTGGTTCAATCTGTGTTTCTGTGGTCTGGGCGTTGTTCTTGATGACCCCCGCTTCTTCTGCCGCCTTAGCGATTGCCTTGACGCTTGATCCTATTTCCTCCGCTGCTGCTTTAATCGGAACAACATCGCAGTTCGTTGCCTTCACCGTTATGTCTTTCCGGCAGAACAACATTGGAGCAAATATTGCACAAGGTGTCATCACGCCTAAGGTTCAGTTTCCTAATCTGCTGATTAATCCTTATCTCTTATTGCCATCTATGTTATCTGCAGTTGTCTGTGCGCCGATCGCGACGATCATGTTTGGTTTCCGCTCGACCTACAAATTGGCTGGCTTGGGACTTAACTCATTTATTGCTCCTTTAGCCTATGCTGCACAAGGTTGGGGTAGTTTCGCGGTCTATATGTTTACCGGTGTTGTTTTGCCGGCCATCATTTCACTTGTTGCTTACAGCATGATGAAAAAGGTTGGTCTTATCCAAGACAATCAGTTGCATTTGGAAATTGTTTAATTACCAACGAATATTTTATTACTAATTTTAGAGAGGGACTTGTTTTTTATGGGAAGAAAATACGCAATTATCGGCGTTGGACACGTAGGCGCAACGATTGCTTTTGCACTTGTTACCAAGGGTGACGCAGATGAATTGATTTTGATCGACAAAAATGAAAAGAAGGCTCGTGCAGAACAACTTGATTTGAAAGACGCAACCGCACGGCTTGAAACTCGACCGAAGATCAAAATTCAAGACTATTCTGAGTTAGCTGACACAGATATTTTGTTCGTTACCGCCGGAAACATTCACGCGCTTGATCACGCTAGTGGCAATCGTTGGGCAGAGTTCGAGTATACGCGTGAAATCGTAAAGGATATCGCACCTAAAATAAAGGAAAGCGGCTTTCATGGTGTTTTAATCGATACAATGAATCCCTGTGATGCAATTTCGCAATATCTCCAAAAAGAAATTGATCTACCTGGATCTCAAGTCCTTGGCACAGGTACATTCTTAGATACTGCACGAATGCAGCGAGTTGTCGCAGAGCAGTTCGATGTCGATCCAAAAAATGTCACCGGCTTTGTCTATGGCGAACATGGCGAATCACAATTCGTTGCTTGGTCAACCGTTAAAGTTAATGGGCTTGATGTTATCCCACTCGCAGAGGCACGTAATATTAACCTCACGGAGCTTGAGTCGCAAGCAAGATCTGGCGGTTGGGCAGTTCATTCTGGCAAGGGTTATACAAGTTATGCAATTGCAACATGCGCAGTCAAATTAAGTCGTGCCGTTCTAGATGATGCACATCTTATGTGTCCATGTTCTTCTTACAATAAGAAATACGATTCCTACGTTGGACAACCCGGAATCATCGGGAAAAATGGTGTCGAGGAATTGATCGACATTCCATTACCTGATGAAGAGGAAGCAAAATTAGCTAATTCTGCTGCAACAATTCGGGAAAAATTTGCAACAATGTAACTCCAAAAAATTTGCTTATTAGTTTCTGACAAAACACTTTTCAACTTCTAATTATTATAAGGTATTGAAAAAGAAGCCTGCCACAAAGTATTTAGCTTTGTAGCAGGCTTCTTCTCTATATTGTCCTTATTCATTAACTTACACTCAAATCAGCCTTAGACATGAACCTGACAGGACTGGTCCACTGTATCTGCAACCATTCTTCCTTCGTGAATCCCCCAAATAACGAGACTAGGTCCACGACGTGCATCCCCTGCCACATAAATCTGTTCTTGATCCGTTGTATAGTCATCATTAACTTGTGTAATATTAAAGGCATCCAGTACACTTTGCTGCGCTCCAGTAAAGCCCATCGCTAGCAAGACAAGATCAACCGGTTGTTCCTGTTCAGTTCCTTCAATTGGTTTAAATAACCGAACCTTACTGGTAATCATGCTTGCCACTTTACCCTTTTTACCTTTAAAGCCCACTGCAGTCATCTCATAGGATGTAAGGACTCCACCAAATAATTCTTGAGCCTCTTTTTGACCATATCCCAGCTTAGAAACCATTGGCCACTGCGGCCACGGATTGCTAGCCAAACGTTTCTTTGGTGCCTGCCGTGTAATCTCAAGCTGACGCACCTCAGCAGCACCTTGACGTACTGCTGTTGCAATACAATCATTACCTGTATCTCCACCGCCAATAACAACAACCTTCTTACCGGCCAAAGCCTTAGTTGCTTTCGTTCCATCCTTGATAACCTGTTTTGTAGCTAAAGTTAAATAATCAACCGCCTGCATAATTCCTTTCAATTGACGCCCAGGAACATCCAAGTCACGTGCAGACCGTGCACCAACAGTCAGGATTACTCGTTGAAACTCTTTTTTCAGTTCCGCCGCCGTAATGTCTACACCTACTTCGGTGTTTACCTTAAATTTAATTCCCAATTCTTTCATAACTTTGACACGTCGCTGCACAATTTCTTTAGGCAGTTTCATATTAGGAATGCCATACATAACCAAGCCACCGGGGTAGTCGTCCCTTTCAAAAACAGTAACTGTATAACCTAATTTGTTCAATTCCCAAGCTGCTGATAAACCAGCCGGGCCACTACCTACAACAGCTACTTTAACTCCATTTCTTCTCAAAGGTGTCCCGCTGTCTTTAACCCAGTCGAATTTAAAACCTTGTTCAATAATGAACCGCTCGTTATCTTTAATCGTAATTCCTTTGCCATGCAAGGCTTCATTACAAGCAACTTCACACGGTGCTGGACAGACACGCCCCGTGAACTCAGGCAATGGGTTGGTTTTCGTCAAACGCTCAAAAGCACGTTTGTCTTCATTACGATAAACAAGATCGTTCCATTCAGGAATTAAGTTATCATTAGGACATCCACTAACGGCACGTCCTCCTGCGTAAAAGAAACCTACGTGACAATGGGGTACCCCGCAATTCATACATCGTGCAGCCTGCTTCCGTCGTTCATCGTCACTCAAAGCATTCTGCATTTCCTCAAAATCCTTGATTCTTTCCTCCACTGGTCGGATGGGATTATCGACACGTGCGTATTTCATAAAACCAAACGGATCTGCCATTTCGCTTCCTCCCTTTCCTTATTTCATCATTGTCGGTTGTGAGCCTACTACAGTATCAAAAGCTTTCTGCTCCAACTGATCCTCTGCAACACCCTGACTTGCAAACCGTGCCATGATTTCATTTACATGTCGATATTCTTTCGGGTAGACCTTAATAAAGTTATTTTGCTCTTTATCCCAATTTTCCAAGACATACTTGGCTTTTCGTGAGCCTGTATATTTAACATGTTTCTTCAGCATATCTAAGACAACACTATCGTCGCCTTTTTCATTCAGCTTGAATAGTTCGACCATTTCAAAGTTGCATTTCTGCTTAAAACTGCCTGCAGGATCGTAAATATATGCAATACCACCTGACATCCCAGCACCAAAGTTGCGCCCGATCGAGCCTAAAATCAAAGCAATTCCATCGGTCATATATTCACAACCATGGTCACCGATTCCTTCTGCAACAACTTTTGCACCTGAGTTCCGGACACAGAACCGCTCGCCTGCGCGTCCATTAAAGTAAGCTTCTCCACCAGTCGCTCCGAAACAAGCAACGTTTCCTACGATTGGTGCATTGCTATACAACTCTTGCGCCTTCCTAGGCGACTTGACTATCAGCCGACCACCACTTAAGCCTTTACCAACATAATCATTCGCTTCTCCAGTCAACTCTAGTTCAAGACCCTTTGTAATAAACGCTCCAAAGCTTTGCCCAGCTACTCCTGTATATTCATATTTAAGGTGCCCAGCTGGCAAAGTATCGTTGCCGAAGCGTTGTGCGATCCATCCGCCCATTCGCGCGCCCACCGCACGCATCCGGTTGTTGATTTTATTTTTGATAACAACATCCTGTTTATTTGCAATTGCCGTTTCAGCAAAATCATTTAGATCAGGCCATTGATATTTTGGCAAAAATGGATTGACAGACTTGCGTTCAATACCCAGTGGAGTACCTAAAATTCTTGAAAAGTCGAGTGATTTTGCTTTTCCTTTTGCAATAAACCGCGGTCGCAGATTTTCCGTATGTCCAACCAACTCATCTATAGTACGATATCCGAGGGCAGCCATTTCCTCGCGCAAATCCTCAGCAATAAACTTCATACAGTTTTTGACATGCTCAGGTTTGCCTATGAAGAATTTGCGCAATCCTGGATTTTGAGTTGCAATTCCTGTTGGACAAGTGTTCTTGCTGCAAACTCGCATCATAATACATCCAATTGAAACAAGTACCAAAGAAGCAAAGCTATATTCTTCCGCTCCTAGCATTGTTGCAATCAGGACATCTCTCCCGGTCATTAACTTGCCATCGGTTTCCAAAGTCGTTCTTTGCCGCAAATTATTCAACGCCAAGGTTTGGTGCGCTTCCGCCAAGCCCATTTCCCAAGGCAAGCCCGCATCACGAACAGAGTTTCGCGGAGCAGCTCCTGTTCCACCATCGTAACCGCTGATAACAACCTTATCAGCACCTGACTTGACTACACCTACCGCAATGGTCCCCACTCCTGTGCTCGAAACCAATTTAACGGTAATTTTGGCAAATGGATTAATCTGTTTTAGATCATATATCAATTGTTTTAAGTCCTCAATTGAGTAGATATCATGATGCGGCGGCGGTGAAATCAAACGAACACCTGGCACAGAACCACGAATCTCCGCTACCCAAGGAAAGTTTTTATTTCCCGGCAGCTGTCCACCTTCACCTGGTTTAGCGCCTTGAGCAACCTTTATCTGGAGCTCTTCGGCACTCATCAAATATTCAGCATTGACCCCAAAACGGCCTGATGCAACTTGCTTGATTTTACTGTTCAAGTTACGACCATCTGGTTGTTTCTTAAACCGCAGACGATTTTCACCGCCTTCACCACTGTTGCTTTTTGCGCCCAACTCATTCATAGCTTCCGCGATGCATTCATGTGCTTCTTTGGACAAGGAACCAAAACTCATCGCTCCTGCCTTGAAACGCTTGACAATTTGACTAACAGGTTCGACTTCGCTCAAAGGTATTTTATTATTGTGTTTCTTTATCTCCCAAAGCGAACGAAGTGTTGTTGGAGTTGCCAGTTCTTCTTCATGCATTTCGCTAACATATTCCTTATAAACTTCATAATCACCTGTTCGAACCGCGTGCTGGAACTTATACATTGTCAGCGGATTGTAAAGATGATGCTCTCCTTCCTGTCTGAATTTGAAACTACCACCAGATGGAAGATCTTCCACAGCCTTAGATCCAAATGCCTTGTCATATCGAGCAAGATATTCATCTTCAATTTGATCCAGCGACAAACCACCTATCCGACTTTCGGTTCCTGTGAAATATTCGTCAACAACTGATTGTGAAAGACCGACAGCTTCAAAGAGCTGTGCACCTTGATAACCGATAATCGTCGAAATTCCCATTCGACTCATAATTTTGACGATTCCCTTTTCAGATGCCTTGCGATAGTTTTCCAGTTTATCTCCAAGTTTATAAGCTATCAGTGTCGCGTATGCCCCATAAGGATGGATTGCAGAAGCACCATATCCTAACAATGTTGCGTAATGATGAATTTCGCATGCCTCACCTGTATCCACGATTATCGAAGCCAGCTCTCGTTTGCCCTTACGCACTAAATAATTATTTAAGCCAGAAACGGCTAACAAAACAGGTATAATCAGTTTTTCACGGGTTGCTCCTCGATCAGTCAAAATAATGAGGTTGGCACCACTGTCAATCTTGGTCTCAGCATCTTTAAACATGTCATCAAGCGCCTGTTCCAAGCGGTTTGGTCGTTGAGCCTTATCGTAGCACATTGAAACCTCGTCTACTTTAAAACCATTTTTACCATTTAGATGTCTCAAACGCTCATAATCAGCTGAGTTTAAAATAGGTGAATCAACTTTTATTTTTTTGGCGTTCAACGGACTATCACTCGTAATATCTCCGTCAGAACCTAGAAACATTTCTGTTCCGATAACAAGTTTTTCACGGATCGCGTCAATCGGCGGGTTAGTAACCTGCGCAAATTGCTGTTTGAAGTAGGTGAACAACGATTGTGGTTTTTTGCTCAAAACAGACAACGGGGAATCATACCCCATTGAAATAACCGGTTCCTCACCATTTTGAGCCATTGGAATAATTGCATCGCGGATAACATCTTCCGTATACCCATGGCGGCGCCATAATGTTCGCAAAGCATTGGATGAAATGTTTTCATCTACATCTGCCTCCGAAAGATCTTCAAGGGTCAGCTGTTCATTTGCTAACCATTTTTCATAAGGATGCTGATTCGCGTAGTGCGCTTTGATTTCTTCTGTCCGATAGAATTTTCCTTCAGAAGTATCAACTAGTATCATATCTGCAGGACCAAGAATACCTTTTTCGATAATGTTTTCTGGCTCCACATCATACACACCCGACTCAGAAGCAACAATTAAAAAATTACCCTTTATCAAATTATACCGAGAAGGACGCAAGCCATTCCGATCCAGCATTGCTCCAACTTGGATGCCGTCAGTAAAACATAAAGCTGCAGGGCCATCCCATGGCGCAACAAAACTGGAGTTGTACTCATCAAAAGCTGCTTGTTTAGCAGACAAATGTGCCTCTTTGCCCCATGCTTCAGGAACCATCATTAGAAGTATCTGTGGAATATCACGTCCATTCCGATAAAGATACTCCATACAATTTTCTAATTTTGCAGAGTCCGAATCATCTTCGTTATAAATCTCAATGTTATGACTGACCATCCAATTTTCTGCACGCTTTAATGTATTGATCTCACCATTGTGTGCTATAAATCTGAACGGCTGTGCACGTTCCCAGCTTGGGAATGTATTAGTCGAGAAACGTGAATGAATCAAAGCAATAGCTGACTCCATTTGGGGATCATGTAAGTCGGGATAAAACTCTCCCACTTGATACGCATGCAGCATTCCCTTGTAGCATATGGTACGACTAGAAAAACTAACAATAGCGAACTCATCTGAAGAAAAAGTCTTCTCCAAATGGCGCCGCAAGTAATACAAGGCATCCTCAAAGGGCCTTCCCGCATCTATATCAGCAGGTTTCCCTACGATTACTTGGACAAATCCTGGCATGGCTTTTTGAGCTGTAGGACCACAGCTTTCATAAACATATGGAACATTTCGTGAACCAATAATTGGAAAACCATACCGCGAAATTTCGTCATTCACTGAACTCAACATTGCATCTTTTTCATGTTTTTCCTGTGGCAAAAAAAACATTCCAATAGCATATTCACCTAATGCTGGTAATTTCAACGTATTTTTTTCAGTATACGCTCTAAAAAAAGCATCTGGCATTGCAAGTAAAATACCTGCTCCATCACCAGTGTCTGGTTCCGCACCAGTCCCCCCACGGTGATTCATTCTTTTTAACATAATTAAAGCACGCTCAACTAGCTCATGACTAGTTTTACCGTCAACTTGCGTAATAAATCCCATCCCGCAAGCATCATGTTCAAAGGTCGGGGTATACATTGTTTTGCTTTTTTCAATCATTATAATTTCCCACCTTAATCTGACAAGTCAGTTCCAACAAACATTAGTTTCATTCTTTAGAAAAATTACTACTTTTGTCTTTTCAAAAAATCTAATGTTCTTTTAATTTTAATTAGAAAAACAAAAAAAAACAAGTATATTATCACAATTGTTTGTAAATAAAGGAAAAAGCATTTTTTTAATTTGTTATATTATGTCAAAAAAAAGCTGAGACAAAACGCTGGCGTTTTGTCTCAGTTTTTTAAATTCAACTTGCATTTTCTTCACTAACGTGTTCCACAACCATCTTTTTCACCTAATCGCGGATCAACTATAGCCAAAAACAACCCTTCATTCTCAATTTGTCGTTAACAAACTACCTAATATCCTTGGAGCTACTGAAAAAACAAAAAACTAATCATCTGTTTCTTTTTCCAAAACTTTGCCTGTCTGAGCATTGACTTTAACTTCAACTTGCTTACTGCCATCTTTGACCTGAACATCCCAATATGTTGTATCCATATCCTTATCTAAAGACCATTCAGAAGCATTTCCTGAACCTGCTGCTTTTTCAGCTATGTTAGCCGCTCTTTTTACAGAAATCAGATTATTCAAATTTAATTTGTCATCACTGCGTTTTGTTCCATTATCCTCATCATTGTCAAGTTGTTCTTGTTTCTTTTGACTTACGGCTTTGTCACTGGCGTTGACTCTGAGTGAATATTCATTATCATCGTCCACACCCTCAACTTCATAGTAGTATTTACCTAATGTTGAATCTAGTTCAATTGAAGTGATATCCGTATCAGGATAAGCGTCTTGATAAACCTGAATCGCCTGATTAACTGAAACTTTGACTTTATCATCTAAGACGCTTTTTTGACTCGTTTTCGAGACTTCTGAACTAGAAGTCTCTGAACTGCTGCTAGATGAAGCTGCATCTTGATTATTTGAAGAACACCCCGCCAATAGTCCCAAAGAGCTCACGCCCAGAATTAAAACGTGCAGTTTCTTCAAAAAAATTCCTCCTTTATAATTACCTTTTTTAAAAGAATCACATCTGTTTATCTGATTCCAGTTTAACTTGGAAACGTGCCCAATGTCTATGAATATGCAACCTGACTATCATTCAAAAAAGTTCAAGCAACGCGTATAATAAAGGAAAAAAATAAGGAGTCTCTTTATGATGAATAAACAATTACTAAAGGGTGATACCGTCGCCTTGGTCGCAAGCTCCGATCCGCTTTCACTTTCTGACAAACCAATTATTGATTCTTTAATTAAGACCCTTACTTCCTGGGGAGTGGTTACAGAAGTTAGCCCATTGTTGTATAAAAATGACTTAGAAAATTTCATTCAAAAAGCCGCTCTCATCAATCAATGCTTTGCTGAAAAAAGAATCAAAGCAATTTTTGATGTCAGCGGCGGCAACATGTCCAACAGTTTGCTGCCTTATCTTGATTACTCTCTGATTAAAAGTAATCCTAAACTATTTTTTGGTTACAGCGATCTGACAGCTGTCTTGAATGCGATCACAACTCGTTCAGATCTCCAAACGGGACTATTTCAATTAAAGACACTTGCTTGGGATAAATCTGGGACACAAAAAAAGCTGCTTTATAACACACTTTTCAAAGGATCAAACGATCTTTTTGATTTCAATTACTCGTTTATTCAAGGCCATGCTCTATCGGGTACTATAATTGGCGGCAATATTCGCTGTTTTTTAAAACTTGCAGGCACTAAATATTTTCCAAATCTAAAAAACAAAATTCTTTTTTTGGAAAGTTATAGTGGAGAGCGAAATATGTTATTTTCAAGCTTTCATCAATTATCACAATTACCCGATTTTTTCGATCTAGCTGGAATAATTTTGGGCTCTTTTACAAAATATGAACAGATTGCACCAGTCGGAGACATTTCAAACCTTTTTTTACACTCACTCCCTAATTATAAAGCACCTTTAATAAAAACCAACCAGATTGGTCATTCAAAAACATCAAAAGGCTTGCTTATCGGATCATCAATGTACTTGGCACAATGACAAGAGACGCCGCTTTTATTTCCCAGGAAATTTATATACTCTCTAGCAGTACCACTGTTTAGTTTGGAAAATTCAGCTCTGTTTTTCCAACTGAAGAAGGGCTATCTTGCGTTCTATTCCACCAGCATACCCGCCAAGCTCGCCATTTGATCTGATAACTCGATGACAGGGAATAACAATCGCGAGCTTGTTTGCTCCATTTGCATTTCCGACTGCTCTGACAAGTTTGGTATTCCCTAATTTAGCTGCCTCTTCTTGATACGACAGTGTTTTCCCAAAAGGAATCATCTCTAAAACATTCCATGCTTTCTTTTGAAATGCTGTCCCATCTTTGAAAAGCGGCAGTGAGAAACTCGTTCTTTGTTTTGAAAAATATTCTTGTAATTGATTTTGCGCTTCAACACTCACACTAGTCTTTCTTAAAGTAATTACAGCAGAATGATTTTGAATTACCTGTTTAACTTCTTGATCGAGTCCTTTTTTATCTGTAAACTCCAACAAATACAAGTAACGCTCATTAGACAAGCTGAGCATTTCTCCCAAAGGTGTAGGGAACACATCAAGCATAAGTTCGTTGCCACAATGCCGTTGAGCAGTATTTTCGCCTATTACATATAAAAATCTATTCAATATTTCTGTTTTATTGTTGACTTCCAGTTGATTCATTCGCTTCCTCCACACATTATTTAAAGTGATTCTACATCCCGAAGATTGAAATCTAATATATAAAAAAATGATGAAGTTTGATCTAAAATCAACCTTCATCACTTGCTCTTGTTAAAAAAACTCCACCAACAATATTTGAAGCATATTTTCAGCTGACAGTTACAATACTTCTTAAGATGGCAGCTACATTACCTGCAACTGGCATCTGTTCTGCTGGAAGGACATGGACCTGCCCTCCATGGCTTAATGTCAGCATTGCTAAATCATTGTAAACATTGTTGTCGCGACTCAATACAGATGTCGTATCGATTTGTAACTGATCTGAGATGCGGCCTGGGAAACTTGCACCCACACGCACAAAAAGCATTTCGATTTGCCCTGCAACTGCGGCATCCATCAGAACACCTAAATCAGTTGCAGTTCTTTTAGAACCGGCAGCTTGTTCATATTGATTTTCAAAGGTTTCCATCGCTGCTTTTTCTAATTGTTCAGTTATTTTCGTTGCTAAAGTCCGCAAATCAGTCATCGGATCATTTAAATTAGCTACTTGTGTAATCTGGACGGTCTTGCTTAGATAAGGATTTTGAGAAATTTTCCGAAAATTACCCTGATTCTTCGCATCTGTAACGAGAATTAAGGAACGATGATCTTGATTAGAAAAGTTTTTAAGCAAATACTCATCAACTATCATGAAAAAATTACGACGATCGGCATTTTCAGCTGTATCTAAGGAACCAGTCCCGCTATATTGTGTACCACCGTTATCGCCACCTGTTGATCTTTGCCAATGACCACGACTGCCTAATTCAGAACCCAGAGCTTCTTTCAACGTTTGTGGAACATCATTCGGAAGCTTAACAAGCTCGGGTTCATTGTTGATAACTCGGGCTAATCGAAACATATCTCTCCCCAGCAACAAAATATCATACGAAAAGTTAAGTTCGCATGCTGCGATCAAAGGTAAGATTTCAGGTTTATCCGAGATACTTACTTTGCTAGAAAGCGGTTTTGCAACTCTGAAAGACTGACTAACCGTTGGGCCAACATATATCACTAAACCACGAGCACTAGCATTTCCTAGCGGATCATGTTCAAATTTAGCCAACTCACGCGCATAGGGAGACCAATCACTTGCCGTATAATTGTGCGTTAGTTCACGCTTGGCTTCAGTAATCAAACTATTGAACTGAGTGCGGTCAGCTGAAACATCATGAAGTGATGAACTAAGCGGCATAAAAAGCGAGATAAATGGACCAGGACTGTTTTTTAATGTCAAAACTTCTCTAAATTCTTCAGTAAGCGCCATAGTGAATCCCTCCAATTATTAAGTAACCTTAACCATTTGCCAGACAAATACCTTGTATTCATGCTAACATAATAAAATATTTGCTTCACCTAAAACGCTTACTGTCAAAATATTTTTTAAACAAAAAATCGCGCTGGATAAAGAAGAATTCGACAGGTGTTGAGTGTTTCCATACCTTCAACACTCTTATCTCAATTCTTTGAGAATGCCGATTTTACTTAATTATTTTCCTTTAATATAATTTCGTCCGTCAGCAGCAGGTGCAACGGCCTTACCTAGGAAAATAACCAAAACAATGATCGTAATTGCATAGGGTGCGATTTGAAACCAGACTGAATCTACATGCGATAGAATAGGTATGTAACCACCTATAATGGGTAAGCTTTGTGCCAAGCCAAAGAAAATGGCCGCTCCAGTTGCTCCCATAGGATTCCACTTACCGAAAATCATCGCTGCTAAAGACATAAAACCTTGCCCCGAAATTGTACTAGCTGAAAAATTAAGCGTTATCGATTGTGCCATAACAGCTCCGCCTACTCCGCCTAACGCGCCTGAAATTAAGACCCCTATATAACGATATTTTGCTACATTTATGCCCAATGTATCCGCTGCTGCAGGATTCTCACCCACAGATCGAAGCCGCAAACCAATATTGGTTCGATACAGGAAAAACCAGCTGGCTCCGCCAACAAATATTGCTAAATAAGCGATCAACGATGTCCTCGTAAATAGAATCTTTCCTATAAAAGGAATATTCGCAAGTCCCGGAAAAGTGAAGTTACCCATGCTTTGATCAATCACGGGGGTCTGTCCTTTGCCATTATAAAAAATACGTGTTAGAAAGACACACAATGCTGGTGCCATTAGATTCAAAACTGTCCCGCTGATAATGTGATCCGCACGGTAAGTAACTGTTGCAACAGCGTGTAACAGTGAAAAAAGCAGCCCGAAAAAACCTCCGATCAAAAGGGATATCCATGGAGTTCCAGCACCGAAAACATTTCCAAAGGAGAGATTAAAAACTGTACTGGAAAAAGCTCCCACAATCATCATGCCTTCAAGACCAACATTAACAACTCCACTCCGTTCAGAAAAAGTTCCGCCTAACGCTGTAAAAATAAGTGGGGCTGCGTAAATCAAAGTTGTTGAAAAAACTGTCATTAAAATTGTTGATAGACTCATTTATCCATACCTCCATCCGGTGTTTTACGCTGCTTTTTACGCCAATTCTTAGCTAAAGCTGCTTCAAAAACATATTTAATTCCAACGAAGAAGATAATAGAGGCGATAACAATATCAACAATTTCACTAGGCGTATTGGAGTAAACTGAGATGCTTAATCCCCCGATTTGCAAAGCCGAAAAGAGCAAAGCTGCAAAAATAATCCCAATTGGATTCTCGGCCGCAAGCAAAGCAACAGCCATCCCGTTAAAACCGACACTCGGAAGATTGTTAGATACAGAGATATTCTGAAAGTTCCCTAAACCATCAATAGCACCGCCTAAACCAGCGAGCAGGCCTGACACCAACATTGCGACTACAATTGTTCTTTTCACATTAACACCCGCATATAGTGATGCTACTTCGTTTAAACCGACAGAACGAACCTCAAATCCTGAACGGGTTTTATTAAAATATATCCAAATCACAAAAACTGTAATAAGTGCAATAAAAAATCCCCAGTTAAAAGTTGAATTATTTGTCAGTTTCTGCAAGAATTCCGTATTCAAGCTGGCTTTTTTTACAATATTGGGTGATGAGTCGCTTCCCTTGCTGGCCAGCCAGTTCTTAACTGCAAAGTTAATAAAATATAGTGCAATATAGTTTAGCATAATAGTCGTGATAACCTCACTAGTTCCAAAATATGCTCTTAAGAAACCCGCTATCAGAGACCATATTCCGCCCAAAAGAGCTCCACAAACCAAAGAACCTATAATTAATAATACCGTGGGTAAGTTAGGAAAATTTAATGCGAAAACGATAGCGCCAAACCAGCCCATCAAGTATTGTCCTGGACCACCAATATTAAAAAAACCAGCCTTGCTTGAAACTGCAAAACCCAATGCTGTTAGTATCAAAGGGGTCATATTACGTAGTGTTTCACCCAGAGAGTAAATATCACCTAACGAACCGATAAACAAATTTTGATAATTTTGTATTGGATCATAACCAAACATCAACATCAATATCGCTCCGATAATGAACCCAGCAGCAATTGAAATCAAAGGAACGGCTAATCCTTTTAATGACCTACTATGTAGCATCTAACTTATCTCTCCCATCTCTTCAGCTTGCTGTTTCCCAGCCATCAACATCCCCAACTCTTCACTAGAAGTATCTCTAGGATCAATTTCTCCGACAATTTGCCCTTCATGCATTACAACAACACGGTCAGACAATTTTAAAATTTCTTCGAGTTCAAAACTTACAAGCAGAACACCATGTCCTGCGTTGCGTTGTTCCATAATTTTTTCATGAATATATTCAATTGCTCCAATGTCAACTCCACGTGTTGGATTGGCTGCGATTAACAAATCTGGCTGAGCACTTATTTCGCGTGCAACGACCACTTTCTGCTGATTCCCACCAGAAAGATCCCCCACCAACTCCTTCTCACTTTGAGAACGAATGTCAAACTGTTTGATCATCCTGCGTCCATCTTCATTAATTTTTTTATAGTTCAAAAAACCTTTATTGCTGATCGGCTTTTTGTAATATGATTTCAAAACTAGATTCTCAGAAATCGTCAATGGCAATATCAGGCCCACGTTTTGACGGTCTTCTGGGATGCAACTAATGCCTGCTTCAGCAATTTTGCGCGCACTCTGATGCTGAATTTTTTTTCCGTTTAACATGATCGTGCCTGTTTTACATTTGCGTAAACCAGTAACAGCCTCGATCAACTCACTTTGCCCATTACCATCGACACCTGCAACACCAACTATTTCACCCGAATGAACTGTTAAATCAAGATTTTTTATTTTAAGTTGTCCATGCGCTTCCACACTCAGTTTTTCGATCTTGAAAATATCTTTCTCTTGATTGACTTCTTTTTTATCTATCGCAAAATTAACTTTATGACCAACCATCATCTCTGCCAAAGCTGCTTCTTTAGTCTCAGCGACCCTGACAGAATCAATCACCTTCCCCATTCTAATAACAACACAACGGTCAGCAACTTCCTTAATTTCCTTAAGCTTGTGTGTAATAAAAATGATTGATTTGCCTTCTTCCGACAAAGCATGCGTAATTTTCATCAATTGACTTATTTCTTGTGGTGTTAATGCTGCTGTTGGTTCATCAAATATGAAAACATTAGCTTTGCGATATAATGCTTTCATTATTTCTACACGCTGCTGCATCCCAACTGTAATATCAGATACTTTTGCATTCAGATCTATTTCCAAATGATACTTACCAGCTAAAAATTCTATATCCTTCGCTGCCTTCTTATAATCTATACGTCCTGCCTTAAGAGGCTCATCACCTAGAATGATGTTTTCCAAGACAGAAAATGCAGGTATCAGCATAAAATGTTGATGGACCATTCCAATTCCCAATGCCTTTGCTTCACGTGGGTTTTCCATTTTTGCGGGCTTTCCATTGATTATGATCTCGCCGGAAGTCGGTTTCAGCAAACCTGACAACATCCCCATCAAAGTAGATTTTCCAGCCCCATTTTCACCAAGCAAGGCTAATATCTCGCCTTTTTTCAACTTTAATGAAATGTTATCGTTAGCTTTATAACTTCCAAATATTTTGGTGATATTTTTCATTTGAACAATGTCGTTTTCCATCTCAGTTTCCTTTCTTTAGGACCGCTCACAAAAAGTAACAAAATGGTGAAGTATTGGTACGTTACCAATTCTTCACCATTTATATATACTTAAGGTTAATCCGACATATTACTTCGAGTGTTTTTATTTAGGACTTACAGTAATCTGACCATTTTCAATTTTTTTCTCATATTGTTGAACTGACTTCCAAGCACTCGCAGACATATTATCATTGATAATTCCTACACCATTATCTTTCAAATCATAAGTAACTGTTTTTCCACCAGGGAAATTGCCCTTTGCTGCTTGTTTAGATAAATCTTTTACGGCTGTACCAACTTTTTTAACTGCTGATGCTAAGGTCACATTACCGCCTTTATAGGCACCATCTGCTTTTTGATCCTGATCAACACCGACAACCCAGACTTTTTTACCATTCTTAGCTGCATTTTTAGCTGCGGTGAACACCCCTGCACCAGTCCCTCCAGCTGCATGGAAGATAACATCTTCATTGTTATTGAACATGGCAGTTGCCAAAGACTGACCTACATCCGCTTTTGTAAACGAACCTGCATATTTAACATCTACCTTAATCTTAGGATTAACGGCCTTGACACCTTGTTTGAATCCAGCTTCAAATGTTTTAATAACGTCACTTTGGATACCACCCACGAAACCGACATGGCCAGTCTTGGTTGTTTCAGCCGCTGCAACTCCTGCCAAGAAAGAAGATTGCTCTGTCTTGAACGTCACTGAAGCCACGTTCTTTCGGCCTTTTACTACAGAATCAATAATAGCAAAATTTATCTTAGGATTATCTTTTGCAGCTGAACTAATGGCATTATCCAGCTTGTAACCTATTCCGAAAATAGTTGCATATTTAGCCTTAATCAGCTTATTGATATTAGGCAGAAAATCTGAGTCATCATTTGACTGTGCGTAGTTGTACCCATTGATTCCTTTTTTTAGGCCTTCGCTTTTTCCCCAGCTTTTCAAGCCTTCCCAAGCCGATTGATTAAAGGATTTATCATCAATTCCTCCACCATCAGTGACTAATGCTGCTGAATGTTTGGTGCCCTTGCTTGATGCAGAATTATTACCGCAACCTACAAGAAATGTTCCGACCATTAATGTTGCCGCTAGAACTGCCACTACTTTCTTCTTCAATGAATACATCCCCCAATTTTTGTCTTTCTATGTCGAGAAGTATACCTGTATCTTTTTGAAAAATCAATATATTTTAAGCGCTATTCTAAAAAACGTTCGCTTTTAAGAGTTTATAAACTTACATAAAATGTTATAAAGTCAATAAATACCCATTTTGACGAACGCTATCATTTTATGTATAATCTGAAATGTTAATTTAGCTCATTGATTATATTCTTAATTCGGAAGGATCGCAAAACATGACAGAAAAAATTTATTTTAATCATGACGGAGGAGTCGATGATTTAATATCCCTCTTTCTATTGCTGCAAATGGATAACATCGAACTAATAGGGGTAGGTGTTGTTGATGCCGACAGTTATGTTGTCCCAGCAACTGAAGCAAGTCGTAAAATTATCGATCGCTTTGGGCATGGGACTCAGCTCTCGGTCGCTGTCTCCAACTCACGCGCAGTGCATCCTTTTCCTAAGGAATGGCGTCTAGCAGCGTATTCAGAGAATTCGTTGCCGCTTCTAAATGAGAGCGGAAAAATAACTACTCCAGAAGCATCCGCACCTGCACACGTCGATCTTTTTAATAAACTGCAAAGAACTGCAGATCCGGTAACCCTGCTCTTTACTGGCCCCTTAACAGATCTTGCACGAGTCCTAAAGAGTGATCCTTCGATTGAAAAAAAGATCAAACGTCTTATTTGGATGGGCGGAACATTTTTAGAAAAAGGGAATGTTGCCGAACCAGATTGCGATGGAACACAAGAATGGAACTCTTTTTGGGATCCTGATGCTGTTAAGACTGTATTTAATTCTTCAGTACCAATTGACTTAGTCAGTCTTGAAAGTACAAATAATGTCCCTTTGACAAAAAAAATACGGCAAAGATGGGCCTCACAACGCCGTTACCCTGGTCTTGACTTCATTGGCAACAGTTATGCTTTTGTCCCTGAGTTAAATTTCTTTGAAACAAACTCGACGTACTATTTATGGGATGTTCTAACGACCTGTTATCTCTTTGACCCAAGCATTGTTAAAACTAAAGAAATAAAATGTGATGTTAAACTTGGATTCCCTTCTGGCGGGCAGACCTTCTTAACTGAAACTGGGCGTAAAGCAACTCTGGTATATGATGTAGACAGTACTAAATTTTTTGACTTAATAGATAGATTGGCTAAGGAAACTGAGCAACCGAGCTACCAATCTCGTTTCTATTTTGATTCATTTTTGAATTGAGGTATAATAGTTAAAAGTAACTATTAGATGAGGCTAGCTTCTGATAATGTTGCAAAAACATCTAAAAAGGTGAATCTGATGGCAAAATCAACCGATGATATCCAATTACCAACAACAATTGAACTTGAAAAAAGTGTCCAGCTTTTCAAGGCTTTTGGTGACCAGACCCGCTATAAGATACTATTTTTACTTACCGAACGAAGTCTCTCAGTTAACGAAATCGCTAAAACAATTGGTATTTCACAGTCTGCAATTTCCCACCAATTAAAATTACTGCGTCAAACAGGTCTCGTTCGTGGCATACGTTCTGGTCAAAAAGTTAACTACCAATTATCGGATCGCCATATTATAACTATTTTTGAACAAGTAAGAGCACATGTAAGCGAAAAAAACACCAACTATAGCAACTAAAAAATGACTGGCTGAGGGGCGTCTAACAAAGACACCTCCCGTCAGTCATTTTATTTATCAGGTTTTAAAAAGCTTGAATATGCGAAACTTTAACTGTAAATTTTTGCATCATTATTACCTGGGAAATGAAAAAAGTCATCACACTTTATGTTTTTTTGATACACAATTTTTTGCAGATCTGCTGCTTACCAGTTATTATTCTTTAAAAAATTCTTTCGTATCTCAGCATGCTTTAGTTTCCCATTAGCAGTTCGCGGGAGTTGATCTACCCTAATAAATTTTTGTGGAACTTTATAATGAGCTAAATGCTTTTTGCCGTATAGTTTCAGCATTGCATCGTCAAGTTCAAAATCAGTTTCAGGTTCGACAAAAGCATATGGAACCTGCCCCCATACTTTATCGGGTATTCCAATAACCGCTATTCCTTTTATCCCCGCTGCTTTAACATAGACGGCTTCGATTTCATTCGGAAAAACATTTTCGCCGCCCGAGATAAACATCTCATCCTTACGTCCCTTAATAAACAAAAACCCCTCATCATCGAACTGTCCGAGATCTCCGGTTCTAAACCAGCCATCTTGGGTTAACTTGTCATCAAAACTTACTTGATCATTCAAATATCCCTGCACAACATTCGGTGCTTTGACCTCAATTTCGCCTGTTTTACTTGCAATTCTTACCTGAACTGGAAAAAGTGGTTTACCGACCGAGCCAATTTTAGAGGGTGCATCGGCAAAATTCAGAGCCACAATCTGTGAACAAGTCTCTGTCAGCCCATACGATTGAATGACGTTGATTCCTCTTTCTTTACATCTATCAAGCGTCACTGCATCAATCGGTGCACCTCCTAACAAAAAAGCTCGAAAAAATGAATTATATCCTTCACTAGGATACAAATTCAAAAGCTGCTTAAGCATTACAGGGACAACTGACATCAAGCTGACAGGACTAGAGACAAGGATTTGAGTAATTTTTACAGGGTCAAAATGTGGTACAAGAACTACACTTGTCCCATATATAAGACTGCGCATCATTATTGATAATCCACTGATATGAAAAATAGGAACAGCGCATAACCATTGGTCATTGGGGTTGAGGCCCAAGTTAAATGCTGAACCGACTGCTGAAAAAAAATGATTACGAAATGTCTGTAAAACTCCGTGCGGTTGCCCCGTCGTTCCTGAAGTATACATGACTGACGCAACTTCTTCATCCTTAAAAGATTGAATAATTGATGGCTCTTTTGGTAGAATTGCATCCAATTCAGAAATAAGATAATAATGTGCGTTTTTCTTTACGTATCCTCCAAAACTTTTCTTTAGCACATCATCAACAAAAACTACCGAAACGTCAGCATCTTCTCGCTGTCTCTCTACTTCTGAAAAAGCCAATCGACAATTCAGCAGAACGGGTTGCACACCTAACTGTTGCAGCGCAAGCACCATAAAATAACTCGCCGGTGTGTTCCCTGCAATCACTGCAACTCGTTTACCCAGTCTACCAGCGAATTTTGCTAATTTTCCTGCAGTTTTATGTACAACTACCTTAAGCTGTTTAAAATTCCACGTTTTTCCTTCATAGACTAAAGCCGTTCGATATGGAACCAATTCAGATTGTTTAATTAACCAATTCTCCATTACATCGCTTCCTGCTGTCTTTTTATTTATTTTTAAGGAAATTTGGGAAATTTATTGAAGTCAGGCTGTCTTTTTTCATTAAACGCGTCGCGTCCCTCCTTAGCTTCATCAGTCGTATAATAAAGCATAGTTGCATCTCCCGCAAATTGTTGCAGACCTGCGAGTCCATCCGTATCAGCATTCATTGCAGCTTTGATAAAACGAAGTGCTGTCGGTGATTTGGTCAGTAGCTCGTCACACCACTTCAGCGTTTCCGTCTCAACATCATCCAAAGGAACGACTTTATTAATCCAGTTCATTTCGAATGCTTCTTGGGCTGTATACCAATGATTTAAAAACCAGACTTCTTTAGCACGTTTATGGCCAATAACACGTGCCAAATAACCTGATCCATAACCCGCATCAAAGCTGCCAACTTTTGGTCCTGTCTGACCAAACATAGCATTATCAGCAGCGATCGTTAGATCACAAACAAGCTGCAGAACATTGCCTCCTCCAACAGACCAACCTTTCACCATTGCAATGACGGGTTTAGGGATGATTCTGATCAGATGCTGAAGATCCAGAACATTCAAACGTGCAATCTTGTCTGGGCCTACATACCCGCCGTTACCACGGACACTCTGATCACCGCCTGAACTGAAAGCTTGATTACCTGCACCTGTTAAAATAATGACCCCGATCGTACTGTCATCACGGCAAACACTGAATGCCTCTATCAGTTCACTAATAGTAACTGGAGTAAATGCATTTCGCTTTGCAGGACGATTGATTGTCAATTTCGCAATTCTGCCTGTTCTTTCAAAAATAATCTCAGAATATTCTTTAATTTTTTTCCAGCTATGTTTTTCCATTACCACAGTTCCTTTCTGTTAAAATAAAGTTACAACCAAAATTGGAGGTCTGACCATGAACTTGCTCGAGAACTTAAATATAAAAATTGAATGTCGCGGTGCCAGAAAAACCATCGTCTCCCTGAAAGTGAACGACAAAGTCAAACAGCCTTATGGCTTTGTTCACGGAGGAATAAATACTGTACTCGCTGAAACTGCCGCCAGTATTGCAGCTAACTGTGCAGCCTCTGATAGACAGATTGCTATTGGAGTCAGTGTTAATACCAATCACCTTGTCCCTATCACAGAAGGCTCTCTCAACGCTATCGCAAAGCCCATCCGCATTGGACGCGCCCTTCAGGTCTGGCGTGTTGAGACAATCCAATACCCTAAAGAGATACTGAGCAGTATTAGCATTGTCACAACTAAATTTCATACTAAATAAGATAGAGTCCGGTAATTCGAAGGCTCTGATACCTAGAGCACAACGTAATTTTACCACAGCACTATCTTTTTGGTTCTACTCACGCTCAAGCAGTAATAAGCATTTTTTTCAGTAAAACTCCTTATAGCTGTCAGCTAGTTTTGAGCGACACTTATAAAGATTTTTCATTCAAGTTTGCGAAACTCTGAACCACTTTCTTCCAGCTCTTGTTTGCTTCGTTCAAGAATCAGCATGAACATTTTCTCAATTTTTTCTGTGTTATGTCTCATTCCGCTGTGGATCCATTGTAAAATAATACCGATAACTCCATTCGTAACATATGCATAAAAATAATCGAATTGTATATCTGTCAGCCATTTTATGCGTTGCATAAGAAACGGGCGGGTGGCTTCTTTTGCGCCATTGAAGATTTCTTCTAGTAGGGCATATCCGTTTCGCTTATCTATAATGAACTTAACAATTTCTGGATCTGTATCTTTTAACACTTCAAAGATTGTCTTAAGTACTACACAGCTGTCCCCTCTAAATCTTTTTTTGATCAAACACATGCTTCTTTCATACACTTCATCTTGCAAATGCTGCATTAGATTAGGCGGGTTACGATAATATCGATAAAATGTTCCTCGGTTGATGCCCGCATTATGGCAGATATCAGTTACCGTTATCTCTTCCAGCTCTTTATGCTGTAACAGTTCAAGAAAACTTTCACGAATCGCTCTTTTCGTATAAAGAGTTCTTCGATTATTTTTTTTCCCAGTCAAAATATCACTCCATCATTCATTCTTTTATCTTGTAACAGCATAATTCAGTTCATTTCCAATGAAATTCTAGATAACTTCTGAAAACTCTCATTAGTAAAACCTTCCAAAAACGAAACGTGTCAAGCGTACCAGCAGCCAATTTAAATTTGACTCTCATTCAAGATAGACTTTCTCTTACTAGGTCTGACATAAAAAACACCTAACAAATAGTATGGTGCAAAAACAATAATTCCTGCGGCCAGCATCCATATTGTAGGAATCTGCATAGCTGCACTATTATTCATCCAATTAGACAAGAAAGCACCACTGTCTATCAACGCATGTAAAAAAATACACAAAAATAGATTATGTGTCCGTAGATAGATTCCCCCAAGCAGCATACCTAAGCTAAACGCAAACTCGACTTGAAAAAGAGTCGCTGGAAGCGACTGATGCGTCAAGTTTATTAGGTGAACTGCACCAAAGAACATACTTGAAACCGTCAGTGCTAGTAAAGGCCCATGCTGCAGATTGTTCCACTTTATCAATAAACTGCGCAGCAAGATCCCTCTGAATAGTAATTCTTCAAAAGAACCCACTAATAAACTTAAAACTATCAGTTTAATTCCAAGCGACCATGTTGGAAGCTGTTTTATTTGAAAATAATTAGCAATGGCCGGGATTAGTGCAGGGATACTCAAAAGCAACCCCGTTTTTAAGTATCTGCTTTTAGTCTCTATTTTAATTTTAAAGTATAGCCCGTTCACTATTGAAACTGTTATGAGAATGAACAGTTCACTGAAAAACATGATATCCCAATAATCAGACAACTTCTCGCTTACAAACCAACGTAAAAGTTTTAATAAAAGCATTGAAAAAATGATAAAAATCAGAACTTCTTTAAGGTTATTCTTCTTTATTTTCATCCGATCAAATCGCCCCCACCAAACTTAAGAATATCATTTTACCTCCACTTAGAACAGCATCAACCGATATTATCTAAAAACAACCTCAATTTTTTGAAAATAATTAATTTTTAAACATAATATTTTCACTCTTTTTTTCGTAAAAAAAAAGGAATCAAACCAGATTTTCTGGATCAACTCCCTGTTTTATAATAGCTTGAAAAACCCTAAAATTAATTTGTGTTATAGGATTTAGTTTCGATTTTACTAATGATATAATCAGCAAATTCACTTGTCCCAAGTTCATGTGCACCTGGTATTTTTTGAGCAAAATCTTCTGTGACATAGTGATGCGAAATCGCAAAAGCAACGGCTTGTTCGATTAGTTCTGCAGCTTCTTTCCAACCAATATAATCAAACATCATTGCCCCTGATAAGATTAACGAAGTTGGGTTAAGTTTATTCAGACCTGCAAACTGAGGAGCTGTTCCATGTGTGGCTTCAAAAATTGCCTGCCCTGTCTGGTAATTGATATTTGCACCAGGAGAAATTCCAATCCCTCCAACTTGGGCAGCCAAAGCATCAGAAATATAATCACCATTCAGGTTTAATGTGGCCACAACATCAAATTGCTCAGGATTCAGTAAAGATTGCTGAAAAAAGTTATCAGCAATTATGTCTTTGACAATAACCTTTCCATTTTGCTTAGCCGTCTTTAATTGCTTCTGTGCTGCTTCTTCACCATCTTCTTTTTTAGTTTTTTCATAACGTGCCATTGTATAGACCTTGTTCCCAAAACTCTCCGCTATCTCATAACCCCATTTTTTAAAACTTCCTTCTGTTTTCTTCATAATATTTCCCTTATGCACAAGCGTAACGCTCTGCTTCTCATGCTCAAGTGCATAAGTAATTGCTGCGTTAACAAGGCGTTTAGTCCCTTCACTAGAAACTGGTTTGAGTGCAAAAGCCGAAGTCTTCGGAAAGCGTACCCTAGAAGCTAAACCTTCTTTTTCAAGCAGCTCCAACAGTTCTCCAGCTGCTGGACTGCCAGAGTCAAAATCTATCCCAGCATAAATATCCTCTGTATTCTCTCGAAAAACTGCAATATTAACTTTCTCAGGATCTCTAACAGGTGATGGGGTTCCTGCATAGTATTTTACGGGTCGAAAACAAGCAAATAGATCTAATTCTTGTCGTAAAGTTACATTAATAGACCGATGACCATGTCCGACCGGTGTTGTTAACGGTCCTTTGATTGCAACAAGGTACTTCTTTAAAGCTTCAACAGTTTTATCAGGCAGCCACTCTCCTGTCTTAAGATATGCATTTTCCCCCGCCGACAACGGCAACCAATTAACTTCCCGCTTATCCGCATAAGCTTTTTTTACTGCTTCATCAAAAACCCGTTTAGCAGCTCCCCAGATTTCTGGTCCTATTCCATCGCCTGCTATAAACGGAATCGTTGGTACATCTGGAGTTAAAAGTTCTCCGCCTATAATCTGAATCTTTTTAGCTTCCATAACTTCTTTCTCCTTTTTATCTATTTTGCTGCTTTACACAATGTCGTTCTTTGGGACCGATATATTCAGAATTCGGCCGTATTAAACATTTTTGCTGACGTTGTTCCATAACATGTGCCAGCCACCCAGCTGTCCGGCAAGCTGCAAAAATCATTGTAAAAGTTTCTTTTTTCAATCCTAGGCAATGGTAGATAAGCGCCGTATAATAATCAACATTGGGATGCAATTGTTTACTTTTGAGCATATAATCCGCCAATTGCTGCTGAATTCCGAAGTACTTTTGATTATCAGTTTCTTTTGCCATTTTTTCAGCAATCTTTTTTAAGATAAAAGCTCGGGGATCGCCATCTTTATAGATTCGATGGCCGAATCCCATTACTTTCCGCTTATTCTGAGTTTGCTCTTCCACAAAACTGAGCGGGTCCATCTCATTTTCTGCAATTATAGTCAGCATTTCAAAAACGCGTTCATTCGCCCCTCCATGTAGTGGCCCCTTCAATGCACATACTGCTGCCGTCAAGCATGAGTAATAATCCGCAAAAGTTGAAGAAACCACTCTCGCCGTGAAGGTAGATGCGTTAAACTCATGATCTGCATGTAAGATCATAACCGTATTGAACATACCCGATAGTTCAGGGCCTGGACGCTTGCCCGTTAACATATGCAGAAAATTATCCGCAACACCTAATGACGGATCCAGATCGATCAACGGATCATTATCACGAATTCTAACTATCGCTGCTATAGCTGTCAGCATTTTTGCAAGTATTTTAGGCGGTTCATCATGCTCAACATCGTTAGTTGTTCCCAAAAGCGAAGTTGTTGTTCGCAAAATGCTCATTGGATGCTGAGGTTCCCTAGCAATGTAGCTCAGCAATCGGATGGTTTCCGCTGGTAAGACCATTTTGCTGACTAAATCTTTTCTAAACCTTGATAATTCCGTGTGGTTTGGCAAACGTGTGTTCCATAACAAAAAGACAACTTCTTCAAACGTCTTCTGTGCTAACTCTTCAATCGGATAGCCTGCATATACCAATCGCTGATTATCAGTAGAACTGATTTTAGTTTGACCTGCAACAACACCAGCTAGTCCCTTCGCATAACTCATCTAATCCCTCCTCATGTCATGTCTTTCTACGCTTTTAATTTGTTTTTGACAACCAAAGGCAGTATGCCATTTTCTTGATAATAAGTTCGATCAATCGGTGAATCGAACCTTATATTGACATCAAACTTAATTACATGCTCCTTATTTACAGCACTCACATGAGCAATATCTCCATCTGGTCGGATCGAAATTTCTTCATTACCCATCAAACCTAATTTATCGGTTGTATCCCCTGGCAGATACTGTAGAGGCAAGATCCCCATCATGACCAAGTTAGACCGGTGAATCCGTTCAAAACTCTCAGCAATAACCGCCTTGACACCTAAAAGTAAAACACCTTTAGCGGCCCAATCACGCGAAGAACCCATACCATAGTCTTTCCCAGCTAAAATAACTGTTCCGACCTGATTGGCTTTATACTCCATTGCAGCATCATAAATTGTTGTCTCTTTCCCGGTCAACCATGATTTGGTAAAACCACCCATTTTATTTGGAGTTAATTGATTTTGAAGCCTGATATTAGCCAATGTCCCCCGCATCATTACTTCATGGTTTCCACGCCGCGAGCCATATGAGTTAAAATCTGTAGGTTCAACACCATGTTCCAATAAGTATTCTCCAGCCGGGGTCCGCTGTCCAATAAATCCAGCCGGCGAAATGTGGTCTGTTGTGATAGAATCACCCAGTTTGGCTAAAACTCTTAGTCCTGTCAGCTTTTCTTGCCCACTCGTTTCGGAGAAAAAGTCCGGCTCAGCAATATAAGTTGAAGCTTCATCCCAGTGATACGTCTCAGAGGTCGGTGCTTCCAGCTCGTTCCACATATTATTTTGTTTGAAAATATCTCTATAGTTATTGGAAAAAAGCTGTGGTTTGACAAAACGGTGAATAACAGAACTAATTTCCTCTTGAGTCGGCCATAGATCCTTAAGATATATCTCAGCACCAGTTTTTGGATTTGTACCCAACGGTTGCGTCTCCACATCAATATTTAATGTTCCTGCAAGCGCATAGGCAACAACTAACGGGGGTGAAGCCAAATAGGTATCCCTTATCAGCGGATTAACTCTTCCTTCAAAATTACGATTTCCACTTTCAATCGCCGCGATAGGATAATTTTCCTTCGCCAGCCTTTCCTGTAGTCCAGTCTTCAACTTACCTGAATTTCCAATACATGTCATACAACCATAACCAACGATTTGAAAACCCAAATCATCTAAGTAACGTTGCAAATCTGCAGCGGCGAGGTAATCGGTCACTACTCGGGACCCTGGTGAGAATGAAGTCTTAACATACTTAGGAACCTTCAAACCAGCTGCAATAGCATTTTTTGCGATCAGAGCAGCTGCAATCAGTACCTCGGGATTGGATGTATTAGTACAGCTCGTAATTGCTGCTAGTCCTAGATCTCCTGGCAGGAGATGGAATTCTTCTCCCTCCACCTCAACTGAATATTTCTTGAGTGCCGCATACCCCATAAACTGCTGCGGTAAGTTCTCAAGGTAAACTGAATCTTGGGGACGTTTCGGACCAGCCACATTGCTGCGGACAGTTGACAAGTCCAATTCTTCATACTCTGAGTAATGTCGAACATTGTCTTGCTCAACATTATACATAAAGTGGTTCGCGTCGGCGTAGTCTCTAACTAGTTGTATCTGTTCTGGCGTCCGATCTGTTAACTCTAGATATGCCAATGTTTGTTCGTCAATCGGGAAAAAACCACATGTTGCTCCATATTCAGGTGCCATGTTGGCGATTGTTGCGCGATTTGCCAACGGCAAAGATGCCAATCCTGGACCGTAAAACTCGACAAACTTACCAACAACATTATGCTCCCGCAACAGTTTTGTCAGAGTAAGTGCCAAATCAGTTGCTGTTGCCGTTGCAGACAAGCTTCCAGTTAACTTGACCCCAACAACTTTAGGCATTGGAAAATACGACTCCTGTCCCAACATACTTGCTTCAGCTTCAATTCCTCCGACGCCCCAACCAAGGACACCCAAGCCATTGATCATTGTTGTATGTGAATCTGTTCCAACCAACGTGTCTGGAAAAACCACTTTGTCTTCCCCTGCTGTGTACCGTACCACTGAGGACAAATATTCAAGATTGACTTGATGAATTATCCCCGTATCAGGCGGGATAATAGTAAGATTATCAAAACTATTCTGTGCCCATTTCAGAAAAGTATATCTTTCTCTATTTCTTTTAAACTCTTGTTCAACATTATGCGCAAATGCCTCTTCACTGCCAGCCATATCTACCTGAACAGAATGATCAATTACAAGGTGGACTGGAACATCTGGATTAATTTTTTTTACATCGCCGCCACGTTTTCTGACTTCTTCACGCATTGCAGCCAGATCAACGAGTGCGGGGACGCCTGTAAAGTCCTGCAGAACGACTCGCTCCGGTTTATACGGAACATCGAACTCATGTTTCTTATCCCAGTCTACAAAAGTTTCCAGAAACTGTTCCATTTTAGGATGCGTAGCACTATGTCTCAGAGTCAATTCAAGAAGAACTCGAATTGAATAGGGTAATGTCTCAACATTTTGTTTTTTATCCTGCATAAATGAAACAATGTCGTAGTAACTGTATTTTTGACCACTAGACTTAAAGTTTTTCTTGTAATCAGAGATCATTTTTACACCTAGATTCTTTCTTGATTAAAAAGCAACTTATTTTTTAATCATTCTAACATAATTCTAATTACAAACAATGTCACACAAAGCCCTGTTAATGGGCATATGCTGCTATCTTTTTCCGATAGACCACTATTGCTTTCTTTTACCAAGTCAAAACCCTCATAAAGTTATTATTATTATACTAACTGTCAATATATAATTTGAATATTAAGTAAACTCGTTAAAAAAAACAGAGTTTAGCTTACGCAAACACGTAAGCTAAGCTCTGTTTTTACTATCATTCATGAATTTCAAGCGGTAATCCATCTGGATCAAAGAAAAAGGTCATTTTTTTGTGCGTGTAATCATCTTTTCTAATAGGTTCCGTTAAAATACCAACTTTTTTCAAATTCCTGACTGCTTCATCTACATCTGATACCGCAAATGCCAAGTGCCTTAATCCGCACGCTTCACCCTCAGGGTAGGTAGATCTTGCTGGTGCATCTGGTTTAATAAAGATTTCTAATACTAACCCGTTTTTTTGAAGATCTACTTTGATGTCTTTTTTAGATGCGCGTCGATGCTGTGCAATAATCTCAAAGCCTAGCTTAGCAACATAAAAATCTAAAGTTTTCTGCAAATTATGTCCAATTATTGCTATGTGATGAACTCCCTCAAATTCCATGCTAACTACTCCGTTCATTCTTAAATTATTTATCCATATCCGGTTGTCTTCTCACTTCAAAATGACAACCATTTTCATCTACTACTCCATAAACCCGCTTGTTTTGATCTCCCTCTAAGTCTCCCAAATCAATTATTCCATAATCATTTTCAGCATCAACGATCTCAACCTTTTCGACTTTGTCCATTATAAATTTTTTCCAAATCTCGAATTTTTTCCGCAATTCTTCAGCCTGCTCCACAGATTTAGCCAAAGTATAGCCTTGATCTAAATATCGTTTAATGGCCTGAACTTTATAAGACATTTCAAATTTGTATTTGCGTGTAGTATTTTTTTTGCTCGGAACAGCTTGAATATATCCCTTCTCTTCCCAATATCTAAGCTGCCTTGTAGAAACACCTGTCATTTTGCTAAGATCCCCAATACCAACAATAACGTCCGCTTTCAGAGATAATTTTTTGCCGATCATCCAACTTCGCCCTCCGCTTTTATTCTATATAATAAAATTGTTGAAATAGCTTTAGTTCCAAGCAAGATCTATTGCCATACATCTTTTATCAAAATATAAATATATGTTTACGCTTTCTTTAGACTTTAGTATTATACTGCAAATAGTAAGTTAAATAAATATCAAGGATGTGCATCTGTTATGAATACTACTAATAATATCGTATCTGCACAAGTTATTGCATTAAAAAAACAACAAGTGATACTAAAAACCGAAACAAATGAAGTTATTACCGTTAATGTCACCAAGGGCAAAAAAAAAGATAAATTCTTTATGCCGACAATGGTCGATCTACTTAAAAGTGGTCTCTGGATTCCAGTCAATCGAACTCTTCGGCAACTCTTGCGCTATGACTGGCTTGATACTCCAGTTAAAAACTATGCTTTTTAAAAAAATATCTTACCGTTTGCGACTTAGCTACTAAAAACCAAGAATTTATGACTACGTTTAGCGTTAAGAATGTGCTAAAAGACAAGCGCTTTTGCGTCGAATAACAATCCCCTTTTAATCATAATAAACCGTTGCAAGGGATCGAAGTTTGAAACATATTATGATAAATAATAGGGCCGAGCCAAGACTAACGTTCTTGGGCGGCCCTATTTTATTTTTCGCACTATCCGTATAACATGTTGCCAGCTTTACTAGTAGGCTAACGTTTCATAGCATCTTACTTGCCAAAGTGATACGATAAATTAGTAATCGATTTCATCGTATTTAAGAAAGGAGCTGCAAAATCTTGTTCACTCTCTTTGTTCTTCTTCTCCAGCGTTTGGGAATTATTCTGGTACTTGCTTTTTTATTAGTCAACGTTTCCTTCTTCAGAAAACTAATTACAAAAAAAACAACTAAAGCTCAAATTGCATTAATTCTTATTTTTTCAATTTTCGCTGTAATTTCAAACCTAACTGGTGTTGAGATCACCAAAAATAATACCTTAGTCCAAACGCCATTTTTAACCGGTTTGCCTCAATCTGACTCGATTGCTAATACTAGAACATTGGTCATCACGGTCGCTGGAATAGTTGGCGGGCCTGTTGTTGGTGGCGTTGTTGGTTTCCTAGGCGGAATTCATCGTGTGCTCCAAGGCAATTTTTCTGACTACTTTTACATCGTAAGCTCGACATTTGTCGGCTGGACCATTGGTTTGATTGGGAAAAGCATTAAAACACACAATACTTATCCTAAGCCCTGGGCCACCGCTCTCTTGGGAATTCTAGCGGAGTCTATTCAAATGATTTTTATCGGTATCTTCAGCGGCTTAGCACTTGTAAAATTAATTTTTATCCCTATGCTTTTGTTAAATAGTATTGGTGCTTCCGTATTTATTTCGATCCTAAACGCTTATCTTTCTAATGAACAGCAATTGAAGGCTGTCCAAACACATGATGTCTTAAATCTGACTAATAAAACTCTTCCCTACTTTCGTCAAGGCTTGAATATCAATTCGGCCCAAAAAGCCTGTGCCATCATCAAGCGTTATACTAATTTTGATGCTATTGGGATAACTGATCGTGTCAATGTTCTTGCCCACGTTGGTGCTGGTGAAAACCATCACGTTGCTGGTCAGGCTGTCTTGACTGATCTTTCTAAACATGTAATTGCCGGCGGCGAAACCAAGTATGCGTACCATAGAGAAGAAATCGGCTGTCCTCACCCTGATTGTCCACTGGCATCAGCAATTGTCTTACCACTCAAAGTAAATGGAAAAACAATTGGGGCTCTAAAAATGTACTTTACCAAAGCTGAACGACTAACACCTGTCGAAGAAAATTTAGCGAAAGGACTTGCATCGATTTTCTCAAGTCAATTAGCCTTAGGGCTAGCTGAAGAGCAGTCTAAATTAATCAGTGATGCAGAAATAAAATCACTGCAAGCTCAAATAAATCCGCACTTCTTTTTCAATGCTATCAATACAATAAGTGCACTAATGCGCACCGATGTTGATAAAGCACGCACTGCTCTGTTACAACTCAGTACTTTTTTCCGTTCAAGTCTGCAAGGTGTCCAAGAAACAGAAATTCCTCTGCAGCAAGAGAAAGAACATGTAAACTCCTATATGTCGCTTGAACAAACACGCTTTCCGCAAAAGTACCGTGTCAGTTATGCTATTCAAGCAGGTCTAGATGTGAAAATTCCTCCATTCTGCTTACAAGTCTTGGTTGAAAATTCTGTTAAACATGCTTTCCCAAATCGCAAAAGTGGTAATGAAATTCACATTTCTGTCAAAAAAGAAAAAACCAACTTACAAATTGCGGTTGCGGATAATGGTGTGGGAATTAAGAAAGAATTACTTAAACGTCTAGGGCAAGAAACAATTGCATCCTCAACAGGGACAGGAACAGCACTTGCAAATTTAAACCGGCGCTTAATTGGACTTTATGGGAATGAAAGTCATCTTCAAATCACAAGCACAGATTCTGGCACAACTATTAGAATAATGATCCCTCTTAAGGAGGCTGAATAATGAATATACTGATCGTCGATGACGAACCCTTATCTCGAAGTGAGTTATCATATTTACTAAAACAAAATATTACCGTTGCTAAGGTTACCGAAGCTGAAGGTATCAAAGATGCCCTCTCCATCCTGCTCACACAAAAGATTGATCTGATTTTTCTCGATATTTCGCTAAACGAGGAAAATGGTTTTACACTAGCAAAAGAACTTAAACAGCTTGTCAATCCCCCCTTAGTGATTTTTGCAACGGCTTATGATAAATATGCTATTCAAGCATTTGACATTAACGCTATCGATTATGTTCTCAAGCCTTTCGAACAGACTCGGATTAATCAAGCTTTAAAAAAAGCAAACACCGCTTTATTAAATCGGGAACAATTACACAAGGAGGACAACACCGCTCCTAAAAACACAGCTGACTTCATTACACTTACAGCTGATGAAAAAACTGCCGTCATTAAAACGAAAGACATTGTTTCGGCAACAGTTGAGAGCGGTCTTTTGACCATTACAACAAATGCGAATCGCAATTTTGTTTCACATGAAACATTGAGTTGGATAAAAAAACAGTTGGATCCGCAAAAATTTATACAAGTTCACCGCAGTGCAATCGTCTGTCTCGAATATATCCGTGAAATCCAACCATGGTTCAACCATACTTTTGTTTTAATTTTGACAAATAATGAACGTGTACCAGTAGGTCGTTCATTTATAAAGGACTTGAAACAACGTTTGAACATGTGATTGTTTGGTCATTCACATGTTATTTTTTATCATTCACAGGCTATTTTTTGCATTTAGGCATAAAAACGGCCTTTTTATACGTGCTTTATTTATGATAGGAGTATAAAAACACGGAAGGATGATGAATTATGTCACAGAAAAATAAAAACGCTAACATTAAGAAAAAGACACAACCGGCTCCCCTTCTCGCGCAAATGGGAATTTATGCAAGTATCCTTTTCATTTCTAATATTATTTCTAGTTTAGCTCCAGCTTCATTCCCTGTCCCAGCACCTGTAGTCGGGATGATTCTGCTTTATTCCTTGCTTTCTCTGCACATCATCAAAGTTGAATGGGTTGATTCGTTCGGTGCGATTTTGATCAGCCTGATTGGTTTTCTTTTTGTTCCCTCTGGCATTTCACTAGCAGCTAATCTCGGCATAATGAAAGCTGAGGGTCTTCAAATAGTTACAGTAATTATAATCTCAACTATTATCTTATTGCTTGTAACAGCGTATACCGCACGTTTCTTCATTTGGTTGAAGAAAAAACATCCCGCACAAACAAAGAATGCTACAACCGCAAAAAACGTTTCAGTCCATGCGCTCTCGCGTGCGAAAGGAGAGAATTAATCATGCAAATACTTACAACTCCGTTCTTCGGGATCTTTCTTTCTCTGATTGTGTACTTGATAGGACAATGGCTCTTCAAAAAAACGCACGGCTTATTCTTCTTCCAACCTTTATTCGTTGCAATGATCCTAGGCATAACTCTTTTAGTTATTCTAGCTAAGTTTCTAGGTCAAGATGTTGCGAATCTTTATAACACAGCGTATCGTCCTGGTGGGGACATCATTTTCTGGTTTCTGAACCCCGCAACGATCGCCTTCGCTGTCCCATTATACAAACGCAACGACATTGTGAAAAAGTACTGGTCAGAAATTCTTTCAGGATTGCTCTTTGGAACAGTCATTTCGCTCTTTGCTATTGTAGGAGTTTCAAAATTAATTGGTTTAAATCATGTTGGAACCGCTTCAATGCTTCCTCAGGCAGCTACAACCGCAATAGCCCTTCCTATCTCTAAAGCGATTGGTGGAAATGCCTCAATCACTGCCATGGCATGTATCTTGAATGCTGTTATTATTTATGCGCTAGGCGGTTGGCTCGTTCAAAAGTTCCACTTGAATAACGATCCTATCGGAGAAGGACTCGGATTAGGTACTGCTGGTCACACAGTCGGTTCTGCTTTTGCGTTGAAACTAGGTTCCGTTCAAGGTTCAATGGCCGCTATTGCCGTTGTTATTATTGGAGCTGTTGTTGATCTAGTAGTTCCTATCTTCTCACATTTAGTACTCTGATTTTACATTCTGTTCGATAATTTAGAGCTCTTTTAATCAACTTTGCTTTTCCTCAAAATAAGCTGAGACCAGCTGCTGAAATAGTTGCGAAATTGTACTCATACTAAACTCAGTAAGCATAAAGTTAGTATGCTTAGGTACAAGGTTTTAGTTAATACGGTTTGCAGGTCAATCATTTCTAAATTACAGTAAGATCATTACTTATCACATATCTAACAAAGAGGCTGTGACATAACTAGCCTCTGTATAAGCAAATAGGACGAGAAACCGAATTTTGGTTTCTCGTCCTATTTGCTTAAGTCTTTGATTTTTTAAGCTGGCCCCTAACGTGACCAGTTTCATGATATTTAATGCCATGACGACGATGCCGGGGGGCCACCGATTGGTGGTGTGATTATTGAATATGCTTCTTGGCGCTGGGTATTTGGCATTAATGTCCCCTTAACCATTGTAGCCTTTCTAATTATAGCTATTGGAGTAAGGGAATCATATGACGAATCCTTGGCAGGGAGAATTGATTTACCAGGAACGATTCTTTTAACACTAGGATTGGGCGGTTTAACCTTTGGCCTACTAGAAGGCCGCCAATATGGTTGGCAATCGGGTATCATCTTAGGAACACTCATTGGCGGCGTATTAGCTATTGGATTATTCATCTTTATCGAAAGTAAAGTCAAACACCCACTACTTGAATTAGATTTGTTCCGTGAAAAAACCCTAACTGCTTCTAGTTTAGTTTACTTTTTAACCGGCTTTGCATTAGTTAGCCCCACCCTGATTTTAAATTACTTTTTACAAGACGTTCTGAACGATACAGCATTACATGCAGCCCTAATTATTATTCCAGTTTCCTTAACAATCATGGTAGCGATGCCTTTGGGAACTAAGTTATTTGATCAAGTTGGCGCAGTTCCGGTTACTTTGATTGGCCTATTAGTCATGGCAGCTAGTTTACTACTCTTGTCGTTTATCACCACCACAACGCCTAAAGCTGTTATCATTACTTTTCTGGTGATTAACGGTGTTGGTTTTGGGTTCTCTTCAGTTTCGTTAGTGGCCTCGGTTAAGCATTTGCCAAAAAATAAAAGTGGGATTGGTTCGGGAATTGTTAACGCAGCGCGTCAAATTGGCACCTGTTTAGGAATTGCAATTCTAGTAACGGTCCTTGATAATAATGTCAATGCAGCTAAGCAGCATACTCATCAAGATGCCATTCAAATTGTTGATCGACAGCAATTATCACCAAAAGTAAATAAAGTGGCTCATCAACAATTGAATAGCCTATTTTCCACTACTGGATCAGCCAAATTAACAACTAAAAACAAACAGACGAACCTAAGACGTGCCCTTAAACAAGCGGCCAAATCTCAAGTTGATTTACCACAGCCCCAAAAGGGAACCGATCTTCACCAGGTCTACCAAGCCCAGAAGGAGTTAGCAATAGCTACTGATAACTTAAAAGCGGGTAACCAGCAACTAACACTTACCTTAACCAGGTTAGAAAATCAAAATACCGCTATATCTAAACTATCAGTAGCTTCTCAAAAAATTAATTTGGGTAATCAGCAAATAAGCCAGGGCCAGAAAAAATTGTTAGTAGGTCTCAAACAATTGGCACAAAAAGAAGCTTTAACGACAGCTTTGAGAAAAATTAAGCATACTAAAAATCGACAAATCAGTCAGGCCTTCAGTCATACCTACTTAGTAGGAGCGGTGATTGCTTTGTTGACAGATCGTAAGCCATTAAAAAGTTGAACTGTGGGCTTGTTCGTAACTTAATTCGATACGGATTACAAGCTAAATCTAAAAAGGTACCTCGAATATGAGGTGCCTTTTTAGGTAGTTTCTTAGATGTTATTTGTTTTATCAGTATCATTTGTATATTTTCGGTATCAAATAATGTAAAATGATACCGAAGGGAGTGAGATGATCCTGAAAAAATTTGATTATAAAACTTTAAATAATTTAGAAATAACTGCTTCAATGAATGACAAGCTGAACCAAATTTATGAACTTAAAGGGCGTTTATCAGCCACATCAATCGTCTACAAAGAAGCCTTAGATCACTTGGTTAATGTTGCTAAAGTCCAGAGTACTGATGCTTCTAATCGTATTGAAGGAATTTATACCAGTAACACTCGGTTAAAACAATTGGTTCATCAAAAAACTAGCCCGCGTAATCGCAGTGAGGCAGAAATTGCAGGTTATCGGGACGTATTGGCTTTAATTCATGAACAATATGCATATATTCCGATTAACAACAGTTCAATTTTAACGTTGCATAAACGTTTGTTTAGCTATACCAACAGCACCTGGGGTGGCCAATTCAAAGATTCTGATAATCAAATCATTACCGAATATGCGGACGGTAGGCAGGAAGTCCGTTTCCAACCACCTGCAGCGTATTTAACTCCGAAATTGGTTCAGGAACTTTGTATCAATTATAATTTAGCAGTTGATCAGCAAACTTTTTCACCACTAATTTTATTGGGCGCCTTTATCTTTGATTTTGTTTCGATTCACCCGTTTCGTGATGGTAACGGCCGTATGTCGAGATTGTTAATGCTGTTAACAATGTATCAAGCACAACTCAACGTTGGAAAGTACATCAGTCTGGAAAATTTAATTGAGAAAACCAAGCAGTCCTATTATGAAGTTCTCAAGCAGAGTTCTTTAAATTGGCAAAATAACCAGAATGACTATGCGCCCTTTTTAGATTATTTTTTGGGTGTTATCTTGCAAGCATATCGCAATCTTAATGATCGGCTCAATCTGGTACAAGATAAACCAGTGTCTGCAACGGACTTAATTCTTACAACATTAACGCAAGAATTAAAACCCTTGTCTAGAAGTGAGCTCACGGCCCTGATCCCGCAATACAGTGATATAACAATTAAACGAGCTCTCAGTGAATTGAAGAAACGTCAGCGGATAAAACTTATTGGCAAGGGAAGATCGTCAAAATATATTTTGAAAAATTAAGATGTTTAACGCTAATTAGTTCTTTATATTATAAGTGAAGAGAACAATTTCTCTGTTTTCAATTATAGAAAGAAATCTTTTGGTGATTCAGAATGTAGTATCACGATGATTAGTTATAGGAAATGGATTTGATTTGAAATCTAAGTTTGAAGATTACAATAGCGACAAAAATGATATGCTTTAAAGAATAAATACATTGATATAGGAGATTTTAATGAAAAGTATTTGGGAGATGGACGCACCAATAGGTTTGGCTTTTTTCTTTGGGCCAGCTTTAATTGTTGGAATTATGATGTTAATAAGTGGTTTTAACACCGTTTCAGCCATTATGGTCTTAGTGTTAGTTTTGTGTGGGCTTAAATACATGCATACTTCAATAATTGGTAAGTATAGAATAATGAAATCTATTATTAACAGTATTCATTTAAAAAAAGACAGTAAGATATTAGACGCTGGCTGTGGTCACGGGGCCTTTATGTTGCAATTTAATAGACAAGCGGCAAAAATAAGCGAAATAATAGGAATTGATATCTGGAGTAATAAGGATCAGGGAAGCAATTCAATTGCAGCTACTCAAAAAATAATGGACAGTAGTAATTTGGCTGACAAGGTAAAGTTGAAAACTGCTAATATCTTAGACATGCCATTCAACGATAATGAATTTGATCTGATTGTATCTAGTTTAGTACTGCATAATATTAAGCCATTTGAGAAACGGAAAGCAGCGCTTGTAAACATAGCAAGGGTTCAAAAACAAAAAGGTCAGTTAGTAATCATGGATATAGGCTACGAAACTAGTAAATATGTGCGTATTCTTAAAGACTTGGAATATCAAAACGTTAATATTGTAAATGCTGGCTATAACGGTTGGTGGGGTACCCCGATGGTTCCAACTTTTGTAATAACAGCGACCAAATAAAAAAACTACTAACCAAAATCGATTTGGTCCAGCATGGTTTCTTGACTAGCTTGATCCAATCCTAAATAAGTTAACGTCATAGCTTCGCTAGAATGATTCAATAAGTGCATAACTAAGCCAATATTATAATTAGATTGCGTATAGACGCGATAAGCGCCCGTTTTGCGCATCGTGTGAGTACCTAGATAATTGATTCCTAACAGATCACCGACTTTGCTCATGACTTTGTAGAATTGTTTTTCCGTAATATGTCGGTCGGGGTGCTGAATAGAGGGAAACAACCAGTCAGAAACCAAATGCTTTTCTTGTATCCAAGCTCGATAGGCTAATAAATCAGTTTGAACTGGTTTTAAGTAAAGTAGATTGGCTTTTCCGGTTTTTTGGTCGTGGATAAATGCATTCTGACGTACGGTACCATTTTCGTTGAAGACATCGGCCCAACGAAGCTTCATAACATCGCTCACCCTTAACAAAGTGGCCTTGCCCACTTGGAAAATTGTGTAGTTACGTCGCCCAGCTTTAAAATTATTGAGTAAAGTATCTTGAACTTCTTTAAGAACATTAGAATCTTTGATGGGTAGGACAATTTGCTGCATGTTAAATCACCTCATATTATTTTAGGTTTGTTTTTACAAGATAGCACTATAATTACAGCGTATACTCCGGTATAGTGATTACTAAGCTGTTTTATTATGAGGGGAGTACAGTGATGTTAAAAGTAAAAACAATTTTTTATCCATTAATCATTGCCGTTGTGTTTTCGGTCATAAGTCTGGGAATCTATTTAAGCCAAGGAGCCTCAATTCGTGCCTGGGTTATCGTAACTAATAATGTTAATGAATCTGGGATTAGTCTGGGATCTTCGTTGTTATTCTTGTCTTTAGTCGGCAGCATAATTGCTTGGATTAACTTTGTAACGATTTATTTGAAACACAGAAAAGTCTGATTTTGTGGGTAATTTGCCTTAAATAACATTAAAATAAGAAGGCTGTGACATAAGTCTCTATAACAAAGGCCGGTCTTTGTTATAATAGAAAATAAAAAAGAGTATCGGTTGCAGCCGATACTCTGCGAAATTATCCCCGAAAGGACATTCCTAGTATGCAAGATTATTATAACATAAATCAAACTACCTTGAGTATCGCTTTAGATTACCTACCAGAAGAAAACCATCCAGCTCGTTACATCAATCAGTTGGTTGAAAGCTTAAAAAT
>NZ_AYZD01000011.1:296870-346600 GCF_001436755.1 Liquorilactobacillus aquaticus DSM 21051
TCGCCCACGGGAATACAACCTCGGTGCCATGGTAAAACTGGTTCTTTTGGCGTACAGTTACGGCATTTTCAGTAGTCGAAAAATTGAACGCTTTGCCCGTGAAAACAAGCCAGCTAGTTGGTTGATCTCCGTCAAAATGGCATGGTTGACGATGTATCTTTTATTGATGGGACAAAGATTTTAGCTGATGCGAACAAATATAGTTTTGTTTGGAAGAAGAATACAATTCGCTTTGATCAAATGAATCGAAAAAAATTAGTGAAACTTTTAGGCGAACTACATGAAGCTAAAATTGTCGATGAAGTCCCGGCCGGTTCGAATTTAACTCCTGAATTGATAGACACGATGATCAGCAAAGTTGAGGACCACTTAGTGGTATTGAACGAAACCGCTGAAGCCACGAAGCAGGTCTCACCGAACCCAGCCAAACAGCAATGTCGTACCATTAAATCTCAAAAATGAAAACTTGACGAGCGGCGTGACAAAATGCGTGAACATCAAGCCCAACAAGTAATCTATGGTCAACGCAAGATCGACATTGAACCGATTTTTGGTAAGATGAAGGCTTCTTTGCGTTTTAATCGCTTCTCGGTGCGTGGCTTTGAGAAGGTCACCAAGGAAGCCGGCATCGTCGTCATGGCATTAAATATCATGAAACTGGTCACGTTAGGGGCCAGCTTAAAAAATCAAAGACTTAAGCAAATAGGACGAGAAACCGAATTTTGGTTTCTCGTCCTATTTGCTTATACAGAGGCTAGTTATGTCACAGCCTCTTTGTTTTAATTCTACATTATGCCTCTAACGTGTTCCAATAGTCAGCCTGGTTATACTTCTCTTGTAATATCCATCCACATTAGTATACTTCAGTGGTTAATTCCATCTGTGCTTACTTCGTATTTCCATCCTCAATACTTTTTCCAATGGTTTTAATAAGCTCGACGTCTTTTCTGTATTCACTCGCTGTCATGTCGACCGCAGCAAAACAAGAAGTCATTTTATTCTTTATTTCACATTTTTTTTGCTTGGCTTTTTTTGTCAAACAAATAAAAACTTTTCTTGCATCTTCAAGACTATGATTACGTTCGATCCAACCATCTTTCTCCATCCGTTTCAAAAGAGGTGTCAATGTTCCATTATCTAAATTCAGTTTCGCTCCTAACTCCTTGATCATCATCGGCTCCCCTGTCTCCCATAAAGCCAATAGAGTGATATATTGCGGATATGTTAGTTTGTATTCTTTAAGAGCTCCAGCGTAAAACTTATTATATATTTTTTGTGCAGTATAAATAGCAAAACATAATTCATCATCTAATTTATTCGGTACGTGCTCTAATCCCATGGTGAATCTCTCCTATTTTCTAAAGATTTCAGTTCACTACTATGAAGTTATTTCAATGGTTCGACAATAACATAACGACGTGGTTCACTTCCGCGTGAGTGCGTTATCACACGCTTATCATGCGCTAAAGTTGCATGAATTATTTTTCTTTCAAATGATGGCATTGCATCCAGATAAACTGTTTTCTTGTGCATCACTGCATCCCGTGCAACATTTTGAGCCAGTCTCTCCAATGTTTGCTTCCGCTTTTCACGATATTCTCCAACGTCCAGCGTAAGTCTCATTTTTGAGCAATTTCGCTGTTCTAAATAATTTTGTGCTAAAACTTGTAAAGCATTCAAGATCCGCCCATGTTTTCCAATAAGCGCACCCTCTTGTTCAGTATTGAAATTATAAACAACGTTGCGAGACACTTGATCGACAGTAATAGAAGTTTCTATCCCCATTTTTTCTGTAATATCAGCTAAATAATACCCTAACTGGCGAATAATAACATCTTTTTCGCTGCTTTTACTGTTTATTCTTTTTGGAACACTTTCTTCCTTCTGTTGCTGTGCATTCGTTCTAACAGTTCGACAAGCTTTTTTTTCTGTTTTTTTCTTCTTTTGGAGCTTTGGGTTGAGCTCGATTTCAACTTCAGCTTGCTTTTTACCTATTCCAAGAAAACCCTTTTTCCCAGCTGATAAAACTGTTATTTTAACATCATTCCTAGTTTTATGCAGAATAGTTAGCCCGTTATCAATGGCCTCTGAAACTGTCCAACCTTTATATCTAGACACTATCATTCCCCCCTAACTAATATTACTGCAGTAAAAAGCTGCTCCTCATGCTCAATTACCCATAATTGCCACATATTAGACATTATAGCATTTTATTCTTTAGATTATCCCTTAAAGATGCGTTATTGCGATTTTGTTCTCAAACATTTGGATTCAAACATTTTTATGCGGATTGTAGTAGAATATACTTTGTATTTTAAATCAATTAAAAGCGAGGTTTTTCGATGAAGAGTTTAATTGACACTTACACACTAAGCAACGGCTCAAAAATCCCAATTGTTGGTTTTGGAACCTGGCAGACCCAAGATGGTCCACTTGCAGTCATTGCTGTTAAATCAGCATTATCATCAGGTTACCGTCATATAGACACTGCTGAGATGTATGGCAATGAAAAAAGCGTTGGGAAAGCCATTAGAGAAAGCGGCATATCTCGCAGAACACTTTTTGTAACGAGTAAACTGAACAATCACGCACACAGTTATGAAGCGGCAAGAGATGCTATTGACAAATCACTCAAAGATCTCCAAGTTGATTACCTCGATCTGTTTTTGATTCACTGGCCTAATCCAAAACCAGCTCGTGATGCACACTGGAAAGAACATTTGCAAGATACTTGGCGTGCACTTGAAGATGCTTATGATGAAGGAAAGCTCAAAGCGATTGGGGTTTCTAACTTTAAAAAAAGGCATTTTGAAATATTGGAGAAAACTCAACATACTGCGCCAATGGTCAATCAGATTCGAATTTGTCCAGGAGATGTAGACAAAGACACGATCGATTACTGTCGCAGCAAAAATATCCTACTAGAAGCATACAGTCCCTTAGGTACAGGTAAAATTTTCTCTGATAACACAATGAAAGCTCTTGCAGAAAAAAATGACCGAACCATAGCCCAAATATGTCTTAGATGGTCTCTTCAGCAAGGATTTTTGCCTTTACCAAAATCAATCCATGAGGACCGCATTGAAGAAAACTCACATCTTTTTGACTTTGAATTATCTGATCAAGACATGGAGACCATAAATAAGCTTGATGGAATAGTGGGTTATGCCCCTGATCCTGATAAAGTTGAGTTTTGACAACTCCCCAACTCTGTAATAGCATGACATTTATGCGTAATTATTAATTACAATTGCGCATAAATCTAAATCCAGAAATATTTATGCTTTAGTCCTGGAGCTGTGACAAATTTTTTGTTTTGTCATGGCTCTTTTCTGGTCAACTACTAAGCTTTTATCTCAAATAATTTTGAATTACAATAAAAAATATATTATAACAAAGGGGTTTTAACATGAGTAAAAAGGTAAAAGAATCTTTAATCAAAGACAACTTATACATGGCTGTCAATGGTGAGTGGCTCAAAACTGCAAAAATTCCCGCAGATAAACCTTTGACTGGAGGTTTCGCAGATCTAGCAGACAACATCGAAAAGACCTTAATGCGTGACTTTAACCAACTAAGTAGTGGTGAGCTTAATTCAGATAATCCATATTTGACCGAATTCTTAAAATATTACAGCTTGGCAACAGACTTTTCCAAGCGGGATACCGCTGGTTTCGACCCCGCTCGTTCATATCTGAAAAGAATTGAGAATTTAAAAAGCTTGTCAGATTGGGAAAAACAACTAACAGACCTAACCTTAGCTGGATATTCTTCCCCAATTCCTCTCTATGTCGAACCAGATATGAAAAACACACAACTTTATGCACTATATGCGGGCGTCCCAAATCTTATTCTTCCTGACAAAACATACTATTCTCCAGAGAATCCATCATCTAAAAAATTATTGCAAATTTATTCCGCAATGTTAACGAAATTACTAGAACTTGCCGGCTATTCAAAGGAGTTTGTTCAAAAAACGATCGCTGGGGCATTAGCGTTTGATAAATCCTTAGTTTCCCATGTTAAGGACAGCACTGAATTGGCTGATTATGTCAAGTCATATAATAAATATAGCCTGCAAGATTTTGCAAACTGTAATCAGCATTTTGACATTCAAAACTATCTCACAACCTTACTCGGTCACGAACCCGATCAGGTTATTGTCAGTGAGCCAAAGTATTATGCTGCATTGAATGATCTCGTTAACGAAGAGACTTTTTCCAATATGAAGAGCTGGCTCTTAACAAAAACAATTTTATCCATTAGCCCTTACCTCTCTGATAAAATACGAATAATTGCCGGAACTTATTCTCGCACAATTTCAGGCAGTAAAGAACCTATGAATCCAACTAAAAGTGCTTATTATCTAGCAACTTCACAATTCGACCAAGTTGTTGGTTTATATTACGCGCATAAGTACTTTGGCGAAGCTGCTAAAAAAGACGTAACAGCAATGGTCAAAAAAATGACTGATATTTATAAAAAGCGGCTTTCCACTAATAGTTGGCTGAGCAAGGACACCCGTGAAAAAGCTGTTGTCAAACTCGAAAAACTCGGTATTCAAGTTGGTTATCCAGATAAACTTGATCCGTTGTATAAAAAATTCAAGGTTAAGACAGGTTCCTTATTAGAAAACAGTCTCGCCTTTGATCAAATCGCGCTGAAAGAACATTATGGCAAGTGGAACAAGCCTGTAGATCGGACCCGATGGGAAATGAGTGCTCACACAGTCAATGCGTATTATAACCCTTCATACAATGTTATTGTGTTCCCAGCTGCCATCCTCCAGGCTCCATTTTATAGCTTTGAACAGTCGGCAAGTGAAAACTATGGCGGCATCGGTGCAGTTATCGCACACGAAATTTCACATGCTTTTGATAATAATGGTGCACACTTCGATGAATTAGGTAATCTCCATAATTGGTGGACCAAACACGATCTCGAGTACTTCAATAAATTATCTCAAAAAATGATTGAAGAATTCGATGGGCTAAAAACACCTGCTGGAAATGTTAATGGGAAACTAGTTGTCTCAGAAAACATTGCTGATGCTGGTGGGTTAAGTTGTGCCTTAGAAGCTGCTAAAAACGAATCTGATGTTGACCTGAAAAGCTTCTTTTATAACTGGGCACGGGTCTGGTGCATGAAATCCTCGCTAGAACGTCAAAAATTACTTTTAGCAATTGATGTCCATGCGCCCCATGAGTTGCGAGCCAATATCCAGCCTCAAAACTTAGGTGATTTCTATAAAACATTCAATATTCAGCCAGAAGATGGTATGTACTTAGAGCCTTCAAAACGTGTTAATATCTGGTAAGTATCCCCAAACAAAAACAAAGACAGCTTATTTCCTAGGAAATAAGCTGTCTTTGTTTTATTAGTATGTATTCATAATTGAATCACAGAGATCAATTAATCAACACATGAATACTATTACTTTTTCTTACTTCTGTAAGCTTTTCGTTTTGCTTTTTCAAGCGCTCTTTTTCTTGCTTTCTCTGCTTTTTTCTTCTCTTCACGTTCTTTATTGATTTTGAACGGATTATTGATGAGCATTGTTTGCCCGACTGAGAAAGCATTTGTAATAACCCAGTAAAGCGAGAGGGCTGAAGGCAAACTGATCGCAGAAAAAAGAATAATTGCTGGCATTCCATAAGTCATGGCAGCTGTCATTCCATTTTGCTCCGGTTGTGACATCACGCTCAACTTAGATGTACCAAAGGTAAAGATAGCTGCAAGGATAGGTAAGACAAAGTATGGATCACGATCACCAAGCTGCATCCATAAGAATGATCCTGTTTTCAAGACCTGCGATCTTAAAATAGCTTGATACAAAGCCAATAAAATAGGCATTTGCACTAAAATCGGCAAGCAGCCAGCTACTGGATTTACCCCAGCTTCTGCATATAATTTCTGCTGTTCTTCACGTAACTTGCTTTGTGTTTCGCTATCTTTAGCAGAATATTTTTTCTGCAACTTTTTTAGTTTTGGTTGTAATTCAGACGTCTTGCGCATGCTTTTTGTCTGATAAAACATTAGCGGCAAAAGAATGACACGAACGATGATCGTAAATACAATAATCCCCCAGCCATAACTGTCACCGAACACCCTACTTAAAAACTGAATAGCTTTAATAAAGTTCCAAATAATATAGTGATCCCAAATACCGGAACTATTTTGTGTCACAGTTGATCTGCTACAACCAGCTAAAAAGAACATTATCATGCCAGCACTAAACAGCATGCCGATCCGCTTTGCTTTCTTCACTGCACTTCCCTCACTTTAAACATCTTCTAATCTTTTTTCAATACATGGGCCAAGCGCAAAACATGTATTAAATGCTGCTTTGTTTCAGCCATTGACAACCCAGAAACGGCAGGACGAGCAATAACAATAAAGTCGCAATCTTGTTTCAATTGCGGCTTAAGTTCTGTCAAGCTTTGCCTTATACGACGTTTCACCCAATTTCTAGCAACGGCATTCCCAATTTTTTTACCCACCGAAATTCCAACTCTAAAATGAGCCTGCTGTGGTTTTTCAATCATATAAACGACAAACTGTCGATTAGCACATGACTTTCCCTGCACAAATACTTTTTGAAACTCCGCTTCTTTCTTGACACGGTATGATTTTCGCATAATACATCTCCAAGTGCCTTGTAAAAGTCTTCAAATAAAGAAAAGACCACTGACGGTCAGTGGTCTATGCAGACAATACTTTTCTACCTTTACGGCGTCTACGTGCTAAAACATTACGACCGTTACTTGTACTCATACGTTTGCGGAAACCATGTACTCTTGAACGATGACGCTTCTTTGGCTGGTAAGTTCTCTTCATAGGATTCAACACCTCCTTAATCCAATAAGCATACTCAACAATCGTAATCAGAATTTTACTAAAAAAAACTATTTCTGTCAAGTTGCCTTACTGAACCATCCTATCATAATTTAGTTTTTAATAAAAGACAATTTTAAAAAAAGCTTCTATACAGTTATCCACAAAAGGTCCTAATCGACACACAGTATCTGTGGATTTCTTGCTATCCATATTTTTTACGCACAGTTTCTCCTCAGTGTTTAACCACAAATAAACAAGCTGTGAATATTTTTTCCACAAGCGGTTTTTATCCTGTGCAAAACTCTGATTAGCGCCTATGCGTAGGGCTTAAAGAAACACATTTCGTTGTGGAAAACTCGAAAAATAACAAGTTGTGCACTTAGCGCGTTTTGCTGTGGAAAACTTTTTGAACAGGGTGTTATTTAAAATTACCAGTTTTACACAAACCTGTGGAAAACTTTTTGATTAAATGCTAGAATAGCATAGTGATAACCCAGAAAAGGAGGTTTAATTGTGCCTGATCTTGAAACCTTATGGCAATATATCTGTGATGAATTCAGTAAAAAACTGTCGACTATCAGCTATAATACTTGGCTTAAAGCCGTCAAACCCATCCAGTTCAAGTCCAATACTTTAGTTCTTGAAGTTCCAACTGCTCTTCACAAAGACTATTGGAAAGCAAACTTAAGCAAACAAGTAACTTCTATGATAGCTGCTTCAATAGGCCAAAAAATTGATGTAGTCGCTAAATTGCCAGAAGAACCAAATCCTTTGGACAATTCTTCATACACAAGTACAAATCCGTCACCCGCAAGAGATCCTTCACGCCCGACGTTTATGCGTGAAACAAAATTGAATGACAAGTATACATTCGATACCTTCGTTATAGGAAAAGGAAATCAAATGGCGCATGCTGCGGCGCTAGTTGTTGCCGAAGAACCAGGCGCTTTGTACAACCCTTTGTTCTTTTTTGGAGGTGTTGGGCTGGGGAAAACGCATTTAATGCACGCTATCGGACATCAGATGCTAGCAAATAATCCTCAAGCAAAAGTCAAATATGTCACAAGTGAAGCATTTGCAAATGACTTTATTAATTCAATACAAACAAAGCGTCAAGAGGAATTCCGAAAGGAATACCGCAGTGTTGATCTTTTATTAGTCGACGATATCCAATTTTTTGCAGATAAGGAAGGAACACAAGAAGAGTTCTTCCACACTTTTAATGCACTTTATGATGACAAGAAACAGATTGTACTTTCGTCAGACCGCCTCCCAAATGAGATTCCCAAATTGCAAAAACGTTTAGTTTCTCGTTTCAAATGGGGGCTTTCAGTCGATATAACTCCGCCTGATCTCGAAACAAGAATAGCCATTCTTAGAAACAAAGCCGATGCTGATGATTTGGCTATTCCTGATGACACGTTAAGCTACATAGCAGGGCAGATAGACTCGAATATTAGAGAACTCGAAGGTGCACTTGTGCGTGTCCAAGCATATTCATCCATGACACATATGCCTGTCACAACTAGTCTAGCAGCTGATGCTTTGAAAAATCTCAAGCTGAACGGAAAAAGTAATGAAATATCAATAGCAGTTATTCAGGATAAAGTTGCTAAATACTACCATATCTCTATCAGTGATCTGAAGGGTAAAAAGAGGGTCAAAAACATCGTTATTCCGCGCCAGATCGCGATGTATCTAGCACGTGAGTTGACAGATGCCTCTTTACCAAAAATTGGACATGAGTTTGGAGGCAAAGATCATACTACCGTAATTCATGCTCATGAAAAAATTTCTGGTGCTTTAGGTACTGATAATGATATGCAAAGAGCCATCAACGATTTAAAAGGTGAGTTAAAAAAATAATCCACTTGTGGACAAATGTGGATAAAAGCGCGTACTTATACACAGGATATCAACATGTGGATATCTTACAAAATAACAGCCCTTTTTAGTTTCCCACAGTTTCCACAGGCCCTACTACTATTACTAGATTTTATTATTAATAAATATATACAGGAGGTTCTCATGAAATTTACAGTTAATCGAACAAATTTCATAAAAAGCTTAACTGATGTCCAACGAGCTATTTCAGCTAAAACCACAATTCCGATACTAACAGGATTGAAATTAACTTTAGCAGCACAAGGTTTAACATTGACAGGAAGTAATGCAGATATTTCAATAGAAACATTTATCTCTGCAGATGATGATAGTGCAGAACTTCAAATTGAAGAAACAGGTAAAATAGTATTACCAGCAAGATTCTTTAGTGAAATCATCAAGAAATTACCTGAATCAGTATTAACTATCAATGTAACAGATAATTATCAAACAGAAATAACTTCTGGTCAGGCATCCTTTACAATCAAAGGACTTGATGCTGATAATTATCCACACTTGCCTGAAATTGATGAAACTCAGCATTTGTCTTTAGCAAGCGATATTTTGAAACAAATAATCAGCCAAACAGTTATTGCGGTTTCTAATCAAGAAAGTCGGCCTATTCTGACTGGTATTCATCTTGTAATTAAAAATAATAAATTGATGGCTGTTGCTACCGATAGTCATCGATTGAGCCAACGTAAAATTACAATCGATAGCGAGCAGGACAATGACTATGACATCATTGTTCCTGGAAAATCTCTGAATGAACTAGCCAAAATGTTACCAGAGGATTCTAGTGATGTGGAATTGAGAATTTCTGAAAACCAAATTCTTTTTGTTTTCGGAAAGACATCATTTTACTCACGCTTACTGGAAGGAAATTATCCGGATACAGAACGTTTGATCCCCCAAAATTCAGAGACAACGATTGAATTTAATGCGGTAGAATTTCTTTCTTCAATCGAACGCGCCTCGTTGCTGTCTCATGAAAGCCACAACAATATTGTGAAACTTTCTTTGGAGGTTTCTGAACAAAAAGCGACAATCTACAGTAATTCTCCCGAAATAGGGAATGTTGAAGAAACTTTAAAATTTCAAAATTTAACAGGAAATACTTTGGAAATATCATTTAATCCTGATTATATGAAGGACGCGTTGCGGTCGTTTGGTCAAACCACGGTAACTGTTTCCTTTACAAAACCTCTGCGCCCATTCACTCTTGTTCCAAGTGAAGATCATGAACACTTTATTCAGTTGATCACACCCGTTAGAACTTTTTAGATTCACGACTCCTTTAAAGTTTTGAAATGTGATCGAGAGTTCAAATTTGAGACCAGAGTAACAACAAATAGCGAGAGCGGCCTTATTCCGTGATTAGGAATAGGCCGCTTTTAGTTATATAATGCAAATTCTTATTTCTTAAGTGAAACAAATTATTTTTGATAATACAGGGCTTTGTGCCCAGCATACGGCTAGATGAAAAAACAAGCTGATTTGTAATTAAATTAGCTTATAAACGATTTTAAACTAATTAAGTATAAATCCATTCAAAGGGTTTAAAATGTCTCTAAAGGCTTCTATGGGCTTTATAAAATTGTTTTTTATATTAAAAAAGGTTATAATTAACATACTAGTTAAAGGTAGGTGACGTCCGTTGGAAAAGGATCTTTTTTTGAAAACGCAGTACATAACATTAGGGCAATTTTTAAAAATTGCTGGAATTATTGACTCAGGTGGACGAGCAAAGTGGTTTTTACAAGAGAATAAAGTTTTAGTTAATGACGAACTCGAGGCACGCCGCGGACGTAAATTGCGTGCTGGAGATAAAGTTGTTGTTCCAGATGCAGGAACTTTTTTAATGCGTTCTAAACAGCAGGAAAAATAATGTATTTAAGCGAGTTGACATTGAAAAACTTTCGTAATTATGAAGATGTGGAGCTCTCTTTTTCTCCAAAAATCAATGTCTTGATCGGTGAGAATGCGCAAGGTAAAACAAATTTACTTGAGGCAATCTATGTTCTTGCGATGACAAGGAGCCATCGGACAAGCAGTGAGCGCGAGCTTTTAACTTTTAAAAAGGACACGGCAACTGTTTGTGGAACGATCGAACGCAAACTTGGAAAGCTGAAATTGGAATTGATATTGAGCAGAAAAGGAAAGAAAGCCAAAGTAAATCATTTGGAGCAAGCCCGGCTTTCTCAGTATGTCGGCCAGATGAATGTCATTTTATTTGCTCCTGAAGACTTATCGCTTGTGAAAGGTGCTCCAGCCGTAAGAAGAAAGTTTATTGATATGGAATTTGGACAGATAGATCCTCATTATCTGCATAATTTGAGTCAGTACAGAACGGTTTTAAAACAACGCAACAAATACCTGAAGGAATTGCAGTTCAAAAAAACGGGGGATCTAGTTCTGTTGGGAGTACTTTCGGATCAATTAGCGGCATTTGGTGCTGAAATAATCGCACGTCGTTTGAAATTTTTGAGTAAACTTGAGAGGTATGCGCAAAAGATTCAGAATAATATAACACAATCGAGAGAAAACCTAACTTTCAAATATGAATCAAGTATTTCAGATGTTTCAGGAAAAACGGTCGACGAACTTTATAGTCGTTTGAAACAATATTTTGCTGAAAACAGTAAAAAAGAAATTTTCCAAGGAACAACTATGTATGGACCTCATCGGGATGATGTGCGTTTTTTGGTCAATACCAAGAATGTACAGACATATGGTTCACAAGGACAGCAAAGAACGACTGCCTTGTCAGTTAAGCTGGCTGAAATTGACTTGATGAAAGAAGAGACAGGAGAGTATCCGATCTTGCTTTTGGATGATGTTTTGTCTGAGCTTGATGGAGAAAGACAGACACATTTGTTGAAGACAATTCAAGACAAGGTGCAAACTTTTTTGACAACACCTAGTTTGAGTGAGGTTACTAGGCAATTGATCGATGATCCTAAGATATTCAGAATCACACAAGGAAGAGTGAATTTGCAAGAAAGTAAATAGTTATATTACGATTGAGTAACTGCTTTGAGGAGGAAAAAAGGTTGACAGACAAGGAAAAGCAAGAAGAAGTCAAAGAAGAACGAGCTAAAGACTACGATGCGAGCCAAATTCAAGTGCTTGAAGGGCTTGAAGCGGTTAGAAAGCGTCCAGGAATGTATATTGGTTCGACCAGTTCACAAGGACTTCATCATTTGGTTTGGGAAATTATTGATAATGGTATCGATGAAGCCTTGGCCGGATTTGCAGATGAAATTAATGTTACTGTTGAAAAAGACAATAGTATTACAGTCAAAGATAATGGTCGCGGAATTCCCGTTGATATGCAAGCTAAAACGGGTCGTCCAGCCTTGGAAACAGTTTTTACGATTCTGCATGCTGGTGGGAAATTTGGTGGCGGAGGCTACAAAGTTTCAGGCGGTTTACATGGTGTAGGTGCTTCGGTTGTTAACGCTTTGTCAACCAGTTTGAGTGTTAAAGTTCTGCGCAATGGTCAAGTTTATGCAATGGATTTTCAACGTGGGAAAGTTGCCAAAGAAATGCGTGTGATCGGAACTTGTGGGGCACATGAGCATGGAACCATCGTTCACTTTTTACCGGATCCAGACATTTTTACAGAAACAACGGTCTATGATATCAAAACATTGACAACGAGGATAAGAGAATTAGCTTTTTTGAATAAGGGCTTGAAAATAACGATTGGTGATTTGCGTCCTGAAAAAGCAACGCATAACACTTTTCATTATGAAGGTGGAATTAAGCACTATATTGAGTTTTTAAACAAGGGCAAAGAAGTTATTTTTGATGAACCAATTTATGTTGAAGGTGAGCAAAAAGGGATTACGGTGGAAGTTGCGTTGCAATACACCAATGATTATCATTCAAATTTGCTGACATTTACAAATAACATTCACACCTATGAAGGTGGAACGCATGAAGCAGGATTTAAGACTGCTTTGACGCGTGTCATCAATGATTATGCGCACAAAAATAACTTGATGAAGGAAAACGAAGATAATCTGTCGGGTGAAGATGTGCGTGAGGGTCTGACAGCAGTTGTCAGCATTAAACATCCAAATCCGCAATTTGAAGGACAGACAAAGACTAAACTAGGAAATTCTGATGCACGGACAGTTACGGATCGAATGTTTGCAGAACATTTTAGCAAATTTATGATGGAAAATCCTACAGTTGCACGCAAAATAATAGACAAGGGAATTCTTGCGTCGAAAGCACGAGTTGCTGCTAAAAGAGCGCGTGAAGTGACACGTAAGAAAAATGGCTTAGAAATCAGCAATCTACCAGGGAAACTAGCTGATAATACAAGCAAAGATCCTGCAATTTCAGAACTGTTTATTGTCGAGGGTGATTCTGCGGGAGGATCAGCTAAACAAGGGCGTTCTCGTCTAACACAAGCAATTTTGCCTATTCGAGGTAAAATCTTGAATGTCCAAAAAGCAAGTTTAGATCGAATTCTGGCAAATGAAGAGATCCGTTCGCTGTTTACGGCTCTAGGAACAGGGTTTGGCAATGAATTTGATGTCAGTAAAGCAAATTATCATAAGTTGATCATTATGACTGATGCAGATGTTGATGGAGCACATATTCGAACGCTGCTTTTGACCCTATTCTATCGTTTCATGCGTCCAATGATAGATAGTGGTTTTGTTTATATAGCACAACCGCCGTTGTATCAAGTTAGACAGGGAAAAATGATTAGATATATTGATTCAGATGAAGAACTGGAAGAAACGCTGAGCAAATTACAGCCAAGTCCTAAACCGTCTATTCAACGATACAAAGGACTGGGTGAGATGGATGCAGAACAATTGTGGGAAACAACAATGGATCCAGATAAAAGACGCCTTCTGCAAGTCAGCTTATCCGATGCAGAAGAGGCAAACGCAGTCTTTGACATGTTAATGGGGGATAAAGTAGAACCTCGGCGTGAATTTATTGAGACGAATGCAACCTTTGTTGAAAATTTGGATGTATAAAAAATTTCCCAGGAAATTTTTTGTGATGTCCGTTTTCTAAAAGATTAAAGAGGCCTAAAAGTGGGAGGTAGGAATATTGGTAGAATTACCAAATCGAGTGGAGAAAACTGATTTGTCTGGTATTATGCGCAAGTCCTTTTTGGATTACGCTATGAGCGTTATCGTGGCTCGAGCTTTGCCGGATGTTCGTGATGGCTTGAAGCCAGTACATCGACGCATTTTATATGGGATGAATGAATTGGGTGTTTCACCAGATAAACCATACAAAAAATCTGCTAGAATTGTCGGCGATGTAATGGGGAAGTACCACCCTCATGGCGATTCAGCAATATATGAATCAATGGTCAGAATGGCACAGGATTTCAGTTATCGATATATGCTTGTCGACGGGCATGGAAATTTTGGATCAGTTGATGGCGATGGCGCTGCAGCTATGCGTTACACCGAAGCTCGAATGAGTAAGATAGCGACTGAAATGCTGCGAGATATTAATAAAAACACGATTGATTTTAAGGAAAATTACGATGGAACTGAGCGTGAGCCTAAGGTTTTGCCAGCACGTTTTCCTAATCTGTTAGTCAATGGAGCAACAGGAATCGCTGTTGGGATGACTACCAATATTCCACCGCACAATTTGCGAGAAGTTATTGCAGGGTTACATATTTTAATGGATAATCCTGATGCAACAACAGCCGATTTAATGGAAGTCATTAAAGGACCTGATTTTCCTACAGGTGCAATTGTTATAGGAAAATCTGGGATAAGAAAAGCTTATGAAACGGGTAAGGGAACAGTTACGCTTCGTGCTAAAGTTGAGATTGAAGAACTTAAGAGCGGTAAAGAAGTAATTGTAGTTCATGAAATACCATACATGGTCAACAAAGCAAAACTGATTGAACGAATAGCTGAACTGGCTAGAGAAAAGAAAATTGAAGGAATTACAGATATCAGAGATGAATCTGACCGTGAAGGACTGCGGATTACAATTGATGTTCGAAAAGATATGAGTGCGTCTGTTGTTTTGAATAATCTATATAAAATGACATTGCTGCAAACAACTTTCAGTTTCAATATGTTGGCAATTGTAAATGGAACACCACGGATTTTAAACTTGAAACAAATTTTACAGTATTATCTCAAACATCAGGAAATTGTGATCAGACGGCGAACTGAATTTGAGTTAAAGAAGGCACAAGCTCGTGCGCATATTTTAGAAGGATTACGGATCGCACTTGATCATATTGATGCCATTATCAATATCATCCGGGGTTCAAAAAGCGGTGAGATTGCTAAAGCTCGTTTGATTAATGAATATCAATTATCAGATAAGCAAGCACAGGCAATTCTGGATATGCGGTTAGTTAAGTTAACTGGATTGGAACGCGATAAGATTGAAGATGAGTATCAGCGATTAATGGAAGCTATTGCTGATTACAAAGATATTTTGGCACATCAAGAACGTATTGACCAGATAATATACGAAGAACTTCTTGAAATACAAGAGAAGTACGGAGATGATCGCCGGACTGAACTAATGGTTGGTGAGGTCTTAAGTCTTGAAGATGAAGATTTGATCGAAGAAGAAGAAATTGTTGTTACATTGACGCATAACGGATACGTTAAAAGATTACCAACCAGCGAATTTAAGTCTCAACGTCGTGGAGGCCGTGGCGTTCAAGGCATGGGAGTTCACGATGATGATTTTATTGAACATTTGATTACTACCTCAACACATGAAGGCATTTTGTTCTTCACTAATATGGGGAAAGTTTATCGGATGAAAGGCTATGAGATTCCAGAGTATGGTCGCGCTGCTAAAGGGATTCCCGTTATTAATCTTTTAGGAATTGATTCAGGTGAGAAAATTCAGGCAGTGATCAACGTTTCGAGGAATAATGAAGATCAGAAGAACTATCTTTTCTTCACTACCCGGCTGGGAATTGTTAAACGAACGGCAGTTGACGAGTTTTCGAATATAAGGAGTAATGGTCTTAAAGCAATTACACTTAAAGACGGAGACGAATTGATGAGTGTTCAGATAACTAACAGCGAGCGTAACATCATTATAGGGACTCATTTAGGATATGCAGTCAGTTTTGCTGAAGAGGCTGTAAGATCAATGGGAAGATCTGCTGCAGGAGTTCGAGGAATTCGTCTGCGTGAAGGTGATTACGTAGTAGGAGCGGACATATTGTATCCAGACAGTCGTGTTTTTGTTATCAGTGAAAAAGGTTTTGGTAAGCAAACGGCGTCAAAAGAGTATCCGATCAAAGGGCGTGGCGGCAAAGGAATCAAAACAGCCAATATAACCGAGAAAAATGGTCCCTTAGCAGGATTGACCACGGTTCTTGGAGGAGAAGACATAATGCTGATTACGAATAAAGGTGTAATGATTCGTTTTGGAATTGATAGTGTTTCTCAGACAGGTCGTGCGACCTTAGGGGTTCATTTGATCAAAGTTGATTCGGATGCAGTAGTTTCAACGATGGCGAAGGTGGAACCTGAACAGACAGCAGAAGCAATTGAAACAGAGACAGAATAATAAATAAAAAAACATTTTTCAAGGGGACCTCGTTAAACTTGCGTACTTAATAGTCGTAAGGATGACAGGGGGTCCCCTTGCATTATCCATCTTTGAATGTTATAATTTTTATTCGTTAGTATCTAACTAGAAATAGCATTAGATTACTTTCCTTGTTCTTAAAAAATAAGAACCAATAGTCCATAAGGAGGTGTAAACAGTCATGACTTACGAAATTACTTATATTATCAGCCCAGCTATCGATGAAGCTGCCAAAGCTGCTTTGGTAGAACGTTTCGATGGAGTTTTAAAAGACAATGGTGCTGAAGTCGTAGATTCAAAAGACTGGTCTAAGCGTCGTTTTGCTTACGAAATCGGTGGTTTTACAGAAGGTATTTACCATATCGTTAACGTAAAGGCTGATGATGCAGAGGCAATTGACGAATTTGATCGTCTTGCTAAGATCAACGAAGGAATCTTACGTCACATGATAGTTAAACGTGAAGCTTAATTATTTTGAAATTAAAAAAGGAGGAACGGAATCTTGATCAATAGAGCTGTACTTGTAGGTCGTTTAACACGTGATCCAGATTTACGTTATACCGGCAGTGGAGTGGCCGTTGGAACGTTTACGGTTGCTGTCAATCGTCAATTTACTAATCAGCAAGGGGAACGTGAAGCTGATTTTATTAATTGTGTGATTTGGCGTAAAGCAGCAGAAAATTTTGCTAATTTTACCCATAAAGGTTCATTGGTTGGAGTAGATGGTCGTATTCAAACTCGCTCATACGAAAACCAGCAGGGTAATCGTGTTTATGTGACTGAGATTGTTGTTGACAGTTTCTCATTGCTTGAATCTCGTTCACAATCAGAACGTTATCAACAGCAACATGGCAATGATAACCAAGGTTCCGCTTCCTCTCAGAATGGATCTAGTGCAAACAATGATAATTTGTTTGGCGGTCCAGCTAAAAGCAATCCTGCAAAAGCGCAGGATAATAATAATGATGTCGATCCTTTTGCAGACAATGGAAAACAGATAGATATCTCGGATGATGACTTACCATTTTAATCCAAAGGGAGGGAAAATAAATGGCACAACAACGTAGAGGCGGTCGCCGCCGTCGCAAGGTAGATTTTATTGCGGCTAATCACATTGAATATATTGATTACAAAGATACAGATCTTTTAAAACGTTTCATCTCAGAGCGAGGCAAGATTTTACCACGCCGAGTAACAGGAACAAGCGCAAAAAACCAGCGCCGTTTAACTATTGCAATTAAACGCTCACGTATTATGGGCTTTTTACCATTTGTTACAGAAGATTAAGAAAAACAAGGCGCGGTTTTCCGAGCCTTTTTTTTGTGTTTAATTTCTTAATTAAGAAATTAAACACTATATATAGTGTTTTTTTATAATGATTAATCAATATATCGAAATGTCAAGACTGTTTTTTCCTGATTTTAACGCATATACTAGGAAAGCGTGAGTTGCTTGATATGCGGTTCAGAAAAATGTTTCCTGAACCAATTGAAAGTGCGTTAAATTTTAAGGGGGATAATATCAAAATGTTTAATCGTTATATCGATGTGTTAACAAATTTACCAAGCTATTCCAAGAATGTCTTTCGCAAGGGTTATTTTAACTGGTTACTAAACCAATGTCGCGGATGGGGAAAATTTAGTTACGGTCTCTTGGCATTTAATTTTATTTTACAGGTTTTTTCATTGCTGCAATCATTCAATGTTGCTCCCCTTCAATCTGTGATTTCATTTGTTGGAGGGAATCTCTCTGTGGCCTGTGTTATTGGAATCTCAAATCGTTCAGGAATCCAAGGCTGGGCCGGTGCTGTTAGTGCGATCTGTATTGCCTCGGTGGGATTTATGGCTGGTAACTACGCAACTGCGTGGGAGCAAATAGGGTACTTGCTATTTCTTGATTTTTTCTGTATCCTAGATCCAAAATGGAACGATAATATTCAAGCTGAAAAGTTTGAAAATCGCTTTGAATGGATCGCTTACATCATTTTCTTTGGCTTAGCATGGGTGGTTCTTTATTATATTTTTAGTTTAACTAGCGATCCACGTGTTTTCTTGGATAGTTTGAACTTAGCAATGGCTATTACCGGATCATTACTTGAATTGAATCGGAAACGTGAGCAGTATTATGTATGGACGATCAGTTCAATCTTTACGATCGCGTTGTGGATGCAGACCATGCTGCAAGGGGATGGCAACTTTGCACTGATTTTTAGTTATAGTGTCTTCTTCTTAAATGATATGTATGCATTTTTCAGTGTTCGCGGATGGTTTCGTTCAAACACACATACGGAAGTTTAATTTTAATAAGATAATATAATAAAAGTAAGGGAAGCTGTGAGTTTGAGTATCAAATTCACAGTTTCCCTTGTTTTTTGTAAAGATAAACTTAATTGATGTTCAAAAACAATTTCAACGTATCAGGCAATTTTGTATCTGGTGTAACCGTTCGTTGTTTGTGATAAAATAGAAAGCACGATGAGCTTCATATGTTTTATGCTATCAAGTGAGGCTGTATACTGATTGAAGATTCTATAGGGAAACCCATGGCTGCTTTTAATCTGATTAACAGTTTTTGTTAATATTCACAGAATGTGAGGAGAAGATAGTGAAACAATTTTTTTCAAAGGATTTCTGGCATCTGCCAGCTTTTATGAAAAACAGTAAAATAATGCTAATCGCAATTTTTCTTTTATTGCTATCGATTGTCTGCGAGATAATGGCATTTATTGTAAACCCAATTTTGGGGCTCGTTCTTTTGGTTTTAGTAGTGCTGACAATCGTGGTGGCATTCTTTACGCTAAAGGAAATTACAGAAGATACTACTGAGTATATTTCAGATTTATCTTATCGCATCAAGCGTGGTGAGCAGGAATCACTAATAAAAATGCCAATCGGAATTTTATTTTTAAGCGAAAAAGGCGAGATCGAGTGGATCAATCCTTATCTGCAGAAGTATTTTGGTAAAAATGAAGTACTGGGGAAACCTGTATCTGAAGTTGATGAAGAGTTGGCAACCTTGATCGAAGAAAACTCCAAAGCTAAGGATGCTTTGGAGGTTTCTTGGGGCGAACGTAAGTTTCAGATGATGATCCAAAATGATATTCATGCGGTATATTTGATGGATGTGACACGCTATGCCCAAATCGAGCAGCATGATCGTGATACAGGAATTGTTGTTGGACAAATATTCCTGGATAACTATGATGAGGTCACCCAGACGATGACGGATAAAAAGGTCTCTAACCTAAGCAATTATGTGACTAACGAACTCTCCAACTGGGCTAAGCGGTTTAAGATGTATCTCAAACGTATTGATGATGATCATTTTTTTGTTGTAGCCTATGCAGGTGTCCTAAAACAGTTAGAAGATGAAAAATTTAGGATATTGGATCGAATCCGTGAACGAACTTCAAAACAGAACTTTCCTTTAACCTTAAGTATCGGGATCGCATACGATGATGATAATTTAGCCGCTTTGGCTAGATTAGCGCAAAGCAATCTAGATTTGGCTCTTGGCCGCGGAGGAGATCAAGTAGTTGTGAAAACACCTGATGGTCAAGCTCGCTTTTATGGTGGAAAAACGAATCCGATGGAGAAAAGGACTCGTGTTCGCGCACGTATGATATCACAAGCTTTGCAGGAATTGATGAGTCAGTCGGAACAGATTTTTGTGATGGGTCATAAACAGCCGGATATGGATTCTGTAGGTGCGTGTCTTGGAATTAGACGAATTGCTGCTATGAACAAAAAGAAATGCTGGATTGTTTTAGATAAAAATAGTCTGCATTCAGATGTTGAGCGACTAATGGAAGAACTTGAGCAGTATCCTGATATAAAAGGAACCATTATCTCAGCTGAGGAAGCCTTGGAAAAAACGACAGAACAGAGTTTGCTAATAATGGTTGATCATTCTAAGCCCTCAATCTCAGTTAGTGAAGAGCTGTATACTAAATTAATTAACCGGGTAATGGTGATTGACCATCATCGACGGGGTGAAGAATTTCCTGAGAATCCAATTTTAGTCTACATCGAACCTTATGCGTCATCGACATGTGAATTGATAACAGAAATGTTTGAGTATCAATCCAAAGAGAGTGAGCCGATCAACAAGATTGAGGCAACAGCAATGTTGACAGGAATTATCGTAGATACAAGATCGTTTTCGTTACGAACAGGGACGAGGACTTTTGATGCGGCTAGTTACTTACGTTCAGTCGGAGCAGATTCAGCCATGTCGCAGCATTTTATGAAGGAAAATGCTGACAATTTCTTGCAGCGCAATCATCTAATTGATCGTGTAGAGTTCATTGGTGATAATTTGGCACTGTGTGCCGGAGAAACAGATAAAATTTATGACCCAGTGACTGCAGCACAGGCAGCGGATGCACTGCTCACAGTTAGTGGGGTCGAGGCTTCATTTGTTGTTACCCAACGTCAGGATGGAAAAGTAGGTATATCCGCACGCAGTAACGGTAAGGCAAACGTCCAAGTTATCATGGAACAGCTTGGCGGTGGTGGACATCTTTCAAATGCGGCAACGCAGTTGGAGGGTATTTCGGTTAGCGAAGCACGAGAACAACTTTTAGATGTTCTGAAAAAAGAAAATTAGAAGTTTATTTTGAGGAGGATTTAGCATGAAAGTTATTTTTGTACAAGATGTTAGAGGTAAAGGAAAACGTGGAGAAATTAAGGATATCCCTGATGGATACGCTAATTTCTTGATGAAGTCGAATAAAGCTAAAGCTGCAACTGCACAGGCGATGAGCCAACTGAAGGCACAGCAGCGTGCTGAAGAAAAGAAAGATGCTGAAATTCTGGCAGAAGCAAAAGTATTCAAAGAAAAACTAGAATCTGGTGAAATGGTCGTTGAATTGAAAGCTAAAGCCGGAGAAGATGGAAGATTGTTTGGTTCGATTACAAGTAAACAAGTAGCACAGGCACTTGTTAAGCAATATGGTTTAAAAATCGACAAACGGAAGATGGATCTCCCAGAACCGATTAAAGTACTTGGATATACTAATATCCCAGTTAAACTGCATAGTAAAGTCAGTGCTAAAGTTCGAGTTCACGTGACAGAAAAATAACAAGTGATAAGAGCTTTGACAATTCAAATGGAATGTTCTTAATGTTTAGGGTTATTTGGAGTGAGAGGAAAAAAGATGAGTAATGATGTTTTGACAGATCATTTGCCACCGCAGAATATCGAGGCTGAGCAAGCAGTTTTAGGTTCGATTTTTTTGCGTTCAGATTCGTTAGTCGAGGCGATGGAATATCTTCAACCGGATGATTTTTATCGGCGCGCACACCAGATAATTTTCCAAGCGATGATAGATTTAAATAATCAAGATGAGGTAATTGACGTAGTTACGATGAATGATTATTTGAACGCTAAGAATCAAAGCGAGGATGTCGGCGGAGTTAGCTATATTGCTGAATTAGCAACAGCTGTTCCGACGGCTGCCAATGTTGCATATTATGCGCGAATTGTTGAAGAGAAGGCGATTATGCGGCGGCTAATAGCGACTGCTTCGAATATCGTCACTCAGACGTATAATCAAGAAGAAGACGTGCCAACGTTATTGGATGATGCTGAACGGCAGATTATGGATGTTTCTGAACGTAGGAACCGAAGCGGTTTTAAATCGATTACAGATGTTTTGAATAGTACGATCGAGCAAATTGATAAATTATATCAGAATGATGAAGACATTACGGGTCTAGCAACTGGCTATAACGAATTGGACAAAATGACTGCTGGACTTCAACCAGATAATTTGATTATCTTAGCAGCTCGACCAGCCGTGGGGAAAACAGCTTTTGCATTGAATATCGCACAAAACGTCGGAACTAAGACCGATCAGACTGTGGCTATCTTCTCGCTTGAAATGAGTGCTGAGTCTTTAGTTAATCGCATGCTTTGTGCAGAAGGAAGCGTCAATGCTAATCATTTGAGAACCGGGCAGTTGAACGATGAAGAGTGGCAGAATTTGGTCGTAGCCATGGGGTCGCTATCACAAGCGGCTATTTACATCGATGATACACCAGGCATTAAGATGGCAGAGATAAGAGCTAAATGTCGTCGATTAGCTAAAGAAAAGGGAAACTTAGGCTTAATTGTCGTTGATTATCTGCAGTTGATTGAGGGAACGAATAAGGAAAGCAGGCAACAGGAAGTTTCTGAGATTTCACGTCAGCTAAAAAAACTGGCCAAGGAATTGTCAGTACCTGTAATTGCCCTATCACAGCTTTCCCGTGGGGTTGAACAGCGCCAAGACAAAAGACCGGTCCTGTCTGATATTCGTGAGTCAGGCTCAATCGAACAAGATGCGGATATTGTTGCTTTTTTGTATCGTGATGACTACTATGATCGGCAAGAAGGCGATGAAAATGATGGCAACAATAACAAAGACGATGATACGCAAGATGTTGGTGAAGTGGAAGTAATTATTGAGAAGAATCGTTCAGGTCCACGTGGCACCGTTAAACTTTTGTTTGTGAAATCTTATAATAAATTTTCATCGGTTGCATATGTTCCTGATAATGGCTGAAACAGCATTTTAGTGCATTATTGTTTTTTTACAGAGCAAGGTTGGAGAGAGCATTTTGCCAAGAGAGGGATTTTTACGTTCTGATGATGGCTTGATAGAACTATCGTGACAACTCATAGTCGGCGGGGAAGAATATCCCCAGAAACACGTCAATATAAAAAAGTTAAAGATAAGGGACTGCACATTAAACTTTGGTTTTTAGTGCAGTCCTTTTTTGGTATATCAATTTGCATAAAGTTCTTAGACTAATTCATAAAAAACCAAAGTCAATGTTAAAGTTCGTTATTTTTGAATTTTAAAAAAAGCTTTTTAATAAATATTCGTTATTTACTTGAAAGATAAACTTTTGACTGATACAATTATCGAGGTTAATGATTAAGATTGTGTAGTTTATTTTGTTTAAATCATTTAATGAGGTGAAACTTAATGTCATCAATAGTAGTTGTAGGTAGTCAATGGGGCGACGAAGGGAAAGGTAAAATCACCGATTTCTTAAGTCATAATGCAGATGTAATAGCTCGCTATCAAGGCGGCGACAATGCGGGTCATACGATCGTATTTGGCGGAGAAACTTTCAAGCTCCGACTAATACCATCTGGAATCTTCTATGCATCTAAGACGAGTGTAATAGGCAACGGGGTTGTATTAAATCCTAAGTCATTAGTAGAAGAATTAAAATACTTGAAAGATCGGGGAATTTCGACCAATAATTTACGTATTTCGGATCGCGCACATGTTATTTTGCCGTACCATATTCTGTTAGACGGCCTTCAAGAGAAGGCTAAAAAGGATCAGAAGATTGGGACAACTAATAAAGGTATCGGGCCGGCTTATATGGATAAAGCAGCACGAGTTGGAATTCGTGTAGCTGATTTATTAGACAAAGAAATTTTTGAAGCTAAACTACGCCATAATCTTGAAGAAAAAAATCAAGAATTTACGCGTTTTTATGACCATGAGCCATTGAAATTTGAGGATATTTTTGAAGCATACTATGAATATGGTCAACAATTTAAAGATAATGTTGCGGACACTTCAGTGATACTGAATGACGCTCTTGATAGTGGAAAAAGGGTATTATTTGAAGGTGCGCAAGGTGTCATGCTTGATATTGACCAAGGAACTTATCCGTTTGTAACATCGTCTAATCCGGTTGCGGGTGGAGTGACAATTGGTAGCGGTGTAGGACCTTCTAAGATTGACAAAGTTGTAGGAGCATGCAAGGCCTATACGTCAAGAGTGGGGGATGGACCTTTCCCAACGGAACTGAATAACGAAACGGGTGATTTCATCCGTGAAGCGGGACATGAATATGGAACTGTTACTCATCGTCCTCGTCGGATCGGTTGGTTCGATAGCGTGGTTTTACGTCATGCTAAACGTGTTTCGGGTCTAACAAATCTTTGCTTAAACTGTGTGGACGTATTGACAGGATTGGATGAAATAAAGATTTGTACATCGTATGAATTAGACGGAGAGACAATTTATCATTATCCAGCGAGTTTGAAACAGTTGAGCCAATGTAAACCTGTTTATGAGACATTGCCGGGATGGAAGGAAGATATTACACATATCAAACGTCTCGAAGACTTACCAGTTAATGCACGTAATTATATACAAAAAATAGAAGAATTAGTTGGTGTCAGAATCTCAACTTTCTCAGTTGGACCTGACCGTGAACAAACTAATGTTTTAGACAATGTCTGGGAACAAATTTAAATATTCTTTTTTAAAATTCTAGTTACAAAAAATACCTCCATAGTTAATTTTTTCCACTTCAACTATGAGGGGTGTTTTTTGTTTTAAAAAAAATTGTTTTGATAAATTCCTAATTTGACGCTAAGGAGAAGACTTACTTCAAATTTTAACAATACATTATCCTCGTTTTTTTTCTTTAACCGTTATAAAATGAGAATGAGCGTTCGATAAAAGATTGATGTCTGGCAAAACTGTCTTGTGGTTCATAGAGAGTACGGTGCTGGGAGTTAATTATTATAGGAGTGATGATAATGGTATTTTCTAAGGATACTGAGAAGGCAATCAGGACAGTTATGAAACAAAAAGCATGTACATATGAGGAAGCAATAGCATTTTTGATTGATGTTGTTCAAAAGCAAAAGTCGATGAATTAATAACTTGTCGGCATTTGCTTATGCTTCCTGCCAGGGGAGTGCAAGCGAGATTTTCTTTCTAAATTCTTTTTGTTGTTTAAGAAGTTCAACTTGTTTTTGTTTTCGTTCAGAATATTTTGAACAAACAGCCCGTTCTTCTTCCGATAATGGGGAAATGGAATCGAGCGCGTTTTTTTTATTGAGGGTGACGAAAGTTAAAAAGGCGGTTGCTCCTAAAAAACGGTCACCTGTTTGAAGATGCTCACCAATTATTTTAGCGAAGATTTCGATAGAACGATTTCCGACTCCGCTGACGTATGTTTCGATGTAGAAGAAGTCTTTCAATTTGAGGGGAGCAATAAAGTTAAAGTGGTCAAGCGACGCAGTGGCAGTTTCTGTGCGCGCGATATGAGATGCTGAGATTGAAGCAGTGCTATCTAGCAACTCAAGCAAACGACCACCATAAAAGGTTTCATGTTCATTTAAATCACTGGCTAGAACGCGGTGGCTCGTAATTGCTAAGGTTTGTTGACAGTTCATAGTAAGTCTAGACCTCCTGAAATTCTTAGTGTGGGTTTTAGTATAATAATAGCACACTGGTAAAAACTGTAAAAAATAAAAGGGTTACCGATGTTTCACATGAAACATTGGTAACCCTTTTATTAGCAAAAAGAATCTTATTTTTTTGTGTATTTTATTCCAATTCCTGTTAGAGCACTTAAAAATGAAAAAAGAGGTGAAAATAAACTGAAAAAAACAAAAGGAAGGTAGGTAAGGGTAGGAACACCGAATGTTCCGGCAACAAAGCTGCCAGCGACTCCCCAAGGAATAAGGTAGTTAATAACAGTCCCACCATCTTCCAAAGCACGGCCTAGGACAACAGGATCAAGCTGTTTTTTCTTATAAACACTTTTAAACGCATTCCCAGGTAAAATAACTGATAAAAATTGCTCACCGACGAAAATGTTAGTGCCGATACTTGCTAAAAGTGTCGCTGAGATCAAACTGGAAGTTGATACGAGTTTGTGGGCTATTGCATTCATAGCTGTCTCAATTAAGCCAGTTTCCATCAAAAGACCGCCTAGTGATAAAGTTAAAATAATCAGGGCAACTGTAGGCATCATACTCTCAATTCCACCACGTGAAAGTAGTAGATCGAGCTGCTTATTACCAGTGTGCGAGACAAAGCCGCTTTCAATTATTGTTCCTAAAGATTTAAAGCTAGTGTGAGGATTTTGAATGAAAATCATTCCGACTGAAATACAGATATTTAGTAGAATAGTGAAAACAGCAGGTATTTTTTTCCAAGCACAAATAAACATAAATAAAATTGGAATTACTGCCCAAAATGAAATAGAAAAGTTTTCTTCTAATACGGAGACGACGTTCCTAATCTGTTTCAAGCTGGCACTGTGATTGTTCCAACCTAATATACAAAATAAAATAAGCGAACAAATAAAGGCAGGGACGGTCGACCACATCAGATTCTTAATATGCTTGAATAAATCCGCTTCAACGACGGCCGCCGTTAAGTTAGTAGATTCTGATAAAGGCGACATTTTATCGCCAAATATAGCACCAGAAACGATCGAGCCAACGACCAGTGCGGGGTCCAAACCAAGTGTTGTTCCGATGCCGAAGAAAGCAATTCCAATAGTCGACATGACAGTAAAAGCACTCCCAACAGCACTTCCAACGACAGCACAAACAACAAAGATGGAAGGTACAAAAAACTTAATGCTGATAATCTTGAAACCGACGACCATCAGAGTCGGTATGATACCAGCCTTTATCCAGACGGCAATCAGCGAACCTACTAGAATAAAAATGAAAATCGGGACGATACCTGGTTGAATTCCTGAGATAATTCCCTTATTCAAAAGTGCGAGGGGAAAACGCCGCATCCAAGCATAGAGCATGGTCAGACTGATTGAAAATAGAATTGCAATACTAGGTGTCACTTTTAAAACGATAACGCTCAAAGAAATACTCAAGATGATCACAGCAAGAACGATGCTGGTTTCGAGTAATGATATTTTTTTTGCGTGCATTGATTTGTCCTCCTAAATTATGAATTTAAACTTTATGATTTCAAAAATATTTTTTTATCAAAAAATCGCCCTTAGCTAATGCTAAGGACGATTTCACTCGTGGTACCACCTTAATTTTAAAACGATAGACGTTTTTCTTTAAAAAAATATTTAAATGTAAATAAACTGATTCAACGTAATTCGAAATTTAAACTTGATCGGTTCGCAGCAACCACCGACTTTCTGGACGCTCAGTTCAAATTCTACTGAATTGAATTTAGATAATGTGCAACACATCGAAGTACGAGCTTGATGATATACTATGGCACATGACTTGTCAAACATTCGATTTTGAATTGAATAAAATTTTTATATCATCTCAAGAGATACCCCATGAATTTATCAGCAGTATAATGAAAAGGTGGGTTGACATTAAAGGTATGGCATGTTAATCTTTGCATATTCTAATAAATGAACGTTGAATGCCATAATAAGTAGTCTCTCTATCTGGGTGTCAGGAAGTCGGTGGTTGCTGCGAACCGATCAGGGTAGTTTGATCAAATACATTGGCAGAGTTTCTCTGAACGGTTAATAACTAGACTCCGTTATCGTCTAGTGAGTGGAAGATATGTAACAGTTTATCTTCAAACTGGGTGGTAACACGGAAATTCGTCCCTATTGCAATAATTGCAATAGGGACTTTTTTATTTTAAAAAAGGATGATGATAATGATGGAGACTTTTGGTGGGATGGCAGGTTATCAATATTACCGTTAAATAACAAAAATGAGCGCTAAATTTTAATAAATGGGGAGTGTAACGAATGAATGAAATTAAAAAAATAAGTGTGGGCGAAGCAAGCGGTATTTTGATTTTAGTGTTGCTGATAATGGGCGGAGGAGTGATTGGCTTTGGGCTTTCACCACAAGTCCCAGTTATGTTAGCGATGGGGACGATTATTTTATGGGCAAAGCTAAGAAAGTTCAGTTGGGCGAGTGTTAATCTAGGCATTAAGGATGGAATTGAAAAAGGAATCATACCTATCTTTATTTTTATATTGATCGGTGCCATGATCAGCACATGGATCGCTGCGGGGACGATACCGTCATTGATGGTTCTAGGATTTAAAATAATAAATGTCCGCTGGTTCCTTCCTTCGGTATTTGTAGTGTGTACACTTGTGGGAGCAGCAGTTGGAAGTGCGTTTACAGTAGCTTCAACAGTGGGGATCGCCTTCATGGGCATGGGAGTAACAATGGGCTTAAATCCAGCTATGATAGCAGGTGCTATTATTTCAGGAGCAATTTTTGGAGACAAACTTTCTCCTCTTTCAGAAACTAACAATCTAGCATCAGCGGTGGTAGATACGGAGTTGTTTGAGCACATCAAAAACCTTTTATGGTCAACGCTCCCAGCGGGAATATTAACTGCTGTTCTTTTCATGTTTATGGGGCATGATGATTCTAATATGAGTTTAGGGAGAATTAATCGAACAGTTGCTATTTTAAATGCAAATTTTAATGTCTCATTTTGGGCAATAATTCCAATTATTTTAGTTTTTGTATGTGCTGGGTTAAAGATGCCAGCTGTTCCAACAATGCTCTTGAATGTATTTGTCACTAGTGTCATGATTTTTATTCAGGATCCGCAAGTCCCATTGAAGCAGTTAGCGGAAATCATCACAAATGGTTTTGTTGCTAAGACAGGGAACGCAACAGTCAACACACTATTGTCTCGTGGAGGAATCGTTAGCATGATGCCAACTGTTGCCTTGATTGTTTTGACCTTGTCTTTAGGGGGGCTTCTTGTAAAATTTGGTTTAATAAAAACAGTAATGGATCCATTGGCAAAACATCTTAATAGTGCTGGCAAGTTAATAACCGCTGGAATTTTCGTATGTATTGGTGTTAATGTTTTTGTGGGCGAACAATTTTTATCGATCATCCTGCCTGGCCGGGCATTTAAACAAGCATTTAATGCGGGCGGTTTAGCCAATAATGCTTTGGGTCGTGTCCTTGAAGATGGAGGTACAGTTATTAACTACTTGGTTCCTTGGGGAGTTGGGGGCGTTTTTCTAGCTAATACATTAAGTGTTCCGACAGTGCAGTACTTACCATTTGTCTTTTTCAGTCTCCTATGCCCACTTTTCTCGCTTCTAAGCGGCTTTACAGGAGTTGGGTTGAAACGAATCATTGATACAAAGACCACATTGGTTGGCCCAAACAGAATAAAAGAAGGGCAGGCTAACTAACTTTTCTTAAATAGAATTTTTTTGTACTGGAGCTACACCATATAATATGGTAAATATTGAGAAATTTATTTCAAATAAGTATGAGATATGATATTTTAAACAGCGATCGTCATCAAATTAACTTTCTGATGAAGATCGCTGTTTAGGTCTGTTCTCTGCTAGCTATATTTTTCTGCGGAAAGTAGTAATGTTATTGAATAAAATTGAAGATTTGCGGGTCAAGATTAGAGTATGAAAAAAAGAAACTTGCATAATTACAAGTTTCTCTTTTGTATCGATATGTTATAAACTGCTCAGGTAGGATTCGAACCTACGACCTCTTGATTAACAGTCAATTATTCTACCACTGAACTACTGAGCAATGATGATTAATAGCACATATATATTTATACCATATCAATTATGCTTTGTAAACATCTTTTTTTAACTAGTAAGCAATAGTATTCAGTGGCTAATTGAGTGTATATTCAGCGGAGAAAAGTTAGTCGAACTCCTCGTATTCGTTAGGATCTTGATTATCGATTCGTCCATCACTTTGAGTTAGTTCATTGATTGCAGCAATTTCTGCAGCAGTCAGTTTAAAATCAAAGATGTCTAAATTAGCACGCTGATGAAGTAAGTTGCTTGATTTAGGAATGGGGACAACATCTCGGTCAATATGCCAGCGCAAAATTATTTGTCCAACGTTTTTATTGTACTTATCAGCAAGCTTTTTGATTATTGGCTCTTGCAAAGCTTTGCTTCCGCGTCCGAGAGGGCTCCATGCTTCGGTCACTATTCCACGCTCTTTATTTGCTTTCAGCATTCGTTCCTGATTCCAGAATGGGTGGACTTCAATTTGATTGACTGCAGGAGCAATACCGGTTTTATCGATAAGACGATCAAGATGTTCTGGTTCAAAGTTTGAAACACCGATCGAACGAATCAGTCCCAGCTTGCTTGCTGTGATAAGAGCTTTCCACGCTTCAACATAAAGCTTTCTCTTGGGCAACGGCCAGTGTATCAGATACAAGTCAAAATATGATAATCCCATTCGACATAGTGACTCCTGAATACTCATCAGTGCGTCATCATAATGATGGTATTTACCAGGAAGTTTTGACGTAACAGTAAATTCTGAACGTGGAATACCAGAACGACGGATAGCTTCACCGACAATGCCCTCGCTATCATAGTTAGTTGAGGTGTCAAGTAAGCGATAACCATCCTGAATGGCGGAGAGAACCTGATCGATTCCCTGACCACCACGTATTTGATAGGTTCCAAGCCCGATTGAAGGAATACGATGACCATCGTTAAGCGTTATTTTAGAATTGTTCATGTGATGTGGCCTCCTTATTGATAAACATTAATTAAACAGAATTCATTTCAAGCGTGTAACTCCACAGTAATACTTTGGAAGAGTTTTGTGAAATATACTGCTTTTACTAACTCAAATTGTTTTAAAAGTGCTGTGAAAATTAATGTTAGCAGGCGTGAAATTATTAAAAAAGCGGATGAAATAGTGCAGCAGCATATGGTATCATTAAAACAGAGCTCTGGAAGGGGGTGAGCTTGTGGATAAAAAAGAAAAGGGTCTTATTTTTACTAGAATTGATGATATTGAATCAGTATTACGAGAAGGCCGCAACGTTTTAAGCACTTCAGAAGTTATCAACGTACTGCGTTCTCTTAAGAATGATATCAATACGATCTAAGCGCAAAGTAACTTATTTTTAGTTAGATAAGCAAGTAAATTAATATTCGTATGTATGCAAGACAAATGGGCATTAATTTATTTACTTAGATAGGTGTTACGGGCTGACAATAGCGGCAAGAAACCTCATAAAAAAAGTCTAAGATAAGGTCGTTTTGATCTTGTCTTAGGCTCTTTTAGTTTTTTTAGCGTACTATTTTTCAGTGTATCAATGCTAGCTTTAGTTTTAGGTACAAAAAAACCAGCAACAACGCTGTTTTAACAGTCGTTGTTGCTGGTAGTAAACCTCTGATGGGTGGCCAGGGGATCGAACCCTGGACCCACGGATTAAGAGTCCGTTGCTCTGCCAGCTGAGCTAGCCACCCATATCTCATCAACAAGAAATATATTACCATTTATATTGATGAGATGCAACCTAATTTTAAAAGAAATTTGAAAGTTCGAATATTTATGCTGAGGATCAGGACTTATTTTGTGCCAAGCAAGTAAAATTAATTGCGCCTTTGATTAATGGTATTAAAAATTCGCTTCAACAAGAAATAGAGAAGTGGGACACAGATAGCAGTTGAAATAGAATTGATCACAGTTGCTGGGAGACTTAAGAAGGAAGCAACCACAGCCGTATTGAATGATGTTCCAACCATCAGGGCTTCAATAATTGATGTGCAATAAGATGTTAAAATTTTAAGTGTTCCAGCGGCAATCGCAATGATAATAATATTTTTTTTATTGTCATTATAATTAAAACTTTTTAAAAGAAAGCTGACGACTAATGCTACAAGAGCAACTTCTAACATCGTGAGCCATGAAGTTAGAGCATAGCCATTCAAGATATCAAAACCGCCTAAGCCGATTATTCCCGCCAAAGCGCCGTTCCGCAGTCCAAGAAACAAAACAGCCAGAATGGCTAAAGTATTGCCGAAATGAATAAATGGTCGTCCAACCAGAGCTGGAATGGGTATTCTAAAAATGAAAATCCCAAGATAAATAAGAGCAGTAAAAAGTCCGGTCATAATAATTGCTTGAAGTGAATTTTTATTGTAGTGTAACATGATTAGTTCCCCCTTTGAATGTGGGCTATTTTGTTCAAAAGATTTGGCAGATGTGGAGCATAGTTAACTCCATAGCGTGTATCAAAGCCTGGAATTTCAAGTGTACTTTGAATGGAATCACTGACGAACTCCATTGCAGTACTAACAGATGTTTTGATGTCTGCGCCTTTCAGCAACATGATAAACAAGATGCTGGCAAAGATATCTCCTGTCCCAAAATAGTTGCCGGGTATTTTCGAGATCTGCTGGTCCCATATTTCCCGGGAAATCTCATCGCAGCCGAGTACTGCTATCTTGTCGTTAACCAAGTGGACTCCGGTCAAAATAATTTGCTGTTTGTTAAACACTTGGACTAATTCTTCCAGTAAATCTTGTGCTTCAAGAAGAGATAGTGCCCGGTTAGATGGTGGTTTGCCTAAAAGCAATGCCGCCTCAGTTACATTGGGAGTAATCAAGTGAGCTTTTTTTACCAAATTACGCATACCTTCAATGTAGCCATTGTCAAAACCATGGTAGAGATGTCCATTATCCCCCATAACTGGATCAATAAGACTGAATGTTTTGGGAGTAACTAATTCTTCGAAATGCTGCAAAAGTGTATTTAAAGGTCCTTGACCTAAATATCCTAGGTAAACAGCTGAAAAGTTAAGATTGAGAGAGTTCCAATGGTTAACGATTTTTTCGATTTCACCGCTTAGATCAAGATATGTATTAGTACCGAATCCACCTGTATGAGTGGACAGCAAAGCAGTTGGAAGAACAGTGGGTCTAAGCCCCGCGGCCCCCAGCAAAGGCAAAGCAACACTCATAGAAACTTGACCAACGCAGGATAAATCCTGAGCAACTAAAACATCTGTCGACATCTGTGCACCTCCTTGAATTCTTATAGAGTAAGAATATTATAGCACAATTAGATGTATACCCTTAAAGCATTCTCTTCATTGTCAAGTCAATGATGCAAGCAGAAGGCTAGTTGGTTTTAAGTTAAGGATAGGTTATAATGAAAAAGGCTATGATTTGGCGAATTATAATTATGCAGAGTCATTAAAAAAATGACTGCAGATGTGCATAGATTGTTAGTATAGTAAGCAAAGCAGTTTTTTAAAGATAATCGACTGTTGGCTGAGTACCTAGAATGATTAGGTATTTATTGGAAGGAGTATGAAAATGAAGAAGATATTAGTTGTGGATGATGAAAAACCAATTTCTGATATAGTAAAATTTAATTTAACAAAAGAAGGCTTTGACGTTTACACAGCTTATGATGGGGAAGAAGCTTTGAAACAGGTCAAGGAGGTAAATCCTGATCTGATTTTGCTTGACATTATGTTGCCTAAAATCGATGGACTTGAAGTGGCACGTGAGGTAAGAAAAACACACGATATGCCTATTATTATGGTGACAGCCAAGGATGCTGAAATAGACAAGGTTTTGGGGCTGGAGCTGGGAGCCGATGATTATGTGACAAAACCTTTCTCTAATCGTGAGCTGGTTGCGCGTGTTAAGGCCAATTTGCGACGACAGTCAAGCGCGGCAGCGACTGCTCAAACTGAGGAGGAGAACAAGGACAATGAGATTACCATTGGTGATCTAACAATTCATCCAGAGGCCTATATGGTGTCTAAACGTGATGAAAAAATCGAATTAACGCATCGTGAGTTTGAATTGCTTTATTATTTGGCAAAGCATATTGGGCAAGTAATGACACGTGAACATCTTTTACAGACAGTTTGGGGTTATGATTACTTTGGTGATGTTAGAACAGTTGATGTGACAGTGCGTCGGTTGCGTGAAAAAGTTGAAGATAATCCTAGCCGCCCAACATGGTTGGTAACTCGCCGCGGAGTTGGATATTATTTACGTAATCCAGAAACAGAATAAGTTGCGAACATTTCTAAGATTAGGTCAGTGGAGTTGTAATGAATAAAAAACTACATTTTTTTCAGTCTATACACTTTAAAATAGCTCTTGTTTTTGCGTTGTTATTTCTAATAACGTTTCAAATAATCGGAGCTTATTTTGTGCAACAATTGAAAAAGGATAACTTGAAGACTTTTAAGCAACAAGTTGAGCTGTCGAGTTATGTTGACAATTCTTTGATTGATAATCTTTCCAAAACAGATACTAAAAGCGCCAACTCCAATATTCGTGATATTTTAGAAGACATCAATAACTCAAATGTGACCCAGGTTCAAGTTGTAGATACCAAGGGAACAATTCGTGGAGACAGTGATGTCAATAGCCAAGCTTGGGTTGGACAGAAGACAACTGACGAAGATATCAAGCAGGTTCTTTATAATGGTAGAACATATAGTAAGCTAACTTACGATAAGACAGATGATAAGCGGTATTATGTCTCGATTACACCTTTGTTTAGTTCAAGCGGTAGTACTAACACTTTAGTCGGAGCCGTTTATCTCAGAGCAAGTCTAGAACAAGTTTATTCTTCTCTTAGCAATGTAACAGTTATCTTTTTCTCTGCTTCACTAATAGCAACAGGGTTAGGTTTGTTTTTAGCTATCCTAATTTCACGTGCTATTACACAGCCGATTGATGAAATGAAAAAGCAGACAGCGCGAATTGCACGGGGGGATTATTCTGGTCAAGTTCATGTGTATGGCAATGATGAATTAGGACAATTGGCACAAGCGGTTAATAACTTATCTGTTCGTGTTGAAGAAGCTCAGGAATCCTCCGAAGCTGAACGGCGACGATTAGATAGTGTTTTGTCGCATATGTCTGATGGGGTGATCGCGACTGATCGCCGTGGCAATGTTATTATCATGAATGAAACAGCCTCTGAAGCACTCAATATTGACGCAGCTGATGCAGATGGTCAATCTATTTTGGATATATTAAACATTCGTGGACGTTATACATTGCGTGATTTACTGGAAAAGCATGATGAAATCATTCTTGATTTGTCTGACGAGGAGCATGAACAGGTATTGAACGCTTATTTCTCACTGATTCAGCGTGAATCAGGTTTTATCAGCGGACTTGTATGTGTTCTGCATGATGTTACGGAACAAAAGAAAATTGATCGCGAACGTCGTCAATTTGTTTCGAATGTTTCGCATGAATTGCGGACACCTTTAACAAGTATGCGCAGCTATATTGAAGCATTGAATGACGGCGCATGGAAAGATCCTAACGTGGCACCTAATTTTCTAAAAGTGACACAAGATGAGACTGATCGAATGATCAGGATGATCAATGACTTGCTGAGCTTGTCACGAATGGATTCAGGAACATCAAAACTGGATTTAGAGTTAGTTAATTTAAATGAGTTGTATAATTATATTCTCGATAGATTTGATATGATGCTGAAGACAGATAACTCTAGTGACAATACTGAAAAGGTTAAGAAAAATTATACGATTAAGCGTGATTTTACACGCAGAGAACTATGGGTTGAGATAGATACGGACAAATTTATGCAAGTCGTTGATAATATCATGAATAATGCTATTAAGTATTCACCTGATGGAGGCGTAGTTACTTGCCGTCTTTTAGAAACACATAATCATGTTATCTTAAGTATCTCTGACCAAGGTTTGGGAATTCCTAAAAAAGATGTCTCGCATATCTTTGATCGCTTCTTCAGAGTTGATAAGGCAAGATCACGTGCTCAAGGTGGAACAGGGCTTGGCTTAGCTATTTCGAAAGAAGTAATTGAAATGCACGGAGGCAAAATATGGGTCGATAGTATAGAAGGAAAAGGATCAACATTCTATATCTCATTACCTTATGAAGAATATGAGGGGGATCTGTGGGATGAAAATTAGAAACTTTTTATTGCACTTTGGGCTGACAGTTACCGTAATTCTCAGTGTGGTTTTAACCACCATTATCTTAACAAATCCGGCAACCTTTCAACGAGATTCGAAAACAACGACTTCACCTGGAGAAAATGACACTGCAACGACGAGTACTAAAACGATAAGCGATGTTTTTGTACCTGTCCAAACAATTTTGAATCAAGATCGGGAACAGTTTCAGCTGTACAGCTCAAAAACGAATCTGGTTAACAGTCTTCGTAAAGAGATCCGCAAGTGGGGTGCAGGGAAAAATGTCACCAAGACAACTTTTAAGAACGAAGAAGAGTATGTTGCGTTTCTGGAGCAAAAAAATGCTGTTGTACTGAATTATTCAGATTATGTGACGATAAAGTTATTTAACCAGACTTTCTCACAAAAAATTGAGAAGCATCAAGGTGAAAAGTATAATCGAATCTTGATACCGCTAAATCAAAAAAAAGTGATTTATTTGATGAATGATCAAACTAGAGGGGTCTATAAAGTCTCATTTAGTAAAAAGAATGTCAAAAAAATCAGAACACTGTTGAAGAACAATGAGATTAAGCGCTTGCAGATGGAGTACTATTTATTAGGTGGGCATCTAGCGATATTCTATTTGAATTCCGTTCAAGTACCGCAGTACAGTTATTTGATTAACAAGGCAAATGCAAGCTCTTTTGTTACACAATTATTGGATTCTAATGGTGGGGATTCGATTTCGACTAAAATGCAAAAAAATAAGGTAATTTATTCAGATGGCGCAGACAATCGTATGACAGTTATGGACAGCACTAGTCAAATAAAATATGCTAATTATTCTAATTCTGACTACAGCAATAATACGATAGAGCGGCGTCAGTCATTAAATGACCATTTAAGAAAGAGTTTTGCGAAGCTGAATTCAATCGGTGCATCGCTTGATGATGTCTATTATTCAGAGTATGATCAGTCAAACAGTATGACGATATATCGTAGTTATGTCTCGGGATTTCCTATCATTGACAAGCACAACTATGGTGCTTTTAAGATTCAGACAATGAATTCAGGAGGCTTAAAGTATGATTTTTCATTACTGAGTTTGCAGGTTCCTGTGCCATCGGGTGGAAAAAACGTTACTTTGCCTTCAACGACAGATGTCTATCAAAATTTGATAAATGCCGGTTACTCAGCAAGCAAACTGAAAAATATTCAAATTGGTTATAGCTGGAGAGAGAATGACGCATCGAGCTTAGTTATAGACTTGGTGCCGACTTACTTCGTGAATTATGCAGGCAAGTGGACAGACTATAACGAATTGTTAAACTAGACTTTGAGGAGAATTAGATGAAAGGACGGCGTGAGGAATGAATTTTAAGCGAATTGAACTGATTTTCTTTGTTGCGTTTATTGCGCTGGACATCTTTTTGTTTGCTTCGTATACACAAAAGGATGATGCGGTTGAATCAACGACCAATACATCATCAAAGAACACAACTACATCGGTCATGAAAAGCATCCACAATGATCAGATATATTACGGAACATTGTCTAATAAGAAGAGACAAGGTTTTTACATTGCAAGCCCGATCAAGGGCAATCTTAAGGAACAGGCGGGGCAACTTCAAGGGGTAATCTGGTCGTATAACAATCATAAGCTGACGGTTGATTTCGGAACTAGCATAAAGGTTAAAGACACCGACAACCCACAGAAAACATTGAACACGGTTGTCAAAGATGACACTAAGGTCATCGATGGTGACGATTATCAGTATGATAAATATCTGTCAACTAATAAAACGATTGTATACACGCAGAAGGCTCTAAACTCACCAGTGTATACATCCAATGGTCAAATTCGGTTTACGATAAAAAATGGATATGTTACAGAATATACTCAAGGTCATTTAGCAAGCATCGAGATATTACGTGAGAAGAAACCAATGATCAGCCAGCAAAGAGCATTAATCTGGTTGTATCAGTACAATAAATTAATTAATAACAGCACAGTGGAATGGGTGCGCTTAGGGTATACGCAGTTATTGACTGTTAATGACAGCATTGTATATATCCCAACATGGGTGATCAAGGTAAAGAGCGATTCTTCTGGAAGTGTTCAGTATCGAAGAATAAACGCATTTACGGGTGCCTTTATGGAAGAAACAGACTAACTTTAATTGTAATTGGATAGGCGAAGACAGAGTTGAGAAAAGGAAGATAACAGAAATGGCTATAGAAAATCAACAGGAAGATACGATGAAGATCAGTGTTCTAGCCAGTGGCAGCACTGGTAACGTTACATATATCGAGACACCTAAACGTAAAATACTTGTTGACGCAGGTTTAAGCGGCAAGAAGATAGCTGGTTTGATGAAGTCAATTGGTCGTGATTTAAACAATGTCGATAGTTTATTAGTGACACATGAACATAGTGATCATTGCAAAGGAGTGGGTGTGCTTGCCAGAAAATATCATCTTAATGTTTATGCGAATGAAGGCACATGGGATGCGATGGCACACAAAATAGGTAAGATTCCGACTGAGCAAAAGCATCTTTTTGGAATGGGTAAAACAATGTCATTCGACGATCTTGATGTCGAGAGTTTCGGTGTCTCGCACGATGCAGTAGCTCCGCAGTTTTATCAAGTGCACCACAATGGTCATTCATTTGTTATTTTGACAGATACGGGATATGTTTCCGAAAATGTTGAGGGAATCATCCAGAATGCTGATGGATATTTGTTGGAATGTAATCATGATGTTGAAATGCTGCGTATGGGTGGATATCCATGGCCGCTTAAACAAAGAATATTAAGCGATCGCGGACATCTTTCCAATGATGATGGCGCAACTGCTTTAATGGATATTTTGGGCAGAAATACTAAAAAAATATATCTTGGGCACTTGAGCCAGGACAATAACGTTAAGGAACTTGCACATTTAACTGTTGCATCATCCATGAAACAGCATGATTTTGGTGTTGGCCATGATTTTAATCTTTTTGATACTGATCCAGACAAGGCAACGAAATTAACGGTTATTTAACAAAACGGTTTTTTTAGACAAACTTAGGATTTAATTCATGCTTTTTTCAAACTTTATCGTTAAAATGAAGACATACGTAAGTATGGAATATTTTAATTGGGAGGGAGGGAAGTGTTTTTTCCTGATGATGAGAAAACACAAAACTCATGAAGAATGGTAATGAGCAAAAGGAAAAAGAAGCAAAGTACAGTGAAGTGAAAGCCTCTAAAAATAGCAGTGGTAGACGTTTCGGCATGTTGAAAATTTTTATAATTGCCTTGTTAGGTGGTGTATTAGGCGGCGGAGCGATAGTCGGTGGTTATACACTCTATCAGCAGAGCGAATCAAGTTCAGTTACAACAGATAACTCTAAGGGACAGACAAGTGTCAGCAATATTAAAGTCAATGTAAGTACACAGAGCACTAAGGCATTCAATAAGATTCAAAATGCAGTTGTCTCGGTCGAGGCTTACTCGACCAATAGTTCTAGTGATTCGTTAGATGATATTTTCGGCTCAGAGTCGGGAAGCAGTAGTAGTTCAACTTCAGAAAGTGAAGGGTCGGGGGTAATATATAAAAGGACAGGTAACACGGCTTTTATTGTTACTAACAATCATGTTATTTCTGGGTCGAATAAGGTTGAAGTGCTTCTAAATAGTGGGAAAAAGGAAACAGCGACAATCGTGGGACATGATTCTGTTACGGATTTAGCTGTTTTAAAAATCAATGCACAAAATGTTAAACAAGTAGCGTCATTTGGCAATTCTGATAATATTCAAGTTGGTCAAACGGCCCTTGCGATCGGGTCTCCATTGGGTTCAACATATGCTACTTCGCTGACTCAAGGAATTATTTCAGCTAAGAAGCGGACGATCGATACTACAGATAGCTCAGGTGTAAATACGGGGCAGACAACTGTTATTCAAACTGATGCAGCAATCAACCCAGGTAATTCAGGCGGCCCATTAGTCAATCTATCTGGTCAGGTTATTGGGATAAATTCCATGAAACTGGCAAACACTGGAACAAGCTCATCAACGACGAGCACGACTTCAGTGGAAGGAATGGGTTTTGCGATTCCAAGTAATGAGGTTGTCAAAGTTATTAATTTGTTGGTAAAAGATGGAAAAATCAAACGTCCAGCATTGGGAATCTCATTAGTAGATTTGAGTTATGTTTCAACGAGTGATCAGAAATCAGTGCTTAAGCTGCCGACAAGTGTAACAAGTGGGGTTGTCGTATTAAAAGTCTCCAGCAAGTCTCCACTTAAGTCAGCTGGGATATCTAAATATGATGTTATTACTTCTTTAGGCGGCAAAGATGTTAAAGGATTGTCTTCTTTGCGCGAGGCGTTGTATAACCATAAGATAGGTGATACAGTTGAAATCAAATATTATCATGACGGAACACAGAAAACAGCAAATATTAAGCTAACTCTTGAGGCTAACGATACAAATACAACAACATCTTCAAGTTCGGGGAATTAAAGTAAGATAAAGTTTATAGATAATTGTAGATTAAAAAAAGGTACTTGGTGTGGATGAAAATCACGCTGAAGTACCTTTTTTTTTGAGGAAAAAAGTGAAAAACTGTTTATTTGTGGACAAAAAAGTGATTTACTTGAAAAGTAGTTGTTGAAAAATAGCTAAGTAGTTGATATGTTAGTGTTTTAGATGGCTGAAAGTTATCCACAAGTGAGCTTGAAGGCTGTTAGTAACTTTCTTTGAACTAAAATAATTCAAGCTTAATCGCTGGTATAACAGCGTTTTTGTAAAATAAAAAGTTAAATAGCCTTTGTTGATAACTGTGGATAACTAATTTGAGCTTGACAAAAGTGAAATAAATAAATGTTGTGACGAAAATTTGTTCGGTCCAAGATATAGAAAACGTCCTGTGGATAAGTGGATAACTTTGGGGATAACTTGTGAAAAGGTGGAGAGTTATGAACATCAAAATCATTGTTGTGGGAAAATTGAAGGAAAAGTATTTGAAACAGGGAATTGCAGAATACACTAAAAGACTTAGCAAATTTTGCAAATTTAAGATTGTTGAAGTTGCGGACGAAAAAGCACCTGAAAAATTGAGTGAAGCAGAAATGATGCAGGTTAAGGAAACTGAAGGTGAGCGAATCTTAAATAAGATCAAGGATAAAGAATATGTGTATGCGTTGGCAATTTTAGGGAAGGAGCGGTCTTCTGAGGAAATGGCACAAGAATTGCAGAATTTGGGAACTTATGGACACAGCGATTTAACCTTTGTCATAGGTGGATCGTTGGGTCTGAGTGAAACAGTGCTCAAACGCGCTGACACACAAGTTTCATTTGGGCGCTTTACACTACCACACCAGTTAATGCGTCTTGTACTAACAGAACAAATCTACCGGAGTTTTATGATCAATGTGGGAAGTCCCTATCATAAGTGATGCGGTTTGTCAGTGTATGAATGAATGGTTGAATCCAAAAGAAATAGGTTGTACCATCAAAACTCAAAATATAGGAGACCCACGAGGTTCAGTACGTACCTCAAATAGTGGTAGATTACCGTTGGAATACTCTTGTTTCTTTTAAATTTTATATTGGAAATAAGAATATAATGCATTTTAGTGTTTTTAAACTGGATTTTAACTAATAAAAACGTCAATAACCAGTTTTTTATTGAATTTTCCAACCAATGTGGTTTTCTGCATGCTGGAGTGTCTGAGCCACAGACTCCTGATGCGCCTGATTGTCGACAAATGGGACAAACCTGATAAATTTACTTCAGAGTTCCTATTGCAAGCTCAAGCTTTTACGGAGTTTTTCGGTAATAAAACAATAGGATTAGACTATTACATTTCAATTAAAATTATATTGATATATTCCTGCTAATGCGATAGTTTGGGTACTGAACGCGGTATCTAGTAATTCTTGCGGCTAATCAATATTTTTATAGTACAGAAAAGGATTGGTCATCATAAATGGTGTAAAATTGGCCATTAGATCATGTAATGAGAGAGGTAAATCATTGTTACTACATCAATTGTTGAATCTTTTTGAATAAGATCATAAAATGGAATCAAGTGATATTGGTTCAATTTTGAATAGGAAGTATGGCATAGCGTATCATAACGAGATTCTTGCAACAATTATTGGTGTACTGTTAAATAGATTTAATGGAAAATTGTCGGATTGAAATTAAAATAGTTAAAAGTTTAATTGAAAAGCCAAGTCGTTCACATTTACGAGGAATCAGACAATTTTTAATATAGTAAGAATAAAGTTAATGTTCAGTGTAGGTAATAATTTTTTCGGAGGAGTTTTTTACCAGTGTTAGTTAAGGATATTTTAGATTGTATACCCAAAAGCTACAAGCCCAGAAAAAGCACAAAAAAGATAGATGTTAGACAGTATTTTCGAGGAAGTGAGAGTATAAATCAAACTCTTGAAAGCCTTAAAATTTTATGTATATCTGAAACATTTGTTGAAAATACAGAATTAAGTGCGAAAGAAGTTGTGTCTGGTAAGTTACAACTTAAAGAAGAAAAGATAGAAAATAGAGAGTGTATTGTAGCATTTATGCTAATAACAAGTTACAAGAAGCTTTTCACATCTGTTAATTTAATAGCTGAGGAATTAAGTATTGACCTTACTAAGGATGATGAAAGCTTAAAGAGAGCATTTTATTCAGTTGTGCATTTTGCCAAAAATAAATTAGGAACTGAAATAATTGAAAAAAACGTATTGGAAGACTTGCTTTCCAAACAGCATAGTTCTTTTAAAGATAAATTGTCTTTTATTGGGGAGATGAACAGAGCAGTTTGTGATGACGATTTTCTATTGAACTCAAATGGCAGCATAGTAAAGAATAGACATTTTCATGAGTCTGGCAAACAATTGCTAGTACGGTTGTTTGCGTTGAAACGTATTTTTGAGGCAATAGATATGTATAAAACTTATAGCAGGAATCTTTATAATCCTGCAAACAGAGGTTATGAATGGCCAAAGGACTTTCTAGGTCTTAAAGAATTTGCACTTTATGAAACAGGGTTGGTCGATGAAGTTAGTGTTAATAAAGAATATACACAAAGAATACGTGAAAATAGTGTTAAAAAGATAAGCAAAAAACGAGCTAAGCTTTTTGCGAATATAAGTGGGTACAATAAAGAGGCAGTTAAGGCTATTATAGTGGAGATACTATTTCCTAAAGTAGTTAATGACGATAAGCAAGTGGAAGATGAGAGTACTGCAATTATAAATTTGCTTATGAATGAAAATATTCCCCAAAAATATAAGAAAAATAAGAAAAAAAAATTGGAAATGATAACCTCATTAAGAGGGGCTATGGCTAGCACAAATAATGTGCTTAGAAGTTTACAGCAAGAAAAGGAAGAAATACAGAAAGTTATTAATGTTTTTAATGTTTGTAAATATATAAAAACAAATGGCAAAATAAAAGAAAGTCATTAACAAGTTAACAAAAATTAAATCGCTGATGTAATCGGCTTAAATGTAAATATACTTATAAATTGAGGAAGAGTCTGGGACGTGATTCGGAATCGATAAAAAATGAGATAGAAAATTTTCGAATTTTCTATCTCATTTTTTTATTTCTTCAAATCATTGAACAAACATGATGTTTTTATCAGGTAATACAACGTTAATGTCAATTTTATTCCAAGTTTTTGATAAAATTTTGGCCGAAAATCGCTGAAATGAAAATGATAATTAAATTTTCAAGTTAGCAAGAATTTGGAGAACACAGTAACCTTAAAAAAATTTTTTTAAGAGCGAGTACAAACTCCATATGCTAGTTATATTCTATTTTTGTAAGCTAACAGGTTTACGAAATAATTAAAGGAGGAACTAGTTATGATCAATTCAATAACAGAAATAATACTAACTTAAATTAAATATTTTATCAATAATTCTGAAATTCAAAAAAATTTCAGTTTTAAAGCCTTTTGCATAGGTATCAAAGAAGTTGAAGAATTCTCGGTAAATGTGGGTTGGAAAAGCGCTTATCAAGATAAGAACGGATGTAAGTTCAGATGGGCAAACTAAACCGTGATTGATGGCAGTACAGTTGTTGGTAATAAAATTGCATCAATTGCTGCTCTCATCAGTGGATTCTATTGTTCAGCTTAAAGAGCCAAAGAAAATTTCGCGGGGAGCAGATTAAGCTGTGTTGTGGCGATGTACTCGCTATTGCTTAACCTTAATTAAACAAAAAATATTTATATATAATAATTTTGGAGGCGTTTTTAATGGATATCAATAACAACATCATACCGTACCCTTATTACTTGCAAAACACGTCTATTTATAGACGTGAAAAAGATGGGGCTAAATTCATTACTCCTGTCATGGGAATTGTTGGTCACTATCGAAGCTTGGAAACTCATGCTGAGATGTACGATTTGGAATATTTTGAATCTGCAACGGGATGTTTTGAAACTATTAGAGTTGATGGGAATTCTTTCACGTCACAAGGAATTGAAAAGTTGATCGCGAAGGGGATTAATTTTCCGATTCGAAATAAGCTCGAGGTACTTGATTATCTGATATCACAGAGAGGGTGTGTTCAAATTCAATATTACTACAATTCAGTCGGTTGGATAGAGAAAAATGATTGGCAAGACAATAAGCTGTTTGCGCATGATACCCTGATAAGTTCAAAAGAATGGGCTGGATTTAATGAGGGGGCACGGTACGACCTTGTTTCACGTGGAACTTTTGATGCTTGGAACAATATGGTTCAACAGGAAGTCATGGGAAATACGGCCTTAGAATTTGCTTTGGTTCTAGGAGTCTCATCAACACTGGTTCCGTTGATTTCTTTCATCAATCCAGACATTTCCAATCTCCTCGTTCATATTGTGGGGCAGTCTTCTTCGGGGAAAACAACCAGTGCGCAACTTGCTGCTTCAGTTTCTGGTCGGCCAACTACTAACAATAGGGGCCTTAAACGAACTTGGGCGACAACTCAGAATGCGCTGATGGCGACTCTTAATAACAATTTTGGTATTCCAATAATTCTAGATGAGCTATCCATGTCTAAAATTAGTGATATGACTTCGTTGGTTTATCAATTAGTGGATGGAAACGAAAAAGCACGTTCAAATCAGGATGCTGGGCTAAAGCAAATTCGTAATTGGAGTACTACCATTATTAGTACAGGAGAAGCCCGGGTTACTGATAAAATTGCTAAAAATGATGGCTTACGGGTCAGGATACTTGAGTTATCAGATGTTGAATTCACGACCAGTCCAGAGAAGGCAGAGTATATCAAAAGTGTGGTGGTGAGAAACTATGGTTGGTTGCAACCTGAATTCGTAAAAAGACTCATAAATGAAAAAGCTGTTTGGAATGCTATTCCAGATTATTATGAGCAATGTGTCACACTTTGCATTAAACAACTTCCAGAGTCAAAATACCGAAATCGTATTGCAGGCCGGAATGCTGTACTTATTCTAACCGCTCTTCTTTTAAATAAATTAATGGGGACAAGTATTGATTTGGAAAAGCTACATGGGTTTGTTGTTGAGCATACAGATGATGAGCAGCTCGGTCAGGATGTGGGACAAGCAGCATTATCGGATGTCGTGCAATATCTGATACGGCATCAACGAGACCTTAAATCGTATGTTGACGACTATAACACACCGTTGAACTTAATTGGAATGTTTATCCGCCCGGAAGCCACTGATACAAACATTCGTATAGCTATTTTAAAAAATGAAATGACACGAATACTTGATGACTTGGGCTACGAAGACAAGTCAACAGTTTTTAGATTATGGAAACAGCGCGGAATATTAGAAAGTGAGAAAGATCGAAAAACCAAGCGGGTCACGATAAATAGTCAACGTGCAGTAACCTACACTTTGAAATTGGATTGGGAGTATCGTAAGGAATTTTTCGTTCTCAATAAGAAACAATTCTTAGACTAAGAAGGAGGTCAAATATCATGGGTCAAAAAAAATTGACATTAGAAAAATTTGCGGAGCAATTGGTTCAGATTATTATTGAATTTATGAATGAAGAAGGGGAATAACGTGAGAAAAAGGGCTGTTGGATATGCTCGTGTTTCAACTATTAGACAAGCTTCACAGGGTTTTTCCCTGTTGTCTCAAAGCCAAAGGATAGCAGGGATTGCACAAGAGCGCGGCTGGGATTTGAAGATGTTTCAGGATGAAGGTTTAAGTGGATATCACATGTCTAATCGTCAAGGGATACAGAGTTTGATAACAGAAATAAAATGCACCAAGCAAATTGACTATCTAATCATTACTAAACTTGATCGTCTGAGTCGTAATGCAAAAGAACTTTTGCAACTGATGGAGTTATTTCGTAAGAATGGGGTGACATTAATCAGTTTGACTGAACAATTGGATGATTTAACAACATCTATGGGAATGGCCCAAGCACAGATTTACGGAGCTGTTGCAGAATTTGAAAGATCGATTATCCAAGAAAATGTGCGCTTGGGTTTGGCTAATAAGTTTCAGCAGGGGCGAGTGATTTCATCTCAGTTACCATACGGATATTTTTTCAATGAGCAACACAAAGTCCAAATTGAAACAGCAACCTCGGAAGTTGTTAAATTTCTGTACAAAACATATCTGGAAGGTAAGGGGTATCGTAAACTATCAACGTTGGTTAGAGAAAAATTTAACACGAAACTTCGGCCGGTTAATATAAAGAAGATCTTGATGAATCAACGTTATATTGGGATAGTTAAAACGAATTACGGAAAACGTCAAGATATGTATCCAACAATTATAGAAAAACAGACCTTTGCTGATGTGCAGACATTAATGACAAAAAAAAGACAAAACTGTCCAAGAAGAAGAATCAAAAAAGAACCACAATTGTTACATGGAAAGCTAGTCTGCCCTGTGTGCAAACACCATATGTCAGATAATCGAGTATGCTCAAACGGGAAGACGTACAACTATTATTATTGTAGTGTGGGTACGAATTATCCACGACAAGACAAAGCGTACCATTCCTATCGGCTTAAAAGTACTGATATTGAACGAAAAGTTACTGAAACAATTCGCACTATTTTTAAAAGTGAGGTTTTCCAAGGCCTTTTCGTTAAAGCTGTGGTACGACAACTTTCCGCTAAGAAAAAGGTAAAGGCGTACGAGAAACACGTTACTGACCGTAAGCAAATTTTTATGCAATTTGAAAACGGTGAATTAACTGTGGAACAATTGAAGGAACGACTAACAATCACTAATGACAGAGATGCACTAAGAAACCGACAACGTAAAGTGAATTTGAATATGATTTTGGGGTCGTTTTTAAAACTAGGACAACAAGGCTTTGTTGATTTGATCGTAAGCAGTATAACCGTCGATAAAAGAAAAAATGTAAAATCTATTTTATTAGGTAAAGGTGAATTTGACCTCGTACACTTACAAAAGGAGCTGTTATGATTTGGCTGAAATAAAGGTAAAAAGGACAGTTGGATATATCAGAGTTTCTACCAGGGATCAAGCATTAGAGGGCTACTCGTTGGATGCTCAACGGCAAAAAATAAATGAATTCTGTCAACATGATGATATGAAGCTAATAAAGATTTACGCTGACGAAGGAATTTCTGGAAGTAGTGTTACAAAAAGGCCTGGAATTCAAGAGCTTCTTGAGGATGCTAAAAGCAAAAAATTTGATATGGTTGTTGTCTGGAAAAACAGCCGAATTGCACGCAATACGAAAGATCTGTTGGAGATGGTCGATCTCTTTCAAAAAAATGGAATAGGCTTTGCTTCTGTGTCAGAAAAAATAGATCTTGACTCAGCACAAGGAAGATTCATGTTCACAATCATGGGCACGGTTAGCGAACTTGAGAGAAATAACATTGCAGAAAATGTTTATCTTGGTATGTATAAAAGAGCGCAAGAGGGATATGCAACTGTTGGGCGGGTTTTGGGATATAAACCGGGAATTGATGAATTAGGAAAGAAAATTTTAAAGATTGAGCCTGAAGAAGCAAAGATCATTCGTCTGATTTTCAATTTGTTCGATCAAGAAAAGGGATTGAGGGCGATCGCTAATGAGTTAAATCATCGAGGCTATCAAACAAAAAATGGTAATGAATTTTCGACAATAGCAGTTAAAGGTATTATCGATAATCCGTTATATGTTGGACAAGTACGCTATGCCAAGTATCGTAATTGGGATAAGAAAAGACGCAATGGTTTAAATGAAAAAATGGTACTAGTGCAGGGAAAACATGAACCCATAATTTCACAAGAACTTTGGAATCGAGTGGAGGCGAGGCGAAAAAGTACTTCAAAACTTCCGGCATGGGACCATCAAGGTACTAATATATTGACGGGATTGTTGAAATGCCCTGCGTGTGGTGGACCGATGGCAGCAAGTAATACGACCAATACTTTGAAAGACGGAACTAAAAAACGTATTCGTTATTATAGTTGTGCAAATTTTCGTAATAAGGGTAGCAAAGTTTGTCATGCTAATTCAATTCGTGCAGAAGAAGCCGAAACACTAGTGATGAAAAAATTATTATATGTTGTAACTGAGCCGAACATCGTACAGATCATTGCGAGAAAAATGGACAAGGAAAAGAATGCAAATATTCAACTATTGCAAGAGATTGTCTCTAATAAGGAGGCTATTATGAAGGATTTAGAGGCAAGAGTCAGCAAGTATGAGGATCTTGGAAGGGAAGATGCGGTTCTTGCACAGAGTATAGCATCCAGAAAAGTAGCTTTAATTAATGAAATTGTGGGGCTGCAAGCAGAAATTAATCAATGTTCGAAAAAAATATTAGCGTATGGAAACGGGCCAACGAGTACATCGATAAAAAGGGTTGTAAGTTTGATCAAAGAAATCATTTCGAACAAGGAACGCAAGTACCTCAAGAGAATGTTTGCATTGTTTATTGATAATATCCAGTTTAGCCGCAAAGAAAAGTTAATTTGGGTAGAAATGTTTTTCGATGATAAGGTTGTACAGCAGATAAAGAAGCATCAACGAGAAGGAGCGGGTTCCCTGAAGGGAGCACCTGCTCCTTCTTTGCAGTCACACGAAGAAATAATTATAAAAGTATAGAACAATATTGATAAAATTATATTTTTATGATTAATCGTGGATAAGCTTGGCAAACTGTAAGTCGCTTTTATATGAATGTCTGTAAATGTATATTGTTCTGTTTAAAATATAACGGGAAAGCGGGAATATCGATTTGGATAGCTTTAAATTAAACATATTTTTGCCCAATTTGTAGGGGATAGAAACCATATAAAGCGGGAAACAGAACTAAATTGTGCTATGAACAGCTGAATGATTATCTGAAAACTAGGATGTGGATGTCGAAGCGCTTGATAACTATGGATTCAGAATGAGCAAGATTGTGACTCTTGAAAATATACAGTCTTCACAATGGAATTTGTTTCAAGAAAAATAGAAGTAACCTCGGAGCAACAAGCTACATGTAATTGAATAATGCAACAGGGTCAGTTAATAGAACATCATGCTGAGTTATAACACCAAGCAAATGAGGGGGAAAGGGCAAACACAGATATTACAATTGATTTTATGAATTTTCAAGCGAATATTCATCAATGAGCGTAATGACCACCGTTAGATTTATATATTATTAAAATGAATGCAGCTAATCAAGTTGTGTTTTTTATTTTGAATATAAGGAGGTTTGAAAGGAAAATGTAAGGCAAAGTAACTTCTAAAGTGAAGTAGCGAAAGGCGTGATTAGTGCCTAAAATATCTAAAGGGCGACAATTGGTTTGTATTTTAAAAAACTATGGAGGAGGACAGCTATGAAAGAATCGATAAATATTGAGGCACTTCAGTCTTTCTATAAGGGACTTAGTGAAATAGTAGGGGTTGATGCAATGTTGGCAGTTTATGAACATTACCGAGGATCACAATTAACAATTCCGACTCATCTGTATGATAGAAAATTGGCTGCAAAGCAAGTAATGAGT
>NZ_AYZD01000012.1 GCF_001436755.1 Liquorilactobacillus aquaticus DSM 21051
TGCTCCTAAGTCAATATTTGGCACATGTTTTTCTAGACACTTGTTCTGATTCTTTCAGTGTTGAACCAATTAATATAATTTGAGATTCTGAGAATTAAGTCCTCAAAGCTTGAGAAGTGCGTTTGAAAAACGAATTCTCGTTTTAATAATGAATGAAAAGCTTCTATTTGGCTATTATCGTAAGGATATCCTTGCTTAGAATACGAATGGAAGATTTGATGTCGTCTAAGCAAGTTTTCAACATCACAGCTCGTATATTGTGAACCCATATCTGAATGAAAATATGCTGGCCTTTTATGATGTTCAAGTGCTTGGTTAACTGTATCTACTACTAGTTTGGCATTCATCTGTCGTCCTATCTTATATGCGAGTATCTTATGAACTTTTGGCT
>NZ_AYZD01000013.1 GCF_001436755.1 Liquorilactobacillus aquaticus DSM 21051
GCACGGCAACGACCTACCCTCGCAGGGGGCGATCCCCCAACTACTATCGGCGCGAAGAAGCTTAACTTCTGTGTTCGACATGGGAACAGGTGTATCCTTCTTGCCATCATCACCGCACTTTGTGCTTGAGAAAAACTTGTTCTCTCAAAACTAGCTAATATCTTTTCTTGCCTTAACTTGCCTTCCGCGTTTCTTTCTTTGGTTAAGTCCTCGACCGATTAGTTTTGGTCCGCTCCATACATCACTGTACTTCCACTTCCAACCTATCTACCTGATCTTCTCTCAGGGGTCTTACTTTCTTTCGAAATGGGAAATCTTATCTCGAGGTGAGTTTCGCACTTAGATGCTTTCAGCGTTTATCTCATCCACACGTAGCTACCCAGCTATGCTCCTGGCGGAACAACTGGTACACCAGCGGTGTGTCCATCCCGGTCCTCTCGTACTAAGGACAGATCCTCTCAAATTTCCTACGCCCGCGACGGATAGGGACCGAACTGTCTCACGACGTTCTGAACCCAGCTCGCGTACCGCTTTAATGGGCGAACAGCCCAACCCTTGGGACCGACTACAGCCCCAGGATGCGATGAGCCGACATCGAGGTGCCAAACCTCCCCGTCGATGTGGACTCTTGGGGGAGATAAGCCTGTTATCCCCAGGGTAGCTTTTATCCGTTGAGCGATGGCCCTTCCATACGGAACCACCGGATCACTAAGCCCGACTTTCGTCCCTGCTCGACTTGTCTGTCTCGCAGTCAAGCTCCCTTGTGCCTTTACACTCTGCGAATGATTTCCAACCATTCTGAGGGAACCTTTGGGCGCCTCCGTTACCTTTTAGGAGGCGACCGCCCCAGTCAAACTGCCCACCTGACACTGTCTCCCGCCACGTTAATTGGCGAGGGTTAGAGTGTTCATACAACGAGGGTAGTATCCCACCAACGCCTCAGTCGAAACTAGCGTTCCGACTTCAATGGCTCCTACCTATCCTGTACAAGTTGTACAAACACCCAATATCAAGCTACAGTAAAGCTCCATGGGGTCTTTCCGTCCTGTCGCGGGTAACCCGCATCTTCACGGGTATTATAATTTCACCGAGTCTCTCGTTGAGACAGTGCCCAGATCGTTACGCCTTTCGTGCGGGTCGGAACTTACCCGACAAGGAATTTCGCTACCTTAGGACCGTTATAGTTACGGCCGCCGTTTACTGGGGCTTCAATTCTGAGCTTCGCCGAAGCTAACCCATCCTCTTAACCTTCCAGCACCGGGCAGGCGTCAGCCCCTATACGTCATCTTACGATTTTGCAGAAACCTGTGTTTTTGATAAACAGTCGTCTGGGCCTATTCACTGCGGCTGATCTTGCGATCAGCACCCCTTCTCCCGAAGTTACGGGGTCATTTTGCCGAGTTCCTTAACGAGAGTTCTCTCGCTCACCTGAGGATTCTCTCCTCGACTACCTGTGTCGGTTTGCGGTACGGGTAGTTGTAACCTCACTAGAAGCTTTTCTCGGCAGTGTGACATCAGAACCTTCGCTACTATAATTTCGCTTCCCATCACAACTCGTTCTTAGATAAGCAAGCATTTGACTCGCTTAAAAACTCGTTGCTTGGACGCACATATCCATCAGTGCGCGTTCTTAGCCTCCTGCGTCCCTCCATCGTTCAAACAATTACAACTAGTACAGGAATCTCAACCTGTTATCCATCGCTTACGCCTTTCGGCCTCAGCTTAGGTCCCGACTAACCCTGGGAGGACGAGCCTTCCCCAGGAAACCTTAGTCATTCGGTGGACAGGATTCTCACCTGTCTTTCGCTACTCATACCGGCATTCTCACTTCTAAGCGCTCCACCAGTCCTTCCGGTCTGGCTTCATTGCCCTTAGAACGCTCTCCTACCACGCAACCTTACGGTTGCATCCACAATTTCGGTAACATGTTTAGCCCCGGTACATTTTCGGCGCAGGGTCACTCGACTAGTGAGCTATTACGCACTCTTTAAATGATGGCTGCTTCTGAGCCAACATCCTAGTTGTCTATGCAACTCCACATCCTTTTCCACTTAACATGTATTTAGGGACCTTAATTGGTGGTCTGGGCTGTTTCCCTTTCGACTACGGATCTTATCACTCGCAGTCTGACTCCCGGATATAGATCAGTGGCATTCGGAGTTTATCTGAATTCAGTAACCCAAGATGGGCCCCTAGTCCAAACAGTGCTCTACCTCCACGATCCTTCTTTCCGAGGCTAGCCCTAAAGCTATTTCGGAGAGAACCAGCTATCTCCAAGTTCGTTTGGAATTTCTCCGCTACCCACACCTCATCTCAGCATTTTTCAACATACATGAGTTCGGTCCTCCAGTGCGTTTTACCGCACCTTCAACCTGGACATGGGTAGGTCACTTGGTTTCGGGTCTACGTCTACATACTCATTTCGCCCTATTCAGACTCGCTTTCGCTACGGCTCCGTCATTTCCGACTTAACCTCGCATATAAACGTAACTCGCCGGTTCATTCTACAAAAGGCACGCTATCACCCGTTAACGGGCTCTAACTACTTGTAGGCACATGGTTTCAGGAACTGTTTCACTCCCCTTCCGGGGTGCTTTTCACCTTTCCCTCACGGTACTGGTTCACTATCGGTCACTAGGAAGTATTTAGCCTTGGGAGATGGTCCTCCCGGATTCCGACGGAATTTCACGTGTTCCGCCGTACTCAGGATCCTGAACTGAGGGAAACTTGTTTCATCTACAGGGCTTTCACCTTTTTTAGCTGACTTTCCCAAGCCATTCGATTACAAGCTTCTTTGATAACTCAAATGTTCAGTCCTACAACCCCAAGAAGCAAGCTTCTTGGTTTGGGCTGTTCCCCGTTCGCTCGCCGCTACTTAGGGAATCGATTTTTCTTTCTCTTCCTGCAGGTAATTAGATGTTTCAGTTCCCTGCGTCTTCCTCCAACTGATCTATGTATTCAATCAGCGGTAATAGTCGATTAAAACTACTGGGTTTCCCCATTCGGAAATCTCCGGATCAAAGCTTACTTACAGCTCCCCGGAGCATATCGGAGTTAGTCCCGTCCTTCATCGGCTCCTAGTGCCAAGGCATCCACCATGCGCCCTTAATAACTTAACCTATCTTTACCAACGGTAAAGCGGTTATGAGTTTGCGTCAAGAAAATTCTTGTGTTCAAAACTCTTTAAAACGCGGTGTTCTCGGTTTGTTAATTTAAGAAAAAATATTATCTAGTTTTCAAAGAACAAATT
>NZ_AYZD01000014.1 GCF_001436755.1 Liquorilactobacillus aquaticus DSM 21051
CAAGTTCCAGGTCGTAGCTCAAGATAAGTAATATCAGCTCGCCAAGTACTAGCTTTTGGCTTGTTTTTGATCAGATTGGGACGTTGTAAATAATCAACATGAGTACTAGGCTTTTTAAAACGCCGATGCATGAGAGAGTGAATCTTCATTTCTTGCATTAGCCGAAAAATCCGTTTGACACCAACTATAATTCCCAGTCTATTTAATGCTAGTTTGATTCTTGGATAACCATAAGCGCGATAGTTTTCTTCCCAAATTTTTCGAATGCTTGCTTTTAAATGACGGTCAACACAATCGTGTTGACTAGGTTGATAGTTCAACCAATGGTAATAGGTGCTACGAGCTAATCTTAAAGTTGAGAGTATTAAGGATAGGCGGTGATAGGGTAACTGAATCTTAATGAAAGCAAGAGTTTTAACTCGCCCTAACGCTTTCCCAGTAACACCGCCGCAGCTTTTAAAATCTCCAATTCCTCCTTGAGACGTTGGTTCTCTTTTTGTAATTTTTTAAATTCTTTAGAAGTAACTTCAGTTCCATCATCAAGTTCAACTGATTTTGCATCTTTAATCCAGTTATGAATTGATGCAGGAGACACTGCATATTCTTCTGAGAGAGAACGAACTGATCTCTTTTCCTCGGTGTGCATTTTAATAATGCTTGCTTTAAAATCATCAGTATATCGTTTCATACAAAAACTCCTATCCTAGTTATTTTATTATGGCACAACTGTCTAAAGATTTGTGTACCAAATACTAGGATAAGAGCA
>NZ_AYZD01000015.1:0-148172 GCF_001436755.1 Liquorilactobacillus aquaticus DSM 21051
AAAGCTAGTACTTGGCGAGCTGATATTACTTATCTTGAGCTACGACCTGGAACTTGGGTATATCTTAGTTCAGTATATTAGCCAAAAGTTCATAAGATACTCGCATATAAGATAGGACGACAGATGAATGCCAAACTAGTAGTAGATACAGTTAACCAAGCACTTGAACATCATAAAAGGCCAGCATATTTTCATTCAGATATGGAATATACGAGCTGTGATGTTGAAAACTTGCTTAGACGACATCAAATCTTCCATTCGTATTCTAAGCAAGGATATCCTTACGATAATAGCCAAATAGAAGCTTTTCATTCATTATTAAAACGAGAATTCGTTTTTCAAACGCACTTCTCAAGCTTTGAGGACTTAATTCTCAGAATCTCAAATTATATTAATTGGTTCAACACTGAAAGAATCAGAACAAGTGTCTAGAAAAACATGTGCCAAATATTGACTTAGGAGCAATTCTATTGGCAAGCTTAAGTTATTATTCATATCTAGAGAATACATATCATATAATTCACTATATTTTGTCTTAGGATTATCTTTTATTGTATTCAATGAAACAGGTTTACCAATATGATGAAATTTAATCATATTTTTCAAAATATCTACCCCTTATTTAAAAATTGTATTTCATCTCATTATATCAAGCATCTAAAATTAAAACAGCAACATAAAAGAGCAGTATCATGAAACCAGAATTCTCAACAATAAATGATCCAGATACCCTAACCTCTAACATTACCCAGTGGCTAAGAAGATATTCACACATGATCTCTAATATTTAGAAAAATCGATGAGAATTAGTTCCATTGAATTGACCTTATCTAACGATTTAGTTAAGCTTATAACTATGTGTAAACAAGTTAATGTTTACAAGATGCATTAGTTGTATAAAATAAATTAATCGGGGAAATTAACTGTGAAAAAAATTATTAGTGTTATTGTAGTGATTGCTATCATCATTATGCTAGGTATTCACATTGGAAATAAGATTATAAGCAGTCCACATTCTTTAACTACCCAAGAAGTGCTGCAAAAATTTAATTGGACTTTAAAATCTAAAACATCCAATAGTACTCTGGGTTCTGTCACATTTACTAAAGATAAAATGATTGTTAAAAAGAATAATCGAAGTCTAAAAAACAACTATAGTGTAGATTCAAATGATAACTTAAAAATTGAAAGTGGTCCTTATATTGGAACTTATTCTATGGATATGGATAGTACAGATTATTCTTTATCTCCAAAAGTTAAAAACAATACAGGGTTAAAACTGATTAGGAACTGATTAGGAACTGATTAGGAACTGATTAAATATATAAACAATTTGCGCTCGAAAAGGAGCGCTTTTTATTTGGCGTAATTCCCAAAAAACGCAGAACTTGTGTTCGGCATTTTAATATGTTATTATACGTTCCAGTGAAAATTTATGTTCTGCTAAAAGGAGGGGCTAGATTGAAAACTGCTTTTTTTCATTTTGGATGAATATGCTGATTGGGAGGGTGCATATCTTACCAGCGAGCTTAACCAGAGTTCAAATTAGAAGTCAAAACTGCTTCAACAAATTCAGAAGTGATTTCAATCGGTGGTTTCAAAACTATCGTAGACTATCTTATCTCAGAAATTCCAGTAAAAATCGATTTATTAGTACTGATCGGTGGGAACTTCTGGTCCATCAAAAATGAATACTTAAGGGAGTTAATCACAAAACAACTTCGTAGTAAACGACCAGTTGCTGCTATCTGTGGAGCTGTAGACTTTTTAGCACAAAACAGATTATTGACTCGCTATAAGCACACAGGAAACGCTCAATATCTTTGGCAAAGTTACTCAAATTATACTAACCACGATGACTTTGTTGAGACACAAGCAGTTAAAGATCTTAATTTAGTGACAGCCAATGGCACTGCTTCATTAGAATTTACCAAACTCGTTTTAAAACTACTTGATTTTTTTCCAGAACCCGAAATTGACAAAACAATAGCCTTGCACGAACTCGGATTCTATAAATACTGCGATACATATAGTAATCCTTACTTAGCAAATTAAAAACGAATTCGTATTTTTATAGCATCTACATTCTTCTTTTAGAGCTTATACATAGAAAATAACACCGCAACTTTTTAGGTTACGGTGTTATTTTGTTTATCTTGCGTATGCTAGTAACTTTTTCTGAATTACTGGCATCATTTTGTGAACTATAAACAGATTAACAAATACAATAAAAAACACAGGAATAAAATACATTAAAAACCTCATAATTGAAGTTTCACTTAATATCCAATATGAAATAATTAACCATATCATAAATGGAAGTTGCAATGTCGCTGTGACAACACCAGGAACATAATTTTTTATAGAAAAACACATTTTATAGTGCATAGCAAAATGTAAAGTATACACAACTAGAAACGCTAAGTACAGTGTGTAATTATGACTTATGCTGCAAATTATTGAAGCGATAACCAAAATCAACATTTCCTCCAACACCCCAATTGCGAATGCTTGTCCATTCATCACACGACCAAAAAAGGGCTTATCCATTTTATCTAGCATTGATCGATGCCGTATCTTCCATAAAGGAACACAAATCACTTCTTCAAAATCATGCAAAATAAATAATACTGGTAGTACCCAAAAATTTAAAAATATAGTCATTTTCTCTCCTCCTTCAAAAAGGTTGCATATGTTACCTTTTATAGAGTAAGATAAAATTTATAGAAACACAATATATTTTCCCCAAATGTCACATATTGATTGTTATGTTACCCTTCTGAAAGGATGAAACAGTATGAACAAAACTGCATTAAGATCTAAAAAAAGAATAATGGATGTACTTTTAAAAAAATTGGCTACGGAAAAAATTGAAGTAGTTACGATCTCTGAAATTGCTTCGGACGCTGGGGTCTCCAGAAAGACCTTTTATCGCAATTTTACTGGCAAATTAGACATAATAAAGTTTTATACTCAGGAAATCATTGCTAAGTATTTGGAACAAGTAAGTAACAAAGACATAAAATCATTTCAGGAATTATTAACATTTTATTTTTCTTTTTGGAAATCTCAGAGTAATTATCTTAAAATACTTCAAAATAATGATCTACTGAGTTTTATGTTTGATATTCAACGAGAAGAACTACTAGACAAGTTGCCTTGGCAAAATTTGTCCTGGCATAATCTACGCAAAGATGAGACCATTATTGACTTGCTCATCATTGGAGGAATATGGAATGTATTCTTATATAATCTAAATTTAAATAATGCTAGTGAGCCAGAAGCACTAGCTCAAAAAGTTATTGATAGTTTTAATTTATATACAGAATATATGAATTAAACGACTATTACCGCATTCTACTGGGTACTCTGCTACTTTACTGATTTTTAACACGAAATTTATTAGACTTTGTGGCATGATAATAAAAAAATAGAACGGGAATAATCTTGGGAATGGCTTGGAGTTTATTTTATAACAAGTTTCGTGACTTTTTTTAATAATTAATGTATTGCGAGCTAATTAGAGAGCACCTAAAACAATATAATAACTTTAAAATGATTGATACTGGAGGGCTTATTTTGTCGCAACAATTTTATAAATCTTTATCCTTAATTCAAAAAATGTTTCCTATATCAAATATTGAATTAGAAACTTTCAATCAAAAATATGAAGCATTTAACTTTAATTTAGAAGGCCTATCTTTCAAAAGCCGACTAGCCAAAAAAACTCCTCTAAAACATGGCTATTTTGTGACTTTCTGGCAAAAAAATAATATTAATAATAATGAACCATTTAACCAGCAAAATACAAAAGATAAATTAGTTATAACTGTTTTAGACGGGTTGCGTAGCGGACAATTTATTTTCCCGAAAAAGGTCTTAATTGAGCAAAATATTTTAAAAACAGAGACAAGTAAAGGGAAAATGGCACTGCTTGTTTATCCAAGTTGGGTAAATAACTTAAATAAAGCAGCTGAAAGAACACAAAGATGGCAATTACAATATTTCGTTGATCTGTCATCAACAAAAAATCAACAAGAAATAAATAATCTATTTTTTGGGGGGATATAAAGATAGACTGTGTTGTCTTGCCAAACATTCTGCTCCTTTAGGATATAGGGATTGGTCATTTCTAATTTGCATTCCGTTCCCATTTATTTTGATTGATGAAATAAGGGAATAGGCAGTATGCAAATGATGTTCCAATTACAGTAATACCTAGAAGATAATATTTTTCATACATTAGAAGTGCCATAATAAATTCAAGTATATTTGTATTTGATACACGCATTATAAAATTCTGCAAAATAATTTCAATTCATAATTCACAAATGTTTATTCTACAATAGAAATTTTTCTTTTAGAAGAAACTTTTATTTTGACCAACTTTTCTGGAACTATTGATATATTTGAATTTACATCAACTTAGGTTTACGTGAACAAAGAGGAGAACAATCATTGATGGCGCTGTATTAGCTTTTGATTCGGCTCTTTCTATAGAATACTAATTTGATTACAACACGTATCACTAAAATCTTTAATTAAATAAATATAATATTAATCGCCCTCAAATAGGAGTGCTTTTTTTGTATTTCAATATTAAAATTATCTAGAAAGCAAATTTTAATATGGTGCTTGATCAAAATATCTAACCGTATTATCAACTGAAAATCAGTTTTATAAGATTATGGTAAATTATTATCAGACTTAATAAGAAGCTAAATTGTTAAAATATAGTTGTTCATTTTTCGTAAGTATTATTTAAAGTGTTTGTTTATACTTTAAGTACACCAATAAAATAACAAGGAAGAGGCCAACAAGAAACAGCGTATTTTCATTAGATTCTTAACACTATTAGATGTTACGAAGCAATACTTTACAAAATGAATTAACACAAAAAATATTTTGAAGAAACAATCGAACAAAAAAAGCATCGAAAGGAGATAATACAGTGATTGAATCTGAGCAACAAAAAGAGATTTATTATGATGCCCTGGTAAAAAAGAATACGGAATTTGATGGTATTTTTTTTGCTGGAATTAAAACAACAGGGGTATTTTGCCATCCACTGTCATTTCCACAAGAACTACCACCCGAGGTAAAAGTATTAGTGGATGCAGTTGAACAAAACCCTGAAAAGGAATGGAAAGACTACGATTTTAAATTACTAGGAATACATTCCGCAAGCGCTCGACGTAAATTCAAAAAAGTTTATGGCATGACATTTGTTCAATATGCAAGATCACGACGAATTGGTATTGCATTCAAGGAAATACAAAATGGCAGTAAAGTCATTGACCAACAAATCGCATCTGGATTCGAATCAGCTAGTGGTTTCAACGATGCGTTCACGAGAATAATGGGAAGCCCCTCCAAAATAAAAAATATGAAAGTATTGAATACCAACTTTATTGAAACTCCAATTGGTAGAATGATATCAATCTCGGATGACAATTATTTATATCTCTTAGAATTTGAAAATAGAAGAGGTCTTGAGACGGAAATTTCAAATTTTAGAAAAAGACATAGCGCAAGGTTAATCTATGGCTCTACAAAGATCTATGAGCTAACATCGAAGGAAATTCATCTTTATTTTGAAAAAAAACTCGATAAATTCACTGTTCCAGTGTTTTTAGATGGTTCTCAATTTCAAAAAAATGTTTGGAACATATTGCTCGAAAGCCAAAGCGGTGATGTACTAACTTACAAAAAAATCGCTGCACTTCTCGGAAATGTAAAGAAATCACAAGCAGTGGGAAACGCAAATGGAGCTAACAAAATTGCTATTATTATTCCTTGTCATAGGGTTATAAATAGTAATGGAGAGATTGGAGGTTACGGGGGAGGAAAGGAACGGAAAAAGTATTTATTGAATCTTGAATCTTCATAAGTTCAACTAAGAGCCATGACTTGATACTGTCATGGCTCTTGATTATTTAAATTTGTTTGGGTTGTCACTATATTGTCTCAATGAAATTAATTGCTAAACAAAAAAATTTTGCTGAAAATTGTATTTTGCGGATAATAATCCTATACATTATTGCTACATTTGTCTAACAATCGAAGTAATTCTTTTTGTTCATCCAAAGTTAAATTTTTCAATAATTTTTCTTATAATGATAAAAACGAACATGCCAATATGATCTTGATGCTGAATGAAGGTGTATCCAATTCACAAAGCAGGGCAATGATTCAAGCGTTGGGAAATATTGTAGCATCTTAAATATGCACAGACATACTACAACGTTGATCATGCTTTTATATTTTTGTCATCCTCCAAAGACTATAGGCAAGCATTATGATGCCGTTTAGGATTAATATCCAGGCACCTTCATGAATATGAGCGAACATGAATGTAAAAATCAATGTCCCTATTGGCATAACAGACGTATTTATTGTTGTAATTGAAGACATAACTCGTCCTAACAAGTCTATAGGAACACTTTTTTGTAAAAATACTTGTGTGGTCACATTCAATCTGATAACTGAGAATCCAAGAATGACCATTAATAATGTTCCTAATATAGTTATGGCTAGGTATCCTTTTACGTATGCAAGAATGAGACCTAAACAAATAAATGACAAAATAGTTGGGATCAAAGAATAAACGAGTTTTGTTTTCATTGATAATTTATCTGGAATTATTCCAATTATTAAGCTACCAAACAGCATTCCAAGTGAACTTCCACTTTCAAGGAGACTAATCGGACCATTTCCCAAGTGGAGATTACTTAATATTATATAGGGCATTCCGATTGTTAGTGAAGTAAATATAAAATTTACGAAGACACCAATTGTGATTATTTCCATAATTAGTTTTTGCTTGTGGATGTATTTGAGTCCGCTTGAGAATTTTTTTATCTGAGATGTTAATCTTGTATTTTCTTTTGGGATAGAATTGAACTGTGTTTTTCTCGGTGGATAATGGAAATGCATACTCAATACAATTGCAAAAGAAATTAATGAAGCAAAAATTTCAAGAAAGATCATCCATTTAAAACCCAGGAGACTATAAAGAGTCATTCCAAGTGGAGGTGCAATGATTGCGGATAAGGAATTCGCAGCTTGTGTGAATGAACTAAGTTTCTGAATATGACTTTGATTGACAACTTCATGGATTGATGCAGAATAGGCAGTTGAATTGAAATTACTACAGATAGTGTTGATAGTGACAAAAATGGTAATAGGGATGAATAGGTAATCATCTTTGAAGAAACCAATTGTTGCTGACAAAATAAAAAGCGCTAATAGTCGGAACAGCAGTGATGAAATAATTATTTTTTTATGTGCTACTGAATCAACAATATTGCCAATAGGAACAACAAACAATAGATTGACCAAAGGCATAATAATCATTTCTAACCCGAAGCTAAGTGGCGAATTGGTAATATTTAACAGCATTAATCCCAGAGAAAATGAGAACATGTTACCTGTAAGGGAACTAATTAAGTTGCTAATGATATCTTTGCCGATTTGAATATTTGATTCTTTGTCCGTGATAAAAATGTTTTTTGGTTTTTCCATTTTTAAAATACCTCATAATTAAATTTTATTTTTCGATAAAATATATTTTAATGATAAATAAAATATAAATGTTTGATTTAATTTTGTCAATACATTATGATTAGTTTGAGGTGATTAGATGGCTACAAATATCGTTTCTCAGCTAGCAAAAGCTTTAGCAGATGAAAAAAATATTAAAATTATAAAAATTACGAATGTAAAAAGTGGCATAAATATCAAAGAAATTTCAAAGAAGACAGGAATTCCTACGAGTCAATTGTATTATCCGATAAAAAAATTGATTGACTTGGATTTGATTGAAATAGTTAGAAGTGAACACATTAAAAATTTGCAAGAATATTATTATTCGAGTTTCAAATTGAACGATGATAATATTACTTCAAGTATCATTGATGATGACAAACTCAAGGAATTAAATATGTCGGCTGACTGGGTCGCTGAGCATACTGAAGAACTGGTAAAAATGTTCTTATATAGAACTCAGTTATTTATCGATTCATTCACGAAAGAAATTAACGAATATAAGAAAGATCCTTCTTACTTTGACAAGATAAAAACAAGTGGTGTATTTAGCACAATGGAACTGTCCCAGGATGCACAAAAAAAATTATTTGCTAATATTTGCAAATTAATTGCTAAGGCGGAAGAAGAAGATCAGGGAGCAGATAAAGAGGAGGTTAACTTCATGGTACAAAAGTGGTAGTACAATAAAAATGGACGTATGACATAAGTCGATAAAATTTGATTACTAACTCGAAATTACGAACATCGCGAATTCCTCTTTGATATTAGTATCAAAATTAGACAGGGGATTTTAACTTATGGAACACTTTTATCTGGAATAAATAGAGGGACTGGATTCAAAAGTTAACTTTTGAATCCAGTCCCTATTGCAATATCTAGTATTTACTTGTAGTTAACATTTGAAATTTCTTGTTATTTATTGTGTTCAAATTTGTAGTTTGACTTCAATATATTTCTTTTGAAGAAATTTTGTTATTGGTCCCTGCTTGTCATCTCGCACGGGTTTTCTATCAATTTTATTTATAAAGATTGTTGCTCTATACAAGCTTAATCAAAATAACACCAATAAACATAATAGCTAATCCCAAAACCTTAGTTTTAGATATAGCTTTTTTTTTGTGCTTCTAACCAACCAAATTTTTCGATAAGTAAACTACCAGCAATCTGCCCAAAAAGAACAACTGAAACTGTGAGTCCTGTTCCAATTTTAGGAGATAAGAATGTGTTACCTAATATAAACATTGATCCAAATAATCCACTGGTCCAAACCCACCAAGGTTGTCCAGATTTTAAACCATTCTTTATACCTAGAGATCCATCTTTTATAAGAGTTAGCATCAGTAATGTAAGTATACCAAGAACAAATGAAATAAAGGTAGCTTGTATAGGTGAACCTATTACTGAGCCCAAATGTCCATTAATTCCAGTTTGAGTAGTATTACACATCCCGAGCAAAACACCACATAACTGCCAAGGAATCTTTTCACTAATTTTTCTGTTTTGCTTTTTTTCTAACCGTCGATCTACCAGAACAGTAAGACTAATACCACTAAGAATTAACAAAGAAGAAATGGCACGTATCCAATCAAAACTGTGTTGAGCCAATCCATACCATCCAAAATTATCAATAAACATGCTCATTATAATTTGACCAAAAACTGGCATAATAACAGTTTGTACACTTCCTAATCGAGGAAATAAAATGATATTTCCAGTCACATAGATTACCCCTAAGAAACCACCAATCCAGATCCACCAAGGTTGTTTACTAATAATAGTAGAAGAAATTAATAGAGTATGATCAGACATGACAAGAACAAGTCCTAAAAAAATTGCAGCAACAAAAAAGGTTGCCAAAGCCGCGCGAAGTGGTGTTCCTAATGTTTTACGAAGTTTAACACTTATTGCTGTTTGTAAGGGTAAAATAATTCCTGTTGTAATACCAAGTATGATTTCAAACATGATTCCAAATACCTCACTTTTTAATTTGAATGTTCTTTACATGGACAATCATCAAATTATATGTGTACATACACATATAATTCAAAAAAATATAATTAACTATTATTAGTGTTATTTTTTTTTAATCCACTATATGCTTTAATTAAATCCTGTACTAATTGCTTTTTCCCGTCCTTTCCAAAAACTGTAGCAGTTGTCTGTTCAATTTTCTTAGAACATACATTAGCAACCTTTAAAAAGTTTTCTCCCTCTTTTGTCAATTGAAGTAAGGTCGTACGACCACTAAAACTTTGCAAAATTAACTCTTTATCAGCCAGCTTTTTTGCCATTCTAGAAATTGTAGAGTGATCATACCCCAATTTACTAGATAAATCATTAATTGTTTGCGGATTTTCATCTTGCAAAGTCATCATAATATATGAGTAAGCCGGAGCCATACCAGTGGGGGCATAATTCTTTTGCGCTAATTTTTCCATTTCCCTCATATATTTAGCTGCCGTAAAATATGGACATGTGCTGTAAAATGTATGCCTATCTGACATCTGATAACCTCCTTAATTTATACTTAGTACTAAGATTTAATTTATTATAATACTAAAACAAGTGTATGTACACATTTAAATAAAAAAGAACTCGATATTATTAATGATTATTCAAATGTTTTTAAAAAAATTCAACATTGTTTATTACAAAAAGTGCTCTAGAGCTGACTAACATAGTTCCAAGTGTAAAACAAGTGATTACATGATTTATATGCAAATCAATTACAACATACACAGGCACTGAAGTTTTTTAAGGTGTGATTCTGGGTACTTCCGAAAGTAACTTACGTTATCAAAAAATTTGAAATGATCAATAAACAATACTGAGCTGTCGAATTAAAAATACGGCAGAGGAGGGTGAACCAACAAAAAAGGGGGGATTGGATTAATTAAACACCAAATTCAAGGATGTCTATCTGCGGTTAGCAATAATGATGTTCGGCAAGTATCACATAGATTAAAAGCTGTTTTGAATTATAAAATATCCAGAAATATGTTCAGCCAAAAACTGCACGAAATTGACCATACATACGACTATAAACGAAATTTAAGACAAGTCTAAACGTAACAACAGGCATTGATTTAAAGCAAATTTCAGTAACAAAAATTTAAATCGGGGAAATAAATAAATTTTATATATCAAATTAATTAATTTATTTTCAGAAAAACATGAAAACACGTAATTTTTTTACAGCTATAATTATACAGAAAATTGTTTATTGACATAAAAAAGCCTTATGTTACGTTAAAAAGCATATCAACTAAGAAGGAATTTTTATGAAAAAATTACATATAGTAATTGCATGTATAGTCGTGGCTTTGTTTACTTTATCTGTTACAACAAAGAGTGCGAGTTATCTCAATCGGAATTTAAACTATGGGAACAGCTTTAAGGGAGCAGCAAGCAATGAAGCAGGACAGTATGTCTACAGGTAGGGTTTTGTTTTATCCAGCGCGCACAGGAGTTCACAGGGCATGGGTTAAATATATAAGAGGCTCTAGGACAGTTGTATATTCATCAACGGGTACTTACTCTAGGCCATACAGACTGAGCAAATCTGTTAGAGCGTCCACTACTACTGTAAGATGTACAGATAGTTTAATAAGCGGAAGATCACAAACTACTACGTTCCATTACAATCACATATATTAAAAAATGCGCAATTTTATTTCAAAAAAAACTTTATTTGAACTCTCAACGTTATATGTATTTTTGATTAGTTCATTTATTATAATGTTTAGCAGCATCTCCCAAAAAGCTTCCAATGGATATGAGGGTGAATTTGTAGATTTTAAAATATTAGTTACAATATTTCTTATAACGGCAATATATATATTTATCATTTTTTTGAACAACGTAAAAACGAAATATATTTAAGAATCTTTGTAGGAAGTACGGTCAAAAAAATTAAAACTGTTTTTTTACTGTAAACGTGACTATTTTGTGTTCAATTAGCATCATTGAAATAGGGATATTGCAAATACTTATTAACTTTAATATTATACAGAATTTGAAAATTCGTTCTACTTTCTTTATACCTTTGATTGTATTTATGTTGAGTTTGCAAACATATTGGCGCTTTTTGGTAAAGAGGGGGTATTGAATGTATAAAGAGTTTTTAAAAAATACGTTTTTTTCACGCAAAATATATACTCTTTTAACACTTGTTCTGTGGATAGTGCTTTCTTTGAATATATATTTAATTGTAAATTCATCTTTTAAAGTCATGAGTGGATATAAAAGCTTAGATAAGCTCAGACAAGTAAAAGTGTATATGGGGAATAATCAGGCAACGCCTGCACAGGCAAACATAGATTCCAGCGCAAAAAAATACAAAAATCTAATAAGAGAGCACAAGTTATATTTTGGGGGCCTTAGTAATTGCTATAATTTCCCTCATGTTTACCACATGGAATTTAAAACAATTTTACAACGATTTTTTAAAGGAAATTTACCTAAGATTTCTACTGGGTATGAAGCGAAATCAAATATATATTTGATTTATATTCTATCAATTAATAATTGCTTCCTTTAGTTTATTATTTATATATATTTAACATATAATCCTAATTTATCTGGTGAAGCGCTTAACAATTTGTATACCCAAGTTATTAGTTCAAATTTAGTTTTATCTGAATTATTGAAATTTGCTGTAACCGCCATAATAATTACCTTATTTAGTCTTCTTTCATGTGTGCCTTTGAAAAATAAATTAAAAAAATGAAGATAAGTGATACAAAGCGGGAATAGAGTGAATAAAGAGATACTAAAGTGGAATTGATGAAGAGAAGTCACTAGAAAAATTGAAATTTTTGGATAAAAAGTCTCCATCATTAATCTTAGGTGAAGATGGTGAACCTAATGGTGAAATCAAAAATCGGCGTTATGCTATTCCCAATAAACATTACGTTGATGCTGGAATTCGAGTTACTGCTAAAGATATTGTTTTAGTTGATAAGGGGGGGCTAAACTAACTACAGCTTTAAAAGCAACAAATAAATTTGTTATATTTGGAAACAGTAAATTTATGCTGCAAATAACAATTAATTTACTGTTTAAATTTCCTTTTTGTTCCCCAAATAACATTCTTTTCACCAACTTTTATCGCTTGTCTGTAGTATTCAAGTTTTTCTTTTAAAACGTCACGTTGTTTGATACTGTCATTTACTTTTTCTTCAGCTTTATTCAATTCTGCTTTGATAATATCCAAACGTTCATTTACGCTATTGTCCCCTAAATTACAAAGATCAATATAATTTTTGATTGATTTAAGACTCATACCGGTGTGGCGAAGTGCCAAAACCATTTCCACATATTCAAGATCTTTATCGGAAAATAGACGTACATTGTGTCTGTTTCTAGTTATTTTGGGAAAAAGATTTTTTTTAGCATAAAATCTTAGGGTGTATGGAGAAACCGAAAAAATATTTGCTACATCATTAATTGTATACATTTTTACTCCTTGACTGATAGTTACTATCATGCTGTATACTCAAAATACTAATTGAATAAAGGAGAAATTGCAATGTTTAAAGATGTATGGTTTATCACAGGAGCTTCAACGGGATTAGGAAAGGAATTAGTACAATATTTGCTTAAACAAAACTGTAGGGTTGTAGCAACTTCAAGAAATCCTAGTGATATTATAAAATATATTCCTAAGGATGTAGTTCAAGACAATTTATTGGTGCTACCACTAGATGTAACTAATATCAAAGAAATACAAAATACTGTAAAAATTGTTTTAAAGAAATGGAATAAAGTTGATGTACTAGTCAATAATGCGGGTTATGCCTACTTTTCTTCTGTTGAATTTGCAAACAATGAAGAAGCACGAAAAATGTTTGATGTTAATTTTTGGGGTGTAAAAAACGTGCTAGATAGTATACTCCCTGTAATGCGTAAGCAGCATCATGGTCATATTATGAACGTTTCATCTTTAGGGGGGCTACGTGCGTTTGCGGGTTTTGGATATTATCATGCAACAAAATTTGCATTAGAGGGTATTACAGAAAGTTTGGCATTAGAGGTAAAACCACTAGGAATTGATATAACCTTATTGGAGCCGGGAGATTTTAAAACAGATTTTGCTGGTAGATCTGCTGTTGCAAATAAACAAGTAGAGATTCCATATGAAGGTACTGCCGGAGTAAACATTCAAAATTTACGGAACCTTTCTGGAAACCAACCCGGAGATCCTAAAAAATTTGCAAAAGTAGTTTACGAAATGCATCAAAAAAAAGACAAACCATTTCGTCTATTGTTAGGATCTGATGCGTATGAACGAGCAATAGAAAAACTTGATACCATGCAAAAAAGCTTTAAAAAAAATCGTTCTATAACATCGTCAACTGATTATTAAATTTTGTATGGTCAATATTGTTTAGTCCCGGTGTTTCTATGTCAATAGCTTGAATTGTTTTTGTATAGATCGAACCAATGATACTTTGGCATTTCAAATAAATGGTCCTTGGGGAAATACGGAAATTTTTTACATCTTAAATCAAGAAATTAATCTTATTAAAAAAATAGATTTGTATCCAATTTATTTTTTTAATGATCAAATCAAAACAAGTCAGCTACTAATCAAACTGACAAAACAAAAGGTTAAAGACTGATTAAACAATCGGTCTTTTTTGGTAGTTACAATGACACAAAAAATGATTTATTTTAGCTTTATGGTTGGAGTTTGGCTAGTCTATGTTGGGTTTAGTTTCCCTATATTGTTACTCTTTATGAGTTTGAGCCAATCAACAATTGATTTCAAGTAGTTAATTTTCAAATTATCTTTACTGGAGTCAATTTTATTTCTATATGGGTCAATAGCTGAACTTTGATAGATTTTCAAATATTGTTCAAATGTTGGTATTAAAAAGTATACTCCTCTGTAATTTTGTTTTACGAGGTCTTTTAATTCTATACTTGTAAAGTCAGGTAATGAATTCATTGTGCCGAATTCGATATTGTAGATGCCATTACTAAAAGAATGTTCATGCAAGTCTTGAAGTCGATAACCAATTTCTTCCATGATTACTGCAATAAGATTCCAATGATAAATTCTGGTTTCATCGGGAGCCGCCCAACCACGAGGGTCTCCCGGAACATGAATATCAATGTCTTCTGACCCAAAATCTTTACCTGTTAAATATTCAAGTCCACAAGATCCCAATAATAAGGGAACTATATGAATAGAGTTTAGTTGTTTTGCTATATTTAAAAACCCTTCAAACTTTTTCATAACTTTTACCTCGATATATCAGATTTAATAAAATAAGAAAGAATGGGGTTGATAATAATCTCACAAATAAATTATCATGCAAAATTCAAAAAAATACAAGTTATACAAATCTGGCAAGCTATGGGTTGTTGGAGCTGTTGCCGTTGCTGGTGTCGCTATGAGTGTTAATGCCACACATGTAAGTGCTGATAAGTTTCAACGACTGATGCCACTCAAAATGAATGATAAACAAGTTTAATTAATTAACGGCTTCATCAACTGCTGAAAAAAACGCTGTACCAACCACTGCTGATACAAATGTGACACAAGACCAAGATACGGCAACATCTGAGAATTGACTGCGTTTTGCCAAAGAAGGGCTATAAAAAAATTTTTGTGACGTTTTGTGAACGTAAAACGCGTTACTACATTGCTCTAAAAGCGGATTCACAATCAGGAAAAGCAGTCTGTAAAGTTTTGGATCAGTTTATGCATCTTTTTGGGGAACGTTCCAAGTATGTTGTTCAATCATTCACATTTGATAATGGATTTGAATTTACCAATCATTTTGTGATCAACAAAGTGCAAAAAGAATTTCGAATCATGGCGTACTTTGCGCATCCGTATAGTCCTGAGGAACGTGACTCTAATGAAAATGCCAATCGCATGCTGCGCGAGTATTTTCCAAAAAAAACACACTTTGAACACGTTACAAATGATGATTTAAGGCGTGCTTTGCATAAAATCAATAGCAGACCTAAAGCCGTTTTGAATTATAAGACGCCGAGAGATGTCTTTAGACGTAAATTACAAGAAATTGACCGTACATACGGCTATAAACGACATTTAAGAAGCTCCAAAAACACTTCGAAACGTTGATTCTTAAGCGAATTCAATAGCAAAACTTTAATTATTTTGAAAATACATGATTATTACTAATTGATATAATTTAAGCAAAAATCAGCCGTAAATCAAGCAAAATCACTGAATAAACTAATAAAATGACAAATTTAAACTTGAAAATCAAAATCAGCCACAAAAATTTTACCAGCAATTTGAACAAATTTTGCCGGTCATAAATTTATGTGACTGATTTTTTTCGTAACTTTTTGCAATTTTTTTGAATTTATTTTTCTTTTTCAAATTTATTTTTTGTTTTTTCATGCGTTAAAACGTTGTTTTAACAGCATTTTAAAAGCTGTATAAATCGAAGAGAGAGAGACCGTTAAAATTCGGACTTGACAATTTCCACTTTTTATCTAGTTTACATAATATATATTATCGAAAGTAGCGTCTGGAGTAAAAATACTAATCATTCTTGTATTCTAAGAATTTTAAAGCATTTTATGGTAATTCACCAATTTCTTAATAAAATAATATCTTTTTATACTTTTTTTGATACTTACGGTAAAAATAATTTTCCAATTGTATTTCATTATAATATGATTCTATATCATGCCAATAGAAATAAAAAAACAGCTTAACATTTATTTTTAGTAAACGCAGCTGCCTCTTGTTTCTATTTTTTCCCGTAAGAATTAATCATATTACTCTTGGCATTCCAAAAAGTTACTTTGACAACACCATCTATTTTACTCTTTGGGACAAAGCCATAGTATCTGCTATCATTGGAGTTTTTACGATTATCTCCGAGCACAAAATATTTACCCTTGGGAACTGTAAAAGTTTTTCCAGTTCCCAAAGTCACTCCTGGTGCTTCAGATAAACTGGAACTAAGCATCAATGTTCCCTCTCGTCGCTGTGAAACTGTTATATAGCTTTGGGATTGTTCATGTCCGTTTACAAAAACACGGCCATCATTACGATACTCGATCTTATCACCAGGTAACCCAATAACTCGTTTTACATACTTGGTGCTCTCCGTAACCGAAGGCGAGTTCTTATCAACTCCATGAGCGTTGAAAACAATCACCGTGTTGCGTTGTATCTTGGATTGTTTCAACATCATCACACGTTCATTATTTTGAAGATTAGGATACATTGAGGTACCATCAACTCTTACTAATGAAAAGAAAAACTGTTTTACAAGCAATGCAATCACCAAGCCAATAATAACGGGAAGGATCCAACTCATTATTTCCTTAAAAGCTTTCATTTTTTCTCCTTCAAACTTAAAACTTATTTTATTCTGATCTTAATATAACATTATACTGCTAATTATTTCAATAACCCCCAAGCTTATTAAAATTGCTTTACCGTCTAAAACCAGTCAAAGCATCAAAAGATGTTGAATTCGACATCCTCATTATTGTGATTAATACTTAATATATAAAGATATGCGAAAAATAAGCTGCAGGAAAGTAGTTCATAAAGCAAAAACCAAATTCTGTTATCATATAAAAAAGGCATAAGTATGTTAGTAGCATTCATAGTAACTCTCAATATAAAATTGCTGCGAGCAAATAAAATCATGTTGCTAATTATTGAAAAAATACCAACTAAAACCAAAAGAATCGTTATTACAACAACAATAGAAAAAATATTTACACTGCTAGCAATTTTATCTGCAGTTTGAAAAGTATATCCTTGCCGATGATATAATCCGATCATTATTCTAAAAAAGATATCGTTAAGAACATATAAAACACCCAGTGATCCCACTGAAATATTTAAAACCTTATTCAAACTTTACCATCCCTCATACTCGTGGCTTATCATTAAATTATACAACTCTGCACATAGTTTTAAGCCAAATATCGATTTTTAAAAATAGATGTATTGAACCCGATGTTTATTATAACTCACAGTCTGGTCAAGGAACAGAAGAATAAGGCTTCAGTCGACCTTTTTAAATTAATTTTAAAATTATTTTCTATTTGTTGATGTTTACTTAGAGCGTTCATACAAATTACTTAAAAATTTGTGGCTTTCGACCTGCTCCTTGGCATCCGCTTGATTACTGAGATTTATTTCGTAAATACTTGTCGCTTTGGGATTTAATAAGGGCAAAGCTTCCGCCCAATCTATTCTACCCTGACCTAAAGGTAAACTATCGTGCTTTTTACCCCCCATTGAGTCTACTAAGTGATAATGAACGACTTTATCTTTTAAATGTTCAAGAGAGTTTTGAAAAAGCTTGTTGTCTCCTCTGCATTTAATAAAACAATGACTTGTGTCAAAGGCCAAACGGTAACCACGCTCCAGAATGTCATTTTCTTCAGATGTATTTCCATAATAAAAAATCGGAGAGATTGAGTTTTCAAACATAATATGTTCCTGGCCCCAACTTGCTAGTTCATCAAGTTGGTCAAAAACACTTTGCCGCGCGTTCTCCAAGTTCGGATACATATCAATGAAAAACTGAGTGTGCCGCGCATACGAACCATGTACTAACACTTGAATATTATAATCGAAGGCAAATTGTAAAAGATTTTCCGCGCTTTGATAAATAAACTTGTGTAATTTTGGAAACTTTTTTTCTGGCGCTACCAATTCCGTAAATTCATTCTTATAACGCATTGGATGATGCAGTACAATTTTAGATGTCGCATCTGCTTTGACCCATTGGATATCATATTCCAACCTTTTCAGACCTTCTGGGGTAAAATCATTCTCATTTGTAAAAAACTCGAAAACATCAGGAGAGTATTTCAAACGATCACTCACTTGCCTAGGTTCTGTTCCCGCTTTAAGTCCCAATAATGGCTTCATACTATTGATCATTCATTACCCCTCCTTCAAAAATAAATAAAAAAGAGACTGTTATAATTAGCCTCCAGTCTCTTGAATCAAATTATCGTTTATTCTTTATCAATATCTTTCATCCATGCTAAAGCTAAAGCTTTCTCACCCAAATGCGTTCCAATAACAGGACCGAAATAGCTGATATCGATCGGATAATCCGGATACTGTTCTGTTAGCTCATCTTTCCAAGTAATTGCAGCTTCTTCGTTGTTCGCATGAATAACAATTAAACGAAGTGGATAATCAATTTTCTCACACTCTTTAGCAAAGAGCTTTTCAACACGCTTGATTGCCTTTTTGGTAGAACGAACCTTATCGAAAGCTACAATTCTATGAGTTTCACGATCAAACGTCAACAAGGGCTTTATCTTTAAAACACTACCGATAAAAGCTGATGCATTAGATAAGCGACCGCCACGAACGAGGTTTTGCAGATCATCAACAATAAAATACTCGTTAGTCGTAGCTCTTAATTCTCTTAATTTTACTAAGATTTCATCAACACTTGCACCTGCTATAGCCATTCGTGCTGCTGCAATTACCATATTCCCCATCAACATGACCGTAATCTGAGAATCAAAAGGGATTACTTTAATGTTATGAATCTCCCCAGCAATATTAGTCAGCGTCTGAACAAAACCAGAAATTGTACTTGATAGATGAATACTTATCACAGCATCATAACCTTGATTGCCCAAAGACTCATACAAAGACATCAGTTCACCTACAGGAGGCTGAGATGTACTTGGAAAAGAACCAGCCGTTCTGAGTTTGTGATAGAAATCCTCAGTGGAGATATCTATACCTTCTTTATACACTTTCTCGTCTATAATCACAGGCATTGGAACTACGTGAATATTGTAATCGTTGATCTGCTTATCCGTTAAATAAGCAGTACTGTCGGTAACAACAGCAATTTTCATGAATCCTACACCTACTTTTTGGGAAATTCTTACGAAAACAATCATAACACAAAAAATTTTTTTCATCCAGCATACTTACATTGTGAGCTACCTAATCAAGCCGCTTCATACTTTGGACAAGCCTGTTCAATAATACCTGTAGCAAAGCCGTCTCTTCATCAGACCAGCGCACAAAAAGCTTCTGCTCCAGTTGTTTAAGATCTATTTCCATTTTCTGCTCAGTCACCTTACCTTTTTCAGTGCTTGAATATGTAAAATATCCCCGTCCTCGTTTTCCTGTCGTTGAAGTTTTTGTAATAAATTTTTTTGCATCTAAACGTGCTAATTGACGACTTAAGGTTGAAATATTAAGTTTTGTTACATGTGCAAGCTGTTCTTGTGTCTGCAAACCGTTATTTATTTTAATAAGCAACTGCTATTCTGCAATCGTTAAGCCATGACGCTTAGCCGCATTAATTAAAATATTATGATGTTTTTTTTCAAGTACCCATAGACTATCTAGAGATGATCGCATAATTATTGCCCCCCTCAAATTGAGTATATTGACTTAATATGCAGTATGCAAATTTAATCCACAAAATCATTATGTTATATTTAAGTTCTAATCGCAACTTAAAAACTCTCCTTCTTCACGAAAGCACCCTTAAGTTAGCTTTTTGCTCTTTGTCTGCATAAAAGGTACAATTATAAACGGCAAATAAGGAATATCAGTAACATAATTGTTAAGAAAGCGAGTTGGTCTCCATGCCATTTGATGGTTTATTTACACATGCAATGGTTCATGAGCTCCAAAAGCTGGTTTCTGGAAGAGTTGGGCGCATTTCACAGCCTTTTCCTAACGAAGTGATAGTTACCATCCGAGCTCAGCGACATAATTATCCATTGCTTTTATCAGCACATCCTAGTTATGCCCGTATCCAAATATCAGATATGCCTTTTAAAAATCCTCCTGTCCCAACTAATTTTACGATGACTCTCCGGAAGTATCTTGAGGGCGCAAAATTAACCAAAGTCGAACAGCTTGAAAATGATCGTGTAGTTTATCTAAGCTTTGAAACGCGAAATGAACTTGGCGACCGATTGCCTTTACTATTGAGTATTGAAATAATGGGCCGTTACAGTAATGTTATTTTGATTAATCAGACCCAAAATGTGATTATTGATACTATCAAACATATTGGCCCTGATCAAAATCGATTCAGAACACTTTTGCCGAATGCTACCTACAATAAGCCTCCAAAGCAGAAACGTCTAAATCCTTTTGAAGATAATTCTGCTTACTACTCGGATCTGGTTAAGGAATTTCCGAATCGGGAGGTTCTTGCAACCCAATTAAGTAAAGCCTATCAAGGAATAGCAAAAGAGCATGCTTTATATCTTGCAGAACAATTACATCTACATGCTAAGGATCCCGTTTCTGGATGGCAAAATACCTTGCAGCAGACTGTTAATCCCGTTCCTAGTCTTGTGGGTGATAAAAAAATATTTTTTACTTTTTTGGCATATTCTGACGAAGTAACCAAAAAGACTTTTTCAACCTTAAGTGAACTCCTTGATGTCTTCTATCGGGATAAGGCAACTTCTGATCGAGTCCAACAACAAGGAAGTCAATTAATTCATGTCATCAAAAATAACCTGCAAAAGAATCGGAAAAAACTCCAAAAATTAAAAAAGGAATTAGACTCGACTGCCAAGGCAGATCAATATCGCATTAAAGGTGAGTTGCTGACAACCTATCTTTTCAAAATAGAGCGTGGAATGACTGCAATTGAGTTACCTAATTATTATGATGCGGATAAATTGGTTAAAATTTCTCTTTCTAACCAGTTAACACCTTCCCAAAACGCCCAGAAATATTTCAAAAAGTATCAAAAACTAAAAAATGCGGTCTCTTTCCTTAACCAACAGATCAAGTTGACACAATCAGAAATTGATTATCTAGAAGAATTGCAAACCCAAATCGAGCTAGCAGAGCCTCAGGATCTTCCAGATATTAAAATTGAATTACAGCAGCAAGGTTACCTTAAAGCTCAGAAACGTACTAAACATGGCAAAGCACGAAAGGAAAAAATCAGTCAGCCTACCACCTATTTTTCAAGCGACAATACCAAAATTGCTGTTGGAAAAAACAATCTTCAAAATGACCGATTGACTTTGAAAACCGCGCATAAGGATTATATCTGGCTGCATGCTAAAAATATTCCCGGGTCTCACGTCATTGTTTACTCAAATGACCCTAGTCAACAAACATTACTTGAAGCCGCTAATTTAGCTGCGTATTTCTCAAAATCACGCACTTCTGCAACTGTTCCAGTCGACTATGTTCAGGTCAAAAAAATTCGCAAACCAAATGGTGCAAGACCAGGATTTGTTATTTATGAAGGGCAAAAAACACTTTTTGTAACTCCTCAAAGACAATTAGTTGACTCTTTGAAGAATAATTAGAACTTTACCAACTATAGTTAACACAAAGGGATAGGCCACAAAACGTACGTTTTGTGGCCTATCCCTTTGCGTTATTTTACAATATCTGTGGACCCGTAACCAAATATTTTATCTATGTTCTCAAACTTTAAACCTTTTCTTTAATCCTTTTTTTCATTTATAGATGGTTTAACCCACATGGGTATGCCGAATTCATCAACATCTATAACAAATGAACCATTTGAATAACGATCTACACTAGGGTGTTCAAACGGATCAATGGTAATTATCCTCATTTTTTCTGTTGTAACACTCAGTACTCCATCTGGTTCCAAAGCTTTTGCTGCAACGATGCGATGAGGATTACGTTTCAGTTCTCTCAATACCTGAACACCACGTCTTGCGCGGGCCGTTGGCGTTATTTCAGAAACCTTCATTCGTTTGAACGCTCCACGTTGAGTCAAAATTCCAATCTGTGCTTTTTCTTGGACAATAAGCACCGAAGCCAGCACATCTTCGCGTAAATCAATCGCTTTGACACCTGCTGCTTTAGCTCCATTAACAGGTACTTCATTCAGCTTATATCTGAGACCATAACCACCATGCGTTATCGCCAGAACAAATAACAAATCATTTCCAATATCTTCAGAGAGGTATTTTACCATCAACAAACGGTCACTATCTGTCTTAAGCTTCATACATTGTGCAGCTCTGCTCTTGTAGGTGCGGCCTGGTCGTAAATCGGTCAAGGCCGTCTGCTTAATAAACCCTTCCTTGGAGGCAAGGATAAAATTACCTTTTTGCTTAAGATCGTGAAAGTAGAAAGCTTGAATAATTTTTTCATCATTATCTAAGCTGACCGTTTGCGATAAATGCTTCCCCGTTTCTTTCCATTTGTATTCAGGAACTTCATGTACCGGCCGATAAATAACATTTCCCTTATCTGTAAATATGAAAAGATGATCGAGTGTGTTAATTGTATCCTGAAAAACCACCAAGTCATCGCTTTTAAGACCATTATTTTCATCCCCAGAAGCTTTAAACGATCTTAAAGAACTTCGTTTTAAATAACCATCTCGACTAACCATCACAACCACATCTTCTGGTGCAACAAGAACCTCAGTTTCGATTTTAAGCTGTTGTACTTGGTCTTGGATAGTCGTTTTGCGTGGTGACGTATATTGTTTATCGATGGCGCGTAACTCTTTTTTTATTATCTTATCAAGTTTGGTCGGATCAGATAAAATTGCCTGATAATTCTGCACTTTTTGCTGCAAGTCATCAAACTCCGCCTGAAGAGCTGTGACGTCAGTATTAGTTAAACGATACAATTGTAAGGAAACAATTGCCTCGGCTTGTGCTTCAGTAAAACTATACTGCTCAACCAAATTGCTCTTAGCATCTTTTTTATTCTTGCTAGCACGTATTGTTTTAATAACTTGATCTAAAATAGATAATGCCTTTATCAAGCCACTAACAATATGCTTTCTTTCTTGCGCTTTTCTCAGATCAAATTCAGTCCGTTTAGTTGTAACCGTTCTTTGATGTTCCAAGTATGCACTCAAGATTGCCTTAAGGCCCACATGTTCTGGCCGCTTATTGTTAATTGCAACCATGTTAAAATTGTATGATATCTGTAAATCTGTATTTTTGAACAAATAGTTTAAAATACCTTGTCCTGATGCATTGCGTTTGAGTTCGATAACAATGCGCAAGCCTTCGCGATCGCTCTCATCCCTTACCTCAGCGATTCCCTCAACTTTTTTTAACAAGCGAATTTCATCAATCTTTTTAACCAGTAAAGCTTTATTAACCTCATATGGTACCTCGGTTACAATAATCTGTTCTTTATTTGCTTTTAGCTGCTCAATCTCAGTTTTTGAACGCAGCATAACTCGGCCACGTCCAGTAGTATAGGCTTTGATAATTCCATCTATGCCTTGAGCAATTCCACCTGTCGGGAAGTCCGGGCCTTTAACAAATTCCATTAACTTTTCCAACTTGGCTTTAGGATGCTCCATGAGATAAATCACCGCTTGAATCGCTTCATGAAGATTATGCGGTGGAATTTCTGTAGCATAGCCCGCTGAAATCCCTGTTGCTCCATTGACAAGCAGATTAGGAAAACGAGCTGGCAAAACTGTCGGTTCATTCTCGGTGTCATCAAAGTTAGGAACAAAATCGACTGTCTCTTTTTCAATATCACGCAACATTTCGCCCGAGATCTTGCTTAAACGTGCTTCAGTATACCTCATCGCAGCCGGAGGATCTCCATCCATCGACCCGTTGTTACCATGCATTTCAATTAAAGGTTCACGTAGTTTCCACGATTGGCTTAAACGAACCATCGCTTCATAAATAGAACTATCTCCATGGGGATGGAAATTACCCATCACATTTCCGACAGACTTAGCTGATTTACGAAAAGCCTTGTCGTATGTATTCCCATCCTGATTCATTGCATATAAAATACGCCGCTGCACAGGTTTCAAACCATCACGAATATCAGGTAAAGCTCTTTCTTGAATAATGTACTTTGAATACCGACCAAAGCGTTCGCCCATAACGGCCTCGAGTGATAGTTCTTGAATATTGCTGTTGTCTCCCGAGTTCTCAACCATTAACTTTCATCTCCTAAACCAGAATTTTTTACTGCTTCCTCTCCATGCGCACCTTCAACAACCGCATTATCAAGTAAGCTTCCATCTTCTTCAAGAGTGAATTTGACATTTTTCTCAATCCATTTGCGGCGGGGCTCAACTTTATCGCCCATCAAAGTTGTAACTCTTTTTTCAGCTAATGTATCATCCTCAATTTTGACACGCACCAACGTACGCGTCTCAGGATTCATCGTGGTTTCCCATAATTGATCAGCATTCATTTCACCTAGACCTTTGAAACGCTGAAGCCCATATCCTTTTTTCATTTTTGCGATTGCATACTGCAATTCATCGTCTGTCCAAGCATACTTGATAACATTTTTATTTTTGACCTTCTTTTGCAATTTATATAAAGGTGGCAATGCAATATAAATTTTTCCGGCATTAATCATTGGACGCATGTACTTGTAAAAAAATGTTAACAATAAAGTTTGGATATGAGCTCCATCTGTATCTGCATCGGTCATTATTATTACTTTATCGTAATTTGCATCTTTAATATCAAAATCAGTACCAACACCTGCACCAATAGTGTAAATCATAGTATTGATCTCTTCATTTTTTAAGATTTCTGGGAGTTTAGCTTTTTCGGTATTTAGTACTTTTCCACGCAAAGGCAAGATCGCCTGAAACTTTCGATCACGGCCTTGTTTAGCCGAGCCACCAGCCGAATCACCCTCGACCAAAAAGAGCTCATTTCTCTTAGCGTTTTTAGATTGAGCAGGTGTTAGTTTTCCTGAAAGAAGGCGTTCTTTTTTATGCTTCTTTTTTCCACTTCGGCTTTCATCTCGTGCTTTGCGTGCAGCTTCACGTGCTTCTCTTGCTTTAAGTGATTTACGAACTAAATCTTGCGCAAACTCGCCATTCTCCATCAGGTAGAACCCAAGTTGTTCACTAACCACGCTGTCAACAATTGAGCGTGCTTCTGGTGTTCCAAGCTTGCTCTTTGTTTGTCCTTCAAACTGAAGAAGTTCTTCAGGTATGCGAACTGACACAATCGCTGCCAATCCTTCTCTGACATCACTGCCTTCTAAGTTCTTATCTTTTTCTTTCAGCAGATCAACCTTGCGTGCATATTCATTAAAAGCCTTGGTCCATGCTGACCTCATCCCAGCTTCATGTGTCCCACCATCTTTAGTACGCACATTATTGACAAATGACATGATATTCTCAGAATACCCATCGTTGTACTGTGCAGCGACCTCGACTTCAACACCGCTTTTGAAACCGTCAAAATACATAATGTTTCCCAAAGTATCTTTGTCTTCATTTAGATAAGCTACAAATTCTTTGATTCCCTCGTCAAACTTAAAGATATCTTCTTGAGCCGTTCGTTCATCCGTCAAAGTTATTTTGACACCCTTTAGTAAAAAGGCCGACTCACGCAGCCGCTCCGCTAAAGTAGCATAATTATAATGCGTCGTCGTAAAGATTTCAGGATCTGGATAGAAAGTCACTCGAGTACCCGTAGGTTTGCGTGTTTTCCCCAATTTCCGCAAAGTTCCAACCGGATGACCACCGTTTTCAAAATCTTCTTCATATTCAATGCCATCTCGGACTGTGTTAACACTCATTTTGGTGGATAACGCATTGACGACACTGGCACCGACTCCATGGAGACCTCCTGACGTCTTATATTCACCTTGACCAAACTTTCCACCTGCATGCAGCACTGTAAAAATAACCTCAACGGTAGGTATTCCAAGTGCATGCATTCCTACCGGCAAACCACGCCCATGATCAATTACAGTTATGCCGTCCTCTTTGTGCAAGATAACATTTATTTCATTTCCAAAGCCTGATAGAGCTTCATCAACTGCATTGTCAACAATTTCATAAACAAGATGGTGAAGTCCTTTGCTGTCAGTTGAACCAATATACATCCCAGGCCTTTTTCGTACCGCCTCTAATCCCTTTAATACTTGGATAGATTCATCATTATATTTTTCTTTTACCATGAATTTAAACCCCTTCTATTCTTGGAGTATTAATTAAATAAATTTTTATTTTATGTTTTAAATTACAACTTCAATATCATAACCCAACAAATAAAAAAATGTAAAGTATCAATTATCTTCCTGTTTGGTACCATTAATAAGCTTAGCACAAAAAAATGATTTGAAGCGATGGTATGAACAGTGCTAAAATAAATCGTATTAACCTAAGGAGGTCAATCCAGTGTGAACCCTACTATTATCACAATGTTAGTGATTGCCTATTTGCTAGGCTCAATTCCATCTGGTGTTTGGATCGGTAAGCTCTTTTACAAAGTAGATATTCGTGAATTTGGCAGTGGAAACACCGGCACAACGAATACCTTCCGTGTACTCGGGAAAAAAGCCGGCTTTATCGTTCTGCTAATGGATATGTTAAAGGGGACAATTGCCGCTTGTCAACCTTATATTTTTGACATCCATATCAATGTACTTCTGATTGGGTGCGCAGCCGTTATTGGGCATGTATTCCCAATCTTTGCTCATTTCAGAGGTGGAAAAGCCGTGGCAACCAGCGCAGGCATCTTACTCGCTTATAGTCCGCTTTTCTTTGTTGTCGCATGGATCATTTTCTTAACTTCACTTTATCTTTCCAGCATGGTAAGTGTTGCTAGTATGGTCGGTATGACTCTGATCACACTCTTATCGCTCTATTTTCACGATCCTGTTTTGACAATCATTGCGCTTATTTTGACAATTTTTGTCTTCTTCCGACATAAAGGAAACTTAGATCGTATCCGAAAGGGCACTGAAAACTTAGTTCCTTTTGGACTCGTTTACGCAAGAAAAAAACGAAAATAAAAGAATAACGAGCATATAAAAAGCAGTGAAACGACAAATTCGTTCGCTGCTTTTTTATTTTTGAAACATCAATTACAGTGTTTATTCAGCCGCAACATTCTGAAAAAAGGCACCGAACTGATCCCCTGTTATTCTACAGAATATATTGACTAAGATCCTTGTTCTTGACGATGTTACCAATCTTCTGATCAACATAAGCTTCAGTAATTGTGATATCTCCCATCTGCATATCTGGGCCTTCATAAAGCAGGTCCTCAAGCAGTTTCTCCAAAATGGTGTGCAGTCGTCGAGCACCAATATTTTCCGTTTCGTGATTTACTTGAAAAGCGATTTCAGAGATTCTTTGGATGGCTTCTATCGTAAACGTCACTTCAATGTTATCTGTCCCAATCAAAGCAATATACTGCTTAATAAGGGCATTGCTTGGTTCAGTCAAAATCTTAACAAAATCTTCAACCTTGAGATCATCTAATTCAACTCTAATTGGAAATCTCCCTTGCAACTCAGCTATCAGATCACTAGGCTTGCTTTCATGAAAAGCCCCAGAAGCAATGAAAAGAATATGATCTGTATCCAAAAGACCATATTTAGTTTGTATTTGAGAACCCTCGACAATTGGCAAAATATCTCGTTGAACACCTTCACGTGAGACTTCACCACTGTTCTTTTGTGATTTAGAAGTAATCTTATCGATCTCGTCAATAAAAATGATACCTGTATTCTCAGCGCGTTTTAAAGCTAGGTCAGCTGTGTCAGCTTCATTGACTAATTTTGCAGACTCTTCACGAATCAATACTTCACGAGCTTCTGCCACAGTCATCGTTCTTTTAACCCGTTTCTTAGGTGTCAATGCACCCAAAGTATCATTGAGATCTATTCCCATCTGTCCTAACATGTTATTCTGATATTTTGTTTTTTGTGTTGGATCGTCAACCGTGACAGTAACTTCTTGATTTTCGAGCAAACCGCGATTCAACTGTTCGCTAACTGAAAGTCTCTCTTCACGAATTTTATCTGTAACTTCTTCCTCAACTGGTGCTTTATCGCCCAAATTAGGCATTTTCCCACTTTGCATGTCTTGAAGCATTTTCATAAAATTCTGCTGTTCATTATTCTTGCGCTGCTCTTTTCTCTTAGCTGGGACCAGCAGCTTTACTAGACGCTTATTTGCTCTTTGCGCAGCTTGTGACTTAACTTGTTCAAACTGCTCATCTTCTTCCATCTTGTATGCAACTTCTACAAGATCTCGGACCATCGACTCAACATCACGTCCAACATAACCAACTTCGGTAAACTTCGTCGCTTCAACTTTTATAAACGGAGCATCAACGATTTTGGCAAGTCTCCGTGCAATTTCAGTTTTCCCGACTCCGGTTGGCCCAATCATCAGAACATTTTTAGGTGTTATTTCTTCTTGCATCTCACCGGAAAGTTGCATCCTTCTATAGCGGTTTCTTAATGCGACCGCAATCGCTTTTTTGGCTTTATCCTGTCCAATTACATAATTATCTAATTCTGAGACAATTTTTTTTGGTGTTTTATCACTTGGATTCATTTAAAAAGTCCTTTCTAGTTTAGGAATTTATAGCTCTTCAGCAATAACGTTGTGGTTTGTGAAAATATCAATATCACCAGCAATATTAATAGCTGCCTTAGCGATCTCCACAGCGGACATTTCCTCAGCATGTGCCTTCATCGCCTTTGCGGCAGATAACGCATAATTTCCGCCTGAACCAATTGCTAAAATATCATCATCCGGTTCAATTACTTCACCACTACCTGAGACCATCAGAAGGTCTTTTTTGTCCATTACTATTAGTAAGGCTTCAAGTTTCTGTAAGGCTTGATCACTACGCCATTCTTGTGCGAGTTCGACCGCTGCACGTGGTAGATTGCCGCTGTACTCATTTAACTTTTTTTCAAAACGTTCTTCAAGATTAAATGCATCGGCAACGCTTCCTGCGAAACCAACAACAACTTGATCGTTATAAATCCGCCTTACTTTGCGCGCTGTTCCCTTCATAATAACTTTTTCACCCATTGTAACCTGACCGTCACCAGCCATAGCCATGTGTCCATTATGACGAACTGCACATATTGTTGTTGCGTGAAATGATACTCCTGCCATTATATATATCCTCCTTCAGTTCAATTATCTGATTGCGTTAACCAAGAATCAGATAATTGATTCCGCTTATGCACGCGGGAAAAACTTTCGATAATCATTTTGTAAGTGCTCTTTAGTCACATGCGTATATATTTGAGTTGTTGATAAACTGCTGTGTCCCAATAACTCTTGAACTGCTCTTAAATCAGCCCCATTACTCATCAGATGAGTCGCAAATGTATGCCGCAGCTCATGGGGATGAATTTCTGTTGTCAAACTGCTTCGCTTAACGATTTGCTTTAAGATGTAAGTGACTCCCGCTGCGGTCAATGGATCACCATAATGGTTAACAAAAACATAATCGTGCTCCTTATGAAATTTTTGAATAAGCGGTGTTCTAGTATTTTTAAAATATCGTTCAAGCGCTCGTTGACAATATTTGCCATAAGGTACGTAACGGTCTTTACCGCCTTTACCATGCAATAGCATTGCCCGAACTTCACTATCAATTGCATTTAGCTTCAACCCTGTGCACTCACTGACTCGCATTCCTGTCGCATAAAGCGTCTCCAGCAGAGCATTATCTCGAATACGCATCAGATCGTCGCCTTGCGTTGCATTAAAAAGTGCCTGCATCTCTTTTTCATAAAAAAAGCGTGGAAGCGCGCGCGGATGTCTTTTCAATTGAACATAAGAAAAAGGATTGTTATCTACATGCCCATTCTTTTCTAAAAAATGATAAAACGAACGCAAACTCGAAATCATACGCGAGATCGTTGTGGTCTGATACTGCTTATCGTAAAGAAAGTTCATGTAGGCATGTACATCAAGCCTTTTAATTTCACCAAAGGATGTACTACCGCCACTTTCCTGTAGAAAATCACAAAACATTCGAATATCTTCAGAATATGCTTTTAGAGTCTCAATTGAGTACTGCCTCTCAATTACTAAATATTGCTTAAATTCTTTGATCCAATTTTGTTCCATCAAAAAACCTCCACCCTAATGCTTTAACTTTAGCATAAAAAATAGAGGTCAGTATACTATTAGCACCAATCTTAGAAAGAAATAAAAGATTTCCAGTCAGTTCTTTTTTACAACATCTACTTTTGAATTTCTTCTTCGTAGTCGCAATTGCTGCACTTGACCTGTTTCCCTTTTTTGGTCTTTTTTTCAATTAGAAAATGGTTACATTTAGGACAAGCTCGCCCGACTGGTTTATCCCAAGAAACAAAGTCGCACTCTGGATACCTCGAACAACCATAAAAAATTCGATTCTTTTTTGATTTACGTTCAACTACTTCGCCTTGTCCACATATCGGGCACGTAACGCCAATTTCTTTAGTGATTGGCTTAGTATTACGACAATCTGGGAAGCGGCTGCATGCATAGAATTTTCCGTACCGACCAAGTTTAATAACCAAGGGAGCGCCGCAAATATCGCAATTAATCCCTGCTGGTTCATCCTTTATGCGCACTTTGGCCATCTTATCATCTGCGGCTGCAACTTCTTTTGAAAAAGGCTGATAAAAACTATCAACGACCTTGACCCACTTTTGTTTTCCTTCCTCAATTTCATCTAAATGATCTTCCAACTGTGCAGTGAAATCAACATTTAAGATATCAGGAAAACATTTTTCAATCATTTCATTGACAATTTCTCCCAGCTCAGTTGGTTCAAATTTTCGTGAAACAAGTTTAACATAATAACGTTTTTGGATAGTTGCCAGCGTTGGTGCGTATGTTGAGGGACGGCCAACACCATTTTCTTCCAGTGTTTTTATTAAAGATGCTTCACTATAGCGAGCAGGCGGCAAGGTAAAATGCTGATTGGGCTGATTCTTAACCATTGTCACTTCATCGTTTTCATTAAGGTCCGGCAATTCGTTATCTTTTCTTTTACTCTCAGCGTAAACTTTCGTAAAACCCGGGAATTTCATTTTTGAACCCTTTGCACGATAAATAACTTCGTTCTGCACAATATCAACACCCATTGTGTCTAAGACAGCAGGTGTCATCTGACTAGCTACAAAACGCGACCATATCAACGAGTAAAGTTTAAGCTGATCCTTATTTAAATAATCTTTTAAAGAATCCGGTGTCCGCAAAACAGATGATGGTCGAATTGCTTCATGAGCATCCTGTGCTCCTTCAGGTAGCTTACCCTTGCGGGGCTTGACTGCTGCGTACTCATCCCCATATTTTTCATGGATAAAAGTTGCAGTTTCATGCTTAGCAAGAGAAGATATCCGCGTTGAATCAGTACGCATATAGGTAATTAGGCCTACTACTCCGCCTTTACCGATGTTGATACCTTCATAAAGCTGCTGTGCGACCATCATTGTCTTCTGCGTTCTAAAACGCAACGAGTTATTGGCAACCTGTTGCATTGTACTTGTTGTAAAAGGCAACGCTGGGAATCGCTTACGCTCCTTACGCTCAACACGTGTAATTTTGAAAGGTTTCTTTTGATCTAATTTCTGCATAATATTGACAACATCATCATTATTGTGCAGTGCAACCTTTTTACCTTTATATCCATAAAAGCTTGCATCAAACTTGGTTCTTCCGGCTTTAAATTGTGAATCGATTGTCCAATACTCCTCGGGCTTGAATTCACGAATCTCTTTTTCACGCTTTATAATCAGATTCAAAGCGATCGACTGAACACGTCCTGCACTCAATCCTTTTTTTATTTTTGACCATAATAATGGACTAATTGAGTATCCGACCAGACGATCCAAAATACGCCGTGCTTGCTGTGCATCAACAAGATTCATATCAATCGAACGCGGAGTCTTAAAGGCATTCTTTACAGCATCCTTGGTTATCTCGTTAAAGACAACACGATTCTTATCGCTCGTATCCAGGCCTAATAAATACGACAAATGCCATGCGATAGCTTCTCCTTCACGATCAGGATCGGCTGCAAGATAAACGCTGTCAGCTTTTTTGGCCTCTTTGCGCAACTCTTTTATAACATCACCTTTGCCACGAATGGAAATATAATGTGGTGCATAATTCTCCTCCACATCAACTCCCATAGTACTCTTAGGCAGATCACGAATATGGCCTAAGCTCGCCATTACCTTATAGCGCGAGCCTAAATATTTTTCAATTGTTTTTGCTTTTGAAGGGGATTCAACAATTACTAGTTTTTTCTTTGTTTTTCTCTTCGCTTTTTTTCTCTGGACTTTTGGCATTTACCAAACTCCTTTATTCACTTTTTCAAATTGTAAAAATCGCTAATTATCTTAGAGCAAGTACTTAACATTTGTCAAGTATAATAAAATTCCTCTATAACCTGTTCTGCTCCCAAAACAGGTTTTGCGCCCGCCAACAGCAGTGCATTCGTTCCTGCTGACAAAGGAGCATTAATTGCCCCTGGCACGGCCAAAACGTTACGGTTTTCTTGAAGCGCAAGATTAGCAGTTATTAAACTGCCACTATGCTGCCGTGCTTCAACAACTAGCGTCGTACGGCATAACCCAGCAATGATTCTATTCCGTGCCGGAAAATGATACCGCCTAGGTGCTTGCCCCAAGCCATACTCGGTTATCAATAAATGACTGCTTCCAATTTTCCGCTGTAAAGCAGCATTAAACTTCGGGTAGGCTACATCAATCCCTGTACCAATAACAGCAACAGTTTTACCTTGACAACTCAGCGTCAGGCGGTGTGTAAGGCTGTCAACACCTTGTGCCAAACCACTCAGAGTTACAATACCAGAAGAAATGATTTCTGGCAATAATCGTTTTAAAACAGTCACAGCATATGAGCTGTTCTGACGTGCCCCCACAATCGCCAGCAATGTATCGTAGCTGCACAAGGAAATATCTCCCTGGTAGAAAAGGACACTTGGTGGATCATAGATTTCCAAGAGCTGTTTGGGATACTTTTCATCAATAATAGTAACTGCATTACTATAATACAAGTTTTGCGCAAGCTTTTTATGCAGACTGGTACTGGTAAAATCCCGCCAGAAAAGTTCTTTTTTTGCAGTTGGATAGCTCAGCAACTCGTCAAGCTTACTTTCATCAGGAAGCTGCAGATCATTTTTAGTTATCCATTGACAAATACGGCGGACATCTCTATTTCCAATATAGTTACACAAATGCAGCGCGACAATAAATTCCTTAATCTTCATATAAATTAACCCCATCCTATGCATATGTTAATTAGAAATACGCAAAAGGTTGAGATAGGCTTAATTTAGAAATTGTGACTTGATCGGTTCAAAGGTTTTACGATGAATAGGTGTTACCCCATAAGTCTCAAGTGCTTTAAGATGCTTAGCCGTTCCATACCCATTATTATCCTTAAAATCATAAACTGGGTAAAGAGAATCATAATACTCCATCAAATGATCACGGCTGACCTTAGCGACAATACTTGCCGCGGCTACACTGATACTTCTTGCATCTGCTTTGATAAGTTTTAACTGCGGAATTTTCGTATCAATCTGCATCGCATCTATTATCAGCTGCTGTGGCCGAATCGTTAATGCTTCCACTGCCTCTTTCATAGCTGAGCGTGCTGCCTGATAGATATTTATCTCATCAATTAGGGCACTGTCGGCAAACCCGACCCCTACCGCAAGAGCTCTCTCCAATATTTTAACATAAAGATTCTCTCTTTTTTGAGCCGAGAGTTGTTTCGAATCATTTACTTCCAACAAATCAAAATTGTGTGGTAAAATAACCGCCGCTGCAATAACTGGTCCTGCCAACGGTCCCCGCCCAGCTTCATCAATGCCAGCAACATAAGTTTGACCGTCATTCCAGAACTTTTTTTCAAAAGAAAAACGTTTCTCAAATAAAATTTTCTTTTCTTCTGTCTTAGCCAAACGCTTTGAATAATTGTTTAACTGTGTTTGCACACCCTTGCGCGGATCCTTTCGCAGTCTTTTAACAAAGTCTTCATCCGGTTCCCGCTCTAAAATTTCCTTTATCATTGAAATTGTTAGTTTACTTGTCATCATTTTCACTCTCGCATATCGTATTCATCGCCTATCTAGGTGGATAGTCACTCAATCTTCTGTGGAATTTCATCCAATGTGTAATTTCCTAGCTTTCCCTTTCGGCATTCTAGGATAAGCCTTTCACTTGCACGATCATAATCATCGCGAAAACCCATTTTCTGAGTAATTGCCAATAGAAGGTCAATCGTGGATCCTTCCATATCGCTCTCTTCAAGACGATAACGTTCCTGCAACTGCGCTGGGCCAGCCTTTAGAAAATGCTCGATCGCATACAGAGCAACGTCATCTTTCGCATACAGCGTGTCCTTGATTGCACCTGTTAAGGCAAGTTTTTTCCCTATGAGCGGATCTTCAAATTTTGGCCAGAGAATTCCAGGTGTGTCCAGCAAAACTAGATTTTTTCCAGCCTTCAACCATTGCTGCGCCTTAGTTACCCCAGGCTTATTGCCAACTTGGGCAACATTTTTCTTTACTAAATGATTCAAGAGTGTTGATTTGCCTACATTAGGAATCCCAATACACATCACACGTATTCTTTTATGGACAATTCCACGTTCTTTCTGTGTTGCTATTTTTTCGCTCAACACCTGCATAATCTTTCGCTCTATGCTCTTTAAGCTGTCTTTTAGGCTGTTAACTGCTAATGCTGGAACGCTATTCTCCTCATAGTAATTAACCCATTCTCTTGTTTTTACAGCATCAGCTAAATCCTTTTTTGTCAGAACAATGATACTGGGTTTATTTTGAAGAATCTCAGAAAGCTGTGGATTACGTGAAGATTCCGGGAGACGTGCATCAACTAATTCTAGAACAATATCAACTTTTTTAATATTTTCCTTAACTTGGCGTAGTGCCTTGGCCATGTGACCTGGAAACCACTGTATAACTGTCATATTTTTGCATCCTCCTAATTATTCTTTCCTACCCACTTAAAATCTGCCAGCGGCCAATAAACAATGATAGCTTTCCCCGTTATCCAGCTAGCCTTGACCGTTCCAAAAGTTCGTGAGTCTTTACTTATTCTTCTGTTATCCCCTAAGACGAAATACTGTTTATATGGAACACGTTTCACCCCAGTTAATTCTTTTAGTGAAAAATCAGATGTGTATGTTTGATTTGGATTTTGTCTTATCACTCTTTTAAGAAAATTTTCTCTTATATGCTGCCCATTTATATAAAGTTTATCATTGCGATAGGATAATTCATCTCCAGGCATACCAATTACCCTTTTAATAAAAGTACTACCATCTGGCATTTTAATAATGACCACGTCAAAACGCCGAATTCTGCCGAAATTTTGAACAAGAACCTTTTGTTTCGAATATAGAGTTGGCTCCATTGAATTACCATCGATCTCAAGCGGAACAATTAAAAATGATCTTACAAAAAGTGCACAAAAGGCAGCTAAGAAAACCAATGGTATCCAATAGCCCCAATGAATACTTTTTAGTCTGCTCATTTTATTTTCTCCTTCCCTCAATAAGGCTTACGATCGTTAACAAGCCTAACAAACTCCACATTATACTGTAACAAAAAAAACGCTAATGGTCGATATGATCATCAGCATTCATAGTATTTGTTAACAATTCAATGGGTTTGAATACAATGGATAAACCAAAGGATCACTTTGAGTCCAGCAGAAATTATTCTAATTAAACTTCGAACTAGTAACAAGCTGGTTATTATATGAGTATTTCAAAACCAGCTTTAGTTTTTCTTTTTGATCCATCTTAAACTACTTCGAATTTTACCTTTAAATTTTTGGAATGCTAAATATTGCTGCCGAGTTCTTTTTATACTTTTATATCTTTTGCGGTTCTTTTTATAGAATTGCTGATGATAATTTTCCGCTGGCCAGAACACTCCTGCGGTTTCAATTGTTGTAACAATCGGTCGTTTGTACTTACCGGACTCTACTAAACGCTTTTTTGATCTTTCTGCGATCTTTCGTTGCTCTGCGTTTCGAACAAAAATAATGGGACGATAATTATTGCCACGATCGGCAATTTGTCCGAATTCATCAGTCGGATCAGTCAGTTTCCAATAGAGCTCAACCAAATCTTCGTAACTCATAACTCTTGTATCAAAAATAATCTCAACTGCCTCGACATGCCCCGTATATCCGCCCAGCACCTGCTCGTATGTCGGATTATTAGTATGACCGCCTGTATATCCAGATAATACCGAAACAACACCTTTTTTAGTCTCAAACGGCTCGACCATACACCAAAAACATCCGCCAGCAAACACCGCACGTTCTTGGTGCGGCAATTCGTCAGCAGAATGTTTAGCTATGTCAAAATGAACAGCAGCAGCTTGATTGCTAGTAATTTTCTCGTAAAAATCTGCAACGTCAGGGGTTAGATTATTTCGCGAAGCCAATGGTCTGAAATCAAATTCTAGTTTTCCAATCTGAGCACCAAAATCTTCCCCGTTTTCAAGACCATTCTTGGCTGCTATTAATAACGAACGTTCCCATTTTCGTGTCGCTGGGTTGAGTATTAGATTATAAATATCATTTAAGATCTCTTCATGCCTAGTTTTCATTTTCACACCAGTCCTTACCGTGAAAAACGCGAACCTTGTTCTTAAACAAAAAGAGTTTTAGCGTAAATCATAACAACAGTTGTCCTTCTTAATTAAAAAATAAAAGCAAGTCAACCCTGCTTTAATGACTTTCAATAATAGAGTCAAATTCTTTGTGAGATGTTTCCTAGTCTCTCCTGAAATTAATTTTTTCTCTTTTGTAAACATCTACTTTTATTTTGCATTCACCGTAACTTCAAATTCAAGACTATTCAACCTTTGGAAATTTAGAGACAAACAATCCAGTAGACTTTGTTATTTTAATAGCCCCACCCTATTTTACTTTTTCCAAATTCAAAAAATCGATAAAAGCCTTCAATAATATTCTGCAGTTTTTTAGATGTATTCTCAAGCATTCCGCTTGAGAGGTCAGAAAAAATGATCGACCATGTTTTAGACCAATGTTTTTTATTTTTCAACCAAAAAGCTCCGTCGCCACACCCTAATTCCATTATTTTGCAGTTATCTTTAAAAACGTTTTGTTTGAAAAGTCAGCTACGGCAATTCTTGTTACTTGTACTGTATTGTTCATGTATTTTAAGTCGAATATCTAAATGCTAATTGTCCGGTAATGCTCGATTCGTCGACCACTTTTCGCTACATCCTGCTTTTTTAAACAGCAGAAACCTTTTGTTTATATTTTTAAATTGTAAAAAATCCAGCTTAACATATATGCCAAAAAGCCAAAAATAATACTTCCACTCAAAAAAAATATTCCTATAATTTTCAAATATGAAGAATCAATGTCCAACCCAGCAAAAACAAGACATTCCACGAGTAATAAAGTTATCGTAGCTTTATAAGCAAATGTTACTGCTCTGTTGGACACAACCTTCTCCCGCTCATCCCTGCTGCTGAATTCTCCATCCATGAAATCATATCCTTCTTTTTTCCCAAATTTTGAATATAACCACTTCAAAAGACCAAATAAAATAGTCCAAACTAAAAAGAAAAACCAGCAACTGCCGAATAAAATATTGCCTGTAGTAGAGGAACTGACAGTTTGCGCCAATGCCACTGCGAGCAGAAACACCATTCCAATATTTCCTACTTGTTCAAAAATTATTTTTTTCATGCTTTTCCCCCAACTCCTTATCAAGATAAAAAAGTTCATTGATATCAACTTCTAAAAAATCAGCTAGTTGAAAAGCCAGTAAAAGTGAGGGTGTATAGCTTCCCTTTTCTAAAGAAATAATCGTTCTTCGAGATACACCAACAGCCTGGGCCAACGATTCTTGAGTTAAGTTATATGATTTCCGATATTTTTTTACTTGATTAATAATGTCCATACCTGTCTACTTCCTAATGTGAAATATATTTCACATTAGATACTACCAAAACTCTAATGTGAAGTCAAATACACTTTTAGAACACGTTAGATACATCACTACACTCCCTGAATAACTAGTAGAGGATCAATTGCATGAAAACCAAATACCTCTACATAAGTATTCTTGCTTTTTAACTCTTCTGAATATTAAAGAATGATCACGGCCTAAGATATGCACAAAAAATTACATTTTCTGCCTAGGCAATTTTATTTTTTGTAAAATTTCGTTCGTAAATCTAATTTTCAAAAAAATTTTTTGACTCAAGTTTCTCTAGCATTCATTCTCCTCCATTCATCTTGCAGCAGCGAATATATATTCTCGTCATGATACCCATCTAATAATTTTTCCCCTTTTCTAAGAATTCCTTCATGCGTAAAACCCTCCTTTTTAGCAACTGCATTGCTGTCCACATTATCAATTGCAGCACGGATAACGATTCGATTTAAAGCATACTCAGAAAATCCAATGTTACAAATTCCCTTAACGGCTTTTGTCATAAGACCTCTTCTGCGATAATTCTTTCCTAACCAATAACCGATATCTGCTGAATCATCAAGTTTATTTAAATGGTTAAAACTGATCATTCCAACTATTTCCTGTTGGTACCATATGACTAGATTTAAAGAAATACCCTTGCCAAAATTTATATTTACTTTCGCTAGAAAATCCTCTTCGTTTTTATAACTTTTAATTGCATCGACCCATGGTAAAAACTTTCTAAAGGAGACACGATCCATATCTATTAACTGAAACAATCTTGCTGCATCTTTATCGGGTCTTGGAATAGCTAAAAAAAAGTCAGAATCTACTTTGTAAGCCATCAAAACAATCAACTCCTTATGTAGTTACTTTTGTTTATAGTAAATTTTTTTGAAATCTTTATCTCACTAGTTGCTAAATGGATCATTTAATGCGTTAGAATCCCAATTATATTCAATTGTTCTTGCTGTTTTCCCAGCTATCTCTTTTCCTAACCTATCGGATATAAAACCGAGTACCACGTCAATTCCTGCCGAGATTCCAGAAGACGAATAGAACCTGCCGTCTACTACCCAGCGGGCTTTCTTTTCCAATTAACTTGCGGATTCATTTTTTGAACCCAATCAAAAGAACGTTTATTTGAAGTCGCACTTCTGCCATCAATTAAACCCGTCTGTCCCAACAATGCTGCATCTGTCTAAACGTTTAGGCGATGTTTGGAGCCTCTAACAAGTTCAGCTAACTCTTCTATAAATTTTTGGTCAGAAATAAGTTTTCTTGTCCCAGGTCCTCCAGGTATCAGCAATATATCATCCGTGCTTATTTTTTTCTTAGAGATCGGTAAAAGAGAAAGATTATTTATTGTATGTCTTAATCTGCTGGTTAGCCAATGAAAAATATCTCACTTCAAAGCCAACGGTATGTTCAAATACTTCAGCAGGTCCGAAACCATCTAGCGGCTCAAAAAACTGAAACAAAAGTATATTAATGTTCATAAATATTCCTCCTTAATCTTAAATAAATTTAAACATTAAAAAATTATTTAATGTAAATATAACATTTGCATTCAGTCACTACGTCACTTCTGATTGTTCAATTAGTTTCAAAGTCTAGTTTAAAAAACGTTTTAAATTGATATTATTAAGTTTTTTGATTAATAATCATTGCACAATCTATTTAATTTATGTACCATAGTCTTGTAAGTTATCGATTGAGTCACATTAGCATTGTGATATATCAGTAGATACTGAGTGTCTTTTTAGATACAGCTTCTAAGAAATTGACTACCATTTTTGCTGTTGTCTACAAAAAATTACTATATTCTCTTCCGAATGTTTGTTCTTGAGCTTACTTGATTGTCAGCAAAGATATTTTAGCGCAGGAAAGACCTAACTGATAATCGTTAACTTGCTTTGCGTTTTTGGAAAATCGCATTTAGAAACCATGACTTTGTAAGTACCCCTTCAATAGCCATGGCTTCTTTTTATTGTTTGCTTAGTATGATATTAACACTTAGTTCCAGCATTTCGTTAGCATTACTTGAATCTCATATACTAGTATAGTAAGTGCCTAAATGGTTGCTCGAAAATCCAAATCAAAGTTAGTGGAAATTTGGCATTCGTGCGTGCTAGGTTTTCCTTACTCCCTAAAGAGAAAAATTCTAATTAATTTTCCTAGAAAATGCTGTTAAGCTTACAGCAAAGCATTAAAATGCGCTTTATTTGCCATATGCAACTTTTTATTATGCACTGCAAACATACAATTAAAAGCTATCAATCGAATAGTATTTATACTAAGTTGAAAGTTTTATTGTATATAGCAAATATCTCTGAAATTGAGCACTTTAGATTTACTTATTTTTAAGTGTCCGATAAAACAAACTTCAGTTTCTAGCATAAGAAAAATCATCCTAACTAGTTAATAAAGATATATGCTAGTGAAGAATACTTTTTATGTTTTTTTAAATCAGCATACTCAACTGTCTTCTTTTTGGATTAATTTATTTATGCATTTTAAATTTTCCTATCGATGGTCAAAAAACCAATCTGATTGGATTTATACACAGCGAATACACACCAACAAGAAACTGAGCTTCTTTCAGTTGGTGATGAAAACAAAGCTTTATGCTACGAAATTGCAGATATGCAAAATTATATTGAGCCAGTTCATAATGATGAGCAGTTAGCTTTATCTCACGGTATTGCACATATTTTAGATTCTGTGCGTACCACTTGGGGGGTAAAGTTTCCTTCTTATTCAAAGTTGCTTAAGCTCGATTACTTGAATTTACTGTATACTCTGGTAAGATACTCATTGTAATATCTATAAGTACTTTTTAGAGGCCTCAAAGGAGCGAGACTGTGATGGAAAACAAAAAAGAGTTAAAAAAACGCCTTTCAAAGGAGGCCTATGAAGTAACTCAGCATGCAGCTACCGAACGACCATTTTCTGGAAAATATGATGATTTCTATGAAGATGGAATCTATGTCGATATAGTGAGCGGACAACCCCTCTTTAGTTCAAGAGATAAATATGATGCTGGTTGTGGATGGCCTTCCTTCACCAAACCAATCGATCGAGATAACATTACAGAGAACACTGATAATTCACTCTTAATGACACGGACAGAAGTTAAAAGTAAAAATGCTCAGTCGCACTTAGGACATGTTTTCGAAGATGGCCCTGCTGCCGAAGGCGGATTACGTTACTGTATAAATTCCGCTGCTTTAAAGTTTATCTCTGTAAAAGATTTGGATAAAGCAGGTTACAGCAAATATCGCCAATTATTTGATTAAATTCTATTTTTTAAATATAATAAAAAACCGTTTCTTAAGAGTAGCTGAGTTTTTTAAAGTTATTTTTTCAAACTTTGAAAAGCTGTTTCACACTTCTAAAAAGCGGCTTTTTGTATACAGTTTCTAAACAATTTACATATAAATTGTTTAGAAACCAATGTCAGTTTTTTTTCTTCTTCACTATCATGAAACGTAAGTGCAGCTGAATTTTATTGAATTAACCAAATGCCAGCACGAAGCATTTCAAATCTCTAGTCGTCTATGATTTTCCCCATTGTTTCCTGTCCCCAGAAAATGATCGTGATAACAGCTACGAGAATTGAAGCACAGAAAATACCAAAAATCGCCGTAAAAGAGGTCCCCTTACTGATTAGAGTTCCAACCATAATCGGTCCCAATACTCCGCCAATTCGTCCAACACCAGCAGCTATACCTGTCCCTGTACCACGAATTGCTAACGGATACTGCTCTGGTGAATAAGCATAAAGCGTACCCCAGGCACCTAAATTGAAAAAGGATAACAATATTCCAAAAGTTAAGATAGAACTTATGCTGTTGGCATTTCCAAAACCAAGTGCGCTTACAGCCGTGCCCATCAGGAAAAGTGATAATACCCATTTGCGTCCCAAACGTTCGACCAACCAAGCAGCAACAAAATAACCAGGCAGCTGTGCCAAAGTCATAATCAAAGTATACCCAAAACTATGAATCATACTATGACCTTTAAGCACAAGAACACTTGGGAGCCATAAAAACATCCCATAATATGAAAAGACAACCATGAACCAGACAACCCAAAGCATCAAAGTTGCTCGAAAATAGTCAGGTTTCCAAAGATCCTTCAAAGAGTCAATAATTTTAGGTCGTTCAGTAATCACATATTTTCTAACATAATTTTGCGATTCATGCAGACCATAGCGTAAATAAAGTGCGTAAAATGCTGTTAAGGCAGAAATTATTAATGCAATTCGCCACCCCCATGTTGGAATAACAAAATATGAAATAATAGCTGCAACTAACCAACCGCCTGCCCAAAAACTTTCCAGTAGAACTACTGTCCTTCCACGGCTTTCGACCGGAACGTTTTCAGAAACCAACGTAGAAGCAACTGGCAGTTCTCCACCTAAGCCAGCTCCTACAAAAAAACGTAAGATTATAAAAGCGAGATACCCTGTAGTTAAAGCGGACAATCCCGTTCCAATTGAAAAAACCAGCAAAGTTATAATTAGAACATCTTTTCTGCCGATTCGATCTGCTAAAATTCCAAAAAAAACGGCGCCAATAGCCATCCCGATTGAACTCACACTACCTATCCAACCTAATTGAATTTCGCTCAGATTCCATTCTGTTTTGAGTGCTGCAATTACAAATGAAAGCATCCCAACATCCATTGCATCAAACAGCCACGCTAAACCAGTTATAGCTAATAACGATTTAGGTGTATGCTTCTTTGGTAACATTCTTTTAACCCCCTAAAATTAGTGTCTTGACACCCTGGTCAAAACCTGTAATCTTAGTAAACACTATCGTGGGGTGTCTTGTCAACTGCTTGTTCAATGCACCTAAAGAATTCTCAAACTTAATTTTTATCCACTACTAATTAACAAGACTTTTCAAGCTGCTGTAGCAAAGTCATGCAAAACAAAAAGAGCTGCGACATGATTGAACGCTTATCGCAACTCTTCGCTTTTTTCTGAAATAATTTTCTCACTAAAAAACAGCTAGGCACAAAAATGGGAATGCCTCTCAAAAAGTTTAAGATTACCCACTGCAATCACTTCACTACTAAAACGGCACAATCTGCATTTCGCAGGACATAGCTTGTATGAGAACCAACCATTACCTTTTCTAATGCATTCAATCCAGTATCCCCCAAAACAATCAAATCGATCTCATTTCCTTGCGGAAAAGAAGTTGCAAGAACTGTCTTAGTATTCCCTATAATAACCGTACCCGTGACATCTATTCCCGACTGTTTGGCTTTCTCAACATACGGTTTTATTTCTTGATTGGCTTTTTGAGCTTGATCTTGGTAAAAATCATCACTAACTCTAAAAGACAGATCCATTCCACGATCTCGGTTAACGACCCAAAGCAAGTAGAGCTTTGAAGAAAATGTTTTTGCTAAATCACAAGCTGTATCATAAGCAAGATCTGCTTGCTTTGAACCATCTAAACCGACCAAAATGCGTTTATAAGCCATAAAAATACCCCCTTGTATAGAACACTTACCAGCTTAAAATTTCTTTCTCATAATAAGACTGGCTACATTCAAAACAACAGCTACTTTACTAGACAACAAAAGTCCTTTTACTCTGCAAATGCCATACTTCATATCTTTATTGTAACATTTTTATTTAAAAAAGATGTGTATGATGTCCTAAGGTAGGGGCAAAATTATAGTCTAATTTCTGTACTTGCATTAAGAAACTAATTGACGCACTTACGAAAAAAGATAACCCTCTAAGCAACTTCGGAAAATCTCATTAAGAATAACTCTTAATTAGGAGTTAATTACTCAAAAAAATTTTAATCTTTGTCAGCCAGCTCTGGATCGTTATTCCCATGATTGACAGTAAATAGTTTATTTAGCTCATTAACAGAATTTCGCAGCTCTGACGATTCATCCGTCAGAACGTCATAAGATTGTTTATTTTCTTCCATTATTTGATGGGTGGATGATATCATATTCAATGTTTTTTCAGAACTAGTCGAAATGCCTTGAACCTGTTGAGCAATATGACCGATTCGATCCTGGATATTAATAGCCTCTTCATGAACCTGCGAAGACAGTTCCCGAATCTCTTTTGCGACAACATTAAATCCTTGACCATGTTCACCTGCTCTAGCCGCTTCAATTGCTGCATTTATTGCCAACATATTTGTTTGACGTGAAATTTCCCGAATAGCATTAATAATTCCATCTGCTTGAGCCGCTTGTTTGGATAATACTGCGCTTGTTTCTTTATTTTTTTCGGAGTAATCCATTATTTCATGCATATCTTGTTGCAAAGAAGATAATTTGCTTTGTCCCGTTTTGGATAAATCATTTAAGGTTGATGAAATATTTTGAACAACATTTAAGGCCTCATTTGATTTTTTTGTACGTTCAGTAATATCAAAACAGACTTTCATTACTGATATAACATGTTTTTTATCATCGGTAATAGGAAAATAATTTGCTTCAAGATATACTTTTTTATTGTATTTGCTTTTACGAATAATTCGATCTTGAAAACTTTGCCCGTTTAGCAGATTATTCCAAAAAATATGATAGGCATTGCTCTTTGAAAAACTTGAAAAACATAGATCTTGATGATGCAGCTCCATTAGTTCCTGGACATTGTAGCCCAGTATTTTAGCAAAAAGTGGCGTTGTATAAATAACTTTTCGACTAGTATCAAAAAGAATAATTGCTAGTTTACTTGAAAATGCCGTCGAAATTGCTGTTTTAACTATTTGTTCAGTCTCCATATTTGAAAAACTCCCTCAGCAAAATAAGATACTTGTTTAAAATAAACTGCCCTAAAAAATATTGCGGCTGCTAAGGTTATTAATCGGTTACTTCGATTCAGATTTAAGCAAAATAAGTCATAAATTTTGATTATTTCAGCTAAATTCAGTTGGGAAATAATTTTGAGAACAAAAAAGGAATATTTATTTCACCCTTTGCGTATAGTAAATAACTATGTTAAAATACTATTCGTATACGGGTTATTAGCTCAGTTGGGAGAGCGCCTGCTTCGCATGTAGGAGGTCGCCGGTTCAAGTCCGGCATGATCCATTGAAGATACTAGCGTTGTGTTAAGACCAGTTTTTAATTTGTCAGCCACTTTAAAGGGAGCACTGTAAATCTTGTCTGTTCTAACTTATTGATAAGATTTACAGTGTTTTTTTGTGTTAAATCATTGTTGTTCTTAGCACAAATCCTACTGCGATTTTACCAACAGCTAAAATTAAACTATTTCCATAATTCTTTGAATTATAACAAAGATGCTCATTGCTCTTTTAAAAGAACATAATATTTTTGAAATTCAGCTGGCGCCTGTTCTTTACTAAGATTATAAACTGGTAATTCTGCACCCATATCAGTTAGATACTCCGAATCGAAATACAAATGATATCTTAAATCCACATGAAAGTGGCTCAACTCATTTTTCAGGGGGTTTCGTGGGATGTAGATCAAGTTAATATCGATCAGACTTTCCGTTGCTTCTGTTGCTAAAATAGCTTTTCTTCCTGTCTCCTCTTCAAATTCTCTAACAGCACAGTCAAAAGGGGCTTCCTTATCTTCGACATGCCCCGCTGGGAGAAGCACTTTTTTCAAATAGGGATGCAATACAAAAAAACAACGTCGTTGATCAAAAACAACGGCACTGGCAGACAAATGCAGCGCACTTTTTCGATTTCTTAAATCACCAGTGTCAGCCGCCAGAACTTTATTTCTGATCCGCTCCAACTTTTTTGTGTTTACCCATGGCAATCTCTTATCCTTCAAGCTATCAAGTGACTCTAGCAAATAATTTTTGATACTCACTTTAAAAACTCCCTTTTTTATTTGAATATTTTGAGAATTTCAATCATTTCTTTCGTCTCTTTAACATCATGAACACGCAAAATCCGTCCTCCAGCTCGAACCATACAACTCTCAAATAACAGTGTTGGAATTAAACGCTCATCTTCCTTTAAATCAAATAGTTTACTCGTAAAACTTTTTCGTGAAATAGCGATCATCAATGGCACATTCAATTCTGAGAGCAATTCAATTGCTTTCATTTTCAAGAGATCAAATTTCAGCACACGAACATTAGAAAAACCAACTCCAGGATCAATCACAATGCTGCTCATATCCAACCCACATTCGCTTAATTTTGCAATTGAATTCATAAAATACTTTTTCAGATCTTTTTGAAAGGTTTGACTATTTTCAGGATTATTGCGTCCATTGAACATTGTTACGACAGCCGGATGGTATTCACTAACTAACTCAAGTTTCCGCTCAGACTCAAACCCATCAATGTCATTTATAATCTGTATTCCTTCGTTCAAGGCTCGTTCAATAACATCATCAGTGTTAGAATCAAGTGCTAAGATAATATCTGGAAATGATTTTTTGATTTCCTTAATATAAGGAGCAATTCGTGCCCATTCTTCTTCAGCACTGATGTCTGCAAAATTTGGCTTTGAAGATTTCCCACCTAATTCAAAAATAGAAGCCCCTGCCTGCTTTTCTTTCTCAATTTTTCTCAAAACCATCTCAATATCTGTATTAACTCCACCATCATAAAAAGAATCCGGTGTAATGTTTAAAATTGAGTAAATTAGCGGATCTGTTGTCACATCAAACGAAAAATTGTTTCCTTTGAAAAAAACACGACTATCCTGAAGTATACTTCTCAAAATTTTAGTATCTGTTTCAAAAACAGCAGGCCATTTAGAGATTAATTGTTTTAATATCGCAGTCGTGGCCACCACACTTATTTCGTTCCCCCTAACTCTGAATTGAGCTTTTTCTTCAACCAATAAAACAACTAGCTTTTTTATTTCATGTGAAGTCCCGTAAAAATCCACAGTTATTCGATCAACAAATTTATTTTCCCAATCGCTTGTTTCCTTCTTGATAATCAACTTTGTAATTCCCCTTTCTATCAACAAAACAACTGCGAATCACCTTTAACACATAAAATGATCCCACGACTAATATAAGCGAGTTTTTGTTATTATTCGTTTTCAGTGCATATGCAAGTGCATCTTTTGGATCATCGAAAGCAGGCGGACATTGGCTACTGAGTGCGCAAAAATTTTCTTGTAGTTTTCTCGCAGATAACTTGCGTTCAGGATTATCTGGTTCAGTTAAAACAAAGGAAGCTTTCTTTAATTTAATAAGTTCTGCCAAACAATGTTTGAAATCTTTATCCTTCAAGAAACCAACAATAACTTTTTTCTCGACGTCCGGATACAAAGCATTGACAGTTTTGACAAAGGCCTTGATTCCGTCAAGGTTATGTGCTGCATCAAGAATAACCACTGGTTCCTCACTGATTCTTTCAAATCTACCGGGGATTGCTAAGTTAGACATTGTTTTCTTCAGCAAGTTGGGGCAATTAATTTTGCATTTTTGCTTAGAAATAAAAACTTTAAGCCAGGTCAGCACTGTCGCGAGATTTTCCTTTTGATATGTGCCGAGCAAAGAGTACTCAAATTCAAAAAAATTATCGTTGAATTTTAACCGCATTCTTTGAGAAGTTTTCCTTGTTTTAACAACAACCAAGTCCAGCTTGTCTGCCTGATAAATTCGCGCACGCTGTTTTTGTGCTTGCTTTTTTATAATATCAAGAGCTTGCTGCCGCTGATTCGGCGCAACGATTACATCTGACTTTTCACGTATAATCTTTGATTTCGTCGCTGCGATCTCCGAAATTGTCTCTCCTAAAATTTTAGTATGGTCTAAGCCGATTTTTGTAAAAACAGAGTACGCCGTTTGAATGACAGCATTAGTAGCATCTAACTCCCCACCTAGTCCACATTCTAGAACTACATACTCAACCTTGTTATCTGAAAAACAAAGCATTGCCGCTGTAAAAAGCATCTCAAAAGAAGATAGAGTCGTTCTACTAAGCTCCATCTTCTCCAGTGCATCTTCAATTGTACTTATATAATCTGCAAGCTTAACTTCAGACAGCATTTTGTTGTTTATTCGAATACTTTCTGTCACATTCATGATAAAAGGACTTGTGAACAGACCTGTTCTGTAGCCCATATTCCGCAGCAACGCCTCAACCATCGAACAGGTGGAACCTTTACCGTTGGTCCCACAAACATGAATAATAGCGAAATCTTTATCTGGTTGACCAAAGTGTTGCAAAACTTTTTTGATTAATGCAATTCGATCTCCCTGTCCATAAAGAAAACGTGGTAATTTTTTTTCTGAATTATTAACCATAATTTTTATATCTTCCTAACACAACTTAATTAAGAACTCTCAAAAATTCAGCGCGCAACTGAGCATTCGAATTAAAATCACCTGTGAAGTAGGTTGTCCTTGTCAATGAATTACTTTTCTTCACACCACGCATTTCAACACACATATGCCGAGCCTCAACAACAACCGCAACTCCGACAGGATCTAAGATTTCCATCAAAGTATCAGCAATATCACTTGTTATTTTTTCTTGCAGACTTAATCTCCGTGACACAAAATCAACCAGACGCGGTATTTTACTCAATCCAATAATCCTGCCATTTCTGGGAATATAAGCAACATGTGCCTTACCGAAGAAAGGCAACATATGGTGCTCGCACATTGAATAAAAAGAAATATCTTTGACTAAAACCATTTGAGAGTTATCTCTTTTAGGAGTTTCAAAAACTTTATACTCTTGAAACTCATTCTGATTTTGTGAAGAAAAAATTTCCTGATACATTTCAGCTACTCTTCTTGGTGTCTCGCGTACCCCTTCTCGTTGTGGATCATCTCCAATTGCAAGCAGCAATTCTTTCACAACACGTTTAATCGTCTGCGTGTTTTCTTCCTTTTCAGGAACCCTAATCACTTTTTGTTCTTTTTCTGTTTGTTTTAAAAATGTGATGCTTTGTTTTATTTTTTTATAAAAAATTGAGCTCTTGTCATAAATATCAAGCAATGGAATTAAAACAAACAATCGCTTAAATGTTTCTTTATGAGGAATAATTAGTTTTTCATTGTTAATACTTCTATCCCCCCAAAAAATGATATCTATATCCAAGGTTCGTGGACCCCAGTGAACTTTACGTGAACGATTTAGCTTCGCTTCCACTTTGTGAATAATGTTTAGAAGTTCTTCAGGTGTACAAGTTGTATAGATCTTTGCCGCGATATTCAAAAAAGCATCCTGTTCAACTCCTCCAACGGGAGCCGTCTCATAATAATTAGAAACTTTATCAATTATTAGCCGACTCTCGCTGCCCAAATGTTCAAGCGCTTTTTTCAAATAGTTTTGTCTATCACCAATGTTACTTCCTAAACTCAAATATATACTTTCCATTTTAACGCTCCATCTCTATCTCAACATTATCAAAAATTCCTTCAATCGGAACACTCATTTTTCTTAAGTTGACTTTGACCATTTCAATTTTCTCTTTGTCTGTTAGCTTTACTTCTTCTATTATTTCTAGAGCAAGCGTCTCAATCAAATCAGCTTTGCTCCTTTTTATGATCTTTGCAATTGTTTCATAAAAATCAGCATAATTAATAGTATTTTCAACTTGATCATTAATTTTTTTCTCATCAACATTGAGTTTGACTTCAAGACTCACTTCAATACTTTGCCCTATTCTTTTTTCTTCCTGATATACACCAATATGACTGTGAAATCTCATATTATTGATTCTAATTTTATACATTCTCCGTCGTTTCCCCTTTTTAATATGCGTGTAACGTCTAAATACAACAAAAAAGGCACCCCAGCATGAAAGCAGAAGTGCCCAGGCGGTCGACATTATATAGAGTCATACTCCGTGTGGTCAGTCCACTTCCGCCAGTAATACAACTCTCGCTGTAGTTCAAAATATCATTGTTCAATTTAATTGTCAATATAATTCAATAGGACCACACTATTCTAAAAAAAATACACAACTCTGTCTACTGTTGTAAGAAATTTATGTGGTTTGACCAGCATCCACAACACAAAATTGTGTTTTTTTCTAAAATTTTTTGTTGACCATTAATGAAAAAAAATATGCATTGTCCTTTTTAAGGCTAAATTCGCCTTAAACGTTACGCAAAAAAGCATTTTACCCTAATAAGGCTGCAAACTAACATTAAGCTTATATTATGATTTGTTCATATTGAAAGAAAAAAATAATTTCTATTATGCTTTAATAATAAATAATTTAATACTACTTAATAAAACCATATTATTTGTCTTTCACAATATAGAGATAACAACAATCTTTTGACAAACAGCAAAGTTCAACTATCACTAGAAAAGTAGGAGTTGTCTCTATATGAATTATTTACGTATTCCAAGATCTAATCTGGCTAAAAAAGCTGGCTTGCATCTAATTTTCATTCTGTTATCTTTCATAAGTGTTTATATCTTTGCTTCCAAGGGATATTGGTACGGTGGCGGCGACATGAAATTCCATTTATCACGAATCAATGAAATTGTGCATGCTTTTAGTTATCATAACAACCTTTCGAATTTATTTAGTTTCTCATCCTTTCGAAATGTCGGAACAGCCACACAATTTTTCTATCCAAACGCAACTTTGATTCCCTTTGCACTAATACGTTTGGCTATTACTAATTCAATACTCGCATATTACACAGGCGTAATCATATATACCTACATAGGACTACTGATAAGCTATTATTCGATGCTTAGTTTTACAAAAAGAAATGTTCCACAAGCTAGTTTTTTTGCTATTCTGTACATTTTCTCTGTTTATCATTTGACAGACATCTTTAATCGCTTCGACCTTGGTGAATGGATAGCGATGCTTTTCTTTCCAATTGCTTTGCTGGGATTTTATGAACTCTTTTTTCGAAACAGGTGTCGCTGGTATCTCGTCGTTATTGGAGTTACCTTAATTGCATACAGTCATATTTTATCAACACTTTTGATTCTTTCTGTTGGTGCATTATTATTTATAATCGCGCTTTTTTCTAAAGTACCCAACAAGGTTCAACGTCTTTTTGATGCTTTAAAAGCAGTAATTACAATTTTTTTGCTAACCATTTTTGAAATCTATCCGATGGTCAAAATAAGTCTTCAAAATCACATTCGCTTCCCCAAAAAATACGACTTGCTCCGCAGCCCGGATAGCCGTTTACCTGGATTGCGAAAGTTCATACAACTTTGCTTAAAAAATCAGTTAAATATGAGCCTTGGTATTTTGCTGATTATTATTATTATAGTTTCACTTGCTCTTTGGCGGATTACTCCTCCTTTGTATCAAAAAAGCTTGGTCTTACTGATCATTCTCAGTATTAGTACAACGACCTTGTTCCCATGGGAAGACTTCCAGCAGACACCAGCTGCTATTATCCAGTTTCCATGGCGTCTCTTGAGCATTGCCGCAATTTTTATGGCTTTAAACGGCTCATGGCTGGCATATCTTCTTTTCAGTAAAGTTCATATCAAATACATTTCCTTTGATATGCTGCTGCTTTTGTCACTCTTTACACTTGCACTTCCCGGTCTGGGAGCAGAATATTATAGTCACTATAAAGAAATTCATACTTATCAGTTTATTAAGCACGCTGGTCAAAAAAATAAGCAACCACAATTCATTCTTCTTGGGAAATGTTATCACAGCTATTTTTCCAATCTGAATAATACAGCTGCACATACTGATTACTATCCCTACAAGAGTTACCTGCATAAATCATCTATTCTTCATAACGAAATATTAGGGAAAAACGGTTGGAAGAAAAAGATGCCCCCTGTTTCATTTAAAAAAAATCAGATAACTTTTAAAATATACAGCACCAAAACCAGAACGATCAGCTTACCAATACTGTATTACGCTGGTGGTTACTACAAACTCATGATTAACAATCATCAGCAAAAAATTAAAAAATCTATGCGCGGAACCTTTCTAGCCAGAATTCATCCTGGAAACAATACTTTTAAAATCATTATCAAAAAACAACAGTTTGAGATTTGGTTGCAGGTGCTGGCTTGCACTGTTTGGATAATTATCATTTATCTTTTTTATTTTAATTCTTTGAAAAAAGACAGGCTCCATCAAAACAAGCTATTAAGTACATTAACCTTAAAAAAAGGTACATCTAGACGCTAAAAAAGACAAAAGCCTGAGCGTAGACATCGATCTCGAAAAAATAATTTATTCAAGCAGAAGCACAATTCAGAATTAACAATATACTTAGAATGCATTAAATAACGGGCTTTGCAGCAAAATAAAGTTGCAAAGCCCGTTATTTTTGCTTCGAAGTCAGTCAGTTAATTTTTTTTCAAACCAGAGATCACATGCATTATGTTCTGTCTGAGCCAATGGCTTCGCTAATTGATTAAATCCCATGTACTTATATAATCGAACCGCGCGCGCTAAATTTGCAAATGTTTCTATATAAAGCTTTTTATAACCGAATTCCTTTGCCTTTTCTTCAGCTAGCGCTATTATCTTTTTACCTAAACCTAAGCCGCGGCTTTCCGGCAAAAAATACACCTTTTGCAGTTCAGCAACTTCATCGGTGAACGGGCCGATACCGCCACCGCCTAATATTGTGTTGGTTCTCTCATCTTCAATGACCCAATAAAACGCTCTTTCTGACTGAGACGCATAATATTCAGCTAAATAGTTCAATTGTGGATCAAAATACGCAGAACCACGTTTTGCATCATTAAATTCACTTAATGTCTGCTGAATTATTTGTTTAATTTCTTTATCATCTCTACTCTCAATTTTTCTTATCCTCATAAAATTTATCCTCCGTAAAAAACGCTAAAATTTGTAAAAAAACAGCCCAGTTTACCGTTCATAAGCTGGGTATGTCTCTAAAAAAGTTAGTCTTAATAAGTTAATTGTCTAGCCTGCCAAAAAAAGCTGGTAAGCATTTCTCCTATCTTCAGAATTATCATCCATATACACGACCCCTGCATAGTTAAAACCAGCCTTATCAATAATATGCTGCATCCGTTTATTTAAAACATGCGTGTCAATCCTAACCTGTCTGAATCCAAGTTGATAAGCAATTGTCAAGAGATTGCTAAAGAAAAAGTCGCTTAAATGCTCACCCCGATAGTTTTCATCAATTGCAATTCGATGTATAGATGTATATCTTTCCATCTTTTTTTGGTGGGCCCATTCGCCCGCATATATTTTATGATAATTGGAATCTTCCTCTTGAAACAAAGTCGCTACTCCAGCCACTGACTTTCCAACAATCAGAACATATGCATAACCCTTACTAATATCATCTTCTGCCACCTTAAGGTCTGGATAACCATTCTGCCACTGTGGAATATTTTCCTCAGCCAGAAATTTTTTTGCTTTCTGAAGGATACTCATAATTGTAGTAATATCATCTTTAACAGCTTTTCTCACAAACTTGACAGTCATTGTATCTTTCTCCTTTTCGCTTTTAATTTAAATTCTCCGCTTACACTTCTGAACAAATGTTTACGTAATAATCTGTTTCAACATTCGTTATTCGCAGTTTTACTTGAGAATATGCTATCCTCTATCTTTTGTATTGTCAATCAGTATACAGAGCACGACCTAATTTTTATCTCGCTAAATTTTTAGTTTATTGTATCGTAATTTCAAAAACATTTTTTTCAATTTGAGTCATTTCTTGAAGTATTTGCAATAAAAGCAATATCCAACTAAACGCAAGAATGAACGCAATTAGTTCAAAAGCAGTCAATGAAAAATAGCCGATGGGTTGGAATAAGATAGAATTAACCATCAAACCTAGACCAATCACATAAGAAATAATTCTAAACTCTTTAGTAATAGATGGTAATAAAAAATGAATAGACGCTATAGTGATAATCAGCAGATAGACTAATAATGATGCAGAGTGTGTATGCAATCTATGCGATAATCCCGTTCCATTATTTGCGAAAACCCCCACACCTGCTAAGAAGATTGAAAATAAGATTAACAGCGTTTTGAGAGATGTCAACCGTCTATTGTTTGGAAACTGTTCTTTTAGAGATGCAAAAATAAAGTCTACCAATGCTATCAATAACAATGCCGAAACAATAAGTGTTATATTAAATTGCCAACTATTGCTGGCTTGATCTGTCCCCAAAAAACTTATATTGTGCTCCCACCATCTTTTATTACTATTAGTAATCATTGAAGCTAGTGCTCCACCAACAATTACTACGATTAATATTTTAAAAATGACAGACGAAGATATGTTAGTCGCCGCATAAATCATAAGATAATTGATAACATTGCTGAATAATAAGAACATATAGGTAGAAGTAAATAAGTCAAATGATGATCCTTTAAAGAGAATCTCAATTAACCAAAAGAAACACAACAGACTAATCGCCAGAATAGTTGTAAACGACAAGAGAATGGTCAGGAAACTACGCCAATAAAGTTTTTTCCCAAACCATCCCTGAATTCGTTTTCGATCTTTAAGATAAAAAAATGCGAAAGAAAGTGATCCGGTCAGCATTCCCAAAGAAATCGTCAGACTCGCAATAGATTCGCTCCCTGCAAGTGGAATTTGGTATTTTCTTTGATAAAAAAAATACGCAAAAAAAACTATTGTAGACACTACAGAAGGTATAAAAAAACGTAAGATCGAAACAGAGCGTCTGTCTGCAGCTTGGTGCAAAGGTTGAACTACGACCTGTTTTTCGGCTTTGTCTGAAAAGGAGACTTCAACCTTATCGCCCTTTTTTAGATTAAGTTTCTCAACAACTTGTACCGGTAACACAATTTTTGATTTATTTTGATCCATAATAGGCACCTTTTTCATATATTCTTTAATACTAAATTAACCAATTCTTAACAACCTACATACTACTATACATTATCACTGCTAGGCTGCACAACCGTTAAAAAACTTCCTTGAGATAGGCAATTATACTGATTTTCTAGCACAAGTACTATATTATGGGCATTGTAGCAACAATTTAAACACAAAGTTGCTTTTAAAATGCGAGGAGGTTATAACATGAAGCAAGGTTCTTTATTTACAAATAACAAAAATAATAGTCAACCACTCGCCAGCAGAATACGGCCTAGAAAACTAGAAGATTTCGTCGGTCAGCAACATCTTCTTGGCAAGGGAAAAATTTTGCGCGAACTAATTGAAACTGATCAACTAACATCGCTTATTTTCTGGGGTCCTCCAGGAGTTGGTAAAACAACTTTAGCTGAAATTATCGCCCACCGTTCTCAGGCACATTTCATACAATTCAGTGCCGTTTCAAGTAGTATTCGTAAAATACGTGAAATTATGAAAGGGGCAGATTTAGACCAAGATCTCGGACAGAAAACAATTGTTTTTATTGATGAAATCCATCGTTTCAATAAAGCTCAGCAAGATGTTTTCTTACCCTATGTTGAACGCGGAAGCATCATTCTGATTGGTGCAACCACAGAAAATCCTTCCTTTGAAATTAACGCTGCCTTACTATCAAGATGTAAAGTTTTTGTCTTAAAACCGCTAATAAGTTCGGATATCATTCGATTACTGAAGTCCGCAATCAATAGTCCTGAAGGATTCGGTAAGATCGACCTTTCCATTTCAGACAAAGCCTTAGAAGCCATTGCCGCATTTTCAAACGGCGATGGCAGAGTCGCACTCAACACTCTTGAAATGGCAGTTTTGAATAGCTCTAAAAAGGGCTCTAGAATAATCATTAATCCTAGTGGCTTAAAACAACTGATCAACCGAACTTCTCTCTTGTATGACAAAAAAGGAGAAGAACATTATAATATCATTTCTGCATTACACAAATCAATGCGTAATAGTGATGTGGACGCAGCAATTTATTGGCTCAGCCGAATGCTTGATGCCGGTGAGGATCCGATATATATCGCCCGCCGCTTAGTTCGCTTTGCCAGTGAAGACATCGGTCTTGCAGACACAAAATCTTTAAGCTTAGCGATCGATGTTTTTCAAGCATGCCGCTATCTTGGGATGCCTGAATGCGATATTCATTTAACAGAAGCAGTCATTTATCTAGCAATGGCACCTAAATCTAATTCAGTCTACAAGGCCCGGCTTAAGGCCAGCGAAGATGTTAAGACTTTCCCTAATGAGCCCGTTCCTCTTCAAATTCGAAACGCACCCACTAAATTAATGAATGATTTAGGATATGGCAGCAACTATCAGTATGCACATCAAAAAAAAGACAAACTAACAACCATGAAAACTATGCCACCATCGCTTCAAGATCATGAATACTATTTTCCGAGCGAGCAAGGTAATGAAGATCGTTTCAAAAAGCGATTGGCCCATATCAAAAGATGGCACGAGCACCACGATAATACCTAAAATGTTATCTAATGCTTTAACCATGGTGCAATAAACTATTGTTGCTAAACTTAATTAGCTCTACTAATGAAAATTTAAGACGCCACCTCAAGAATAATGTAAAAGCTTTATTCAGAGATGGCGCCTTAGATGTACCATAAATTTGAAATTTTTTGTCGATCCTCTTAACTACCTTCTGTTCATTAATCTAACTTGATTAAGAAACCAATCATTGAAAAAAGCAGCGTCAATATCAACACCGACCTTAGCATTATAAGCCTCTGCGGCGTGCCACCGATGCAAAACATCCGCAACCGTTGCTCCGATCGCTGGTCCTTCAGTTACAACATCAATATATTCTTTTTGAAGTTTAATAACTTCTGGATGTAATGCGTATAAAATCGTAATAACATCATGCATTGGCTTTCCACCTTCATGGATGTCTCCATATGCATTAATGATACCATGAAGCATTTTGCCAGCTTCGCCTAGCTCTGCAAGCTTATCTGAAGTTTGCTTACTGATTAAGGCTTTGAGCGTAACATCAAGCCCAATCATAGTTATATTCAAACCACTTTCGAAAACGATCTTTGCTGCATCTGGATCTGTAAAAATATTAAATTCAGCAACAGAACTGGCATTACCACCCGAAATAGATCCACCCATCAAAATTAACTCATCAATTTTTGAAAGCATCTCAGGATATTTTAAAATAAAATGTGCAATATTTGTATAAGCTCCTGTCGCAATCAATGTTATCTGCTGTTCATTTTGTTTTAACACATGTGCAATAGCTTCTACTGCTGTTAAATCACTAATTACGCTTTTGGGTTCAGGAAAAGTGTATCCAGGCAACCCCGTTTCCCCGTGAATTGCTGCAGCATCCTCAAACTTTTTCTTTAAAGGTGCGGCTGCACCTTTTGCAACGGAAACTTTCTTATCAAAAAAGTCTACCAGCTTTAGGGCATTAGCTGTTGTCTTATCAACACTAACATTTCCGGCTACTGTGGTAATTAACTTAACATCTAGCTCAGGATTATTAAGTGCAACAGCAATGGCAGCTGCATCATCTATTCCGGGATCCATATCTAATATAACTGAACGTGGCATAATAAAACTCCTTTACTTTTTCCTTAATGAAATTTACCAAGCAAACAATCCTGCACTAGCCGCTGATAATAGTGAAACTAGAACACCTGCTAATAACATTTGCGGAACTCTACTCGAAATGTAATTTGTTTTTTCTTTTGAAACTAATCCCTTAAATGCACCGATTATCATTCCTAATGTCCCAAAATTAGCAAAGCTAGTCAGGAAAACAGTTAAAACAACACGTGCATGCTCATTAGCGAAGAGACCTTTTTGCGCCATAATATTTTTGGTTATCTCACCCATAACAACAAATTCATTAGTAACTAATTTGGTCCCCATATATTGAGCAATCTGGAATGCTTGATTCACGTCAAAACCTAGTAACCAGGCAAATGGGAACAAAATAATACCGAAAATATTTTCAAGCGTCAACCAACTCAATCCCGTCAAACTGAATAGTTGATTTATTAACGCTGCCAGCGAGACATAAGCAATTACGGTTGCAGTTATAATCAAGATCAACTTTCCCGCGTTCAAAATTGAATCACCCAAAAATGAAAAGAAAGGTTCGCGTTTTTGATCTTTGTTCTTGTTAATTGAAACAACGATATCTTCATCAGCCGGGACAGTCACCGGGTTCAAGATTGCCGCAATTGCGATTGATCCCAAGATATTCAAAGGTATGGCGGTTAAAACATACTGACCAGGGACCATTTTTATATATGAACCAATAATTGCCGAAGTAACACAGCTCATTGACATCATCGCCAAAGTAAAATTACGTTTAGCGCTCATTTGCTGCAACTGATCCTTAGAGACAGCCAAAACTTCCGTATTCCCCAGAAACATCATTTCAACAGAAAAAAAAGCTTCAAATCGCGGTTGATGGGTTATAAATGATAAACCACGACCTATCCATTTTACAAGCCATGGAAGCAGACCTATGTACGTCAAAATATCAAACAAAGGTACAACTAACAAAATTGGTAAGAGAGCGCTGGTCACAAAATTAGGTGAGCCAGTCGTAGGAGCCAACCAGTCAGGTAAAGCAAATGCAATTCCTTTGTTTGCCACAGCTACCAACCAGCTAAAACCGTCAGCCGCTGCATGCACCACCTCACGTCCTGCACTGAACTTCATAAAAAACCAAGCAAGGAAAACCTCTAAACAAACAACAATGAAAACAGATCTCCATTTAATGGAGCTACGGTCGTTAGAACATAGAAATGCTATACCTAAGAAAACAAAAAAGCCCAAAATATTCACTAATAAAAACAAAATTCCAATCTCCTCTATAAAAAATATTAAAATCTTCATCTGTTAGTATAACAAACTTAAATTCAACATAAAATTATTACAATCTTTTTCGCCTACTGAAATTATCAAGAAAGCCAGCGGTTCTTTACTTCCAAAAAAATTTCCACCATTTTATACGTTCAGGCGACTTATACTTTTGCAGCTCCCGTAATGTTTTTTCCGAAAAGCCGGCACTAGGTATTTCTTTACTGGCAGCCTTTTCACTAGGTTCCTCATGATTTTGTGAAAACGAGTCTTGTGGCTTGTCTAACAGCTGATACAGATTATCTAATCTATCATATTTATGAGCAAGCTCATACTGCTGTACCTGTATCTCTCGATGCAATTCTTTTATTTGTTGCACAATTTTTGTTCTGCGAACATGCTCTTCATTGCTCATAACTGCCCTCCCTAGTATATCGCTGAGTTCATTATACCATTTATGTAAGCCCTTTATATAGCTTTATACATCTTCATTCTAATACTTGGCTAATTGTTGTTAGCTCATTTCTGAAAAGCAGAAAATCTAGGTTTGAATTAAAGCCTCTTTCGGTAATTAACATCAATACTGTAAATATGAATATTTCAGATAACATTTAAGCACAAGGTAAGTAGGACATTCAGAACATAGTTCTGGAAAGTTTTATTAATTATTAACCTTGAACACTTCACTTTGTTGAAATTACATCTTCAGCTTTATTTCGCAGATTTATCTCGCTCTGCTGCTGTTTATTAAGTTGCTGTAGGCCTCACTAATATCTTGTGTGTCTTCTAATTCCAGCAAATCTGTATACGTTCCACTAAAAACACAGTGTCCCTGGTTAAGACCAATAATCTGAGATCTTCTATTCTTCAACTGCTCTAATTGATGCGTCGTCATTATTACTGTACTTTTTTCAGCAAGTGAACAAAGCATGTCCATAATTAAAGTGGCATTGCTAGGATCAATGCCGCTTAAAGGCTCATCGAACAAATAAAGCTTACGATTTAGCAAACAGGTCCCGTAGGTTAAGACTATTCGTCTTTCGCCGCCAGAAAGCTTGCCCATCTTAATTGATTCAAGCGGTTTTAACACCGTAGTGAAAACTTTGTTCATTAATTCGGTTGGTACAGCCCCACCCGCATGATCTATTTTTTGGTACATATTTAATGTCTGTTTCACCGTTAGCGTGGGGTAAAATAGCGTCCTTTGCAATTGGTAACCAATTTCTTTAGTACTGGGCACATTAACCAGTGCAGCATAGGTGTCTGGTGGATTCAAACGTGCAAGTGTGTCTAAAAGAGTCGTTTTCCCAGTTCCATTAGGGCCAATAACAATATTTGGAATGCCATCTTTAAACTTGATATTCAGCCCATCGTAAATCAAGCGTTCTTGATATGAAAAAGATAAGTTAGTGATTTCCATATAATTAATTTTCCTCCCTCAGATCTAGAGTCTGTCTAATATTGGACGAATGTCAAATTTAGAAAATCCCTTCAATCCAATCAAGCAAAAGGCAACTGTTACGATCAGTAATTGGATCAAAGAACTAAAACTAATATTTCCATTATTAACAAAGCTATCCGACAGGCCTATCAAGACTATAGTATACTTATAAGGATTCAATAATGACATTAAGTGAAACAGCGGTGTCTTGCTCGGCAGTGCCGCTATATAACAAAGTACAAAAAAGAGCAACGTTCCAATAACAGAAAGCGACTGTACTTTGATTCGAAAAACGAAAAGAATGCTCAATCCTAATGTTACAGGAATAACCGCTAAAATCCCCCCCAACAAGCTGCTAAACAAAATACTGAAGTGCCAGCTGCGTAACAGTACCATTCCTAAAATAGTAAATAATAATAGCTCAACCAAAATAAACGCAACTTGTATAATGAAATTTGCAACAAAAATAAGCCATTTTGAACCTACAATAAAATAAAACTCCTTATAATAACCAGATTCTCGCTGGACGATAGTGGTAACAATCACTGTATTGAGCAATGAAATAAAAATTATGTAGGCCCAGTATGGTTGAAATACATTTGAAATTTCATTGATTGAATAATGATGAGCTTGGCGTATCTGTTTAAAGTTCATATAGACAAAATAAAGTGCAGGAAATAGCAGAGTATAACAAAACACCACTTTATTATCAAAACTATCAGTAATATAGACACGACAAAGTGTTTTTATTTTTTCCACACAAAATCCCTCTTTCATTTTGTAAAATTAGGCTAATTATAACACATTTTTAAACTAATTTTGTGCTTACCTGAATAGAAGCAAAGTAATAGTTAGGCCAAATATTTCTTTGTAAGCCAAAAAAAGAGACCACGACATCTTCTGTCGTAATCTCTTAGATTAGAATTTGTGTTTTTCACTTAGCACATATACGGTAATGAATTAACGAACAGATACTACAAATTTTAATGATCTAATAGTTGAAATTAAAACTTTTTTTAGAATTAGCCTGTTATTTTACCTCATCAACAGCGGTTTGATAAGCATTGTCACTATTTGTGAGTTTCTCAGCTATCTTCCCTTCAAGTTTTTCAATTGTTGATTTATCGGCAGTACCTGTTTCTTCTAACTTATTATCAGCTTGGAATTTCTTGATCGCATCCTGTGTATCAGTATCAAAATATCCGTTAGCTTTGTCTGGCCCATAACCCAAAGCCTTTAAAAGCACCTGAATTTTCTTGATTTGATCAGAAACCTCACCTTTTTGGTAAGTTTTTTTCGTGTTGATTGCAGTCTGGTATGCATAGCTTGGAAAATCTCTCTTGATAGTTGGCTGCAAACCTTTATGATGAATCCACGAACCATCAGGAGTCAACCATTTAGCAATCGTGACTTTTAGTTCAGTTTTATCACTGAAAGGCACAGTGTTCTGAACTGTTCCTTTTCCATAAGATTTTGTTCCAATCAACTTAATATTAGCTGACTGATTCAAAGCTCCTGAAAAGATTTCAGCTGCACTGGCACTTCCGCCATTAATCAAAACAACCGTTTTTTCCTTTACTTTAAAACCACCGTCATACTTTTTACCCGCCTTAAAGACTTCTGGTGATTGATCTCGTGTTTGAACCTGCATAATTGTTTTACCATCTTTAAGGAACATTGATGACATTGCCAATGCCTGATCCATCAGTCCGCCAGGATTATCTCGCATATCAATTACAAACGACTTTGCACCTTTTTTACGCAAAGATTTAATTTCACTCTTAAATTCTGCAGCTGTTTTTTCTGAAAAAGTCGAAACTCGAATATAACCGACCGTTTTATGCTCACTGTCTAACTTTCCAGTAACGGTTTTGACTGGTATTGTATCCCGGACTAATGTTTTTGTAAATGTTTCGGAGCCCCGTTTAATTGTCAGTGTTACCTTTGTCCCCTTTTTACCTCTTATATAGGAAACAGCTTTACTCAAAGAAACACCTGACATAGACTTACCATCAATCTTTTGAATTACATCATTTGCTTTTAAACCAGCCTTCTCCGCAGGAGTCCCATCAATTGGCGACACGATTTGAATTTCATCGCCATTTTTTCTAACCTCTGCCCCAATTCCAGTAAAGCTGCTGGAAATAGTATCATTTAAAGACTGTGTCTCCGATTTTGACATGTATTCAGAGAATGGATCCCCTAAAGCATTTACCATTCCGTTTAAAGCACCATTTTCCAGTTTCTTACGACTCACATGTTGGTAATAGTTATTATACAGTGTTGAATACACAGCTTCAATTTTACTCATTGAGCTATTGGTTTGCTGTGCAGCTGTCAGCTTTTGATCCATTATATAAAAAATCGAACCACTACCTACTAATAAAGCCAGCACACCAACAATAACGACTGTCAGTAAGCTGTATCTTTTTTTAGATTTTCCCTTATTCTGTTTTTCAAGTACAGTATCTTCTCTTTCCTTCTTTTTAAACATTAACTCTATCCCTCTAACTGTTTTTATTTTTTTAATTCATTTTTTCAAGATACATCTGCCAAGCCTGATCAAAAATTGTCATACTTGGTAAATACTCCCCGCTTAATTCAAGGTACTGCGAAACTTCCTCGTAGTCTTGCGAATGTTTTGGAAAACTTTGGTCATAAAATGCATTATTTGCAAATTGTGCAACTTCATCAGTATTATCCGGATTTCTTTCAGTCATTAAATATTGATAAAAGCTCTTACGATACATCTACTTCACCTCTTATGAACCATTACTCTAATGGTACATCAACTTTAAAACGAAAGTCATCATTTTTTAAATCTATTTTTTGCGCCCTAACCGTTATTTTTTGTTTATTAGTCATTTTGCTTAAATTCAACGTGATCGTCTTTTGCTTACTATTGATAGTTATTCCACTGCCTAAATTATAGTTATTTCGAACGTAATTTAAAATAAATGAGGTAGGTGCACTCAACGAACCTATCGCAACTGATTCAGCATGCAAACGAATATTTCCATCTTTTGTTACCGTAGGCATTGTATACAGTGAAAAAGAGACATTTTGACCTAAAATTTTAGTTGTCCCCATTAAAATTGCTGCATCTCCAACATAAAAACGGTATTTTATCTTCTGACCTTTTTGCTGTTGCTTTAGATAATAATTGATTGTTCCATTTAATTGCTTTTTATTCATACTGACATTAATCGAAGTGTGGTTGCTGGAACTATTTTTTGTTGCAGTGACAACGTCTCTTTGAACCGTATTTTGCTTGGTTGCTTGTTTAAACACAAAGAGCGTACATCCTACTAAAAAGGCGGCAAGAACAATAAAAGCCCATTTCCAAATATTTACTTTTTTCTTCTGTTTATCATTTACTGAACGCTTCATAAAATTATCCTCCCTCCTTTAACCATTTCTCTTTATGTTTTATCATAACTTGATATAATTTTGCCGCCATATATTTATACCCCTTCAAATTAGGGTGAAAATGATCCGCAGGAGATAAATAGTTGTTTTTTTCTTTTTGATTACTTAGTATTTTAGACAGTTTTTGACCAGACAAATTATTATAATCTGTAACGGTTGTTTCTTTGAGCGTACTCCCATGATCGTAATACTGACCCTCCGAAAGACGCTTTTCGACATTTACAACATAAACGTTTTTGTTTTTTGCAGTTTTCTGTTGTGCAATCATATTCCATTGCTCTGTATACTTTTGCAGCTGTGTTAACGCTGGAAAATAGACATAAAATGGATTATAAACTGTGTATAAGAAAATTGGTGCATGTGAGTTATAACTGCGAATCGTCCGCAGTAACTCATCTAATTTATGAGAATACGTTCTCTGTGCAGTTGGCATAAAGCTTGCTAATTGGTTCGAAGATAAAGAATTAAAATTCTTCTGCAGCGTCTGCATTAAATCATTTCCACCGACAGTCATCGTAATCACATTTGCTTTTTTTAAAGCATTCTGTTGAGTTTCTTGCTGCTGCAACCGTTTCATGATCTGATCGCTTCGATCACCAGCTTTGCCATAGTTTTCTGTCACCACTGTAGCGTCTAATCTTTTTTCCAGCACCTGCTTAACCAGATAAACATATCCTCCATTTTGGGTGGTATCTCCAACGCCCTGCGTAAGTGAGTCACCTAAAGCCACTAATTTTACCTGTGTTTTCTTCCGTTTTTTCTCACTCTGATTTATTTTAGAAGTTCGATCGTTGGATTTTGGGAGCTTTTTGTCGGCCAATTTGCTCAATCCCAAATAAAAAAAACAGGTTAGCGCAGCAAAAACTGCTACAAGAGTTAGAACCTTTTTAAAAGATAGCAATTTGTCTTCCCCTCTGCTTAAAATGAATTGATAAAAAGTATATTGATTAATAATTACTAGTATTTCAAAAATAACTATAAACGATGTTAGTATAGCAAATTTTTTTTCTTTATTCAGTTGTTTGAGCTTTGCTTAACCATAATTTAGTGAATAATTATTTTTTCTGCAAATTTTTTGAATTTGGTTTGAATTAAAATAAAACAGCCCCCAAACGACCATTGCTTAATAAATCGTTAGGACTGCTTTCCTTTTTTAATGACGTCTACGCTGATAAACTTCAAATCGATGATCGTACAAGTTTTTTTGATCCCTTATCCCATCAATTTTTGTAATCAATTCAAATTTATCGCAATCAATTTTCGGCATACTTGTATCGGCCTTAAAAAGCGCATTAATTTTTGTAACATATAAGAAATCAACATCATCCAGTAATTCCCCAAAAAGTGATGCACCACCGATAACAAACAACAGTTCTTCTCTGCTACTAAACAATTTCCGCAGTTCGGGAATCGAATGAACCACCGTTAAACGCTCATCAAAATTGTATTTTTCTTCAAAGTCCTTTGAAGATGTCAGTACAATGTGATGACGTCGTGGTAGAAACCCCTTGAAACTCTCAAAAGTTTTTCTCCCCATTATAATGGGATGATTGAGAGTCTTTTCTTTAAAATAAGCCAAATCTGCGGGAAGTCTCCAAGGAAGACGCCCCTGATATCCAATATGTCGTTTTTCGTCTTCGGCCCATATATACGCAAGCACTTATCTACACTCCTTTATCCTTTATTGAAAAGATTAAACCGCCACCGGTGCCTTAATTGCGGGAGCTGGATCATATCCCTGTATTTTTATATCTTCCATTTCAAAATCAAACACACTCGTTTTTTGCGGATTGAGCCATATCGTTGGTGCATCCTTAGGTGTTCGTGTCAATTGTGTTTTAACTTGTTCAATATGATTGTTATAGATATGTGCATCACCTAAAGTGTGAATAAATTCGCCCACTTCCAGATTTGTCTCGCGAGCAATCAAATGTGTTAACAAGGCATAACTAGCAATGTTAAACGGAACACCTAGAAAAACATCTGCACTACGTTGATACAGCTGGCAGCTTAATTTACCGTCAACCACGTAAAACTGAAACAATGTGTGACACGGAGGGAGAGCGCTTTGAGGCACATCTTCTGGATTCCATGCAGTGACAATCAAACGTCTTGAATCAGGTTTATTTTTTATATCATCAATTACGTTTTGGATCTGATCAATCACTTTTCCATCACTTGTTTTCCAGTGACGCCATTGTGCTCCATAAACATCACCTAAATTGCCATATTTTTGTGAAAAACTCTCATCGTTTAATATTTTTTGGCAAAAAGCTTTTTTTTCATTTAAATAAACAGTCTTAAATGCGGGATCTTTAAGAGCTTTGTGACCAAAATCAGTCATATCAGGACCAGTATAATCTGAACTTTCAACCCATTTTTTAAAAGCCCACTCGTCCCAGATATGATTTTTGTGTTGCAATAAGAAACGAATATTTGTATCTCCCCGCAAAAACCATAATAATTCGCTTTTTACCAGACCAAATGCAACTTTTTTGGTCGTTAGCAGTGGGAACCCCTTGCTTAGGTCAAAGCGCATCTGATAGCCAAATAAACTATGTGTTCCTGTTCCTGTCCGGTCACTCTTCAAATGTCCCTTTTCTAAAATATCCTCGATCAACTGCAAATATGGTTGCTCCAAAATTGCCATGGCTATCACTACTCCATCATAAAATTATTGGTCATATTGACTCAAGTATTCCCAGCGTTTCATTTTTTCTTCAATTTTTTTGTCTACTTCGTCTATTTTCATTTGTAGATCAGCTAGTTTTTCATAGTCTGACCCGCTGACCTGCATAAGTTTTTCTTGCAAGGAGGTCTTATCATTTTCAAGTTGATCAATTTTTGTTTCAAGCTTGCCAAATTCAATTTTCTCTGCATAAGTTAATTTTGTTTTTATTTTCTTTTGGATTTTTTTGCCCTTGTCATCAGAATGTGCCTTGAGTTTCTTAGTATTTTTTTGATTATAATTATTTTCTTCTTCCTGAAGATAATCAGTAAAAACACCAGCATATCTTTTTATATGAGCATTCCCCTCAAAAATAAACAACTTATCAGCAACTTTATCCAAAAAATACCGATCATGCGAGACCGTAATAACTGTACCGGAAAAGCTATCTAAGTAATCCTCAAGAACAGTCAAAGTACCAATGTCCAAGTCATTAGTTGGTTCATCAAGCAACAAAACATTCGGCTGAGACATCAACAGCTTCAACAAGTACAATCTACGTTTTTCACCGCCAGACAACTTTCTAATAAGCACTCCATGCATAGAACGTGGAAACAGAAACTGTTCTAGCAACTGAGTTGTACTTATATGCTGCCCATTTTTATCCACAACATTCTGTCCAACTTCATTGAGATAACTGATCATACGTTCATTTTCTGGGATCGGTTCTGTTTGTTGCCTGTAATAGGCTAACTTAACTGTCTCACCGATAATAACATTTCCTTCATCTAATGGGAGCTCACCCGCCAAAACATTCAACAAGCTTGACTTTCCAGCACCATTAATCCCAGTTATTCCAATCCTATCATGCGCCTGAACCAACAAACTGAAATTCTCAAGTATGTGATGGCCTGCAATATCCAACGAACCTTTTTGTATCTCAATGACCTTTTTTCCCAACCTTTGCTGTCCTAATGAGATATCGATATCATCATCGACTTGCAACTTATTTAGATTGTTCTTAAGATCATTAAATTTGTTAATTCTTGCTTGCTGCTTTGTTGTTCTTGCCTTAGCTCCGGTCCGCATCCATGCCAATTCTTTTTTATAGAGCTGCTGTTGTTTATGTTCAGAACTAACTTCTCGTTCAACCCGCTCAGCTTTTTGGCTGACAAAAGCCTGATAATTACCTTGGTATAAATATATTTTACCAAATGACAATTCCATAATTGTCGTCGCTACTTGATCCAAAAAATATCGATCATGTGTTACGACCAATAACGCACCTTTGTAGTTTGCTAAATACTTTTCTAACCATTTAATTGAGTCAAAGTCAAGATGATTAGTCGGTTCATCTAATACCAACAAATCAGGCGCTTGAATAAGGACTTGTGCCAAACCCACACGCTTTTTTTGGCCTCCAGACAGGTTGCCGATTTTTTGATCCAAATCATTAATATGCAGCTGTGTTAAAATTGTTTTTACGTCACTTTCAGCACTCCATGCATCTTCTTGATTCATTCTATTTTCAGCATCAACATAACGTTGCTGATACTTTGTGTTTTCTGGATGCTGACCATATGTCATGAGCGCCTCTTCATACTTATGAATGGTTTGAAAAACTGGTGCTGAGCCTTCAAAAATCGCATTCATAATTGTAGCATTTGGATCTAATTCCGGTATCTGCTTCAAATAACTGATACGGTATTGATTTGGTTTAACTATCTTCCCGCTGTCAGCTGAACTTAATCCAGCCAAAACGTTTAACAATGATGTTTTACCGGAACCATTCGTCCCAATTAATCCAATGCGGTCGTTTTCATTGATCATAAAGTCAATGCCTGCAAACAAAGTTTTTTCACCATATGTTTTTGCTAAATTCTCAACGCGTAAAGTTTGCATAAGTTCACTCTTTCATTTTAAAATTGCTTTTATTCGGCTTCGATCCAACTTGATACAGCTTTCAGCAATGCTGTGGGTTGATTTTCGATTTCTCCCATGACGACCTTATATTCAATTTTTTCTAATATCTTCCCTAATTGCGGTCCTGGTTTAATTTTTAACTGACTTATTAAAACCCCACCGTTAATTTTAAGCTCATGCTTGTTTTTTATTGGTAAAGCAGCATAATTTTCTTCCAGAGTTGTATGATTGATGCCGAAACCTAATATACTAGCAACTTCATTCGCAAACTTAATGCAGTGAAGACCACCTTTGTAGTATGACCACGTATCCAGTTTTCTTCTTTCTATCAAAGAAACTATTTCAGTCGCAATTACAACACTATCAACCAGCTCATTCGAACTTTTCCAAGCTCGCAACATTTTTTTTACTGCAGTGGATGTCAAACTACTCAAATAACAAATTAGAGTCCAAGCAGAGGCTTCCGAGCTGAGTTGCACGGAACCCCTTAGCCTTAAAATCTTTCGGAAGACCTCCTCCTTGTCCTTAAATAGCGGGCAATAATAGTATAAAGTGGTTGCCAAAAAGTTCTCCAAACCCGTTTTAGGGTTCGTCCCTAACAGTAACTTCGCCCATTCAACATGAATTCTTTCAACGGCCACGTTTTGCAGTAAATGTGCATTATGTTTGATTGCATCAAGCGTGTTTTTTTCGATTGTAAAATCGAGTTGACTTGCAAACCGCACAGCACGCATCATACGCAAAGCATCCTCATGAAATCGTTCTTCAGCGACCCCAACTGCGCGTATATTTCCTTCTTTTAAATCATTGAGTCCATCAAAAAGATCAATAATCTCTCCATCCGGTTTCATCGCAAGAGCATTTATCGTTAAATCGCGACGTTTTAAATCTTCTCTAAGAGATCGTACAAATTTAACATGATCCGGTCGACGAAAATCCTGATATGTCGATTCAGTTCGAAATGTTGTTATTTCATACGCGCGGTTATGATCAAGAACAGTTACCGTACCATGCTCGATACCTGTATCTATGGTTTTCTTAAAAATTTTTTTTACTTCCGCTGGATAGGCGCTTGTTGCAATATCAACATCGTGGATTTTGAGTCCTAAAATGGTGTCCCGCACACTTCCACCGACGAAGTAAGCCTCAAAGCCAGCCTGTTGAATAGCACCTAGAACTTCCTTTGCTTCTTCGAATTCAGCAGGTAAATTCGTAATTATCATAAAATATGTTCAAGACCAACCAATAATTCATCATAACCTTGTATCTTTTCAACTGCCACTGCAACACCTGACATGAAAGAAACCCGGTCAAATGAATCTTGTCGAATAGTCAATGCTTCGCCCTTACTCCCAAACAAAACTTGTTCATGTGCAACATACCCAGGTAACCGAACGCTATGAATGTGCATTCCTTCATAGTCAGCACCACGAGCTCCAGCCAAAGTTTCTTTTTCATCCGGATTTCCCTGTTTTTTTGGAGTGCGGACCTCAGAAATTAATTTTGCGGTATTAATTGCGGTTCCACTTGGAGCATCTAACTTATTGTCATGATGCATTTCAATTATTTCGACATCTGGGAAATACTTAGCTGCCTGTTGCGCAAATTGCATCAAAAGGACTGCTGAAATACCGAAATTAGGTGCAATCAGCCCACCCAATTTTTTATTCTTGGAAATACTTTGAAGCTCAGCAACCTGATCATCAGTCATTCCGGTTGTTCCGACAATAGGTGAAATATCATGTTCAATGGCAAACTTAACGTTGCCGTAAACCGAGGATGGGGCAGTGAAATCAATCCACACATCAATATTGCTGGTGTCGATATCGTGTAATTTGTTATAAACTGGAACATCTTGCCCTTTAAACTCGCTTATCTCGCTAAGAAGTTTTTCCGTCGCCCTTGGATCAAACACGCTAACCAACTCAAAATTATCGTGATTGATTATCATATGTGAAGTTGTATTTCCCATGCGTCCCTTAAAGCCTGCTACAATAACTTTTATCATTTATATCATCCTTTTCATTTGAATCTATACCTATTCATTCTAACAGATTGTTTCTTTTCTTGCACCTCTCGATAGCAAGCTTTATAGTCAGTTAATTATAAAATTATTCTTGTTCATTAAAAAATTCAATTACTGACGTTAAGCTAAAAACTATGTTATTATTTCCTAGGATCTGTCGCAAGTTTTCACGCAAAGGTTGAATCTCATGGACCATAACAATCAAGATTAATATCCTTTAGTATTACTTTTTTGAGCTAAGAATTAAATTCTCCTGCTCTAAAAGCAAATTCGCAAATAAGGCATAATACCTTATTTGTATGGCAGTTCTTACTAAATGAATAGGAGATGAAAACATGTATCAAACTAAGGAAAAACTTCAGGTACGTTTAGTCGATTTTATTATGATTGCACTTGGATGTGCTTTTTACGCGTTTGGATTAGTCAAAGTCAACATCGCTAATAGCTTAGCTGAAGGCGGGATTACTGGTATCACCCTTATTATTAGATATTGGTTGCATATTGATCCTGCTTATTCAACACTTGTTATAAATATTCCTTTGATTATCATTGCATTGCGCTACTTAGGAAAAAATGCACTTATCTACACTATACATGGAACTATATCCTTGTCTTTTTTCATCTGGTTATGGCAGCGTGTCCCTATAAGTATTAATATCAGCCATGATATGTTTATTGCCGGTTTGTTAGCCGGTTTCTTCGGTGGGGTCGGCTCCGGGCTTATATATCGCTTTGGCGGAACTACAGGCGGAACTGATATTGTTGCTCGCATATTCGAGAAGAAAAAAGGAGTTGCAATGGGGAAAACCTTGTTATTACTGGATTGTGTTGTCTTAGGGCTCTCATTGAGCTATATCAGTATTCGACAGATGATGTATACTCTTTTGGCCTCTTATGTTTTTTCGAAGATTATCAGTTTCACTCAAGAAGGTGCGTATGCAGCACGTGGTGTCATTATTTTCAGTAATTCTTATCCGGAAATAACCCAGCAAATAATTACTGAATTAGGACGCGGAGTAAGTCATATTCAAACAACGGGGGCATTTTCTAAAGAACAAGGGCAAGCTATTTATTGTGTTGTCAGTCCAAGTGAACTAACCTCACTCAAACGAATGGTCGAAGCCATCGATAAACATGCATTCGTATCAATATTGACTGTCAATGAGGCAATTGGTGAAGGATTTACTTATGCTCAACCGCAAAAGTCCTTTTTTAGGAGACGTTTTTAGTTACTTTGGTTTTACGCTGCGATTTGTGCAGCGTTCTTTTTTTGTTTATAATAAGTTAAAGTAAGATTATACATATAACTAAGGAAGGGGAATTTAGTATGGGATATCCATATCAACATCCTTTTGAAAAATATTTGGTCAAAAAAATGTTGGCAGACTCGACTATTAAAAGCTATGACCATGATTTAAACGATTTTTTTACCTATCTTCGCCATTTCAATACCATTTATCAGGAAAAACCCAGCATCAGCCAGCTACAAGAAAGCGATATTCGCGACTATTTCGCAGTGCTACTTGTAAAACGCTCTAACAAATATACAACTTACAATAAGGTTCTGTCGCATCTTAAACGCTATTTTGAATATCTTTTCCATGAAAATCTAATTCAAACTCTTCCAACTCTTGCATTAACAGGAAAAAAGCTTTCGCAAACAAACAGTTCTTTACTTGATTGGCCTAAGGAACTCAGCCAGCTTCTCGCAAGCAAAGAACTAAGTTTCTATACTCGCTTAACGCTGCTTCTTTGTGCTCATTTCTATCCAGTTAGTGAATTTCTACAACCTAATTTCTATACAGTCTTCAAACATGAACATTTAGAGGAATTTGAGAAAGAGTTTATGCAGGATTTTTTTGTTTTTATTCAACCTTTGCGGCAAAAACAGAAAACAGCCGACCTTTTCCTTAAACATCGTTTTGATCCAATAACACCACAGTTGACGTTACCTGCTCTTCATAAATATTTAAAGTATGATGAAAAAAAATGTACTTTTTCTTTAAGTCCGCAAAAGTTATATCAAAATGCTATTTTTCACTATCTTGCGCTACATCAGCATAAAAGTGATAGCGAAATCTTGCAGAAGCTGCGACTAACTCCTTCCTCTCTTAACTATTATCGACAAACTTATTGGAAGAAAAAATCTCTGTAGGAAGTTATTTAAAATTGACCGAATAGTTTTTGATTTTAAACAAAAAAATCAGCCATAAAATGCAAAATGCATTTTATGACTGAAAATAAGCTACAAGAAAGATGGTTTTTTAACTAAAAATTGATTGAGTTTACAGATCATGCAGCTCATCTTGTAAATCAAGCATTTCCAAATCTTCTGGAATAAGCTTGAGATACGCTGCTACACATTTTTCTGCACTTTTCAATTTACCGATCTTGCGGTAAAAGAAACTTGCTTCACGTAAAAACTCAGGTTGATTACTAAACGTATGTGCAGCTACTTGATAATTTTCAAGCGCATGCTTCTCATCTTCAATTTGTGCGTATGATCTCCCCAAATTCCAATATAGTTGTGGATCCGTTTCATCATTCTGCAAATAGTCGGTTAGCAATTCAATGTTTTCTTGGTATTTTTTTAACTCAACTAATAAATTGCTTAACTGAATAACTAATGTCATATTATCGGGTTCTAAAGCCAATGCCGCGCGCAAATGTTCCTCTGCTAATTTTGGCTGCTGCATCTTAAGCGCTACAGAACTAGCTAATTGATATAATTTAATATTATACTGATCAACCCGTAGTCCTTCTTGAAGTACCTCTAATTCTTTTTGAAGAAGCCCCTGTTGTTCGTATGCTTCAGCCAAGTATGGATAAACAGTAGAATAGTCAGTACTGCTTTCCTTTAGCTTTGTAAAGTTTTTTATTGCTTCATCATACTGTTTAAGCTGCAATTCGGTAAATGCCAATTGGAAGCGCGTATCAAAATCAATATCTCTTTCATGCACCTGCTTTAAATAACCCAGCGCTTGCTCAAATTTTCCACTAACTGCATACGAAAATCCAAGCCGTTGTGTTAGATTTACTTGCGAAAGTTCAGTAATACCAGACTTAATTAGTGTTAAATACAAAGGAATGGCATTATGATACTTTTTAATATCAAAATATAACTCAGCTAAAGCAAAAAGCACGATTGGCTCTTCAGGCGCAATTTCAAGCGCACTTAACAATTTTTGCTCACTAACTTCAAATAGACCTTGCGTTTGATATAAATCTGCCGCAACTAGAAGTGAATTTAAATATGCATCTGAGTCTGGTTTCACTGCTGCCAGATAGTCAAGTGCCTTATCACTGTTTCCTTCACTTATTGCAATATCTGCTAATGCTGTTCGCAACTGGTCTTCCTCTGGATATTTGTCTAAGAGAAACTGATATGCTTTTTGAGCCAACTCTGAAAAGCCCAAAGAATAGAGTTCCTCCGCTAAACTATAAATTAAGTCAGCATTGTCTTTTTGCAAAGCTTTCTCAAAATCCGCTTGAACATCATCAAATTTTCCCATTTCAATCATTGAAATTATTTTAGCCGAATAGCTCATAAAATCACCCTCTTTTAATCACTGTTATAAAATACATATATATATTGATGAAACAATGGCAAAATTCTTCACTTACAACAAAAAAGTCAGGACTCAAGTCCCGACTTCATTTAGACGAATAATAATTCATGATCTATTTAACAGAATCCTTTAAAGCTTTACCTGGTTTAAAAGCAGGTACTTTGCTTGCGGGAATTTGAATTTCTTTACCCGTTTGTGGATTACGGCCCTTACGAGCTGCGCGTTGGCGTACTTCAAAGTTGCCAAACCCGATTAATTGAACTTTTTCGCCTTCTGCTAATGTATCTTGAATTGTTTCAAAAACAGCATCAACAGCTGAAGTTGCATCCTTTTTAGTCAAACCAGTTTTTGTTGCAACTGTTTCGATCAATTGTGCTTTGTTTGCCATGTGTTTCACCTCCTCATACGAAGATATATACACAGATAACTAAATCTGTGAGCTTCCATTTTGAATGCATCAAAATGATGAAACAATGACTAACAAATCATTATCTCTCCTACTAAGATAGCATATAAAGCCTAATATAACAAGGTTTTTCGCTTTTTTTACACCAGAAAGCACAAAAAAATACTGTCTTTTAATCAGAACTTAAAACGCAAAAAGTTTCTTCTTCAACACTCTAAAATGAATACTATTTACGTCTTCTTTCAATAATGTGTATAGGAGTTCCAACAAAATCAAATGCCTCTCTAATTTGATTTTCAATAAACCTCTCATACGAAAAATGCATTAGTTCTGTATCGTTAACAAAAACAATAAATGTCGGCGGCTTGACAGCAACTTGTGTTGTATAGTAGATCCGCAACCTTTTTCCATTATCCGTTGGAGTAGGATTGCGTGCGATTGCATCCATAATAACGTCGTTTAGAACAGATGAACTAATTCTACGCTCATGATTTTCATTAATACGTTTAATTAACTCTGGAAGTTTATCCAGTCTCTGTTTTGTCATGGCAGAAACAAAGATGATTGGCGCATAACTTAAATACTGGAATTCACGCCGAATTAGTTCTTCAAATTCCTGCATTGTCCGATTATCTTTTTTTACCATATCCCATTTATTAACTAAAATGATAATTCCGCGGCCAGCCTCATGTGCATAGCCAGCAACTTTCTTATCTTGTTCCCGAATACCTTCTTCGGCATTCAAAACGACAAGGACAACATCTGAACGGTCAATTGCTCTCAAAGCCCGAAGAACAGCATACTTCTCGGTATTTTCGTAGACTTTACCTTTTTTTCGAATACCAGCAGTATCGATTACACTAAATTTATCGCCTGCATCTGTTAAAAAGGGTGTATCAATCGCATCACGTGTAGTACCCTCAATGTTGGAAACAATCACACGATTTTCACCTAAAATGGCATTCACTAAGGATGATTTGCCTACATTTGGTCGACCGATCAAACTGAATTTGATTGAATCATCTTCTTCTTGTTCACCCATTTCGGGGAATGAGTGACAAACCTGATCTAAAAGATCCCCAATTCCAATTCCATGAGTACTCGAAATAGCAACCGGTTCTCCGAAGCCTAATGAGTAAAAGTCGTATATATCCCCTTTTAATTCAGGATTATCGACTTTATTCACAGCAACTATCACTGGTTTATCAGACCGATATAAAATATGTGCCACTTTTTCATCAGCATCAGTAACACCTTCTTTTACACTGACAACAAAAACAATTACGTCAGCTTCATTAATAGCAATTTCAGCTTGCTCAGCTATCTGATTCAAAAAAGGTTCCTCGCCAATATCAATTCCACCCGTGTCGATTAAATCAAACTTTTGACCTAACCACTCACTGTGTGTATAGATACGGTCACGTGTCACTCCAGCAACATCTTCGACAATCGAAATCCGTTCACCGGCAATTCTATTAAAAACCGTTGATTTTCCAACATTAGGTCGTCCTACAATTGCAACTACAGGGTTAGACAAGTAAAACACCTCACTTTCAAAACTGAATAATTTAAGTTGAATATTTCAGCAAAAAACTGACCCAAAAGTAATCCTTTTGAGTCAGCCAGAATGGTTTCAATCAAAAATTATTTATCTTCTTCGTCATCTTTAAGATCGCCGACAAGGTCACCAAGTGTAAACCCAGTACTCTCTTCGGGAGCCTCTGTTTTAGCATTATTTTCAACCTTTTTCTTCTTAGGTTCGCTTGAAGCAACGCTTGGTTTCTCCTCAAGTGCTTTAATTGACAAAGCTAAACGATGTTCTTCAGGATGAACGTTAAGCACCTTAACCTTAACTGTTTCACCAGAAGTCAACACTTCATTTGGCGTTGCAATATGTTTATGCGAAATCTGTGAAATATGAACCAAACCTTCAACACCTGGAAAGACTTCAACAAAAGCCCCAAAGCTGGTCAAACGTTTTACAGTACCTTCTAAGACATCACCTTCGGCAACCTTTTGATCAAGATCATCCCATGGCTGAGGTAAAGTCTGTTTAATTGAAAGTGAAATTCTTTCTTTTTCAGGATCAACCGCTAAGACCTTGACCTTAACTGTTTCACCCACCTTTAAGACGTCAGATGGTTTCTCAACACGTTCATACGCGATTTCAGAAACATGAACCAAACCATCAACGCCACCTAGGTCGATGAAAGCACCAAAGCTTGTTAAACGAGCAATTTTACCTTCAATAACATCACCAACAACCAGCTTGGCCATAGTTTCTGCTTTTTTGGCTTCACGTTCTTCTTTAACAATTTCTTTGTGCGATAAAATTAAACGGTTTTCACTGGGCTCAATTTCAATAATCTTCAATTCTAATGTTTGACCCTTATATTGATTTAAATCTTCAACAAAACGGTCATCGACCATTGAAGCAGGGATAAATCCTCTAACACCAGCATCTACAACTAAACCACCCTTGACAACTTGTGTTACAGGAGCTGTAATTGTTTCACCGGCCTCAAATTCTTTTTCAATCTCATCCCAAACTTTTCTTGCTTCCAAACGACGTTGCGACAAAAGATAACTGCCGCCCTCTTTGTCAGAACCAATTTTCGAGATAACAACAAGATCAAAAACATCACCGACTTTGACCGTATCTTCAATTTCTTCGCCAGGCTTGGTTACTAATTCTTTAAAAGGCACAACACCTTCAACACCTGTACCTTCTATTCCAACAATAACTTGCTTGGAATCATCAATTGCCAATACTTCTCCTTTGACAACATTGCCAATTTTAACCTCACTGACGCTATCTAACGCTTCTAATAAATCCTTATTTGCATCTGCTTCACTCATGGACTATGTCCTCCTTAACGACTATAACTCTACTTACTATTCTAGCCGAAATTAACAATAAATTCCAGTCAAAATGCACTTTTAGCTATTTTTTGCTCTTTTTTTGTATTATTCCCATAATTTTTGCAACAACTTGCTCGATCGACAACATCGTCGTATCAACTTTTACCGCATCTGCTGCTTGGACAAGCGGTGAAACAGCTCTAGTTGAATCCTTTCGATCACGTTCCGCTATTTCCTGCTCAAGTTGCTCTAAGTCTGCCATTATTCCTTTAGCTTTGTTTTCTTTGAAACGGCGCAAAGCTCTTTCCTTAACACTAGCTACTAAAAAGATTTTAACTTGGGCATCAGGCAGCACAGTTGTACCGATATCACGCCCGTCCATCACGATGCCACCTTTAAAGGCAATCTCCTGCTGACGCTTAGTCAATGCTTCTCTAACACTGAGCTGTGCCGCAACAGTTGAAACATTGTTGGCTATTTCAGGCAACCTAATGTCATCCGTAACCTCATCTTGATCAACATACACCCTCTGACCTTCATCAGATGGCGTAAAGCTTATTTTTATCTCAGCGACCATTTCCTCCAGCGCTAAATTATCATCAAGCTTTACTCCTCTCTTCAGAGCTGCCCACGTGACCGCACGGTACATCGCTCCGGTATCACAGTAAACGTAGCCTAACTGATGTGCAACAAGTTTAGCAACAGTACTTTTACCTGCCGAAGCAGGTCCGTCAATGGCAATTTGCAATAGATCATTCATAACAAAACTCTCCTAACAACATATGAATAAGATTTTTTTACTTAACACGTACTGACTGACCAGGAGACAGTGTTGAACCACTGCTTAAGCTTGGATTTAGTTGTAATAATTCTTCGACTGTCAGACCATTGTTAACTGCAACGCGATACATTCCTTGACCAGCACCAACTGTCACATAACTTGCTGAACTTGAGCTGCTGGAGCTTGAAGAAGATGAACTTTCAGCTTGAGAACTGCTGGACGATTCAACCTGCGAGCTTGAAGTTGAACTAACAGCTGTTTGAGACTCTGACTCACTGGTTTCCGCACTAGAAGTACTGCTCGTATTCGATGATGTTCCTATACTCGCCTTAGAAGTATCAGAACTCGCTTTCTTTTTGTCTGATTGCGAACTTGAACTGCTTTTTTTGGCTTTCTTTTTAGAAGTTGAAGCAACCACATTAACATTATCCCCATCAGAAGACGGCTGCATCGAACTTCTTTGTGATAAAAAATACGCTGCCACAGTACCAATTATGATTGCAATAAAAACTATCAATAAAGATGTTGTCAGTACTGTATTAGTACGTGTTTTTTTGCGGTTTGCAATGCGCGAGTAGTTTCCACTGTCATCTCGCTCATCTTCAAATGTTTTAGCCCACGGCTGTTCACCCTGTTGTTCCTCATTTTTTCGACTCATGCCTATCCCTCCCCGAACTATTATAGTTTATTTTACCATAAGAACAATTATCCAGGTACTTGAGTTGCTAATAACTACGGATTATCTTTATATCGACTATAAATTAAAAAGTTTTCTAATCGTTTTTTGATAATTACTACTAATGGAACTTTCAGCAGTTACTTCTTCCGTTTCTTCCATTCCCAATTTTGCAAGGTCGAGTTTTTCTCCCATTAGCTGACAGCAAAGTCCACTATGAATCTGACTGCCTTCTTCTCCAAAATAGCGTTTTATGTACTCACGGCGGCATTCAGCCGTATTAATATAGGCTAGAATTTCGTTTAAATTTTTACTTTTTTCATCTCGGCGTCTTGAGAATAATTCTTTGACTTGTCTGCTGGATAACCCCTGTTTACAATAATAATCCAGCAATTCGCCCTGCTCTCCAGCATGCCCCTTTAATCTTTGCATATTGTCCATATAATATTGAATCATTTCATCTTCAGGCAAAGTCATATTTATCAGCTGTCTTTGAAGAATAACGTCGCTCGCTTGGTATAAAAGAATAGCAATACTTTGCTTTCCATCGCGCCCAGCACGTCCTATTTCTTGTAAATAACTTTCAAGATCTGCAGGAAGATGATAATGAATCACATAACGAATGTTCTTCTTGTTAACCCCCATTCCAAAAGCGCTAGTAGCGCAGATCACATCTAATTCTCCTCGCATAAATTGTTGTTGAACGGTATACCGATCGATTGCGGTCCGTCCCGCATGATATGAACTAACATTCAACTTGCTTTTTTGCCTAAGCAGATCAGCTATTTCATCAGCCTTCTTTTTGCTTGAGAAATATATTAACCCGGGGGTTTTTAAACGTTCAACTAACTGAACAAGTTTTTGATTTTTTTCCTTCTGATTCTCTACGTTTTCAACAGCTAGAAAAATATTCGGCCGATCAACTGAATGTCTGATAGTTTTGATCTTCTGTCTGTCAAAAAGAATTCTAATAATATCTTCCTCAACCTTTTTAGTAGCTGTGGCAGTTAACGCTAACGTTGTTGGAGAATTCAATTTTTTTCGCAAATCACCTAATCCAAGATAGTCTGGTCGAAAATCCGGTCCCCACTTTGAAATACAATGTGCCTCATCCACAACAAGCAAGGCAAGGTCAAGCCCCATCAATTTTTCCACGACTTCTTTTTTATTAAGCATTTCAGGTGCAAGGTAAATAAAATTAAAATGTTCAAGATGTTCAATGACATACTTTTTGCGTTCAAACGGCAAAACTGATGTCAAAGCGACAACTCTTTTTTCACCCGCGAAACGTAATTGTTCCACTTGATCTTGCATCAAGGATATCAGCGGTGAAATAATGACTACAGGTTTTTTACAAATTTTCCCAATCAATTGATAACACAGGGATTTCCCCGTTCCTGTTGGCAAGATTGCCAACGTTGATTTACGTTCCAATAAACTGTGAATTACATCTTTTTGACCGCTTCTAAACTCCGAGAAGCCAAAGTGCTTTTGTAAGAGTTCTTCTAATTTCTTATCAGAAATGGTCATGGATTTCCCCCTCCCAATTTTTTATTGAGTAAGTAAGTTTAAATAATGATACTATTCTTCAGCTATTTCTAACTTGCTCTGTTCAATTTGATATAATCTGAATTTTGCAAAAGATATTTTGAAATTATTTTTTTGGAGCTCCTCATAACGCCACTTATCAATATCTCCCTTGAAAAGTTTCTTAAACAAACGAGCTTCTTCCACCGATATCAAACGTTGAAAGTTGAAGTTAGGTACAAAAATTGCTGCTTCCAATAAATGTTCAGCAATCGTACTTCCCTTTAATCTGCGTTCAGCTTCTATCTTCGAAAGCGGCATCCCATTTTTATAAAGACGATAGGTTTCCTCAGCACTCTTTGAAAGCAAACTTGTTCTTTTAATCGGCATTACCAAATTTTTAAAAACGCTAGCACCTTCGCTTAGAAACTCTGCAAAACGAGCAGATAAGTCATTCCACAAAAACTCGATGTCACGCGTCGAGCAGCCAGAATTGACAGCAATTTGTTCTGCTGTTTTGGCAACAAGTTCGTGACCAGAAAACAGTTGCATAAAAGCATCTGCATCTTGTGCTTTTTCATTCCCTAAAAACAAAAATAATTGTTCTGCTAAGAGCGGCCCTAAATCATGTTCATAATACTTTTGATACCATATTTTTATAGATGTACGAGCTTGAAAAGACGAAGCTACAACATAATAATGATTATTTTCATAACTTGCCTCAGAGACTACTTGCATTAAAAGTCGTAGGATATCCTGCCATAATTGCATTTTGAATCGACAAAATAAATACGGGCTCTTGATATTATAGTGATTCTTCAAAAAAACATCTCTGCTTTTCACGCCTAATTCTGTCAGGCAGAATCCTTCTCCATTAATCTCAACTAAATATTTTTTTTCGATCATTTCGGTAATCGAATCATCGAATTTTGCTTTTTCAAGTTGAGGCCAAACTGCAAGCCAATCAAGGATTCGGTATCTTAGACCCCAAAAAAGATTTGAAACTGTTCGTTTATTCGAAAGCACTTGTCTCACAACTGCAGGTCTTCTGGGTTGAGTCTTTGAAAAAAAGCGCAACAGCTCATCCATTCTTTTTATATTCCCCCTATCATATAGTTTAAATCCATTTTACCTTAAAAATGTTAAATTCACTTAAATATTGATCTTGTCATTAAATAAAAAAACCGTCGCATAGACAATTCCAAAATTAACTCTATTTTTGGAAGAATGTCCTGCAACAGCCTTGTTATTTGTTAATTTACTCGCATAATAATCTTACATAACTAGTGAAGAATAACCGATCGCTTTTTCAGCCATACACGCATTTTTGCAAAAGCTATCCAGAAGACACCGCCAACCAAAACACCTTTGATCAAGTTGAAAGGTACCACTCCAAATAAAACAATCTCCGCCAATGGTAATGAAAGTTTCATTCCTAAAACCGACATATAAAGAGGAGTTATCACTAGCCAGTTAGCAATTGAAAGTAACAATGTCAAGCTTAACGTCGCTAGACCTATCGACTTGAAAATGTTTAATGAAGTTACACTTTGGTTTTTCCTTAGAACATAAAATAATGGTAATGTAAAAGCCAACGAAGCAATAAGATTGGTCGAAACTCCAATCAAATTAGCAACTGACGGTCCTGAAATAAGAAAATACAATACTGAACGTAGCAACGCCACCTCTATACCACCAAGTGGCCCTAGGATTAACATCCCAAAAAGAATCGGTAAATCAGAAAAATCGATCTTCATGTATGGAACAATTGGAATAACAGCAAATGAAATGAACATTAACAAATACGAAATTCCAGCTAGACAAGCAGCCAGAATATATTTGCGAGAACCAGAATAGAACATCAAAAAAACCCCCATTGATGTTTATCTTCACGGCACTTATTGAAAATAAAAGACCCTGTTGATCAGAGGACCAACAGAGTCTTACTTGCGTTAATATCGTCAAATAAGCCCTATCTTCTTTATCCAGACTATACTGTCGGCACTGGAATCACACCAGTTCAACTACATCACTGTAGGTCGCGGCCTATTACCGCCGGTCGGGAGTTTCACCCTGCCCCTGAAGACAAACTATTATTTTTTACCAATTAAATTTAACATACCCATATCTTTATTGCAAGTTATAACTCTGGCTTATCAAAATCAGGATTTTAAACGTTCAATTTCTTCACGTGTCAGCGGACGATAATCACCAGAAGTCAATCCCTGCAAAGTTAAAAATCCATACGATTCGCGCCGCAATTTTTCAACTGGATACCCGACAGCTGCCAACATTTTTTTGACCTGATGGTAGCGGCCTTCGTGAATTGTTAAGGAAACTAATGCTTTTTTCTTTTTTTGATCACTGGAAACAATCTTGCTTTTGGCAGGTGCTGCTTTATATTTATCGATCTTAACACCCAAGCGTAATTTCTTAAGTGCTTCATTATCAGGAATTCCACTGACTTTAGCTAAATATGTTTTATCAATCTTATAACGCGGGTGCATTAATTTATTCGCCAAATCACCATCATTGGTCATAATCAGCAAACCGGAAGTGTCATAATCCAGACGCCCAACTGGATAAACTCTTTCAGGTATCTCAGCAAAGTAATCTGTAACAACTTTACGTCCCTTATCATCGGATACCGCTGAAATTACCCCACGAGGCTTATAGAATAAGTAATAGACTTTTTGCTCGCGTTCAAGTGACCGGCCCGCAACCGTAATAACATCCTCCGAGCTCACTTTTGTTCCCAGTTCTTTAACGATTCCCCCATTGACCTTGACCTTCCCGTCTATAATCAATTTTTCAGAAGCTCTTCGTGAGGCAACGCCCGCATTAGCCATCACCTTTTGTAAACGTTCGGTTTCCATTTCTAGACACTCTCTTTTCTTTGCTTTTCACCTTGTATAGTTTGATCAAAAAGCTCCATTAGATTTTGCCCATCATCACCAAGTTGCATTTCATCCTTTTCTGGTAATTGTGGCAAATCTTCTAAACTTTTCAAGTTAAAGTAATTCAAAAATAACTCAGTCGTAACATACAGGATCGGTTTTCCTGGTGCATCAAGGCGTCCTTTTTCGATAATCAAGTTGTAAGTCAGTAGCTTATGCAAAGTCCCATTAGATTGCACTCCTCTGATCTGCTCAATTTGAACTCGTGTAACCGGCTGGCAATAAGCCACGATTGCAAGTGTTTCAAGTGCAGCACGTGATAGTGCAGTCATACCTGGTTCTTCAAAATAGTTTTTCAAAAAAGGGGCAAATTCTTTTTTTGTTGCAATTCGATAACGTTCTTCTGTCGAAATTATCTCTATACTGCACTCAGTATCATTACAATATTTATCTTGCAAACGTGTCAATTGATCCTTTACAGCTGGCTTCAACATTCCAGTGCAAGCAGCCAATTGCTGCAATGAAATACCTTCACCGCCACTAACGAACAACAAACTTTCGATTTTGGCTAAATTTGATAACATTTTATGCAACACCTCTTACCCAAATTGGGCCCAATACTTCTGTTTGAACAACAGCCGCTGAACCACGTTTCATTAATTCTAGCAAAGCCAGAAAAGTTGTTACGACGTGTTCAAGCTCAAACTGTCCTTCAAATAATTGTTCAAAGTTGATCGGTTCCTCAGCCTTTTGTAACTGTTTTTTTAATCTATCAACTTCCTCTTTTAGCGTGTATTTTTCTTTGCTGACACGCCGAAAAGCAGCTTTACGGAACCGGCGTTTATTGAACAAACGGACCAAAGCCTGCTGCATTTTTTCTGCATCGCCATGCCCATGCAGATGATCTGCTTGTATCTCTGGCGGAATGTCTTCCTGATCACGTGTATAATGTTTTGCTCGCAAATGTGCTAGTTCATCAAGTTGCTCAGAAACAACTTGATAGCACTGATGTGTCAAAAGTTGCTGTACAAGCTCCGCACGTGGATCTTCCTGCTGCTCAGGCTCAACAATTATCGGGCGCTGTGGCAAAAGCATTTTACTCTTAATGTTTATTAAAGTTGCAGCCATAACTAAATACTCCCCAGCAATGTCAAGTGATAGAACACGCATTCTATGCAGATACTCAATATACTGAGAAGTAATTTCGACCATTGGGATATCATAAATATCCATTTTATTTTGTTTGATAAGATGGAGCAATAAATCAAGCGGCCCTTCAAACACATCCAGCTTAAAAGTTAATTTTGAAGAAGTTTCTAACTGTCGACTTTCATGTTTCATTTGTCCTTCTTCCGCTCCCATTTAGCTATGATCTTTGAGGTATCAAAGCTTCCCATTATCTTGCAGCTTTGAAACAACTCAGACAGTGCATCAAGCATCTGAAAGCTGACACCTTCATTTCTCTCTGTCGGCGTTACAGCTATATGTCTAATCATTAAAATATCATCATTAACTTCAACACCAATAACACCGATAAAATCACCATCATCATTTTTCCATAAAAATAAACTTCTCTCTTCTTCGCTGGCATACCATTTTAATTCAGCTTTCAGGTGAGAAATTTCTTTTAAGTCAGGTATGAATGATAACAAACCCATGGTAATTTTTTCATAATCATTTTTATACTTGTAAAGCATGTCCGACCTCCTGTGGTCCCAACAAATTATCGCATGATAAACTTGCACTTACTTTACCATAATTCTAACTATTACACAAACAGACTATGCTCGGGGATGGTAACGATTATAGATGTCTGTTAACCTCTTTTTTGATAAGTGTGTATAAATTTGAGTAGTCGCTATATCAGCATGTCCCAGTAGTTCCTGAACAACTCGTAGATCCGCACCATTTTCCAAAACATGCGTTGCAAACGAATGCCGCAAAGTATGGGGCGTTACATTTTTATTGATACCAGCTTTTTTAACTTCCGCTTTGAGGTTTTTCCAAATACCCTGTCGCGTTAACTTATGCCCATGATTATTCAAAAAAAGATATGAACTGCTTTTCTTACCAAGTAGTTTTGGTCTGACCTTATTCAAGTAAAGATTCACCCACTTAACTGCTTGATCGCCAATAGGTACAATTCTCTCCTTGTTTCCTTTTCCAATTGTTTGAATTAATCCCATACTCAAGTGCAGGTTGGCAAGCTGCAAATTAACTATCTCACTGACTCGTAGCCCAGTTGCATACATGACCTCAAGAATTGCCCGATTACGCAGGCCTAATTTCTTACCGGTATCTGGCGAATTAAGCAGTCGTTCAACTTCTTTGGTAGAAAGCACTTCCGGCAAATGTTCTTTTCGCTTAGGAGCGTCGATAAGTTCCATTGGATCCTTCTTAATTTTTTCTTCTTCCATCAAGTATTGGAAAAATTTTCGTAGGCTGGTAACCGAACGTACAATTGAGCTAGTCGCCTTTTTTTGCTCTGTTTCTTGCTGCATAAAATCAATAATTACTTGACGTTCAACAGCCTCTAAACTATCGATTTCTCTTTTTCTTAAAAATACCATAAATTGCAGCAAGTCGTTGCGGTAGCTCATCACAGTATTTTTTGCTAAACCACGCTCAACTGTCAGATAATGCAAATAGTCCTCAATGAGATTATTAATCATTCACACCTCCCAAAAAAGTTCACATCAATCACCATGCTCAGATTGCTTAGTATTCTCGCTGCATGAAGAACATACCCCATGAAAAGTCAACCGGTGATCTTGAACCTTAAAGCCATATTTATGCAAAACTTCTTGTTCAACTTCAACAAGCAGATCTTCATGGATCTCCTCAACTTTGCCACAAACACTGCAGAGCAGATGATGATGAAAATGCTGCTGATTTTCACAGCGTAAATCATAACGAGCAACTCCGTCCTCGAATGTAACACGGTCAGCAATCCGCAATTCAGTCAGTAGATCTAGTGTTCGATAAACAGTTGCAAGCCCGATTTCCGGTTCTTCCTGTTTAATCAGCGTGAACAATTCTTCAGCTGAGAGATGCTTTGCTTGATATTCCAAAAGTGTACTAACCGTTGCTCGTCGTTGTGGTGTTAGTTTCATTCCTGCTTGATGTAATTTTTTACCAATTTCAGTAATGCGTTCCTCTTGAAAGACCATTACAGCGTTACCTCTTTTTTATATTCTAAATTTTACTGCTTATTCAAAAATAGTTTTCCATTTTCTTGTTTAACCAAACCGGCTTTCATTAAATGTCCGATAGCGCGTTTAAATTGTCCCTTACTGATACCAAAAAAAGCCTTGATTTCGTCCGGAGAACTTTTGTCAGTGTAGTCCAACTCTCCTTTTTGATGTTCCAACGCAGCTAGAATCATCTGTGCATCATCACTAATAGTTTCATACGCTCTTGGTCGCAATGAAAGATTTAAAACCCCATCTGGTCTGACTCCAATAACTCGAGCTTCCAGCCGCTGTCCAAGGCGCGGCTCCTCATCACGTTCACTGGGATGAATAAAACCCAAAAAGTAATCATCTGTCAACACATGTGTTCCAGCCATTTTCATGCGATAAGTCGTTACAACAACATTTTTATTCTGCATTTTCTCATCTGCTTTTACAGCCAACCCGCGGAAAATATCTTCCGAGGCTAACTCACCCCAGAGACGACCTTTATTATCAATTTTTAACCCTATCATCAATCGATCACCCTTTTTAGGCCATATCTTAGTGATCTCTGGAAGGTCATCTAGCGACACAACAATATCCTTATTAGGCAAACCAACATCCACAAAAACACCCAGATTTCGACGAACCGCCACTACTTCTCCGAAAGCGTATTGATCCAAACCACACTTAGGCGTTTTCTTCGTAAGCTGTAGTTCATGTTCCTCATTTTCATAAGCAAAACCAGTTACTTCTGTTTCTCTAGCAAGAGGTTCTTCAAACTCATCCTTAGCAAATCTAAAGGTTAAACCGTCTTGTTGTGCAAAATAAAAATCATCATTCTCATCTGTAACAACAGCTGTGATCGTTCTACCAATTAATTCTTTCAACTCATTTTTCATGTTGTTTCTCCTCTATGCTTAATTAAAGCTGATATGTAATACACTTATAATACAATATGCAATTCCAGAAGCAATCACAGGTCCTGCAGCTACGCCGTGAAGGAAAACGACACCTATAATTGTACCAATAACCAACGCTACTGTCACTTGCGGCGAACTTGCTAACAAAGACACTCCATTACGCGATAAAACGGCTACTAGAATTCCGCAAGCAACTGCAATTATACCCACAGGCGACTTAAAGACTGTTATTAAATCACGAAACCCGATTTCACCAGTAGCAATTGGAACTAAAATAGCCACTGAAATTACTGTCACACCCCAGTTTATCCCACGGCTTTGAATAACAGGTAAGTACTTGCTGGTATATGGAATTGCTTTTAGCACTAAAACTACTGCAGCCGCAAACGACAACGAAGCATTTTTAACTATTAGTGCGATCAATAATACTAAACCTAAAAAGATCCAACTTTCCATACATTCCACCTCATTAAACTATATACTTCTTTATTCTAACTGAAAGGACTTCAAAATGCTAACTAATATCAGGAAGCATCATTTGTTTACATTAAACTGCGTACTTGATAGTTTTCCTCAACAAGCACACAACTAGAAAAACTTCCTTATGCAAAAAAACAGAAAAGTTTGTCGTCACAAACCTTTCTGTCTCAATCCAAGGAAGCATGAAACACTCCCTAATTAATTAAAATATTTCCCTTGATAAGCGTGAATCTTAAAGTGCGTTTGATGCGCCACGATAAACGATTCCACGACGTGAATCAACAGTTACGACTTCACCATCAGAAATTGAAGTTGTTGCATCTTGTGCACCAACAATAACAGGAATTCCCATTGAAATACCAACTACAGCAGCATGTGATGTTAAACCACCATTTTCAACAATCAATGCGCTTGATTTTTCAATTGCAGGTAAATATTCCTTATCTGTTGTCTTTGTAACTAAAATTCCACCTTCAACAGCTTTCTTGTTAGCTTCTTCAGCTGATGATGCAACAGTTGCCTTACCGATTACTGTTTCATCGCCAACACCTTGGCCAGAAACTAATTTTGAGCCAATAAGTTGAATCTTCATAACGTTAGTTGTTCCCTTTTCACCAACAGGAACACCGGCAGTAATTAAGATCAAATCGCCTTCCTTAGCGAAACCAGCTTCTTTAGCTTTCTCTGTTGCAAGTGTGAACATATCATCCGTTGAAGCTGGTGCTTCAGCCATAACAGGATATACACCCCAGTTAACTGATAGACCACGACGTGTACGATCATCAAATGTAACGGCTAAAATGTCTGCATCTGGACGGTACTTCGAAATCATACGAGCTGTGTGACCGGACTTAGTTGCAGCAACAATTGTCTTGATACCCAAGTTATCTGCTGTTTCTGCAACAGCACGTCCAATTGCTTCTGTAACATCTGTCTTATCGAAATCATTGATTGAAAATGTCTTATGCTGACGCAAAGCATTTTCAGCTTTAATGTCAATACGAGCCATTGTTGCAACTGATTCAACTGGGTAATCACCATTAGCACTTTCACCAGAAAGCATTGTTGCATCTGTTCCATCAAAAACAGCATTTGCAACATCAGAAGCTTCAGCACGTGTAGGACGTGGGTTCTCTTGCATTGAATCAAGCATTTGAGTAGCTGTAATTACCGGCTTGCCTAAAGCATTACACTTCTTAATCAATGTCTTTTGAACCAAAGGAACATTTTCAGCTGGAATTTCAACACCCATATCGCCACGGGCAACCATCAAACCATCTGAAACTTTGATAATCTCATCAAAGTTGTCGATTCCTTCTTGTGATTCAATCTTTGGAAAAATCTGTACATGTTCCATATGTTTTTCTTCAAGAAGTTCGCGAATATCCAAAACATCTTGTGGTTTACGCACAAAACTAGCCGCAATGAAGTTAATTTCATGATCTAATCCAAAACGAATATCATCGGAATCTTTTTCAGTAATTCCTGGTAAGTTGATTGAAACGCCAGGTGCGTTAACACCCTTACGTGATCCAAGGACTCCGGCGTTCAATACTTTACATGCCAATTCCTTATTTTCACGATCGATTTTTTCGATCTGCATATCAATCAAACCATCATCAAATAAAACATGTCCGCCCTCATGGACATCATCGATCAATCCAGGATAAGTAACGGCAATTTTATCATGAGTCCCCTCAAGTGAAGCATCCATTGAAATACGAACTTCATCGCCGATTTCATATTGGATCTTGCCTTCCTTTTGAACCGTAGTACGGATTTCGGCACCTTTAGTATCTAACATGATACCAACCATCTTGCCGGTAACTTTTTCTGCTTCATGAACAATATTCAGACGTCCTAAATGTTCTTCATGGTCGCCATGAGAAAAGTTAAAGCGAAATACGTTAGCTCCTGCCTCGATTAATTTTACAATTGTATCTAGATCTGTACTGGCTGGACCAAGTGTGCTCACAATCTTGGTTTTCTTCATGAGTAAAATCTCCCCTTTGAATAATTTTAAAGATGACTTTAATGTCTAATCTTTACCAAATTAATTAATGCACTGTGTTTCTGCCTACATCGCTGTCCTTAGAAGCGCAAGCGATCGTTTAAATCCTGCAGTGAAACATCCGTTACATGTTTGTGGTTCTCCAATGTATCGATGATATCTGAAGCAACAAGTTTGTTATCTTTGATACCTATTGCGAGACCACCTTTACCTTCAAGTAAAAGTTTAACCGCAAAATCACCAAAACGACTAGCTAAAACACGATCTCTCGCGGTTGGACTGCCACCACGCTGAATATGTCCCAGAGTAATAGCCCGTGTGTGAAGCGCACCGAACTTATCTAGCTTTTCTTTAAATTCGGCAGCAGACATTACTCCTTCAGCTAAAACGACTAAGTTGTGATCTTTGCCATTTGCCCGATTTTGCTTGATTTTTTCTGCAATAGCCTGAATATCATAATCTCTCTCAGGAATAACAATTGCATCTGCATCTGCAGCTATACCTGCCCACAAAGCAATATCTCCAGCACCACGTCCCATCACTTCAACGATAAAGGTTCTTTGATGGGATGTTGCCGTATCGTTGACACGATCAAGCGCATCAAGTGCAACACTGACGGCTGTGTCAAAGCCGACAGTAAAATCAGTTCCAGGAATATCGTTGTCAATAGTCCCGGGCATACCAATAGAATTGAAGCCATGCTGTGTCAAGCGTTCAGCTCCGTGATAAGAGCCATCTCCACCGATAACAACTAAAGCATCAATTCCAAATTTCTTGAGTTGTTCAATACCTTTGAGCTGTGTTTTTTCTTCCGCAAATTCTGGGAAACGAGCAGAATACAATATCGTACCGCCACGTGAAATGATCCCGTCCATATCAATAGACTCTAATTTATGGATATCTCCAGCAACTAATCCAGCAAAACCATAATTAATACCGTAAGCTTCAAGTCCTGCTGACATTGCAGAGCGTGCAATTGCACGAACTGATGCATTCATTCCTGCTGCATCGCCACCACTTGTTAAAATACCTATGCGTTTCATTTTTTCACCTCAAGTAAATATTATGGAACAACACATTCTCCATTGCTTATCTTATCACTTTTATAAGTGTATGTCTTGCAAAAATAGAAATTAATTCACTTTATCACAATATGTTTTCATTTGTTTTCATTCTTTAAAACGACATTCTCTTGGCCTAACAAATTTGATAACGCTACAATAACTTTGGGATCATTCTTGAGCCAATATCGACGATGGAGCATCATTTTTTTAGCAGCATTTTCCTCAAATAAAATAACCGGTGTTTCCCCATGATATTGGAGCATTAATTTAAGCAGTTTTTGCTGAACCGACCTAGCTGTTCCTTTAGGCACCCTTACATAATAAACATTATGCGGCTTTTGCTGGATTTCACTTGCTGGTATTATTTGACGTGCTATTACTTGCAGCCCTCGTTTCGTCTGTTCTGATTCACCACTGACTAGCATCACCCTTTTTTCCTCCAGCATATTGGCAGCCTTTTTGAAAAGATCCGAAAAAACAGTGATGTCAATTTGACCAGTCTGATCCTCCCCAGTTATAAACGCCATTTGTTGGCCTTTTTTTGTCCGGATAACTTTTATCTTTTTAATATAAACCAATAAGTGTATAGGTTTCTCTTGCTCTTGTATTCTTGAAATCACGGTAACTTTTTGAGGAGTTACCAAACTACTGAACTCTTCTACGGGATGTGCTGAAAGGTAGACTCCCAGATACTTTTCTTCGTTTCTCAGGCGTTCTTCCAGCCCTATCTCCGTGAAAGCATCATATCTCGGTGCCAAAGCCTCAAACAATTCAATATTACTGCCACTCAACTCAATATTACTAAGCATTTTTGGTAGATTTTTCAAAAGTGTCGCTCTATTTTGTGTCATTCCATCAAATGCACCTGCGTAAATCAATGCCTCAAGGTATTCTTTTTTCAAATAACGGTTATCTATTCTTTGTAAGAAAGATTGAAAATTGCGAAACTTTCCATGCAGATGTCTTTCCGAAATAATGTGTTTCGCAAAATCGCTTCTAATCGTTTTGATATTTTGCAATCCGAAATATATGTGATGCTTACGTAAAATAAATAAAAGCTGACTTTCATTTACATCCGGAGCATGAATTTTTACATTGTGCTGTTTTGCCTCTAACAAATAATCTTTCATTTTACCGTTATTTCCGATCACTGTATTAAGTACGGCAGCAAAAAAAGCAGCTGGATAATGGCATTTGATGTAAGCAAGTTGAAAGGCCATTTTGGTATACGCAACAGCATGTGATCGATTAAAACCATAACCAGCAAATTTTTCAATATACGCATAAACCTGTTCTGCTGCATCAGCGGTGAATCCCTTTTCTTCAGCCCCTGAAACAAACTGTGTCTTCATCTGCTCAATTACAGCGCCTTTTTTCTTGCTCATTGCGCGTCGCAATATATCAGCTTGTCCAAGGGTGAATCCTCCCATTGCAGAAGCTACTTGCATCACTTGTTCCTGGTATACAAGAATACCATATGTCTTTTCCAAAATTGGTTTTAAAGACTCAGCTGGATAGATGCTCTGTTCTATACCATGCCTCCGCCGAATAAAATGGTCAATATTTTCCATCGGACCAGGCCGATATAATGCATTGACGGCAGCAATATCTTCGAATGACTTAGGCTGCAAGCGCCGCAGCACATTCTTTATTCCAGCCGATTCAAATTGGAACACACCTGTCGTGTCAGCTTTTTGAAAAAGTTTCAATGTTTCCACATCATCTAACGAAATCTTATGCACATCAAGGACTTGCCCATAACCGTTCTGAACCAACTTGGTTGCATTATCTAAAATACTCAAGTTTCGTAATCCTAAGAAATCAATTTTCAACAAGCCCAGCTCTTCTACAGTATCTTTAGTAAACTGCGTCAAGCGAATTTCATCATTGCCAACTTGAAGTGGAACAACATCCACTAGGTTCTTATCACTTAAAATGATACCCGCTGCATGAATCGAAAAATGACGTGGTAAGCCTTCAAGACTATGAGCCGTCTTAAAAAGAAGCCTGTTTTTTTCGCTATCTGCCACCAAATCACGCAAACGAGGTGAGTTCTTATAAGCATCTACCAATGTAATATGCAAAGTTGCTGGAATGGCTTTGCTCCAGACATTCATTTCGAACTGCGGCACACCTAAAACACGTCCCACGTCACGTAAAACCTGCTTTGCACCAAGAGTTCCAAAAGTTATGATTTGGGCCATATGATCCGTTCCATATCTTTGATGCACATATTCGATAATTTGTTGACGCCGATTATCAGGAATGTCCAAATCAATATCAGGCATTTGAGCTCGCTCCTCATTTAAGAAGCGTTCAAAAAGTAAATCATAATGAAGTGGGTCAACATCCGTAATGAACAGAGAATAGGCCACAAGCGAGCCCGCTGCAGAACCGCGTCCTGGGCCGGTAATAATTTTGGCTTGATGTGCATAATTAGTTACATCCCAAACGATTAGAAAATAATCGTCAAAACCCATGCGATGAATAACGTTAAGCTCATAGTCCAATCTTTTTTGATAAGCAGCTGCCTTTTTTTCATCAGTTCCCTTTAGCCTTTTTGCTAAACCTTTTTCACATAATTCACGCAAAAATTGTTGCGGGTTTTTATCTCCAAACGTTTTGAAATGCGGTAGCTGAGGTGCAGAAAAATGCAGTTTTAAATCAATTTCTCGGCAAAGTTTCTGCATCACACTCAAGGGTCTCTGTAAATCACGCTGTTGATATGCAATTTTTAGTTCCGGAACTGGCTGCAGCCATGAAGGTCCCTTAACTTTACTGGCTGCCCTTAACTGCTCCGAACTCAGTTGATTGCCGCTTTTTATTGCTTCAAGCACTTGTAGCTCAAAATAATCACTTTGATTCAAATAATTTACTGGTTCAACAGCAATGGTTTTTAGCTGAGACTCTTCAGCTAATTTATTGAGTGTTGAATACAGAGCGGTTTCCATCTCAAGGCTAATACCTATAAAAACATTTTGAGGATCTCCAACTATTTCACACAATTTTTTAAGATATTTCATTGCATTTGATAACTGACCATTTGAGACCGCTGTGACAACATAATTTTTTTGAGGTGGTACGATTATTGCCAGATCTTGTAATTCCTTTTTATCATCTATCTTTAAAGTCTTCTCGCCCTTGGCTAAGGCCAACATTTTTCTTGTGGAAATCCGCATTAAATTTTGATAACCATGCTCATTTTTTGCAAGCAACAAAAGCTGATCGTCAGCTCCTAGTTCTAAAGTCAGTCCTACTATCGGTTTAATACCAGCAGCTAAGCATTCATGGTAAAAGTCAATTGCTCCATACATAACGTTTAGATCTGTCAGAGCTAGGGCCGAGTACCCCCTTTTCTTTGCTTCACATACTAATTGTGGGATTTTGATTGTACTTTGAAGCAAACTAAAGCTACTGATGACCTGCAAAGCTCCAAACACTGCTGACCCCACCTTTCTATTTATATACGCTTATATTATAGCAACACTTTTCTGCTAAAAAAAACAATAATCTGTTCAATCACTTTCAAAAATTGTTCAAAAAACACAAAAAATATGCTAAACTACTGTTGTATTGCGAGGTGTTGTTCATATGTCAAAACAATTAACTATCTTGTTTTGGGGGTTTATTTATGGTGAAGTTATCGGTTATATAAGTTCAGCCTTGTCAGGCACAGAATTTTCCGTAGTATCCAGTGGTCTTACTGCAATGATCGTTGGTTTCATTGCTATCAATGCCCTTAGCTTTTTCGTAAAAACACCCAAAACAAACAAATAACAAAAAGCGGCTAGTCAACAAAACTAGCCGCTTTTCGTTTGCTATTCTATTAAACTAAACCTCTTCACTTCTTTCTTCAGCTTTGAAAATAAGCTCATTGTGACTTCCTAAATCGATTGTAACAACAGAATGCGGCATGATTTTACCCGCAATAATCTGTTTGGCTAAGGGTGTTTCAACATGATTCGTAATGAAGCGCTGCAACGGACGTGCTCCATAAGCAGGATCATAACCTTCATGTGCAATCCATTCTTTAGCCGTTGACGTTATTTCAAGCTCGATTTCTTGTTCAGACAAACGAGCAGACAAAAGACTAATAAATTTGTCAACAATTTGCGTTATTGCTTGAATATTTAAGGGCGCAAACATAATAATGTCGTCAATTCGATTCAAAAATTCAGGCTTGAAATGTGTTTGTGCCAAATTCATGACTTGTTCACGCGTCTCATCTGTAATCTTTCCACTGGTTGCAGCGTTATCCAATAAAATGCTTGATCCTAAATTAGAAGTCATAATAATAATTGTATTTTTAAAATCAACAGTCCGACCTTGACCATCTGTCAGCCGTCCATCATCAAAGACTTGCAATAGAATATTAAAGACATCCGGATGCGCTTTTTCAACCTCATCCAATAAAACAATTGTATATGGGTTTCTTCTGACAGCCTCTGTCAGTTGACCGCCTTCTTCATATCCAACGTAGCCTGGGGCTGCTCCAACTAAACGCGAGACAGACTGTTTTTCCATATACTCACTCATATCAATGCGCACCATATGCTTTTCCGAATCAAATAGGTTCTCGGCAAGGGCCTTAGCTAGCTCAGTTTTCCCCACTCCAGTTGGTCCGAGGAACAAAAAAGTTCCTAAGGGCTGATTAGGATCCTGTAGACCTGCGCGCGCACGAATAACTGCGTTTGCAACTGAATCGACCGCTTCTTCCTGTCCAATGACCCGCTTGTGCAGACTTTCAGGTAGATGCAGCAGTTTTTCGCGTTCACCCTGAACTAGTTTCGCAACTGGTATCCCAGTAGAACGACTGACCACCTGTGCAATTTCATTTTCAGTTACTGACTCTTCCACTAACCAGTTATCTGGGCGCTCAGCATGCTCAAGCTCGGATAGCTCTCTTTCTAATGCTGGAATAGTTGCATGCTGCAATTTAGCTGCTTTCTCAAGATCATAATTATTTTCTGCTTCTTCTAAAGCATGTTTTGCCTGATCAAGCTCAGCTTTTTTAGAACTTAATTTCTGAATATCCGCTTTCTCATTTTCCCACCGCATTTTGAGAGCATTTGTTTTCTGACGTGATTCGGCTAATTCAGATTGTAGTTCACTGAGTCTCTTCTTCGAAGCCGGGTCGCTTTCCTTTTTCAAGGCTGCTTCCTCAACTTCCTGGCGCATAAGTTGGCGGGTAACTTGGTCAAGCTCAGTCGGCATCGAATTCATCTCAACTCTGATTGTCGCACACGCTTCATCTATTAAATCAATCGCTTTATCCGGCAAGAAACGATCAGTTATATAACGATTAGAAAGTGTTGCCGCTGCAACAATCGCGTTATCATGAATTCTAACCCCATGATGGATTTCAAAGCGTTCTTTTAGACCACGCAAAATTGAAATTGTATCTTCAACACTTGGTTCCTGCACAAGGACCCTCTGGAATCGCCGTTCAAGGGCTTTATCTTTCTCCATATATTCACGATATTCATCCAAAGTCGTTGCACCAATTAAATGTAACTCGCCGCGTGCGAGCATTGGTTTCAAGATATTTCCAGCATCCATACTGCCTTCTGTTTTTCCAGCTCCAACAATATTGTGTATCTCATCAATAAAAAGAATGATTTTTCCTTCACTTTTTGTAATTTCCTTCAAAACAGCTTTAAGACGTTCCTCAAATTCACCACGATATTTTGCACCTGCAATTAACGATCCCATATCTAAGGAAAAAAGTGTTTTATCTTTCAAGTTATCAGGAACATCCTTGCGTACTATCCGCTGGGCCAACCCTTCGACTATTGCCGTCTTTCCAACTCCAGGTTCTCCTATCAGTACCGGATTATTTTTAGTTTTACGTGAAAGAATTCGAATTACATCCCGAATTTCTTCATCACGTCCAATTACCGGATCCTGTTTTCCACTGCGGACTTGTTTGATCAGATCTATACCATACTTTTCTAATGCTTTATATTGTTTCTCTTGATTTTTGGATGTCACACGCTCACCTCCACGAAGATCCTTAACAATCTTTGTCATTTTTTTCTCTGTAAGTCCCTTTGATTTTAAATAATTGGTCAAAGGATGATATTTTAATTTAAACAATGCCAAGAAAAGTGTCTCGATTGCTACATACTCGTCCCCAAAATTTTCACGTAATTTATCCGCTTCTTGCAGCAATTTGAAAAGATTCTGGCTCAGTGTTTGCCCGTAATTCACTTGTCCCTCTACAGTCGCCAATTGATCAATCTCTTTATCAACCTCACTTTCGATCTCTGGAATATCTAATTCCGTTTTTTTTAAGATCTCCGCTCCAAATTCTCCTGGTTGAAGTAAAAACTTAAATAGTTGGGGAATATCTATTTCTTGCTGATGTCTCGTTACTGCGATTTGTTGCGCTTCTGCAAGAGCTTCTTGCACAGCGCTTGTTAACTTGTCTTCTTGCATTTTTATCTCCTTCATCATTTTATTAGTCAGTTTTCAACTAACTGCTTTTCAAAGATAAAACCACCATATTTACACTCTGCTGCACCATAATTTAATCACTACAGTCAGTATGATCAAGTTGACAGTCATTTAAAAATTCTAGTCAAAAACCGCTAAACAAGATTTCTTTCGCTTAAATAGCAGTTTAAATCTCATTTAACGATTCTATTATAAGATGAACATACGTTTGTGTTAACTAATTTGTTCCTGCGACTTCCGCAACAATCTCTAAAATTACAGAAGTAGCCTGTTCCATCACTTGGACAGAAATATATTCAAAACGCGAGTGCATATTTTCACCGCCAGCAAACAAGTTAGGTGTCGGTAGACCCATAAATGAGATTTTTGAACCATCTGTTCCACCACGTACAGGATAAATAACCGGTTCAATCTCAAGATTTTTCATTGCCTTTTCAGCTATGTCAACAACTGTCATATCTTTTTCGATCACTTCACGCATGTTATAATATTGATCTTTCAAATCAAGTATAACTCTTTTAGTGCCGTAACTGGCATTCATCTCAGCAACGATCTCTTGGAATAAACATTTGCGTGCTTCAAATTTTTGTCGATTATGGTCGCGAATAATATATACCATCTTAGCTTTATCAACACTTCCAGCCATTTCCACCAAATGAAAGAACCCTTCCCGCCCAGCTGTTTTCTCTGGTACTTCTCTTTTTGGAAGCTGAGCATGAAAATCAAAAGCAATCTGAAGCGCGTTAATCATTACGCCTTTAGCTGTGGCTGGATGAACATTTTTACCGATTAGTTCTATTTTAGCCTGAGCCGCATTAAATGTTTCGTATTCCAATTCACCTAACGGACCACCATCAACCGTATAAGCAATATCAGCTCCAAAATCGGCAACATCAAAATTATCGGCCCCGGTTCCTATCTCTTCATCAGGCCCGATGCCTATTCTTAACTCACCGTGCTTTATCTCTGGATGTTCAATTAAATACTCAACCGCTGTGATAATTTCAGCAATTCCTGCTTTGTCATCTGCCCCTAAAAGAGTTTTGCCATCTGTTGTAACAAGATCATGTCCAGCATATTTTTTCAGACTTGGAAACTCGCTCGGGGATAATTTATACTGACTATCTCCTAAAGTAATATCAGATTTGCCATCATAGTCCCTCACAAATTGCGGATTAATATTTCGAGCATTAAAATCAGCCGTGTCCATATGTGCTATCAAACCAATTTTTTTAACTTCTTTATTCTCTGGCAGATTTCCTGGCAGTGTTGCAAAAACATAACCGCTTGTAGAAGAAAGACGCACATCCTGTAATCCTATGACTTTCAGTTCTTCAACTAATGCAGCAGCAAACTCAACTTGTGATTCAGTTGAAGGAATTGTAGTAGAATTTTCATCTGAACGTGTTTCTTTTTTTACATATTTGATGAAACGAGAAGTTAGATTCGGATATTTTGTCATCATAAAAACTCCTTTAACTAAAATTAGATAAATGTAAATGGATCTGTGTTGAGCTTAGATTCAACTATTGATAATCCCCAGTCATTTTCAGTATTCCATTTCGTGAACAACTTATGTAATTGTTCCTTGCAGATACTTTCAATGTGATGTCCTGGATCAAGTGCCGATAAACCAGCAGCTAAAATGTCATGTCCCGTATGATATGAAATATCTCCTGTTACATACAACTGGGCTTTTTGCAGTTTGGCTTCGGGATAAAAATTGCCACCACTGCCTCCTAGAACAGCAACGCGCTCGATTTTTCTATTTGGATCATTGGAAACCATGCGTAAAGATTGAAGCTTGAAAACTTTCTTGCAAAATTTGGCGTATTCTCTGACGGTTTGAGGATGCTCTAAAAATCCGACACGTCCCATTCCATATTTCTGCCCTATTTCTTCAATCTTAAACAAATCAAAAGCCGGTTCTTCATAAGGATGCTTTGCAAGCATCGTTTTAAGGATCGCCTCTTTTTTTCGAGCTGGGAAAACAACTTCAACTTTCTCCTCTTTGACTTCTGTTATCTTGCCATTTTCCCCAATCGTTGGATGCGCCTGATCATTTGGACGAAAACGTCCAATACCATTAAGTGAATAAGAACAGTTATCATAATTTCCAATTTGGCCCGCACCCGCATTTCCCAAAGCTATTCGCATTTCAGAAGCAGCTTCTTGAGGAACGAAAACAGCTAATTTGAACATTTGTTCTTGTCGAGCAGGTAACAGAATTGAAGTCTCTTTAAGACCCATCTTTTCAGCAAGCCAATCATTCATCCCACCATTTGCGTTGTCTAAATTTGTATGTGCAGCAAAAACAGTGATATTATTTTTTAACAGTTCAGAGTACATTTTATTTTGCGGATCAGCTAGATCGAAGCGCTTAATTGGTCTGAACATTGCTGGATGATGTGCGAAAATAAAATCAATATTCTTTTCAATGGCTTCCTGCACTACTTCTGGACGCACATCCAAAGTCACCATCATTCTTTTGACTTCAGCATCAAAGCTGCCAAGTTGCAATCCTATTGGATCGCCTTCTTCCGCCATAAAAGAAGGCGCAAGTTCCGCAAAACGATTCACAATGTCTTTTACTTTAACCATTCAACACCCCGCCAATCTTTCTAATTTTATTTTCTAATGCTTTTTTTTGTTCCAACGGAACCTTTCGGGCCTTTTTAATTTCACTCAACAAATGCAGCAGTTTTTCCCGCTCCCGCTCCCATTTTTTTATAAAAATTGAGTTTTTCTCTTTCTTTAAAATGGGACCGAAAAGATAGTCTTCATCAGTCAGATCATCTTTTTCAGCCTTCCATTCAGCAACAATTATTTCATAAATATGATCATTTTCATCAATAATCTCTTCAGTTACAATCTGGTAATTGTTTTCGTTCAGCCATTTTCTGACTTGCCATTCTCCAACATTGGGCTGCAAAATCAATTTAGGCCTTTTTTTTAATTTAATTTTACCTTCATCCAAAATATGGCATATCAGCGGACCACCCATTCCGCATATCGTGATCGTGTCAATTGCATCTTTTTCTGTTACCGCGGCTAATCCATCAGCTAGGCGAACCATGATTTTTTTTTCAAGACCTTCTTTTTTTATTTCGTGAAGAGCATTCAGATATGGTCCCTTTACTACCTCACCTGCAACTGCGTAATCAAGTTCGTTATTCAATCCCAAATACGCAGGTAAATAAGCATGATCCGAGCCAATATCTGCCAGGCGGGCTCCCCTTGGAACATACTTAGCCACCGCTAATAAACGTGTCGATAAATGTTTTGCATCCATTAAAGCACAACAACTCCTTATCAATATAGGACACATTCAAGTATAACTAACTCTGAAAGACAAAAAAAGCCCAAGACACTAAAAATAAATTGCAAATTTTTAGAATACTAACCTTAGTCTTTAAAACAGCACACAAAAAAGTTGAGATAAACTCTGAGTCGCATTCTACCTAAGTTAATGCTTTTTACCTTAAGTTTGCAGGAAAGTCGACCGTCACATCCCAACTTTTAATTTTTATTTAATAATACAACAAATTCCTAATTTTATTTCTATGCCCTAGATAATGCTTTTTCTAAATCCTCAATCAAGTCTTCGCTCTGTTCAATTCCAACTGACAAACGAATCAATTCATTGGAAATACCATTTTTCAATCTTATTTTTTCCGGGATAGAACCATGTGTCATGATGGCAGGGACCTCAACCAAACTTTCGACTGCTCCCAAACTTTCAGCTAAGGTGATGATCTTTAAAGATTCAATAAATTTTTTAACTGAATGTCCTTTCGCAAGTTCAAATGACAACATTCCACCAAAACCATTCATCTGTTTTTTTACAATTTCAAAATCCCTTGCATCTGGATCGCCGGGATAGTAAATTTTAGCGACATTTTCATTTTCATTCAGAAAAGCAAAGATTTTTCGTGCATTGCTTTCATGTGCCTGCATTCTGACTGCCAGCGTTTTAATACCTCGTTGCAATAACCAGCTATCTTGCGGTCCTAAAATACCTCCAATTGCATTCTGAAGGTAACCGATTTTATCACCTAACTTCGAATCCTTTACCACAACTAATCCAGCAACTAAATCACTATGCCCGCCTAAATACTTAGATGCACTATGCAACACAATATCTGCTCCTAAATTAAGTGGCTGCTGAATATAAGGTGTTGCAAATGTATTATCAACGATTGTCAGTAGATCAATTTCATGAGCTATTTCAGATATTGCTGTAATATCAGTTATCCGCATTAATGGATTTGTAGGCGTCTCAAGGTAGATCGCCTTAGTATTGTATTTAATGGCTCCCTTAACTTCATCCAAATTACGCGTATCAACAACTGTAAACTCAAGGCCCTGACGTTTCAACACCGTATTAATTAGCCGAAACGTTCCGCCGTAAACATCATTTCCGACAATAATATGGTCACCTGCAGAAAAAAGCGAGAATACATTGTGAATAGCTGCTGAGCCTGAGGCAAAAGCAAAACCAGCAACACCATTTTCGAGATCCTTGATTAAGTCCTCAACTGCTCTACGTGTTGGATTTCCCGTCCTTGAGTACTCGTATTCAACTTTACCGCCAAGTTCACTCTGAGCGTAAGTTGAAGTTTGATAAATAGGCACATTTACAGCACCCGTTGCCTTATCTCGACTAATTCCTGCATGAATCAATTTTGTATTAAATTTCATTATAAATTTCCCCTTTTCATGAATAAATATTTTGACTTAGGTAACGCTCACTGCTGTCTGGAAAAACAGTAACAATATTACTATTTGGTTCTAATTCAGCAGCCAATTTCAGACTAGCTGCTAGAGCCGCTCCACTGGAACTGCCAATCATTAGCCCTTCCGCTTGGGCCATCTGCTTAACCAAAGAAAAAGCAGCAGCATCACTAATCGTATAAATGCGATCAACATTTTTCTTATCTAAAAATGGTGGTACAAATTCCACGCCTATACCCTCAATTCGATGAGCATGCTCTACTCCACCGTTAAGAATAGATCCTTCTGGTTCCACGATCGCTGTTTTAATATGGGTCATGTGTTCTTTAAAATAACGTGCCATTCCAACAAAAGTTCCACCACTGCCGACTCCTGCTACAAAACCATCAATTGACAGATTATTTGCCTTCATCTCGTGCTCGATTTCGGGAGCAATTGACAGATAATAAGCATCTGGGTTATCTAAATTATCAAACTGCATTGGAACATAACTGTTTTTTATTTCAGCTGACAGCGCACGTGCTTTTTTGATCGCTCCAACTATGCCTTCTTCACTAGGAGTATGCACTAGTTGTGCTCCCAAAGCTTTCATTAAAGTTTGCTTTTCTTGACTAAATTTCTCTGGAACCACTAAAATAGTCTTAAGGCCTAATCGTCCGGCTGCTAGAGCTATTCCGATCCCGGTGTTGCCTGCAGTTGGTTCAATTATCGTTGTACCTTCTTTAACTAATCCTTCTCTCTGAGCTTGATGCAGCATGTATTTTCCAAGGCGATCTTTGATACTCCCACCAGGATTAAACATTTCCAGTTTGGCAAATATATGTGAACCATTTGGCGTGGAAATTTTCAACTGCATCAGTGGTGTGTTGCCGACGAGTTCTTCAACCATTTTGTATATCACTTTTTATTACCTCCTCTTAGAAAAAAGAAAAAGGGCGCGAATCTATTTAAGATTCGCGCCCTATACGTAAGAAAATGATCAGCTGTGTCCAAACAATTTCATGTTCAACAAGCTATAACATGAAACCAGCATACCTCAAAACAGCCGTATTTCCAACGCTAAAACGCGGAATACGACAGCAACATGAGTTGTATGCGGTTTTCATGCTAAAGTCAGCCATTCTTTTTCCTCCTCTTCTTTTCGATTAGAATACTCTATTCAATTAAAAAAATCAAGCGATCTCTCCAAAAAAATCAGCTTCTTCTTTCTCACAACTTATTCTAAAAAGTCTTTAAGCTGTTTTGAACGTGATGGGTGCCGTAACTTCCGAAGAGCTTTTGCTTCAATTTGCCGAATTCGTTCACGGGTGACGCCAAAAACTTTCCCAACTTCTTCTAAGGTCCTTGTACGGCCATCGTCAAGCCCAAAGCGCAAACGCAAGACATTCTCTTCACGATCAGTTAAAGTGTCAAGTACACTTTCCAACTGTTCTTTGAGTAGCTCATAAGCTGCATGATCAGCCGGACTAGTCGCATCATGATCTTCAATGAAATCTCCCAGATGTGAATCATCCTCTTCACCTATTGGTGTTTCAAGCGAAACTGGTTCTTGTGCAATTTTTAGAATCTCACGTACCTTATCTGTCGGCATATCCATCTCAGCACCGATTTCTTCAGGCATAGGTTCTCTACCCAAATCTTGTAACATTTGACGCTGAATTCTGATCAACTTATTGATTGTTTCCACCATATGCACAGGAATTCTGATTGTTCTCGCTTGATCAGCTATTGCACGCGTAATCGCTTGTCTAATCCACCAAGTTGCATAAGTCGAAAACTTAAATCCTTTACGATAATCAAATTTCTCAACTGCTTTCATTAATCCCATATTTCCCTCTTGGATTAAATCAAGAAATGACATTCCGCGTCCAACATAACGTTTAGCAATCGAAACAACAAGACGCAAGTTGGCTTCAGCAAGTCTTTGTTTAGCTTCATCATCGCCTTCTTCAATTCTTAAAGCTAAAGCAACTTCTTCATCGGCAGTTAATAAATTCACACGACCGATTTCCTTAAGATACATTCTAACCGGGTCATTAATCTTAACACCAGCAGGCGCCGAAACATCTCTGTCTTTAGTTGCTTTTTCTGCCTCGCTTGAAGCAGCCTTTAAACTATGTTCGCTAGGTTCGCCTTTTTCATCAACAACTGAAATGCCTGAATCCTCAACCTTTTGAATCATTGATTCCATCTGTTTCGCTTCTAAACCAAATGGTGTTACAAGTTTCTTTGTTAAATCATCGTAATTAATCTGTTTTTTCGCTTTATATTTTCTAATGAGTTCACGTAAAGCCTTAGTATATGCTACCTTATTCAATGCGTTGCTTTTTTTATTTTCTGCCATGGGAGGTCCTCCTTATAATGATGTCGACTTTTCTACCTGTTGTTGGCGTAATAGACTGACTAACTTGACTGTCAAATCAGTCACTAAATCATTGTTATTCATCCTTTTAGCATCGGAAAGCTGTTTTCTAATGTCTTTTATTTTATTTTCCAATGGAGATTGATGCATAATCAAGTCAATACAATCATCGACCTCCTCTTCGCTTGTTTCTTTCGCATAAGCACCTAAAGCTAGCTCTATTAAAATTTGGCGTAAAGCTTCATCTTCTAGATAATCAAGGAAACGCGCTGTATCATATTCATCATATGCGTTAAAATAGCCTTCAGCGATCATATAAATCGTTTGGTACACATCATGCACAAAAGTAAAGCCGCTTATTTCTCTCAGTTTCAACCAAACACTATGGTCATGCAACAGACGATACAATAACAAACGCTCCGCTTTTTCCACACGGTCGATATGTCTTTGATTATTTTTAGACTTAACGATACGGTCTTTTCGCAGTACTTCATTCGAATTATTTTTCTGTTTACTATTATTTTGCCCTAGTTTATTAACATATGTTTGCAATTGGGATTCAAGATTTATTTTCTCGATTCCAAAACGTTTAGCGAGCTGATTTAAATATATATCTCTTTCAACTGGCGATTGGACTTTTGCCAACTGTTGCAAAATATCAGCCAAATAAGCTAATTGATCCGCTTCGTTTGCTAAGTTGCGCTCCTGTTCATAATAGCGCATATAAAAAGCAATGACAGTTTCATGTGAACTTTGTGCTAGCTGCTTAAATTTTTCTTCACCGTATTTTTTAACATACTCGTCTGGATCCATTTTTTCGGGAATATGCAAAACTCCGAGTTTCATTTTAGTTAAGGGCTCTAAAAGAGTCAAAGCTCGTGCTGTCGCATGCTGCCCTGGATCATCACCATCATAGCAGATATCCAGCCGGTCAGTTATTCGTTCAAGCAAGTAAATTTGTTCATTCGTTAAGCTTGTCCCCATTGAAGCAAGTCCATTTTCAACTCCCGCCCGATAAGCAGCTAAAACATCCATAAATCCTTCAAACAAGATAGCCGACTTGTACTGGCGAATTTTACTTTTCGCCTTGTCAAAATTAAAAAGCACCTTGCGTTTATTAAAAATTACTGTTTCTGGGCTGTTTAAATATTTGGGTTTCTTATCATCTTTAAGCAAAAGCCTTCCAGAAAAAGCGATTGTTTCACCACGAGGATCGCGGATTGGAAAAAGAACTCGATTTTGAAAGCGTTCTTTAAAAGAACCATCTTGCATCTCCACAAAAAGACCCGACTTACGCAAAAGTTGATGATCCAATCCTTTTTCTTTAAAGAAGGCTTCTAATAGCTCTTTAGATGGTGCATACCCCAAATTAAATTCCTCAATCATGGCATCATCTAAACCACGTTTATGCAAATAATCTAACGCTTGTTCCCCCATCGATGTATTCACTAGAATATGATTAAACAAGTGAGCAGCATCGTTATACATCTTTTTAAGTTTTGTAGTTTCAGATGATTCAGAAACATTATCACTTGATAAATTCTGTGTGATTTCTTTGTCCAACTGTACATTTCCTAATTCAGCGACACGCACAACAGCATCCGGAAATGACATGTTTTCAACTTCCATAATGAATTTAAAAACATTGCCCCCACGATGACAGGAGAAACAGTGAAAAATCTGTTTTTCTTCTGTCACAGAAAACGATGGTGTTTTTTCTTCGTGAAAAGGACAAAGTCCAAAATAATTTTTCCCTGATTTTCTAAGTTGGACATACTGCCCAACTATATCAACAATATTGACACTAGAGCGTACAGTCTCGATAACTTCTTCTGGAATTCGCCGACTCACACTATATCACCCCATTTGTCTAATAGTTGTTATGTTTACAAAAGTCGCACGCTAACGTGCGACTTTTCAGAAAAATTACAATCATATTCATAATACAATATCAGTTTTCAAAAAGCAAATAATTAAATTGTGTCTTAAAATAAACCAACTATCACTGCAAGTTTATCACGGAATCCTTAATTTTCAATCAAAAAAGGCTTTGTCGCTAACTAGAATCCCCCTAGTGACAACAAGCCCGAACCACTGTGCATATCTTTAGCGGTTTCAATCAAAGTTTTCAAACTTACTTAACATTTAGCTTATCCAGTTTACCCAATCGCTGTGTTAATTTCGAAAGCTCTAAAAGCTGAGCTAAACGATTAGCACGGACTTTTTCATCCTCAACCATAATCATCGTTTTTTCAAAATAGTTATCAATTAGCGGACGCAACGAACCCAGAGCAGCATATAACTGTTCAAGTGAATTAGTAGCAGCTCCACTAACTTTAATCTTTGAAACCGCCTCAAACAGATCCTTTTCTGCTTCGTTTTCAAATAATGACGTATCGATTTTTTGTGTTGCATCATTTGGGGCCTTTTTAGCTAAATGCAAGACACGCGTTAAAGCTTCGATGTTTTCCTTAAAATCATTATCATTTTGATGACTTTTCAGAATATTTGCTGCTTCACGCATTTCAACAAATGAATTGTTCGAAACTCCAGAAGCAGTTTCAATTACGTCAAAGCCGAATTTACTTTCACTGAGTAATTTCTTTACACGTTCAACTATGAAGGCACCCATTTCATCATAGTTCTCTGTAGGTTTAATATTCTTATACAGTATCGGTTCGTTTTCATAGTTTTGCACTATTATTTTTTGCAGTGAATCAGCCGAAAAATTCCAATTTCGTGCAAGTGTAATTCGAACAATCCCTAAGGCCTGCCTTCTCAAGGCATACGGATCATTTGATCCTGTTGGTATCATCCCAGATGCAAAGAATGCTCCAATACTGTCAATCTTGTCAGCAATAGCTAGCAAAGCTCCGACTTTGGACTCTGGCAACACGCCATCTGAAGAATTAGGCAGATAGTGCTCACGAATCGCAGTCGCAACCTCCGGAAGTTCTCCCATTAACAGAGCATATTTTTCGCCCATCACACCTTGAAGTTCAGAAAATTCACCGACCATGCCTGTAACTAAATCAAACTTATAAATCTGTGCGGCTCGATCCAATGCTTTTTCTTCAGATTTGCTCAATTTATTTTCTTTGTCCAGAGCTGCAGCTAAAAGCTTGCATAAAGAACGGACACGTTCCATTTTTTCGTACACTGTACCAATTTTGTCATGAAACATAACTTTTTTGAGTCGATTAGCATAGTCTTCAATCGTTTTTTGCTGATCCTCATGGTAGAAAAAGGCCGCATCTTCAAGTCTTGCCGTCAAAACTTTTTCATTTCCAGCCACAACATTTTCCAAATGTTCATCATTACCATTGCGCACTGAAACAAAATTAGGTAGTAAATTATCTGACTGATCCAGAACATAGAAAAAGCGTTGATGATCTTTCATTGAAGTTATCAAAACTTCATCTGGAATATCTAGATACTTCTCAGCAAAGCTTCCAGCAAATACAGTTGGGAATTCAACCAAATTGTTGACTTCTTCAAGTAAATCAGAATCGACAACAATCTTCCAATTGTTTTGTGCTGCTAATTTTTCTATCTGCATTTTAATCATTTGCTTACGCTCAGCGGCATCCGCAATAACTTTTTGCGTGACTAATGCTTGGGGATAGTCCTCTGCACTCTCCAATACCACTTCATTGCCCAAGAAACGATGTCCTTGCGTAACACGGTTTGTTTGAACATTTAAAACACTGAATGGAATCACTTGTTTATCTAAAAGTGCTACCAACCAACGGATAGGACGTACATACTTAAAATCATTATTTCCCCAACGCATCATAGTTGGAAAAATCATTGAAGTAACTGCTTCTTTAATTCCTACCAAAACTTCTGCTGCCGTTTTGCCTACAATAAACTTTTTAACATATGCATACTCAGTACCCTTGAGTTCCTTGAAAAAGATATCATCTGGGGACATTCCTTGACCACGTGAAAATCCGATCGCAGCTTTAGACCAGTTCCCGTCCTTATCAAGCGCTATCTTCTTAGCTGGCCCTTTAGCTTCTTCTTCAATGTCATTTTGCTTGTCAGCCAACCCGGTAATTTTAACAGCTAATCTGCGTGGTGTTGAAAAAGTGTCTATCTTATTAAAAACTAAACGCTGATCTTTCAAGAAAGTTTCAACACGCTCTTTTAATTGGCGAGCACTCGGAGTTACAACATGCGCAGGGATCTCTTCTAACCCTACTTCAAGTAAGAATGTATGGCTCATACCTATTTGTCCTCCTTTAATAACTTATTCCGCAATTTTTCATCTTTTAGTAAAGGGAAACCTAATTTCTTTCGTTCAGCTACGAAAACCTTAGCAACAGACTTGGCCATATTACGAATCCTCGCTAAATAACCAGCTCTTTCGGTGACAGATACCGCACCACGCGCATCCAACAAATTAAACGTATGGCTACATTTTAAAACATAGTCATAGGCTGGATGAACTAAACCATTTTTAATCTGTTTTTTTGCTTCTTGTTCATAAGTATCAAACAGATTAAATAACATTTCCTGATTGCTTTCTTCAAACGAATATTTGGAATGTTCATACTCTGGTTCACCAAAAATATCACCATACTTGACTCCTGCTGCCCATTCTAAATCAAAGACAGAATTAACATCTTGAATATACGATGATAAACGTTCCAGTCCATATGTAACTTCTGATGCGACAGGTTTGACTTCCAGGCCTCCAACCTGCTGGAAATATGTAAACTGTGTAATTTCCATTCCATCTAACCAGACTTCCCAGCCAACACCAGCACAACCCATAGATGGATTCTCCCAGTTATCTTCAACAAACCTAATATCATGTTCATTAGGATCGATACCCAGCGCACGTAAGCTATCTAAATATAGATCTTGAATATTTGCTGGAGATGGTTTCATGATGACTTGAAACTGGTGATGCTGATAAAGGCGGTTAGGATTTTCACCGTAACGCCCATCCGCTGGTCGTCTTGAAGGTTCTACGTAAGCTGCATTCCAAGGCTCAGGACCAATTGCACGTAAAAAGGTATACGGACTCATTGTTCCGGCACCTTTTTCAGTATCATATGACTGCATCAACATACAGCCTTGTTTTGACCAAAAATGCTGCAGCGTTAAGATAATATCTTGCAAAGACAATTTTTCCGACATTGTTTTCCTCCTCATAATTAGCGAATGAATCTTCACTTATGGAAACATAAAAAAACCTATGCGACCACAAATGAACAGTCACATAGGGACGATCTTTATCTAACCGCGGTTCCACCCTACTTCTAGTAATTATTAACTAGCTACTTAATTAAACTAGACTCCGAAAACGCCAATATATTCCATTTGTGCCTGCTCTCACCAATTATCCAGACTCGCTGCAACTGCAGAAATATACCCTTTTCCATCATTGCCTATCATATCAAATTAAGAATAAGCGAGATAACACTATTTGTCAATTACCTATCATCATTTAAAACAATATGCGGCCATTTTTTTATATCATCAAGAAATTTTTTTGCTTTAATGTTGACTCCGACATCATTATTGTAAATTTGGTTTAAAGTTAACCGTAATTTGTCTTTTGTTTCCTCTTTGACATTTATTGACCCGAGCCTCATAATATCAACTTGCGAAAAAAAGCGAAGAAAATAAATTGTGCGACGATCCAGTCGAAGCCGGTTTGGATCTAAATGCCAATGCTTTTGGCACAAAAGGCCCCCATAGCTTTCTGAAAAATCACAGATTCCAGTATTATCATGACAAATGACACAATTCCTCAAATTAGGCTTAACTCCAAATCTCCCTAATAACTGAATTTCAACAATATTTGTCACAATTGCAGCATCCAGACCATTGTTGATCAATGAAATTGCCTTTTCAATCTTGATATACCACTCATTTAAGGGGTGATTATCATTAAAGGCCGCCTCTGCAAGCCCCAAGATATACGCAACGTAGGCGTTCAAAATAATGTCTTGGCAGATGGCCTGATACTGGCTGGCTTCCTTAACTGCACTGATGAATGACAACCCCTCATCATTGATCGTTCCAATGTAAGTTGCTTTCGTAAATGGAAGAATAGCAGCACTTAAACGAAAACCTTTTTTACGAGCACCACGCACGAAAAACATCTTAAATCCAAAACGATCAGTCAAAATTTTAACCAGCATATCACGTTCACGATAGTCCTTACGATATACAACGATTCCCGAAAACTCAGCCATTTTCGTTGTTCCCAAAACTATCACTCCTTTGCTGGTTTCTTTTCGCAATCAAAAAAATCAGCGTTGTAGCCTTGCTTTTGCGTCAGCTTATTTTAATAATCATCTTGTCTGTAACCTAAAGCTTTTAAATCAGTTTGTTTATCTCGCCAATTGTTTTGAACTTTTACCCATAACTCTAAATAAACTTTATCACCCAAGAGCAATTCAATATCTTTGCGTGCCTTTGTTCCAATCGTCTTCAGCATTTTCCCGCCTTTTCCAATCAAAATCCCCTTTTGAGAGGACCGCTCAACAATGATTGTCGCTTGAACAAGAATCTTTTCTTCATCTTCTCTTTTGACACGTTCAACAATTACAGCTACCGAATGTGGAACCTCTTCTCGTGTCAGCTCTAGGACCTTTTCACGGATTAATTCACCTGCAATAAAACGTTCTGGATGATCCGTAACTTGATCTTCTGGATAAAATTGAGGTCCTTCAGGCAAAATAGTGCTGATTGCTGCTATTAATTCTTCACAGTTGTTTCCCTGGAGTGCAGAAATCGGATAAACTTCCTGAAAATCCAATTCCTTACGATAATCATCCACAATTTCTAGAAGCTGATCTGGATGTATCTGATCAATCTTATTTATCACTAAAAAGATAGGCTTCTTGACTTCTTTTAAGCGTTTAATAATAAAATCGTCTCCGCGTCCCCGCTTTTGTGTAGCATTAACCATAAATAAAACAGCATCCACTTCATTCAAAGTTGATAATGCTGCTTTAACCATAAAATCCCCAAGCCTACTATGCGGTTTATGGATTCCAGGTGTATCAATAAATACAATCTGTGTTGTCTCAGTTGTATATATTCCCTGAATCTTGTTACGTGTTGTTTGTGCTTTGTCACTCATAATGGCAACTTTTTGTCCAACCGCACGATTTAAAAAAGTTGATTTGCCTACGTTAGGACGTCCAATAATAGCAACAAAACCTGAATGTTTTTTTATCTCCATTTTCTACCCTCTTAATCTAAAATAAATTACACAATTTCGGAACAAAAATAATAAGCGCGACAATAAGCGCAAAAAGCGCTGACAGCAAGACTGCGCCTGCGGCCATGTCTTTCGCTTTTTTTGCGAGTAGATTATATTGGTAATCGGTTACCAAGTCAACAATATTCTCCGCAACTGTATTCCAAATCTCATTGATGATCACAAATGAAATACTTAAACACAGCCATAACCACTCACCTGCAGTTAATTTTAAAAACCACCCTAGTATAAGAGCTGCAGCAGCTGCGAGAAAATGAAAGCGCAAATTGCGCTCTTCACCCATCATTGTTTTCAGCCCCTGACAAGCATGATAAAATGATTGCTTAAATTTAGTATGTTTCCATCTCTTTTTTTTATTTTTTAAGTCCATAAGCATCCAAAATCTCACGTTGTAAATTAAACATAACCGTCTCATCTTCATGGCGCATATGATCATATCCGTTAAGATGCAAAAAACCATGAACTGTCAAAAAGCCAAGTTCTCTTTCTTCTGAATGTCCAAGATACGCCGCCTGTTCTTTCACCTTCTCAATTGACACCATAATATCTCCAATATTTTTTGGTTCCACAAAGTCACTATCTTCCGGCATGATAATTGGAACATCGTCATCACTCTGTTCTTCGATTGCAAAACTAATAACATCAGTGGCCTTGTCAACGCCGCGATATTTCTTATTGATTGCGTGTATTTTTTCATTATCCATTAGTGTTACCGACATCTCAGTATTTTCTGGCAAGTCAATATAATTTCCAGCGAAATTCAACAAGTTTGTTATTAACTCGATCCATTCTTGACTTACCTGTTTAGTTTCATCATAGATTTCTAAATCCACTATTTTTGCCCCTCTTTTTCAGTTTCATTTGCATAAGCTTGAATAATTTCAGCGACAACCGGATGCCGTACAACATCTGCTGCGTCAAAATTAACAAATTCTACATGAGCTAGATTCTTTAAAATATTCTCTGCATCAACTAATCCGCTTTGTTTATGTCCGCGAGGCAAATCAATTTGCGTCTTATCGCCGTTAACAACCATTTTGGAACCAAACCCAAGGCGTGTTAGAAACATTTTCATTTGCGCTCTAGTTGTATTCTGAGCTTCATCTAATATGACAAAAGCGTTGTCAAGCGTTCTCCCGCGCATATATGCTAACGGCGCAATTTCAATCACACCCCGATCCAGTAAACGTTCAGTGTGTTCTTTTCCCAAAACGGCATGCAAGGCATCATATACTGGGCGCAGGTAAGGATCTACTTTCTCCTTTAAATCTCCTGGCAGAAAGCCTAAAGACTCACCAGCCTCCACAGCAGGTCTGGTAAGAATTATTCGCTCTACTATATTTTTTTTTAGAGCAGCGACCGCCATGACAACAGCCAAAAAGGTCTTGCCGGTTCCGGCGGGACCTATTCCAAAAACAAGATCACTATTTTTTATAGCTTGGACATATTGACGTTGTCCGAAGTTTTTTACGCGGATTGGTTTCCCTTTTTGATCTTTAAGCAGCACATCTGTATATAAATCTTGAAAATAGTCCAAGGTCCCTTTGTCTGCCATCTTTATTGCAGACAAGACATCAGAACTGCCTATTGTAATATTCTGTGCAAGCAAGTTGGATAGCTGCTGCAGGATTTTCAAAGCGCGCGCAACTGCGTTCTCTTCTCCGGTAATTCTTATCGTATCTCCGAAAGGACGAATGACAATATTCTCGCCTTCTTCAAGTAATTCAACATATTTATCATGGGTTCCCAGCAAAGCAACACCTTGTTGAGAATCGGTTAATTTGAACTCTTTTTCAACCAACTGTTTTTCCGTCAATCCATTTTGCTCCTTTAATTAAGCATTATATGGTTAAATCATAGCATAAAAGGCGCTTTAACAAAAGCTAAGGCTTTAATAATATTCCTCTGCAAAAACAAAAGACGAATCGTCTATCACAGACAATCCGTCTTTTGCATTAACAATCCAATACATACTGCTATTGAATCAAAAATATTATTTCAACAATGATTTTACAACTGAATTTACCAGTTTTCCATCAGCTTGTCCCTTGACTTGAGGCATAACTGCACCCATCACTTTACCAAAATCAGCTTTCGATGATGCTCCAACTCGTTGCATCGTTTCTTGAACAATAGTCTTTACCTCATCTTCGCCAAGCTGTTTCGGCAGATAGCGCTGAACAACTTTAATTTCGTTTTCCAGACTAGGAACCAAATCGGCACGTCCAGCATCTGAAAACTCAGCAACAGAATCCTTGCGTTGTTTTAACTCGCGTGACAGAACAGCTATTTCTTCATCAGAAGTTAAAGCATGGCCCACTTTAATCTGTTCATTTGTCGCAGCGGACTTTAACATACGAACAGTACTCAAAGTTTCCTTATCATGAGCCTTCATCGCAGCTTTCAAATCATTATTTAATGAATCAAGTAAGCTCATCAGTTCTATCCCTCCTTAGGAATTAGAAACGACGCTTGTTCTTACGCTTCCTTGCTGCTTCAGATTTTTTCTTGCGTTTCACACTAGGCTTCTCGTAGAATTCACGTTTACGATATTCTTGTAAAGTACCTGTTTTTGAAACGGTACGTTTGAAGCGACGAAGAGCGTCATCAAGAGATTCGTTTTTACGAACGACTGTCTTTGACATTTTGTTTCCCTCCCTCCGAGCTTAAAATGTAACCGTTATATTCTGCATAAACACACAAACTTTTAACAGTTCTATATTATTATACCCAAACCTTAAGCAGTCGTCAATATAACTTTACCGGTATTCAAAAAATAATCAGGAAAAAGAATTTAATGCTGATTGTTTTAAATGATAATTCATTATATTATATACATATGGTGAATAAAGCGTTTTTAATTTCAATAGGTGGGGGAAAAAAATGTCGAATACTAAGCAAATATCTATCTTTATAATTTCCGATTCTTTGGGAGAAACAGGCTATAGTCTCGCTCAGGCGGCAGCTGTCCAATTTCCTGATATCGATTTTAAGCTTCATCGTTTTCCGCTGACTAAAACAATTTCGCTTTTAGGTGGTATTCTTGCTAAAGCCAAACGTGCTGACGCACTGATTATCCATACTTTTGTTGATCCTCAACTTTCGGAATACGTTACTTCCTTTTGCGAAACTAATGGTCTTGGTGTCTTAGATGCATTGTCTCCTCTGCTCAATACGATCAAAGAAAAAACCGGTTTAGAACCACTGGGACAAGCCGGACTAAACCACAACCTTAATGAAACGTATTTTAATCGAATTAAAGCTCTCGAATTTGCAGTCACTTACGATGATGGTAAAGATCCGTCGGGTTATTTAAAAGCAGATATTGTGCTTTTAGGTGTTTCGCGCACCTCAAAAACACCCTTGTCATTGTATCTTGCCAATAAGAACTTTTTGGTAGCCAATCTTCCACTTGTCCCTAAAGCTAAGGTGCCCGATGAACTCTGGAAAGTCGATCGTCAAAAAATAATTGGTCTTACTAATGATCCCAAAATCCTTAATAATATCAGACGTGAACGTATGCTGACATACGGTCTGAATCCGGATACCAACTACTCTAATGTAGATAATATTGAAGCTGAGTTGGAATATGCAAACAATTTGTATAAAAAATTAGGATGTCTTGTTATTAATGTTTCGAACAAGTCGATTGAAGAAACCGCCACCTTGATAACAGAGAGCCTAGCTAAATAGTCTTCAAAAATTTTTCTTTTGGATGCTCTAATTTAACAAGTGTGTACCAAAAGTCATTGCTTGAACATTAAACCATTTTAGTGTCTGTAATATAACTCTGACGCAAAAGGGATCGGACCAAAACCTGCGTTTTAGTCCAACCCCTTTTTTCGGTATAAGTTAAATTTCTCAATCAAAAGAATTATATTTGACCTTTATTAGTAACAATTTTAGCCAACATTTCAGAATCAAAAGTTTGCTCTTTAAACATTTTGATCTCATAAGCGTATGGAGGAAAAGCATTTTTCTTATCAGGACCAACATACGGTGTTTCCATAATTTTAGGAATTTCTTTCAGTTCACTGTGGTGAACAATATAATTTAGTGCATCAAAACCAATGGTTCCAAAACCGATATTAGCATGCCGATCCTTATGGCTGCCCAATTCATTTTTAGAATCATTAATGTGAACGACCTTTAATTTATTTAAGCCAATAACATGATCAAATTCATTGAGAACACCGTCAAAATCTTCCTTAACATTGTACCCTGCATCATTAGTATGACATGTGTCCAGCGTTACTGAGAGTTTTTCATTGTGTGTCACTCCATCTATTATCTGCGCAATTTCTTCAAAAGTTCGACCGACTTCCGTTCCTTTGCCTGCCATCGTCTCGATTGCAATTTGTAAGTTTTGTTCAGGATCAATGACTTTGTTAAGTCCCTTAACTATGTTATCAATGGCCGCTTCTGCACCTGCCCCAACATGTGCTCCCGGATGAAATGTCATCTGTTCAGCACCAAGAGCTTCCGCACGTTTGACCTCATCTTTCAGAAAAGCAACCGCAAATTCGAAATTTTCAGGTTTTTTGGTATTGCCCAAATTGATAATATATGGGGCATGCACCACAATATTGCTGATTTTATGATTCTTCATGTAATCATGTCCAGCATCAATGTTCATATCTGCAATTTTTTTACGCCGTGTGTTTTGAGGGGCCCCCGTGTAGACCATAAAAGTTGTTGCGCCATAGCCAGCGGCTTCTTCAGCCGAGCCTAAAAGCATTTTACTACCCTTCATTCCAACATGTGATCCAAGTAACATTTGCAATTCTCCTTTTTAACTTAAATTTAAGTCATAAACCAAGACAACTGAAAACAGCTTTAAAAACATTATATTTTACTTTTTAATTCAGCATCCTTAGCTGTTTCATTCTAAATAATATCTTATGATTCGTTCTGCCGCATAACCATCATTTTTTGTATTCCATAACCTATTGAACTCGCTAAAATCTGCTTGATCTGCCGGCTTTTTCAAAGCTGAAAATAAGTCTTTCGTCGTTCTAAGCAGTGGACCAGGCAGCCATTTTTTAAAATCAGGTTGAATACCGACTTTATTTTGATATTCATCTAAGTCATAACAATAAAACAAAATTTCTTTTGCATTTTCCAGTAGTGAATAGTCAAAAATAACCGATGAATAGTCCGTAATTAAACGATCTGCTACAGGCAAAATATCCTCCGTCGAAAGATCATCCAGCCACAAAATGTTCTTTCTCCCACGAAAACGATCACGAATAGTTTTTACGCGGTCTCCCAAGTGCGGATGAAGTTTAATTATTAATACCTGTTTTTTATCTAATCGATTCATAATCTCAAAAAAAGATTGTGGTAAATTAATTTTTACCCCTTCGGTACCTTCACGATAGGTCGGTGTATATAAAATAATCTCTTTGCTCTTCAAAGCGGGATATTGTCGATAAAAAAACTGCCTCTTCTTCGAAGCCCATTCTGAATGTGAAAATTTATCGGATCGTGGATAACCCAGAATTAACATCTTATTTTTTTTAACATGATAACTCTTGGAAAAAATTGCAGCCATCATAGTCGAAGCAACAACATAATCATCGAACTGATCGTATACTTTTTGAAATCTTCTTTTATCAGCAGAGCTCCTCAGTAATGTTTTCGGTTCTTGCCAGCCGAATGACTTAACTGCTCCATTTGCATGCCAAACTTGGACAATTTTTGTTTTTTGATGATTAAAGCGGCAACCAGCCAAAAAGGCATAATAGTTATCACAAAACAAAAGCTTAGCAGATAAAACAACTCGTAATTTAGATAGTACAAAATGAAGACCTTCAGTAAAACAGACCGTTTCTATCCCAAAACTGTTCAATTCTAGTGCTGCTTCTTTGCAGCTTGGATAATACAGTATGACCAGACGTTCTTTTTTAATTATGCATCTCTTAGACATTTTTTTGATAAACTCATTATTATTTCCAAAGCTCATCAAATAGACGACCAGTTTGGGATCTTTCAGATTAAATAGAAGCGAAAAAAGCCGTACCAGCCAGATATATATCATTTTTTTCATTATTCAACATACTTTCTCAAAAAAATATTTCTGTTTCAAAATATTTATTAATTTAAGGCTCTGGTTCATAGAAACGTCCCATAATTTTAACATTATCTGAAATGCTGACAAATGCATACGGGTCTGATTCCTCCATTGCATTTTTCAAATCAATTTGTTCGTAACGCGAAATAACAGTGAAAAGAATTGTTTTTTGATCATGCCGATATGCACCCTCAGCTCCATGAACAATAGTGATGCCCCGACGCATATGAGTTTGAATACAATCAACAACGCTTTTAGGCTTATTAGTTACAATCATAACCTGCATTTTTTGCTGGCGCGTATAAACAATGTCCATTACACGTGCATTAACAAAAATTCCAAGTGCTGAGTAAAAAGCATAAGGCCACCCATAAACTGCCCCAGCAGCAAGAATGATAAAAGTATTAAAACAAATGTTAATTGTTCCGATACTTTTTCCTGTATGTTTACGCAAAGTCAAACCGATAATATCTAAACCGCCCGTTGAAATTCCATTCTTTAAAGCCATTCCTGTTCCAAAGCCATTTATAGCAGCCCCAAAAATAGCACAGATAATAGGATCTTTTGTTAATGTAACTATTGAAATGGATTTAATCATAATACTTGAAAAAACAACTGATAAAAAAGTAAAAAAAGTGAAGCGATGGCCAATTTGCTTCCATGCTAAAAAAAACAACGGAACATTAAGTATGAACAGCAATGCTGCTGTCGAAAGTTGAAAAGGTGTATACCTCTTTACCAAGGTAGCTATTAATTGAGCTAATCCAGTTATTCCAGATGAATAGATATTCCCAGGCACCCAAAAAAAATTCATTGCTACTGAAACTAAAATACCATAGATAAAGGATGTTGAAGCGCGGGCAACATACTGATGCCGTTTCCAAATTTGTTGAATCTCATCCATAAATCTTTTTTATCTCCTTAATTTCTCGGACAAGTTTAATTTGACCAATTATTTTTCTTAAAGGATTGACGCTGTTTTTCCTCAAGTTCGAAACGAGCTGGGTCCTTTTGATAGAAATTTTGATGATAATCCTCTGCCTGATAGAAAGGCTTTGCGTCTTCGATCTGAGTTACAATCGGTGCACTAAAACGACCACTTTCTTCCAAAGCCTTTTTAGAAGCCAACGCAATTTTTTTCTGTTCTTCGCCCTCTGTAAAAATTACCGGCCGATAATTGTCACCCCGATCCTGAAACTGACCCATTGCATCCGTCGGGTCAGTCTGCTGCCAATAGATTTGGACCAGCTGTTCGTACGAAATTATCTCAGGATCAAAGATAATTTTGACAGCCTCCGTATGTCCCGTACGATGTGAACAAACCTCTTCATAAGTTGGGTTGGGGACATGACCTCCTGTATATCCAGAAATAACTTTTATAATTCCCGGATGTTCATCAAACGGTTTGACCATGCACCAGAAACAACCCCCAGCAAAAATCGCTGTCTCCTCTATCTTACTCAATTTCAAGCCTCCTATAATTCATTTTCGTGATTACCTTATAAGATAAACTAATTTCATGCATTCAGCAACAGTTGTATCACGTTTGAAAACAAATATTTTAAATTCAAATACTGTCCCGTTTTCTTAACCAACCCTTAAACACTCACTAATAATAAAAAAGCTTTGCTATTGAAACATATTGAGATAAATATTGCGAGATAATATATAAAGAGGATGGATCAAAACATATGTTTTGATCCATCCCCTCTTAACTCATAAATTCACATGATGAACTATAGGCTCCATCTTTCACGCCTTGCGAGAACTTCTCTGACTGAAAACTTTGTCTATAATACATTCAATAACCTGAACATCTTTATCAAAATCCAAAGCACTGTAGTTAGTCCCAGCTTGCATAATTCTGATTTAACCTCAGAAAAGGAAGTTATTCTTCAGTCGTATCAAGATGAAGCTCATCTAATTGCTTTTGGGCAACTGTACTTGGAGCATCTGTTAATGGTTCCGATGCTTTAGAATTCTTAGGGAAGGCTATAACCTCACGAATATTGTCTTTCCCAGAAAGCAACATTGCAAAACGATCTAACCCAATTGCTAGACCTCCATGTGGTGGAAAACCGTAATCTAGAGCATCTAAGAAGAATCCAAATTGGTCTTCAGCCTTTTCCTTAGTGAAACCAAGAGCCTTGAACATTTTTTCTTGAATTTCACGCTGATGAATACGAATTGAACCACCACCAAGTTCATAGCCGTTTAAAACGATATCATAACTCTGAGCGTGAGCTTTATGCGGATCCGTAGACAACAAATCAATATCTTCCTCATTAGGCATTGTGAATGGATGGTGTGCTGCAATATAGCGATGGAAATCCTCACTATACTCGAATAATGGCCAATCAACAACCCACAAAAACGCAAATTTCGTTTTGTCTACCATGTCAAGTTCGTTTGCTATACTTGTCCTGAGATACCCTAAAGCATCAGCCACAACTTTACGCTTGTCGGCAACGAACAAGATCAAATCACCAACGCTAGCATTGGCTGCTTTTTTGATATTTTCAACATCATTTTTGAAAAACTTAGCAATCGGACCTGAAAAACCATTTTCCGTAACCTTTAGCCATGCCAATCCCATTGCACCAAAGCGTTTAATATATTCCTGTTTACTTTCAATATCCTTACGCGAATACTTTTCTGCACCATTTGGAACTGTAATTGCTTTGACCTGACCGCCTTTTTCAAGAATCGTTTTGAAGACCTTAAAATCAACATTCTTAACCGCGTCAGCCATATCAGTCAATTCCATTCCAAAACGAATGTCTGGTTTATCTGAACCATAACGATCCATTGCTTCGTTCCATATCATCCGTGGAAGAGGCAGTGTCATTTCAACACCAAGCGTCTCCTTCATTACACGTTGCAATAACCCTTCTGTTAAATCTTGAATTTCTTCGGCTGTCATAAAGGAAGTTTCCATATCAATTTGTGTAAATTCAGGTTGACGATCGCCACGGAGATCCTCATCGCGGAAACAACGTGCTACTTGATAGTAACGGTCGAACCCTGCGCCCATCAATAATTGCTTAAATAACTGCGGTGATTGCGGTAGTGCATAAAAATGACCAGGGTAGACACGGGAAGGTACTAAATAGTCTCTTGCACCTTCTGGAGTTGATTTAGTCAAATATGGTGTTTCAATATCAATAAATTTGTTTTCGTCAAGATAGCGATGAATTGCTTGAGTAATTTTACTTCTTGTAATAAGCGACTTCTGCATTTCTGGTCGACGCAAGTCAAGATACCGGTACTTTAGACGCAAATCGTCTGAAACATTGATCCCATTTTCAATGTAAAATGGCGGTGTTTTTGCTTTGTTTAAAAGTTTAACGTCGTGAATTTCAACTTCGACCTTACCTGTTTTCATTTTAGAATTGATTGCATCGTCATCGCGTGGGACAACCTTACCTTTAACCTCGATCACGTATTCACTTCTTAAACTATCTGCCACTTCTAGGGCTTCAGGTCCAAATTCTTGACTAAAAACTAGTTGCACAATGCCTTCTCGATCACGCAAATCAATAAAGATCAAGTTACCTAAGTCGCGACGTTTTTGAACCCATCCCTTCAAACATACTTCCTGCCCAAAGTAAGATTCATCAACAAGTCCGCAATATATTGTTCGGTTCATCATTTTTTACTCCTTTTCCCTTTCAACTATACCTTGATACACTTTATCGAATTCTGAATAAATATCATCTAGCAAAACCTTTACTTCATTTCCGGTCTGCATATTCTTCAGATTGACTTTTCCGGCTTGAAGCTCTTCCTCACCGATTGTCAAAGTTAGATGTGCTTTCATTCTATTGGCTGCTTTAAATTGTCCTTTAGGCTTACGTTCCAAGTAATCACGCTCAGCACTATAACCTGCGTGACGTAAAGCCTGTACCAATTTCAGCGTTTCTTCATTTGTAGCTTGCCCAATCCCTACGACATAAACATCCAGATCTTCATCGATTGGTAATTCAATTTTTTCAGCTTCTAAAACCAATAACAAGCGTTCGACACCCAATCCGAAGCCAATTCCTGGAACTTCTGGGCCACCAAGCTGTTCAACTAAACCATTGTAACGTCCACCGGCACAAACCGTTGTCCAATTTCCACCGAAAGCTTTTGAATTGCTCATGATTTCGAAAATTGTATGATTGTAATAATCAAGACCTCGAACCATATTCGTCTCAATCTCGAATGGAATTTTCAAAGTTTTTAACAGTTTTTTTACTGTAGCAAAATGCATAGCTGCATCATCCGTTAAATAATCTAAGATCGAAGGTGCATTTGCTACAATTTCCTGATCCTTTTTATCTTTGCTGTCAAGAATACGCAAAGGATTTTTGTGCAGCCTCTCTTTAGAATCGTCACTTAAAACATCTTCTAAGGGCTTCAAGTATGCCATCAGTGCCTCATGGTATTTTGTACGTGATTCAGCATCCCCTAAAGTATTGATTACTAATTTCAAATCTCGTAACCCATACTGCTGTAACAGATTAACCGCCATTGCCATCACTTCTACATCAAGCGTTGGATTATCAACACCGAAAGCTTCAACCCCAATTTGGTGGAACTGCCTTTGCCGTCCTGACTGGGGACGTTCATAACGAAACATTGGTCCCATATAGAATGTCTTAAACGGTCGCTGAATTTCTGGACCGTATAATTTATTTTCCACATACGCACGTACTACACCAGCAGTCCCTTCTGGCCGCAAAGTTATATGTCTTTCTCCTTTATCAAAGAAATCATACATTTCTTTAGTTACGATATCAGATGTTTCACCCGATGTTCGCGAAAAAACTTCAAAGTTTTCAAAAATCGGCGTTCTTATTTCATTATAACGGTAGTTTTTAAACAACTGTCGTGCTGTTTGTTCAATATACTGCCATTTTGCAGATTCGCCTGGAATAATATCAGTCGTTCCTTTTGGTCGTTGATACTTCATGTTTTTTCCTCCTCTTTTCTAAGATAATTGTGACAATACAAATAAGCCCCTGCCACTAATACTTGACAAGGGCGCAGCTATGCACGGTACCACCTTTATTTATGCTTCATGGGATAACGCTACAAGCGGCATGCACTGACATGCACCTCGAAAGTGTCCTTCACTTATCCAGTCAGATGGAAATTTCACCAAAATTCCACTCTCTCAACAGACCTAATAAGCTACTCCTCTCTCGTACGGCTCAAATTTATACTGTTATAAACATACTAGAATTGATTGCTAAAGTCAAGAGCTGCCCTGCCTTGTCAGAAATAAAACAGAGAGATTGTCACTTTCTTGTTTGTTATTATTTTCTTTTTGCTATAATAGTAATCAGTAAAAGTAAACGGAGTCTTAATGTATGCAAACTAAAAAAAAGAAACGCAGCAATTTAATTTTAGGCTTTTTAGTATTATTATTAACAATTATCCTAATATACCGCACTACAAGTTACTTCAAACAAGTTGTCGTTGAGACGTCGTCAGCCGAATTAAAAAAGGGACCGGGGATAGAATACAAAAAAATCGTATCTATCAAAAAAAAGGCGCGTCTCACAATTATTCGAACAAAATATCATTGGTCATATGTCAAAACATCTGACAATCGACTCGGATGGGTTGCCGATTGGGCAATCAATCCCCAAAAAATCCATAAAATAGATTCTTTGTCAGATGCTACCATCGTTCTTGATCCAGGCCATGGCGGCAATGACTCAGGCGCACTTTCGAGCGCAGGTAAGATGGAAAAAAAGTATACCTTGATTATTGCTAAGAAAGTCGCACGTAAACTTCAGGAGCAAGGTACTAAAGTCTATCTGACACGTCAAAAAGACGTCTATGCTACCCTTAAATCACGCTCTGACCTATCTAACACTGTCCATGCAGACGCTTTTATCAGTTTTCATTTTGATTCATCGCCACAGGAAAACGGGGCTTCCGGCTTCACTACCTACTATTATCATCAGCGTTCATCAACCGGTCTTGCTAAAACTATTAACAAGCAACTTGATAATTTGACACTAAGTAACCGCGGTATCGACTTTGGCGATTTCTACGTATTACGAAATAATGAATTTCCAGCAGTTCTCTTGGAGATGGGGTATATCAACTCTGAACGCGACTTTGAACAAATAAGTTCTCAGTCCTATCAAAACAAAGTGGCGACTGACGTCGTCTCTGGGTTAGAAAAATACTTTTCGAAATAGTTATAGTTTTTTTGTTTCAGGTTTCCGAATAAATATAAAAGCGATTCTAGAAATGTCCAAAATAGTTTCTAGAATCGCTTTTATATATCGTTTTTTTAATAATATTTATGTCTATCCCAATGATTCTATCCAGCATCAGTGATCATACTTCGCTGATTTAGCACCTCTTTAATCAAACGATAATTTTCAATAGACTTTTTATCCGTTTATCCGGTACTGTTTCGACAAAAATTATGTCATCTGGATCAAACAAAATCCCCTTGATACCTGCTTTGTGGGCTGCTTCAATATCCAAAGCCCTATCGCCTACCATAAATGAATTATCTTTATCGACCTGGTACTGATCGCACAGAAAATTTAAAGAAGCTGGATTGGGTTTACGCGGAAAATTATTTTCCGAAGTTACACAACCTGTAAACAAGGAAGTAAATTGATCACGTTTAAGCATGTTAAGAGCACTTTTATTACGATGAGTAACTAAAAAATTTCTCCCATTTTGTTCGATAACCCATTTGCATACCTCTGCTGCACCTTTAAACGGGCGGTCATTAGTTTGTTCACTCTTTTCGACGGTTTCATATCTGGTGACTATCCTTTGCTTCTTTTTAAAATCAACATTTTTCAAAAAGATAGCAAACGTTTGGTGCAGAGATGTTCTTCGCATCGATTTATAGACTTGATCACTTTCAACTTTAAACCCAGATTCAGTACAAGCTATCACGAAAGATTTCACCATGCCGCGATAGGTATCATAAAGGGTTCCATCGAAGTCCCAAAAATAGTCCGTCATTCAAAAAACCTGCCTTCAACTTCTTTTCGCCTTTTTCTTAATCCAATCAACTGCAATGTTCATTGCTAGTCGGCAAGCATTTGTCTGGTCCAACATATTCTTTACAACAAAATCATGTGTAATACCCTGAAACCTTATCTGAACAACATCTCCGCCTGCATCTCTTATTTTTCGAGCAATCGCTTCTCCCTCATCACGAACAACATCAGCTTCCGCTGTCATAATCAAAATCTCAGGAAGTGTTGCTAATTGCTCCAAAGAAGCTTGCAACGGCGAGAAAAGATAGCTCAGTGGGTCCCTTTCTTCACCCAAATACTGTTGCCAAGACCATTTCATTTGCTCTCGCGTGAGATCATACCCTCCTGCATACTGATGATAGGAATGAGTATCAAAATTTGCATTAACGATCGGACAGAATAAAACCATCTTGTAAATCGGCAGATTCTGTTTCCCATGCATTAAAAGCGCCAACGAAAGCGCCATTCCTCCGCCAACATCGTCTCCTGCCATAATTAATCGGGATAAGTCAAAAGGATATTTTTTTGCGATCTCAGACAAATGTTCAAAAAGTGCCTCCATCTGCTTCAGCTGAGTTGGAGCCTTGGCTTCAGGCGCTAATGAATACTCAGGAAAGATCACACACACGTGCGTTCGGCTAACAAGCTCATGAATCAACTTGCTATGCGTTTGCATATTTCCTGTCAAAAACTGCCCCCCATGAACATAAAAAACTACAGGAACTTTCTCATCAGCTCGCAGCCCTACTGGGTAAATAACTTTAAATGAAATCTCCTTCAAAGCGTCATCCAAAACTAGATGCTCTGATTTCTCAATAACATCATGCTGATACACAGGAGCACTCTGTTCCAACTCAAGCCGATCACGAATGACTTTGACTCCAATCGTAGTAGGCACGAACACATTGTTTCTCTGCTCACATAATTTTCTTGCCGCACTTTCTAACGATATCAACTGCATCAAATCACTCCTTGCAAAACATTAATTGTTCTCTGTATCATAAATGATCGTCACTGGCCCATCATTTACTAACTCAACTTGCATATTGGCTCCAAAAATCCCCTCTGAAACTTTTAAGCCCTCAGCTCTAAGTGCTGCATTAAAACGCTGATAGTTTTCTTCAGCTAATTCGGGGGCTTGAGCTTCTGTAAAACTTGGACGGTTTCCTTTGCGTGTAGCAGCATAAAGCGTAAACTGTGAAACAGACAACACCATACCGGCAGCTTGCTTAATATTTAAGTTCATTTTCTCGTCTGAATCAGAAAAGACTCGTACATTCGCTATCTTATGAGCTAAATAATCAATTTCTCTTTGCCCATCACCGTCTTTAAAACCAACCAAAAGTAAAAAGCCACTTTTTATTTCACTTATTTTTTTCTTCTCTATTTTTACAGATGCTTGAGCAACTCTTTGCAAAATGACCCGCATTCTCTATTCTCCCACTATTAATGAATTATTCTTTTTATAACGTAAACATCAGGGACTCGTTTAATATTATCCATCACTCTCTGTAAGTGAATAAGATCGCGAATTCCAACAGTTACATCCATCGTTGCCATTTTGTTGCTATCCACACGACCGTTTACAGAGTTCAAATGACGCGTACTATTATTCAAAGCCTGCAAAACATCATTCAATAAGCCCGAACGGTTGTATCCCTGAATCTGAAGATCAGTGTTGTAGTATGTTTTATCATCAGGAATAACATTCCAAGACACTTCAATTAGTCGAGTCCCAGAATTTTCTGCACTTTTTACATTAGGACAATCAACACGATGAATTGACACACCTCGCCCCTTTGTGATATAACCAACAATTTCATCACCTGGTATCGGATTGCAGCAATGACTAAGGCGTACCAACAGGTTATCAACACCTGCAATCGTGACACCTTCTTCGCTTTTACGATGTTCACTCGGAGGGGCTGCTTCATTCGAGATCTCTTGATGCTCCTCCAACAAAGCTTTTTCTTCTTGAAGCTTACGATCAGCTTCTTTTTCTTCGCGAATTTTTTCGGTCAAAATATTAATGATACCTAACGGGGCTAATTCGCCAAAGCCAATCGAGGCATACAGATCATCAACAGATGAAAATTTACGTTTGCGTAAAACTTTATTAATATTATCCTGTGTTAAAACCTTTTTAGGCTCAAAACCCATTTCTAATAAATTCTCATCAATAATTTCTTTACCCTTGTCAATATTGCCAACACGATCTTGTTGTTTAAAGAATCGTTTAATTTTATTGCGCGCCTTGCTTGTGTGCACTAACTTCAACCAATCGCGACTAGGCCCCGCTGAATTAGCCGATGTAAGAATATCAACAATATCACCATTTTTAACTTGATAGTCCAAAGGAACAATTTTGCCATTGACCTTAGCTCCGACCGTTTTATTGCCAATTTCGGTGTGAATCGAATACGCCATATCAAGCGGCCCTGCACCCTTAGGCAATTCCAGAACATCACCCTTCGGTGTAAAAACATAAACACGATCACCGAACAGGTCTCCCTTGACACTTTCGACAAATTCCGCAGCATCACTTGTTTCATCTTGCAATTCAATAATTTCTTTAAACCAATTTAACTTATTGCCAGTATTATCTTGATGGATGCCCTCTTTTTTACCTTCTTTGTAAGCCCAGTGAGCCGCAATACCATATTCAGCAACACGATGCATCTCGTCCGTTCTAATCTGAACCTCAAATGGCTTCCCATTTGGTCCAATGACAGTAGTGTGAAGCGATTGGTACATGTTAGCTTTAGGCATTGCAATATAATCCTTAAATCGCCCGGGCATAGGCTTCCACTTCGTATGAATGGCACCCAGAACAGCATAACAGTCTTTGATTGAGCGTACAATAACACGAACAGCCAATAGATCATAAATTTGACTAAATTGTTTATGCTGATCTTTCATTTTACGATAAATGGAATAAATGTGTTTCGGTCGCCCATAAATTTCACAACTCAAGTTTAGGTCAGCAATTGCTTCTTTGATTTCTACAACTGCTGCTTCAATATAACGAACACGTTCCGTCCGTTTTGAGTTCATCAAATGAACGATTCGGTAGTACTGCTGTGGATTCAGATAACGTAGCGAAATGTCTTCAAGTTCCCACTTAATCGTACTAATCCCTAAACGATCCGCCAGTGGTGCGTATATTTCAAGCGTTTCATTAGCGATCCGGCGCTGCTTGTCTGGTCGCAAATGACTTAACGTCCGCATATTATGCAGTCGATCTGCCAATTTAACAATAATAACCCGTAAATCTTTTGACATCGCAAGCAATAACTTACGATGGTTCTCAGCTAATTGCTGTTGGTGTGACTTATATCGGATCTTGCTCAATTTAGTAACGCCATCTACAATAATTTCAACATCTTGTCCAAATAGCTCTCCAACGTCCCCTAACGTTACTGGAGTATCCTCAACAACATCATGTAAAAAACCGGCACAAACCGTCGCAGGATCCATTTTTAACTCCGCCAAAATTCCCGCAACCTGAATTGGATGAATAATATATGGCTCTCCTGATTGCCGATATTGTTCCTTGTGTACATACATCGCAAGAGCATATGCTTTACGCACCAACGCGACATGTTCCTCATTCATATAGCCCTCGACCATATTAATGACGTCATCCGCGCTCCAATTAGTCTCCTTCTCCATCTCATCAGCTCCTAAAATAAATATGTAAAATAAAAGCACGTATTCGAAAACTCAAACGTGCCTTGGAAAACGCTGCTCGATTATTCTTTGGTAATCCCGTATGCTAAATAAGTAACCACAATATAGATCAACGAAAGGTAGTAAGCATAGCTCTCGAAAAACAATTTAACACCCAGAAGGTAAACAATTGGGAAAAATAAAAGATAGACAGCCGGCTCTTTCTTTAAACCAACTATCAAGCCTGACAAGACAGCGTAAACAATGTTAATCCCGAAAAGTGCAATACCTATCTTTTGGATATCACTAAGATTTAGTTCTGATAAGATAATCGGAATCACTAATGAAATCGCAAAAGCAACTGTTAAATACCATAATGTTGTAATAGAAAAAATTTTTTTAATAGCCATTAATGTCCTCACTTTGTCAATAATTATATCCATTTTAACCTAATTTGGCTGTTTATACAATGACAAGACAGCCTTCAGTGCTTTGTATTATATTAAGAAAGTTCTAACGAGAAAGATAAGGCAGACAACAGATACATCGGTGCTGTCTCAGCTCGCATAATCCGCGGACCCAGTCCAGTTAGTAAAAAATCATTATCTCTAAGATACTGAACTTCAGCTGGTGAAATACCTCCCTCAGGTCCAAAAACTGCAATTAGATGTTGCTTTGCTATAGTCTCTTTTTGTTTTTTTAATCTAGAAACAAGTTGGGCTAGAACTGCGGTTTCACCTTCTTTAGCTGCTTCCTCGTATGCAACCATTTTTTCTGAATACTTTTCTAACGGAATTTTTTTAATGTTTTCGAAATATGAAACCGTTGGTACCATAACACGATGAGCTTGTTCTGAAGCTCCCTTGATGATCTTGTTCAATCTAGTAAGCTTTTTTCCTTGTTTATTCTTGTCCCATTTGACTATCGAGTAATCACCTGCAAAGAAAACAAAATGTTGTGCCCCAAGCTCAGTTGCCTTCTGGACGATCCAATCTGCCTTGTCTTTTTTTGACAATCCACAAGCAATCGTAACCTGCAGCGGTAGTTCTACTGTATGTTCAAGTTTTTTGCATACTCGTGCTGTAGCTGCGTGGTCTGTAACTCGCTCTAGCTGCATAACTGTAACTTTTTTATCCGCTGCAACAATTTCAAATTGATCACCAGGTTTCATTCGCATCACAATGACAGCATGATGGTATACTTCAGCAGGTAACACTAAGCTAGAATCTACCTTTGCTTGTTCTATAAAATATCTCTGCATACCTTACCTACTCCTCGCCTACTGTTTTTCGTGCAATGATTGAGACCCACTTTTGATCCGTTGCAATCTGTTTGATCGTCAGTCCTTGTTCTAAAACAGCTTCTTTCACAGCATCTTTTTTAGCCAAAATTATTCCAGACGCAATAAAGCAACCTCCCACCTCCAAATGTGACGGTATCTGAGGCAAAAGCTCCAACAAAACTTCTGGCAATACATTGGCCACGATCAAATCAGCTTTGTAAGATATTCCAGATAATAGATTATTAAGATCAACCTTGATATTTGTCGCAAATGGATTAAGCTTAATATTTTTACGTGCAGACAGTAACGCATCTTCTTCAATATCAAAAGCATTAATTTCCTTAACTCCAAGCGCCCTAGCTGCAATACTCAGGACACCTGAACCCGTTCCAACATCTATTACCTTCTCATCCCCTCTAATAGTTTCTTCAAGAGCACGCAATGCCAAAACTGTCGTTGGATGTGTCCCAGTTCCAAAAGCTTTACCTGGATCTAATTTTATTACTTTTTCATCAGACTGCTTTTTTTGATACTGTTCCCATGAAGGGACGATCGTAAGATAACGTGTAACTCTGCGTACATGATAGTACTTTCTCCATTCATCAGACCACTGTGAGTCCCCTAAAGACTCAATCTCGATTGTAAGTTTCCCAGGATTAAGTCCAAATTTCCGTAAATCTTCAATTCTTGTTTTTATGGCAGGTATTCTTGCTGCTACTTTCTTAGTACTTAAAAAATACCCGCTCATTTTTATTCTATCCGAATTTTTTTGCTGAAGGTCCTCACTTCTTAACCCCTCTGCTCCTTCTTCAACAAGGATATTTTCGATTGCCGCCCGAACTTCGTTAGCGCTCACGATCGTTAATTCTTCCCACTGCACTTTTTTCCCTCCATTTAGTATCTTAGTATTTTGGATACAACAACCGTTCCTCATTACCATTTTCAATATTTTTTAATATCTTTTCATATTCTTCATTTGACCACTCTAATTCAAAAACGTCTGTATCCTCATTATTCAAGAAGTCGAGCAAATCCGATTCTCCATTATCAAGCACTATCTGCAAATAGATAAAAAATGCCTTTCCTTGTGTTAGAGACCATCCTTTTTTCCCTTCAAACGGTAAACAAACCAGATAATCATTTTGAACCTTTTTGGGATCAAATTTAGCCTCATCATATAACAAAATAGAATCGACAAAAGTTATTATCGGTTCATCAGATTCAACTTCCTTCATATCTAAAATAACTTCTTGTGCCTTATTTTCTGCGTAAAATGTTAAGTCTAAAGTAAAAGTATGCTGTTCTTTTTCCCAAGACACTTCCAAATTTCCGTCAAAATCAAGCTTTTCTAAATTCGTTTCTATGAAACTCAACAGATTTTTTTCCATCCCGACTACCGCCTTTTCTAAACATCATTAGATTGCCACAGTATTGATTATACTATTATTGTGTTCATATTAACCACGATGCAGTATTTAATAATAATTATATAACACATTTTACCAAGCCCCCGCAATCCTTATCAGCCTAAAATACGCTCTAACTAGTCTTTGGAGTTTTTTTTTGCTAGAATTAGTTTGTGTTCTACTACCGAAGGAGGATAATAAATGTCAATTTCAAAGAAAAAGATGATCTTGGATTTAGATACAGGAATCGATGATGCACTTGCACTTGCCTACGCGTTAGCTGACCCCGATTGTGATTTAATAGGGATTATCGGTTCTTATGGAAATGTCTATGTTAATCAGGGCGTTCAAAACAGCCTTGATCTTTTAAGTTTGCTAGGTGCAGAAGATGTACCGGTTTATTTAGGTGCCGACCATTCTTCTCAAACAGATTCCTTCACTGTTTTGCCTGTCAGTGCACAGATACACGGAAATAATGGTGTAGCCAACATTCAGCTTCCCAAGGCTCAGCGTAAACCTGAACAGAAAAACGGTGTTGATTTTCTGATTGAATCTGCACACAAATACAAAGACCAGCTCCTTTTTGTCCCTACTGGTCCATTGACTAATTTAGCTGCAGCCATCAAAAAGGATCCTGAAATTATTGATTTAATAGGGCACGTTACATTAATGGGCGGAGCATTAACAGTTCCTGGAAATGTCAGCCCCGCAGCTGAAGCAAATATTCACCAAGATCCCGCAGCTGCGAATGATGTTTTTCATACGCGCCTTCCACTGACAATGGTCGGGCTTGATGTTACAACAAGAACTTTGCTAACAAAAAAAGAAACAAAATGCTGGCGCGCACTCAAAACTTCTGCTGGATTAGTTTATGCAGATTTAGTCGACTATTACATCGAAGCTTATAAGACAACAAATCCTCATCTTCATGGCTGCGCACTTCATGATCCATTGGCGGTCGGAGTCGCTGTCGATCCGAGCCTAGTAAGCAAAATTAAGCTAAATCTTAAAGTTGATACAGAAACTCCTTTTGAAGGCCGAACAATCGGTGATGAAGCAGGCCTAAACGATTTAAGCGTCACCACAGATGTAGCCGTCAATGTTGACAAAAATAAATTTCTAGATAAATTTATGAATCGTCTGACACCTCTACTCGCTGCTCACTAATATCGAGAAGGTGAAAAAGTGAAATTTATTGGGATTATTTTATACGTTTTGTGGCTTTTACTACTTCTTTTGCGTTATGCCAATATACCTAAAGAATCTCAGTTCTCATATAGAAGAATTTTTTTTGGAAGTCTGGTTTGGTACCGCAACATACGCAACCTCATCTTAATTGCTGCTCTTTTCATAATAGAACTATATTTACCGATCAAGTTACTCTATCTGTTGTTCTTGATTACCAGTATCGTTATCATTGCAATTTGCATAAACAATCTAAGGTTACATATTGGGCACTTTTTTCCCACATTGGCTACCTTTCTTCTCGGACTCGGCATTTTTGTAGTTTCCTGTCTTTTCGTTTTTAATTTATAATTTAATTGTATTTCACAAAGGCTAAGCATTCTTTAAATTTGCTGGCCTTTTTTTGTCGGGATAAAACTCAGAGATACACATGTTGTTCAGGCTGTTGTTAATATAGTTCTTACACAAGCCATAATTAAACAAAAAAGTAATTGTTATATCTCGTTATTAAAACAAATAAAAAAACGGAAGCTTCATCAAAACCGATATCTCGCGAGCCACTCACTCTCCGTCTTTCTTTTTTAATATTTTTGCATATTGCAATAATTAATATTGTATTACGCAATAAATGTTTCACTTCTCGATTTTAAGAACCAAGAGCTTAATATAAATCTTTAGCTTTTAATTTTTTTGTAATTTTATAAATGCACCAAAAGGCAATTTAGTTGCATTTCTGATCCAATTTAACCTATCATGAGAAGTGAAGGATAGTGTAACGCTTACTAGTTACTATTTCTTAGTAGTGTTTGTACGTTCATTCATTAAGGAGGTGAAAAAATGGATGCATTGAAATCAGTTTTTAAATTCATGCTGGCCAGCACCTTGATCGTGGGCGGTGTCTTAATTGGAGGGACAATTTTTGCCGCTAAAAGAATTGACTCTCTGGGAGAGAAACTCAGAAAGATAATCCACTAATTTGTAAACTCCAGCATAGGAGGTGATGAATTGCCAATATGGAAAAAAACTTTCTTAGCCTTAGTTGGCCTATTGCAGATTCTCATTGGTATTCTTGTGATACTGCATACCTACTACTTTGATCTAAGCGAAATTTACGCTTTGAATCAGTGGTTATCTGACACCGAATCGGGGCAACTAGCATTACTCACTAGCCAAGTTTTTATCATTTTAGTAGGTTTAGTTTTTCTGGGAATTGCTTTATTCAGCCATCGGACTTCGAATCAGCTCGTAATTTTTAAAGATCATACGAATCAGCTCATGATTGATCGTTCTGCAGTTGAGCGAAATTTACGCCTTGCCCTTTCAAAAGAATATGAAATAGCAAATATTGATATTAAGCTCAAGCTCTTAAGAAACAAACGACAGGCTAAAGTTAAGATTACAGGAAATTTAATCAACGAATCTGATTTAGACGATTTAGAGAAAAATATTTCAAAAACAATTCAGGATAATCTTGAACAAGTCTTAAATATTGGAGTAAAACATCTGACTTTAAAACTTTCACCTTATAGTGATGGCGATAAAGTAACGGTTATATGAGGGAGGGAGGTTTAATGAAATTAAGTTATGTCGGGGCCATCATTGGTCTGCTAATAAGTGTTGCATGGATTGCTTTTGGTTTTTGGAAAATGTTAATTATCGCGATTGCGATTGTGATAGGCGTTTCACTTGGCGCATGGCTGGACTTGCAGGGAATAACTTTTAAGAACCTGCTCGTTAAATTATTAAACAAACTAACTAACTAATCATAGGAGGAAAAATAATGGCAATGAATAACAATGGTGAACAATTGAAGACGAAATTAACTTTTGATGATCAAGTTATTAAAAAAATCGCGGGAATTACAGCAAATCAAGTTGACGGTGTTATTTCACTTGATGGCAATGTTTTTAGTGAGTTAACTGACCGTCTTACACCTGGTTCAGACTCGACAAAGGGTATTGACGCAGATGTTGGTGAACAACAGGTTTCATTAAAGTTAGAAGCTACAATTGAGTATGGTAAAAATGCGACACAAATTTTCAAGGAAGTGCTAGGCAAAGTAAAACAAGCCTTAAAAGAAATGACAGGCCTAACATTGGTAGAATTCGAGTTGCATATTAATGATGTGAAAACCAAAGCTGAAATAAAGAATGAAGACAGTTCTAAATAGTGAAACTTTATAGTTTAGAAACCAAGTTTTGATTTGTTTTAGTAATCCCCTTCTGGCTGCAATGTTTTATTGCAGCCAAAGGGGGTTTTCTCTCTAAACTTTTTGATGCGCTTTTGAATTTTTTATTATTCCACAAATGAAATGATATTTGCACTGCTGCTCAGAATTATCCACTATACTGAAGGAGACATAAAAATGACAATTTATGATTTCGAAGTAACGTTAGACAGCGGCGAGCGCTACTCTCTACAACGTTATGCCGGTCATCCGCTCTTAATCGTTAATACTGCTACAAAATGCGGTCTTGCCCCTCAATTTGGAAAACTCGAACAATTGTATAAAGAATACCAAACCGAAGGATTAATTGTCTTAGGTTTTCCTTCAAATCAATTTCACCAAGAAGTGAAAAATAGCCGCGAGGCTGCGGAAACTTGTCGTACAACTTATGGAGTTACGTTTCCCATGCACCAGATAGGTGATGTCAACGGTGAAAAAGCTTTACCATTGTTTAAGTATTTAACCACAAAAGAAAACGGGATGCTCGGTAAAGCGATTAAGTGGAATTTTACAAAATTTCTAATCAATAAAGAGGGTATTCCAGTTAAACGGTATGCCCCCACTACTGATCCTTCAAAAATTGCAATTGATATTGAACGATTGTTTTAAAAAAATCGAACAAATTATCTTAATAAAAAATTGTTTGTTGCTACTCTTCTTTAAATATGGCTCCAAAGCTTTTTCAAATCTCTCTTTGCTTCTGTAGCTTTCCCAGAAATTATTTTTTACTTAATTATCAATGCAAAAAATATTTGTCTAAGTCCCTACAAAAGTGGTAGTCTATTAGTATGCATGTTAACTCTGCCGCTCACTCCAATTACATTTTAAGTATTGGTAATATGCAGCACAGCTTCTCTGCTTTTGTATTCATGCTTAAATATTGCTTCATTAATAAGGGGGAAATTAAATTGCGTCTTATAGACAGTGGTACCACATGGATTTTTTTTATGGCCATGTTGGTGTTTATGGTTAGCGCAGTTTTTTTGATTGTTTTTTCAACAAAAAATAGACATTATAAAAAAACGATAACAATGTTTATCTCATCTTTCATTGTTACACTTTTTTGCATACTTTCGCGTACTCATCTTCTGAGAGCAACTCTGCTGTGTCTTTTTATATTGTCAATATCTGCTGTTTTACAAAGAACCGTTAAAAAACACCATATCTTAAGAAAATGGAGAATTACTAAACCATTAATAATTTTAGGTGCCGTACTATTATCATTGAATATAACTGAACTTTTTTATATCCATTCACACAAAAAAGAAGTCCCAATTGCTAGAATAAGCAAAACCAATAAACATTTAGAATATTTGCGGTCAAATCACAAACAGAAACCGCACTTTGAAGGACCGTATAAATCAGTTCACCATACCCCCAAAATACAAGATGATTAAACTACTTATTTGTTGTCAAAAAATAAAAACCTCTAACAAGTGATGAATAAATTTATCACTTGTTAGAGGTTTTTCCATTGTAGTATTGCTAAAAAAAGCAACTCTCGGAATTGTTTTTCAAAAAAGCAAAAATTTTTTTATAGCTAAATAACTAGAATAAAGAAACTCCAATATTCTTTTTTGTCTGCAAATCATGACAAGATGTCTACAAAAAGCAACCTTTTTCTAACAATTGCTGCTTTTGGTATTGTATTTCGTAGACCGACATATTATACTTTGGTTGTTAGTTAATTGCTATCTAACACTAGGCTATGAGTTGGGTTGCTCATTGCCTTTTTTTGTGTATTAATTTTTCTTTAACAATTGACCTAAAAAAAAGCCAGCACCAGGCTGACTTCTTAAAATTCTATTTTGGTTATGAACAAAACTCAACTCGACTTATCTCATACTTAGTGAAGAGCTGTAATGAAAGCAAATATTCCAAAAAAGATACCAGGAAAATTAGCCCAGAATACTGGCCAATCACGATTTTTTTTGAAGTACGCGTAAACACACCAAAATGTACAGTTTACCGCAGCAACTAATGGTTGAACCGGATTACCATAATTCCCCTGTAAATTGCTCATAATCTGTGGAATATATGATACGTACATCAATACTGCTAAAACTGTTGCAACTCTTCCTAAAATACGGATAAACTTAGTCTCTTGTTCCAAAAAAAGAACCTCCTCGATTTAACATTACCTAGTACACATAACAAATTGTATAAGCTTATCCCATATAATGCAAATACATAAAAAACACTAGAACACAGAGAGATTAATTTTCGAAACTTTTAGTAAGCATAATCACACGATGCAAAGAAAAATAAAAATCACAAAACTATTGTTCTTCATCTGTTTTTAAAACAGCCATAAAAGCTTCTTGAGGTACTTCTACAGTACCAACAGACTTCATCCTCTTCTTACCCCGCTTTTGTTTCTCTAACAGCTTAGCACGTCTATCAGGATCTCCTGTATGAATACGAGCAGTAACATCTTTGCGATAAGCCTTAATATTAGTTCGAGCAACTATTTTTGCTCCAATTGCTGCTTGAATAGGAACCTCAAAGTTTTGCCTTGGAATGATTTCCTTTAAGCGAGATGCGATAGTTCGTCCGCGTTCTGCCGCAAATTGTCGATGAGAAATAAAACTTAAAGCATCAACTTTGTCCCCATTCAACAAAATATCGATCTTAACAAGATCACTTGGGCGTGTTCCGTCTAGGTCATAATCAAGAGATGCATAACCGCGTGTGCTTGATTTTAATTTATCAAAAAAGTCAAAAATAATTTCTGATAGTGGCATTTCGTAAATTACATTTACTCGATACTCATCAAGATAATCCATCGTCAAAAAGTTCCCGCGTTTCCGCTGACATAATTCCATTACAGATCCCACATAGTCATTAGGAACCATGATTGTTGCCTTGACGAAAGGCTCGTTAATTTGTTTGATCGTTGAAGCCTCTGGCATTGCAGCTGGATTATCAACCTTCTTATGTGTCCCATCGGTCAACTCAACATCATAAGTAACAGAAGGAGCAGTTGTGATCAAATCCATATTAAACTCACGCTCTAGTCTCTCCTGAACAACATCCATGTGCAATAATCCCAAAAATCCACAGCGAAATCCAAATCCTAACGCTTGCGAAGTTTCTGGTTCAAATTCAAGGGCCGCATCATTCAGCTGTAATTTTTCCAGCGCCTCGCGCAGATCATTGTACTTAGCATTATCTGTTGGATATAATCCTGAATAAACCATTGGCGCCATTTCACGATAACCTTCAAGTACCTTTTCAGCTGGATTGTCAGCATTGGTAACAGTATCACCAACACGCGTATCCTGAATATCCTTGATACTGGCAGTTAAGTACCCCACATCCCCAGCCATCAGAACTTCTCTTTTTAAAGGTTTAGGTGAATTAACACCAACTTCAGTCACTTCATACTCAGTTTCAGTATTCATTAACCGAATACGGTCACCAGGCTTAACAGTACCTTCAAAAACTCGAATGCTTAAAACAACACCACGATAGTCATCATATACTGAATCGAAAATCAAAGCTTTCAAAGGGGCACTCAAATCACCTGTGGGAGCTGGGACATCATGCACAACTTTTTCCAAAATCTCTTCAATTCCAATCCCCTGCTTAGCACTGGCAAGAACTGCTTCAGATGCATCTAAGCCAATTACATCTTCAATTTCTTGGCGTATTTCCTCTGGACGCGCAGATGGGAGATCTATCTTATTAATTACCGGAACAATTTCAAGGTCATCATCAATGGCCAAATAAACATTAGCCAAAGTTTGAGCTTCAACACCTTGAGCAGCATCGACAACCAACACTGCCCCTTCACACGCAGCTAAACTTCGTGAAACTTCATATGAAAAATCAACATGCCCCGGGGTGTCAATTAAATGAAAAATGTAGGTTTCGCCGTTTTTAGCATGATAATGCAATTCAACAGCGTTTAATTTAATTGTTATTCCGCGTTCTCTTTCAAGATCCATTGAGTCTAAAAGCTGATTCTGCATTTCACGTTTTGAAACCGTATCAGTCATTTCAAGTATTCGATCTGCTAAAGTTGATTTACCATGATCTATATGAGCAACAATGGAAAAATTGCGAATGTGTTTTTGACGCTCTTTCATTTTTTCAATATCCATTCGTATTTCCTACTTTCTTTCTACCAAACAATAGTTCATAATCTAAGCTCAATTATACCAACACGGACTAGCAAATACAATTAAGCTCAAACCAATCATCTCGCTTAATAAAAAGCCTTGAAATACCCAAATAATGGGACACCTCAAGGCTCCTTATTCCAAGTTTAAATTAACGTTTCTTGCGTTTCTTTAATTTCTCAAAGAAAGATTCTTCCCCTGTAACCTTTTCGCCACTAGCTTCCGCGAAAGATTTTAAGGCTTCTCTTTGCTTTTGATTAAGATTTTTAGGTGTTTGAACTTTTACCGTTACGTGTTGATCGCCATTTCCATCACTGCGCAGCTTGGGAGCTCCTTTACCGCGCAAACGGAATGTCGTTCCTGTTTGTGTACCAGCAGGAATTTTCATCTTGACATCACCATGGACAGTCTTAACCATAACTTCATCACCTAATGTTGCCTGTACAAAACTAATCGGAAGACTAAAGTAGATCTCAGGTCCTTCACGCTTGAAAGTTTTACTTTGCTTAACATTGAAGACAATATACAAGTCACCATAAGGTCCTCCATTTTGGCCAGCCTCACCTTGGCCCTGAAGACGCATTTGATTGCCATCCTCAACACCCGCTGGGATATTAACCTCGACTTTATGCTTCTCACGAGTAATACCTTCGCCGTTACATGTTGCACATTTTTCCTTAATAATTTTACCTTTTCCATGACAAACATCACATTCTTGTTGTGTCATTACACGCCCCAAAGGTGTTTGACGAGCAACTTGAATCACACCAGTTCCATTACACTTAGAGCAAGTATCAGCTGAAGTTCCCTTCTTAGCGCCGCTCCCATCACATGTTTTACATAACGCGTTGCGGGTGTACTCAATACTTGTTTTTTTACCAAAAATAGCTTCCTCGAATGTGAGCGTCATTTCATACTGAAGATCACGACCTTGGCGTGGAGCATTGCGTGAGCGCGATGAAGAACCACCACCAAAAAACGAACTGAAGATATCTTCAAAACCACCAGCTCCGCCACCAAAATCATTAAAACCACCGAAACCGCCAGCTCCGCCGCCAAATCCTTGTTGGCCACCCATAGAACCATATTGATCATATTGTGCTTTCTTTTGTGGATCACTTAGAATTTCATATGCTTCATTTACTTCCTTGAACTTTTCTTCTGCCCCCGGTTCTTTATTTAAATCAGGGTGATATTTCTTGGATAACTTCCGGTATGCTTTTTTAATTTCAGCAGCTGAGGCATCTTTTGAAACGCCTAAAACCTCATATGGATCTCTGTTTTCTGCCATTTTTTTCCTCCAATAATAATAAGTAAGAAGTCTAACTAGGACTAGCGTACCATAAGCAATGCTAAATAAAAAGTCAAAGTCCGTACCGGCCTTTGACTTTTCATTTACTTGTCCCTGCGACTATTTTTTATCGTCTGGGTCGACCTCTTTAAAGTCACCATCAACAGTACCATCATCTTTATTATCGCTCTTCGCAGCATCACCATCTTTACCGGCTTGCGCTTGTTGCGCTTCTTGTGCTTGTTGATAAAGTTTGACTGACAAGTCTTGAATAATCTTGTTCAGATCGTCCTTTTTAGACTTCATGTCGTCAACATTATTAGCTTCTTGGGCTTTCTTCAAAGCATCACGTGCTTCTTCTGCTTTTTTGATTTCTTCGTCAGAAACCTTACCTTTAACATCTTTCAATGTCTTGTCAGTTGTAAAGAGTAACTGATCAACTTCGTTCTTCAAATCAACTTCTTCTTTACGTTTTTTATCATTATCTTCGTTCTCTTTAGCTTCTTTAACCATTCGTTCGATTTCTTCATCAGAAAGACCAGATGAACTCTTAATAGTGATCTTCTGCTCTTTATTTGTTCCCAGATCTTTGGCTGAAACATTCACAATACCATTCTTATCGATATCGAATTTAACTTCAATCTGAGGAACTCCACGTGGTGCAGCAGGAATATCTGTTAATTGGAAACGACCAAGTGTCTTGTTATCTGCAGCCATAGGACGCTCACCTTGCAAAACATGAATGTCGACAGCTGGTTGATTGTCTGCAGCAGTTGAGAAGACTTGAGATTTGCTTGTAGGAATAGTTGTATTTCGATCAATCAATTTCGTAAATACACCACCCATTGTTTCAATTCCCAGTGATAATGGCGTTACATCAAGCAAAACAACATCCTTAACATCACCAGTGATAACTCCACCTTGTACTGCAGCCCCTAAAGCAACAGCTTCATCAGGGTTAACGGATTGATTTGGTTTGTGGTTTGTTTCAGCTTCCACAGCTGCTTGAACAGCTGGAATACGTGTTGAACCACCAACTAAAATAACTTCATCAATATCAGACATTGTTAAGTCTGCGTCCTTTAAGGCATTACGTACTGGAATCTTTGTCCGCTCAACTAAATCTGCTGTTAATTCATCAAATTGAGCACGAGTTAATGTTTTTTCTAAATGCAATGGACCACTTTCACCTGCTGTGATAAATGGTAAGCTGATTTGTGCACTCGAAATACCAGAAAGATCTTTCTTTGCTTTTTCAGCTGCATCCTTCAAACGTTGCATTGCCATCTTGTCATTCGATAGGTCAATTCCATTTTCTTTCTTAAATTCATCAATCAACCAATCCATGATTTTCTTATCGAAATCATCACCACCAAGGTGTGTATCGCCATTTGTTGAAAGTACCTCGAACACACCGTCACCTAACTCAAGAATTGAAACATCAAACGTTCCACCACCAAGATCAAAGACCAAAATCTTCTCATCCTTGTCAGTTTTATCAAGACCGTAAGCCAAAGCAGCAGCAGTTGGTTCGTTAACAATTCTTTCAACCTTCAAGCCTGCAATCTTGCCAGCATCTTTAGTTGCCTGACGTTGTGCGTCATTGAAATATGCTGGAACTGTGATAACAGCTTGTGATACTGATTCGCCTAAATAGGATTCAGCATAGTCCTTAATGTATTGAAGGATCATTGCTGAGATTTCTTGCGGCGTATATTCTTTGTCCTCAACTTTTACTTTGTATCCAGCTTCACCCATGTGGCGCTTAATGGACGCAACTGTGTTAGGATTTGTAATTGCTTGACGTTTTGCAACTTCACCAACCTGTGTTTCACCATTTTTAAATGAAACAACAGAAGGAGTAGTACGATTTCCTTCAGGATTCGTAATGATCTTGGCTTCCTTACCCTCAAGAACAGCAACGGCAGAGTTGGTCGTTCCTAAATCAATACCAATAATCTTTGACATATACTCTCAACCTCTTTTATTTATTTTTTTATTGAGCAACTACGACCATGGCTGGTCTTAGTACTCGATCTTTTAACATATATCCATCTTGAAACACTTCAACAACAGTATCTGGCTTTTGTCCATCCTCAGCTTGGACTGACTTAACAGCTTGATGCTTTGTCGGGTCAAAAGGCTGACCAAGTGCTTCAATTTTGACAACATTGTTAGATGTCAATGCCTTTTCCATATCTTTATAGACAAGTTCAATACCTCGTTTGATCTGCTTCGAGGCTTCGTCTTCCACTTCAATCTTTAAAGCTCGATTCAAGTTATCAATCACAGGCAATACGTCTTTTGCAAGACTTTGACCGTCATACCTAAGCAACTTCTCCTGCTCTTTTTTAAAACGAGTATGCATGTTAGCCATTTCAGCTTCAGCACGAAGATATTTGTCTTCCACTTCATTATACTTTTGTTCTAACTCGGCCAGCTTTTTTCGCAGGTCTTCGCTATCATTATTTTTATCTTCGGGCTTCTGCTCAGAAGCCTCTGTATTTTCTTCCTCGTTTTGAGCAGAAACTTTTTCCTTCAGCTTACTTTTATTTTCAGCCTCAGCCGTCTTGTTTTCTGCTTGCTTCTTTTTAAAAATTTTCTTACCCAAATTTTCACTATCTTGTGTATTCTTTTTATCCTCATTTTTCTTTGCGGACAAGTGAACACCCCTTTTCCTTATTCATCGTATGCATTATAGTAATCCAACAACCTACTTGCCACTTCTTCACGCAATGTACCTAGCAATCCAATCATTTTGGAGTAGGGCATATTAGTGGGGCCTAACAAAGCAATCAAACCCTTGCCATGCTGATTAACATCATAGGTTGCCGAAATCAAACTATAGTTTGCCAAAGAGCTGTTGGTCAATTCATTGCCAATCTTGACTTGAATGTTTTCACCAGAATTGCCAATCAAATCATTAATATCATCGTAACGATCAATCAATGAATATAAGGTTTTAATTTGTTCAATATCGCCACTCTCGACAAAATTCAACATATTCAGCTTCCCACCAATGAAGAACTGGTCTTGAGCAGCTTTATCTAAAATTCTGCCAAAAACATCTAAAAAGCCCCCTGGTTGATGAACATAATGTAATAGTAGCGGTATACTCTCTTGTAGTTTGTCAACTACTTGAGTAATCGGCAGTCCAACAACCTGATCATTAATGACACGTACCATTGCTTCAAGCTCTTCACCACTAATATGCTTAGGAAGGTTGAAGATCTGACTCTCGACCGTTCCGTCACTCATAGCCAGAATAACCATAACACGCTGCTTTCCCATTGGCATAACTCTGAAACCTTGTAAAAAAACATCCTTAGACTCAGGTTTGAAAGCAATCGCTGTGTAATTGGTCATTTCCGATAAAATTTGTGCTGATTCCGCTAAAATCTCATCGCTCTTAAAGAACTGACTGCCAAAAGATGTCCGAATACTCTCAAGCGTCTGCTTATCGATTGCATCAGGTTTGACCAAATTATCAACGTAATAGCGATATCCCTTCAATGAGGGCACTCTTCCAGAGGACGAATGCTCCTTGTTAACAAGTCCAAGTCGCTCTAACACTGACATCTCATTTCGAATAGTCGCTGAACTGACATGCATCGGTAACTGACGCTCCAAAGCTTTTGATCCTATTGGCCGACCAACATCAGTATAGTCTTGAATAATTGCTTCAAGGATCAATAACTGCCTTTCCGTTAGCATCACAATCACCTCATTTGACACTTAGCACTTAGCCTTATTGAGTGCTAAGTCAATTATTAATATACAAGAAGTTTTCTGATAAGTCAAGAATAGTCAATAAATATCAATCATAAACACAAATTTATTTTTCTTTAAAATAATTTATTGTATTCTCTTTATCTCTTTCTAACTGCCTTATCAAGCCTTGCACGTCGGAAAATTTCTGTTGCTCACGCAATTTGCAATACCATTGAACAACTGTTTCTTCTCCATATACCATTTGAGAAAAATCAAATAAATTTATTTCAACCGTTTGTTTCTGCCCTTCGCCGAAAGTTTCGTTTCTTCCAATAGACGCCATTCCGAGAACTGTTTTTCCCACAATCGTTACCTTAACAGCATAAATTGCTTCACTTGGAATACGCTCACTGTTCGAAATATTCAGATTAATTGTCGGAAATCCAAGCTTCCGCCCACGCTGTTTACCATGAACAACCACACCTGTGTTTTGGTAGGTATAACCTAATAATTTATTGGCATTTTCCACTTCTCCTGCATCAATATACTTTCGAATGACCGTTGACCCGACCTTACTTCCCCCTTTTTTTAAGTGAGGGACAGTAATAATTTCAAATCTCTTTTTACTGTACTCAGTCAATGTCTGCATATTGGCAACATTCTTTTTTCCATAAGTATAATCTTCACCAGCAACCACTGCAGCAGCGTTCAATCCAGCCATATATTTATCCACAAATTCTTGCGGCCCCATAGAGGAAATTTTTTCATTCAAGGCTACGATATAAGTTATATCTGCTCCTAACTTGACGAACAATTCAAGTTTACGTTTTAGAGGTGTGAGGTATCTCACACTACTTTGAGGAACATTTTGAAAAACAATTGAAGGATGTCTATCTAAAGTCATCACTGCCAATTTTAGGCCTCGTTTTTTTGCTTCAGCTTTCGCTTTTTTTATTACTTGCTGATGACCTAGATGAACGCCATCAAAAAAGCCTAATGCCAACACTATGGGTGCTGAATTTACATTTTTTTCATTAAATGGTTCATCTAAATAAATTACTTGCACGTTAATTTTCTCCTTCAGTCAAGTCAATCATTTGTTCAGGTTGATAACGTTCTTTTTCTTGATTAAAACAATAAAGAGCCCTAGCCTGATTAGTGTACATCAAAACAATTGTCGGCCGATTTTCGCCCCCCAAATACTTAGGACTTAAAAAGCCACCGTTTTTCACGATTCCCCACTGTGTATCTGTTAATGTATAGTGTGGATATTTTTTTAAAGCATGATCAGCTGGAAAGAGCTGCCCTTCGAGCTCACCTTTTTCAACTGCTTCTTTCAGATCATCCAACTTAACGGCCTGACTAATCGTAAATCCACCGCTTGCTAACCGTGTCAGATCTGACATCACAGCTGGTACTCCAAGTCTTTTACCTAGATCAACTGCAAGCGTTCGGACATACGTTCCCTTTCCGCACCCAACTTCAAATTGAATTTTTTGCTGCCCTTTTTCAGTTTTAAAAGTTGAGTTATTGATCTGTTTAAAATAGTTAACAATGATTTTTCTACGCGGCCTTTCGACGGTTTCGCCCGCGCGCGCATAGTCGTAAAGTCGCCGTCCCCTGACCTTGATTGCAGAGTACATTGGTGGAATTTGGATTAATTCCCCAGTTAAGGACTGCATTGCCTCATTGATCACGTCAGTTTCAAATGGTTTTGTTAACTTCCGCTCTGCAATGACATCACCTTCAAGATCTTCGGTCGTGGTGGCGAAGCCTAAAGTAATCTCGCCAATATAAATTTTCCCTGAGTCCATCAAGTAATTGACGACTTTGGTAGCTTTTCCTATACAGATAGGCAACACTCCATCGACATTTGGATCCAAGGTGCCGCTGTGACCAACACGTTTCGTTTTAAAAATCCTGCGACATTTAAAAACACAATCATTGCTAGTCATGCCGCGCTCTTTGTACAAAGGTACGATGCCGTTCATATTTTTCCTCCCAGAAACACACTAATGTTTTTTTACTTTACTACAAAAAAGAAGGTGGAATCAACTCCACCCCTTCTTTTTAATATTCAAAAACACGGGACTTAGCTCACTTTAAACAACATTATTCTTTTGAATGATGAAGCTTGTTTAGGAGCCGATCAATTTTGTCACCATACTGAACAGATTCATCACGCTCGAACCTTATCTCAGGTGTCACATAAATGCTCAGTCTAGCCCCCAATTCTCGTCGAATCAAACCTGTTGCCTTATCCAAACCGATCTGTGTTTTTTCGCCATCAGATGCAAGCTCAGACAAGATGCTGTAATAAATTGTTGCCTGCTGCAAATCACCAGTCACTTCAACCCCTGTAACCGTGACGCCTTGGACACGCGGATCACGGACTCTTTTCATTAAGATATCACTGACCTCTTTTTGAATCTCTTGGGCTAAACGCCCAACACGGTAATTTTGTGCCATTATGTTTTCCCCCTCACAATATAACGTTTTTTTACTACTCAGCGGGAACTTCTTCCATAATGAAAGCTTCAATTTGATCTCCGACCTTGATGTCATTATATTTTTCAATCATCAAGCCACATTCAAATCCTTGTTTAACCTGCTTAACATCATCTTTAAACCGCTTCAAACTCGCAAGCTTGCCTTCATAGATGACTATTCCTTCTCGAATAATACGAATTCCGCTTTCACGTTGGATATAGCCATCAGTTACATATCCACCACCAATCGTACCAAGTTTCGATACCTTGTAAGTCTCACGAATTTCAACTTGCCCCGTAACCTTTTCTTGATAAACCGGTTCAAGCATTCCTTTCATAGCAGTCTCTATTTCATCAATAGCTTGATAGATAACACGATGCAAACGAATATCCACCTTGTCGCTATCAGCTTGAGATTTTGCTTGTGGTGTCGGACGGACGTTGAATCCGATGATAATCGCATTCGATGCTTCCGCCAAGGTAACATCACTTTCATTTATTGCACCTGCTGCTTGGTGAATAATATTTACTCTTACACCCTCAACTTCAATTTTTTTCAAACTGCCTGCTAAGGCCTCAACTGAGCCTTGAACATCAGCCTTGATAATCACATTCACTTCCTTCAATTCTCCTTCTTTAAGAGAATCGAACAAGTTATCCAAAGTGACGTGATGTGTATTACTGCGTTCTTTTATCAAAGCCCTTTTAGCCCGCTCTTCACCAGCTGCACGTGCTGTCTTTTCATCCTCAAAAACAATGAAACGATCTCCAGAATCTGGGACATCATTCAACCCAGTAATCTCGACAGGAGTCGCTGGCAAAGCCTTTTGAATCTGCTGTCCTTTGTCATTGATCATTGTTCTAACACGTCCAAATGCATTTCCAACAACGATTGGATCACCGACATGTAAAGTACCTTGTTGGACTAATAGCGATGCAACTGTTCCTTTACCCTTGTCAAGCCGTGCTTCGATAACAGATCCAGCACCATGCTGTCTTGGATTTGCTCTGAGTTCAAGAACCTCCGCTTCAAGGAGGATCATGTCCAGCAGTTCATCGAGATTCTTTCCAAATTTGGCTGAGATTTCAACAAAGATTGTATCCCCGCCCCAGTTTTCAGGAATTAATTCATATTCCGCCAGTTGTTCCATCACATGGTTAGGATTTGCGCCTGGCTTATCAATTTTATTAACCGCCACGATGATTGGTACTTCGGCCGCTTTAGCATGGTTTATTGCTTCGATTGTCTGTGGCATAACACCATCATCAGCTGCAACAACTAAAACAGTGATATCCGTAATGTCTGCCCCACGTGCACGCATGTTCGTAAACGCAGCATGTCCAGGGGTATCAAGGAATGTTATTGTCTTACTATCATGTTTTACCTGGTAAGCACCAATGTGTTGTGTTATTCCACCAGCTTCTCCTTCAGTCACATGCGTATGACGAAGCTTGTCCAGTAATGTTGTCTTACCATGATCGACATGTCCCATAATAGTAACCACAGGTGGTCGTGGAACAAGATGCTTTTTGTTTTCCTGTTCTTCTTCAAAAAATTTATCAATATCCGCAACATCGACTTCAATCTTTTCTTCGGCTTTGATCCCATAATCAGCTGCTAAAATTTCGATTGTGTCTTTATCTAAGGACTGATTTTGGTTAACCATAACGCCCATCATAAATAACTTTTTGATTATTTCAGCCGGTTCACGGTGAATTTTTTTGGCAATATCTGCAACATTCATACCGACCGTATAAACAAGAGTTTCTGGCAACGGACGATCCTTGCGCGGTGGAACTGCAGGTTTCTTATTTTCTTGACGTCGATTTCCCTTTTTATTCTTACGTCTCTTTTTATTGCTGAACTTATTTTGACCATATTGATTATAACGATTGTTTCCGAAACGATTATTACTTGAACGATTTCCCTGACTCTGACGTTGACTGTTGTTATTGTTGTTGCTGTTATGGCTCTGTTGAGTATTGGTACTGTGATTTTGCTGATTGCTGCTGCGGTTTTGTTGGGTATTGGTACTATGATTTTGCTGATTACTGCTGCGGTTCTGTTGAGTATTAGTACTATGATTTTGCTGATTACTGCTACGGTTCTGTTGAGTATTGGTACTATGATTTTGCTGATTACTGCTGCGGTTCTGTTGAGTATTAGTACT
>NZ_AYZD01000015.1:148261-423867 GCF_001436755.1 Liquorilactobacillus aquaticus DSM 21051
GGTACTTTGTTTTCTGGTATTGTTTGTCACTGTTTTCTTTGATTTTAGAGACTGATCACTTTTATTAGGAATAGACTTTACCTCATTCTTATGATTATTATTTTTATGAACACTGGCTGTTTTATGTTGTGAGCCTTCATGATGCTTTGACGGCCGCTCGTTCATAGCCACAGGCTTATTTTTATTTACAGTTTTTACGGCCTTTTTTGCTAATACTTCTCGTAATTGACGTTCTTCATTATCACCAATAGTTGACATATGATTGCTAACTGAAAATCCTTTTTGTCGCGCAACTTCAATGACAGCTTTACTGTTGACATTTAATTCTTTAGCTAATTGGTAAATTCGTTTTTTCCCCATACATTCACACTCCTATCATTAAATAAAATCATTTCCAGAGCTATTCGTTCAAATACAACAATCCAAAGTTGCAAAATATTACTCTCACTCTAATAATAAAGTAATTTTTCGACTAAAGCCACTATCATCGACCGCAACAATTTTGCGTTGAATTCCAATAGCATTGCTAAGTTCAATCTGCGTAAAACTACTATTCATTGTGATATTGTAACTTTGACATTTGTCTGTATATTTTTTGAGTGTAGTTTCAGAACAATCACTCGCTACAAAAACGAAGTATGTTTTATTTGTACGAATTTTTTTCAAAACATTTTCATCGCCCGTTGTGAGTTTATTTGCTCGTCGAGCAAGCCCAAGCATCTGGAGTACTTTCTTTTTATTTTCCATTTCCGAACAACTCACGCCGTGCAGCTTGATGGTCAACATATTTTACTAATTCATCGTAAAATTCATCAGGAATTTTTGTTTCGAATACTTTGTCAAAAGTTCGCTCCGCCTGAGCCTTTTTAGCAATATCGACATCCAAACAAATGTAGGCACCACGTCCAGCTTTTTTACCAGTTGGGTCAAGACTGACTTCGTTTTCTTTGTTCTTAACAATCCGCACCAGCTCTTTTTTGGGCTTCATTTCACCAGTAACAATATCTTTGCGCATTGGTATCTTTCGCTTACGAGCCATTTGAATACCCCCTTAGTTATTGTCAATAGATTGATCTGTTACAGTTTCTTTGTTTTCTTCAGAGCTGCTTGTATTATCGAACTCTGATTCAGACTTAATATCAATTTTGAAGCCAGTCAATTTGGCCGCAAGTCGAGCATTTTGCCCTTTTTTCCCAATGGCAAGTGAAAGCTGATCATCTGGAACAACCACTGTACATGCACGTTCATTTTGCGGATCAAAAACAACGTTTAAGACTTCAGCGGGATTTAAAGCATTGCTAATAAAATCTGCTGGTTCATCGCGCCACTCAACGATATCCATATTCTCGCCCTTCAGTTCATTAACAATTACCTGAACTCGTTCGCCGCGAGGGCCGACACATGTTCCAACTGGGTCAACACCTTCACTATTTGAACGTACAGCTACCTTAGCGCGATCGCCCGCCTCGCGTGCTATTGAAACAATTTCAACTGTGCCATCGAATATTTCCGGAATTTCTTGTTCAAACAGACGTTTTAAAAGATCAGGGTGTGATCGACTTACAAAGACTTGCGGACCCTTTGAAGTATTTTCCACTTTATAAATATAAACTTTAATACGATCATGCGCTTTATATTCCTCACCTGGAATTTGATCTTGGTGTGATAATACAGCCTCAACACGTCCTAAGTTCACATAAACATAGCGATGATCATGCCGTTCCACTTCACCTGTTACAATTTCATTTTCATATTGGATATACTCATCATAAATGATTCCACGTTCTGCTTCACGAACACGTTGCATGATAACTTGCTTAGCAGTCTGCGCAGCTATTCGCCCAAAGTTCTTGGGTGTTACCTCAAAGCGAATCGTATCCCCGACCTCATATGCTTTGTTGATCTGAAGAGCCTCTTTCAGGCTGACCTCTAAACGCGAATCAAATACCTCATCAACAACTTCTTTAACAGCGTAAACATGTATATCGCCGCCATTTTGATCAAAATCAACTTCAACATTTTGAGCTTGACCATAATTACGTTTATAAGCCGAAACTAACGCCGCTTCAAGCGCATCAAGTACGACTTGTTTTTTTATACCTTTTTCCTTTTCTAATGCATCTAAGGCATTCAATAATTCCTTACTCATCTTACTTTTTCTCCTTAATGGTATTTAGAATTTGATGGCCAACCGTGCTTGGGCAATCTGTTTACGATTTATTTTAACTGTTTTTTTACGTGTTTTATCCATATATTCAAGTGTTAGATCTGTATCATTTAGAGCAATCAAGGTCCCCTCGTACACTTTTGAACCATCAAGCTGCTGGTACAATGAAACATGAATATATTTATTCATCGCTCTCTCAAAATCGCGCGCTTTTTTAAGTGGACGTTCCGCTCCTGGAGAGGAAACTTCAAGATAATATGCCTGAGGAATCGGATCAGGGTCACAAGAGTCAAGTTTTTCACTTAGCTGATCACTTACCAAAGCACATTCTTCAATGTTAATCCCATTTTCTTTATCGATAAAAACACGTAGATACCAGCTTTTACCTTCCTTTACAAATTCAATATCGACCAATTCGAAATTATTTGCTTTTAAAATAGGCGTAACTAACTCAGTAACTGTCTTTACTACGGTACTCACGCATTGACCTCCTTATAACTTTTCCGATTCTACTGTTACTTCAGTAGTTGCAATAAAAAGAGCGAGCATCACTGCTCACTCTTAACGAGTTATCTAATTACAATAACAATTTTACCATAAAAAAGCGGTCTAAACAACTATGCCTATTGAAAAAAAGCACGTTTTTAGCGTTAATTAAAACATTGAATCAAATAAACTTAATTGGTTCTCATCTGGCAGATTATCTAAAACATGATTTTCAGTCATGAAGTCGATTAATGTCTTAGAAACTTTCCCTCTTTTGGCAAGATCCTCTTTTGATAAGAATGGCCTTTCTTCGCGCGCTGCTACTATTTGCTTTGCAACGTTAGTTCCTAAACCAGGAACGGCATTAAATGGTGCAATCAAGCTTTTACCCTCGATTTTCCATGTCGAAACATCAGATTTTTTAAGTTCGACCATCTGAAATGTAAAACCGCGTTCAAGCATTTCATTAGCCAACTCAAGTACTGTCAGGAGATTCTTTTCTTTCGTCGAAGCATCCATTCCTTTATCTGTAATGTCCTTCATAGCAGCTTTAACTGCATCTTTACCGCGTGACATTGCTACCAGATCAAAATCATCTGCACGAACACTAAAATATGCGCAGTAGTAAAGAAGTGGAAAGTAAACTTTGAAGTATGCAATGCGCAGCGCCATCATGACATAAGCTGCAGCATGTGCTTTAGGAAACATATACTTGATTTTTAGGCATGCGTCAATATACCATTCTGGGACTTTTGCATCCCGCATATCTTGCTGCCAATCATCAGGTATTCCACGTCCTTTTCGCACATGTTCCATTATTTTGAAAGCACGATCAGCCTCGACGCCCATATGGATTAGATCCATCATGATATCATCACGACATCCGATAACTTCAGGCATTGTAACTGTTCCATCTTTGATCAGTTCTTCAGCATTCCCAAGCCAAACATCGGTTCCATGTGATAAACCTGAAATTTTCAGCAATTCAGAAAATGTCTGAGGTTCAGTTTCTTCCAACATTCCGCGAACAAAACGCGTCCCAAATTCCGGAATACCCAAAGTTCCCGTATTAGAATTAATCTGATCAGAAGTTACATTTAAAATCTCAGTTCCGGTGAATAACTGCATTATTCCCGGATCAGTCGGAGGAATAGTTTTTGGATCAACTCCAGAAAGATCCTGCAGCATTCTAATCATCGTTGGATCATCATGCCCCAGAATATCTAATTTAAGAATGTTATCGTGAATTGAATGGAAATCAAAATGGGTTGTCTGCCATGCAGCTGACAAGTCATCAGCTGGATACTGAATAGGCGTAAAGTCATAAATATCCATGTAGTCAGGTACAACAATAATCCCTGCTGGATGTTGACCAGTCGTCCTTTTAACCCCAGTAGCTCCCTTCGCAAGCCGATCAATTTCTGCATTTCGCAGCGTTTGTTCTGTATCACGCTCATATGCTTTTACATATCCATACGCTGTTTTATCAGCAACTGTTCCGATCGTTCCTGCGCGGTAAACATTCTTTTCACCAAACAAAACTTTAGTGTAATTATGTGCAATCGGCTGATAGTCGCCTGAAAAGTTTAAATCAATATCAGGTACCTTATTACCATAAAATCCAAGGAAAGTCTCAAACGGAATATCATGTCCATCTTTAACTAATTCTGTTCCACAGTTGGGGCATTTCTTTTCAGGCAAATCGTAACCGGACCCATACTCACCTTTTTCATAGAAATGACTCCACTTGCAGCTAGGACAACGATAATGAGGCGGGAGAGGATTGACTTCTGTAATCCCTGCCATTGTTGCAACTAAACTTGAACCAACAGATCCTCGCGACCCAACCAAATATCCATCCTTATTTGACTTGAAAACCAACTTTTGTGCAATCAGATAAATAACAGAGAATCCATTTCCTATAACGCTTTTAAGTTCCTTGTCCAATCGCTTCTGCACAATGTCAGGAAGTTCATCACCATAAAGTTCATGCGCCTTATTCATCGTTAACTCTTTAATTTCTTCTTCTGCCCCGTCCATTTTTGGAGTATACAACTTGTCCTTGACAGGAGTTATTTCCTCCGTCATATCTTTAATCCTGTTAGGATCATCAACAACCACCTTTTTGGCTGTCTCCTCTCCTAAAAATGAGAACTCAGCCAACATTTCATCCGTTGTTCTGAAATGTGCATCTGGTAATTGTTTGATACGATTGAGTGGATTAGCACCACCTTGTGAATGGACCAAAATTTTTCGATAAATAGCATCTTCTTTATTTAAAAAGTGAACATCCCCAGTTGCAGCGACTGGTTTTTTCAATTCTTTCCCAAGATCGACCATGTTTTTGATTATTTCTTCTAAATCTTGTGTATCTTTAATGAGCTCTTGCTCTAACAACGGTGCATAAAGCGGCTTAGGCTGTATTTCAAGATAATCATAGAACATCGCTTTTTCCTTAGCTTCGTTATACCCCTTTTGCATCATCGCAGTAAACACTTCACCATTCGAACAAGCAGAACCAATTATTAATCCCTCACGATACTTTGTTAGCTCAGAACGCGGTATTCGCGGCATGCGATAGAAATATTTAACCATCGATAAAGAAGCAAGTTTGAAAAGATTTTTTAAACCAATCTGATTGACTGCGATAATCGTCGCATGAAAAGGATGTTCATGTTTATATGCTGCACTTTCACCCAAGTAATTGTTTAGCTGATCATGATACTCTATATGATATTTTTCTTCTGCTTCTTTTAACATTGCAAAGTAAATATGCCCTGTTGCTTCAGCATCATAGATAGCACGATGATGATGTTCTAAGTTGACATTCAGCATTTTTGTTAATTTGTTCAAACGAAAACTTTTTAATTGCGGGTATAACAACCGAGCCAATGTCAGTGTATCAATCCACGGGCTTTGAATAAGCGGTAAATTATGCCGCTTGTAGCCTGTATTCATGAAGTCAACATCAAAAGTCGCGTTATGTCCTACAATAATAGAATCCTTACAAAAAGCCTGAAATAATTTAAAGACCTCTGCTTCACTTTTTGATCCACGAACCATATCATCCGTGATACTTGTTAGGTTGATTGTTGTTTGAGACAGAGGGTGACCTGGATCTATAAATTCTTCAAACTGGTCAATAACGTTTCCCTTATTCATCTTGACAGCCGACAATTCAATGACCTTGTCATAGCGGGCAGAAAGGCCTGTTGTTTCGGTATCAAAAACAACGTAAGTAGCATCTTTCAATAACACATGTGCATCATTGTAACCGATCGGAGTCCCATCATCTACCACATTGGCTTCAACACCGTATAAAATCTTTATATTATTTTTTTGACCAGCTGTATGTGCTTCTGGGAAAGCCTGCAATGTACTGTGATCTGTTACCGCGATTGCCTTTTGGCCCCATTTAGCTGCCTGCTCAACGTAACTTGTAATACTGTTTGTTGCATCCATCATACTCATATTTGTGTGAAGATGCAGTTCAACTCGCTTTTCATCCTCCGCTGCTGTATCCTGCCGTTCGCTGTGTGGAATCTGATTGATATCATAAGCATTGATAACTAGATCATGCATAAAATTATCTTCTTGCACACTTCCTCGAACTTTGACCCACTGGCCTTCCTTGATAGCATTGAAACATGCCTCGTCCTCATCGGTCCGCGAGAATTTTTTGACAACGATCGATGAACTATAATCAGTTATTTTGATAATTAACAACTCGCGCGATGAACGCAGCTTGCGAACTTCTTTATCAAAGATATAACCTTGGACAATTACTGAACGTTCTTCTTCTGTAATATCAACCATTTGAAGCGGCTGTTCTCTGTTATCAATCTTTTTGCCTAAAGTTACCGGACCTTCGATTACAGGTAAAGCTTGTTCATTTTCCTTTTTTTGTTTATTCTGTTTTTTTATTGCTTCAACTGCCTTTTTTGCCAGCTCAGCATCAGTTTTAGCTTTTCTTTCTTTAAATTCATCAATTTTCTTTTGTGATTTTGATTGATCAACCAAAGTCTGAACAGAAAAGTCCGGAAATCCCAATTTTTGGTACTCTTGTTCGATCGGCCCCAGAGCTTGTGTTGTTAAAAAATTTTTGACAACTTCATTGTCTGCGATAAACATCACACGCTTTTCGTCAAGATATGGGACATTACTATTGCATAGCTCTTGAACAAGCGGCGAACTAATGCCGCAGTTTTTGACGACCCATTCCCAGTATTCTCCAAGATTTTTATCACTTAAGTTTGGTGAATCAGTTTGAATAATAATGTCCGTTTCTGCAATATCCTTGAAGCCCAGTTTAAGATGCTGCCAAAATTCAAAAAATGTTGCAAATGGCCATATGTCATCAGTGCATATTACAAAATCCCAGCGTTTAGATTTGCGATGAACCTCAACTTTTCTTATTTCAGTTTCAGCTAAGTGTTTTTCTTGTTCTGGAGAAGGTTCCCACTTGATCTGCTCAAGTAATTTACGGAACAACAATCGTTTATCAAGTTTCACAGTGATTATCCTTCCTTTACGATTCATAAAAGGCTGGAATAAATTCGTCATTCATTTCAGCCTAATTGTTATTATTAAATTAGCCGCCAGCTTGTTGCATACTATTGAGCTTTTTTTTCTTCATTTAATAAAATAGTAACAGAATTAAGCAACTCATCCGTTCGAACTTCCAAAGTTTCGCCGTTCTTTCTGAGTTTGATTTCCACAATGCCTTCATCTGCTTTCTTGCCAGCAGTAATTCGTACTGGCAGCCCCATTAAATCTGAGTCCGCAAATTTAACCCCAGCTCTAGCTTTACGATCATCAAATAAGACGCTATACCCTGCTTTTTCCAGAATAGATGCGGCTTCTTCAGCTACAGTCATCTGTTCTTTATTTTTAACATTGACAGGAACAACATGAACATCAAATGGAGCTATATTCTGAGGCCAAATAATCCCATTCTCATCGCAATGCTGTTCAACAATTGCTGAAAGCAAACGTGAAATTCCAATACCATAGCAACCCATGATAACTTGTTTTTGACGCCCATTTTCGTCAAGCACGTTAGCACCAAGTGTTTCAGAATATCTCGTTCCTAATTTAAAAATATGTCCAATTTCAATTCCCTTTGTAAATCGCAACTTGCCTTTACCGTCAGGAGCAATTTCACCCTCGTGAACTAAACGCAAATCACTGTAGTCATCGACTTTAAAATCACGGTCAATGTTAGCATTCAACAGATGGTATCCATCTTCGTTAGCACCAACAACGCTATTATTTAGTTCTTCAACATCTAAATCGGCAATAACTTTAATTTTTTCATCAATTCCGACAGGACCTAGCGCTCCAAAATCAGCTCCTAAGTACTGCTTAGTTTCAGCATCACTTGCCATTCGCATAACATTGGCGCTTAGATAATTTTTAAGTTTGACTTCATTGAGTTCATCTGTTCCCCGCAGCAAAACCACAATAGGTTTTTCGTCAGCAATAACAAGCAACGTTTTAATTATCTTGCTCTGTTCAACATCCAATAACTTGGCAACTTCATCAATTGTTTTGGCACTTTGAGTTGCAACCTTTTTCAACTCCAATTGTGCTTCGTGCTTAGTCTGCAGAGTTCTTTTGTTCGTTGCCATTTCAAGATTAGCCGCATAATCGCTTTGATCCGAATAAACAACGGTGTCTTCACCAATGTCTGCAATCGCCATAAATTCCTTGGAGTCACGACCACCCATTGCACCAGCATCTCCGATAATACTTCTGAAGTCTAAACCACAACGTTCAAAAATATTTTGATAGGCTGATTCGAATTGGCGGTAAACTTTATCAAGGCTGCTCTGGTCCGCGTGAAATGAATACCCATCGAACATCAAAAATTCGCGACCACGCAATAATCCAAACCGTGGACGATTTTCATCACGATACTTCATTTGAATCTGATACAGTGTCAAAGGTAATTTTTTATATGATTTAACAGCGTCACGCATAATAGCAGTAAATGTTTCTTCATGTGTTGGTCCCATGATAAAATCACGTTTATGTCGATCTTTTAGTTTAAACATGGTTGGTCCATAAGTGTCATAACGGCCGGATTCCTTCCATAGCTCAGCAGGGATAATAGCCGGGACCAACATCTCTACTGCATCAATTTTATCCATTTCCTCACGAATTATCTGTTCGATTTTCTGTAGCACTTTGTGTGCCAATGGTAAATAAGCGTACATTCCCGCTGTAATTTGCTTGACATATCCTGCACGCAGCATCATCTTATGGCTCAGTGCTTCAGCATCACTTGGCACCTCTTTGATTGTTGGAATCAATATTTTTGACTGTTTCATACAAAAAATCTCCTTTATAAACCCATCTTAATTAAATAATTGTGCTCTTCAAAATTTTCTTTTGACTAATTAAAAAAATAACGCTGAATATCATTCCACGTAACAAGTATCATCAACAGCATCAAAAAACCGAAACCTATCAATGTAATGATTCCTTCTTTTTCAGGTGATATCGGTTTATGCCTAATTCCCTCGATAACATTCAGCAGCAGTTTTCCACCATCCAGTGCTGGTATCGGTAATAGATTAACCACTCCTAGATTAACTGATAAGAAGGCTAACAAACGAATAACATTTACAATTCCATATTTAGCCGCCTGTGAGGTGTAGGAATACATTGCGACAGGCCCCCCAAGATCATTTAAACTGAAACCTTTTGTAAACATTCCAATGAGAGCACTAAAAATAGCCACAATCATTCCCCATGTCTCAGTAAAACCATATGTGATAATTGCCCATGGAGATCTGTTTTTATTTACTTTTGACTCAATCCCAATTTGACCAATTTTCTGACCATTGCTATTTTTAACTTTCGGTGTAATCGTAATACTTTGTTTTTTTCCGTCTCTCTCTATCAATAAATCTGTCTTTTTTCCGCCTTGTTTACTGATCTGAGCAACTAGCTTCTCCCAACTATCAGTTTTTTCATTATTGACCTCGACAATTTTATCGCTTGCTTTAAGCCCAGCTTTATCGGCAGCTGAATCGGTTACTACTTTTCCAATCGTATTGGTTGAACTAAGAACCCCACCCTGCAAAACAGCTAGCAGTGTAAATGCAACAATTGCTAAAATAAAGTTGTTAAGCGGCCCAGCAAAATTAGTTAACATTCTTTGTGTTAACTTTGCAGATTGAAACTGCACATCAAGCGGAGCAATTCTTACCTCAGTACCATCATCCTCAATAATTGATGCATCATGAAAAACGGAATAGCGATGATACTGGTCCTCATCGCCATTTTCATAACCTTCAATCCACAGTTCTTTTTCTAAATCCCATTTTACAACTTGAAATGGAATCCCATTCAACAATAATTTCTTCTGACTTGCATTTATTTTAGCAACTTTTCCTTGCTCGTCCAAAATGAGCGTAATGAGTTTACCCGCTTTTAACGATTCATCATTTTCTTCTAATCCCGCCATTCTGACATATCCGCCTAAAGGAAGGATTCTAATCGTATAAGTAGTCGCATTTTTATGGTAAGAAAAGATTTTAGGACCCATTCCAATTGAAAATTCACGTACGAGTATATTTGCACGCTTGGCAAAATAGAAATGTCCAAATTCATGCACAAGTACAAGAATTCCAAAAATGATAATAAAAGTAATGATAGTTATAATCATATAATATTCCTTTCATCATGAATAAAAGCGTCTAATTATCAGATCAATCCAACAAAATGCATAATGGGTAAAACAACCAATAACGAATCAAAACGATCCAAAATGCCACCATGGCCAGGCAGAATTTTTCCAGAATCCTTAACACCATAATAACGTTTAAGTGCTGATTCAACAAGATCGCCTAACTGTCCTGCAACAGAAGCTAAGAGTATCACTAACAGCATCGTTCCCCAACTGTAAACCTGTGGGAAAAAGTATGTAAATACTGCACCGACTATCAACGCTATTACTGACCCACCAATCGTGCCTTCCCAAGTTTTATTAGGACTAATATGCGGGGCAAGTTTGTTTTTCCCAAACTTACGTCCGACCATATAAGCCCCACTGTCAGTTGCCCAAACAACAAATAGAATTAGAAAAAGAACATCTAATCCTGCTTGACGTGCGACAATCAAGTAGTGAAATCCGACGGAAATGTAAATAACGCCAAGCGTTAAAAAACCCGCATCGTCAAATGAAAAACGGTTACGTGTCACAACTGTGTACAACAAATATATGAGAATGAAAAAATAAAAAATGCTGAAACGCAGCTCTGGATCAGGCAAAAAGGTTAACCACTGCTCCGGAATTAGAAGCGTTAATCCTGCCAGAGAGCCAATCATCGCTTCAGGTGAAACTAATAATTTTTTTCGCATTATATATATTTCCGATAAACCAATTAAACCGAGCAATATACACAATATCTCAAATGGTAATTTTCCATAGATAACTAATGGAATAAAAATTAATAAAGCTATCGTCGCTGTTATTACACGTTGTTTCATAATAAACTACTCCTTCTTCAAACCACCAAAGCGCCGATTACGGCTTTGGTATTCGTAAATATTTTCCTTTAGAGTTTCTGCCGTATAATCTGGCCACAAAACATCTGAAAATACAAATTCACTGTAAGCAACTTGCCACAGCAAAAAATTGGACAATCTTATTTCTCCACTGGTTCTAATCAACAAATCAGGATCATTATATGGTTTTAAGGAATCAGTCATAAGTGTTTCCGTAATTTTTTGATCATCTATTTCATCAATATCCAACCGTCCAGCTTTTACCTGTTTAGCAATTTCTTTAACCATGGTATTTATTTCCGCACGCCCACCATAGTTAATCGCAAAATTAAGGATCATTCCATCATTCAGTGCGGTTTGCTCAATGGCTCGTCTAACTGCTTCTTTAGTTTTAGCAGGCAGGTCATCAATATAGCCGATGGCATTGACACGGATATTTTTTTCAATTAGTTCAGGAACAAATGTATCAAAAAAAGTTATCGGTAATCCCATTAAAAAATCTACTTCTTTTTTGGGCCTTTTCCAATTCTCAGTTGAAAAAGTATACAGTGTAAGCACTCTTACACCCAATCCATTTGCTGCCCTTGTGACTTCCTTGACAGTCTCTAAGGCTGTTTTGTGTCCAGCAATGCGCGGAAGATGCCGTTTTTGTGCCCAACGACCATTTCCATCCATAATTATTGCAATATGCGCAGGAATCCTTTTTGGATCGAGTACCATCTCTTCTTCCGAATGTGACCCATTCTTAATTAGCTTTGAGAACAAAGATACACCTCCATTAAAAGTCAAAATATATTTTAGCAAAAAATGAACAACGGGGCAAAGAGGAACCCATTGATTCACACCATCAACAAAGAATCTTAAAAATGACTCTGTTGATTCAATCAATCAAAAGATCCAACAATGCTACCCGTTGTTCATGACCATCCTCAGCAGATGGCTGCTTACTTTAAACGTCAAGAATTTCTTTTTCTTTTTCAGCTTGTATAGCTTCAACATTCTTAATTGAGCTATTTGTTACCTTTTGTCCTTGTTCTTCTAGAACATGCAGGTCGTCCTCGGTGAGATCACCATTTTTTTCGGCCTTTTTAAGTTCATCCATCATATCGCGACGTACATTTCTCACAGCAATCTTAGCATTTTCAGCTTCAGCTTTAACTTCCTTAGCGAGATCCTTACGTCTTTCCTCGGTCAACTGTGGAATAACCAGCCGAATAGCTGAGCCATCATTAGCAGGCGAAATACCCAAGTCAGAAGCCAAAATTGCATGTTCGATATCTTTTAATGCTGATTTATCATACGGTGTGACAAGCAAAACACGAGCTTCTGGAACTGAAATTTGCGCTATCTGATTTAATGGCGTCGAAACACCATAATAGTCAACCATGATACGATTCAGTAAACTAGCATTAGCACGTCCCGCGCGAATATTCCCCAGCTCACGTTGAAATGCTTCTTCTGCTTTAGTCATTCTATCTTTTGCTTTCTTGATTATCGGGTCATTGATTTGCATAATATTATTTTCCTTTCACTGTTGTTCCGATTGTTTCACCTTTCACAACACGTTTAATATTTCCACGCTCATTCATGTTGAAAACAACTAACGGAATATCGTTATCCATCGATAAGGAAGATGCTGTTGTATCCATAACCTGCAAGCCTTTATTAATAATATCCAAGTGTGTTAACTTATCATATTTTACTGCACTTGCATCTTTCATTGGATCAGCTGAATAAATACCATCAACACCATTTTTGGCCATCAGAATCACATCAGCGTTAACCTCTGACGCACGCAAAGCTGCTGTTGTGTCTGTCGAAAAGTAAGGAGAACCTGTTCCGCCAGCAAAAATCACAATTCGTCCCTTCTCTAAGTGACGAATTGCCTTGCGCCGAATGTAAGGTTCTGCAATTTGTCGCATCTCAATAGAGGTTTGAACACGGGTTGGAACACCAATTGATTCCAAATTATCTTGCAATGCTAATGCATTCATAACTGTCGCAAGCATTCCGATATAATCAGCTTGTGAACGTTCCATTCCCATTTGTGCGCCAGCTTCACCGCGCCACATGTTTCCACCACCAACAACAATTGTTATCTGAACACCTAAATTATGTACCTCTTTAATTTCTTCCGCAACTTTTCGAATTTCTGGAGGGTTGATCCCGGTGCCTAAGTCACCCGCTAACGCCTCACCACTTAATTTTAATACCACACGTTTATACTTAACGTTTGCCATTATGGCCCTCCTCGTTCATTGTAAATTCACAATCAATATTTTACGAACACATTCTTATTTATTTTAACATACTTTTGTTGACTTGAATATCTTAAAAGCAATTTTACGTCATACCATTTCTTGAATGTACTAAACCTTATTAAATACAAAAATTTATTTTCTAAAAAAAAAAACTGTGACATTATTAGCCACAGTCCCATGAATAAAAATGCAATTCTAAGTTAATAGATCCCAAATTAATCTTTAATTTGGCTCATTACTTCATCAACAAAGTTATCTTCCTTCTTTTCAATACCTTCGCCAACTTCATAACGGACAAAGGAGAGCACTTTGCCATTCTTTGAAGCAACATATTTACCAACAGTTTGATCAGGATCTTTGACAAACTCTTGATCAACAAGACTAATTTCTGCCAAGAACTTGTTTAAACGACCCTCAACCATTTTTTCAACGATTTTTTCAGGCTTGCCTTCATTTAAGGCTTCTTGGGTCAAGACTTCTTTTTCATGACTCAGTTCCTCAGCGGGAACTTGATCACGGTTGACATACTTGGGATTAATTGCAGCTACATGCATTGCAACATCTTTTGCAGTTGCTTCATCGGCACCCTCAAGAACAACTAATGTTGCGATCTTGCCACCCATATGCAAATATGCTCCAAAGTTTTGGCTGTCATTTTTCTCAGCAATCGTGAAACGACGCAAAGTAATTTTTTCACCGATGACCTGTGTTGCTTCAATGATTTCATCGTTCACAGTCCCATTGGCTGTTTTTACCTTCAATGCATCTTCAACAGTTGCTGGCTTTTCTTTCGCAACAGTATTAGCAATTTTTTTAACTAATTCTTTGAATTGGGCATTTTGAGCAACAAAATCTGTTTCTGCGTTAACTTCAACAATTGCAGCCGTATTTCCAACAACTTCAACATCAGCCAACCCTTCAGCCGCAACTCGGTCACTTTTTTTAGCAGCTTTAGCAATTCCTTTTTCACGTAAATAATCAACGGCCTTAGCCATATCTCCATCCACTGCAACGAGGGCTTTTTTAGCAGCCATCATTCCAACACCTGTTTTATCACGCAATTCTTTAACTTGAGAAGCAGAAATCTTTGCCATATCAATGGCCTCCTTAAAAGTTTTTTAATAAAAACTGCCTCAAAACCCAAGGCCCTTAACGTGCCTAACGTTTGAGACAGCCTATGTTTTAACTATTCAGCATCTTTGGTATCGTTTTTGCCTTCAACAGCTTCTACGATGTCTTCAATTGAATCAGCTTTTTTAGTTTCGCCAAATGAATTCTCTGTTAATTTTTCCTGATCTTCACCTTGATGAGCTTCAATAACAGCATCCGCCATCTTAGAAGTAATCAAGCGAACAGCACGAATTGCATCATCATTTGATGGAATCTTAACATCAATTTCATCTGGATCAGCGTTTGTATCAACCATCGCAACGATCGGAATGTTAAGTTTACGTGCTTCCTTAACAGCAATTCTTTCTTTGCGAGGATCAACGATAAACATCACATCTGGAATACGTGGCATATCTTCGATACCGCCAAGGAATTTTTCAAGACGTTCTCTTTGCTTAATCAACAAAGCAACTTCTTTCTTGGGCAAGACATCAAATGTTCCATCTTCAGCCATTGCCTTGATTTCCTTCAAACGTTTGATACGTTTTTGAATTGTATCCCAGTTTGTCAAAGTTCCACCTAACCAACGATGGTTAACGAAATATTGACCAGCACGTTTTGCTTCTTCTTCAATTGCATCTTGTGCTTGTTTTTTTGTTCCAACAAACAGAATAACACCATCATCTTGAGCAGCATCTTTCACAAAGTTATATGCATTATCGATCAGCTTAACTGTTTTTTGTAAATCAATAATGTAAATTCCATTACGTTCTGTGAAAATATACTTCTTCATCTTAGGATTCCAACGACGTGTTTGATGTCCAAAATGAACACCTGCTTCGAGCAATTGTTTCATGGTAATTACTGCCATAATTTGTTACCTCCGATATTGTTTTGTTTTCCTCCCCTAGGCTCATCTGACAGAAGACTCGATACGAGCACCTTTCATGCCATCACGTAGAGTGTGAATTGTTGCCTACACAGCAACCTCTAATATTCTACCTTATTGTTGCTTAAAAAGCAACTTCTATAATTAACAAAGTTAAATTCAAATTCTCTAAATAACTATTGTATCAGCTGTACCTGTTTCACAAACAGCTTTAGCACTATCAAGCGCAACGAAGACCATATTTTTAACTGCCGTTTCCGTGTAAAAGGCCACATGCGGCGTTACAAGAACATTATCAAGTTCCAGCAATTCGCTGAAGACCTTATCTTGCAACTCTTCTTCCCGCAAATCATGGTTAAACAGCGGGCTTTCATTTTCATAAGTATCCAAAGCTGCACCTGCAACTTGACCATTTTTTAAGGCAGCAATCAAATCGGGCGTATTAATAAGCGAACCCCTTGCCGTATTGATAATATATACGCCTTTTTTCATCTTAGCAATGGTCTCAGCATTGATAAGATGATGATCCTTAGGAGTTGCCGGCATATGCATTGTAATGACATCAGATTGTGCAAATAATTCATCATAAGAAGAGACATACATTCCTTCCTTCTCTAACTCTGAATTTGGATAGACATCATAGGCAATGACTTTTGCTCCAAAACCGCGATAAATGTTAATTGCTGCACGACCGATCCGACCGGTTCCAATGACACCAACAGTTAGCGAACGCAGCTCTTTTCCAACAAAAGGCGCCCAACGAAAATCATGCTCTGCCACCTTGCGCCGGAAAACGGTTGTATTACGCAAAAGTTGCATTAATTGCGTGACTGAGAATTCAGCAATCGCATTTGGCGAATATGCCGGAACATTTGTAACCTTGATTCCATTGCTTTTTGCTTCTTCTAAATCAAGATTATCAACGCCAACGTTTCGAATAGAAAAGACTTTAACACCATTTTTGTTTAACTTATCAAACATTTTATTTGGGAAAACGCCTGTTTGTAATGCAAGCACCCCGTCGTAACCTATAGTCCGATCTAGGGTATTCGAATCAAGCGCTCCTTTAACCGTTTTGACTTGGATATCATTTTTCTTTTCCCAAGCTTCAAAATACTGTTGCTCATCCTCACGAGCGTTAAATGCAATAAACTTCATCGTGAACCTCCAACTATATAATATATCTATAATACGGCGGCACAACTCCCACAGCATTCACTAGAATCCAGTGACAATTGCACGACTATCATTGTAACATGAACTCTAGCTGGGTTTAAACTTTTAGCTTGCCTCGTTTCTATGCAAACTTATCAGTTTTTCTTTTCAAGGACAAGAAAATATCATCATTTAGACCACAAGATTTCAAATACGCAACTTTTTTAGCACGGCTCTGATGTTTAAAAGCATACTCTGCCTTCAAAGCCAGCGTTTTTTTTTGAAAAATCTCATAATGTATAATTTTAACTGGACGTCTTTTTTTGACTCTGGTATATTTTGCTCCATGCCCGGTGTTATGAGCATGGAGCCGATGCTTTAAATCTGTGGTAAAACCTCCATACAACGTTCCATCCGCACATAACAAAACATAAAAAAAATACTTTTTAATCTGACTTTTTTCCTCCATACAAAATCTCCTGTACAAACGATCCATACTGATTATCTTCATTATATACTGTTATTGGCGGCAAATAACGAATTCCTTGCTGTCGCCCGTCTTTAATAGCTTCAACCAAAATCATATTAGCCTCACGGCCCTTTTTAGGGTACACCAGCTGAATTTTTTTAGGAGCCAATCTGTTTTTCTGCAGAAGTGTCAAAAGCTCTAAAGAACGCTCTGGCCGATGAACAAAATAAGCTTTCCCATTCATTTTTAGCAAACCACTTGTAATTTTGACGATTTTTTCAAGATTAACTGTAATTTCATGACGAGCAATTGCAAAGTAAGGATTTTCATTTTTTTTACTATCATCCAAATTAGGAAAATACGGCGGATTACAGGTAACCGTATCAAAAGAATCCTTTTCCAAGTATTGATATGCATCAGCTAAATCAATATTCAAGACTTCCATTTGTTCGGCAAGCTTATTTAATTTGATACTTCGTTGCGCCATATCAGCTAAACGTTGCTGAATTTCAACTTCAACAATGCGAGCTTGTGTTTTGGAACTCAGAAAAAGGCCTACTGCCCCATTACCGGCACAGAGGTCCGCGATCCGACCATTCTTTTTCCTAACTGGTTTTGCAAAATTTGCTAGCAAAACCGCATCCAACGAAAAGGAAAAAACTTCTGCACTTTGAATTATCTTAACATCATTTGAATATAACATATCAATTCTTTCATTTTCATTTAAACACATTTTTTTACCTAACCTTATTTAGACTTGCAACTAACTCGAAATTTATGCAATACTAATCACTGAAATATTTTAATTCAGAAAGGAATGTCATCGTGATGTTCTATTCATTTATTCGTGTTGTTGCACGCTGTTTTCTTTTTTTAATTCATGGTAATGCACATTATCAACATAAGGAGAAGCTTCCAACTGGTAACTATATTCTAGTTGGCCCGCATCGGGCATGGTTCGATATGATTTATTTTGCACTTGCCGCTTCACCAAAGAAATTTTCCTTCATGGCAAAATCAGAATTATTCAAGAATCCAATTCTACGCTTTATTTTGGTTCATGCCAACGCTTTTCCTGTAGATCGCAAGCATCCAGGACCATCTGCAATCAAAAAACCAGTTAAATGGCTTAAACAGCGCGATCTCTCCTTAATTATGTTTCCATCTGGAACACGTCATTCACAGAAGCTAAAGGGCGGAGCACTGCTTATCGCAAAATTAGCTGGAGTTCCGCTTGTTCCAGCTGTCTACCAAGGACCTCCAACTTTTAAACAACTTTTTCTCCGTAAACGCGTAACGATCGCATTTGGAGATCCAGTGTACATCGGACGTAAGGATCGTCTGACTGCTGAAGGACAGCAAAAGATTCTCAAGAAACTCCACGATTCTTTTGATGAATTAGATAAAGAAATTGATCCAACTTACCAATATATTGATCCTAAAACGTTAAAGAAATAAAAAAGGAGCTCCATAAAGGAGCTCTTTTTTTATTTCTTTTTCTTATTTTGTGCCTTCATTGCATTCATCATCTGATGTAGTTTCTTTTCTGATGGTTTTTGTCCCATTTGCAACATCATTGCTTTCAGCATATTCTCATCAATTGGAGGATTCTTCTTCAAGTAATTTTCCATATACTTGCGCGCTGCAAAAAAGCCGCCGGCAAAACCCACGATCAATGCAAGAATTGCAATAAGTACCCAGATCGTCGTTGACATCAACAATTGCTCCTTTCAAGTCACTTCTTCTCTAATTTTACACAACTACCCTTAAAAAATAAAGGACATATCTTAAAATATAAAAAAACTAATCATCACGCAATCCTTTTTTTCGTTGAATTTTTTTTACTTTTTCTGGTGTGACTTCTTTTCCCTTTTTATCGAAAACCTGCATCATCTCAATATTACTTCTGAATGTTTCACGAAAAAGTGCCAAGTATGTCTCCCGCAGGCTTTTTTGCTCTTCAAGTTCAGTTTGTGAAAGACCACTCGTTTTTTTCTTTTTGGCTAATTCATTAATACGATCAATCAACTTTTGTGGTATTTTTTCAGTCATCGTTAGTTCACTCCTAGTTTCACTTTAATTTGACAAAGAACATCATACAAGAAACACAAGTGTTCTTCAAATAATCAACACGAACATTTGTTTGTAACTAAAACTCTTTTGTGCTAAAATCTAACTATTAACTTAGTAATTGGGGTGTCATAAATGACAAAGGCTTCTGAAAAAAGGCAAATGGCTGTTCTACACTTCATATATGAACGAGTCAACGAAAAGGGGTATCCGCCAACAGTTCGCGAGATCTGTCAAGCAGTTGATCTTTCTTCAACTTCAACGGTCCACGGACACCTTGCACGACTAGAAAAAAAAGGATTTCTTCAAAAAGATCCAACCAAACCACGTGCAATCGAATTAACTGCGGCTGGTTTGGAAGCACTTGGAATAGAGGAACACGCAGATTCAATTCCAGTTTTAGGAACTGTAACTGCTGGAGCACCCATTCTTGCCGTTGAAGAAGCAACAGAATATTTTCCACTGCCGCCGAACATAGAGTCAGCAAATGACCTCTTCATGTTAACCATACGCGGTAAAAGCATGATTAACGTTGGGATCTTAAATGGCGATAAAGTGATTGTCCGAAAACAGCGATATGCCGATAATGGAGATATCGTAATTGCGATGACCGAGGAGAACGAGGCAACATGCAAACGTTTCTTCAAAGAAGATGATCATGTTCGTTTGCAACCAGAGAATGATTCAATGGATCCCATCATTTTGGATTCGGTTTTGATTCTTGGGAAAGTCATTGGTTTATATCGGAACTTCCTTTAAAATAGCACGTATTTATTACAAAAACTAGGATTACATACGAGGCTGCTCAATAGCTTAAGAATTGTTGAGCGTCGACGTTACAATCCTAGTTTTTTTGTGTGTTTTTGTCCCGTTTTACCTTTAATGCATTCGACATTTCTAATAATTCTTCAGCATGTTCAAGCGTTAGTTTAGTAATTGTTGTTCCTGCAAGCATACGTGCTAACTCATTTACACGTTCACGCGTACTCATTTTTTTAATAGACGTTTCCGTCCTTCCGCTTGCAGTAGTATGCTTAGCAAGGAAGTAATGATGATCACTGATAGCTGCCACCTGCGGCAGATGGGTAATGCACAGCACTTGAGAGTGCGATGCTATTTGACTGATTTTTTCAGCTATCGCTTGGGCAACACGGCCGCTAACCCCCGTGTCCACCTCATCAAAAATGATGCTGGTGACACCTTGAGTTTGTGCAAAAATTGTTTTTAGTGCAAGCATAATACGAGACAACTCGCCTCCTGAAGCAATTTTTGCTAAAGGTCCCATTGCTTCGCCTGGGTTTGTCTGAATATAAAACTCAACCTCATCTATGCCCTCACGCCCGAGTTCAACTTTCACACGTCTAAATTTGACTTCAAAAAGCGCTTTATCCATGAAAAGCTCTTTTAACTGCCGGTGGACATCTTTTTGCAGCTTTTTCGCCGCTTCATGACGTTTGCCTGACAATTTGTTTGCGAGTTGACTAGCTGTCTCAAAAGCAGTCTGCACAGCTTCTTTTTGCTGTTCACTGTTATCTTCAGTTTTTTGCATCTCGGATAACTCTTTAGAAATTTTTTGCTGATATTTAATAATCTGTTGAATTGAGTCACCGTATTTGTGTTCTAGCTGATGAATCAACTCCAACCGCTGAACAATCTCATTTAGACGATCTTCATCCCATTCCATCATATCTAGTTCACCTGATATTTCATGCGCAGCATCTTGGAGCGCATAGAAAGCATCTGCGAATCCTTCACTAATCGTACGTAGTTTATCTGAATAAGAAGCAATGTTGTTGAGTTCCTCCATTGCCCCTCCGATTTGACCTAACGTATCAGTTGTTTCGCCAGATAGTAACTGATAGCTTCTCAGAAGTGCACTCCGAATAGTCTGATAATTTTCCAATTGATTTTTTTCAGCACTCAGTTTTTCTTCTTCACCCATCTTCAGATCAGCATCTTCGATCTCTTTAACTTGAAATTTCAGCATATCAAGTCTTTGTACCCATTCCTTTTCGTTTGCTTCTTTTTTCTTCAAAGCTGCTTTTAAAGAATTATACTTATGAAAAGCATGCACATACTGCTCCTTTAGCGGAACAAAAGAAGGAATATACTCATCAAGAAGAGCTATATGTCTGTCCGTTTTCATTAATTCTTGATGCTCATTTTGACCATGAATATCAATCAGTTTTTCACCAATTTGTTTGAGTACTGACAGGTTAACAAGAATCCCGTTTACTCGGCAGACACTGCGCCCACTACGATAGAGATCACGCTGCAAAATTAAGCCATCATCTTCAAGCTCTATTCCAAGTTCATTCAAAAGTACATTCAATTTATCATTCGGAGAAAGCGTAAAAAGCCCTTGCAGCATTGACTTGTTTGCACCTTTACGGATGAATTCCTGTGAAGCACGACCACCTGCTAAAAGCCCCAATGCATCGATCACAATTGACTTACCGGCTCCTGTTTCACCTGTCAAAACTGTCATTCCTGCCTGAAATTCGATATCCATTTTTTCAATAATCGCAAAATCCCTAATTGTGAGTTCCTGTAACATCGAACCATCCCTTTGATCATCTAAATTAACCGATAATCATAATCTTTTAATGACTAATGTAATTGTTACTCTGCCATATCTATTAATATTTTTCTAACTTCGTGGGTCTTCTCATTCGAAGCTGCAATGACTAACACCGTATCATCATCGCCAATCGTTCCAAAAATTTGTTCTAATTTGAGCTGATCAATTAAACTTGCTACTGCCGGACCATTTCCTGGTAAAACTTTAATCAAGAAAAATTCATTTTGAATTTTGGAGGAAACGTATGCATCTCGCAACGTATGCCTTAACTTTTTCTCCGCATCCATTTTTTTCTCTGTTGGCATACTGTATTGATAATTACCATCAAGTGAAGGCAACTTGATTAACTGCATTTCTTTAATATCACGTGAAATCGTTGCCTGCGTTACATCAATTCCCCGTTCTCTTAAAAGTTTAACAATATCCTCTTGCCGATCAATACTATTTTGTTGTATTAGCGTTTTTATTGCTTTTTGTCTCTCTTGCTTTCGCATTACAGTCACCAACCTCTAAAATAATATTCGCATTTATACCTAATAATAGCCTATATTGTATAAATATTAAAGAATAATTGAATTTGAACTAAAGCCGCTTTACTTTAAAACTGTATAAGCTGCCTCGAGTACTTCTTCGATACTTATCTGTTCAGAAAGCTCTAACTTCTGAGTGACACTGCGTAAGTGAACGAGGAATTCAATATTGCCCTCACCGCCAGTAATAGGTGAAAAGTCCAGGCCGCGAACGTCATAACCAGTCTCCAGTGCAAAAGAAATAATTTTTTTCAAAACAGTTTTATGCACTTTCTCGTCGCGAACAATACCATGCTTACCGACATTCTCTTTTCCAGCCTCAAATTGAGGCTTAATCAGCGCAACAACATCGCCACCTGGAACAATAATCTCGTGTAGTGCCGGTAAAATCAGCTCAAGAGATATAAAAGAGACATCGATTGTTGCGAAATCTGGCTGACCATGGGTAAAATCTTCTAACTTACTATAGCGAAAATTCGTATTTTCCATGACCACAACACGCGGATCTTGACGTATTTTCCATGCTAATTGATTTGTGCCGACGTCTAGTGCGTAACTCATTTTAGCCTGATTCTGCAAAGCAACATCCGTAAATCCGCCTGTCGATGATCCGATATCCAACACTACTTTGTCTTTGATACTTAGATCAAAAACTTTCAATGCCTTATCAAGCTTGAAGCCGCCACGGCTGACAAAAGGCATCTTAACACCTTTGAAATGAAGCTGTGTAGCCTCATCTATTTTCATTCCAGGTTTGTCAATCCGTTCTTCATTCTTGCCTAATATCTCACCTGCCATAACAGCTCTTTTAGCTTGCTCACGCGTGGCAAACAGCCCTTGCTTTACTAATAAAACATCAACACGTTCTTTTTTCATTTAATTTTCCTTCTCGCAAAATAATCTAAAAAGCCGCTCAACAATTCAGTTTTCATTCCCATTTTCTCTAAAATATCTAAACTGGCTTGGGCCTTAAGTATGGCTGCATCCAATTGCCGATAAGCCCCGTCGAGTCCCATCAGCTCTGGATATGTATTCTTGTGCTCCGACTGATCTTTATGAACAGCTTTGCCCATTTGCTTTTCCGTGGAGACAACATCCAAGATGTCATCATAAATCTGAAAAGCCAACCCAAAAGACATTGCAAATTGATGCAATTCTGCCTGCTGTGCAGCAGATAGAGCGCTTAGGACGCCACCTGCATAGCATGAATAGTCAATTAAAGCGCCCGTTTTACACTGATGCAGTTCTTGCAGCTGTGCAAGCGTAAGCTGTTTGTTTTCACCTTGAATGTCTGCAACCTGACCACTGACCATACCTTGCGGCCCAGCAGCTTTAGCTAAAGCAGACATTAAAGTTGCTTTAATGCTGTCGTCTAAATTGGTTTTTCCAATACATTCGAATGCCGTCGTTAGCAAACCATCTCCTGCTAATACTGCAATTGCTTGTCCAAATTTCTTATGGTTTGTCAACTGTCCTCGTCGAAGATCATCATTATCCATCTCTGGAAGATCATCATGTATCAATGAATAAGTATGCAATAACTCTAAACTGGCAGCAACTGCATAAACATCCTTATCTATTTTTCTTCTTGACTCACAGCAGATTGCAAGAATTAGCATAGGCCTAATTCGTTTACCACCTGCAGATACAGAATAAAGCATCGCATCTTTAAGTGTCCGTTCACCATTCAAATTTGATAAATAGCTTTCAAGATAATCGTTAAGAACCGATAGATGTTGAAGTTGAAAACGTTCCAGCTCACTTTTCATTGTCTTCGTCCCGCTCAAACTTCTCTTCGTTACCATTCTGATCCATTACTCTGGTTAGTGTTTTCTCTGCGTTCTCAAGCTTAAATTGTAACTCCTTGCTAAGTTCCATTCCACGCTGAAACTTTTCAAGCGATTTTTCCAATGGAATGTCGCCTTTTTCTAAATTTTGCACAATTTCTTCAAGCTCAGTTAGATTTTCTTCAAACGTTGGTTTGTCAGTCATTACTCTGATCCTCCTTAATTTTCTTGATTTCGGCAGCAGCAGTACCATCCGCAAAATGAATTTCAATTTGCTGTGTAGTTTTCAATCGCTTAACCGACTTAATGACGTGCTTATCTTGAGAAACATAACTATACCCACGTGACATAATTTTTAAAGGACTCAACATGTCCAAGCTTACCATTGCTGCTTGAACTCTTTGTTCTTTTCTTTCGAGATAAGTTAATCCAGCATTGCGGATCCTTTGCTGAAGATACTCAATATTTTTTTTATTTAAACGTACACTTTCAATCGGAGCTACTTCACGCAACCGTGATAACATGTGCTGCAGCTTTAACTCGTTTTCAGTATATATCGCTTGCATAGCTTGCCTAGCTCTTTTATCAAAATAATCAAGTTTTTGGAGATAGCCTTCATAGAGTCGCTCTGGCTGTTGAAAAACATAAGATCCCTGGAGTTTGACCAACTGCTGCGTTTTTATTTTCAATTCAGCCTTAAAAGCTTGGTAAAGCCGCATTTTCAACTGATTGATCTTTAGGATTTCATCTCCCAGCACAGGAACAGCAAGTTCAGCAGCAGCTGTCGGTGTCGCTGCTCTAACATCTGCCACTAAATCTGCAATTGTCGTATCTGTTTCATGACCGACAGAAGAAATCACAGGTATTTTGCAATCATAAATAGCACGCGCAACTATTTCTTCATTGAAAGGCCATAGATCTTCAATCGATCCGCCGCCGCGCCCAATTATTAGCGTATCAAAACTATTTGAGCGTTCGACACAGTGAATCTTCTCCACGATATCAGCAGCTGCACTTTCGCCCTGAACAAGTGCAGGGAACAACACTAGCTGTACTATGGGGTACCTTCGTCTAACAGTCGTCATGATATCCTTGATGACAGCTCCAGAACGGCTCGTAATAACAGCTATTTTTTTAGGAAAGATAGGTAACTCTCGCTTAGGCGCAGAGAAGAGCCCTTCGGCTGCGAGCTTCTTTTTCAGCTGCTCATAAGCTTGATATAAAGCCCCTACGCCATCCGGCTCCATCTTTTCCACATAAATCTGATAATTACCAGTTGCTTCATAAAGGGAGATTCGCCCAACAACTAGGACCTTCATACCTTCCTCAGGTTTAAATTTTATTTTTTCAAAAGATGAACGAAACATGATGGCACTGATTTTCGCGCGTTCATCTTTCAAACTGAAATATTGATGAGCATTAGGACGTACACGAAAATTTGAGATTTCTCCCGTGAGATAAACACGTCCTAAATAAGGATCTGCATCAAACTTGCGCTTCAAATATTTTGTTAAAGCGCTAACTGTTAGATACTTTTCTATTGACAATTTGGACACTCCGTTCTGCAAACTTAACTGTTTGTTCCATTAACATTGCGATCGTCATTGGCCCGACTCCCCCCGGAACAGGCGTTAGATAAGAAGCTACTTCAGCCACCCCTTTTTGCTCAACATCACCGACTAGCTTCCCCTCACCGTTCCGATTCATTCCAACATCGATTACAACTGCTCCAGGCTTTACATCCTCTTTTTTTATGAAAGATGCTCGCCCAACTGCCGCAATCAGAATATCTGCTTGCCGCGTGAATTCAGAAAGATTTTTGGTTTTACTGTGTGTGACCGTCACAGTCGCATCATTATTTAACATCATCGCCGCCATCGGACGGCCAACAATGTTACTTCGTCCTACTATCACAACATTCTTCCCTGCAATCGGTAATTTATATTTTTCAAAAAATTGCATAATCCCATGTGGTGTGCAAGGTAAAGAATGCGGATTATTCATAAACAAATGTCCGATGTTAACAGGATGAAAACCGTCTACATCTTTTTCTGGTTCTATTGCACATGTAATTTTCTCTTCACTTATTTGTTTGGGCAAAGGCAGTTGGACAAGTATCCCGTGAACAGAATTATCCTCATTATATTTTTTTATGTGCAGAAGTAATTCCTTTTCAGTAATGTTTTTCGGAAACTTTATATCAATCGTTTTAATTCCAACTTTTTCAGCAGCACGATGTTTGTTACGCACATAAACCTTGCTCGCTTCATCTTCACCCACTAGGATTACTACTAATTTGGGGATGATTCCCTTCTCTTTCAATATCTTCACTCTTTGTTCCAATTTGTTGCGTATTTCCTTAGACAACTCTTTCCCATCCAACAGTTTTGCGACCATTCTACTCATCCTCATCATTATTTACTTAAAGTATATTTTAGCATATCTTCTTTTCTTTCTATAGGTCAATCCAAACTCATTTAAAATAAGCAAATGAAATAAGCGGTTAAGACTGACCTTTTCAGTAGTCTTAACCGCTCACTTGTAAACCCAAGTTTTCAAATGTTCTTAGTCGTTTATTGAGTGTCATTCTTTTCAGTTATCAAATTAGACAAAACTCCGTTTATAAAACGACGTGATTTCTCATCGCTGAATTCCTTCGACAACTGCAGTGCTTCATTAACTGCAACCTTCTCAGGCACTCCATCTTCAAACTTTGCTTCATAGATTGCGATACGCAAAATAAGCAAATCAGTCTTGTTCAACCTTGAAATACTCCATTTACTGCTCAAATGTGCAGTAATAACCTGATCAAGCTCTTCTTTTTTAGCTGACACACCTTCCACCAGTTTAGTTAAATACACCGGCATTTCAGCATCAACATTAGTTTTGTCTTCACTTTGAATTTGAGTATACAGTTCTGCTATATTCGTCTCCGAATTGCTTTCAAGTGCAAATAGTATTTGAAAAACAATACGTCGAATAGTATGTCTTGTCATGCTCACTTATTGTCACCATTTTCTTCGCCAAACAGATCGTCTGGATCAACACCCTGGGCCTTTTTTTCAGGAACCACACCTTGAACGTAAACGTCAACCATTTTGAGTTCCAATCCTGTCATAAACAATAATTGCTGCTTAACCTTTTCCTGAATCTCCAATGCTACCTTAGGAACAGAAACACCATAATTAAGAAAAGCATATATCTCAACTTTTAATGCATCTTCGTCTTGTTCAAGTTTAATACCTTTACCGCGGCTCTTGCGTCCAAACAATTCATTCAAACTGTTTGCCAGCGAACCTCGCATCGAGTAGACACCTTCGACTTGTTTGGCAGCAATTCCTGCTATAATCTCAATAACTTCAGGTGCAACTTCTATCTGACCCAGTGCAGGTTTTTGACTAGTTAAAACAATACTTTTACTCTCAGCCATCGATAAGTACCTCCTCTAAGCTTTAGGCGCGGGAAATATAACTTCCATCTTGTGTATTGATCGTTAAGACATCATCCTCGTTGACAAAAAAAGGAACTTGTACAATTAACCCTGTTTCCAAAGTTGCGGGTTTAGAACCGCCTGAAGCCGTGTCACCTTTGATTCCTGGTTCTGTCGCAGTAACTTTCAAGTCAACTGTATTAGGAAGGTCCACTCCCAGAGTCTCATTGCCATACATAATGATGCTAACAAGCATATTTTCTTTCAAGTAGTTCAGTTCATTCTTAATCTTCTCTTCTGGCAACTCCAATTGTTCATATGTTTCCGTGTCCATGAAGACGTAGTTCGTACCATCTGCATATAAATATTGCATTTTACGGTTGTCAATTTGCGCACGTTCAACTTTTTCACCTGCGCGGAAAGTTTTTTCCTGAACGGCACCTGTTCGTAAGTTTTTAAGTTTTGAACGTACAAATGCGCTGCCCTTTCCTGGCTTAACGTGTTGAAACTCCACAACACGCCAAAGTTCACCATTTACTTCGATGGTCAAACCGTTTTTAAATTCGTTTACTGAAATCATAATGATCCTCCTACAAATCTCTGAATTATATGCCCTTTGTAAAACTCACTCTACTTAGGAAAAACTTCAATACACATCTTCAGATTCTATTGATTACAGTTAATAATATCAATAAAAACCCTTAAAATGCAAGTCTATCCTTCAATCTCTCTATAGCTGTGCTCAAAATCCGTTAAGATTTCATATCCGTTTTTTGTAACTAAGATGTCATCTTCTATTCTAACACCGCCAGTATCGGGAACATAAATTCCCGGCTCAATTGTAATAACCTCTCCCGCTAATAATTCATTCGAAAAACCATGTCCAATATTGGGTAGTTCATGGATCGACAAGCCAATTCCGTGACCCATTCCATGATTGAAGAAAGCACCAAACCCAGCATCTTCAATAAAGGAACGTCCTATTTTATCCAATTCGTCACCTGAAATGCCCGGCCTGATTGCTGCAATTGTTTTTTGCTGCGCCTGTAAAACAGTTTCGTAAATCCTCCTGATTTCAGCTGGTTGTTGGCCTAACGCAAAAGTCCGTGTTACATCTGACGTGTATCCTTGATAGTAATAACCGAAATCAAGTGTCACCAAGTCATTAGGAGCAATCCGCTGAGAAGAAGCAACAGCATGCGGCCATGCTGTTCTCTCCCCGCTAGCTACTATCGTTGGAAATGATCTTTCACTTGCACCGTTTTGTTTCATATAAATGTCTATCCAATTTGCCAGCTCAACTTCAGAGCAACCAGGCCTTACCACCTGTAGGAAATTACGATAACACTTGCCTGCAAGTGCCGTTGCTTCTTTGATAATCTTAATTTCATCCGGCTCTTTAACTGAACGTAGCTTCTCGATAACGTTCGTAATTGGGACAATATCACAAACAGCATTTTCATCAAGATAATCATATTGACGATAAACTAACGAATCCTCGAACCCAAGAACTGTTAACTTTAACCGTTCAGCTAGTCTACAAACTTCTCCGATATAGTCTCTCGTAATTACAATTCTCCAGCCTGTCAGCTCCTCTTGGGCCTGCTGTTCAAAGCGGCTGTCTGTCAGCAGATACTGCTCATCGTTTGTAATCAGCAGAACTCCTGCGTCGCCAGTAAAACCGCTTAGATAGAAAATATTCACTGGATCTGTCACCAAAAAGGAGTCAAGACTCATCTGTTCTAGTTGAGTTAATAATTTCATGATTCTTTTAGCATTCACTTGATGACCTCCCAAAAACAGTCATGAAAAAACAAAAAAGACCAACACAAAACGGTCTGTCTCGCATTGGTCTTATAATGAAACGTTTTTTATTCAGCTACTGGGTAAACTGACACTTGTTTCTTGTCACGACCCTTACGTTCGAAACGAACAACGCCGCTGACCTTAGCAAACAATGTATCATCGCCGCCCAATCCAACATTCGCACCTGGATAGATACGTGTTCCGCGTTGACGGTAAAGGATGGAACCACCCGTAACAACTTGTCCATCAGCACTCTTTGCGCCTAAACGCTTAGATTCTGAATCACGGCCGTTAGCTGTGGAACCACCACCCTTTTTATGAGCAAAGAATTGTAAGTTCATTAACATAGTTAAGTGCACCTCCCTAAATTCAATCGATTATTTTAATATATTCAGCGTAATTTTTTACAATATCGCGCAAACCAAGTTCGAAATTAGCTAATAACAACTGAGCATCACTGTTATCCAACCCTTGTTGGTCCAGTTCAACCTTCAGATAGCCGCCTTCCTCTTCATTCGCGTTGACCTTGGGAACAGCCTGTGCGAGCTTCTCCAGTCCATTGATCGTACTGATCGCCAAGACTGAAACAGCTGCACAAACAATATCCTGCCCATACTCTCCAGAATCTGCATGGCCTGTCAATTCAAAACCACATTTTTTCTGATTCTTATCAAAGAAACGGACTTTTATCATCGCCAAGGCCCCACTTTCATCACTAACTAAGCGTTGATAGCATCAATGACAACCTTTGTATATGGTTGACGATGGCCTTGCTTTGTATGTGAATGCTTTTTAGCCTTGTACTTGAAAGTAACAACTTTCTTAGCACGGCCTTGTTTTTCAACTGTTCCTGTAACACTGGCACCATCGATGAATGGTTTGCCAACAACAGTCTTATCTCCACCAACTAAAACGATACGGTCAAAAGTAACCTTTTCACCTGCGTCGGCAGCAATTTTTTCAACGTAGATAGCTTGACCAGCTTCTACCTTCAATTGTTTACCACCTGTTTCAATAATTGCGTACATTTGTGCACCTCCTTATGATTTCTTAGACTCGCCGTAATGTAGTGACCCAAGATCAATGCTCTCAAGTTCTTAAACTTAAAACGTGCGGTTGCAGTTGTGGCATGCACAAATACAACACTCAAATGATAGCAAAAAACAAGCGAATCGTCAATCTTTTTTACTAATTCATTTTCCGTTTTCAAAAACCTATCCTCTAAAACAAAAAAGCTAAGATGCTATAAGGCATCCTAGCTATTACTGCCGTAATGGCGCGGGAGAGATTCGAACTCTCGACCGTCCGCTTAGAAGGCGGATGCTCTATCCAGCTGAGCTACCGAGCCATAAACAACACTAACTATTATAGGATGATTCTACCTATGTTGTCAAAACTTTTTTTGAAAATATTCTTACTTTATTAATAATCTATAAACAAGCATTATAATTGAAACATTCGTGTAATCATGTGATAATATTGTAAATGAAATGTAATATATAGAAAAGGGATGGTTTGAATGATACAATTTCTAGCACTTATTGGTATTTTGCTCCTTGCTGGTATTATTCAGCTTTACGACAACCAACGCAAAACTCGCAGCGGCTATAAGCATTTCAAAGATGATGTGCAGCAAGATAAGCTTTTAGGTAAATGACCTCGTTTTTCTGAAACTTGCAATAATTAACTCTTGCTTAATTATATTATTATAGTAATAACTCAAGTAGCAGCTGCTTTTAAAAGCTAACCAGCTGAATCAAAAAGCTGCAACCACTATATCGGTTGCAGCTTTTTGATATAACTTGAAAATCTTATTTTTGTAATGCACCTGTCGCCTTGTTGAAGTAATAAGTTTTTCCATTAACACGTTATTGACCATATTGCATTTGGTTCTTGCTATTGTAATAAACTGTCTTATGCTGATTGGCAATGTGTTATTTATTACTAAATAAATAACTTCTTAAAAAAATAAAAAAGACCTTCTCCCAACATAATGGTAGATAAGGCCTTAACTCAAATCGCCATGAATCTAACTGTGACTGTTTAAGCTTTAATCAGTAAATTTTTCAAAATACTTCTCTTCAATCTGTGCAGGTGTATACCCCAGTTCAACCAGACCAAATTTAAGCAGAATATGCCAAGCATGCAAAAAAGGTTCATTTTGCCGCTCAAAAAAGCTTTTATTCAGCTGCTGCTGCAGAATCATAAACAAATTTGCAAATGAGTGGCTTACCCACTTCTGCCGCAAGCGGTCAGTTTCTTCATCCGAAAGCAGCATCAAGTATGTCCACTTTTGATGATTACCAACTCTGCAGAATGCACACAGAACATCGCAATAACTCGCAAGTATGTCTGTGTCTTTCATTTTCTGGGCTGTTTTTGAAAAAAGAACTGCCAGTGTGTTGTTTAACTTAAGATACAAAATCGCTATTTTTTCTTCGTCTGTAAACTTTTCAACTAGCGATCTGTCTTCAAAATGCCGTGCGGCATCGATCATTTCTTTTATCTTCAAGCCCAGCTCTCTCCTTTGTCCTTAGTTAAAATATAACGAATCGGATCTCACTTCTAGATCAGATAGGTTATCAAGATACCATTCCCTAATAAATTGATATTGGAGCAAAATGTCAAACCACGAAACTTGGTGTTCAGTATCATTAACTTTGATTACCCATTCAGATACACCTGCGTTATCTTGTGAACCTTTATCAAATAAAGTAACAACTGTTCCACCATTCAGGTTTAAAATAGCTTCATTCTGCGGACCGACTTTTAGCATTCTACCTCCGTCAGCAGCCATCACAAACAATTGATCGATGATACTATGCGAAATTTGCGGATTCGACAATTGATAAACCGCACTGTTGGATGGATCCAATAAATTAAAATCAACATCAAAACCGTAGTCCTCTTTGAAGAAACGTCCGAGATTCAACAGATAATTTTCAAAACTTTTAATAGCTTCAACGCGAATTTTCTTCGGGTAATCTACAAGCAGCAGTTGAGCGAGGGACCGACTGTTGAAACGTACAATATTTTTGTGAAAATTCAAGTAAAAAATAATTTCACCGGAATTTTTTTCGGTATAATATGCCCCGTCAGTTGTTCCTTTTTCAAGCTGGAAAACAAAATAGCCCTGCGTATTTATCCCCGGGAACTCATGATATAGTTCCCGATTTCTATCAGACGACTGCAAGATTACCTTCTCGCTATTATGTAATTCCAATAAACGATTCAAGAAAATCAAATAAAAATCAGCCCGGCTGTACTGCTGCGGAAAAACAAGATAAGAGTTGTCCAAGTGATAATTAACAAGTTTCTGTGCCGCTTCAAATAAGGTCTGCGGTTCTTTTGTTTGAACCAACTTATCTAAGAGCTGCGTAAAATGAATTCCATTATGCAGACTATCTTTTAACTCTTGGTTATATGACATCAAACGGCCTGTTGTACTTAAAGTTGCAGCACTTTCCCTGATACTTTTGTTTGTTGCCTCATTCTTGTCTTCCACCTTCGGTTCAAAGGTCACTGTCTTCTTCTCGTCTTTCTCATTCATTGATCTTCACCCGCCCTTTTGTGGCGATTAAATCAGCAATGTAATCGCGATAAAGCGATTCGTTGCGTGCGGTAAAGTTCTCAAAGCTGCCAAACTTGGCAACAATACTTTGCTTTTCATAACCAATTAGCGTGTCCTCTTTTGAAAGAACCAGCACTTTTTCTTCACTTTCCCGAATAATCTTATACGCTTGCTGTGCTTTTTCATCCTGATCAGTTAAAAAAGATAAACGTTCAACTAATTTCTGCTTGGCCTCTTTAGCCTTGGATGCTTCCCACGGTAAAACCTTGTCCTGCGCTAATTTTTTCAACTGCAGTCTAACCTTTTCTTTTTCCTGATCGCGACTATCTTGTGAGTCTATCAACGATTGTAATTGATCTGTTTGCTGCGATATTTCTGCAATCTTATCACTGTTCAATCTTTTTTTCTGTGTTTCAAGTTTGAATGCAAGTTCTAACTTTTTATATTCCGTCTGGTCAAAATTAAACTTAACTTTAAGAACATCTAAGGCTCCAAAAAGCCGCCGATCCCACCAATTTCCAAAATAAAACTGAAAATGGCCTAGACTAGTCTGTTCAAAATAAAAAAAAGGATAAGTTTCACGGAGATATGCAATCAAGTTACCACTAAGATACTGACTAAGCTTATCTGAAATATCAAGAACAAGTTGTTCATTTCTTTCATCTGAGGAACCGTGCTTGGCCTGCAGAATTTCTTTGGAATAGCGTTCACCATCTATCAGCTGATAAACTAAACGGTCATCTTGATCTTGAATCGCCGCTGCCAAGGTCTGCAAATACCTTGCTTTGTTCGCAACCGCCTTTGACAATTCAGTCGTTGCAAGCACATGTTCCCGTTGTATTACACTGTCCTGTATATTCGCCAAATCTATCTCCCCTTATCAACAACTACCTGTTTAAAGCCTTACTAAATGAAAAAAACATTAGACGGCCCATTTTGTGTCCAAAAACAGCAGAGGTTATTTATAATTCTAAAATTATTGCACTAATGTATGACATTATTATAACATTTCCTAATAAAACAACTCAATAATATAACTACCGCCTTAACAATTGACCCTTGTTTTGCAATCGTTGCATTGCCAGTGTTTATTTTTTGAGATACTGCCGCTGATATTCTGTGACCCCTGTCAAAATAAAGCTAGCTGAATCATTCACATAATCAAGTTTCCGTGTCTCGACATCATATAGCTGATCATTGAATAGTTCCTCATATTCTGCAACACTGACTTCTTTGCGATGGCCTAATATTTGCGCGTAGTCGACCCCCATCAAACCTTCTTTGAACTTCTCCTGCAGAATACCTGAATAAAATTCAGCCTCTGCTCCCGAACCATAACTGAACAAGCCAATTCTTGAACCAGCTGCCAGCTGCTCGCTGTTCTGTAATAAGGATACCAGACTCAGGTAAAGCGAACCGGTATACAGATTACCGACAATCTGATTGAATTTACGCGCATTTTCAAATTCTTGCGTGAGGCGCGCTGCCAGAGCAGGATCAGTACCAACAAGTAGCTGGCGCAACCCCTTCAAGCCTAACTTGGTATACGGTAAATGGAACAGTAACGCATCAAAATCTTTAAGTACAAGACCCGTTTTCTTTTGATAGTCATTCCAAACCTGCGCAAGAAATTCTAAATAAACATTCGAAGAATACTTACCATCAACCATGGCTTCAGTTTTACCTAAAGGCCGCCAAAAGTCCATGATATCCTGCGTATAATATGTACTTTCCTTACTTAGCGCTAAAATTCGAGGCTCAGCACTCACTAAAATTGCAACTGCACCACCTCCCTGAGTGGGTTCACCAGGGACACTCAGTCCATAACGCGCAATGTCAGCTCCGATTACCAAAACTTTACTTTCTGGGGAAAACGCCACATGTTCTTTAGCAAGCTGTATTCCAGCCGTCGCTCCATAACATGCCTGCTTTACCTCTATTGCACGAACATTAGGCTGCAAATCCAGGAGCCGCACCAAATAAACAGCTGCTGCTTTTGAATTGTCGATACCCGATTCAGTCGCAAAAATCACAAAGTCAATTTGTTTTTTGTCTTCATCTGTCAATATTTTATTTGCAGCATTAGCCGCCATCGTCACAACATCCTGGGTCGGGGGAATAACAGACATCTTTTCTTGACCGATCCCAATTAAATATTTATTTGGATCCTCTTGTCTTGCATGAGCTAGTTTAGCCATGTCAACATACAAATCAGGGGTGAAAAAGCCCAACTTATCAATTCCAATTTCCATAAAACTTTCACTCCTCAATCTTTTTTATAATTCTATCATACATGAAAAAAGTTTCTAAGGGATATTGCACCCTCAGAAACTTTACTTGATCATTTAATTATACAATTTTAATTATCAAAAAAACCAACGCCCATAAAAACATACTCATAAATACACCATTGAACAAACCTTTAAAAAACTTCATACTTTCATCTCCAATGAGGTGCTGGTAAAGCTATACTTTGTCTTACACACCACCAGTTTAACTGGAATTGAGATATTTTTGATCTGTTTGTTGCTATTTTAACTTTTTATTAACCTCTTTTAAGTTTTTTTAGCATAGACAATTTCTAAATCTCTTAATTCGTCTCTTGGTATATTTTTCAACTATTGTACAATAGTACTAAAGGAGGGATTCTAGTGTCTGATATTTTAATCGTTACCACCGAAAATATTCCTGGTAAAAGATATGAAGTTATTGGAGAAGTCTTTGGTTTAACTACACAGTCAAAAAATATTTTCAGAAATATTGGAGCTTCACTCAAAAATCTCGTCGGCGGCGAGATAAAGGATTATTCGAAAATGCTTGAAGAATCAAGAATGGTTTCACTTGAGCGGCTTAGAAAAAATGCCCAAGCAATGGGTGCAGATGCAGTCGTTATGATGCGTTTTGATTCTGGGTCAATTGGGACCGACATGCAATCAGTTGCAGCTTACGGAACAGCTGTCAGATACGTTTAAAGTACCTGTGTAATAAATATTGAGACAAATTTTGGAGGAAACAATGAAAGTCATTAATGTTGAATTAACCGTTAAACCCGAACTACAAGCTGAGTATGAAAATTTTGTAAATGAATTGGTAGAACATTCCGCTGCCGAACAAGGCAACATCTCATACAGTCACTTTAAAAAGTTAAATACTGACTTCGAATATGAAATTATTGAACACTGGAAAGATCAAGATGCTGTTGCCAGTCATAATGAAACACCCCATTTTCAAAAATTCTTAGCTCATATTGGAGACTACGTTACTAAAGCACCTGTTATTATTCGTATGGATTACAATGCTTGATTAATTACCTGATCACAAAAGAGAAGCTTTCTGCCGTGTTTTACGTTTTTTTGCTGGCAAAAGCTTCTCTTTTTGTATTTTGTTATAATCTGCATTTAAATATATTTTAAAAATATTGATATATTTTTTTGACAATTCGTCTGCCTATATTAGGCGTTCGAAAACTCTTTTCAAAGGCTCGATCTTCTTCACACGATCAGCAACTTGGCCCGCCATAAAGGCACCCTTAACAACATCCCCCTTGGTAACTGCATCTCTTAACGAGAGTGCCTGATTATTCTCACCAAGGTCAAGGACTCTAGCAGGGAAGCCTGCATTCGACTTCTTGATAGTCGTCCCTGGATTACTTGCAGAAATGATCAGTTTCTTGTATTTTGGCGCTATTTCAGCCTCCTCAGTTGCCAGAAAAATGGTGCCCGCCTGTCCACCTTGCGCTCCTAAACACTTGACCGCTTCAATCGAAGACTTGTCATATATTCCGCCAGCAGCGATCACCGGTATATCAGTGATTGCTGTCACCTGCGGCAAAACCGTCAGCAAGGTTTCAGTTCCAATATGCCCACCAGCTTCCATACCCTCAACAATTAATCCATCAATCGCAAGTGTCAGCATTTTCCTAGCAATCTTGAGCGTTGGAACTACGGGATAAATTTTTATTTGCGCAGATTTTAACTGCTCAATAAAAGATTTTGGAGTTCCCGCCCCAGTTGTAACAACTGCAACCTTCTCCTCGCAAATCACTTTGCATAATGCTGAAGCATTTTTCTCAAATAAAACTAAATTAACCCCAAAAGGTCTCTTAGTCATTCTTTTAGTCTGTCGGATCATATCTCGCAATTCAGAAGCAGTCCGGCCGCCACTGGCAAGTATGCCTAAGCCGCCTTCATTTGACACCGCCGCCACTAAAGTTGGGGTTGCGATCCATGACATCGCTCCCTGAAAAATCGGATACTTCAGCCCTATATCTTGATACCACATTTCCCATCGCCTGCTTTCAATATTTAGAGAGAGTTATATTGCGGTTTACTCCAATATCCCTTTTTGTTACCATTTATTGCAAAAACTATACCCGTTTTTTTGGTTGACAAAACATCATCAATAATAAAGTTTGCAACCTCATCTGCCGAACCTAGCTTCCACTCAGCTGGCAAGCTACCATACTTATCTTTTATTTTTTTTAAAACAGGAGCAGTCATTTCAGTCACTGCTCCTGGAGAAACAGCATTTACTCGAATCCCAAAGCGCTGCAATTCTTTGGACAAAGTGTATGTCAAACCGACCAGTCCAGCTTTAGCAGCACTATAATTAGATTGCCCAGCATTCCCTAGAATTCCTGATTGAGAAGTTAAAAATATGATCTGACCATTTTTGTTTAGCTTTGAAGTCAAAACCTTTGTTACATTGAAAGCACCTGTCAGATTTGTTGCCAGCACATCGTCCCATTGCTCGGGCTTCATCTTACCCCACCAATTATCAGCAACAATTCCTGCATTATTAACAATGTAATCGATATCATCGATTTTCGCAAGTTCCTTAGAAGCCGTCAACCGATCTCGAATATCAAAACAGACCATCCGTACTTCAAACCCTTTTTCGCTCAAAAAATTTTTTCTTTCCGACAGAAGCTGCCGGTCTCGTCCTTGAAGAAGTACACTCAAATCAGAAGCAGCAGCTTTTTTAGCGAGCGCCCAACCTATGCCGCGTGTGGCTCCGGTTATTAAAATCTTTTTTTTCATCATTCCCAACTCCCGAACGCAACTAATACAGCTTTACCATGCTGTATCCGCTTGATATTAAAACTTTTTCCACTAATTTCAATCATTATTCTTTCATTTGTACGCAAAGACTTAATAAATTTGATTTTCAAGTGTTTTAGTGCTGTTTTTTTTAGATCCATACAGTAGTTTTCCAGCTGATCAACAAGCAAATTTCCGGGAACAATCTTGTTAAGACCAACATGCAGAGGGTTCAGATCATTAGCTTGTTGAATATATTCCTTAACCATTTTGTTCGTAATTATTAAATAGACCTTCATTCCAATCAACCTCTGTCATCATTGTTAATACGACCTTTGCACTCATTCTCCTTTTGTACCACAGTTCCAAAGACAATTCAGTAATTTTTTTTCCTTTTGAGGTACGATAATTGCGAATCAAATTCAAAACGAGTTTATCTGTTTGAAGGGGTTCTTCTTCCAAAATGTAGAAGTTCTCCTCTAACAAAATGTTATTACCATTTTTGTATTCAGAGGGTAGCGGAAGACTCTGCCACATCGCAACGATGTCACTTAAAAGGTGCGGTCCCACAATTTTTTGGGGCAATATTCGCTGTTCGCAAAGCTTAAGCATGCTTCTGACCCCAATAAGTGTTCCCAACTAAAACACTTGCCCCCATGCCACCAGCTACACATAATGTTGCCACTCCCAGTGCTGGTCGCTGCACTCTGTTTAAAACGTTTAACAAGTGAGCAATAAGAATTCCTCCAGTGGCCCCGTAGGGATGTCCGTATGCTATTGCGCCACCTAACTTGTTTAACTTTTCTTTGGGGATTCCCAATTTTCTTTGACAAATAAGCGCCTGAGCGGCAAAAGCTTCATTCACCTCGAATGCTTCAATTTGTTGAACAGTCAGATTATATTTCCGCAATAGTTTTCTGGTTGCAAAGACCGGACCTAAGATGAATTCTTCTGGTCGACAGCCAACTATTTGAGAACCCAGTAGATAACCAGCGTTTTTTTCATTTTTATGGAATTTCCGCAAAATAACAGAGGATGCACCATCATTGATTGGGCAACTATTTCCGGCTGTACAAATTCCTGAACCTGTAAAAACAGATTTTAAATGACTCAATTTTTCCATATTTGTATCAAAACGCGGACATTCATCTCGTGTAAGGCCCATGTATGGAAGCATTTCGGCATTTAACATGCCCTTTGAAAAAGCGACATGAGCCTTTTTTTGACTTTCTAGAGCATACTCGTCAACTTCTGTCCGTTTCAATTCAAATTTGTCTGCCTGTTTATCTGTTAGGAGCCCGACATCTTCATCTGAAAAGTCCCCAGCTGTCATCGGATAACGAAACTTTTGTTTTTTAGTAACTCGATCAATTATCAAATTCGCATTCGAATTACTTTCTATCCCTCCTGCAAGCACCGTTTCTGCGTTACCAGCCAAAATATTGGCAGCGCCATTTATTATTGCAGCTAGCCCCGATGCACACTGACAGTCAATCGTCTGCGCTGGAGCACTTGCAGCAACTCCCGCGGCTAAAGCACATCTCCGAGCAACATTACCCCCAAGATTCATGACATTACCTAAAAAAACCTGATCAATATCAGCTAAACTGATTGACTTTAATTCTGCAAATTGTTCTGCAATTAAAACAGAATACAAGTCCTCTGGCAAGGCAGTCTGTAAAAGGCCGTTGACTCTGCCAACAGGCAGCCTTTTCGCATCGACAATACTCACCTTATTCTCAAACTTCATCAAATTCTCCCCTCTCGTATTTTTGTGCAAGCCACAAACGAGATATTTTTTGATTTGGCGCCAAAGGTATTTTTGAGACATAAATATATTCCTGTGGCCTTTTAAAACTTTCAAGGTATTGTTCCACTCCATGTTCAAGTTCTGCATATTTCAACTTGCAAACAACTAATGCAATTATTCGTTCGCCAGACTTCTTATCCTGTACCCCAAAAGTCACCGCATCCTCCGCAAAGTGCAATAAACTCTTTTCAATTTCACCTGGAAAAATTTTGTTTCCACAATGATTAATTACCTCGCTCTGACGAGAATAAACAAATACTTCTCCTTCTTTTAATTCACCAATATCACTAGTAACAACTGTTTTCTCCTCTTCACAACCTAAATAACCCGAAAATAAATATGGACTTCCGACCTCAATCAGTGAGGAATGATTACACTTAAACTGGACTTGGTCAAAAAGTTTGCCAACACAATTTGCCTTTTTATCTTTATTCAGTTCCTGCCAGGAAATTAAGCTGGTCTCTGATGAACCATACATCTCGAAAACACTCGTTCCGCTATCTTGCTGCTGAATTTTGCTTAACAGGTTTTTATTCAAAAGGCCACCGCACAACACTAAACTTTTGACATTCTTCCAAATAACTGAGCCGAATTTTTGCTCTAAAAAAGCTGGCACAGTGAATATTGCCGTCTTTTGGTTATTAGGAGATAAACTTTTTTCATTCATAAAATACATTGTTTTGCCTAAATATAAACTCAGCATTAGTGTATGCATCCCCAATGACGTTGTCATTGGGCTTGGAGTTGCTACTCCCTCACAAGATGTCATCTTGAAATTCCTATTGCACAAAACGAAACCTGCACGCCATGAAACCCAATTTCGACAATAAACCTTTGGAATGCCTGTTGTGCCTGATGTTAATCCCAGAAATAACAAATTGTTTTCTACTGTTTGATCTTTCTGCTTTTTTTGCTCTTCAATATATTGCCACTTACCTTTTATCTTTTTAAGCACTTTATCCAAATGTTTCATCATAAATTCATTAACAATGATCGGCGTCCTTTTGGTGTAATGAATCGCAAGAAAATCTTCAACAAAGTCTATTTCTTGCCTACCCTTAAGTACGATATATGGACAAGTCCAGTGATATTTTTGCGATTTTTTGTATGCACACTTAGCCAGCTCTCGATAAGTTACTTTTTGTTTCCCAGAAATGATAGCTACTCGATCACCGTATTGAGCAGCTATTGCTTCAAAATCAAAATACCTCGTCATTGATATCTTCCTCACGCTTTTTTCTTTGTTTTATTAAGCGTAATTATATGATTAGTTAACTTAAAAATCAATGTAGGTTAACTTTAAAAGTCTTATATTTTAAAATATATAAGTGTTAACTTTTTTATAATTTGTATTAGTTATTAAATTTTTTGAGACCATGATTATCTAACAATACTTAATGTACGGCGTAATTTATAACATTATAATTAACATATAATTAGAATCGTACTATAATTAAGATGTACTTTATGTTATAGATAATTTGTTTATGTATTTTTATAAAACAATTACAGTGAAGCTTCATCGATGGTAACTTTTAATGTTAGGTTCATACTCGAAAGGATGACATACCGTGAAAATAACATTAGTAACGCAATATTTAGAAGGACACGGAGGAACCGAACGTGTAATTTCAGAATTAATTAATCATGATTTAAAAAACAGTTATCAGGTTTTGGTACCTTCAAGCGGAAAACCCGAGTGGCTTCAATGGTTTAATCGCCAAGGCGGGTATTCTGTTAAAATTTGCCACCGCAAGACCGAACAGGAAAAACGCTGTTTTGTGATTCAAAATATTTTGACCGAAAAACCCGCTATTGTTCTTTGCTTAGAGGGAAAAGCCAACAAATTGGCTTCATATGTCAGGAAACACTACCATCTTCATTTTAAAATTATTTCATGGGGACATACCTCAATTACCGATTCAAAAAACTTTATGAAAGAAAACATTCATTATGCTGACTATCATCTAGCAATCAGTTCGGGTATCAAAAAACAGTTGATTGATTTTGGTGTCGCGCCAGAAAATGTTTTCCTGATTTTTAATCCAATTCAAACAGATTCAAATAAAATAATTGCTCGTCCAAAGACCGAATCATCTTTTCATGCAGTTTTTATCGGGCGTATTCTACTGGACGATCAAAAGAATGTCCGTATGCTGCTCCATGTCTTATCTAAACTACCTTTTAAATGGTTGATTGATATTTTCGGACAGGGTAAAGATCTACATGCTGCCCAACAAATGGCTCATCAATTAAACATTGATCAAAATATTATTTGGCATGGTTGGACACCTAATCCCTGGGATCAAATTTCAGAAGCCGATTGTCTGCTTTTGTGCTCAACATATGAGGGTTTTCCGATGGTTGTTATTGAAGCCGTCTCCCACGGTCTTCCCGTCATCTCAACTGACTGTCCAACAGGTCCAGCCGACATTATCAATGCTAAGAATGGCATTTTAACCCCTATGAATGACCAAGGTGCGTTTGTGGATGCCTGTTCAAAAATTTACTATTTACGCAATGAACTTGATCGTCATCAAATTAAAAAAACTGCTGTCAAGTTTGATGTTCAGAATTACATTAGCAAGTTGCAACACATCTACGCCTATGTTAATACGAAAAAGCTGGCCATTACTTCGTAATCTTATCCTCAAGCCAAAAATCTTGTAAGCCATATTAGCTTGCCATCATTTAAAAAAACACAAAATAAAAAGATAATTTTCTTGACCTTTTCGGTTTATGTGCTATCATGTATCGTGCACGATGTATAATTTGTAAAGGAGCTCGTTAACTATGACCAAACCAGCACATGAACCTTATGATGAATTGTGTTTTTCCGTATACACAACCAATCGCTATTTTCATCACCTATACAGTAAAATACTCAGCCAATATGACTTAACCTACTTGCAATATATGGTTTTAATTGTTGTAAGGAACGAAGAACAGATCCCACTATCAACAATTTGCTCAAAACTAGATTTGGCAAATAACACCTTAACCCCAGTTATTCAAAAACTGGTTGACAAAAAATGGTTGTCAAAAAAAAGATCTGCCAAAGACAGCAGATGTCTGGAAATTTCATTAGATAGAAATTCTTTCAAAACACTTAAAGACATTAGAAACAAAGTGTGGCTCACACAACAAATGTTTAGTAAATTAGCTAAACAATCAATTGAAGAGTTAATTGAACAGCATCATAAATTGAATTCCGAGTTAATTGAAATTAGTGAAAAACTAGCGGAAAAATTATAAAACAACAGCTACTCCTTATTGTCAGGTTTTTAATAAAATTTGTCACAAAAACTGCAAAAAATTGAGAAAATTTTCTCTTTTTTTTGCAGTTTTTTTATAAAAAAAACTTTTCATTGATACTGCATTACTTAAGTATTCAAAATACAACTAGTCGACAAAAAGGGGGTTATCCCCTGCCTCAGCTTATCTGCTAGTCTTTTGGCAAAAAATCAGATAATTTCTATACCGCCCATTGCAAACGTTTACTAAAAATGTTATATTATTCCAGTAAACGTTTGCAATAGGTATTAAAAACTTTAGTTACGAATAAAATCATAAAATATTTCTTCTACTTACCGTAAGCGCTATATTTACCCTTAAATAAAACCGGTATTGCGCTTGAAGCTACTTATTGCTCACATACAGCGCAGCCTTAATTGGTCAAACTTATTTTCAAATTAAACTTTTGCGTATCAACTGCTAACTTAACTGGAAGGCAGTGAAAACAAACATAACATAATGGAGGTTTTATATTATGGCAAGTAATAATTGGTGGCAGCACGCCGTCGTTTATCAAGTTTATCCGCGGAGTTATCAAGATAGTAATGGTGATGGAATTGGTGATTTGAACGGTTTAAGATCCCGCTTAGCGTACATCAAGAAACTAGGTGCTGACGTAATCTGGTTAAATCCGATTTATGAATCACCTGACAAAGATAATGGTTATGATATCAGTAATTATCGAAAAATAAACCCTATGTATGGGACTATGCAAGATTTTGACGAACTTTTAGATGAAGCCCATAACAAAGGCTTAAAGATTTTAATGGACCTAGTTGTCAACCACACTTCCGATCAGGCTGAGTGGTTTAAAGAAAGCCGAAAATCTACGGATAATAAATTCCGTGACTACTATATTTGGCGGGATCCAAAAAACAACCGCGAACCTAATAATTGGGGATCTTATTTTAGCGGTCCAGCTTGGAAGTACGATGAAAAAACAAAACAATATTATTTACATTTATTTGAAGAAGGCCAACCTGATTTAAATTGGGAAAATCCTGCAGTTCGCGAATCAGTGTGGGACATCATGCGTTTCTGGTTAGACAAGGGCGTAGATGGCTTTAGAATGGATGTTATTAATTTGATCTCTAAACCGGCAGGATTGCCCGATGCCCCTACACCCGATAATGCTGTTTATGGTGATGTCCAAGCAGTTGTAGCAGATGGTCATCGGCTAAATGAATTTCTTAAAGAAATGAATAAGAAAGTTCTTTCAAAATACGATATAATGACCGTTGGTGAAATGCCTGGTTCAACACCAGAAGATGTTATCAATTACACGGGCTTCGATTCACATGAATTAAATATGGTCTTCCAATTTGAACATGTCAGCTTGTCTCCCAATCCCAACAAACGCTTAGGCAAATGGAATGATCAACCCGTCAAACTAGTCGAACTAAAACACGCACTATCGCGCTGGCAAAAAGCTTTGGACGGGAAAGCTTGGAACAGTCTATACTGGAACAATCATGATCAACCACGGGCTGTATCGCGTTTCGCAGCTGATGATCCTAAATATCGAGTAACAGCGGCAAAAATGCTTGCAACAACCCTACACATGCTGCAAGGAACGCCCTATGTTTACGAAGGCGAAGAACTTGGAATGACGAATGCTCACTACAAGCAATTATCTCAATATGAGGATGTCGAAGCTATTAATGCATATAAAGAATTAGTAGAAGAAGAAAAGCTAGTTGATGGAAAAACTATGTTGCGTTATCTTGCAAATATGTCTCGTGATAATGCACGTACGCCTATGCAATGGGATGCTTCTGCCAATGCAGGTTTTACAAACGGTGAACCTTGGTTTGCTTTAAATTCTAACTATCCTGAAATCAATGCCAAAGATGAATTAGCAGATCCTGATTCAGTATTTTATTATTACCAAAAATTGATCAGTCTCCGTCACCAAAATGACATAGTTGTTTATGGTAATTATGAAGAACTTGATCCAGAAGATAATGAAGTTTTTGCCTATCGACGCAACTACAAAGGCCAAACACTTTTAGTCATAAATAATTTTACAAACCAGAATATCGAAAGAGATTATGGTCAAGAAACATATGACAAGCTTCTGCTTGGAAACTATGAGAATTCCAACACAAAAATTTTCAAGCCTTATGAATCACGTATTTACTTAAAAAAAGCATAAGTATCCACAGCACTTAAGATCGCTCTTTCCTTCAGATAAAAACATGGTTAAGCTCTTTTGAGTTTAGTCATGTTTTTTTTATTTTGCTTACCACGATTCCATACGCGTCAAAGTTAGCTTTGCAGCCATAATGATCTCATTTACTTTTATCGCAAGTGAGCACTTGCACACTTGCAATAAAAGTGTTATCTTATCTCCATAGCAGATAGGGAGGAATATTCAATGAACAACGTACGCAAATTTTTAATAAGCAAAGGAACCATCGGAGCTTTGTTTATGATTCTTTTTTATGGATTAGTAATGGTAGGGACATATTTTTCAGGCTACAAAGTAATACCTCACAAAGTAAAAGATCTGCCCGTCGCCATTGTTAATCAAGATAATCAAAGTCAAGGTTTAAAAAAGCAACTCAAAAAAGATCTGCCTTTTCACCATGTTCGAACTCAGTACAATTTAAGCCAAGCACAAAAAAAATTGAAAAACAGAAAAGTTTATATGATCATTCAAATACCCCAAAATTTTCACAACAATATTGTTAAACAGAAACAGAACACAAATTTAAAATTCTGGATCAACGAATCAAATCCCACAACGGCTGTTACAGCTATGGAAAGCACCGCTAATCTGATCGGGTCCTCTATAAAAAACAAAGTGACTCTGACATCTGGACAAGCAATATTTACTAAAAGCCAATTACTAGCTTTGCAGAGTCAGACCGAACAGGAAATCAAAAACAATCCTGCTGCAGCAAAAGAAATTCAAGCCAAGGCTCAGCAACAGAGCAAAAACATCACTAGCACATCTGCTGCTTTATACAAAAAAGCTGGTAATACTGTAAATTACAAAATAAAGAAGATCAACAAAGTACCTTCAGGTATGAACCACAGCATGGCACCCTTCTTTCTTTCACTTGCCTTTTATATAGGATCAATGATTGGAGCAATGATCCTATATATGACTTATAACGAATTCGTAAGCATCATAGGTAAATGGAAATCCTATGCGCTTACTGAATTATCCATTGTCCTGCTTGCTGTTATCGCACCACCACTTGTTATCGCTTTAGCAAAACATCTCAATAGCTTTGACAACCAAGCCTTTCTACAGCTTTGGATGGTCCATGGTACTGAACTGTTTACCGCTTTAAACGTTAACTTTATTTTTACACTTATTTTGGGACAATTAGGAATTCTGATTAACATGCCGTTTATGCTGGTTCAAGTCGTTTCGGGAGCAGGTTTGATTCCAGCAATGATTCTCCCGAGGTTCTTCAAAATAATGAGCAGCGTCTCCCCATGTTTCTACACTATTCAAGCTGATTTCAACCTTTTGTATGGAGGACCGGATTATCATCATTTACTCCTCTCATTGATATTGCTTGGATTAGCTTCAATTATTATACATTTAATCATTGTCAGTTGTAAAACCTACAAAAAATTTGGTGTTACAAAAGCCGCAGATTAATTTACTTGTTTGGGAGGTATATTCGTTGGATAAACAGATGCAAGAACAGTTAAGGGTTATTCTAGCAAAATGGCAGAAACACCTTGATCAGCTTGGACCGCATCTAACTGGGAATTGTGAACATGTTGCATTCATTGAATGATTGAAGACTGAACTGTTAAACATGCATTACAACTTCAAAAGCTGTCCACAGTTCTTTAATTACTATGAGTTAATCACTGGCAGTTTGAGCTGCGGATGCCTGATAAAAACTTTCAAAAAATTAGGTCTGGCGGTTATGTTCCCTATTCAGGTTTGACTTCCACTGGCGGTATAACCGAAACATTGGTCAAATGGACACGGTTCAAGCAAAAAAAGGGCAAAAATAAATTAGTTCTTTTAGATGTTTATCCCTATGAAACAAATAGACATTTGCTTTTCAGAATTTACGATCAATTACCGGGCAAATTCAGCTTTCCATCAAAAATCCTGCGTCCTGGAATTACCAGTCAACGTATCGCCGCCTTAATTAAGAAAATTAAAAGCTTCGGAGCAAAAAAGTTCTCCGAAGCAAAGAATCCAACAAATATTGTTTATGATTCAACACGTTCTGTTCGAAAACTGCTTATTCAAATTTATAAGCAAAAACAATTGACGACTAAAAGAATATTCGTATCTCCTAGACATTATTTTCATCTGAGTAAGGCCACTGATTATAAAATTCCTACGATTTCTCTTACACCGTTGCCCTTATATTTCTTCCAGCTAGCAGATGAACGGTATACACCAGATTTAGCCTTGATGTCTACCCAAGTACATTATTATTGGGACCTACTCCTGCTAGCGGATAAGAAACTTTAGTTTGTCCGCAATGACATTAAACTACATACTAATTATTTTACAAGCATGATGATCCTTCAAATCCCCGTAACTTCCCCTAGTTACATGGTTTCACTCCTTTTATTATTGTAAAATAATTATCAAGTGGGCAGGAAGAGCCTGTGACAAAACTAACATTTTGTCACAGGCTCTTCCCTTTTCTACAATTCTCTTTTCCTAATTTTTTACTGAACCGGCTGACCGCTATAAATCTCATAACCCGTTGAAACTGGAATATTTTCACCAGTTATTGAATTGGAATCCTCAGATGCCAAAAAATAAATTGTTTTAGCAATTTCATCGGGTTCAGCCAAGCGCCCTAACGGGCTAGCTTGTTTGAATGTTTTAATTACGGACTGGGGATTTGCTTGAAACATTGGAGTATTCGTTGGACCGGGAGCAACATTATTGACGCGAATATTATACTTGCCATAATCTAATGCCATCGCACGAACCAAGTTAACGACAGCTCCCTTGGCAGCATTATAGGCAGCCATATTATAATCACCTGTTAATCCAGAAATAGAAGCTGTGTTAACAATTGTTCCCGCCTTCTGTTTTATCATATCCGGCACAAAATACTTAGTCATTAAAAAAATGGATTTGACATCAACAGCCATAATTCGATCCCAATTTTCTTCTGAAACCTCATGCAATGCTCCTTTAGTGAATATACCAGCATTATTCACAATTGTATCGGCAACACCAAATCTTTGCTCTGTGGCGCTTTTCAGTTCCTTAACTGATAAAGCATCTGCAACATTGGTTTTGTGAAAAGCCACTTGTTCTTTGGAATAAAGATCGGCTAGTTCATTAGCTACATTTTCTCCTGCTTTTTGGTTAAAATCAGCCATCATGACTTTCCAACCTTTTGCTAAAAACAATTTTGTAGCACTAAGCCCCATACCTGATGCTGCACCTGTTATAACAACTGTTTTCAATAATAAAACCTCCTTTAGTCTTATTCCTTCTTGATTATACATCATGTAAGGAGCCTCTGACTGTATACTTTCACACTTATCCAATCAACAAAGTACGAACTCAAAACAAACAATTCATCTTCCTAAAAGTCGTAGGACACAATTTTAAAAAAACATTCTATTTTACTCGTTTAAGAGCATTTCTCATTGCCTGTGGATTTATAAAAAAGAACGTTAAACAAACACACAAAATATTACTGATTGTAAAAAGCAAGAAAACATTGGTTGTACCAAAACTTCCAAGCAAGATAGGACAAACCAAACTGATTACAAAGTTAGTCAGCCAAATAACCGTTGTGGAAACAGCCATGAAGCGAGCTTTGAGCCGTTGTGGAAAGATTTCAGATAGCATCAGCCAAGTAACCGGGCTGACAATTCCTTGCTGTGTAGCTAAGAAAAAAGCTAGCAGCAGCAAGACAGCTATGTTTGTATTTACACCCGAGAAAAAATTAAAGTGCAAAACTGCTGTTAACAAACCCAAGAAGAACGCATTGCCAAGTAGTCCGATTCCCAACATTTCTCGATGATTGTGATTAACTATTAATCGTGTCCCCAAAAGTGTTGCCACCGTTGAAATTACACCCACAAGAATATTGCTGTAAAGAGACATTTCTCTGCTCATTCCGACCTTCTCCAACAGAATCGTGCCATAATACATAATAGCGTTAACACCAGACAATTGTTGAATAAGACCAATACTGATACCAACTGCGAGAAGATACACTAAATACTTATTGTTGAATATTCTTTTAATATCTATCTTACTCTCTTCGGTTTGAACTATTTTTTTAGTATTTATCAAATTTTTTCGAATATCAATACCGGAAAAACCTAGTTTTTTAAAATTTTGCTTTGCCTGTGCCAAGGACGTATTCAATAATTGCCATTTAGGGCTTTGTGGCAAATCGAAAGATAAAAGCCAAAGTAAAAATGCTGGCAAGGCCGCAACCCCCATCATTATGCGCCAAATTGGACCCCAGTTTCCCCAAACATTTCCTAAAATAGCATTGACAGTAAATGAAGCCAATTGCCCGATAACAATTGCTATTGCGTTTTTATTAACATTTCGAGATCGCTGTTCTCTAGGTGAAATTTCAGCCAAATACATTGGTGCTAAATCTGAAGCGCAGCCAACAGACAGACCCAAAATAGTGCGAAAAGCGATCAGCATATTACTAGTAGTTGATAGGGAGCATCCGAGTGTCGCTACAGTGAACACAACAGCCACCCACTGCAAGGCAGCCTTTCTACCAATCTTATCTGCTAATCGACCACTCAGCAATGCACCAAAACAGCAACCAATGATTAAAGAGCTTGATACGATACCTTGCTGAGCCGAATTTAAATTTAATTGATTTGGTTGGCTCAAAAATGAAAGTGCTCCATTGATTACACCCGTGTCGTATCCAAACAGAAAACCGCCCAATGCAATTACTGAGGATGCATATCTTAAAAATGAGTCCCCTATCTTTGCTCGTCCATGTTCCAACATATATTTCTTCACCTCATCATAAACTGTTCAACTCTGATCTTATCTATTGAGAGATATTTACCCCTCTGTCTCACTTTTCATATTAATTTAAAAAAATACTTATATCATTATTATAGTGTTAATTGTCAAAAATGAGGTTGCAGAAGCTTTTTTACTTAATTGCATTCTAAAAAACTTCACCATTTAGTTGCTGACAAGATAATTTACCACAAAAAAAGTAAGGACTTGATAAACTTTTTAAGACATCTATCAAGTCCTCACTTCTATGTTACTGGTATTTAAAATAAATTGTCACAACAACTTTTTCCTAGCAATCTTCACCACGTGCAAATAATTTTTTCAATCAGATTAACTCAGTTTTCTCTGACTCCAACGATAGTGAAACTTATATAAAACAAATGGAGCTATAAAAACTAACAGACAAGTTACTAATAATAGCCATGTATAAACATGACGCATACGCTGGTCCATTCCTGCAGTTGGAAAGAATGTAACGATAAATCCAAAGGCTGATAGGCCTAAACCAAAGAAACCATAAAGCAGCCTGATTAATTTGTGTTTTGAGGCAAAGTAAGCCCTATGTAAGTCAGCATGTTTGAACTGCAAAACCAAGTAACTCACGAAAAGCAGCATATACATAAGCGTGTATTGAGCCACCGTTGAACTCATCGCCATATTAAATGCCAAATCAGCATTTTTTCCACCTGAAAAAGTAAATAATGCTGCGGTAATAGACACAATGATACCTTGTAATACCATAACTTTAGTTGGAACACCAAATTTATTTACTTTCCCAAAACGAGCTGGGAGAAAACCTTTTTTGGCAGCCTCAAACATCCCCTGATTTGGTCCTACTACCCAGCTACTGATTTCACCAATCGCTCCAATTGCAAGCATAAGCCCAATCATTTTTTCAAAATAAACAGGCGCCAATCCAATATGTTTAACTAGCTCACCATAAGCATAGACAATCCCTGTGCTAAGATGAATGCGATCATTTGGAACCGTCATTGCTATTGACATACTGCCTACAATATCAGACACAATCGCTGCTATCGATAATGCGAACATAACAGTAGGATATGAACTGGTTTTTTTCAAATCTTTAACATGCGCAGCTGATCCTTCTGCACCTGCAAAAGCCAGCATAAATGGGACAAAGCCCACTAATACTGTTCCGTTGAAACTATGCGGAATTACGGTCTTCCAGGAAACATGGACATATACTGGATTACCATGAACCAAGTATGCTACGAATAAAAGTAGCAAAAAAAAGACTGGTAAGATAACCCCTAAAGAAAAACACCATTGTGCAATTTTGCCTGAACGTTTCGTTCCGTGTTGTTGACACAGAATAATCGTCCAGAGAATGACCATCATTAAGACAAATCTTATTAGCGGATTGTTATTTAAAAGCGGCACATCGAAAACCATTGAAAAACAGCCGATAATAAAGTACATCATAGCATCCATTCCGACAGTGATATGAATCCACTGATAAAATAAGGCGGCCCATCCAGACTTTTCTCCTAACATATTACTTGTCCATGTAAAAACACCGCCTTTGCTCCAACCATCGATAGATGCCATCTCTCCAGCAGCTCTAGTAACAGGCGTAAACCAAAAAATTCCTGCCAAAAAAAGGAAAAATAGTGCAGTTGGTCCTTCTTTAGCAAATGGTGCAAAGCCATAAACAGTCATCACCATTGAAGCTGTCATTGCAAAAAGCTGCCAGCTGTTGAGCTCATTAAATTTTTGTAACGCTTTGTTCTCTTTCATAGTATGTATTATAAATCCTTCCTGCTCAGGCAAAATTGTGTAACAAAAAATACCACATATAAGTATACACTTCCTATCTTTGACAAATCAATGCTGCAAATATTTTATGTTCAAAAATAAAGAATGATTTATAGGCAACTCTGTCTAAAAAATCATTAGCATAGTTTCTGAGTATGTCACTGTCGTCGTTTTTTAAAACCATCATTCAATTCACCATGTCTTTTTTACGAACCTAATCTTATAAACTGTTCTTTTTACACCTATCGTCTTAGTAAAAAAAAATATATAATAGATCGTGTGCTTTCAAATGATTTATATAAAGAAGGAAACTATTGCAATGAAGAAAAAGTTTTTAAGTGTCCTAGTCTTCGGACTATTACTAGTATTATTTTCACCCAACCAAATTGTGCATGCCAAAACAACCAAGCCGACTAATAATCAACTTCATAGAGTTATTAAAAAAATGTCACTTGCTGAAAAAATTGGTCAAATGTACGTTAGCCCAAGTCCGGTGGATATTTCCCAAGCTAAAAGTGACATCAGCAGATATCATTTAGGCGGAATAGTTTTATTCGGCAATGACTTTAAAAACCAAAATGCTGCCCAGCTAAAAGAAAAAATCAGCACTCTGCAAGGTTCCGCAAAGCTTCCCCTCTTCATCGCAACTGATCAAGAGGGCGGTGATGTTTCACGGCTAAGTACTGACCCGCAATTGACTAACGGTAGATCGTTCCCTTCGCCTCAAGTAGTATACAAAGAAAAAGGTCTTGCCGGAACTGTCACTGAAGCCTCTGAAACAGCCAAGATTATGTATGCTCTGGGAATCAATTGGAACTTTGCTCCCGTTGCAGATGTTTCAAGTGATTCAAAGAGCTTTATTTACTCGCGTACACTAGGCCAAAACTACCAAACGACTGCCTCCTATATTTCAAAAGTCATTCCTGCTATTCAAAAACAGCATGTAATTACTAGTTTGAAACACTTTCCAGGCTATGGTTCTGCCGCCGACACTCATATAGGCTTTGCAAGCACTGATCGTTCACTTGAAAATTTTCAAAAAAATGATTTTCTCCCTTTTGAAGCAGGCATTAAGAAAAATGCTGCAACAGTATTAGTTGCACATGTCATTATGAAAAGTATTGATAGTCAAATGCCTGCATCCTTATCCCCAGCAGTTCATCAACTCTTGCGTAAAAAGCTTAAGTTTAAAGGAATGATCATCACAGATGATTTAGGAATGGGTGCCATTACAAAATACAGTCAAGAGCATCATGTTACACCGGATGTTCTTGCTGTTCAAGCAGGTAACGATGCATTGCTCAGCAATAATTACGCGCAGGGCATACCTGCTATCGAACAAGCTGTACATACCGGTAAAATTAAAGAAAAACAAATTAATAGCTCTATCTACCGTATTTTGAAAGTTAAGCGTAAATTCGGACTTTTAAAGATACAGCAACTTAATTAAAAAAAGCTTTTACGAAATACGATTCAAAAAACATGAAAGTCTATCCAAATCAATGTTGGGTAGACTTTCATGTTTTTTACTGAAATATGTGCTTAATTGACCGCATACTCTATTGCTGCCATTTCTAAAGGTAATTAATGCCTGTATGTAAAAAATTAGATTTTGCAGTTGTTTGAAGGAATATCAATTAAGGAACAATCACATCAGCAATAATTGATTAAATTTGGATAATTATACTATTCCAGTCATCCACAGAGTTTTGCCAATTATATAAACTAGGCTTTACGAGTTAAACTCCGGCAAACATCTACACATATCAGCAAGATGAAACTACATAACTGAAAAATCCCTAAGCTTTTGTTCGGTTACATCTCATGTAAATATTTTTCAAAAATATCCTGAACTATCCGATAATTCAAAGAAAGTTATTTTTGATTGCCCTTTAGGACATGTTTTTCAAGGAACCGTAAATAATTTATGCACCATTTTCTGTACAATGAACATTTAATGTTTATTGTAACATAATTATCTATTCACAACAGTCTTAGTTTTCCGTAAGATAAAAACAATTCGTCTTTAAATAATAATTAAATAAATGTAAGTATTTACATCTATCTAAAACAAAAAGATAAATGAAGCAATGTTATCCCGACAAAGCGGCAGAGAAATAACCATATGTTTCGCTAGTATCAAGCCCATGTAACACAAATAAAACATCAAAAATTTGACGATACCCATCGTTATTAATTAAAGAAACAAAATTAAACAGTCTGCGCTAAAAAAAACTTATAAATAAATCTTTTTACTCTTTGATATATTATTGTTTGGCGCCCCAAAAAGCATACAAGTGCTTACTTGCATTAGTGAAAGCAAGCGTGTATGCTAATAATGTTATTTTAATTCCATGCTAGTTTCTAACAAGCTGTGTCTACCTGTTTCTACGGCAAACAAAGCTTTGCACTCCAAACTACCATAAATTTTTTTGAGGAGTATTTAAATCGTTATGCTACGTTATTTTCGTTCACATAGACAACAAGAATTATTTTTCTTTGCATTTCTGCTTCCATTCGCAATTATGATAATTCTCTTTATGCTTTGGCAAATCACTCCATGGGGCAATCATAACTTGCTTTTTAGTGATGTAGGTACACAATATAATATTTTTCTCACAAACTTGCGTCACGATATTCTTCACCACGCCTTAAGTCAGTATTCCTATTATTTAGGTTTAGGCAGTAACACATTGCCCACATATGCTTATTACCTGATGAGTCCGATAAACTTATTAGTTGTCTTTTTCTCAGCGTCTCAGATCCCAACTGCGCTGACTTGGATTGTTACCTTAAAAATCAGTCTGAGTGGTTTGACAATGGCATATTTTCTCTCGACTACATCTTATCAAAACAAAAAAAACATAATAATTTTGCTTTTTTCAACTGGGTATGCTGTTTCAAGTTGGGTTGCTTCTGTATATTACACACTGATGTGGCTTGATGCCCTTCTCCTACTGCCGCTAGTATGTGCTGGGCTTGACCGTTTGACTCGTAAACACACCTCAAAAATATATTTCATTTCCTTGTTTGGATCGATTATTACTAACTACTATTTGGGATATATGACTTGTCTTTTCGCTGTAATTTATTTTTTATATCAGCTTTCAGGTCTTCAAAATAAAAATGAGCATTTTCAAACTTTTCTTAAACGCGAAAAAAAACTTATCATTCATTTTATTTTGAGTTCGCTCGTAGCAGCTTTTTCAAGTATGTTTATACTATTGCCCTCCCTTCTTGGAATGTTAGCGACAGATAAAGCAGCCCTTCAATGGTCAAATTACAGTTTATTGCCTACTTTTGGTCTTGGAAGCCTCAAGCAATTAGGTTTAGGAGCCAACGATTATAGCTCACGTTTAAATCACGGTCCTGCACTCTTTGCTGGTAGCTGTATTATCTTATTGATAGTTGCCTTTTTTTTCAATCAAGAAGTTCCTTCAAAAGAAAAAAAACGCACTGCAACAACATTGCTAGTTTTATTTCTATGTATGTGGATCAATTGTTTTAATACCATATGGCATTTATTTCAGCATCCAGCTGGTTTTCCTTTCCGCAATGCCTTATTTTTCACCTTTTTTGCAGTTTACGCGGCTTATCGCTCCCTACAATACAAGCCTTGGCATGCATTAACCGATTCCCAGAAGTTTTCAACACTTCTCATTCCACTTGCATTTTTTTCTGTCGGGTTAATTTGGAAAAACATTTTAAAAATCAATTCGGGTGAATTTCAAGTAAAGCCATTTATACAAGTCACAGTTCCTTCAATGACAATTTGTATATCTTTCTTGTTAAGTATAGTTTTTTACATTCTAGGGTGGTTTTTATTTTTCAAGCTCCAACCCTCAAACAAAATATCGTTGCTTTTAATTACATTAACAAGTATCGAACTGATGATCAATTTTGGCTTAAATATGGCTGGAACTCCTTTTGGTAATCAGAAAAACTATGCTTCTAACTACCTGTCAAAACGACAACAAATTACAAACTTGAACCGTGACAGATACTCTCATTACCACGGCCGGACTGTTGTTAAAGATACATTCTCGCAAGATGCTTATAACGAAAAATACAACTGTTACAATGATGCTCTTCTTTTTCACTATTATGGTATCAGTCTGTACAGTTCCACCTTGAACAAAGCAACACGCCAAAGTTTGGCAACTCTCGGATACTTAAGTATTAATTCACGGCGCATAAGTTTTGTCGGCGGCACAGAACTGACTAACAGTTTGTTGGGTGTCCAAAATGAACTAGATCTTAATAAAAACAACGCCCAACTTAGAATTAATCCAACCTATTTTGGCTTGGGCACTGCTGTCAATCAGAAGTTTTTGAACCTCAACCTATCGCAACAGCATGCTTTAATGAATCAAGAAAAGATTCTTCAAAATCTCGCTCCCGCGCAAAAACATTATTTTAAAAAGGTTGATCTTCTAAAAGTCCATGATCAAAAAAGAAACAGCTCTGGAGAATTCATTCATCGAGTTACTTTACGAACAACAACTGCTGGTCCTTTATATTATTACTCTCAAGATGCATCTGCCGATTTGAAAACTTTACAAATAAATGATACTCCAAAAAAACCTCTTGTAGACAATCAAAGACAACGTATGATTTGTCAGCTGGGTAATTATCAAAAAAATCAAGTAGTCCACCTTTCAGTTGCTACAAAATCAAAGTATTGGAACAAAGCACAGCAATTAGTTGTCCTAAATACCCAACAATTTGATGAGGCAATGAATAAAATATATGAACAACGATTTCACCTGCAACACATGACCCGTAACTCTTTGCATGGAGAAATTGAAGGCACATCTGTTTGCCGTCATCTTTTCTTATCTATTCCATACGAAAAAGGATGGCATGCTGAAGTTAACCACCATCCTGTTCAAATTCAGAAAGGGTTGCATGGATTTATTGTTTTGCCGCTCAATACAGGAAAAAACCACGTTGATTTGCGCTACCGCTCACCTGGTCTTATAAGTGGATTCCTTCTTTCTAGTATTGGACTTCTGTTGTACATAGTTATTTTATTCTATGAAAAGAAGCATCCTTATCAATGAACAGTTATAAATATAATTTAGGGGGAGATTTAAATTGACTACTAACAATGTTTTATCTCAGAAAAAAACATTTCAAGCAACTTTTAAGCGTGTTGAACAAAAGTATCTACTAACATCTGCTCAATACCAAACACTTATGGGAGAATTAGAACCAACAATACAGATTGATCAATATGGCAGCCAAACCATCCGTTCGATTTATTATGATACCCAAGATTATTTTTTTGCTCGCAAGCAGCTGACAAAACAAAGCTTTCGTGAAAAGCTTCGTCTGCGAACTTATGGACAAGCAACGCCAGAGTCCCCTGCCTATATTGAACTCAAAAAAAAGTTGAGCGGCATAACTTACAAAAGGCGTATCAGCAGCTCTAAATTATCAGCACTCAACTATATGAAACAGCAACAGCAACTGCCTCAACTCTGTCAAGGTCAACCTGGTTTCTCTGAAATAACAACTTTTGTCGAACAATGGCCTCTAGTTAACGAAACTGAGATTGCTTATGAAAGAACAGCTTGCTTTGGAAAGCTAGATTCATCTATTCGTATGACTTTTGATGAAAATATTCGCTGGAAAAAAATGAATGACGACGATTCTTATCATTTTCTACTTGAACCGGGAACGGTCGTTATGGAGATAAAAGTTATGAATGCAATTCCTTATTCTTGGAGCAAGACTTTTTCGCAACTTGCACTACGTCCACGTCCATTCTCAAAATACGGAATGGCATATAAATATGGTTTAATTAAGGAGGATTTTCACTATGCTCATTAGCTACTTAGGAACAAAACACCATTTGGTAACTTTTCAGCAAATTGTTGTCACGATGATAGTAACCCTGCTTTTAGGACTCTTGATCGCTATCGTACACATGTACAAAAATGATTATTCGAAAAACTTTATTTTTACAGTTGCCTTACTACCGACGATGGTCCAATCAGTAATTATGATCGTTCATGGAAATCTTGGTGCCGGCATCACTGTTGCAGGTGCGTTCAGCTTGGTCCGTTTTAGATCTGCACCAGGAAATGCTCGGGAAATGGCAACTATTTTCTTCGCAATGACTGTTGGTTTAGCTACTGGTCGCGGTTACCTGCTTTATGCGGCATTTTTCACCTTTGTTGTTTCTTTAAGTATGCTGCTATACACTTTCGTCAGTTTTGGCAGTGCTAAACAAAATATGCGCCTATTAAAAATCACATTCCCAGAATCGCTCGATTATCAACGCGCGTTCAATAATGTTTTTGAAAAATATACACAGACTAGTCAGCTTGATGCTGTTAAAACTGTCAATCTCGGAACTTTATTCGAAGCGCGCTATCGTATTGAGTTAAAAAATGAAGCTAATGAGAAAAATTTTCTGGATGAGCTTCGGCAACTTAACGATAATTTAGAAATTATTTTAACGAGTGACAACTTTGATCGCCATGTTTCACTTTAGAAATTTAAAAAAGAGGATAACGCAATGAAAAATAAAAACATACCACATTGGTTAATTTTTACGCTTGTTTCGCTTGCGCTCTTAGTTATTGGCTGCTTACTCTATACGCATCAAGATCGACAACTGCCTCAATCAGCTTCCAGCAATGTTGACTTAGACGTGGTTAAGCTAACAGGATCTCTTACAGACCTTAAAACACATCAAAAAAAGGTTATTAAATTCCGACTAAAAAAAGCAAATAGCAAGAAAAAGGTCAAAGCTTATGCAAAAATTCGACTTCAGGGTCAGCATAGTTTGAAATTTCCAGAGAAAAATTATGCTGTAACACTTTACTCTGGTCCTAAATGCAAACATAAGCTTTCTGTAAAATTGCATCCTGGCTGGAAAAAAAGTTCCAAATATGTTTTAAAGGCTAACTATACCGATGCAACAAGCGTCCGAAACCTTGTAAGTGCTGATCTATGGTCTGATTTTGTTAGCTCTGATTCAAATCATCCAAAACAGTTGAAAAGTAAAAACAACTACGGTGCTGTCCAAGGATTCCCTGTAACAGTTAAAATCAACGGAAACTATCACGGTTTATACACCTTGACAACAGCCAAGGGACGTAAGCTCTGGGGAATGTCTAAAAAGGATCCATCGAATATTGCTATACGCTCTAATGGATACAACCGGAATACACTTTTCTATCAATCCCAAGCACGCTTTGATGCAAAAGATTGGCAAGCATTGACTCCTTCTAAATTGTCGAATAAGCAGCAAAAAAGCGTAAATCGTTTTATTAATTTTGTTTCGACCTCTTCTGTTCAGCAGTTTAAACAAAATGCTCATGATTATCTAAACATTTCGATATTGATCGACTATTATATCTTTACTAATCTGACCCACAATCAGGATGGTGCGGGGCGAAATATGATCTATCTAACGAATGATAGTCAGCACTGGTATCCTATTGCCTATGATTTAGATGCTACATGGGGGCTTTATGAAAATGGAAAAGTACTTTACCCATCTGCCAAACAAGTCCAATATAACTATCCGAATGGTGGAAATTTAAGAAACGGTGAAGGAAACCGACTGCTGCAATTAGCAGCTGCAGCTTTCCCTCAGGAAATCCAAACTCGCTGGCATTTTTTACGCAAGAAAATTGTTACGACCGATAAAATCAACAAAAAGTTTAAAGACGCTATGTTAGCTATAGGCGAAAACAATTATCAAGATAATTTTAAAGCTAATTCCAGTATACCTTCCAAGAAAATAACTAATCTTGATCAACTAACCAAGTCGGTTAAGCGTCAGATTAACGAAAATGATCAACTGTTTGACAATTTTACCAATAATGTTCATCGAATTGATTTCAGCTACACTGCACCTCTTACTAAATAATTCTAATAAAGGGAGTCAATTTATATATGCTTTCAAAATTGCTAAAAAAGGGAGAATACCAGCGACTTAAATTATATCTCTTTTACTTGTTGCTTAGTTTTTTGATTATGCTGCCACTTCTAACAGTTCCTGGTTTTTTTGGTGGGTGGGATCAAAGCTTTCATCTAAATCGAATTACAGATCTTACAACCAATCTGAGACACTTGCATCCAATTAGTTTTATCAATACGACTGGCTTTTCTCAAATTGGCTTAGCCGTTAATACATTTTATCCTTATTTGACTCTTTTACCTTTTGCATTGCTGCACCTTTTGATTCCAAGCCTGACATTAAGTGTGAATCTTGGGTTAACATTACTGCTTTTTGCCAGTTTTGTCTGTGCACATACTGCTATGACTCGCTTTTCACAACTTGTATATCACGATAATTCTTTGCGAAGATCAGTCATCTTTGCAGTCACCTACAGTCTTAGCGGCTATTTTATTTTTAACCTGCTTGTTCGTTTCGATTTAGGTGAATGCCTTGTCATGATGATTCTGCCTATTTTTGCAGTCGGCTTATATGATATTCTTTTTGGAGAATGGCAACACTGGCATTGGTTTGTTTTTTCGACTACCATAATTGCGTACAGCCATGTACTTTCAACTGTCGTTATCGCCTTCACAACAGTGATATTCATTTTAGGTACTTCCTACATGATAAATCAGCGCCGTCAGCGCTGGTTGACACTACTCAAATCTTCTATGCTTATTTTAATCAACACACTTTTTTTACTTGTACCGCTCGCTACAACAGCAGCAAAAGTTAATGTAACTGCGCCTAAGTTAGGTTCGCTCAGCAAACAAGCTATGACTACTTTTTCAGCGATCGTTTTAAGCGCAGGCAATATTATTGATCCACGTGAAGCAACGCATGGGGTCAATTTAGGAATTATTATTTTAGCTGCTCTTTTAATCGGAACGTTCGGTTTCAAATATTTGAGCAAAACTGGAAAAATAATGTATCTTTGTGGAATAATTTTTTTCTTCCTTTGTACAGCTCTTTTTCCATGGCAGTTATTCGATCACACTTCACTTCGAATACTTCAGCATCCTTGGCGACTGCTTATCTTTGTTAATCTATTTATGTCGGGATGTTTGAGTGATTGGCTCGTTCAACTCAATAAACGAAACTGGCAGCTAATTTGTTTAGCATTGATGATTATTGTCACCTTTTCAACCGGCTTAATCTATGCAACTCATACTAAGCTAGGCTATCCAGACAAGCAGCTTAAGAATCTCACAATGCAGACAAAATATATGGATTATGAGCCAGTTAAAAGCCAACCATACTTAAAGCGTATCGAGAAACACGAGGGCTATATCAACGGTCAAAAATATTATTTTAATAACAGAAGATCGCTGCCGGATGGAATGATCTATCGCATCCCCGTAGCTTCACACGAACAAAAGATCGATGTCCCATTTTTAGATTATGGTAACTTGGTAGTATCTGCACAAAATATAAAACTTTCTAGTCACCGCTCAAAGCGTGGCACTCTTAGTTTTTCAGTACCAGCAGATACTGATAGTGTTGCGATTCATTATCAAGTTCCAATTAGCTTTAAAATAGCTGCCCTTTTATCTTTTAGCGGAATTTTAGTTTTTTTCTGCATCTGGTTCAAATTTATATTAAAATCATGAAAAATAATTACGTTGCTAGTCTATTTTTTAACTCTGTGAAGCTGAGCGTAATTTGGAACCCTAAGCAGTAATACAATTTCTAACCATATTAAATTTTGCAAAAACATGCACTTTTAGGAACTCGGTTGCTCCACTCTTTTCTCCATCATTCTTAACAAAAAAATGCCGGGTCTCAAAATCATAAGCACGGCATTTTTTTATATACCGATAATTTTTGCCTTGCTTACACAGATCATCTGTCAAAAAAATAGCACTAATTAACTATGTTCTTTTCTATCATTCAACACAGCAAACTTACTTATATCGTTATTCGCATCTTCAATTGGAACAATAAATTAAGTACAAAAAACTCCAGCTATTTCTAGCTGGAGCCCATCAGTTGAATATGCTTGAAAACTATAAAATTCTCAAGCAGTAATATACTAACAAATATCAGCTCTTTTGTTAAAAATAAAATCTCTAATATGTCAATTTTTAAAAATCTTTATAAATTCATTGAGTCTGTCTAAACAAGACCCAGTTAAAAAAATTGCAGATTCCAACAAGTTAAGTAACAAGATAAAACAACTAAAATTGCAAGCATAAAATAAACTGGATTTTATTTAAATAAAATGAATAAAAAAGTATTAAATATTTTGTAAAACACTTACTTCGTTATATATTTATGGTAGAGGAGGTGCTGATAATCATGGAGGTTAATGTCGAATGTGTACGTGATGTATTAAAAATTGTCGCTGACAAACCATTTGGTCAATACATTAATAGCGACAATCTTGGCCTTAGTAATATATATTCTAAAGAATTAATTGAATCGACAGTCCAAGCTTTATATGAGAGCAATCTTATTAAGGTTGAAAATGAATATCTTCTAAATTGCGATTTAGATTACTCGATTGGCGAACTTACAAAAGAAGGTTGCGCTTTGCTAACAAGTCTGAAAGACGATGCGAATTTCAAAAAAATAAAAGATTCTCTTAATCATCACACCAGTCATGTTACTATCAGAGCTCTGCAACGCTTAGCTGCCAATTACGACAGGCACATTCGTTAGATACATCTAATTAATCAAAAATAGTACTCGAATCATATGTTTATTGACAAAAAATTAAGAACTGACTACTTGCTAAACAAGCATGTCCTTGGTAGTTCATGTACATTTGAGGTAGTTTTAACTTATAGAGAATTTTTTCCTATCTTATTAATTAATTGATTTATGATCTTGAGTTGATCTCGATTCCAGCAACTATCTTTGGATCGAGATCTTTTTGTTTGATTGATATTAATTTTCTTGAAAAACTGATGCCTTTTGCAGTCTTTATTTCTCTTACCCTTTTTTAAACATATTAAATAAAAAAATAACTTATCATATGATAAATTAAAAATAAATTCTGTATACTATCCTTTGTTTTTATATGATGAAAGGAGCTTTTATACCATGATCAATAAAGTCCGTTTCTCAAAGAAGACTGTTATCCTAATACTTATTGCCCTTCTTTTAATTGCCACAAGTGGTGCTACTGGCTATTTTCTAGGCGCCAAAAATACACAGGCAGGTATAGGTTCTGGCCAAAATATGAGTGGTAAGAAAAGTATGCCTAAAGGAGGAAAAATGCCAGCAGGTAAACCCTCTGGGAACGGCTTCAAAAAATAATCACAAAGTAAAAAACGTCATTAACATCGATGACGTTTTTTTATAAGTTATTTGGTTGAAAATTTTGTACCGCTTTTCAATTACTTATATTTGCCCTTTTTGTCTTGATTTACCCAACATCAAAATTATTATAGGCTTTTAGTGCTGTCTAACCGTTACTGTGACAACAGCTGTTTAACCTGTTTTATAAATTTCTTTCTTCTAAATACCACTCTTCGGTCACACCTATATAATCACATATTTGGTTTATTCGTTTCTCGGTATTTTTAGTGTCAGCAGCTTTTCCAGTAATCAATCGATTAACATGTGGTAGTTCCATCTTTGCACCTGCGAATGCTTTAAGAAGGGCTTTTTCGAAGGTGTGATCACTCCCCATGACCTCGCCAGTCGACTTCATCTCTGGTCCAAGGTAGCTATCAACATCCTCCAATTTACTGAATGAGAAGACTGGAGCTTTGACATGAATTGATTTGCTTTCAGGATATAAACCAGATTCATAACCTAAATCAGCTAAAGATTTTCCTAAGATGACCTTCGTTGCCACCTGTGCCATCTCAATCCCAGTAATCTTGCTATGGATTGGATAATCCAAAATGTCTTGCTACATCGGTCTGCGACCTAGGTTCTAAACCTAACCGCTTGTTGCGTTTTAATCCTATTACAACCAATTCTTCTAATTCTCTCGCCATTACTATCCACTCCTAAATATCTTTCTCATGCTTCAAACGCAGTAAAACTATTTTAAGCGTTGGAAAGGTATTATATTTAAAAAAATAAAATTACGCAAAAAATACACCTATTAATTTTCTAATAAACATATGAGCGTCTATCATTTAACAGACTATTGTATCTCAAATACCCTGACTGAATATAATATAATCCATTAGAAAACTTCAATAATTATTAATTTAATTTTCCCAGAATAACCAATAATACTTCGTTTTGCCTAAAACATCCAAGACATTTTATCAAAATACTGATCTCTAATGTTTTCTTGCATATTAGTAACCCTCTATCCTAGAGACTGCTATACTTTAATTGTACAGAAAGGAAGTCTTTTTTTGAAAACTCTAGATAGTGTCGCTCTAGGTTTACTAATTATCGGAGGCTTAAACTGGCTGCTTGTTGGTTTATTCAACTTTGATTTGGTTGCTGCAATTTTTGGTGGTCAAACGGCCATACTTTCAAGAATCATTTATGTCATCGTTGGGCTCTGTGCTTTGTACTCATTAAAGTTTTTCCCGCTTGTCATGAATTCGCTTAAGCGCGAAAACTAAGTCGCTTTATTCTTATTGGTTGTGTTCAAGAGTAGACTGATGAAAATCATCAGCTTTCAAGTATAAATTAAGGTGTAGGGACAAAATTATATTGCCCCTGCATTTTTGTATTTCCTTGTACTAACAGGATTAATCCGTTCAAATTTCCAACTGGCTGCAAGAATGAATTTTCCAAAAAAACTATTTAAATCCAGAGTATATTTCGGAGTTCAAATTTATTTTGAGAATAACAGAAGGAACTACTCAAAAATGAAGTCCTATTAAAACAACATTTATCCAATTGAAATTAATCTAATTGAGTACACAAGTGCTGGATTTAAAAAGCTGATTTATCAAGGATTAAATTTGTTTGCGTAACTAATAACCCCCCATTTAAATAGAAAAACAAAACCTCACTCTACTTAAAGAATGAGGGCTATTTTATTTATACGTCCCTTGATATTATCGATGCTAGTAACTTTTCAAATTGTCTTAAAGAAAATCGTAATAGAAATGAATGTTCTGTTTTCCTTTTTGAGAGGTATGATTATATACCTCAGTATCAAGCCCACCAATTTCAAAACCACTTTTCAAATAGAACTCACACGCTGTGACATTATTATTTTGTCCTATTGTCCAAAGACCTCTGTACCCTTTTTCTTTTGCAATTTCTTCTGCAAATTTCAAGAGTGAACGAGCGACTCCTTTTCGTCTATATTCTTCACTAACTTTCAAATCCTCTAAGTATAAATATTTATTCCACTGATTTTTGAAAACTGCCAACCCGATTGTTTTTTCGCCGTCAAAAACACCGATGGCGAATCCATTTTTATTGATATCTTCTAGGTTGTAATTTTCATCCGGAAAAGTTTGTTTTCGTATTTCTTTTTTATCATACTTTCTTACTTCATAGTCCCATTTTTTCTTATCCCTCTTTACAATAATTTCTCCCCAAATATCAAAAGCATTATTTTTAAGGAGTAGGCTTTGTTCATCATCTTTGGTTATTATTTTTACATCCATCTCGTCTATCCTCTTTTATATAATTTTAAATAATTGTACAATAACGCTTTATCAAAATATATACACTCTCAATTAAGAAAATTAATTTGCCTACAACAGATCATTTCCTAAATATATCAACATAATCACATATTTCTCTCAATCATTTCTGTTAGCTTCAGTGTTGGCGAACTGTTGTTAACTAATATAACGGGGATAAAAGTTAATCGTGAAAAAAAAATATCATTGAGTTATTTTAAAAACATTTCAAATGATACTTCAAAAGAAGACATTGAAAGCAAGTTGGGGAAACCTAATGGCCCCAGTTTAACAAATATCGGAAGTCAATCTAATGAAATATTGACTTATACATCTGGAGTGAGTGGAAATTTGGGAGCTAACTATGAAATAAAAAAACATCTCTCCCCGACCAAGACGAAAGATGTACTACGCTGTATAAGTCTACTATAAACTTCTTGTATTGTGCATAAAAAAAAGGAAAAAGCAATGGCGTATATCTGATAGCATGGCGATAAGAACGACACTAAAGCAACCTTTAAAAGCGTGTGACATAGATAGTTAAGCTTCCATTTCCATTCATTCAGACACACTCACTTTTAAAAATATTTAGGCCATTCAAATATCTCGACAACCAGTCAAATATATTCTTACCCAATTGACAAGTATAAAATGTATTCAGTTAATCAAATTGAAACCCTTTTAAACACTCTTAGTGCACCAAAAATGCACCAAACACTTTCAAAATAACGTATATTGACGTAAGTAAAAAAATAAAAGCGTTGATATATCAACGTTTCCGGATGTATATAATTAAGTAAAATTAATAAAATAAGGAGAGTACAGGATTTGAACCTGCGCGCCGGTATAAGCCGGTTCGCCGGATTTCGAGTCCGGTGCATTACCACTCTGCCAACTCTCCAACAACGATAAATAGTATACCAATTTATCGTAAAAAAAGCAATGGTCTTTTGCTGTTCACTCCAAACAAAGGCTTTGTGAACGAATGGCTTTTAATAACTGATCTCGTTTAGTTTCACGCAAATCAAGTTTGGCAGATGCAATCTGATTTGTAAATGAATCTATTCTACGATTAGCTTCCCGTAAATCATAATACGTTCGTACGATTCGATCATAGTCATGCAAATTTTTTACCTTAACTTTTCGTTCATAGGTGTTTTCAAAAAATGTAAATTCAGATGGCAAACGTGGTTTCATCTGTGGCTCTTGGTCAGGTACACCGACTTGAAGGCCTAATATAGGATAGGTCATTAAAGGCAAATTAAGCTCTTGGAGTAATTTGAAAGGATCATTGTTAATACTTCCTAAAATTACAGCACCTAAGTCCATACTTTCGACTGCGTTAACCACATTCTGCACGCTAAGAACTGTATCTTGGACAGCTTGCATAAACACATCAGTTTTATGAAGCCGCCCATCGTCTTTCCCCATTTGATGACGTATTTGTTGATTTCGATAAAGGTCCGCGATAAAAATAAAAAGATCCCCATTTGCTCCAACGTAACTTTGGTTCGTGATTTGTCTGATTGTACTTCTTTTTTCCTCAGACGTGATATGCAGAATTGAACACTGCTGTGTAAACATGCTGGTTGATGTGTGTGCTGCAACTTGTTTGATCGTTTCCAATTCTTCATCTGTTAAATTACGATCTTTAAATGCTCTAATTGTACGGTGCTTTACTTGTTTGTTAATTGTTTGATTTCTAATCATCCTTACCCTCCTGAATAGATGCTGACATTCTTTGAGCACTGTTAAAATATTGGCGAGATCGTTCCAATTTGTGTTTTATTAACTGATAACATTATGTTTAGGAATAAAACTATGAACTCACTCAGAATGGCGAGCTACTGCAAAACAGTTTACCATTTTTTATATTATAGCAAAGTTGCATAAAATATAGTCGCAAATTTTTCTATAATCAAAAAAATGCCTCATTCCCTCATTATTGAGGCATATGAAGACATTTTCTAAAATTTCTTTTTATTATACATTAGTGTTTCTATATTATTTAACTTCTAGAATCTTAACTTTCATATCACCGCCGGGCGTTTGGATCGTTACCTCTTGTCCCAGTTTGCAACCAACCAATCCCTTTGCAATCGGTGATTCATTGGAAATTTTACCAGAAAATGGGTCAGCTTCTGCTGCTCCCACTATCGTATACGTTTCCGGTTCTTCATCAGGAAGCTCTTTAAATGTTATCGTTTTGCCGACCGCAATTTCATCAGCATCAACATCCCCATTGTCGATAATCTCAGCATGATTTATCATTTGTTGAATCGTCTTAATGCGGCCTTCAACAAACGACTGCTCATCCTTAGCGGACTCGTATTCCGAATTTTCAGATAGATCTCCAAAACCACGTGCTATTTTAATTCGTTCAATAATTTCAGCACGTTTTGATGTTTTCAAGGTTTCAAGTTCTTCTTCCAATTTCTTTTTACCCTCAAGTGTCATTGGATATTTTTTTTCTTCTGCCATTAATAAAACACCCCTCATAAATTAATTACGTTTCAAGCCTATCACAATAAAAACAATATAGGAAAAATAACCCCTTTAGGAATGGCGTACGTATCAAGAACCAACTATTGAGCTCGATTGCTTCGAAGTACATCTCTTACTTTGGTTGTTAATAGGTCGATAGCCACTTGATTTTTCCCACCTTCTGGAACAATTATGTCTGCATATCGTTTTGTTGGTTCAACGAATTGATTATACATCGGTTTAACTGTCCGCAAGTACTGATCAATGACGGACTCCAAAGAGCGTCCCCGTTCTTCGATATCTCGCTTAATTCGCCGAATAATCCGAATATCATCATCAGTGTCAACAAAAACCTTGATATCCATCAAATCACGCAAGCGCGAATCATGCAGCACTAGAATGCCTTCAACAATAATAACCTCACGCGGATCTTGTTTAAGAACTTTGTCACTGCGTGTAAATAATTTATAATCATAGATTGGTATTGAAATTGATTTCCACTCTATTAATTGCTGTAACTGATTTAATAACAAATCTGTGTCAAAAGCAGATGGATGATCATAATTAACTTGCCTACGCTCTTCAGATGACATCTCAGACTGATCATTATAATATGAATCTTCTTGCAGCATCATTAATGAATATCCATGAAGCTGATTAAAAATTGCACGGCTGACTGTTGTTTTTCCACTACCAGAGCCGCCCGTTACACCAATAATAACTGGCCGTTGCTTAATTGACTGTTCTATCATCAAAAAATACCCCTCACACTGCTGTCAACGATTCTCGATCAGAAAAAAATTTATTCTTGAATTCTTATTTAGCATCGTTTTCTTTTTCTAATTTGTTTGTTAATGCTTGATGCTGCTCATAAGTTTTTGAGTAATAAACTTTACCAGTTTTCATGTTAGCAATAAAATACAAGTAGCCTTTATTCCTGTCAGTAGGATTCAATACCGCCTTAATCGAAGTTAAACTAGGATTGTTGAACGGGCCTGGGCCAACACCTTGATGAAGATATAAATTATAAGGTGAGTCAACTTTCAAATCCTTGTATGTCACATTTTTCTTGTGCTTTCCTAAAGCATAAAGAACCGAGATGTCCGATTGAATCATCATTTTTTTGTCTAAACGATTTTCAAAAACACCGGCAATACGATAACGATCTTGTTCGGTCACACCTTCACGTTCGACTAAAGAAGCCAAAGTCAGTGTCTCCTGAACGGACATGTTCCGCTTCTTCGCTTCGCTGTAGTATGGTGTCATTACCGAATTAGTTTTTGCGACCATTTTCGTAACGAGTTCCTTCAAAGAAACATTTTTACCGGCATAGTAGGTTGCAGGATATAAATATCCCTCCAATTTATAGCGGACATTTTTAGCATTGGCTGCTGAGGACAATAAATCTGGATATGTATCCTTCAATTTATTGACAAATTCTTGATCGTTCAACAAAGCCAAAAAATCTTTTTTTGAAAAACGCGTATTTGCTTGAACAACATCGCCAATTGAATCCGCAGTCACTCCCTCACGAATTAACACTTTACCTGAATAACGTGATTCGCTGCTGCCACCCTTTTGAAGTTTCTGTGAAATTTGTTTTAACGTCATTGAAGGTTGTAACTCATAATAACCAGCCTTAAATTGACCATATTTCTTAGTTTTAACGTAGTAATCGAAAACAAAACCACTTTTAATTACTTTCTTTTCTTCAAGAATACTACCAATCTGCTTTGTCGTACTCCCGATTGGTACCTTGACCTCTATTTTTTCATCGCTTTTTGAATTTAACGGCTGTAAGCCCCTATTTACATAGCGATAACCAATTACACCGACTGTAATTATAAGCAATATAATAACAAGCACAACACCTATAACTATTTGACGCGCAAATTTTGTTTGTTTTGGTTTGTTGGCCTTATTATTGTCAGTGTTTCCACCCTTCTGGTTATCCAAATTATCCCTCCGTTCATAAAACTGCCCTTTCCATTATACAAAAATTTTTTTTGCTTTGCATTAATTAATAATAGAAAAGCAATAAAACCATTGTAACTATGAAGAATATAGGTATAAAACCTGCTTATCAGTATATTAACGAATCTTAGCGGCAAATTTTTCTTTTAACTCATCAACAACTTTATCGAAATCTCTTGTTACATCTTCATCTAAAAGAGTTGCCTTTTTGTTTTGATAAGTCAGTTTATATGCTAAAGATTTAAGATCAGTTGCAATATGTTCACCTTCATATACATCAAACAACTCAACCTTGGTTAGATTCTTGCCGCCGTTTTCCTTAATACAAGCCACAATATCACTGTTTTTTATACTCTTATCTACCGCCATTGCCACATCACGTGTAACAGCAGGGTATTTTGAAACTGGTGTGTAATTTGCATGGTTTTTGACCAGCCCCATTATTTTCCCCAGATCCAATTCAAAAACATAGGTCCGACTAATATGATATTCCTTACATATATTCGGATGAATTTCTCCAACAAAACCTAAGAATTCAGCACCGACGTAAATATCTGCGGTTCTTCCGGGATGCATTTCCTCATGCCCGTCTGCTTGAACATACTTAACCCTCCCAGTTACGCCTAGCGAACGCAGCATATGTTCAACGATACCCTTAGTGAGGAAGAAATCAACTGGTACTTTTGCTTCATGCCATGTTGCCGTTTTAAATAAACCAGTCAGCGCGCCCGCAACATGTTCCACTTCAACGGGACGATCATTGCCTACTTCCCTGTAAAAGACCCGACCTTGTTCATAAAGAGCAACATTATCAACCTTTCGAGCAACATTATATGCGATATCGTCTAAAAGGCCACTTATCAAGTTCATTCTAGCGGTTGTACGATCTGAACTCATTGGGAATTTAAGCTGAGTTGATTCAGAAGGTTGCATCAGAAAACGACCTGCTTTTTCTGATGTTGTTAGTCCATAAGAAATAGCTTGGGTCAAGCCAGCAGCTTCAAGCAACTGTCGTGTTGCGCGAATGATATTTTGCGAATGATTATAGTGCCCAGGTGTCAACTCTCCCTTCGGCAATGTCGCTGGTAGTTTGTCATAGCCATAAATACGAGCAACTTCTTCTATTAGATCAGCTGGAATACTGATATCCCAACGGCGTGGTGGAACTGAAACAGTAAACATCGTATTAGCGATATTCACCCCAAAACCTAAACGCACAAAAATATTTTCAATATCTGCGACTTTTAAGCTTGTGCCCAAAACGTTATTGATTTTATCAAGGGAAATAGAAACTTCAACAGGGGCCGCATCTTCCAATGCTCCCTTAGCAATTTCTGACACAACCTCTCCATTGCCAAGATCCGCTATCAATTGCGCTGCTGCATTTAATGCTTCGACAACCGTTTTACGATTGATTCCACGCTCAAAACGCATTGAAGCCTCGCTATGGAGATTATGCCTTCTAGCTGTTTTACGGACCAATGATGAATTAAAGACCGCTGCTTCAAGTGCAATCGTAGTCGTTTTTTCATCAACACTCGTACTTTGTCCGCCCATTGTTCCTGCTAACGCAATTGGACCATCCTCATCAGCTATCACAATATCATGGGCATCTAACTTACGTTCCTGTTCATCAATTGTCGTTAATACTTCATCATTCTGTGCGAGGCGAACAATTATCTTCTTCCCGCTGATCTTCTCATAGTCAAAAGAATGCAGTGGTTGCCCATAGTCCATTAAAATATAGTTAGTTACATCAACAACATTGTTGAGTGGACGGATTCCTGCGTTCCAGAGACGCTTCTGTAGCCAAATTGGACTTTCTTTAACAGTCACGTTTTTTATTATGCGCATTAAATATGTTGAAGCTAATTCAGGCTCTGCTTCAATTTCAAGAAAATTAGCAACATTATCATTCTGATTTTCTTTAATTTCTAGATGCGGCAAAGTGACCTTCTTATTGTATATCGCTGCTATTTCGTAAGCAGTTCCCCTCATACTCAACATATCCGCACGGTTAGGAGTTACGTCAAGATCGATGATGTTTTCGTCCATTCCTAAATAAGGATAGACCGGCATCCCTGGTTCTGCATCTTCTGGTAAAAAGTATATTCCATCAACAAACTTCTTAGGAACAACATTTTCAGCAAAACCAATTTCTTGAAGTGCACAAATCATTCCTTCTGAAACCTCACCACGCATCTTTCCCCGCTTTATTTTGACATTATCGGCAATACGTGAATTTGGAAGAGCCACAATCACCTTTTTATGTGCCGCAATGTTAGGCGCACCACAAACGATCTGCAAAAGTTCATCGCCACCAACATTGACTTGACAAACATGTAGATGGTCTGAGTTTGGGTGCTTCTCAACTTTAAGTGTCTCGCCGACAACAATTTTTTTCAGACCCTTTTCCAATCGATAAACTTCATCGACCTCAACCGCTGTCCTTTCAATCTTTTCAGCAAGAACTTGAGGCTCAATGTCGATATCTACATAGTCCTTTAACCACTTTGTTGAAATTTTCATAATTAATCTATCCTACCCTCTCTGTGAAAATTGTTTTAGGAAGCGCATATCATTCAAATAAAATTCACGAATATCATCGACCCCGTATTTCAGCATCGCAAAGCGGTCAGGTCCCAGTCCAAAAGCAAATCCACCATAGACATCAGCATCGATACCCGACATTTTAAGAACGTTCGGATGAACCATTCCTGCACCTAAAACTTCTATCCAACCTGTATGTTTGCAAACTGAACAGCCTTCGCCGCTACATTTAAAACAGGAAACATCAACTTCAACAGATGGCTCTGTAAATGGAAAATAACTAGGGCGCAAACGAATTTCGCGTTCTTTACCGAAAACTGTTCTAGCAATAAGTTGTAAGGTTCCTTTCAAATCCGCCATTGTGATATTCTTATCAATCACAAGACCCTCGATTTGATGAAACTGATGCGAATGCGTAGCATCATCGGTATCACGGCGGTAAACTTTCCCTGGAGAAATCATTTTCAATGGACCTTTGGAGAAATCATGCTTTTCCATTGTTCTTGCCTGTACAGGTGAAGTCTGTGTTCTCATCAAGAATTTATCAGTAATATAAAAGGTATCCTGCATATCACGTGCTGGATGATCTTTAGGTAGATTCATCATTTCAAAATTATAATGATCCTCTTCAATTTCAGGACCATCTACCACCTGGTATCCCATTCCTAAGAAAAGTTTTTCAATTTGATCAATGACTTGCATGATAATATGTGGCTGCCCTGTCTTAACTGGTACACCAGGCAGAGTGACATCAATTTTTTCTTCTTCTAGACGTTTCGAAGTTTTAATAATTTCAATACGTTCTTTTCTTTCTGAAATAGCACTTGAAAGTTCATCACGAACTTTATTTGCAAAACTGCCTACATTTGGTCGCTCTTCTTTAGGTAAATCCCGCATTCCGCGCAAAACCTCTGTAATTGGTCCTTTTTTGCCCAACACATTAACGCGAATATCATTAATCTTTTTTAGATCTTTAGCATTATTGATTTCTTCAAGCGCGTTTTTTTTCAGTTCAGTTAACTTATCCTTTAAACCCAAAACATTTCATTCCCTTCATAATCAAAACAATTATTGAACTAGCAAAAATAAATAAGTACAAAAAAGACCTCATCCCTAAAAGGGACGAGGTCTCGCGGTACCACCCTTGTTCCAGTATGACAAAATATACTTAGGCATACCGGCACTCAACATGTTAACGGCCATGAAATAACCGGCACACTATTCATCATTACGAATCCCAGTGGCAACTCAGGAAGTGAATTTCGAGTGATATCTCATAGAGCACTCACAGCCACTGTGCTCTTCTCTTAGATACTTGAATATCAACTGTACTCTTTTCCGTCTTAGTCTTTTACTAGTTCATTATTCTAAACTTGAATTAAACATTCGTCAAGCCTCATCCACAATCTTCTGTGTCATACCACTTTTTAGACCATTGATGTATTTTACGCATAATTCCACGTAGATCCTCGCCTCGCTCAGTCAATTGATAACAGAACCGGCAACTATCTTCCAGTAAAACCCTCTGTACCAAACCAGCCTCTTCCAATTCCTTCAATCTTTCGACAAGCACCCTATCACTGCATTTTTGAACTTTACTTGCTATATCTTTAAAACGTTGTGACCCTTCAGTCAGCAAAACATCAATAATGAGCCCATTCCACTTGCGACCCAAAATGCTGAATGTCTTTTCAAAAAAAGGGCACTGCTCGTAATTATTGGCTGTCTTTACCATTAAATCACCTCCACCATAAAGTCCTTGAAGTAATTATTTGATCACTGTACAAAAAAAAGATCCACAATTCGCAAAATGCAGATCTTTTCAAAAGCTGCTTATTTAATAAGCCCCAAGCCATGTTTAACTCTTGACTCATAACGTTCAAGCAAAGGAACGCTCACTTCAGATGTCGCTTCATATTTATCAACAAAGGTTACAATATAGCCTTCCAAATAACGAGGCGGCATCATTGTTGCGCCCCACATATGCTTAATAATAATGTCTTTTTCTAATTTCGATAAAGTTGTTATCTTTTCTGCATTGCGTACTGCAATTCGAGGGTGAATCCATGCATGCGTTCCAGAACTGAATTTAGTGGTACGCCAATCGTAATAAAACAGATCATGCAACAACCCAGCACGTGCAGTCGCTTTAGCATTCAGATGCATTTTCTTAGCAATTCGATAACTATCATAAGAGACAGAGATCGAATGCTCAAGCCGATTAGAAAAGTAATGTTGTTTAAACTCTGCAAGTCTTTGAACCTCAGGTTTTTCAAGCAGTTCACCGACATAACTCATATATTCGGAATCTTTACGCCACTCATTCGTCTTCATGCAATTCCCCTTTTTAATATTCTAAATACATGATAACTGATTTTAATATTCTAAATACATGATAACTGATTTTAAATAATTTGCAATCTAAATGAACCAAAATTTTGTCTTATTTTAGATAAACTTAAAGTTTAAGCTTTAAGTTGAAACATTAGTATTCCAGCAGCAACAGCAACGTTCAATGATTCGGCATGACCCATTATAGGAATATAGAGATTACATGTCGTGTTTTGCAAAAACTCTTTGTGCATCCCATTCCCTTCATTTCCCATAATGACAGCGAAATCGTGCTGTTTTTCGATTGTATCATACGGTTTTGCATCTGGATTTAACTCGGTTCCGAAAACCGGCATGTGCTGTGTGTGCATCTTCTGGATCCAGCTGCCCAATGAGCCTGTAATCACCTTGATATGAAACTGGCTTCCCTGCATTGCTCTAACAACTTTGGGCTGATAAACATCTGCTGTCCCATCTCCAAATATTACACCTGAAAACCCAGCTGCATCTGCTGTTCTTACCATTGTTCCAATATTTCCAGGATCCTGAACTGCATCCAACATCAGCCATGCTCCTTGAAGAACAATATTTTCATCCTGGGTATCTTCTAAGGAAACAACCGCGAAAACCCCTTGTGGGCTGGGGGTCTCACTTAAATGATTAGCAACTTCTTCTGAAATAATGATAGTTTCGTGTGTATCTTTATTCATGGTTTCAATTTCGTCAAGATATTTAAAATTTTCTGTCACAAGTAGAAAGCTTATGTTGATATCTGAAATAAAAGCTTCTTTTACTAAATGCCAACCGTCTAAAAGGTAGGCTTTTTGTTTTTGTCTTCCTTTTTTGGTAGCTAGTTTTTTCCATTCTTTAATCTGTTTGTTTTGTGCTGATTGGATTACTTTCATTATCTTCCTCTTTCACATCTTTAAATGAAGTTATAAGTATAGCATATTGTTCGTCTCTTCGTTTATACTGAATATATAATAAGATTCTATAAATCACAAGTTGGGAGGGAAATTACTATGCAAGCAGTCAAGTTAACCATTTTTGGACGTGTGCAGGGAGTTGGTTTCAGATACTGTACCAAATTAGTTGCAGACCATCTTGGAATTACAGGTATTGTACGCAATAACTCCGATGGCTCTGTCTATGTCGAAGCACAGGGTGAACTCTCTGAATTAGAAACTTTCATCGAAAAAATCAAGGTTTCACCTACACCAAGTGGAAAAGTGGAAAAATTAATTGTCACTAAGATACCACCAATTGAGTATTCAGATTTTCAAATTACCTACTAATACTAACGGTCTCTATCCCAATACCACTTTTAAACTACTCTTTTTAATTAAAAAGGACTCTTCTGCTTCTCATTTCCGTGTGTTGATTGAAAAAGGAGGTCTAATACAGTATAGTTATAATCGTAGTTTATTTGAAAGGGTATGAATGATGAAAAAATTAAAACATTTAACTTTGATTCCAGCTTTTCTAACGATCAGTTTACTACTTAGCGGCTGTGTTCAAAGGACAAAGAGCGGCAAACCTTATGGGTTGATTTACGACCATTTAGCAATACCAGGACAGCATCTACTTGTTTGGCTATCAAGTCATCTTGGAGGCAGTTATGGATGGGCCATTATTGTCATCACCTTTATTGTAAGAATGGCACTACTTCCTGTCATGCTCAAACAATCAAAAAATGCAACAATTCAACAGGAAAAAATGGCTTCAGTTAAACCACAAATGGCGGACATTCAAAAACGCCAAAAAGAAGCAAAAACACAAGAAGAAAAGGCTGCTGTTAGTCAGGAAATGATGCAGATTTACCGTGACAATGGTATTTCCATGACTGGTGGTATTGGTTGTCTTCCTATACTGATTCAAATGCCGATCTTCGCAGCTTTGTACGCAGCTATTCAATATTCTCCAGAGCTGTCGCGTTCCTACTTTATGGGCATCAATCTAGGAAAAACAAGCTTCGTCTTTACAGCTCTTTCATTTGTAGTTTACGCACTTCAGGGCTACCTTTCAACTATCGGTATACCTAAAGAGCAGAAGAAACAGATGCAGTCAATGATGCTTATCAGTCCGATCATGATTACTTTTATGACGATTATTTCACCTGCTGGTTTAGGACTTTACTTTTTCATTGGAGGGATCTTTGCCTGCATCCAAACTTTGCTTATCAACCTGATGAGGCCAAAAATACGTGCTGAAATACAGGCACAAATGAAGAAAAACCAACCGAAAAAAATTATTACACCAAGCGCTCCTCCGGTTCAGAAAAAGTCTTCTAAAAGTACAGTACAAAAAAATACTCAAAGTGATACTCAAAGTACCAATCGGAAAAGAAATGCAGGCAAGCAAAAACGACGCTAGTCTGAAAATTATTGACACACGGTTTGCAAATTGGAGACTCTTTAAAAAAAATAGCGATATATTCGTTAACCTCGAATATATCGCTATTTTTTTAGTCTGTATGTTTTTCAACTTCTTTGTTTTCATTTTCTCTAGTTGACTTATCATTGTGTTTTTGAACTATTGGCAATGAAATCCGAAAGACCGAGCCTTGACCTAGGACGCTTTCAACCGTAAGCTTCCCACGGTAACCTTCGATCAATCTTTGAGCAATAGACAGACCTAACCCATTTCCACCCTTATCACGGCTTCGTGCCTTATCAACACGATAAAAGCGGTTAAAAACACGCTTGATATTACTTTGTGAGATACCTTCACCAAAATCTTGAACAGCAATATCAACATACCGTGCATTTTTGGCAACAGATAAATGAATTTCTTTGCGTTTCGTTGAATACTTGACAGCATTATCTAACAGAATAATTAAAACCTGTTCTAAATGATTACGATACATTTGAACTGCCGTAGACCCATTCAAATCATCATCAAGAACAAAAACAAAATTTGGTTTAATCATCTTAAAATTATTGAAGACCTGTAGTACTACTTCACGCGCATCTGTAATTTCTTTGCCAAAATGAATTTCAACCTGTTCAGCACGTGAGAGGTCAAGCATTTCCTGAACTAGACTTTTCATCCTATTTATTTCCTGCAATGAAGCAGAAATTGATTCAGCTAGTACCTCTGGATCATTTTTCCCCCAACGATTTAGCAATTCAAGATGCCCTTGTATTATCGCAACTGGAGTGCGTAACTCATGTGAAACATCCTCTACGAACTGCTGCTGTTGCTCAATATAGCGTTGCATTTGATCAAGCATATTATTGAACAAATTGCCCAAGTTCGAAAGCTCATCATTATATCGTAACGCTGGAACTCGGATATTAGCTACCGGATCACCATCTTCTGCCTCATTAATCTTGTCAATTGTCTTATTGATATCATCAATCGGTCGCAATAGCCATAACGATAAAACATAGCCTAATAACGAACTAGCTAGCACTGCCGTCAAACCAAACACAAGAAAAATCAAAAGTAATTTATTACGCGCAGCATCGTATTCGACTAAGCGATTGGTAACTTGTATATATCCCCGAAGCTTGTGCTCCTTCTTAGAATATATTGCACTTCGTCGAACAAAAATATTTGTTTCACCAACTTTTTGAATTTTCTCGGCTGAACCTGTGCGTGAAAACTTAATCGGCACCCCGCGTGAAGCAAAAAGCTTTTTCCCACTCAAATCATACACACTGACACCAATGTTTTTGCGGGAGAGCGTAACGAAAAGTGAATCCGAATATAAACTGGATGAATTCTCTTCCCTATCTTCAACTGAATTGAAATTCGAGCTCAGAAGTGGCTTTACTTTGTCCTTTGTCAATTCCCCATCTTTGCGGCTTAAACGCCCAGATACAACACTAATTGCATCTGTCACATATTGTTTTTCTTGTCTCAATAGAATATTCGAAAAGCTTTGATACAACAAGGTCGCAAAAACAGCAAAAATTAACAAAACACCGATTCCAGTTCCAATCGACCACTTCATTCTTAACGAAAACCTGTATGTGTGTTTTCTATTCTGCGCTTTTTTCACCTTGTTTTTCATCACGAACGCATCACATACCCGGTTCCGCGTACTGTCTGAATGTAACTTTCTTCGTCAGGCCTGTCAATTTTGTTACGTAAATATCTAATATATACATCAACAACATTTGTTTCGATTTGTGATTCGTAACCCCAGACCTTCTTCAAAAGAACATCACGTGCCAAAACAACATTTACATTTTCCATCAAAGCAAGTAATAATTCGTACTCACGTTTAGTCAGCTCAATTATTTCATCTCCGCGACGAACAACTCTGTTTTCTTTTTCAATTGTTAGATCACGATAAGTAACCTTAGTCTGCTTAGAAGCATTTTGTTCACTTTCAATGTCAATTCTTCTCAAAAGCGCTCGTAAACGTGCTAGTAATTCCTCAATTGCAAACGGCTTAACAATATAATCATCCGCTCCATGATCTAGTCCAGATACTCGATCAATAACTGAATCACGTGCTGTCATCATAATAATCGGCGTATTTTTTGTCTGACGAACACGGCGGCATACCTCTAGTCCGTTCAGAACCGGCAGCATTAGGTCTAACAGTATTGCATCCCAATCCTGCTCCAAAGCAGCCTCAAGGCCAGTACGGCCATTGTAGTGGACCTGGGTTTCGTATCCTTCATGTTGTAATTCAAGCTCAACAAATCGAGCTAGGTTCTTTTCATCTTCAATAATTAAAATTCGACTCATTTTGTACACTCCTATGACTTTCTATTTATTCTAGTCTAATCACCTATTAACATTAATTAAATATTATCTAAGCTTAATTTAACATAAAAAGTAAAATTATTCGTTATCTTAATAAAAAAATTTTTTTAGATATTTCACCCTAATCTAAACCTTAAAAAAAACAATGAATCCTTTTGATTCATTGCTCTTTCGTTTAAATAGGCGCTCTAAGTAATAAATCTTGTTTATTACTCTTCGTGATACCACTCATAATGGTACGTACCCTCTTTATCAGTGCGTTCATAAGTATGTGCCCCAAAATAATCTCGTTGAGCCTGAATTATATTTGCTGGTAAAACTTCAGAACGATATTGATCAAAGTAAGTGATTGCCGCAGTGAATCCAGGTACAGCAACTCCAGCTTTAATCGCAAGAGCAGCAACATCTCGAACAGCAGCTTGATATTTGTCAGTAATATCTTTGAAGTATGGATCCAACATCAAATTACTTAATGCTTTGTCTTTATTAAATGCATCAGTAATTTTCTGCAAAAACTGTGCTCTGATAATGCAACCTTCACGCCAAATCATAGCCAAATCCCCGTACTTAAGGTTCCAGTCATAATGTTCAGAAGCGACCCGAAGCTGTTCAAATCCTTGTGCATAACTCATTATCTTACTGAAGTACAAAGCTTGTCTTATTTTTTCAACAAATTCTTTTTTATCGATGTTCAATTCGCTTAATTTTGGACCGCCGAGTACCTTGTTGGCCGCCACACGTTCATCCTTTAAAGCTGAAATATAGCGTGCATATACAGACTCAGTAATCAACGACTGCGGTACACCTAATTCAAGAGCACTTTGTGAACTCCATTTTCCAGTTCCCTTGTTGCCCGCACGGTCAAGAATGACATCAACGATTGGTCTGTCCGTTCCTTCATCATCTTTACGTGTAAGGATATCAGCAGTTATGGACATCAAATAACTGTCCAGCTCGCTTTTATTCCACTCTTTAAAGATGTCTGCAATCTCTTCAACATTTAATTTCAAAACGTTGCGTAATAAATTGTAACTTTCTGAAATTAATTCCATGTCCCCATATTCAATTCCGTTGTGGACCATCTTGACGTAATGTCCCGCACCATCTGGTCCGATGTAAGTCACACAAGGTGTGCCGTCTTCAGCCTTAGCTGAGATCTTTTCTAGAATTGGTGCAACTAAATCATATGCAGCTTTTTGACCGCCCGGCATCAATGAAGGACCTTCAAGAGCACCTTTTTCACCACCAGAAACACCCATACCAATAAAGTTAATTCCAGATTGGTCAAGTTCCGCATTGCGGCGAACTGTATCCTCAAAGAAGGTATTGCCCCCATCAATAAGGACATCTCCCTTTGTTAAATGAGGAAGTAATTGCTTGATCATTCCATCAGTCGGTGCACCAGCTTTAACCATTATAATTATTCGACGAGGAGTTTCCAGAGAATTTACAAAATCCTTGATCGAATAACTGGGAACTAAATGCTTATCAGGATGGTCAGCGACTACCTTTTCTGTTTTTGAACCTGTTCTGTTATATAAAGCAACAGTGTAACCGCGGCTTTCAATATTAAGAGCAAGATTCTTACCCATAACAGCCATTCCGATCACACCAATTTGCGGCTTATCCATGATCAAACCTCCTACATTATTCATTTACTTCCTAATGTTACCAAAAACAAGACTAAAATTAAAGCTGGATTAGCAAATTATCGTGATAAAGCCAAAAACTCATTAGTCATTTAACTCAAGCAAAAAGCCAAGAACTTCATATTCTTGGCTCTGCAGTAACTGTGCTTAGGAAGCCTTCTTGTCATCTACAACTAATTTTGGCAAGCGATTACCATCAACACTGCTTTTGTCCACAACCACTTTCTTGATATCATCACGACTAGGAATTTCGTACATAACATCACGCATTGTGTTTTCAATAATTGAACGCAGCCCACGTGCTCCTGTATTGCGTTCAATCGCAAGACGCGCAACTTCTTTCAAGGCACTTGGTTCGAAATTCAAGCCAACGTCATCCAATTCTAAAAGTTTGGAATACTGTTTAACCAGAGCATTTTTAGGCTCTGTTAAAATGCGTACCAAGTCATCTTCATCTAGTTTTTCAAGCGCCGTTAAAATTGGAAGCCGTCCTATGAATTCAGGAATCAAACCAAATTTCAATAGATCCTCAGGAATAATCTGCTGCATTAAACTCTTGCTCTCATCATAGGATTGCTTAGTATCTACACCAAATCCAATTGCCTTATCACCCAAACGGTTTTTGACCATTGTTTCAATCCCATCAAAGGCCCCTCCAACGATAAACAAAATATTCGTTGTGTCAATTTGAATAAGTTCCTGTTGCGGATGTTTTCGTCCTCCCTGAGGCGGAACACTTGCAACTGTCCCTTCCAAAATTTTTAAAAGTGCTTGTTGGACACCTTCACCCGAGACATCACGCGTTATTGAAACATTTTCGCTTTTCTTTGCTATCTTATCAATTTCATCAATATAGATAATGCCACGTTCAGCACGGTCAACATCAAAATCAGCATTTTGCAATAACTTCAGTAGTATGTTCTCAACATCTTCCCCAACATATCCTGCTTCTGTCAGAGTAGTTGCATCTGCAATTGCAAACGGGACACGTAAAATCTTAGCCAGGCTTTGAGCCAGAAACGTTTTCCCTGAACCAGTTGGTCCAACTAAACAAATATTACTTTTCTGCAGTTCTGTATCATCATCACTTTTGTCTAAGGCAGCATTGACACGTTTGTAGTGATTATATACAGCAACTGCCAATGTTTTCTTTGCTTGCTCTTGGCCGATCACATATTGATTCAAAATATCAACAATTTCTCGTGGCTTAGGTACACTTAAGAGTTCTTCAGACGCTTGTTCTCTAAATTCCTCATCAATTATTTCTTTGCACAAATCAATACACTCATTACAGATATATACTCCAGGGCCTGCAACAATTTTCTTTACTTGATCTTGAGATTTACCACAAAACGAGCAGACAACCGGTCCATTTTTATCCGTATTTTCAAACATCTTTATCCCCCTTAATACCATCTTTATTCTTACATTCTAACAAACTAATATTCTAAACGCTAACAGTTAGTTTTATAATACAATCGCTTAACAAATAAAGAAAAGCCAAGAAACAAAGAATCACGTTGGCTGTAAAAAGTCCAACGTGATTAGATATCAAATATAAACCTGATTAACTATTTATTTGTTCCCGTTTTCCGTTGTCTTCTTTTCACGAGTCTGCTTTGCAGAGTCAGCTATTTCATCAACAACTTTGCGGATAGCAATATCATGCTTCAACATGTCATTACTCAAAGCTGAACGAACAGCGTCTTCTTCCATATTATACTGCTCAGCTAACTTTTTAATTTCTGCGTTGATGTCATCATCACTCACATTTACGTCCTCAGTCGCAACAATTGCTTCAAGCACCAAATTTGTTTTAACACGTTTTTCAGCATCTTTTTCAAATTGTTTATGCAAATCTGCTTCTGTTGTTCCTGTCAGCTTATAGTAAGTTTCTGCATTGATACCTTGTTGTTGCATTCCTGCCAAGTATTGATCCATTTGACGATGAATATCATCTTCAAGCATTGCATCAGGAATTTCGTCAATCTTGGCATTCTCGACAGCTTGGTCAATTGCTTCATCTTGGATTGCAGCCTTTGCATCTGCAACTTTTTTCTCCTTGAGTTCATCCTTGATTTTTGCTTTTAACTCTTCAAGTGTGTCAACTTCTTCATCAACATCTTTAGCGAAGTCATCGTCCAATTCTGGGAGTTGTTTTTCTTTAACTTCATGAATTGTGACATCAAAGATTGCCTCTTTGCCTCTCAAATCCTCAGCTTGGTAATCGTCGGGGAAAGTAACCTTAACAGCTACCTTATCTCCTGCTTTGTGATCAATCAACTGATCTTCAAAACCAGGAATAAATGAGTTTGAACCTAATTCGAGTGAATGGTTCTCAGCTTTCCCACCTTCGAATGGTTTATCATCAATTTTACCTTCAAAATCAATAATAACCGTGTCACCCTTCTTAGCTGGTTCATCTTCCTTTAAAACTAATTCAGCTTGTTCTTGACGTTTCTTTTCAAGTTCAGCTTCAATATCAGCTACAAGAACACGTGTAGGATGAGGTGTGACTTCTAAACCTTTATATTCTCCGAGCTCAACTTCAGGTTCAACCGTTACTTCAGCAGTTAAAACCCAATTTTTATCTTTTTCCAAGCTCTCAACATCAACTTTAGGTTGATCAACTGGTTTAATTTCTGCTTCTTGTACAGCTGCTGAATATGCATCAGGCAACAAAATATTTAAAGCATCTTGGTAAAGCGATTCTTCGCCATACATTCTATTGAAAATTTGGCGAGGAACTTTACCCTTTCTGAATCCTGGAACATTTAGATTTTTCTTAACACGTTTAAAAGCGGCATCTAAGCCTTCTTTTATTTTATCAGGTGTAATTTCAAAGGTTAACTTTCCAGTGTTTGCACCTTGTTTTTCCCATTTTGTAGACATTATTTTCCCTCCGAGCGAAAAAATTTGTACAATTTATTTACTAATTGCATACTAAGCTAGTTTACCGTAGTTGAAGCAAATTGTAAATAATTCTTGCTAAAAAAACAAAAAACCCTTTAAATTTGAGAAATACATACAGCCCTCTGGCCCTCACTCCCTAAGCATCTGTTTCGCTCATTTATAACTTATACGAAACATTTATCTGTTTCTTACACAATATGCTGCTTTGTAAATACTACTTTGCTTAATTCGACAACACTACTTTTCCAATCTAAAGTAGAAAAATAGTTTTTTGAAAACTATCTTATACACTCCTTCAACCACGCATCTTAAAAATAACAAAAAAATACACCCGCCGCAAGGACGAGTATGTCTTTATGGAAATTATTAGAATCATGGACACAAAAAAAGTTCGGAGAATCCCGAACTTTTAATGGAAAAATTAATCATCAATTTCTGAAACAACACCAGCACCAACGGTACGGCCGCCTTCACGAACAGTGAATTTAAGACCTTTTTCAATAGCAACTGGAGCAATCAATTCAACTGTGAATGTTACGTTATCGCCAGGCATAACCATTTCTACGCCTTCTGGCAATTCGATAACACCAGTAACATCAGTTGTATGGAAGTAGAATTGAGGACGATAGTTTGAGAAGAATGGAGTATGACGTCCACCTTCTTCTTTAGTCAAGATATAAACTTCACCCTTGAACTTCTTATGTGTTTGAATTGAACCAGGTGCAGCAAGAACTTGTCCACGTTCAACTTGTTCACGGTTAACACCACGTAACAACGCACCAACGTTATCCCCAGCTTCACCAAGATCAAGTGTCTTACGGAACATTTCCAAACCAGTAATAGTTGTCTTCAAGACATCGTCTCTCAAACCAACGATTTCAACTTCGTCACCAACTTTAACTGTACCACGATCGATACGGCCAGAAGCAACTGTACCACGACCTGTAATTGTGAAGACATCTTCAACAGGCATCAAGAATGGCTTGTCAGTTGGGCGTTCTGGTGTTGGGATATATTCATCAACTGTATCCATCAATTCTTGGATCTTAGCTTCTGCATCTGCATCGCCTTCGAGAGCTTTCAAAGCAGAACCACGGATAACTGGAATATCATCACCAGGGAAATCATATTCGCTTAATAATTCACGAACTTCCATTTCAACTAAGTCTAATAATTCTTCATCATCAACCAAGTCGCACTTGTTTAAGAATACAACAATGTAATCAACACCAACCTGGCGAGCAAGCAAGATATGTTCACGTGTTTGTGGCATAGGACCATCAGTTGCAGCAACAACCAGGATAGCACCATCCATTTGAGCAGCACCAGTAATCATGTTTTTAACGTAATCAGCATGTCCTGGGGCATCAATATGTGCATAATGACGCTTTTCTGTCTCATATTCAACGTGAGCAGTGTTAATTGTGATACCACGTTCACGTTCTTCTGGAGCAGCATCGATTGAAGCATAATCCTCAGCCTTTGCTAATCCTTTGGCTGCCAAAACTTTTGTAATAGCAGCTGTTAAAGTTGTTTTCCCATGATCAACATGGCCAATTGTACCAATATTTACATGGGGTTTTGTTCTTTCATAATGTTCTTTTGCCATTAATACGAACCTCCTGTATTTTTGCAAGAAAAATCCGCAACAAAAACAATTGCTGATAATCCTTTAAATTTTATTATACTACTTCCGCACGGAAATACCAAATTTTAGTTATCCCGTAAAGAAGAATCCTTAAGCTATTATATAGACGAAAGAACCATTTGTAAATACTTAAGTTTGAAAAAAAAAAAATGTCTTCAAAAAGTAGCCTATTACCTTATTTCCCACGTTAAAAGTTCATTCTCAAGAAGAGCAGACCATTTTTTGACTTGAGATGGAAATTGCATTGAAGGATCATCCATCAAAAGAGCATGTAACCAAAGTTCTGTTGGTTGAACAATTCTTTGCTCGTAAGGATAAAGTAAAATTAGTTTTAACCTTACTTCATGCCAGCCTTCACTTGTCAAAAACTGATTTTTATCCTCTAAAAGCTTTGTTTTAAGATAATTATAAATAGTTGTAGTTTCCAGTGAATGTAATTTTTCTGGCACTAGCTTATGTTTTTCTTGGTCTAGAAAATAAAATGAAACTTGTTTCGTTACCTTCAACAATCTAAAATCGTCGATAATGTTTGCCTTTATTAATGAATGAATATCCGGGTCATTAAGAAGATACTCAGCTACTTGAAAGAATATTTTACTAGGCAAAAAATAAACTTTTTTAAAAATTTCTCTTTGCTCAAGCGCTTCATTTTGTCCACAGTGCATGATTTGCTTTCTTAAACTATTAATTGTGTTAGCATTTACTGTTAAATATTCTCTTTCTTCTTCATCAATTAATTTTCTGAAATTTTCTCGTTCCTCCTTGCTTAAATAAGCATCAATTGAAATGAGAACTTTCTTTAAATGAACGAAACGTCCTGCTTTAGCATTTGTTATGATGTATTTTCTGAAATAATCATTATTTTTTATATATTCAGAAAGATACTCTTCAGCTAGTTCTCCAGCCTCTTTGTAGTCCCCGTTTTTAGCCAATGCTGCAGCAAGTAAGAAATTGCAACGGAAACTCTTTTTAATAAGATAGCACTCCGTCAGCATCTTACAGGCTTCATCATATGCATTATTATTAAGTGCAGTAACTCCTCGTTTAAATAATATTGAGTAGTCATTTTCCACATTAGCCCTCCTCAACAAAAAGGGTTGGGGCCTTTTCGGCCCTAACCCTTAAACATATTGCCTACTTCAGCAAATAAAATAATTAAATATATTTTTTTGAACAGCTAAAGTATGCTTTTATTCATAAACAAAAATATTTTCATTATGCATTCAGTCAAAGAGAAAGAAATTAGCCTTCATCACTAGCTGGTTTCTTTTTCTTCTTGTTGAAATGACGATGCTGATTAATCTCCATAATTACAGGTAAGATAACCGGATGTCTTTTAGTATGTTCATACAGAAAGTGATTTAACTGTTCTCGAACATCTTGTTTTAAATGCCCCCAGTCAAACTCCTTGTTATCAAGATTCTGCTGAACTGCTTTTGAAACAAGTTCTGCACTTTCTGTCATTAGATCATGACTTGTTTTTACATATACAAAGCCACGCGAAGTAATTTTAGGTGTCTCAACGATTTTTTTCTTGCGCCTGTCAATTGTTACAACAGCGATGAAAACACCATCCTCAGATAGAATCTTACGATCGCGTAAAACAATATTCCCAATATCACCGACACCACTACCATCGATCAGCGTATTGCCAACCTCTACTGATGATGCAAGTAATAGTTTATCATGATCGTATTCTAAAATATCACCTTTTGAAGTAATGAAAATATGATCTTTCGGGATTCCAAGCTCGCGTGCCCATTCAGCATTAGCAGCTAATAGTCGATATTCTCCTTGAACTGGGATAACATATCTCGGTTTCAGTAAATTCATCATTAATTGAAGATCATTACGGCTAGCATGGCCTGAAGAATTAAGTTCGTCTGAAATTGCCTTAACATCGGCCCCCGCACGATAAATCATATCCCGTGTCTTTGCGACTGTAGTCTCCATTGCATGCGATGGAGTTGTTGTAATAAACACCAAATCGCCTTCGTGCAATGTAACCTCATGGTGCTTCTTTGTAGCCATTTTTTGCAATGATTTTAACGGTTCGCCTGAACGGCCCGTTTCTAAAATAACCAGTTTTTCATCTGAATATTTATCAATATCTTTAATCGAAATTAATAAATCTTCTGCTGGAAGATGTAATTTACCTAAATCAAGCGCAGTATCCACGATCTCTTCAATATCGTGACCTGTTAAAGCAACTTTGCGGTCATTTTTTGCTGCGGCATCAAATATTTGCTGAATTCGTAAAATATTTGACGCAACACATGCAACAATAATACGTCCATTGCGATATTCAAAGTTGTCACTGATAAACTCAAATATCTTACTTTCATTTACTGTTTCTTTTGGATTCTCAGCATTAGCGGAATCACTCATCAATGCTAAAACGCCACGACTCCCAATTTCAGCCAAGCGTGCTAAGTCAGTTTGATAACCCTTGGTTGCAGTTTGATCAAATTTGAAGTCCCCTGTATAAACAATACTTCCCTTATCCGTTTTAATAACAATCCCAATCGATTCTGGAATAGAATGGGTAGTTTTAAAAACAGAAACTGTTGCATCATTAAAATCGATTTCCGTTTGATCGTTAATAACATGGAAATCATCAAATTTAGCAACCTTAGCATCATTTCGAACACTAATCTTTGCCAAAGCAATCGTCATTTCAGTTCCAAAGACTGGTACATCAAATTCGCTGAGAAAATAAGGAAGTGCACCAATCGCATCAGCATGTCCATGTGTTAAAAACACTCCGACGATTTTATTTGCATTCTCACGTAAATACCCAAAATCAGGAATAACAATATCAATTCCTAATAATTCATTTTCAGGATATTTCAACCCACAATCTAAAACATAAATTTCATCATTCACTTCAACAGCGTACATATTTTTTGCATTTTCACGTACTCCGCCAAGTGGAATGATTTTTATTTTACTCATTCTTTCACCTCTCTTTTAAATACCTAGTTTTTTCACTAATTCTTCCGTTCTGCTCTTACTTAATGGCAGAATTGGCAAACGACATCCACCAACTTGAATTCCCTTATAGTTCAAAGCTGCTTTTACCGGACTTGGTGAAGGTGCCGAAAAACAAGTAGCCATTTTAGGAGTCAAGTCACGCATCAAATCTCCTGCCCTTTTGTAATCACCATCTTCAACAGCCTTATACATTTCAGTCAACTCATTTCCATATAAATGAGCCGCTACAGATATAACTCCCTGTCCACCAACTGTTTTCACAGCCAAGGCGTCAGCGTCTTCTCCAGTATAAACCAAAAAGTCATCTGGTGTCTCAGATACGATCCGGCTTAAGTTTACATTTCCTGTACAATCCTTAATTCCGATAATATTAGGGTGCTGTGCAAGTTCAGCTATTGTTTCCACTTCCATCGTAACACCCGTGCGTCCAGGAATATTATAAATAAATACTGGTAGTCGACTCTTATCAGCAACTGCAGTAAAATGTGCTATCATTCCTGCTTGATCAGGCTTGTTATAATAAGGTACCACAACAAGCGCTGCATCAACTCCACCTATTTCTGCAACTTTGTTTGTAAATTCAATTGTAGCACTAGTGGAATTAGAACCAGTCCCCGCAATCACAGGAACCCTGTTTTTCACTATTCTAACAGTTTCAGCTATTAACGTTAGTTTTTCTTTTTCTGTTAAAGTTGGGGTTTCTCCAGTTGTTCCTGAAACTAGAATTCCTTGAGTCCCATTTTTTAACAAATAATTAATCAAGTCTTCCAGACGCAAATTGCTAACAGAGCCATCCTCCGCAAAGGGTGTGACCATTGCCGTCATAACTTCAGCTTTTTTCCAATCCATTTTTAACCCTCACTTTTATTTTGGTACACGTAATAGATCCAAGGCATGCAGTCTTTCGGCTATTTGAACCGAATTCCAAGCAGCGCCTTTCAGCAGGTTGTCGGAAACACAATACAAATGAAAAGCATTGGGCTGTTCCTGATCAGGACGCACACGTCCGACAAAAGTATCCTTCTTACCTGCTGCATTTACTGCCTGAGGGTATATCTGTTTATCTGGCTCATCCTCTAAAACAACCCCCGGAGCCTTTTTTAGAATCTCTTGTAGTTTCGAAACTGTAGCACCTTCTTTTTCTAACTCAAACCAAACCGATTCGGAATGTGCTACAGCAACAGGAACACGTACACATGTCGCTGTTACTTGAATGTTCTCATTCGACATTATTTTCTTTGTTTCATGAATCATCTTCCACTCTTCATGAGTATATCCATCGTCCTCAAATACGTCTATTTGCGCTAAGGGATTGAATGCAATCTGATAGTGCTTCTTATCGCCAGCGACCGGAAGAATCTCGGGTTCGTACTTTTCCCCCTTCAAAACTGCTTCTGTCTCGTCATGCAGTTCTTGAATAGCACGATTTCCTGCACCTGAAACTGCTTGCAGTGTTGTGACAATTACTTTTTTTAAACCAAAAGCTTTGCGAAGAGGTTCAAGAGCGACAACCATCTGAATCGTAGAACAATTAGGATTTGCAATTAATCCTTTATGCCGATACAGAGCCTTCTCGTTAACTTCAGGAACGACTAACGGAACTTCCGGATCCATTCTAAAAGCACTTGTATTATCGACGACAACAGCTCCTCTTTTAACAGCTTCCGGAGCAAATTTTTTAGAAACTCCGCCGCCAGCTGAGAATAATGCCAAGTCAGTTTCTTCGAACGATTCAGGTACCAATTCCTCAACAGTTATATCTTGTTTTTTAAACTTGAGAATTTTTCCCGCAGAGCGCTTTGATGCTAAATATTTCACACTAGCAATTGGCAGATTTGACTGTTCCAGCATCTCAATCATGCGTGTGCCAACTGCACCCGTTGCGCCAACAACGGCGACACGATATCCGTTCATATTGAAAACCTTCTTCTCACTTTATTGAAATATAATTATACCACATTTAGTAACTTCATTGGGTTCTTTTGATAATAGCAGTTCAAAAAAATTGCATTTCGATTAAAAAAAGCATTTATTTTTAACCTAATTGCTTCTTCTCTATAAAAAAATGGTGCTCCGCAAGCGAAGCACCATTTCATCACTATCTATTAACGACGCAATCCTAAACTCTTAATAAGTTCACGATAACTTTGAACCTTGTTTTTACGCAAGTAAGCTAATAAATTACGACGATGACCAATTTTTCTCATCAAACCACGCTGTGAAGCATAGTCTTTCTTATGAGTACGTATATGTTCATTAAGTTCATTAATATCTGCAGTTAAAACAGCAATTTGAACTTCCGTAGAACCAGTATCCCCCTCGTGACGAGCATACTTCTCCATAATTTCATTCTTTTTTTCTTTTGTGATAGCCATTGTTTTTCCCACCTTTCTGTAGTTTGCTGCCTCTATCCCGGTAAAACGTTGGTGAGCCACGTTATACTGAGAAATAGGTCAGTGTGCATAGAACACAACAGCTATTGTACCGTAAGCTTAACTATGTTTCAAGCCCTGTTTTTTAAATTTTTTATCAAAAGTCAAGGAATTTTCCTTGACACATTTTCACTTTTTTATTGCATTGTTAGAATAGCTCTTGTATAATAGCCTATGTTGAAAATTTTATGATACCAGTATGGGAATCATGTAGCATGGAGGTGAAGATTTTTGCCAATTATTAAATCAGCTATTAAGCGTGTCAAGACTAACGAAAAAGCTAACACACGTAATTCAGCACAACTTAGTGCTATGCGCAGTACTATCAAGAAATTCGAAAATGCAAAAACCACAGGGGCTGACAACGTTGAAGACTTATATAAAGAAGCCGTTGCCGCTGTTGATAAAGCTAAGTCTAAAGGTTTGATCAAAGCTAACAAGGCTGCCCGTGATAAGTCACGTCTGACTGCCCGTTTAGCAAAGTAATTCCTTTACTTTCAAGTTTCCAGTGTATTGCTTATTTTAGTTAAGATTCAAAAAGAGCCGTGCTTTTAGCACGACTCTTTTTTTACAACTTAACACTTTTTGTCATACAAAAATGGACAACAAAGCCTCAATCATCTCTTCTTGCTACCTCTACCTTTACCGCTTCAGAATCAAACATATTAGGAATACCTAAGCATGCTTTTCCTTAAAATATCCCAACATAAAAAGTTCAAAAAGAGCCAGTGGTTCTCTCTGTGTCGATTTCATTTTCTCTTCCAAGTCAACAAGTCCCAGATATGCTGTTCGCAGATCCGTTCTGCTTATTTCTCGACTTTTTTTCATTGCAAGTTTTACACGATACGGATGCACTTTCAAAGAACTCGCGATATTTCCTTGGGCATAACCATGTTTCTGTAAAATATTGACCTGCAATAAAAGTCTAATCTGGCCTAACAAAATTGCATTTATTTTCAGGGGCTCTTCGTGCTGTAAGATCAAATTATGATACATATCGATCGATTTTTTGACCTGTTTAGCCAAAACCAAATCACTTAAATCAAAAATGTTTTGTTCCAGCGTTTGTGGAACCATCCTTGCAACCATTGACTCAGTTATTTTTTTATCCTTTTGTGCCAACAACAGTAATTTTGGTAACTCATTCATAGCCAATGATAGTTTGGCCTCTGTTTTACGCACTAGCAGTTCAAGCGCTTGCGGCTCTATTAAGTATCCCTTTTTTTGCAACAAAGCCTTTACATAATTTTTAGTGCTCCTTTCATCCAAAAAACCATTTTCAACTACAACAGCTTTTTTCAACAGTTTTTTTGACAATTTTTTTCTTTCATCCAATTTATCATAAGGGGCAAATATCACAAAAATTGTTGTTGGTTCTGGATTTTCAAGATAATCGATCAATTCATCAATATTTTGTTCATTCTTGACCTTTTTATTATTTCCAAGTAAAAAGTAAGGATGTTTGATGAACACAATTCTTCTATCTCCAAAAAACGGAGCTGATAACGCATCACCGATTGCCTCTGAGATAGAAGTATTTTCCATATCATATTGACCAATATTAACTGTTCTTTGATCTTCTGGCACTGCTTTGACAAATGCCTCAGCAATTCGTTTAGAATTATAATCTTCTTTTCCAAGTACTAAATAAACAGGCTCTAGCTTACCTTCATGGATATTTTTTAATAATTCTGCTACTTTCATCGAATTCTATCCCTACCTCGCGTTCAAATTCTTTCCTGTCTCAATTTTAAAGTTGTTTGGACCAATAGGAATTACCTTTATCATACCAACCTCAGCTGTATTCAAATATCCAACTTTATTTTTCCTTAATGTTTCTAATGTTTCCTGATTTGGATGACCATAGCGGTTTCTCCGTCCAGCGGATATAATAGCCAACTTAGGCTGCAACTGTTCAACATAGCCTTCTGAGGTGGATGTCTTACTACCATGATGTCCGTTCTTCAAAATATCAGTACGTAATCCTGGATTTCGCTTGCAGAGTTCAAATTCTCCGCTTTTATCAAGATCTCCACTAATTATAACACTGACTTTATTGAGAACCGTCGTTACCGCTATAGAAGATTCATTTTTACCCTCACCTTCACCAAAAGGATGCAAAATCTTATATTGTCCTATTTGTTTAACTTTTTCAGTTGAAATAGGAATAACATCCTGTTCTTTGTTTGCCGATTTTACTAGTCGCTTCTTAAAAGAAAAATTTTTTTCCATGCCAGAGGGTACCAGTATTTTTTCAACCTTAAGGAGCTGACTAATAATTGGAAAATTTCCGACATGATCAGTATCTTGGTGTGTTAAAAACAACCAGTTAATTTTTGAAATGCCTTTACTTAGCAGATAATTAACTACGACTGTTTCACCATTACTTTTTCCGTGACGTTTTTGCCACGACTTGTTTTGAAAACTTAACTTGCCTCCGGTATCAATCAACGTAACTTCCTTATTAAACCGTCTTCTGATAAGCGTACAGTCCCCCTGCCCGACATCAAGAAACACTATTTCATCCCGCAGTGGCATTTTTATCATGACTCCCACTAAGAAATATGATACAAAGCCTAATAAATAAATCTTTTTCTTGTTTTTGACTACTTCAAGTGCGAACATTAATCCTATCCAAAAAAGAACAAACACAAGCGGCGGCTTTCCAAACACGAAATTTGCTGGCAGTTTTGCAGTGACTTCGATTCCTTTTGTAATCCAGAACAGTATCCCATTAAACACAAAACTTAACTTAGGAAAAAGAGCACCTAAAATAACTGAAGGAACAATAACCCATTCAAAAAGAGGAATTATCAAAATGGATATAAAAGTTGTTAACATGTTCCAGCGAAAAGTATGCCAGAGAACTAAAGGTAAACTATAACCATTCATCTTTAATCCAAGCTTCAAATTACTCGTTTTTCGACTCATCATCAGAACAAAAGTCAGCAAATAGCTTAGCTGTGCTCCCATTGAATGCACTAATTCTGGAGAATACAACAGATTCAAAATCAACACAACAGATTCTGCTTCAACTCCGTCTAATCCGTTATCGAAATATTTGCTCGATAAAATCATCAGCCAAGACATCATCACGGCTCTGATCAAACTAGATGATAAGCCGCCTAAAATTGCATAAAAGGGTAGAAAAAACAAAATCATATTTTCGCATGTTTCGCGAGTTATATGCATGTATCCTAGAATAAAGCGAATTGTTCTTAAAAGATAGAAAATGTGCATACCGGATAAACTAAAAAGATGTAAAAGGCCTAACTTGTTAATCTGCTCTAATTGAGTTGAAAAACTTGGAGCATAGTAACCCAACAACAAAATCTGACTATAACCGTCCAAAGGCGCTGGCAATTTAGCAAAGTAATTTATCATTTTTTTTCGCAAACTATGTGTTGCAGCAATTATCCTGGCAGCCTTGCCCAATTTAGGTGGATTATTACTCACCTTTAACTTAGATACTTGAACCGCATTAACAATTTTTTTACTTCGCATATACTTCTGATAATCGAATTGATTTTCATTTGTCGGAGGTAGAATCTGTTCTACTCTTCCTGTAACAACTAGTTTTGTAGCAGCATCGATTTCGCTGAAAGTTTTTTTTTCGTCTTTTGTAGCAATCCGATAATACGCTTGTACCTTTTGCTTTTTTTCCGTCCATAAACCACTGAACTTTAACAAATCTCCATTTATTTGATACTCATCTGGCTCTAAAATTATTTCATTATTTATAATCTCCATTTTGTTTTGGAAGACTTTTTGCTGCAAAGAGTGATTCCATAAAATACAGTACGCAAAGAAAAAACAGGTAAAGCTAAACACACATGCAACAAAATGCTTATTACCTAATGCTACAACCCGAGCTTGCAGCAGAAAAAATAGTAGCAACCATTCCCAACTAAACGAAAAACATAACAAGCTGATCAAATAAGCATCAATTGCTAAGAAAAAAATAATTTTTCTAATTAGTGTAATTCCTCACGCTAATCAAAATATGTGTCTGCCGCAATTGAATTTAAATATTCTTTATCAACTTTAACTTGCTCAATCTCAACATTTTTTAATTTTAATAGTTTCATTGCATAAACATCATTATGATAATTACGCAGATAATATATTTTTTTTATTCCTGCCTGAAGTAGCATCTTTGTACATTGCAAACAAGGAAAATCTGTCACATATATCTCTGACTTAGCAGTAGCAATTCCAAATTTTGCACACTGCAAAACGGCATTCATTTCTGCATGAATTGTCCTCACACAGTGCCCGTCTACCAAGTAACATCCCTCATCAATACAATGAACATCTCCAGAAACAGAACCATTGTAACCGCCAGCGATAATTCGACGATCACGGACAAGAATTGCACCGACAGATAGCCGTTCACAAGTGCTTCTAAGAGATAATAATATAGCTTGAAGCATAAAATATTGATTCCATGGTATCCTTCTGTCCTTCATAACTTCACCTTCAAATTTAATTTTAACTCTAGTATATCAAACACCTGATGCCTTCGATACACAAAGTTAGGGTCCAATCATCAATCGTTCGTTTAATTTCTCAAATGTTTTATCCCCAATGCCGGTAATATTCTTCAGCTCTTCAATCTTGTTAAATCTTTCATGTTGAGTTCGATAAGTTAAAATAAGATCAGCCTTTTTATCTCCAATGCCATCTAATTCTAGTAATTCTTCCTTTGTGACTTTGTTTAAATCCATTTTACTATTACTCTGTCCATCATCTCCTTGTGCACTCATCGTAGAGGTCAGCCCTGCCTCGGTTTCAGCATTACTATTGCCTAATTGACCTGATACCCCCGACTCCATCGTTGTTGGCGGTTTTCTATCGATTTCGCCCTTAAATGGAATATATACGACTTGCTGATCAACCAATTTTAAGGCTAGGTTAACTTGATTACGATCCGCTGTTTTTTCGAAACCACCTGCTGCACTCACAATATCAGCCACTCGCATTTTATGAGTTGCTTTGTATATCCCTGGTTCTTTAACTGCTCCCTTGATGTCCACAAAAAAAGCAGTACTCGTCTTTTCCTGAGCTGAACTTAAAGAAGTGTTTTTTACAGAAGAACTAATGTCGGGGCTCAAAATTTCATTTGATTTGCTCAAACTATCTTTTTTCAAGATATATCCGCCCATTACGCACGCTGCAATCAAAATGGCCACTGTAATACATGAAAATATTTTGTTTTCTTCCCAAAATTCTTTTATTTTTTCCAACCTTTTCCTCCCTTCTGATTAATATATACGCAAACAGAGTGTTAACAAAACACACCCACAAGAAATTGGAAAACAATTCAAGTAGGACAAAAGATTATCAGAGCAAGGAGGCGAAAACGAACAAATAAAAAATCAGCTTCTGAAAAAAATAATACGACATCCATCGATAAAAGAATTCATCCATAATTAGCAAAAAAAACAAACTCGATCAATATGAGTAACCTAATATCATAAGGATTCTAAAAAAACGGTTAACTTTTACAGCGGTAAAATTCTAAAAATGAAAAAGTACTGTGACAAATTGATATTTTGCCGCAGTACTCTTTTTGATTTTAACTCGTTATATTTATGTGTATTACTGCTAGTCATTGCAGTCTTTACCTTAAGTAGCTGATCGCTTCTTGAACATTTTTGACTGGTACTATTTTCATTTTGGTGCCGATTTTTTTTGCTGCTTTCTTTGCTTCCTGATAATTATTTAATTCACCAGCCTTTTTCTCAGCTCGAGTAAGTGGATTATTTGGTGCAAAGAAAATACTTGCTTTTTTATTAGCAGCGGCAACAACCTTTTTGTCGATACCGCCGATGTCCCCGATCTCTCCGTCCGAAAGCATCGTGCCTGTTCCTGCGATTTTGCGACCTTTTTTTAAATCCTCATGGCTTAATTGAGTATACATTTGCAAAGTAAGCATCAACCCTGCTGATGGGCCTTCAATACCATCCATATCGGTTTTTATCTTGACTGGTGATATAACCTTAGACTTTTGGACAAAACTAATTCCTATACCCTTTTTAGATGTTCCCGGTAAATGAATCAACTTTCCCTTAGTTGAATGGTTAGTTCTCCCACGACGATAATGCAACGAAACAACTGTATTCTTTTTTTGCTGCAAATACCGCATGAAATTAGCAGCCTTACCAAATTTTTTCTTGTCCACTCCAGTTACAATGTCTCCAACTTGGAGCTTGCCTTTGAAAGAAGAATTATCAAGCAACGACATAACAACCATTCCCTTAAAATTTTGCCTAACTGGTTTACTAGCCAGCTTCAAAGAAACTGTCTTCGCTTGATTAAGTGCATCATCCATATAGTAATGCTGTACTTTATTATATTCTGAAGTCGAACTATTTCCCCTAACAGCACTACTTGGCAGCCTTGTCGCATATTTATCAAAATAGCTTGCGACATATAACGCGGGCGTTGCCCGCCCAATACCGACATAAGTCAGCATAAATTGACCTTTCCGAGTGTCTCTTCTGCCATCAATAGAAACATATTTTTCAACATTTTGCGCATTGCCAACGGTTTCGATATACGCAGGTATAGGGACAAAACAAAAAAGTGCAACAAGAGACAATAAAACAGTAGCTACAATATATTTTCTTTTAAACATTCAGCACATCTTTTCTTTCAGTGCATGTGCGACAATGTCAGGTACCAATCCGGCAAGATTACCATCAAAACGTGCAACTTCTTTTACTAACGTCGAGGATATAAAACTATATTTTTCAACGGCAGGCAGCAAAATCGTCTCAATCTCCGGCGCCAAATGTCTATTCATATCAGCAATACTGCGTTCAGCCTCAAAGTCCTGCCCGTTTCTAGCACCTCTAATGATAACGTCAGCTCCTAGACTTTCAGCTGCTCTAACTGTCAAATCCGCTTCAAGTGACAATACTTTGACATTTTCAAAACAAGCAACAGAAGTTTCTAACAACGCCACTCTTTCTGCGGGAGAGAAAAGTCCGTGTTTATTTGTGTTGGTCATAACAAGCACTGTCACCTCTGAAAAAATCTTACTTGCTCGCTTGATTAAATTAATATGCCCACAAGTAACAGGATCAAAACTCCCAGGAAAAATTGCATTCATCCTGATTATTCACCTCGATATTGGTAAATCGTTATCTCTGTAATTCCATAATCTGCCCGTTTATACAGTTCAAAGCCTTCGACATCAGCTGGCAACTTTGCATCCTGATTTGTTTCACAAATCAAGAGTGCTCCCTTTTCTAGCAAACCAAGCTCTTCTAATCGCTGAATAAACTCAAGTATTTGCTGCTTTTTATACGGAGGATCCAAAAAAACATAATTAAACTTTTGCTTCTTTTGGACTAGTTTGGTTAGAATATGAACCGCATCTGCCTTGAAAACATCAAATTTTTGAGGCTCTTTAGTGACACTAATATTTTCCTTAATTGTTTTGATTGCCAAATACTGACGATCGACCAACGTTGCGTTTGCGACCCCTCTTGAAACAGCTTCAATGCTCAGTCCCCCGCTACCAGCAAAAAGATCCAAAGACCTTCCACCAGCAAAAAAAGGGCCAATCATATTAAAAATAGATTCTTTAACTTTATCTGTAGTAGGACGAGTCTTCATTCCAGGAACAGCTTTCAGTCTTCGTCCTCCATATTCACCAGCAATAACTCTCATAATTTATTCTTTATTACTCCTATACTTTTCTCGATCTTCCTCTGTTAATTTGTATGTTTTTCCTACCTCGTCTTCAAAATTAATTTTGATATTAGGACGAGGTGACATTATCACACGTTTTACAAACCGCATTTCCTTTAACTTTTTGAGTGTCTCATCTAAATTTTCATGGTCAATGTATAAAACAACATACTTCATGCGTTTTGAAACGTAATGAATAGTTCCATAACGTCTCAATTGTTTGCTATTTTTTAAATGATACAAATAGACGATGATGCTTTGCCGCTCATTTATATTGAAATTCATTCACTACCACCTTATTTGTCGATAATAAATACGAACATACCTCTATCATACGCTATTCCTATATTCTTGCTATTCGAAGAAACCAGTCTAGGAAGGATTAATCTCAGCAACACAGAATCAGAAAAGAAAGCTGTATTATCATACACTGGTGCCAGACAATAAATATCAAAAGAATTTCGATTTAAACCAACTGTTCTATATAATTTCTTTGGAACAGCTTGAGCATACAGATAAAGTCCTTGTTTTTGATTTAAATTGCCATTTAGCACACTTTTGATTATCGAGCTCTTTTTTTTATTTAAAAAGTTTCTAGGATTCCCGCCTAATTGCTCAATTATAGTTTGACTTGCTTGAGTTAATTCATCATTCAAAATCAATGATGACGTTCCTGCCAAACTTCGTTTAACATTAACCATTCTTATTAAATCTGCAGGCAGCATTTCGTTCATTGCTGTCCAATCTGTTTCTCCTTGAAACTGGACTGGCAACGGTGTTTGTGATACGATCCGATACATTTTCTTCTTCAATAACATATCTGCATTTACATATTCAATTGCGTAAACTTTTTTTGAACTGGGATGCAAATAAGTAATTGCGTAACTATTGTTATTAAAACTCAGCAATGGTCGTTCGTTTAAATCATCTTCTGACAATTCTAATTGAAAACTCTGCTCATGATAATTTAATTTAAAATTTGCATAGAGTGAACTCAGTTGGACCAACTTTTTAAAGGGCATATTGACTTTTAACTTTTCGTGTTGCAAGCCATCTTTCCCGCCTACAAAGATTGAACTAACCTTATGCGTCATAAGGTCGATTCCTATCTTAAAATAAGAGTTCTCGTTTAGATTGTACACCCACCATTGAATATTGATCGCACTTGGAACCTTCTCTTGTGGCTCCCCAAAATCATTCATGACTGTGTCGGATGATGCACCTATATAACGTGCAAAACCTTGTTTTTTAATTTGATCAACCTTTGGGGTCGTTAAACGTGATTTATCAGTCACTATATGTCTTCTTGACCTAGAAATATCTCTGGATGAATTCGTTGAGTTACCTTCAAATAATGCCGTCCAGAAATACATCCCTGCAATAATTATCAAAAAAAACATCACAAAATAAAATACACTTTTAAGAAAAACCTTTTTTTTCATTATTAGCTCTTTATTGGTTCGATTTCCAACAATAGATCCCTTGTCTCCAAAACATCTCCAGCCTTAGCATGGATATGAGTGACTTTGCCGTTAAACGGTGCTTTAATAGTCGTTTCCATCTTCATTGCCTCAGTTACAATCAAAGGTTCACCTTTTTTAACAATTTGATTTTTAGAAACTAAGACGCTCAAGACTGATCCACTTAGAGTCGCACCAATATGTCTTGGATTAGTTGGCTCTGCTTTTAGAACTGTTTTTATTTTCGCTTTTTTGCTCATATCATGGACCACTATCTGCTGTGCTTGACCGTTAAGCGTGAAATAAAGATTACGGTTTCCTTCTTCATCAGCATTACCAATTGAATTCAATCTAACGATAATTTTCTTCCCTACACCATAGTCAATATGGATTGTTTCTTCAGTTCTCATTCCTTGATAGAAAGTATTAGTATCCAAAATTTCTAATTCTCCGAACTTATTGATCATTTCCTCATACTCTAAGAAAACATCGGGATACATAACATAACTTAAGATTTCTTCAATTGTTGGCTCACGTTTTATTTTCTCTTCCAATTCCTTAGCAGTTTTATCGAAATCAACTGGCTGAGCCAAACTGCCCGGACGGACTTCAATTGCTTTTTTACCCTTCAAAACAATTTCTTGCAACTTCTTAGGAAATCCGCCAACTGGCTGACCAAGGTCTCCTGCAAAAAAGTTCACCACAGACTCAGGAAAATCAATCTGATCTCCACGTTCAAATATTTCTTTTGGTGTCAATTGATTTTTAATCATGAAAATAGCAAAATCGCCAACGACTTTGGAACTAGGTGTAACTTTTACAATATCACCTAAAAGTTCATTTACTTCACGATATGTCTTCTTAACTACCTCGAAATCACTAATTCCTAAAGCTTTGGCTTGTTGCTGAAGATTGGAATATTGCCCTCCTGGCATTTCTGTCTGATAAATATCAGTTTGAGGGGCTGTTATACCATTCATGAAATCCTGATAAAATGGCTTAATACCCTGCCAATAACGATTTATTTTTTCAACATTATCAATATTTAGTTCCGGCTGCCTTGGATCATCTGTCAACGCATAATACAAGCTGCTCATACTTGGTTGACTGGTTGTTCCTGAAAGCGAACTCATCGCAACATCAACAATATCGACACCTCCACGAACAGCTTCAACATAGGTAGCAACTCCATTACCAGTTGTATCGTGAGTGTGCAAATGAATTGGAACATCAAGTTCTTCCTTCAGACTACTGATTAATTCATAAGCACCCTTAGGTTTCAACAAGCCAGCCATATCTTTAATACCAATGATTTGTGATCCAGCTGCAACAAGATCTTTAGCTAATTGTTTATAGTATCCTAAATCGTATTTGTGTTCACTTGGATTCAAGACATCACCTGTATAGCACATTGTTCCTTCGGCTATTTTACCTGTATCACGTACAAATTGGATACTTTTTTCCATCTGCGTTACCCAATTTAGACTATCGAAAATACGGAAAACATCTACGCCATCTGTGGCACTTTGCTTAATAAAACGTTGTAAAACATTGTCGGGATAATTCTTATATCCAACTGCATTGGACCCTCTAAACAACATCTGCAAAAGAGTATGCGGCATTTTTTTACGAATTAACTTTAATCTTTCCCATGGATCTTCATCCAAGAAACGATAAGCCACATCAAACGTCGCACCGCCCCAAACTTCAGCAGAGAAAATATGCGGCATTGTCTCATCATAAACATTCACCACTGGGACCATATCTTTCGTCCTCATTCTTGTAGCAAACAAGCTTTGATGTGCATCACGCATTGTAGTATCTGTAAGAAGAACTTTATCTTGTTGTTTTAGCCAATCGATCATTCCATCCGCACCTGAACGATCCAAAACCCTTTTAGCATTTTCTACATTTGTCTTAAAAGTAAACTCACTTCCGACACTAATCTTAGGTGCGAAGACTTTTTTGTGCTTTTCTGTGCCTGGAAAACCATTGACTGTCACATTTCCAATATATTTCAATAGCTGATTCACTGTGTTCTTCTGACGCTTAAAGTTAAATAATTCAGGAGTGTTGTCAATGAACGTTGTGCTTGCTTTGCCGGCTAAGAAAACAGGATGATTAATAACATTACGCATAAATGAAATATTTGTTTTGACTCCGCGAATTCTAAATTCATCTAAGACGCGATCCATTTTTAAGACAGCATTAATAAAGCTTCGTGCCTGCACACAGGCCTTCACTAGCAATGAATCAAAATACGGAGTTATAACAGCACCTGCGTAAGCATTCCCACCATCTAAACGTACACCAAAACCACCTGGCGAACGATATGTTTCAATTTTACCTGTATCCGGCATAAAATTGTTTTCTGGGTCTTCTGTTGTTACACGACATTGAATTGCAACACCATGGTGTTTTAAATCAGCCTGATGCGGAAGCTTCAAGTCTTTGAAAAGATCCTTTCCTGCAGCAATAAGAATCTGAGACTGAACAATATCAACATCAGTAATCATTTCTGAAATTGTATGCTCTACCTGAACACGAGGATTAACTTCAATAAAATAAAAATCATCATCTGTAACCAAAAACTCTACTGTTCCTGCATTTTGGTACGATACACTTTTCATTAAACGAACGGCTGCTTCACATATTTCGTGTCTTCTTGCCGTGTCTAAGGAAATGCTAGGAGCCACTTCAATAACTTTTTGATGTCTTCGCTGAACAGAACAATCGCGCTCAAATAAATGGACTATGTTATTATGTTTATCAGCGAGAATCTGAACCTCAATATGCTTAGGTTCTTTTAGATACTTTTCAACGTAAAGTTCATCATCACCAAATGATTGTTTAGCTTCACTCCGTGCACGATTATAGCTTTCTTCAATCTCACTTTCATTCTCAATGATTCGCATACCGCGACCACCGCCACCAAGTGCTGCCTTAACCATAATAGGATATCCATGTTTTGAAGCAAAAGCTTTGACTTCTTCTAATGATTGCACAGGGCCATTGCTACCTGGGATAATATGTAAACCTGCTTTTTTGGCTGCCAACTTAGCCTTAACTTTATCTCCAAAGATTTCAAGTTGTTTGACCGTTGGGCCTATAAAATTAATTCCAGCGTCAAAACACTTCTGTGCAAAAATTTCATTTTCTGCTAAAAAGCCGTATCCAGGATGGATTGCATCGGCACCAGTTTCTTTGGCAATTCGAATAATATCATCCATATCAAGATAGGCTTCGATTGGTTTTTTCCCCGTCCCAACTTGATACGCTTCATCTGCCTTGAAACGATGAACTGAAAATTCATCTTCTTTAGCAAAAATAGCGACGGTCTTCATTTTTAATTCTTGGCACGCACGAATGATTCGAATAGCAATTTCTCCACGATTAGCAATCAATATCTTTTCCATTGAACTCCCACTTTCTGTGAAAATCTTGAATGACAACCTAACAAAAAATTAAAAAAGCAAATGATATTGTATTTTCCTAGCTGTTAAACCTATTTTTCAAACTGCGCCGCTGGTTTATTGAAATGTTCATAACAACCCCCAAAGCCAACGATAAGACGATCATACTTGATCCTCCGTATGATACAAATGGCAGCGTCACGCCGGTGATAGGAAGCAACCCATTAACGGCTCCGACATTGAACAATGTTTCGACACCTATAAAAGTTCCTATGCCATAACAAACCAAGGTATCGTATGTGTTATTAGAACGAACACCAATCAAATATATCCGCAAGACAAGCCAAGTAAGAAGGATCAACACAAATGTTACACCTACAACGCCAAGTTCCTCGCTAATAACCGCCAAAATAAAATCAGTATGTGCTTCAGGCAAATAACCTCTTTTCTGAATGCTATTACCTAATCCTAGTCCTAATAAACCGCCATTGCTAATAGCGTAATATGAATTTATCAATTGTTGCCCACTCGTGCTTGCAACTTTAAAAGGATTATAAAAAGCCACTAGCCTGTTGTACATATATGCATAGTCTGTGCCTTTTAAAGGATTCCAAAAACGCATCAATTGGACGACTGCACCGACTGCAACAAGCAACCCTGTCAACTGAAGCAATGGTTTGCGATAATTTATTCCGCGCGCAAGAACCATCACAACTACAATCATTGCATTAATTGAAAAACCACCTAAATCTGGTTCAATCAATACTAGAAATAACAGCGTACCTATCAGAAACCATGGCTTCCAGTTTTTTTCCCCATTTAAGTCGGCGACTGCTCTGTTTTCTCTTCTAGTCAGCAACTGTGCAACAAAAAAAACCAAGTACAATTTACAAAGTTCTGCAGGTTGCAAACTAAAAATTTTTAAATCAATCCAACCGTTCGCACCGTTAATCGGATTTGTCATGAATTTGGCATATAATAACAATAGAGCTATTACAATAAAACCATATATAATGAATTTCTGACTCATAAATTTATTAAAACGATACATGTATGCCGATGTAAAACAAAATATACCCAAAAAAACGTATAGTAGTTGTTTAACCATATAAGTGTTAGTTGCACTGCCTGCGTAAGATAAACTGATTGAACTTGCCGAGTAAACCATTACGACTCCTATCCCACATAAAATAATGTATGGTATGAACAGGTAAAAGTCGAAATAATGTAATTTATTTCGTAATTTTTTCATAATGCATTTCCACTACTTGTCCTCTCCTGCTGTAACATAAATATCCGACAAAATATTCTCTAGATTTTTGATTATCTTCTGTCCTTCTTTTCCGGATATTAACCCACAGCTTTGGGCCAAATGAACCTCTTTCGAGAAACCATACAGCTGAGTATCAGCCACCTCTTCAAACGCAGGACATTGTGACAAGCATAATAAATTTCGTTGTTTATCCAGCAAAGCTTGAATTTTTTCAGCGTCCTTAGCTAAAGCATCCAATACTTCTTCTCTGGAAACAGATTCACGCATACTTTCTGCTCCTTTCTTAACTAGAGCAATTATATCATACAAACATTTCAGTTCCAGTGTCTCAAAAAACAACAGCACATATAGTTTGAAAAGAGATTTTTCACTTCAATATCTCATGCTAACATTATGTCTCTAAAATTCGCATTTTTCAACAAAAAAATACTTTTGCACACTGTTTTTAGCTATTTCACGAACTAACTTCTTAGTTTAGTTTCAAAAACAAGTTTTTTACGTTGCCAAAAAAAGAGCAAAAAAGTTAAGATACAGCACATATCTTAACTTTCCGCTCTTTTTAAACAACTACCAGTTATAATTATTTATTTTTCTTTGCAGCAGTCTTTTTTTGTTTTGCAGCTTTCTCACGCGCATTTGTTTCCAAAATCCGTTTGCGTAAGCGAATACTTTCAGGTGTAATTTCCAACAATTCATCTTCGTTTAAGAATTCTAGTGACTCTTCCAAAGTATAGTGTGTTGGTTTCTTTATTGAAGCTGTTTGATCCTTATTTGAAGAACGGACATTGGTCATGTTCTTGCCCTTAGTAACATTAACTGAAATATCACGTTCACGTGAACTTTCACCTACAACCATTCCCTCGTAAACTTCTGTTCCGGGATCTACAAAAATTGTTCCACGATCCTCGACACCCATAATCGCATATGTTGTTGCCTTGCCGCGATTGATTGAAACCAAAGCACCATTACGACGACCAGGTTCCCAGTTATGAATGACAGGTTTATATTCTGCAAATGTATGGTTGAAAATCCCATAACCTCTTGTCATTGAAAGAAATTGTGAATCATATCCAATCAATCCTCTTGTAGGTGCTGAGAAAGTCAAACGAGTCTGACCATTTGACCCAGTCTCCATATTTACCATTTCACCCTTGCGTTGTGAAAGTGAATCGATTACGCTACCTGAATATTCATCAGGAGTATCGATAATTACATTTTCAAATGGTTCACACATCTTACCTTCAACTTCTCGATAAATAACCTGTGGGCGTGAAACGGCAAGCTCAAAACCTTCACGACGTAAAGTTTCGATAAGAATTGATAAATGAAGTTCACCACGACCAGACACAACCCAAGCATCTGGGGAATCTGTATCTTCAACACGAAGAGACACATCAGTGTGTAGTTGAACCTTCAACCGATCTTCCAACTTGCGTGCAGTTACATTGTCGCCTTCTTGCCCAACAAAAGGAGAATCGTTTGTTCTGAAGGTCATCTGCAATGTAGGTGGATCAATGCGTAAGATAGGTAAAGCCTCAGGATGATCAGATGGACAAACCGTTTCACCAACAAAGATATCTTCCATACCTGAAATGGCGATCAGATCTCCAGCCTTAGCTTCATCGATTTCCAATCTCTTCAGACCAAAGAATCCAAATAACTTTGTAACACGGAAGTTTTTCTGTGTTCCGTCAAGTTTCATAACTGCAACTTGATCTCCAACTTTAATCTTTCCACGGAAAACACGCCCAATACCGATACGTCCAACAAACTCATTGTAATCAAGCATTGAAACTTGGAATTGAAGAGGTTCATCAGAATTATCAATAGGTGCAGGTATCGTCTTCAAAATAGCGTTGAATATCGGATCCATTGTATGTTCTTGTGTGCTGATATCCGAGTCTAAAGATGATGTTCCATTCACAGCTGAAGCATAAATAACAGGGAATTCCAGCTGTGATTCTTCTGCTCCCAGCTCGATGAAAAGATCAAGAACTTCGTCGACAACTTCTTCAGGGCGTGCACCTGGACGATCAATTTTGTTAATAATAACAATTGGTGTTAAATGTTGTTCTAAGGCTTTTTTCAAAACAAAACGAGTCTGCGGCATTGTTCCTTCAAATGCATCGACAATTAACAGTACACCGTCGACCATCTTCATAATACGTTCAACTTCGCCACCAAAATCAGCATGTCCTGGGGTATCTAGAATATTAATCTGCTTACCCTTATACTCAACTGCAGTGTTTTTTGAAAGGATCGTGATACCACGTTCCTTTTCAATTGCGTTTGAATCGAGTGCGCGGTCATCGATCTCTGTATGTTCATCTAAAGTATCCGATTGCTTGAGTAATTCATTAACTAATGTTGTCTTGCCATGATCAACATGGGCAATAATAGCAACATTACGGATATCATCACGTGTTTTCAAATTTATTTTCTTCCTTTCGCAATATGAATCTCTCTACAAGAAAAATGCCGCTCAAGATACAATAAAGACTCCACATATCAGTTACTGAAAACCATTAAAACCAGTTTTCATTACTCGGCATAAAAAAACTGTGACTCTTCCGTCACAGCTCAAGACCTAGTAAGTCGACTGCACGATTCTAGTTATGTCTTTTTGAGCATTTTTCGTTGCTACTAATACATCACTAGATGATAACATATCAATAGCCTGTCCGTCAATCGTTTTCACAACCAAGCCCAAGGTTTCTGCCAACACTTTTCCTGCTGCATAATCCCAAGGACGTAAATACGAAATGTAAGCAACACATTGTCCATTTAAAACATGGATGAATTGAATTCCTGAACATCCGTATATTCTCGTCCCGCAGCTTTCTAATGCAACTTTCTGCAAATTATGATAATTGTTAATCAGTAAAGGGGCACCTACACCAAAAAGCCCATTGCTTAGTTTATCATTGCGCGGTGGTTCTATTTTTTTTTGATTACAGTAAACGCCTATATCGGGGCCTCCCCAATACAACTTATCTTGCATGACATCAAAAATATAACCTCGAACACCTACACCCTTTTGATAAACAGCAAGCATACTAGCAAAATGATTTTTTTGTTTTACGAAATTCATTGTCCCATCTATTGGGTCAATGACCCACAATAATCCGCAGTTTTTAAACTTCATTGTCCCGTGAGTACTTTCTTCCCCTATTATCTCTGATCCCGGATAATATTTTCTTATCTTTTCTTTATAAAATTCTTCGACTTCACGATCAATATTGGTCACTAAATCTTTTGGACCTGATTTTGTTTTAATGTCCAAATTGTCATTAAAGCTCGCAATTACTTTAACACGGACCTCTTCCATCCAGCTTTTTACGTGCTTGTCTATCATTTTTAATGATTCCAACATCTAAATCTCCCTCTACTAATTCTCAAGATGTAAATAATCTTTCTCTGTCTTTTGGACAAATTGCACTGCACGATAGATACTAAGTCCTGATAATTGATAAAATTCACGGTCAAGCTGTTTCTGTGTCATTTTCATCGATGCTACTTTGACAAAATCAGCGTACTTATTCAAAAAAGCTTTCCGTTCAACCTTTGCCGTGTAGAGCTTTTCAACCACATAATAAAACTCAGTTACCTTGACAATATCTTCTGTGGACCACTCATCTCTCAGCGGATAACTGATATTTTGAGGCAATTTCATAAATGTTCATCTCCCATGTCAATATGCTGCTGGAATAAAAGTTTAATAATTTTCCTGTTTAAAAATGCGCCTTTAACCGTATTATACATAAATAAATAGCGTCAACGTTAAAATAATTTTAAAAACATTCGCTAATAGTCTATAATTGAATAGATTAGATTATAAAAATGGAGGAACTAGTTTTGATTACTATGGATAATATAATTCGCGAAGGTAATCCTACTTTGCGGGCACGTGCAAAAGCCGTTAGCTTCCCAATGAGCGATGACCAGAAACAGCTTGCACATGACATGATGGAGTTTTTAGAAAACAGTCAAAACCCAGAATTAGCCGAAAAATACAAGCTTAGAGCAGGAGTTGGATTGGCAGCACCCCAAGTAGATGTCTCAATTAGGATGACGGCAGTTTTAGTCCCCGATGAGAATGACGAGCCGCTCTTTAAACATATTTTAGTTAATCCAACTATTCTAAGTGAGTCCGTTAAAATGGCAGCTCTTTCTGAGGGAGAAGGATGTCTTTCCGTTGATCGTGAAGTGCCTGGCTATGTTCCAAGGCATGATCGTATCACCTTACGCTGGTATGATTTAGATGGCAACAAACATATTACCAAATTAAGAGATTATCCAGCTATTGTATGTCAGCACGAAATTGATCATTTGAACGGGATCCTCTTTTTCGATCATATTAATAAGAAAAATCCGTTCAATGTGGATGAAAATACAGTTATCCTTGGATAGTCAGGTAAAATTCTTATTCATCTAAACAAATTTACCAAATACAGTAATTTCATCTCATAGCTAAGCTGCGGCAAAAGGTTCAATTTGCTGCAGCTTTTTCAATAAATCTATTTTTCAAGTTTATCAATATCCTTTAAATAGTCTAAAGTCTGCTTATTAGAAATATATGCTACTTCGATGTGAAGCGATGGTGCCAAGAACCACAGGTCTGAAATCAAAAAAGTGGGATTATTCTCAAAATGGGAAATCCTATTATCAGCAGCATATTTTGCAAGATTGAGATTTAATTCCTTTTTAAATTGTTTCAGCTCTCTCTTGGAAACTTTTTGAACTGGCAAAATATACTCAAAAACCATAACACCTTTGCCCCAAATATTTGCAAGCAGCCTTGAGTTTTTATCATTGCTTTTATAACTCTTCAACCACTCTACTTGCATATACGAAAGACATGCAAATACGGCTTTATCTGCCACTTTTTTATTCTCGGACTGTAAAATTTTTAACGCTTTGCGCCGTAGCATTCTTTTGCTTAAAAAGAAGAACAGTAATACCAATATTAAAATAAATGTCCAAATAAAAAAATGCATTAGACCACTCCTTTTCACTGTGCCAATTATAACATGATTCCTATTGTTAACCGCATTTAAGAAACAGATATGTTTCAATCCCAACACCTTTATATACTTATCGCAATATATATGCTAGAATAGTAACAATTATTGTGAAGACAATCCACGTTCGGAAATTCAACTTTTTGTTTTTAACTTTACGCTATCGTTTGCTGTAGGCAGACATAGTCGTAAAATTTATTTTAATTTTAATATATTAAGGAGTTTTTATTAATGATTTTCAAAGTATTTTATCAACCTTCTAAAAAAATTAATCCGCGTCGCGAGAACACACAATCACTATATGTAGAGGCAAAATCGCAAGTTGATGCCCGCATTATGGTCGAGAAAGAGACTTCTTACAACATTGAACATATTGAGGGACTAGACCCCAAAGCTCTTGAGTATGAACAATCAAGTCCCAACTACAAATTGACGGAGTTTAATAAATGAGAAAGCTCAGCGTCAAAAATAATGAAACTGCCGTTTTTGCGGTTGGTGGGCTAGGCGAAATTGGAAAGAACACTTATGGGGTCCAATTTCAAGATGAAATAATCGTTATTGATGCAGGGATCAAATTCCCAGAAGATGACCTTTTAGGGATTGACTATGTCATCCCTGATTATCAATATTTGGTTGCCAATCAGCAAAAAATTAAAGCTTTGGTTATCACCCATGGTCATGAAGATCATATCGGTGGAATACCATACTTGTTAAAAAAGATTAATGTTCCAATTTATGCAGGGCCGCTTGCCTTGGCATTGATTAAGAGTAAACTCGAAGAACATGGATTGTTAAGAACCACTGAATTGCACGAAATAAATGAGGATTCTGTTTTAAAGTTTCGTAAAACAAGTGTTTCTTTCTTTAGAACAACTCATTCAATTCCTGATACTTTGGGAGTTGCCGTTAAAACACCTAGCGGAACAATTGTTGCAACGGGAGATTACAAATTTGATTTGACACCTGTTACTAATCAGCCACCTAACCTACAGCGTATGGCTAAATTAGGCAGTGATGGTGTTTTGTGTTTGCTGTCTGACAGCACTAATGCTGAAATTCCCAACTTTACAAAATCCGAACGTTGGGTTGGAAAATCAATCAAGCGTATTTTTGAAAAAGTTGAAGGACGTATTATATTTGCAACTTTTGCTTCAAATATCTCACGAATTCAGCAGGCTGCTGAAGTTGCTGTTGCTAAAGGGAGAAAGATTGCAGTTTTTGGCAGAAGTATGGAAGCAGCTATTGTTAATGGCCGTGAATTAGGTTATCTTGATATTCCTGACGATGCACTCGTTGATTCAAGACAAATTAACAGCTTGCCGGCCAATAAAATTATGATTCTTTGTACCGGTTCTCAAGGTGAGCCAATGGCCGCTTTGAGTCGTATAGCAAATGGTACTCATCGACAAGTAGCTATTCAGCCTGGCGATACAGTTGTCTTCTCGAGTTCCCCTATTCCTGGTAATACGATTAGTGTCAACCACGTGATCAATGAACTCGAAGAGGCTGGTGCTGAAGTTATTCATGGTAAAGTTAACAACATCCATGCTTCCGGACATGGTGGTCAAGAAGAGCAAAAATTAATGTTACGCTTAATCAAGCCTAAGTTTTTTGTTCCTGTCCATGGTGAGTATCGAATGCTCAAGATCCATACTGAATTGGCAGAACGTTGTGATGTTCCTAAATCAAACTCTTTCATTATGGGTAACGGAGATGTTCTAGCACTCACCAAAGACTCTGCACGTATGGCTGGGCATTTCAATGCTGGCGATGTTTATGTCGATGGATCTGGTGTTGGCGATATTGGCAATGTTGTCTTACGGGACCGTCGTGTACTATCCGAGGAAGGCTTAGTCATTGTGGTCGCTACAATCGATTTGAAGGAGCGCCAAATTTTAGCTGGTCCAGATTTGCTTTCACGTGGTTTTATTTATATGCGTGAATCTGGCGAGCTGATCGATCGTGGTCGCCGACGTTTATTTAGAGTTATGCGTCGCACTCTGAGCAAGCAAAATGTTAGCGAAGCTATGCTGAAAGATGCTATTATAGATGATCTTCGTCGTTTCTTGTATGACCAGACGGAACGGCATCCGATGATTATCCCTATGCTCGTAATGATCTAAAAAAGTTGCTTTAAAAACAAAAGGGACCTGATGAAAATAATTTTTGTCAGGTCCTTTTTTCATATTACTAGGTAGTATCCATCTTAATGCAAGCAATAGGTTTTAATCTCAGATTGTTCTGCTTTTCAAATTAAGTAACCTATTTATAATTCCTTAATTATCAAAAAAGTACTAAATTTTTACTTTGCTTCTTCCGAGGTCTTGTAAATCAGGCGAATTATATTATAATAGTCGGGGATTGTTAGAACGGGGGCAATTAGTGTGAAGAAATTTTTTATCATTTTAGATGAACATACTGATGGAAAAAGAGCAGCAGCTATTTGGAATAAAATCCAAAACTACCTGAACAAACAGAAAATCAACTATGAGGTTTCTAATGTACAGCCTGAACTTGCCACCAGCATTGCTGAGCAATTTATGCGAACACACTCACCACAGAATTTAGAGAATTTTGTTATCATGGTAATTGGTGAGCATTCTTTGATGCTAGATACCATTAAAGGTATCAAAAATACAGGTAAAAAAGAAGTTCCCGTGGCCTTTATTACTACTAATAAGAAAAAAGATCCTTTTATGCAAAAAATCGGGATTTCATCTAATCCTGTAGCTGCTTTAAAACAAATATTAAACACAGTTCAACCAGCCTATTTCAATCTAGGGCAAGTTGATGAGACAACGCACAGTTCGCGTCGATTATTTACTGATAGGTTGGATATTGGCTTTAACGCATACGTCTCAAACTCCTTGATGAACTCTCGAACTCATCAAGTTCTTACACGCTTTCATCTTGAGTATCTGCTTAAGGCTTGGAACACTCTTACATCTTATATCAACCAAGAAGTTTTTGAAGTAACAATGCGTGTTGACAAAAAATATAATTTTTACAAGCACGCTTTTAACGTAACTATTAAAAATAACCCAGTCATTTCTGAACAAAAAGTTCATCATTCGAAAAATTCTAGCGTTTCTGCTAACAATCTAAATATCGAACTTGCAAATAATATGAATTTTTTGTTTTACCTTATATTCTTGATTGCTAGAAAGTTTAATCTTCACCACAAACTTCCATTTATTCATGATTTTGAAAGTGATCAAGTTCATTTAGTAATCAAATCCCTTGAATTTGGTCAGATAGATGGCGAACAAATGAATAATAAGTTTTATGATGTTTTTTTCAAATCTTTCAGCTACCCTTTCTGGTACGATATTGACAGTATTCCTTTGGCTGATTTGTCTGAAAAAAACGAGACCGAGTACCTTGACAAAAATTAATACGTTTCATATTAAGCGGTTTTTACCACTAATATGAAACGCTTTTTTATTTCTGAAAAGAATATGGTGTTTTATTATCCATTCCAATCAATGGGTCTATCTCGTTATTATTAATCAAATCCATAGTAAGTATTCTGTCTTCATTATTTTGAGGCTGACGCTTCACTGCTGATGGATTTGTATCAGCAGTCATTTCCCTATCTACTCCACTATCTATTTGATGTTTGTTTGCATTTTTTTTATTTTTTTCGTCGCCATTGCCCAAAACACTGGCAAGACGTTGAGCTATCATCGTCTTGCGGTTAATCGAAACTTTTTCGACACAATTTTTATAAGAACTTTGCTCTCCTAAAAGAATAAGTAGGTTTTGCGCCCGCGTAACTGCAGTGTAGAGCAAATTACGCTTAAGCATCCTAGCATATTGGCGAACTAGAGGTAAAATAACTAGCTTAAATTCGCTCCCCTGTGCTTTGTGAATAGACATACAATATGCCAACTTTAATTTATTCCAGTCTTTGCTGGTGTAAGAGATTTCATTTCCATCAAACGAAAGTATAAGTTTTTCCTTTTTATCTTTACTCTCCTTAGAAGTCTGTATTCCTACTACTTCACCAATATCACCATTAAACACATTATTTTCAGGACTGTTGACCAGATGCAAAACCTTATCACCAATTCTAAAATTCTGCTGTTTGAAGTTAATCTCTTTTGAACCAGTCTTTTTGGGGTTGAGCACATCTTGCAACAATAGATTTAAATTATCTATTCCGGCCGCTCCACGATAAATAGGTGCCAAGACTTGTATATCACGTTTTGAAAAACCGCGTTGCTGAGCTTTAGAAACAACTTGCCTAATGACATCCGGTATTTGAGAAGCATAACACCCAATAAATGAGCGATCACTTTGATTAATAGCGAAATCCTCTGGTAAATGGCCTTCCTTAATGCTGTGAGCTAATGGAATAATTGAGGACTTATTCTCCTGACGATAAATCATTTTTAATTCTTTATTAGGTATTAGTCTACTTTCGAGAAGATCCGCAAAAACCTGCCCAGGTCCTACTGATGGCAACTGATCCTTATCTCCAACTAATATCAACTGCATATGATTGGGTATCGACTCCAGCAGTAAATCAAAAAGATTAACGTCTACCATTGACATTTCATCAACAATTAACAGTTTTCCGTCTAATTGCTGAGGCTCCCCTATTTCATCATCGTTCCCATTAAGTCCTAACAAGCGATGGATTGTACAGGCGGGTAACCCAGTCGACTCATTCATTTTCTTTGCTGCACGTCCCGTCGGTGCTGCTAGTAGAATAGGAAATTCATCACTTTTGTACTCATTTATATCTAATGAAATATCATTTAACATAGCAAACATCGCTACTAAACCATTTATTATGGTTGTTTTACCAGTTCCAGGGCCACCAGTAAGCAAAAAGAGCCGCGTATTCAAAGCCTTTTGTATTGCACTAATTTGATCTTCACCATAAGAGATCCCCAATTGTTCTTCAACTTGCAGCATTAACTTCTGGAAAATTTTTTCACTGACATTTTCTTTGTCTTTCAAATTCAGCAGGCGTTTAATATTTTCTGCAATTCTCCACTCAGCTTCAAAATAAGAACGTAAATATATTTTATTTTCTTCCCCTACAATTTTCCCATCATTTGCCATCTGCAGCAGCTGGTCTGCAATCAGTTCTGGTCTCAAGGAAACATGCCGGCTACTCATCAGCAAACCTAAAGTCTGCTGTAAGAGTGGCTCAGCCGTAGTATATGTATCTCCCCTTTCATGGCACAAATCATGCATGCTTTGAAGAACCGCGGCTTGAATACGCCCCGGTGAATCAGCTGCAAAATCAAGTTTTTCCGCTATCGCATCAGCTTTTTTAAACCCTATTCCATTAATTTCAAGTGCCAATCGATATGGATTTTCGTGGATAACCTCAATCGTTTTCTCACGATACCTATTAAATATTGCAGAAGCCATTCTGCTACCAAAACCGTAACTATTTAATTCAATAATAATCTGTTGCATTCCATTATCAGAGTGAATTGTTTCTAGCAATGATTTTTTTTGAGCGTCTCTTAAATTTAAACCAGCCAGATTTTGCTCATCTTCAAGTATTTTTTGAATTGCATCTGCACCTAAATGTTCAACAATTTTAGTAGCCGTTTTCAGACCTATTCCTTGAAAATTGTTTCCTGATAAATATGCTATAATACCAGCTTTGGTTGTAGGTGTCTCGCTTTGATAATTAAAAGCTTGAAATTGCTGCCCATATTTTGGGTGTTTAACGAGTTGTCCTTCAAAATGATAATCATTTCCTTCAATTAGATCAGCAAAATTTCCAGTAATAACGATATCATCATTTGCCCATTCAAAATTAACTTCACTTACTTTAACCTGAATAACTTTATAAAAAGTCTCACTGCTTTCAAAAAAAATTGCCTCAACCTTGCCGATAACATTTTCTTTTTTTGAACTTTCGGCACTAAATAAATCAAGACTCTCATTTGTAGGCATTATTTTCCTCCTTGAACATCTTTTTTCCTTGCCGCAATGAATCTTTCGACATCAACTAATCTCGATTTCATTTTTTTAAAATATTCAGGGTTGCTTTTTTTCACCTTTTCAAAAAACAGCTCATTGTCTTCACCTGCGACCAAACCGATAATTCCCCTTTGAAAATTGGCTTTTTCATCATTCGGCCACTCAGACAAGACTTTATCAAAATATTTCTCAGCCTGTGAGAAATTTCCAAGTGCAAGAAAATTTTCACCTAGAAGCATTAACGAGTCGTGATCGTTTCTTTGTTCAGCAACTGTCAGTGCATAAGCCAACGAAACTTGATAATTATTTTGTGCATACTCAGCTTGAGCAATCATTAGAAGCGCATCCAGTTTTAACTTGTCTTGTTTTATTTTTTGAAATTCACCAATTGCCTCTTGATAGAGTCCATTAGCATAAAAAACATTTCCTAGTCCGTAGTGAAGAATTGCTTTCTGCTTGTTATCTTTGAAAAAATGCAATGCCTTTTTGAACAGTTCCTCCGCTTGCTGATAATTTTTTAACTCTGTCAGCATTGAACCTAGATTATAATAGACTTGTGGATTATTAGGATCCTCATCAACAGCTGCCACTAGTTTCCTAACTGCATGAGTAGTTTCTTGAATTGCTTCATTTTGTTTTTCCAACGTTCTTTCATCCTCTCTACACGATATCAGAAGAATCTAATTTTCGCTTAAGGTAATCCGTTTTATTCCATGCTAAACATTTATAATCTCCGATGGAATTGGTCTCCAAAATAGTCGTACTTGTATTAGCTAAACCGCCTTCTGCCCGCAGCTCTTCTAATGGGTACCCCAGTAAATGCCTAATTTCAGCACATAGCGCAGCACCATGACTTACTATTAACACATTTTCATTTTTGTTCCCATGCAATTCAACAATTTTTTTAATTGTAGGAGTCATCCTTTTAAACAGCTCATCAAAAGATTCCCCATCAATTTTTGACGGATCATATTTTTCTGCATGATATCTAAAGGCCTCTAATTCCTGCGGATAAAGTTTTGCAACCTCAGTAAATTTCATTCCTTCCATTTTTCCAAGGTTAAATTCACGTAAACTGGCAACACATTTTACATCGATTTTTTGTTGAAGTCCTTCCGCAATCTTCTCAGCTGTCGTTTTAGCTCTCAAAATTGGACTACAATAGATGCGAGAAAATTGATATTCTCTTAAGAACAAACACAACTGCTGAATCTCTCGATAGCTTTCACTAAGCAGCGGAGAATCTCCATGTGCTCCCTGGTAACGTCCTTCTAAATTCCACTCAGTTTTTCCATGGCGAATAAAAAATAATCTTGTCATCTTCGGCACCCTTCTCCCTTAATTACTCTTAATTATTATGACATAGAAATCTTCTCGTGGGAGATAGATCACACTAATTTTTACAAATCTTCTTGAGATTAATCTGTTGTATAAAAATAAAACCCCCAAGCCTGTATTTTCGTTAACTTGAGAGCTCGTTGACTATTTAGTTATTCACACATATTGCAAGACACGTGCTCTTTGATACGCATGATCAATGGTTGCACTGCCTAAACATATATCACCATCATAAAAAACAACTTCTTGACCAGGTGTTATTGCTCTGACCGGCTGATCAAATTCTACTTTAACCTTGTCCTTATCAGCGTTGAGAAAAACACGTACGCCAGTGTCCTTCTGACGGTATCTGAATTTAGCAGTACAGTGAAATTCTAGTCCCTTATCATCAATTGGAGCAATGAAGTTTACCCCACTGCCGTCTAAACTATCCGCGTAAAGATGTTCATTATGATATCCTTGGCCCACATATAAGATATTCTTTTCTAAATCTTTGCCAATTACAAACCATGGATCATTACTTTGACCATTACCGCCAATTCCCAAACCTTTACGCTGTCCAATTGTGTAGTTCATCAGACCGTAGTGTTCGCCTTTGACTTTACCATCAATTGTCATCATTTTACCAGATTTTGCAGGTAAAAACTCGTTTAAAAATTTACTAAAATTACGTTCACCTATAAAACAGACACCTGTCGAATCTTTTTTCTTAGCAGTTGCTAAACCTGCTTCTTCAGCAACTTTACGTACATCTTTTTTCTGCATGTGACCAATCGGAAACATTGCTTTTTTTAACTGCTGCTGTGACAATTGACTCAGAAAATAGGTCTGGTCTTTGTTACTGTCCGCGCCACGCAACAAATGAACTGTCCCATCCTGATCACGTTTCAACTGAGCATAGTGACCCATAGCAATATAATCTGCATCTAATTGCAGCGCATAATCTAAAAAAGCTTTGAATTTAACTTCTTTATTACACATCACATCTGGATTTGGGGTGCGCCCTTTTTTATACTCATCCAGAAAATACGTAAACACATTGTCCCAGTATTCCTTTTCAAAGTTAACAGAATAATACGGAACGCCAATTTTATTAGCAACCTTGGCGACATCTTCATAATCTTCGGTCGCTGTACACACTCCGCTGTCCTTTTTGTCATCCCAGTTCTTCATGAAAACACCGACTACATCATATCCTTGCTTCTTTAATAAATAGGCAACAACAGATGAGTCCACACCACCACTCATGCCGACAACGACACGTGTCTGGCTTCTATCTTTCATAATAATTTCACCATCATTTCACTCTAGATTCTGAATCTACGATTTGAAGGTCGTATTATTTCAGTAATTCTCATTATATCCAGTTGAGAGTTTTTTTACAAGCTTTCGCTTTCAGCCAGCATTAGTCAATCTTCTCAAGTATTTGACGTTGTTCCAATTGCTCAAGAATATAATTTAATTGCTCAATATGAGTATCTGCATCCACGCTCTTATAGATATTAACTTCATTCAACCCATTAGCACTTGTTGTTAACATTTTAAAAGCTTTTAGACTAGCTGTGATAACAAGCTTGAACTTAAGCCCCTTGTTAAAGGGTGAGTTCGGATCAAGTGATCTTTCAAGTTGAAATTTTCCGCTTTTACTTTCAACAAAACCCACGTCACGTAATGTATATTTTTTTATGTCAGCACTCAACTTGTAAGTTCGTGTATCGCCTTTAATTTTAAGCTGTTCAACGTATGCCATCTGCTTTACTCCTCCTCACTCTGCTGATGATATTAGTAAGAACATTAATTAGATATTCAATATCAGCTGTTGTATTTTGATAGCCAAAACTAAAACGCAACGATTCAAATACTCGTGGACTATCTTTTCCATACATGGCGGTCAATACATGCGATGGTTCAATACTTCCCGCGGTACATGCTGAACCAGCTGAGGCTGCTACTCCGTTCAAATCAAGATTTGTTAGCAGCGCCTCCCGTGAGCAGCCCTTAAACCATAGGTTCAAAACATGCTGCAAATTATCTGGAGCTAGTTCTCCGTTTACCTCAACTTCAATCTGATTACTGCGCAGTCCATTGATCAGCTGCTGCTTAAATCCTGCATATTTTCTTTGACGAGCTTTCTTTTCTTCATTGTTAACTATTTTAACTGCTTCTGCAAACCCCGCGATCGCAGGAATATTTTCCGTACCTGCACGCCTTTTTAATTCCTGATCTCCACCCTTTAAAAGCGGTGCAAAATTCAGTCCATCTCTTCGATAAAGGAAGCCAAGAAATTTAGGCCCGTTCAACTTATGTGCGGAAGTTGACAATAGATCTATTTTATCCTTCTGAACATCAATATCAATTAATCCGTATGCTTGCACTGCATCAGTGTGAAACCATGCATTGGAAGAAGACACTATTTGACCGATTTCATGAATAGGCATCCGACTTCCAACCTCATTATTCCCTGCCATGATCGAAACAAGTATTGTATCTTCACGCAATGAATCTTTCAAATCATATAAGGATATACACCCTTTCTCATCAACCGGCAAATAAGTAACCTCATATCCAAGTTCTTCTAGATACTCCATTGACTTAAGAACAGCTTCATGTTCAATTACAGTTGTAATCACATGACGTCCGACACTCTTTCGGGCCAACGCGCTTTCAATAATAGCTGTGTTATCACTTTCAGTTCCACCACTGGTAAAAACAATTTCATCATCTTTACGCGTATTGATAGATTGCGCTATAACATGACGACTATCATCTAGCACGGAACGTGCCTTACGCCCATAATAATGCGTGCTGGACGCATTGCCATAAACTTCCAACATCATTTTGCTCATCATCTCAACTACAGGCTTTGCCATAGGCGTAGTTGCAGCGTTATCCAAATAGATATGTTTCACTTCTAAGCCTCCTTTTATCCTTTTAACATAGTTAAAATCATTCTTGCTGAACGTTTACCAGCCTCAAGAATAAATTGATCAAATGTTTGTCCGGCGTCTTCGTCACCAACATCCGACATTGCACGTACAATCACAAATGGCACCTTAAACTGATAGGCAGCCTGTGCAACTGCTGCTCCTTCCATTTCACAGCATAGAGCAGAAGGATATATTTTTTTGACCTTATCAATTTTAGCAGCCGATGCAATGAACTGATCTCCCGTTACAATCAATCCTTGCTTAACACTCAACTCGATCACTCTTGCTGCTTGTGCTAATTTGTCAAGCAGTTTTTGATCAGCCTCAAACAACTGCGGCTGTTGTGGCAACTGCCCCGGTAAATAATCAAAAGCAGTTGCATCAACATCGTGATAAGCTGCTGCTGTCGAAAAAACAATATCTCCAACATGTAACCCTTCACCTATTCCACCAGCTGATCCTGAATTAATGACAGCCGTTGCACCATACTTAACTATCAGTAAGGCAGTTGTCATCCCCGCTTGAACCTTACCGATTCCCGAACGAACTAGAACGACATCCTGATCTTTAATAGCTCCCTCATAAAATGTTATTCCTCCGTGCTCGCTTTCATGTTGGTTAGTTAGTTCAGCTCTTAATGCCTTGATTTCTTCTTCCATCGCGCATAGTATTCCGTATTTCATCAAAAATCCTCCTAAAAATTAACAAAAATCATAAAAAGGTACGCTAAAATAATCGCCACGACTAGTCCGAAGATCACCCAGTTCAATTTTCGACCCAATTTTTTTCTTTTCTGCTCCATCTCAATTTGAAATTGTGCTTTCCGATGACCTGTCCTGCTTTCTTGAGCAGATGCGTTATCATCGGGACTAATTTCTTCAGTCCGGCTTCTTCTTCGATTTCTAGTTTCATTAACATCTAAATTGGCTTTTTCTTCTTGCTGGTTCGTCCGCTTGAATAATTTCATCTTGAATCTCACTATATATTACTCCTTTATTCGATTCATTTTCCAATACCAGATGGCCATAAGCGTTTTGCTGTCACAAATCGTACCCTTTTTAATTTCTTCTTCAACCTGTTCCATTGACAATTCAAAAATGTTTAAGAATTCACCAGCATCTCGCGGTAAATTTTTTTCAACACTATTTAATCCATGAGCACGGTATAAAAACATTTTTTCATCTGCAAAACCAGGTGACGTGTAAAAACTTGTTATATATTCAAAGCTTTGCGCACTCAAGCGCACCTCCTCATTCAACTCACGCGCAGCTGTGTTTAAAGGGCCTTTTTCTTCAGGATCAATTTTACCTGCAGGAATTTCAAGTGTCGCTTTTCTAAGTGGCTGCCGCCACTGTTTGACTAAGATTATTTTTTCATTTTCTGTTATACAAACTATACCCACAGCACCATGATGGTGCACAATTTCTCGCGTAGCTTTTTTACCATCAGGCAAAATGACAGTCTCAACGTCCAAATCAATAACTTTGCCCTTAAAAACATGCTTTGTTTCTAAAGCTTTTTCTTCGAACTTCATTTATGACTGCCTCCCTGAACCTCTGCCGCAAATTTTTCATAAGCTTTTTGCTCGCCAGTTTCATTCCAAACAACATGTTTGAAATCACCTTTCAATGCTGCCGCCTGAGCTAACTTAACTTCTGCAACAAACGTCGCATTGCCTATTAAAGACATCCAATAAGAACCATTTTCTCTTTGATGCACACAGGTCTTGACCATTCCACCAGGATTGAAAACCGAAATTAACTGCTCTGTTCCACACTGCTCAGGATGCAGTAAAACATACATTAAACTTGAAGCAGACATTGCTGTTCCGCAAGCATTAGTGTAACCGACCCCTCGTTCATATGTTCTAACAAAAATCTGCTTTGGTTCCTGAATTTCAACAAAACTAACATTTACCCCATCAGGAAAAATAGGGTTTTCACCGTTATTCAAATAAGATGCAATTTTCCCCAATTCCGAGCCAATTAAAACATCATGTGAAACAAAAGTTATTAAATGAGGGTTAGGTACAGCGACCGCTGAAAACTTTAATGTCTTTGATAACTCGGGAATTAAATCATCAATCAGTTTTGCCTTGTTTCCAATATGCATTTTTAAATCTGCTGCATCAAAACTAACAGGTGAGATTTCTGCATCAAATGCTGGTACATCTGGGGCAAAGTTTTCTGACTTCTTAACCTCCAAATCGGCATACATCGTTTCTACCTTAAACTCATCTAATCCGCTTTTTTCATTCAAGTAACGTGCTACCGTTCTAATTCCGTTACCGCACATGCTTGCCTCACTGCCATCTGCATTAATAACACGCATTTTTCCAGCCACACCGGTATGTCCAGAAGTGACAAACAAAATTCCATCGGCTCCTCCGTGTAATCCGTGCTGACGATCACAAACTGCTCTAGCCAATGTACTTAATTCATCTTCCGTTATATTCTTTTCCAAATTTTTCTCATCAAGAATAAAAAAATCATTATTGGAACCATGCACTTTTACCATTTGCATTCTCTCGACCTCCACTTATTTTCTCAGATATATCATATATTATATAATAACAAACTTTGAATAAATTATCTTATTAGTAACTTTTTTCTATGCAATTGATCTTTTGCTTCCTTTTCATCGCATTAGTTAGAATACACAAATAAGAGGGACAGAGTAAAACTAATCTCCAACCCTCTTATTTTCAATTTCATTTATCCAAAAATTACAATTTATTTCTTAATCATCCAAACCTTCACTCAAAGCCTCTGGATATTCTTCTTTTATCAAAGTTGCACAACTTACACAAAGCTGTGGCAAATCTTTATCAGTCCCAACGTCTTTCTTAACCATACGACAACGAGGACATACATCTCCTTCGGCATGTTCAACCACAACAGAAAGATCGTTATAAATATCTGCATTAGCAGGAGCCTCTGCCAAGTCTTTAACATCTAAAGCCGAAACAATCAAGTCTTGACGAACATCAGTATTCAGATCATCCAAAGCTTGCTTGATATTATTGGAGACATAAAGCGTAACATGCGCTTCAAATGATTTCCCAATCAATTTCTTGTTACGTGCATTTTCAAGTGATTTGAAAACATCTGAACGGACGTTCATAAATCCATTCCATTCTTCAAGTAACTTAGCCTCATTATTAAAGTGGACTACTTCCGGCATTTCAGCTAACTGAACATAATCTTCTGGTTCTTTTAAATAATTCCAAATTTCCTCTGTCGTATGCGGAATTACAGGTGTTAGCAACTTAGTCAAGCGTACCGCGACATCATATAAAACGGTTTGCATAGAGCGACGCTTATGACTGTTTTCCTTTTCAATATAAACAACATCTTTTGCAACATCCAGATAAAAGGCAGACAAATCTGCAGTTACAAAATTCAATAGTTTTTTATAAATTCCCATAAAATCATAGTTTGCATAATCATCAAGGATTTCCTTGGTAAACTTATTAATCAAAACTTCCATGTACTTATCGATCGATTCCATATCATCGAATGCTACAGCATCTTCTTTAGGATCAAAGTCAGTTGTGTTAGCAAGTAAGAAGCGAACTGTATTGCGGATTTTCCGATAAGCCTCAGAAATTTGTTTAAAACTATCCATTGATACTCTGACATCAGCAGATGAATCTACACTGAGAACCCAGAGACGAATAATTTCTGCACCCATTTGTTTAATGACTTTTGATGGAACAATCGTATTTCCAAGTGATTTACTCATCTTTCGACCCTGTCCATCAAGTGTAAAGCCTTGGGACAGAACTTGCTTGTAAGGTGCCTCACCCGAAACAGCTACGCTTGTAATTAAGCTTGAGTTAAACCAACCACGATACTGATCTGATCCTTCAAGATACAGATCACTTGGATAAGTAAGGTAATCTCGCTGTGCTAAAACTCCTTGATGGGATGAACCCGAATCAAACCAGACATCCATAATATCAGTTTCTTTTGTAAACTTGCCGTTTGGTGAATGCTCACTTGTGAAACCTTCTGGCAGTAAATCCTTTGCCTCGCGTTGGAACCAAACATTTGAACCGTATTCTTCAACAAGATCTGCAACATGTTGGACAGTTTCTGGCGTGATGATTGCCTCACCGTCTTCACCATAAAAGATTGGTAGCGGTACACCCCAAACACGCTGTCTCGAGATCACCCAGTCACCACGATCACGAATCATATTATGCAGCCGTTTCTGTCCCCAACTAGGGAAAAACTTGACCTTGTCGATTGCATCCAAAATATTGGTACGAATCTTATCCACAGAGGCAAACCATTGAGGTGTAGCACGGAAAATAATAGGTTTCTTAGTACGCCAATCAAATGGATAACTATGTTCATATGGAACATATTTTAACAATACTCCAGCTGCCTTTAACTTATCTAAAGCAATTTGATTCGCGTCTTCATAAAAAACTCCAGCAAAATCCTTGCCAGTATCATCAGTTAAATAGCCCTTGTCGTCAACCGGAACGTAGATATCAAGCCCATATTGCTTCCCAACATTAAAGTCATCTTCCCCAAAACCAGGAGCTGTATGAACCAAACCAGTACCAGAATCTAAGGTAACAAAGTCACCCAACATAGTAACTAGTTTACGTTCTGGATAAAATGGATGCTCGGCTAAGATGTTTTCAAGATCAGCTCCTTTAAGCGTCTTGACAATTTTATATTCCTCCCAGCCAAAGCGCTCCGCATTCTCAGCCACCAAATCTGTTGCAAGAACAAACTCACGTTGATCATCTTTGGGCTTGACAACAGAATAGTCAAAATCCTTGTCGACCGTGATTCCCTCAGAAGCAGGAATAGTCCATGGGGTTGTTGTCCAAACAACCATAAAAGTCTCATTATCATCCAGAATTCCTTTTCCATCAATTACCTTTTCACCATAGAAAGCTGATGGAGAAGTAACATCATGGTATTCGACCTCAGCCTCAGCAAGGGCTGATTCTGACGACCAAGACCAAAAAACAGGCTTCTTGCCCTTATAAATCAGTCCCGCTTCAGCCATTTTGCCAAATACTCTGATTTCTTGAGCTTCAAAAGATGGATCGAGCGTCACATAAGGATTATCCCATTCACCTGCTACACCTAAACGTTTAAAATCAGAACGTTGTTTGTCAACCTGTTCTAAAGCGTATTCTCGACATTTCTCACGAAAATCAGCTACTGATAAGGACTTGCGGTCAACTCCAGCTTTTTTTAATTGCTGTTCAATTGGTAGCCCATGCGTATCCCAACCAGGAACATATGGTGAGCGAAACCCCATCATTGACTTTGAACGAACAATAATATCCTTTGTAATCTTATTCAGAGCATGTCCCATATGGATATTTCCATTGGCATATGGAGGTCCGTCATGTAATACAAAAGTAGGTTTCCCTTGATTTAATTTTTGCCGACGTTCATAGACTTTGTTTTCTTCCCATTCTTTTTGACGTTCGCCTTCACGAACAGGCAGATTGCCACGCATTGGAAATTTTGTTTTTCCTAAATTAAGCGTATCTTTAACTCTCATTTTTTTCTCCCCTTTTTTTAAATACTAAAAAAAGACTTCATCCAAGGGACGAAATCTTCGCGGTACCACCCAAATTCAGAACTGATAACAACACATATTATCAATCCAACTCAAACATTTAATAACGACCATGAGCCGATTGAACCTACTAAAAATTCAGTCCAACAATCTGGAAAGATGATATCTGGATAAAATTCAATCATCGGCCTCACACCAAAACGCCAACTCGCTAAGATTTTTTTTACTCAAACTTATTCTTTCAATTTTATTTATTTTCACTGATGTTGGCATTTTCATCAAAATGCTGTCCGTTGTCTTCATTTTCTTCTGGGAAAATAACAACAGCTTTTTTCTGATCAACCGTTCCATTATCATCATCAGTCTCATTTGGAACATTGTTTGAGACTGATTGTACTTCCTTTGCAGCCTGTTTGTCAAGGTCTTCATTTCGGCGAATTGCATCTTGGATAGCCTCATAGTTACTGGTATCTCCTTGCTTGAGGATTTCATCCCATTCACTGCTTCTAACGACCTCCAATTGTGATTCCATCATAACTTGGAGCTTCTGTCTAAAGATACGAGCTTGCTTTTTAAGGTCATCAGTTTCAACAGTCAAACGCTTAGCCTTTTGAGAAGCATCATCAACAATATGCCGTGCCTTTTCATTGGCTTGATCGACTATATCCTGTGCTTGCTTTTGAGCTTCATGGTTGATAATTTCGGCTTCGCGCTGTGCATTTGCTTTGACTTTGTCTGCCGCCTCTTGTGCAACGATAATTGACTGGTTCAAAGAATCTTTCAAGTCGTTAAAATACTTGAGCTTTTCTTCACCTTGTTTGAGACCTTCCGCTAAATGCTCATTTTCTTTCAAGTTGAGTTCGTAATCTTTAATGATTTGATCTAAAAAATCGTTAACTTCATCTTGATCATACCCACGCAACTTAACACGAAATTCTTTGTTATGAATATCCAATGGGGTCAATGTCATATCCCCAACACCTCCAATTATGTATTAGTTTTCTAAAACAGAAACATTCAATCTTATTTTACCCTTTTTAGAAACGCCTTGCACATCATCTATTCTAAAACGACCATAACCTCTAACGGAAACAATATCTTTTATCCCGAGTTCCAAATCTGGTTTTTCAACAAGCATCCAATTCAAGTGTATCTTTTGCGCCTGCAACAGGTCCTTCACGTGCTTACGAGAAAGATTGTAGACACCTGCGATCAAAACATCGATCCGCAAAGAACTAGCGGAAATCAGTATATCCTTCCATTCATCCTGTGACAAAACCAATTCTTTCTTAGGAACGACTGTCATTTTCACTTTTATGCGGCCAATATGGTCAACCTGCAAACGAATATAATCCACCATCTGTGCATCGACAACAAGCTGCCACTTTTCGCCATCAGTTACTATATCACCGAGAACATCACGCTTTATTCCAATATTCATTAACGTTCCCAACACTTGACTATGTCGCAATTCTGCAAACTTGGTTGGATAATTTATTTCCATTAATGAAATTTCAAAATCGGATTGTACTGGTTCATAGTATTCGGGGTAGAACAAAATTCTTTTTCTTTCCGCCTGAGAAGCAAGTCCAAAACTTTTCATCTTGATTTGATCATCATCTTTCAAAAGTTTTGTGGCAATCAGTTGCTCACGCGGGTTAAAAAAGCGAGTCAAAATCGGACGATACTCATTTCTAACCCTATCAAGAGTGTCTTGAATATCATCAATAATAACAGCTTCATCTTTTCTAAAATGTTGATAAACGCTATTTTCACTCATTATACATCCCACTTAAAAAAATATCATAAAAAGGTTTAGTAATAAAACAAGAACAACGTCAAAACCATACTTAATGAACTGCAATGCAACGAGAGCAACAATAGGCGCGAAGCTTATTCCTCCAAGTGGCGGAATAAATCTCTCGAAAAAACCTAGGTATGGTTGACATATACGACCAAGGAACTGACCTAGCTTTGTTTGATAAGCTCCTGGAAACCAAGACATCAACACAAAAGCTACGATTGCCAATGAATACAGTTCAAATAAACGATCAAAAATAGTTATAATCAATTAGTTAACCCCTTAATCATTCAAAAATCATTATCGGAAAATTCGGCAGCTACATTTCCTTCGACAACAAATCCATGTGGCGTACATAGAAAAATCTGTTCTCCTATGCGTTGGACTTCTCCACCAATGGCAAACACAGTCCCGGTTAAGAAATCTACAACACGGTGTGCTTGCTGCTCATCCATCCTTTGGAAATTAACAACTGCGGCTTGGTCGTTCAATAGACGAGTGGCAATAACTTTAACATCAGAATATATTCTTGGTTCAAATAATGCAATTTTTTTCTCCACTTTTTCTTGCCCTCTTGCATGCATCGAAACGACCTTTGAATTCTTGGAAGTATCAGCCAAATCTTTATCTTTTTTCGCATAAAAATCATCTGATTGATACGCTTCATCCTCATCTGCCATTCCAAAAAAGCGTCCAATCTTTTCACCAAGAGCCATATCCACCCCTCCTATCACGCCAATGTGTTTTTTTATTATTTACGACGATGACGGAAAAATGGTGGTGTACTCAAGCCATCATCATCGTTTTCATTTTTTTCTTTTGCAGCATCCATCTTAAAAATATCGAATTTTTTCTTTTCAACATTTTGGAATTCATCTTGACGTTCATTTTGATTAACTTTCCGTTCACCCGAAATTTCGCGTCTCAGATCCCAATCTCTAAGTGGGTCTGCATTCTCACCAGATTTTACTTCCTGTTGTTCAATACCAGAAGACTGTGTATTTTTATCCTCCAGCGGATTCAAACGATTGTTACGTCTTTGAGCCTGTTCTCTCTTCTTTTTATCAATTCCAGTTGCAATAACAGTTACAACAACTGTATCTTCCAAGTCTTCATTAATCGAAGTTCCAAAAATAATATTAACATCACTTGTTGCAGCCTGTGCTACAATGTCAGAAGCATCTTGCGCTTCAAAAAGACTTAAATCAGGTCCCCCAGTGATATTCAAAAGAACTTGTTCAGCTCCATCTATTGAGACCTCAAGCAACGGTGAAGAAATGGCTTTTTTTGTTGCTTCTGCAGTTCTATTCTCGCCATTTGCAGAACCAATTCCCATCAGAGCAGAACCTTGATTTTCCATCACCGTTTTAACATCAGCAAAGTCAAGGTTGACATAGCCTGGTGAAGTAATTAAATCAGATATTCCTTGAACACCTTGCCGTAAAACATTGTCGGCTTCTTTAAAGGCTTCCAGCATTGGGGTCTTCTTATCGACAATTTCCAATAGACGGTTATTTGCAATAATAACCAGCGTGTCCACATGCTCTTTCATTTGTGCAACACCTTCAGCAGCGTATCGCGCACGTTTAGGCCCTTCAAAACTAAATGGACGTGTAACCACCCCGACAGTTAACGCTCCTTGTTCTTTTGCTACCTTTGCAATAATTGGTGCAGCACCAGTACCTGTTCCACCGCCCATACCTGCGGTCACAAAAATCATGTCGGCACCCTTCAACGACTCAGCGATCGATTCTTCACTTTCTTGAGCAGCTTTGTTCCCAATTTCAGGATTTGAACCCGCGCCCAACCCCCGTGTTAGTTTTGGTCCGAGTTGAATCTTAGTTTCAGCATTAGAACTTTTTAGAGCCTGTACATCCGTGTTGGCAACTATAAACTCAACACCCTTAACATCATCGGCAATCATACGATTTACTGCATTCCCGCCAGCACCGCCTACACCGATCACTTTGATTGTTGCACCTGTGTTTTCATTTGCATCTAGTGAAAATTCCATTACGCTTTCCCTCCAATTTATAAATCAATCAAAAAATGTGTTGAAGAAATTTTTGACACCCTCAAAAGCATTATTCTTTTTTCCAGCATTACGTTTCTTTTTAATATCTTTTTCTTCAACTTGTGGCTTAAGTGCTACGACTTTGTTGCTTTCTTTCAAAGCATCAAGTTCATCTCCACTAGCAATGGTGCTTTTTACAATTTTTTCAATTTCACCCTGTTGCATAACATACTTAATCAACCCAATTGCTTGTGAAAAAGATGGATGTCTCAATCCCATCTGCTGTGGTATGAAAACTTTGGCGTTTACGCCAAAAATATCTTCAGCAAGTTCTTTCATTCCAGGAAGTGCAGCAAGTCCACCAGTAAGTACAATGCCTCCTGGAAGTTGCAAAGCTCTGATATCTTCAAGTTCGTCTCTCAATTTTTCAAAAATTTGAGTCATCCTTGCTTCGATAATTTCACTCAGATATTCTCCACTCACTTGAACTGGATCAACTTTTCCAACAACTTCAACAGGAAATACATCATCCTTTGAGGCTAAACTGCTTGTCGCATAACCATAATTACGCTTGATTTTTTCTGCGTTCTCAAGTGAGGTGTTTAAAACAACAGAAATATCTTTTGTGACAAACATTCCGCCCTCTTGGTCAACGTATGTATATTTTAATTTATGATCATGTACAACAGCAGCAGTTGTTTGACCACCACCAATATCAATTATAACAGCTCCAAAATCTTGTTCACCATCACTCAAAGCAATAGTTGAAAGTGCTAGAGCTGAAACAACTGTGCCCTCAATCTTAAGTCCTGCTTTTTCAACACATTTCATCGTATTATGCAAAACTGTCTTAGGACCTGTGTACACAACCCCGTTCATCTCCAAACGCACACCTATCATTCCCCGAGGATCTTTTATGCCATCAAAACCATCGACAATAAATTCATCCGGAATGATATCAATTACATCGCGTTCAGGAGGAAGTTTTTGAACGAGCGCCGCTTCGGTAACTCGGTAAACATCATTTTCATCTATTTCTTTTGAACTTCCAGCTTCATCACTAACAGCAATCATTCCATTGCAAGGGACGATCTCGAGAAGATTTGCTGGAATTCCAACTGTTACTTTTGATATCTGGATGTTCGCTTTTTGCTCAGCTTGCTGGATCGCCTTTTTAATTGCGCTGACAGCACGATCGATATCTACGATCACTCCGCGACTCAATCCGTCTGAACGTTCACTTCCCACCCCGATGATGTTCATCTGATCTTTTATATGTTCGGCAACTATTACCTTAATCGATGTCGTACCAATATCGAGTCCAACATATATTCCAGAATTTTCCATCAATAGAGCCCCCCTTTTCTTAAATTTAATTAAACACTATTATAGTAAGAAATTACTCAATTTGATTATTTAAATTTTACCACACTGTTTCCCATTAATACACTTCTCGCGTCTCAAATGCCTAAATTAATCATATTCAACCTTTATTTTTTAATTTAGTGGATATGAATAAGCTCCAACTTCAAAATCAACAAGTATTTTATTACTATTTTTTGCTTTGATGTCTGGGTAGTATGCCATTTTTCTAGCAAAAGTTGAAATCGTGGCAATTATCTCATTTCCATCGTTCATATAAATTTTAATTCTTTGCTCGTTGACATCAGTCGGTGTATAGTGAATCTCAGACATCGCATTGCGCAGGTTAGGCGAAAGACGAGCTACCTGCTTTGCCAAAGATGACAACTCGTTCCGATTTTTAAACTGATAATAAAGCGGATAGTTTCCTTGTGCTTCATCACGTGCAATCTTAGAAATATTACCAAAACTGTTCAAAGAATAGTATTTTCCTTTTTTTGCCACATATCCAACAATTGGAGACTCACTCACCTCGTAACTAATTGTTGTTCCGCTAATGACAAGCTTAATATCCTTAATGTCAGAAACCTGTTTTTTTACTTTACTTTTTATTTCTTTTTCATTGAGAAAAGTCCTTATAAGTAAATTACCCTTTCGAACACCACCAGCTTTAACGACAGCCTCCTTAGTAAGCGTATCGGTTCCAGAAACTTCGATTTTCTGAACTTTACTAGCTGGGAGAACCAAATATAAAGACATTAAGCCTAACAGGGAGAACACAAAAAGATTACAGATTAAATGCCTCTTGAGAACTTTTCGCCGCTGTCTGACTAAATCAGGCAACTTGTTCCCGATTCGCTTTTTATTGAAGAATTGGTGTTTCTTCCACTTCGATTTTTTTTCCCGCTCCTGCTGTGCTTTTTCCCAAGGAGTAAGGGGACTAGCATTTTGAGATTTAAGCTTAGAGCGCCTTAATTTCTTCATCTCAGTCACACTCCCCTTTTCTTAATACTTGTTATCTATGAGAATCGGCAATCAACTGTGTAAGAATTTCAGTTATTTTGTCTGCTGCATCAGTCGTACCTGCTTTTTTAGCGTTCTCGCTCATCGTTTTTTGAAGGTTATCGTCCAACATCAACTTGTTAATCATAGCTGCCAAACTTTTTCCATTCAAATCCGCTTCTTTAATCATTTCCGCAGCTCGGGCACTTACCAAGCTTTGAGCGTTGTGCGTCTGGTGATCATTAGTTACATAAGGGCTTGGAACCAAAATAGAAGGTATCCCCAATGCCGTTATTTCTGCCAAACTTGTTGCTCCAGCGCGGCCGACAATACAGCTGACCTCAGGAAGGATCGAAGGCATATCCGGTATATATGGTTCGACGGCAACATTTTTAGGTGAATTTTCACCAATCATTTCTTTGATTTTGTCAAAATGAACACTTCCCGTGACAAATAAAATTTGATAGTCTTTGTCCTTTAAAAAGGGAAATGATTCAACTGTCGCCTCGTTTATTCTCCTCGCTCCACGTGATCCTCCAAATATTAAAACTGTTTTCTTATTCGATACTAACCCATAATCCTTAAGCCTATTGCTCGGCTTCATTCCAACAACTTGCTGGGCACGAGGGTTTCCTGTGAAAATAACTTTTGAGGCTGGAAAATTTTTAACAGCTTCTGTAAATGAAATACCTATTTTATCAACAAAATGACTCAAAAATTTATTTGTAACTCCAGCCACACTATTCTGTTCATGAATAAAGGTTGGGATCCCCATTCTTGCTGCAGCATAAACCACCGCACCGCAAACAAATCCGCCTGTCCCTACAACAACATCAGGTTTAAATTCTTTTAATATTTTCTTAGCTGTACGAACGCTTTTCAAAAAAAGATACACTGTCCTGAAATTCTCAAGCGACAATGATCGTTTGAAGCCTTGAATTCTAATAGTCTTAAAAGGAATGCCTGCATCTGGAACAATCTTATTTTCTAATCCCTTATGCGTACCAACATACAAGATTTCGGAGGAAGGTTCTTTTTTCTTCACAGCATCAATCAAAGCAAGTGCTGGATATATATGCCCCCCGGTGCCTCCGCCTGAAACTAGTAACCTCATTTTTCTTCCTCCGCTTTTTTAACCAGCTTTTCAATTGTATTAATATACATGTCGCCACGAACCTCAAAAGTCGGATATTGATCCCAACTTGCACATGCAGGTGATAGAAGAATAATGTCGCCTTCATGACTCATCTTATAAGCTAATGGAACAGCTGTAACAACATTTTCTGTATGTTTAATGTCACTTATCCCAGCTTTTTTCCCAGCCTCTGCCATTAAATCTGCAGTTTCTCCAAAAACAATCAAACTACGCACATTTTTAAAGTATGGTATTAAGCGTTCAAAAGTAAAACCTCGATCAAGTCCGCCTGCCAACAAAATAATCGGCGCTTTGAACCCAGACAATGCTTTTTCTGTAGCCTCCGTATTTGTTGCTTTTGAATCATTATAAAATTTACGCTTGTTGAATGTTGTCACGTATTGTGTGCGATGACGTACACCCGAAAAAGTCTTTAAAACCTCAACGATACTTTCGGTAGTTTGACCCATCAATTTAGCAACTGTTAATGCTGCTAGCGCGTTCTCAACATTATGCGATCCTGGAACCTTTATATCATCAGCGGCCATTATTTTTTCATCGCGATAGTAGAGAAAACCGTCTTTTTCGTACGCACCAGTCTCTATCTTGTCCTGCCGTGAAAAAGGAATGACCTTCGCACGGGATTGTTTGCTTAAATTTCGCCATTCTTCTGAATCCCAATTAACTACAAAGAAGTCACTTTTATCTTGGTTCATCGTAATTCGCATTTTTGCTTTAATATAATTTTCCCGCGTTCCATGATAGTCTGTGTGTGCTTCATAAATATTAGTTAACACAGCAATGTGAGGGTGTAGTTTTGTAATCCCCAGCAACTGGAAGCTTGATAGTTCACTGACCATGACATCTTCTGGAGCAGCCTTTTGAGCAACCACTGAAGCAGGAATACCAATATTACCTGCAACATAGGCGCGTCCTTTCTGGCGGTCCTGGTTAAGCATTAGAGAAATCATTGTCGTTGTTGTTGTTTTACCATTCGTACCGGTTACACCAATCATTTGGGCCTCAAGTACTTCATATGCCAATTCTGGCTCAGTAATAATCTGTATGTTTTGCTTCACTGCAGCGCTAACTAATATATTTGAATAGGGAATTCCCGGATTTTTAACAATTAATTCGGTTCCATCCAAAAGGCTCAACGGATGACTTCCCGTAATAACTCTTATCCCAGCATTCTCAAGCTCAGTAACAATTGTCTCATCTTTCGGTTTTTTTAAGTCATTGACTGTCACCTGTGCACCTAATTTATGTAACAGCTTAGCTGCATTAAAACCACTTTTCCCTAAACCAATTATGAGTATGCGCATATTTTTGTAATTTGTGATTTCTTTCATTTTCAAAGACTTCCTTATAAATTATGTTAGCTTACATTAATACTTTATACACTTGTTAGCAGAAAAACTGCTCCAGCGATAATCCCGATAGTCCAAAAAGTTAAATCAATACGCCATTCACTCCAACCGCACAATTCAAAATGATGATGTATGGGACTCATTTTAAAAATTCGTTTACCCGTTAATTTGAAAGAAGCGACCTGTAGCATAACACTAACCGTTTCAACTACAAAAATAATACCAACAATTAACAACGATAATTCATGATGAAGCAAGATTGATACTGCTGCTAATGCCCCTCCAAGTGCTAATGATCCCATATCACCCATAAAGATTTTTGCAGGTTTATGGTTAAATATCAAGAAACCCAACAAAGCTCCCATAACGGTTAAACAAAAAATTAAAATATCAATCTCTTGTTGAACATACGCGGCAATTGCATATGTTCCAAACGCAATAATCGACTGCCCAGCAACTAAACCATCAATTCCATCAGTTAAATTAACTGCATTCGAAAAACCAACGAGCCAAAAAATTACAAAAAGAACATATAGAAAGCCAAGTGGAATTTCATAACCAAAGAAACTGAGTGAAAGTGGCAGTCCTTCATGTAAATAGACCAACATAAATACTATTCCGCCAATAATTTGCCCTAAAAGCTTCTGCCACGCCTTCAGACCTTCATTCTGTTTTTTCCAAAGCTTGATAGAATCATCCCAAAAGCCTAGTAAACCATATAAAATCAAAATAAACTCTAAAACAAGAACTCTAGCTGTTAGTTCCCTCATTATAAACGGAATTAAAATTCCGCTAATTACGATTGCACCGTTGAAGACGAGTCCACCCATTGTGGGAGTCCCAGATTTTTTTTCGTGCCACTTGGGACCATCTTCTCTAATCATCTGACCTTGATTCTTTTTGTGTGCATAATTAATGAATATTGGTAAAAAAACAACTGTAATAATAAAACTACTGATAATGGGCACTACTACCTCTAATCCTATCATTGCCTAAACTGCTCCTCTTTTCTTGAATGCTCTCTCAGCTTCTTCTACGTCATCAAAATGATTCTTTTTCCCCTTAATAATCTGATAATCCTCATGACCTTTACCTGCGATCAGTACAATATCACCAGATTGTGCTTTATTAATGGCGTATTCAATAGCTTTTCGCCGATCAATTATGACCTTTACACTGCTATTTTGAGAAATGCCCTGAAGCATATCATCAACAATTTTTTGAGGGTCTTCTGAACGCGGATTATCAGAAGTGAAGATTGGGTAATCACTATACTGCAATGCTATTTGAGCCATCTTGGGTCTTTTACCATGATCTCGATCTCCTCCACAGCCGATAATACAAAAAACCTTTCCTTTTGCAAAATCATTAATCGTTTCTAAAGCATTCAGCAAGCCGTCCGGTGTGTGTGAGTAATCAACTATTGCGCTAACTCCTGAGGAAGATGGTATTAACTGCAACCGTCCCTTGACACCTTTAAAAGATGACAAAACAGATATAATTTTACTTGGATCTAATCCAGCGGCATATGCTGCCGCAAAAGAAGCCAAGATATTATAGACATTAAATAACCCTACCATTTTAACCTTCAAATGCTGTTTTTGGTCAAAAACACTCAGGTCAAAATCGGTTCCTTGACTATGGATAACAACATTTGAAGCTTTGATCATCGCCTCATGTTTAATTCCATAAGTTAACACAGGGGCAGACGTATCTTCTTCCAACTTTCTCCCCATAGGATCATCAATATTTAAAATTGCAACTTTGCTGTTCTTTTTAAAACCATATTCATTACCAAGCTGGGAAAACAATAAACTTTTAGCATGAGCATAATTAGCCATTGTTTTATGGTAGTCTAAATGATCTCGCGTTAGATTAGTAAAGACTGCAATATCAAAATCAATCCCCCAGACCCTTCCCTGGACAAGCGCAATAGATGAAACCTCCATTGCAACAGAAGAAACATCTTGTTTATGCATTTTGCTCAAAGTGCGCTGCAATGTGATAATATCAGGTGTTGTATTTTTTGTAGGAAAAATCTTATCACCAATACGCCGGTACATTGTTCCGATCAGTCCAGTTTTTTCACCTTGTTCACGGAAAATTTCTTCAATAATATGCGTCACCGTCGTTTTTCCATTTGTACCAGTCACACCGATCATTCGCATTGCTTTACTTGGAGAATCATAAAAACAATCGCTCAAAATTGCCATTGCCCTGTTTGTATTTTCAACATAGACAACAGGAACATTATCACAATCTACCTTTTTTTGAGCAATAATCATTGCCGCACCTTTTTTTACAGCCTCAGCCACAAGTGTATGCCCGTCAATTTGAGAACCGACAATTGCAATAAAGACACTGTTCTGTGACACTTCACGTGTATCTTGTGTAACTGCTGAGACCTCGAAATCGCCATAACTGGCTGGTTCAACTTTTTTAAACTTCAAACTTTCAATCAATTTACTTGCTAACATCTTTACCACATCATTCCTACTTTAATTGTACATTTACTGTTTCAACACCACTAAGTGACTTATTCGTTGCGACACTCTGTGAACTTACATATCCCGCCCCCGAGATGTTGAACTTAATCCCTAGCAGACTAGCTAATTTTAACACATCGCTCCGTGACCAACCACTGATATCTGGCATAGTCTTTTCACCATTTGTCAAAATAATTATACGTTCCCCTGACAATAAGACACTATTTTTAGAAACAGATTGTGCAATAATTTTATTTCCGTTCCCGATTGTTGTTACAAAAAGTCCTGCCCCACTTAATTTCATTTTAGCTGCTGTTGTGCTTTTACCAACAACATCTGTAACTTTTATCTGTGGAGTAGAGGTTGTCGTTTCCTTGTCCTCTTCCAACGCCCGTTTCATGACAGGATTAAAAATAGATGCCAGCATTTGTCCAGATGTTCCACTCCCCATTGTCGAAGGTTGCTTCATCGTTACATAGAGAATATATTTGGGATTAGTTGCAGGAGCCATCCCTACCACTGAGAAAATATAGTTTGTATTCCCCGTCAAATAACCAGTTCCTGAAGAATTCCCGATCTGTGCCGTTCCGGTTTTTACACCTATTCGATATCCATCAATCTTAAATGCTGAACCAGTTCCATTTTTGTCATAAACAACATCCTGCATCATTTCCAATACTTTATTAGCTGTTTCTTTTTTTATAGGCTGACCAACAACATCAGTTCCGTTCTTTAAGATTACCTTGCCATTATTAGGGTTAACAACTTTTTTTACAATTTGCGGTTTAACCATCTTACCACCATTTGCAATTGCAGAAAAAGCCTGCATCATCTGGAGACCTGTTACTGTAACACCTTGTCCGTAGGCTGTATTGGCTTGATCAATCGGATATTTATATTCGATACTCCCACTAGCTTCATTAGGCATGGCTGAACCTGTAGATTTCAACAACCCAAAACGCTTGATATATTTTAACCAGACCTTACTCCCCATCGCTTGTTCCAGATGAGCCATCCCAACATTAGAAGAGCGGACAAAGGCATCTCGGTATGTAATATAGCCCCATCCATTTGTATCCCAGTCATCAATTGTTTTTCCATCAATTTTATACGTTCCAGATTTAAAAGTACTGCTGCTATTGTATACCCCACTATCAATCGCGGCAGACATTGTAAGGACCTTCATTGTTGAGCCTGGTTCATAGCTGTCTTCTGCCAAAGTGTTTCTCCAGACCTGATCAATTCCATCTTTAGTTTGCGCATTAAAAGTTGGACGCTGACTTGCAGCAACGATTTCTCCAGTATGAGCATTCATCAAAATTGCGTTTGAAGAAGCAGCATGATACTTATTTTGAGCTTGCGTCATTAACGTTTCTAAATACGTTTGCAATCTAGAATCGATAGTCGTATAGACATTATCGCCGTCCTTTGCCTTTTGTGTTTTTATTTTTTTACCTGGAATGGGGGTGCCATGAATATCTTTTTCAAAACTTCTAACGCCATTCACACCTGTCAGATCGCTATTGAATGCCTTCTCCAGCCCCATAACCCCTACCATTTTTCCAGATTCATTCTCTGCAATTCCAACAATATGAGAAGCAAAGATTCCGTTTGGATAAAGTCGTGCCTGTGATTCTTTAAAGTTAATCCCAGTTATTCCTGCCGCTGCTATTTTTTTCTTAGTTTCAAGTGAAATATTTTTACCGGCATTACTCAATTCAACTTGATAAGTATCTTTATCTACTGGGTTCAAAATTTTCTTTACTCTTTCATAATTGATCGGCAAATTTTTGCTTAGGACTCGCGCTGCTCTATCCTTATCTTTATCAGCTAAGTACTCCCTTTTCCCAAAAGCAACTGCCTTTTTAGAAAGAATGATATAAATCGAATAGGTTGAAGTGTCTTCAGCTATTGGCTGGTTATCAGCATCATAAATCGTTCCGCGTTGAGCTTTTACTTCAGTTTTTGTTGCATAAAGCTGGGCAGCTTTTTTCGGAAGATTCACCCCATTCACGTTCTTGTAAATTCCAATATAAAAAAAACGACTGATAAATACCACAAATATCAATCCTACAATAAAAAAAACTCCTATACCAAAGTGTTTTCTATTATATTGCCACTCGCGTTTATCTATCTGTCGTTTATTTTTTAGACTCATTTGTTAACATTCCTTATATTCTGCTCATTCATCGTCAACCCGACTTCTTTAGCAACCTCCATTAAACGGCTGCGACTTGATAACTCACTAACTTCTTGCTTCTTATCAACATTCTTATTTTGGGTACTTGTAATTTTTTGATTAACATTTTGCAAATTATACTGTGCTTTTGACAAAGCAATTTTTGAAGAAACCACACTTATCATTAGACACATCACTACCAAGCTTGCCACTGTAAGCACAGTCATTTCAAGGCGTGACATTGGAACATGACTTGTTTTCTTTTTTATTTCAGTGTTATGTATTGGAGTTGTTTTATTTTCTGGTTGTACTTCTAATTTTCTTACCGCATTTTGTGGCATCATATCACACCCTTTCGTTTATTTAATTGCAATTCGTTCAATAATCCGCAGTTTAGCTGAATGTGCCCTGTGATTAACAGTTAATTCTTCTGGCTGAGGTTTAATTGGCTTTTTGTTCACAAGTCGATATGCAGGAAGCTGATCTTTAGGGATAACTGGCAACCCAGGAGGAAGATCAGGCATCTGGCTTTTTTCTCTAAACATTGATTTTACAAGCCGATCCTCAAGGGATTGAAAAGTGATTACGCTTATTCTTCCGCCCACATCAAGCATCTCTAATGCCTGTGTCAATGACTCCTCCAACGCACCTAACTCATCATTTACAGCAACTCGAATTGCTTGAAAAACACGTTTTGCTGGGTGACCGCCCTTGCGGCGAGCACGTGCCGGAATGGCTTCTTTAATAATTTCAACAAGCTGATCGGTCGTTGCGATTTCTGCAAGTTCCCGTTTCTTCTCAATGTGACGCGCGATTGACTTAGCGTATTTTTCTTCACCATAACGAAAAAAAATCCGAACTAGTTCTGCATAGCTCCACTCATTAACAATCTGTTTAGCATTCAGGCTTTGGTCTTGATCCATTCGCATATCGAGCGGTGCACTATAACGATAGCTGAATCCACGTTGTGCATTATCAAACTGCGGAGATGAAACTCCCAAATCATACAAGACACCATCCACATGCTTAATCTCTTGATCGGAAAGCTGTTTATTTAGTTCACGAAAATTTGCTTTGATAAAAGTCAGCTTTTTTTCTTTCAAAGCAAAAGCTAATTTTTCCCGATTAAAGTCAATTGCTACCTGATCTTGATCAAATGCAAACAAATGTCCTTTAGACGAAAGTTCGCTCAGAATTTGCTTGCTGTGTCCACCACCACCTAAAGTACAATCCACATAAACTCCATTTTCTTTTACAGCCAATCCCGCGACAGCTTCATGAAGAAGGACCGTTGTATGCTCAAAATTATCCACTTGTTCTTCCTCACAATCCAAAATCAATCATTTTTTCTGCAATGTCATCAAAGTCTGTTTCCACTTCTTTTGAAAACTCATCCCAACGTTCTTCTGCCCAAATTTCGAATCTATTCGAAACACCAACAACGACACATTTTTTTTCTAACGCCGCATGCACACGCAGCGATTTAGGAACACTGATTCTACCCTGTTTGTCAAAATCACACTCAGTAGCGGCAGAATAAAAGAACCTGACGAAAGCACGTGCATCTTTTTTTGTTAATGGGAGTTTCTGCAGTTTTTCTTGAAGGAGCTCCCATTCATTCTGAGGATAGCCAAATAGACATCCATCCATTCCTCTTGTCATTACAAAATTATTCCCAAGATCATCACGAAATTTTGCCGGAATAATTAGACGACCCTTGGAATCAATTGTATGTCGATATTCCCCCATAAACATGAAGATGCACCTCCCCGACAGTACTACACCTTGATATTACCACAATCCCCCACTTTAAGCCACATTTTCACACGTCATTACCACCTTTGTTATTTACTTGTAAAATTCAACTATACCAATCATAAATCTTGTATTTAATTTCGTTAGTTTTTTTGCAGAATGTTGAATAAGCAAACTGTCCAAAACTAAAATCAAATACAAAAAAAACAGTTGGAAAGTGATTTAGATACACTCTCTAACTGTTTTTCGTTTTAATAAAAATTTATCATTATATTTGACCTGTTATTTTAAGAACAAGCAGGCCACAATAAATAACAATGACCACAAGATCGACACAGCGCCAGTAGCGTAAAAAGAAAGTACTGTAAATTAACTCTCCTTTTATAAAAACATCTACTAATGTCATAAAAAATCCCCAAACCGCCATTCCAAGTAAAATATAGGGAATGATAGAATTACCACTTTTATCAAGCGTAAGAAAATAGATGCCTATAAACATAAAAACTGTCATTATATCGACTGCCAATATTTTTTTGGGGAAAAACCGCGAAAATTTATTTTTCCCTAGAGAAATTAACACCCAGATAACTATTAAAATCAGCGGTTGATAATACCAGATATCTAATATTGATTCCATTTTATTAATCATCCAATAAAAATTTATCATGCAGGACATTTACTGCTTCTTCTAAGTCTTTTTGACGAACTAATACCCAAATAGTGGTGTAACTATCTGTCGTTTGGAGTATTTTGATATTTTTTTGTGAAAGAGCCGAAACAATTTTAGCTGTTATTCCAGGGGTGCCCATAATTCCAGCTCCAACAATCGAAACTTTCACGCAATCACTAATACTTTTAACAGGTATTTTCTTATCTGTCAGCAGCTTTTTAGCTATTTCTGCCTCTTCTTGTTTTAGATTAAAAACAATTTTTTCAGGTAAAATATTAATAAAATCGACACTTAAATGATTTGAAGCTAACAAATCAAAGATTTTTTCAGAAGAATAGTCAACCGTAGATACGCTGAACTGCGTTAAACCTAATTGATGTGCAATTCCTGTTACACTCCTATAGTGTTGGATCGAAAGGTTACGATCAGAAACAAGTGTTCCTAGCTCATCAAGCCCATCCCAAGTTGATCTTATTCTCAAGGGAACGTGAGCCTGCTGCGCAACTTCTACAGCACGCGGATGAATAACTTTAGCACCTTCATGCGCCATGTTTGCTACTTCTTCATAACTGACATTTTTTAAAAAACGAGCTTTCTTAACCAATCTTGGGTCAGCGGTCATCATTCCAGCCACATCTGTGAAAATATCGACCCTTTCAGCACCAAGAGCCGCCCCTAGCAAAGCAGCAGATGTGTCGCTCCCGCCACGACCCAGCGTTGCTATATGTCCTTCCTTTGATAAGCCCTGAAACCCAGCGATTACTACAACATCATTAGTCTTGAAAGCATTCATAATCCCATCAGTTTTTACATCAATTACCTTAGCATTTTGATACTCATTACTAGTTCTGAAGCCTGCGTCTGGGCCATTCATCGCTGTTGCCGAAAAGCCTCTTTTTTTCAATAATTCTGTAAAAACAGCAGTTGAAATAACTTCACCAACTGAAACAAGCATATCAAGTTCACGTGCATTCAACTTCGTTTTTTCACCATCAATAAGGCTCAGCAAGGAGTCGGTCGCATAGGGCGCTCCCTTACGGCCAATAGCAGAAACAACAACCGCAACTTTATAGCCCGCAGAAACAGTGTAACTAACATGTTCAGCAGCTTTACATCTTGCTGCATAGTCTTTTACAGATGTCCCACCAAATTTTTGAACCATTATTTTCATAGCTTTTTCTCCCCTGATTCAATATAAAAATGCTAATTATTCCAGTTGCTGTGCGGCTTGAGAATCCATCAAATCTGGACTTTCAACATAGATTTTGTACCATGTCATAAAAGTTAAAATCGTCCAAAGCTTACGCGAATTATCTTTTTTCTGTTCTCGATGATCTTCCAATAACTTTAAGAAATATTTTTTATTAAAATATTGTTCGGTTTGAGATTCATTTATAATATTTTTGGCCCATTCGTACATTTCATCACGTAACCAAAAACGAATAGGAACTGGAAATCCTAACTTCTTACGATTTAGGACATGGTCAGGAACCACACCTTCAGCAGCTTTACGTAAAATATATTTGGTTGTCCCATGTGCTATCCGCAAATCCGCGGGAATTTCACTAGCAACAGCAAATACCTCTTTGTCTAAAAATGGCGTTCTAAGTTCCAAACTGTGAGCCATTGTAGTTCTATCGGCGTTATGCAGCAAATCACCGTTCAACCACGCATGCACATCAATAAACTGCATTTTACTTATTGGATCATAGTTAAGCGCATCACGATAAAATGGTTTTGTTACAGATTGCAATGGATGTGAATCATCATAATTTTTAATAAATTGATGCTTTTCCTGTTCATTAAAAATAAAAGCATTCCCAACATAACGATCTTCAAGTGGTGTTGTTCCGCGCAAAAGAAAACTACGCCCTTTGACTCCTTCGGGCATCAGATGCGCTATTTTATTTAAAATACCATTGAGTGGTTTAGTGTAACGGAAAGGTTTGAGTGATTCGGGTTCATGGTAAATCGTATATCCACCGAATAACTCATCCGCTCCTTCACCCGTCAAAGCCACCTTAACACGTTTACGCGCATCTCTAGCAACAAAATATTGTGGAACTGCAGCTGGATCGGCTAAAGGATCATCCATACTCCAAACAAAGTGTGGGAAGACCTTCATAAATTCTTCTGGGGTGATAATTGAACTATAGTTCTTAACTCCCAATTTCTCCGCCGTTTCTTTCGCCACATCAATTTCACTATAACCCTCGCGCTGAAAACCAACTGAAATTGTTTCAAGCTGCGAGTTAAAGTGTTTAGCTATAGCAACAATAATTGAAGAATCAATCCCGCCAGAAAGAAAAGAACCAACTGGGACATCCGCACGCATATGCTTTTCAACTGAATCGAATAAAACATCACGGACCTTTTTGATATATTCATTTTCAGGACGGATAACCGGCTTAAACTGTGCATAATAATAACGCTTTTCCTTGACTTTTTCATCTAACTTTTTAATCAGATAATGTCCTGGTTCCAACATTCTTATCTCTTGAGTCAAAGTTTCTGGTTCAGGAACGAATTGAAAGGTCATATAATCCTGTAATGCACTCTGATCGAAAGTTTTCTGTTGCATAACTTTGTAAATAGCTTTGCTTTCCGATCCATAATAAAAATTGTCACCAATTATTGCATAATAAAAAGGCTTTATTCCAAAATGATCACGTGCCGCAAAAAAAGTTTTTTCCTGACGATCCCAAATAACAAAAGCAAACATGCCTCTGAAAAAATTCACACAGTCTTCCTTATGTTTAGCATACATTGCCAGAATAACTTCAGAATCAGAATCAGTTTTAAACTCATAACCCTCTTTTTTCAATTCAGCACGCAATTCTAAATAATTATATATTTCCCCATTAAATGTCATCCAATAACGCTCGTTATCGTAAGAAAGTGGCTGGTGACCGCCTTCTAGGTCGATAATACTTAAGCGTCTGAAACCCATTGTAATATTTTTATCTTCAAAGTATCCATCATCGTCAGGACCGCGATGGACAATCATTTTGTTCATTTTTTTAATCATTTCATTATATTTTTTTCCAGTGTCTTTTTCAATATCAGATAAACACCCTACGAAACCGCACATAATTTGCACCTCTTCTGGTTATTTTTCCACTCGCTATATTATAATTGTTTATCTCATTGATTTCAATTTGTTTCCCATTTCATAAACCTTTTTTCATCTTTTCTCTTAAAGTTAAAGAAACCCTTACTGTCCCTTTAATACATTTGACATAATCAAGTCAACAACTGTATAGTAAATTGTAAAATAATTGAAAGGTGAATATATTTTGGCTAAAAAAAAGAAAAGTCGCTTTCAAAAAATAACCATGTTGGTTGTTTGGGTCATGATTATCGCAACATTAGGGACCGTGGTTTTATCTGCTATCTTCTCAGTCATGGGTTATTAACCAACCTTGCAGATAATATAATCAACTTATCTCCATTAAAAACATTTTAAACTAACTAAGATTGGATGGGGTCAGGTAAAAATTTTTGCCTGACCCCATCCAATCTTAGTTTATAAATTGACCAATCTTTTCCACTTAGACATTAGTTACTTGCATAGTCAGGCACAAACCATATTAGTGCTTCATCGGCAATGATCGGGAAGACCAACTCCACCGATTTTATTTTCTGTCTTTTAATTCTTTTGAAAATGACTTCAGCTTTTAAGTATAACCCGTGAGGCTTTACATTTATCGCAAATTTTCAGCTTGACATATCGTCTTAATATCTTCAAACAATTAAACTCTATCCTTAGTAGACAACCTCTAACTTTTAAGTTGTTAGAAAATGTTCTTCGCAGCAGATCCCCTAATTGTAATTAAAGTACTGCTAATGCAATTTCTATTCATTTTTTAAGACTTACAAACTTGGTTTTAGATGTCTAAAAAACGTATTTTATTTTTGTAACAGAATTTCAAACATCTTTTCTCTCAAAAATACTTTATTTTGTGGCATCAACGAGCATTTAACCCAGAAATGTTATTTTTTAATTATCCATTCCAACATATCTTTTTATTTCTTCTAATCTTTTTTTAGTATTGTTTGAATTAGCAACACGTCCATTTATTAGTTGGTTAACATATGGTTTGGAAAGCCCAAAATGTTTTGCAATATCTGTTTGTGAGCTTGGTTTAATCCCCATTCGCTTGTTACGCTTTAAACATATTAAAATAGCATCAGCAAATTCATATGACATAATTTACACCTCTCATTGTGCAGTTATCTAGTTACCTAAAATGTTAGTTAATTTGTTTGACGATACTCAAACGTTATTATAAAATCAACGATAAGCATTGATTCAAAGTGTGGAAAACAACTTACGAGAACCAATTCATTTTACTTAAATTGAATTTTGTTTTCTTCATCAACATTATACTAACTTATATGTTAGTTTTCAATGCTTTTTCTAACTTTTTAGTTATAAACATTATACTTAGGAGACTTGAGATGACTGCTGTTGACCGTATTAAAAAATTAGCTAAAGATCATAATATGTCCGTTTATGAATTAGAAGCTGAACTAGGATTTGGCCGTAATACTATTTATCAATGGAATAAAAGAACCCCTTCAGCTGAACGAATTAGAAAAGTTGCTGATTACTTTGGGGTATCGTTAGATTACATCATGGGGCGTTCACAAAATAATGATCCCCATCCTGAAATTGATTTGGCAGATACGAAAGATGTCATATTGACTTTTGAAGGCAAAACGATCCCTGAGGAAGATATAGAGTTAATTCAGAAACTTTTACGTAAAAATGATTAGGAACAACCATTAAAAATCTTCCCTTTGGTAGGAGAGGAACAGTATGCAAAATTGGATTTTAGATTCCTTATTACGTAAAGCAAAATTTCTTGGAATCCGCGTTGTTTGGTCAAGTGAGTTAAAACAAGATACTCCTCCCACAGCCTCTTTTAAATATAGGAGTGTTGTCATGAATGAAAACTGGCACAATCCTGATGAAATTACTTTTCAATTAGCACATGAAATCGCGCATATTCTTACTGGGGATCGTTATGATTCAGCGTTATATGAACAAACTTTCAACCACCACGCTTTGATTGAACATAAAGCAGATCTTGGTGCCATAGAGCTTCTCCTTCCGTATTACTGCGAAAATGTCAACTCAGCTATTGCAAACTCTCCTGACTTTGTCAGATTACTTCATATTCCTTCACACCTAACAGAAGATGTAACAAAGTTAATGTCTCTATATTATGAGAAGAAACAAACTACACACACTTAATTACTACCTTCAATTTATTCAAAAGATATAAAAGCTACTCCCCTCAATATTTTGCTTCCCATCATTTAGAACTTAAATGGTATTATATTATAAATTTCCTTTGAGTTTAGGACAGTTAGGATTTTTATAAATTAGATCTTCATCTAATTTATTCACTATGAACTGCGATACTAATCTTATAACTTAAACTTTTATACAATCATCAAAAATAACTTAATTTCAAACTTTTAAAAAACGTATATTTCTTTTTTTATATATTTTAATATAATTTAAATCTATTATTATTTATTATTTTAAGTTAAATGAAATTACTATACTGTCGATTATTAGAGTAATATTGTTTTTGGGAAAAACAACTATTAATTAATAATCGGAGGTAATTTTCATGCACATCAAAGTAAAATTTTTTACGTTAAAAGGGATAAGAATATATAAATATCAAGGTGAAAATGTCAGACTATTGTTGGAATATAAACCTGATGGTACATTCAAACAAATTGTTCTACTAACAAAACAGTGTACGATCAATGATTATCCTTTTGACCTCTCACTCAAAGGTGGATTGTTAAAAATCACTGCGTCTAATTATGAATCAAAGACTTACTTAAATACGAATGAAGAGGAGTTTCAAAACGCTCTCACCAACATCAACCGTGATATCATTGGAAAACTGACTGACAATATTCTATTCTAAAAATTTAATTTTTCCCTAAACAATAAAAAACCCACCTTCTTATAAAGAAGATGGGTTCTTAAAAACTCATTTACATAAAAAACAATCTAATCCCCAAAACACTGTTGGAGAACTATCACCAATTAATCACTGCTCAGGTAGGATTCGAACCTACGACCTCTTGATTAACAGTCAATTATTCTACCACTGAACTACTGAGCAATTAACAACATTATAATTTATATCATAATATTTGTTTCATGTAAATAGAAAAACAATTATTTGCTCAAAAATATTCTTCTGCAAAAAAATTTAATTATTGAATAATATTATCTTTTATATTATCAAAAAGAACCTTATCAATTTTAAAAGCATTTCTAACATCGATTTTACTCAATGAAAACTTACTTGGTTCCTTGAGAAGGCTACTACCATCCATATTTTTTATACTGTCTATTTCCAAGTGATTTTCATTAGAAATAATAATCAATGATCCTTCTCCACTATAATATGAACCATTAGGTGACTCATCTATCAACTCATTATCAGTGCCTCTGTACACACCTTGCACTTCTTTACCATCAACTAAAAGTGTAATTGGTTTTATGACCTTAGCCATTTCTGTATCCCCCTAAATAGTTTATCTAATCAAACACATACCTTAATAATGGACAAGGGCACTATACAGCATGTGTACAGTGCCCTCTAATCAAGTTAGTTACATCAAATTTCTTTAAAACTTTATTACAAGAACCGAATCCAAACTCTAGCTTCCACCGATTCCGCCCCAACCTCTACGGAATCATTACAGTTCCCAGACTGCGCCTCTATCATGAAAGATCCTTACAAATTAAAACCCGATCTATAAATTAAATAACGCTCAATGTGAATTAAGTATACCACAGATTAACCAATATTCCTAATATTATTCTTTAGGACAAACCATCTGTGCTTCTTAATATTTCAAAATTAACAGGTGATATACTTTAGAAAAAAAGGTTCTACAATAATTGTTGTTGGTAATAGATTTCATCTATTATTAATGACAGTTTTTTTGTATATTATTATTAAACACAAAAAAGCGGACATTCCTGTCCATTCATTAAAACCAACCACGACGAAGATTCTAGAGAAAGAAGGAAATGTCCTTATGTGTAATGATACTACCAAATTGTTGCTAGGTATAGAAGATAAGCATATAAAAATTATGGATGGCGTAAAACAACCGTTCGCTTCGCAAAAATACTAGGAAACAATGTCATCTTACACTTGAACCGAAGAAACTTTCATTGTAAACAGTGCCAGACAACCTTCTTAGCTCAAACTGATTTAGTTCCGAAACACTGTACGATTTCCAATCCAACACGAAAAGAATGCTTAGAGAAACTTGAAGAACCGGTATCTTTGAAGCACATTGCTAATGAGCTATCACCATCTGACTCCTTCGTTGGTCGGGAACTGATGCATGCGGTCCGGGACTTTCGGTCGAATTGGCACTATTTACCTGAAGTCATCCTGATGGATGAGATTAAAAGCACTAAGTCAGCCACAGGTGCCATGAGTTTTGAGTCCATGGATGCGCAAACGCATGAATTAATTGACCTATTGCCGTTTCGAACCATTCATCAACTAGAGAAGCACTTTTTTCACTTTGATCAAGCTGCCAGAGAAAGAGTCAAGGTTATCGTTACGGACATGAATTATACCTATCTCAAACTTGCTAAAACAGTCTTTCCAAACGCAATCGTGGTCATGGATAAATTCCACATCATCAACGCCCTTAATCGCGCGTTTAACAAGACTAGAGTCAGACTGATGAAACAGTTTGCCCCTTCTTCCCGTGAATTTCGCGCGCTTAAAAGCTACTGGAAACTATTGTTAGTACCTTCTGAACAGCTGGACTTTGAACATTTTCATAAATGGACCAATTTTCCTTACTGGATCACTGCTACAGACGTCGTTCATAGTCTGTTATCCCTTGATTCCGAACTTAAACAAACTTATGAAGTCCTAAATCACTTGCGAACAGCTATTCAACACAAAGACTGGAATAACTACAATGCCGCCTTCCGGAAAGCCGAAGGCTTTTCTGAGGAAATGAGCAGTATCATTGAAATGCTTCAAACCCATCATGAGGAAATCTATAATACCTTTATTACTCAGTATTCAAACGGTCCTTTAGAAGGATCTAATAATAAAATCAAAGCAATCAAATGAGCCAGCTTTGGGTATCGCAACTTCTTTAGATTTAGAATTCGGGTACTATATGCTTTTAAAATTAATACAAAAAGAGCCCTAATCACAAAGTGATTAGAACCCTAATATATGGGTTCACCAACAACAGTTGATGAAGAGTCGAAAAAGCCCTGCTTCCGCAAGGTTTTCCAGCAATTTTTATTTACGACGTTTCTCAGGAATACGAGCAGCTTTACCATGTAATGCACGCAGGTAATAAAGCTTAGCGCGACGAACACGTCCCTGATGAACAACTTCAATCTTTTCAACACGTGGTGTGTGAACTGGGAATGTACGTTCAACCCCAACACCATTACTAATTTTGCGAACTGTATATGTTTCACTAACACCTTGTCCACGACGCTTTATAACGACACCTTCAAAAAGCTGGATACGTTCACGTGTACCTTCAACAATACGTGCATATACACGCACGGTATCTCCTGGACGGAAATCAGGAATATCATTACGTAATTGAGATTCTGTAATCTTTTGGATCAATGGATTCATTTTTTTTCTTCCTTTCACCGACATTCATATCCAATTGCAGCGGAATATCGTTACTGTGGCATAAGCCGAGTTTTATTTTACCATAGACCTTATTTTAGTTCAAGACCTGCCATATTTTTTCAAGTCTCTCAACCATTTTTTTTGCATATCATTTAGTTCAATCTTATTCAAAAGGTCTGGACGCCTTTCAAAAGTTCTCTTCAAAGATTCTCTTTGACGCCAATCATCAATCTTTTGATGATTGCCACTCAACAGCACATCAGGTACCTTTAACCCCCGGTATTCTGAGGGACGTGTGTATTGGGGGTATTCTAATAAGCCGTCCGAGAACGAGTCACCAGGCGCTGACTCGTTGTTTCCCAGTGCCCCTGGCAACAATCTGACTGTGGCGTCAATAATGACCATAGCGGCCAATTCTCCACCTGTCAAGATATAGTCACCCAGAGAAATTTCATTCGTCACTCGCGATCTAATACGCTCATCATATCCTTCATAGTGCCCACAAATAAACGTAAGATGATCTTTCATCGAAAGTTCTGTAGCTAACGTCTGATCAAATTTGCGCCCCGCTGGATCAAGTAAAATAACATCCCCAAGGTCCTTGTTTTTTTCTTCAACTGCATCTAAAGCATCAAATAAGGGCTGAACTTGCAAAAGCATTCCTGCCCCGCCGCCATATGGATAATCGTCGACATGGTGCTGCCGATTTTGAGTATAATCGCGATAGTTGGTTATATCTACATCCACTATATTTTTTTCAATTGCTTTACCAACAATTGATTCATTAAGCGGACCTGTAAACATTTCTGGAAACAAACTTAAAATATCAATTTTCATCAATCATCCAACCCATCTAAAAGCTCAACGCGCACTATACCAGCTTCAATGTCCACTTGCTTGATAACATCCTTAATAGCTGGTAAAAGAAGATCCTTTCTGTCAGTTCTCTCTACCACCCAAACATCATTTGCACCTAAGCTAAGAATTTCTTTTATTGTTCCAAGAGATTGATCATTTTCATCAACAACATGTAATCCAACAATTTGATGATGATAATAGCTTCCATCTGAGAGAGCTTCTTGATCTTGTCCAGATATCATCAACTTCTTATTTTTATACTTCTCCATTAAGTTAATGTCTTCCATTCCCTCAAACACTAAAAGCTGGAATTGTTTGAAATTTCGGGCACTTTTTATTTTTAAGCTAACTATTTTTTCACCCTCATTTTGAAGAATATAGAGCTTTTTGCCCTTTTTAAAACGCTCAGTTGCAAAATCAGTTGTAACAGCGACCTTTACCTCGCCCTTGATACCATGGGTATTCACAATTCGCCCAACTTCATAGTACTCCATTTTTTCTCCTTTCTACTAAAAAGAAAACCTCTAAACAAAACATTGCTGCTTCATCAGGAGGTTTTCATTAATCATTTATAATATTCAGACGAACGCGATGCGAATCGTCTCTGCATACACTATACACAACAGTTCGAATAGCTTGTGCTATTCGACCGTGCTTTCCGATCACTCGACCAGTATCACTGGGGGCAACCCTTAAATTAAAATCAATAAAATGACCTGCCTCAACAAGCTGTAGATCAACCTTGTCGGGTTTAGCAACTAGTGGTTCAACAATCGTTATAATTAATTGTTTTGCATCCGCTTCTGTCATTTTACTCAACCTTATTTCTTGGAAAACTTAGCTTCATGAAATTTCTTCATGAGTCCTTCTTTAGCAAGAATATTGCGTACAGTATCTGATGGTTGAGCACCATTGCTCAACCAGTTTAAAATACTTTCTTCTTCAAGCGTTATTTTTTCAGGTTCTGTTAATGGGTTGTACGTACCGACATTCTCAATAAAGCGACCATCACGTGGTGAACGTGAATCTGCAACAACGATTCGATAGAACGGACGTTTCTTGGAACCCATACGTTTCAAACGGATTTTAACTGACATTGAAATACACCTCCTAATATCTTCTTAACGATAAATAATATACCAGTAATTCAAGCTGGTGTAAAGCATTATTTCTTGACAGACACAAAAAAATGCTTTTTACTAGCCCTAAATAGCGCAATTACTTGCGCTTTCTTTTGCTTCGTAATCTTTTTAATTTTCTTTTTTTGCTTTTACGCGCCATGGAATTCATTGACATTTTAGCAAGCTTTCCAGAAATACCCTTCCCAAACATACCTTCCATTCCGGAAAAGTTTCCTTTCGACACTTTATTCATCATTTTCTTCATTTGATTGAATTGCTTGATCATCCGATTGACCTCTTGGACAGGGCGACCTGAACCGGCCGCTATCCGCCTGCGCCGGCTAGGATTCAGCAAATCAGGATCTTCACGCTCCTTAGACGTCATTGAATAGACAACCGCTTTAGTATGTTCAATGTCTTTAGGGTCTACCTTAATATTCTTCAAAGCTGGATTATTAGCCATTCCTGGAATCATTTTGATAACATCTTCCATTGGCCCCATCTTTTGTAACTGCTCCATTTGGTCAATAAAATCATTGAAGTCAAAACTATTTTCGCGCATTTTTGACTGTACTTCCAGAGCTTTTTTCTCATCAAAGTCCTGTTGAGCTTTTTCGATGAGGGTCAACATATCCCCCATTCCAAGAATACGTGAGGCCATACGGTCTGGATAAAAAAGATCCAAATCTGTCATCTTTTCGCCTTGACCAATAAACTTAATCGGTTTGCCTGTTACCGCACGGATAGACAACGCTGCACCACCACGCGTATCGCCGTCTAATTTCGTCAAAACGACCCCTGTGACGTCGAGTTGCTCATTGAAGCCCTTGGCCACATCAACCGCATTTTGACCGGTCATTGCATCAACAGTCAGCAAAATTTCGTTGGGAAGTGCGAGTTTCTTTATTTCCGCTAACTCATTCATCAGCTTTTCATCAATTTGGAGACGTCCCGCCGTATCAATGATCACATAGTCATTTTTCTTTTCCTGCGCAAATTCTAGTCCCTGACGAACAATTTCAACTGGTGAAATGTCTGTTCCCAATGAGAAAACCGGAACTTTAATATTTTCACCAAGTATCTTCAATTGGTCAATGGCAGCTGGCCGATAAATATCTCCAGCTATCAATAAGGGGCGCGCATTTTGTTCTTTTTTTAATTTTAAGGCTAGTTTACCGGCAGTCGTTGTCTTCCCAGCACCTTGCAGCCCAACCATCATAATGATAGTTGGAATTTTAGGAGCTTGGTTAAGTTGGGAGACCTCTGACCCCATAACCTTGGTCAACTCGTCATTAACAATTTTAACAATCTGTTGCGCAGGTGTTAAACTTTCTAAAACTTCTGAACCAATAGCTCTTTTTCTGACTTTTTTGACAAAATCTTTAACGACTTGGAAGTTTACATCAGCCTCAAGTAAAGCTAACCGTATCTCACGCATAACTTCTTTTACATCTGATTCACTAACCTTGCCTTTACGCTTTAATTTGCTAATTGCAGTTTGTAACCGTTCAGTTAAACCTTCAAATGCCACTTCTAGCCACCAACTTTCATTCTTCTAAATCTTCTAATTGTTTCATTAAGCTCAATAAAGCTTCATCATCTGCATAATTCTGCTGAACATAATCCATAAGTTCATCAATTTTATTACTCTGCAATTGAAATCGTCGTAATAATTGCAGTTTTGACTCATAAGTTTCAAGAATCTTCTCGGTCCTCTTTATATTATCATAAACAGCTTGCCTTGAAACGTTGTAATTTTCGGCAATCTCGCCAAGAGAATAATCATCCCGATAATAAAGTGCGATATACACTACTTGTTTTTTCGTTAATAATGGTTCGTAAAACTCAAAAAGTGCGTTTATTCGATTCGTTTTCTCAATTGCCATTTTCACTCACACCCATTTTTGATTAACTTTCAGAATTTTCATCAAGCAGTCCTTTAAATAAACCTAAAACAAACTCTTCAGGTTTGAAATCACGCAGATCGTCCATTTGCTCCCCTAGTCCAACCAATTTAACTGGTAAATGTAATTCATTACGAATTGCTAACACGATACCTCCACGCGCTGTTCCGTCCAACTTTGTTAGTACAATTCCCGTCACATGTGTCACATCTCGGAATTGCTTAGCCTGCGTCAATGCATTTTGTCCCGTTGTTGCATCAAGAGTTAATAGAATTTCTTGCGGTGCATCTGGAATTTCACGTGTAATAATGCGAGAAATTTTAGCAAGTTCATTCATTAAGTTAACTTTATTTTGCAAACGGCCAGCCGTATCAACAAGTAAGATATCATAATTGTCATCCCTAGCTTTTTTTATTGCATCAAATACAACAGACGCCGGATCACTCTTCTCTGGTCCACGAACAACGGTAACATCAACACGTCGACCCCACTCGACCAGTTGCTCAGTTGCACCTGCACGAAAAGTATCTCCAGCAGCCAACATTACTTTCTTGCCTTCCTGCCTGTATCGATGTGCTAGCTTACCGATTGTGGTTGTTTTTCCCACTCCGTTAACACCAACAAAAAGGAAAACCGTCAATCCCTTTTCGGAGAAATGCAGCTCTTTATCTTCATTTTGACCTTCTATTTCATATAAATTAACTAATTTTTCAATAATTGTTTGTGAGACTTCAGACTTTGACTTTACGTTTTTTAATTTGACCTCCTGCTTCAATTCATCACTGATTCTAACAGCAGTGTCAAAACCGACGTCAGCTTCAATCAAAGTTTCCTCTAGATCATCAAAAAAGTCTTCATCGACCGTCCTAAAATTTGCAAACAATTCATTAAGTTTGTCACTAAAGGTTTTGCGCGATTTTTCGAGCCCTTTGTTATACTTTTCTGAATCTTCATTTTGTTGTTCTTTCTTTTCACCACTAAAAGCACGTTTTAGTTTATCAAAAAATCCCATTTTTTGCCCTCCTTAAAGTGAATTACTATATTTTCCTGAGTAAATCTCATCAAATATTTTCTAAAGATACTGAAACTGTATTGGAAACACCAGACTCTTGCATTGTAATGCCATAAAGAACATCTGAATGCTCCATTGTTCCCTTTCGATGCGTAATAACAATAAATTGTGTCCGATCATGAAAGGTGTGTAAGTAATGAGAATAGCGCTCAACATTGGCATCATCTAAAGCAGCTTCGGCTTCATCAAGAATCACAAAAGGAACAGGTTTGACTTTCAAAATTGCAAACAAAAGCGTAATTGCTGTCAAGGCACGTTCTCCACCGGACAGCAAAGAAAGCTGTTGTAAGTTTTTGCCTTGCGGTTGAGCCATTATTTCAATTCCTGTTGTCAACAAGTCTTCTGGTGTAGTCAATTTCAGTGTCGCACGACCTCCGCCAAAGATCTGAGGAAAAATGCGACTAAACTCTGCAGCAACTTCTTTAAAGGTCCTGCCAAAACGTGTCTTAACCTCATCATCCATTTCGAACATGCTCTTTTGAAGTTGTTCTTTTGCGGACATTAAATCCTCTTGCTGTGTCGCTAAAAATTCATACCGTTTATTTACACGTTCATATTCATCAATCGAACCAAGATTGACATTTCCTAATTCAGATATTCCTAATTTAAGTAGTTTTAACTTATGCTGAACTTGTTCAAGATCATTATCAATAATGCCAGCAGAGGCTTTTTCATAAGTTAAATGATATTTGTCGGTTAATTCAACCAAACTGTGGTCTAACAGTGTATTCAATCTGCTGAACTTAACACTCTGTCTTCTTTTTTCATCGAAAACAACTTCTTGGAGCTGATTTAACCTTTCTAAATCGCTCTCTGCTTTCGCTGCTTGCTCATGAATTTCCTCTCTTTGCAACTGCTCCTTCTCAAGCTCAGAACGCGCCTCAGCACTCTCTTCTTCATATACTTTAACCTTAGAAGCAATATCTGAGCCCTTTAATTGCCGAAGCGACTGTTCTCTTTTAATTTCAGATAACATTGTCTGAGCCTTGACATTCAATTTCTCTAATTGTTCTATCTGCTCATCTGCTTCATCTAGTTGAATAGCTTTGGCACGTGATCTTTCTTTAATGACAGCAAATTTCTGCTGTGCTTCTCGCAAACGTTGTTCATTCAGCTTATGCAGCTGTGTAAGATTGGTTAAACCCTTTTTTTGTTCATCGTACTCTTGACGCATTTTTTCTAATTCTTGTGAAATTTTGGCCGATTCTTTTTTTAGAGTATTCTGATCTGCTGTAAAATTTTGACTTTCAAAGTTTGAACTCTCAAATTCAGTTTGATAGATTTCAAGTTGCTCTTCTTGATATTTCAAATCATTTTGAATAATTATTAGTTTACTTTTCAATTCCTCAAACTGCTTTTGCTTTTCCTTCAATTCTTTATTCTCAGTTGCCAGAAGGATTTCGTCCTCTTCTTTTTTCTTTTGCAGATTTGCACCTTTAAGCTCTAAATCAGACATTTTTTCTTGCATTCTTTTTATATTTTCTGCCAACTGTGTTACTCTTTGCTTTTGCTCAAGCAATCCAATTCGATGCTGTTTTGAGCTGCCTCCAGTCATTGAGCCGCCTAAATTAATAATACTTCCGGCTAAAGTTACGATTCTGACACTATGCCCCAATACACGCTCAACCTGGATAGCATTATCCATTTTTTCAACAACAACCGTCATTCCTAAGAGGTAGTCCAAAATTGGTAAATCTTCTTCATTATTGCATTTCACCAACTGATTAGCTACTCCTAAAACACCCGTCATTCCTGATAAAGCTTGGCGTTGTGACACACTTATAAAATGGCGGCGAACCGTGGTCCGTGGAAGAAAAGTCACCCGACCAAGCTTATTTTTAGTTAAAAAAGAAATCGCTCTTTTTGCAGCTTGTTCATCAGTCACAACAATATTTTGCAGCTGTCCCCCTAAAACAACTTCAATTGCATGCGCTATCTCAGTTGGAACTTTCAATATTTCTACCACTGGACCAGCAATCCCCTTAAGCTGAGCACGCGCCTTCAAAACTTCTTTAACCCCCAGATAATACCCTGCATAGTTTGCAGTAATATTTTTTAAACCTTCATATTGAGCTCGAGCTTTTTGGAAAATTTCCAATGCTTTATACCATTGTTGCTTATGTGTATCACTTTTTTCTTTAGTTTCATTCAATTGATTCTGATTTTCATTGATTTGTTTAGTTAATGTCGCAATATACTCTCGTAAATGTGTAAAGTCATTTTTTATCTGTTTTTGTTCTTTTTTTAGATCTGAAATTTTCTGCTGAATCTGATCGATTCTTTGATTGACGATTTTCTTACTCGAAGTTCGCTTTTTCTCTTCTTTTTCTAAATAAGCAGCTTTATTCCTGAGTGTTGTTTGCACCTGCATTTTTTCAATAATTGCCGATCGCAAATCCTCAATATTTCCTTCAACCGCCGCCTCATTAATGTTTGCTTTTTTAGTCAGATCTGAAATTTTTGCGCGCCAATGTTTTAGCGTAGACTCAAGATCTTTGATATCTGTAATCAATTCAGCCTTTTTGCTTTTAATCACGGCCAAGTTTGCTTGATTTTCAGTTTTCTGCTGTATAAGTTCCTTATATCGAGTTTCCTGAAACTTATGTTCTTGCTGAGACATATTTTTTTGACCGCTAAGTCGTTCGCTTTCTTTTGTTATTTTAACCAGTCGTTCTTGAATTCGGTCTATTCGCTTATTTAAACATTGTTCTTTCGTATGCAGATCATTAACTTTTTTCTGTTGTTTCTTAAGTTTCGTCTTTCTTATGTCTATTTGCTCGTTAAGTTTTTCGAGCTCGTTTTGTACTTTTGTGCAATCTTTCTTGTTAATTTTAATTTCCAACACTAGACGATTAATATTATACTGATCGAAAATTTTCTTCTGCGAAAGATAATCTTTAGCTATACTGCTTTGTTCTTTCAAAGGTTCACGTTGCTTTTTTAATTCATCAATAATATCAGCAACTCGCTCTAAATGCTCTTTTGTTTCGGCTAATTCCAATTCAGCTTTTTGTTTTTCTTTTTTATACTTTGAAACACCAGCGACTTCTTCAATAATCAGCCGTCTCTCCTGTGGTTTGCTATTGAAAACTGCTTCCACCCGTCCTTGAGAAATGATTGAAAAGGATTCACGTCCTAAACCAGTATCCATAAACAAATTAACTATATCCTTCAGACGCACCTGCTGCCCATTAATTAAGAATTCGCTACTTCCGTCCCGATAAATTTTTCGTGTAATGGTTACTTCTTCGGTTTGCATATTCAAGTAATGATCACTATTGTCAAAAGTAATTAAAACCTCAGCCCGATTGAGGGCAACTCTGTCGTTCGAACCTGCAAAAATTACATCAGGCATCTTGTCACCACGTAAGCTTTTGGCCGATTGCTCTCCTAATACCCAGCGAATAGCTTCAATAATATTACTTTTACCACTACCATTAGGTCCAACAATCGCTGTCATTCCAGGTTGAAAATCAATTTCAGTTCTATCTGCAAAGGACTTAAAACCATTAATGACTAGAGACTTGAGTTTCATAAAACGACACTCCTTTTTGAACTATAATGATAGTCATCTGCCATTAATTTTTTTTAATGCATCGTTTGCCGCTGCCTGTTCTGCAGCTTTCTTCGAATGCCCTGTGCCCGTGCCAATTGTTTTGCCATCGACACTCACGGTCATCGTATATTGCTTATCATGTTCCGGGCCCTTATCCATAACTTCGTTATACTCAATATCTACATTACCATTTTTTTGTAAATACTCTTGTAATTCCGTTTTATGATCTAAAAGATGATCAAACCATCCCATATCCAATTTAGGAAATACAATGCGTGCAATAAACTTATCAACTGCTTTTTTCCCTTGATCTTGGTAAAGGGCACCTATAAAGGATTCAAAAATGTCACAAAGAAGAGACGGACGTTGGCGTGCGTCCGCTTTCTCTTCACCTTTACCAAGACGGATATACTCATCAAAATTGCATTCTTTTGCAAATTTACTGAAACTGTCCTCACAAACCATTGCCGCACGCAGACGTGACAGCTTTCCTTCAGGAAGCATTGGGTAACGTACAAAAAGATATTCTGAAACACACAATTGCATCACGGCATCACCTAAAAATTCGATCCGTTCATAGTATTTGAGATGTTCTTTAGGATGTTCATTTGCATATGAAGCATGTGTAAATGCCTCATCTAGTAAATCTTGGTTTTTAAAATCTATTTCAAAATCTTTCTTTAATTTTTCTGCTAATCCGATTATCACTTTTCCTTCTCCTTTAACTTATTTCAGTATTTATATTATACCCTTTCACAGGCTGTGAAACAAAGTTTCCTCCAATCGCAAAAAAATTTATAATGCAATAAAATTAGAACAATATACATAACAAAAAAATCATTTACCAAAGTTAGTACTAAAAAAGCCGGGACAAAAATATTTGTCCTAGCTCATCAGCGTACCTTACTTTTGAGTTAAAGTTCAACCAGCTTTATGGTTGATGTTTTTCAATGTATTTAACAACGTCACCGACCGTCAAAAGTTTTTCGGCATCCTCATCGGGAATTTCCGCACCAAAAGTATCTTCAAGTTCAAGAACAAATTCAACTATGTCGATTGAATCAGCATCCAGATCAGAAGAAAAAGTAAGTTCTGGGGTAATCTTATTTTGTTCTAACTCAAAACGCTCATTGATAATCTTAGCAATTTTATTAAAAATTTCTTTCTCTGTCATTTTTTCCTCCAAAAATTTTTGCTATAAAATATATTATTTCTCTATCTTAGCAGAAACATGATGTTGACTAAAATAATCTACAAAATCAGGGATCATTTCTTCATCAATCATTGTGTGGATTTGCTTTAATGTATAATAAACAGCTAATCCATCACTAGAACCATGTGCCTTAACTACTGGGGCTTTGACACCTAAAAGAACAGCACCTCCATATTGTGATTGGTTCATTTTTTCCTTCAATTCCATTAAACTGGATTTTAAAAGCAAAGCACCAATTTTACCTTTAACACCACTGTTTAAAAACATATCTTTCATAAGATGCATAATTGAAGAAGCAGTTCCCTCAATTGCCTTCAAAACTGCATTTCCTGTGAATCCATCAGCTACAACAACGTCCGCGACATTATTTAAAATTGAGCTTGATTCAACATTGCCGACAAAGTTAATATCAGGATCATTGCTTAGCAATTTATATGTTTCTTGAGTTACTTTGCTTCCCTTATGCGCCTCCGTTCCATTATTTAGCAAACCTATCCGCGGATTCTCGATTTTCCTGACATTTTGTGCGTAATATTTACCCAGAATCGCATACTGATACAAGTGCTCTGCTTTGTTTTCTGCGTTGGCACCACTATCCAGAAGGTTGAAAGCCTCGTTATTATTTCCCCCAATGACTGGTAAGGTTGAAAGTAACCCTGGTCGTGAAATGCCTTTTATTCTCCCCACAATGAGCAAGCCAGCTGCCAAAAGTGCACCCGTGTTCCCACACGAAAAAACAGCATCTGCTTCTTGATTCTTGACAGCCTTTGCCGCTAAAACCATAGATGAATTTTTCTTACGTCTAATGGCTTTTACCGGTTCATCATTCATTACAATCATCTCATCTGTGTGTATAATTGTAATTCTTGTTTCATCCTTCAAGAATTTACGAATCTCGTTTTCTACCCCAAAAAGCAAAAAATCAATATCTTTAAACTCATCACGGGCGTGCTCAACACCGGCAACTACCGATTGTGGAGCATTGTCTCCCCCCATAGCATCAACTGCAATTTTCAAATCGATCATCCTCTCTTAATCAGTCAAAACTGATTCCCTTGTCTAATTCATACCGTAAGTAATTTATCAATCCTTTATTGCTACTTTTACGCGTAAATTCAGAATCATTTATAATTTCGCTTGCCTCTTGCTGTGCAGCTTGCAAGATGCGTAAATCTGTTACTGGGTCTCCAACTCTGAAATCTGGAACACCCGACTGCTTATTACCTAAAATATCCCCCTGGCCTCGCAACTCAAGATCCTTTTGTGCAATTACAAAACCATCATTTGTTTCAGCCATCACTTTCATTCTTGCGACACCATATTCATTCTTAGGATCGGCTATCAAAAAACAATAAGATTGCTTTTTCCCCCGACCTACACGTCCGCGTAATTGATGCAGTTGCGCAAGTCCAAATCGATCAGCATCTAAAATCAACATCATAGTAGCATTAGATACATCAACCCCAACTTCTATTACAGTTGTCGATACAAGAATATCAAACTTTTTATTCTTGAAATCTGTCATTATTTCATTTTTTTCTGAGCCTTTCATTCGTCCGTGAAGCAGACCTACATGGTACGCTGGTTCCAGCTGTTTCTTTAACTTAGCAAAAATTTCCTCAGCATTTTTTAAATCCATCATTTCTGACTCTTCAATCAAAGGACTAATCACATATGCTTGCGCACCTAGACTAAGCTGTTTTTTTAGAAAAGTAATGGCTTCGTTTAACTGCTTTTCTCTCAACCAAACAGTTTCAATAGGCAAACGTCCCTTAGGTAACTCATTGATAGTGGAAACATCCATTTCACCATAGAGTGTAATAGCAAGCGTCCGCGGAATTGGAGTCGCTGTCATAGCTAAAACATCAGGCGTAATCCCCTTATCCTTGAATTTTTGACGTTGATTAACTCCAAATCGATGCTGTTCATCGGTAATAACTAATCCCAGTTTTTTAAAAGCAACATCATCTTGGATTAAGGCATGTGTACCTACAACAATGTCAATCTGACCGTCATTCAAATGCCTCAATAATTCTCGCCTTGTTTTTGTTCTACTGGCCGTTGAACCAGTCAGTAAGGCGACGTTCACATTGAATTTTGAAAATAAATGATCTAACTTTTCTGCATGCTGCTGCGCAAGTATTTCAGTTGGTGCCATTAGCGCTGCTTGAAATCCTGCAGTAACAGCTGCATATAAAGCAATTGCTGCAACAACTGTCTTCCCGGAACCGACATCTCCTTGAAGCAAACGATTCATATGGATGTCACGATGCATATCGCTGCATATTTCATTTACAACCTTTTTTTGAGCATCAGTCAATTCAAAGGGCAGTGAGGAGATAAAAAGTTTTAACTGACTATTATCATAAACTATTTTTATTCCCTGCTCTTTATGCTTAACTTTGCGAACAAATTGCATTTTTACCTGAAAACAGAAAAATTCGTCAAAGATAGCAGAACGCCGTGCCGCATTAGCTGTTCTTTGATCCTCAGGAAAATGCATGTCGTGAATCATCACTTTTCGAGGTAATAGCCTAAATTTGCAACGTGTCTCCTCAGGGATGATATCAGTGAGAACATCTTTGTACCCATCATAAGCTTGTTTGACAAGCTTTTTAACAGTTGTTTGTTTGATATCCTTAGATGAACGGTAAACACCAGCTAAATCATTAGCACCCTCATTAAATAAAATTTTCATTCCTGCTAAACGTTGACGTTTTGCATCCCATTTACCATAAACGGCCATTTCCTTGCCAGTTTCAACTTTTTGTGCCAAGTACGGTTGATTGAAAAATGTGACCATAATCACATCGTGATCAACAAGCAAACGGAAATTGAGACGGCTTTTTTTTCTCCCAAAACGTGTAAGAACAGCTTCAGATGCCACTGTGCCTTTCAATGTAACCTTTTCCTGATCTGATATCTCACTCAACTTACGCACAGCAAAATCATCGTACCGAAAAGGATATTCTAATAGTAAGTCACCCACAGTATTTATGCCCAGTTTATTTAACGCAACTGCACTTTTAGGTCCAACACCTTTCAACGCAGCAACAGGATCCGCAAGACTTTTCAAGTCATCAGCACCCCCTTAAAACATTAAGTAAATAGCTTATAAACACCAACAGTCTGACTGATTCTGCTCGAATCAGTCAGACTGTACAAGTCTCAATCATTACTCTACCGAAATCAAATATGGATATACTGGCTGATCGCCTTCATGAATTTCAACTTCAAGATCTTCATCTATTCCAAGTATAGCCGCTTTAATTTCTTCTGCTTCCTGCTTCGTACCGTCTTGACCATAAATGATCGTCACAATTTCCTTATCATCGTCAACCATTTCTTTTAACATCATAATTGCTGTGTTTTTTCTATCAGAATCAGTGACTTTGATTTTTCCATCAACAATCCCTATATAATCATCTTTTTTGATGTTTTTACCATCAATAGTTGTATCGCGAACTGAAACAGTAACCTGCCCTGAAATAACTGATGTCAGGTCATTCGTCATACTTTTTGCATTCTCATCGATCGAAGCTTCAGGATTGAAAGCAAGCATCGCTGTCATTCCCTGTGCGATGGTTTTACTTTTAATGACAGCAACAGGAATTTCTACCACCTCAGCCGCTTGTTGAGCAGCCAGAAAAATATTCTTATTGTTAGGAAGAAGAATTATTTTTTCAGCCCTTGTTTTATTAATTGCATCTACAATATCCTGTGTGCTAGGATTCATCGTTTGCCCACCGTTTAAAACATGTGTTACGCCCAAACTCTTAAAAAGCTGACCGATACCATTTCCAGCTGCGATTGCAATAACTCCATAGCCATTATCACTGCTTTCTTCTTCCGCTTCCTGCAGAGTTTCTTCCTGATCGTGTTCTAAAATTGTCTCATGCTGAAGACGCATATTATCAACTTTGACTTTAATCAAGGATCCAAAATGCTGTCCGTATGCTAAAACCTTCCCAGGATGCTCAGTATGGACATGAACTTTAATAATTTCATCATCAGCTACAACTAACAGTGAGTCTCCAAATCCATTTAGATATTCTCTGAACGTATCATAATCAAACTTACGATCGACCAATCGTCCTGCACCCAATCGAACCATAATTTCAGTACAATAACCATAATGGATATCTGACGTATTTAATTGACTCTGAACACTTTTATGATGTGCAGCATTGACCATTTCGTCCATTTCTACAGCATTGGGCTGATGCATCTCTTCAGCCTCTGCAGTTTTGTTACCACTAAGCGCATCAAAAAAGCCTTCATAAACAAATGTCAGGCCCTGACCTCCAGAATCAACAACCCCCACTTCTTTCAAAACAGGCAACAAACTGGGAGTTTCAGCTAAAGCCTTTTTAGCAGCCTCATATGCAGCTTCCATCACAGCAACAGTATCCTTCGTTTCAGTAGCTTTTTTATTAGCAGCACTTGCAGCTTTACGCGATACCGTAAGTATCGTTCCCTCTGTTGGTTTCATAACAGCTTTATAGGCATACTCAACCCCACTTGTCAAAGCATCGGCCAAATCTTTAGCGGTTAAGGTTTTCTTCTTTTCAGTACTTTTATAAAAGCCGCGGAAAATCTGTGATAAGATAACCCCAGAATTTCCCCTTGCTCCCATTAATAGCCCCTTCGCTAAACTGGCTGTCAAATCACCAACATCAGAAGAGTTTGCCTCACCTACATATTTTGCTCCACTTGCAAACGAAAGACTCATATTCGTCCCTGTATCCCCATCAGGAACAGGAAAAACATTTAACGAATTAATGAACTCAGCATTTTTATTTAATTTCTTCGAACCTATCAGAACCATTTTTCTAAATTCCGAATCGGTAATTTCAGTGACTTTCAAATTCTGTTTTCCTCCTTGGCAATCCATTTATCTATAACACTCGACTAATCTTCAATTACACGCACACCTTGTACGAAGACATTAACAGAATTAGCAGTTACACCTAACATGGATTCCAAGTTATACTTAACTTTGTCTTGAACATTGCGACATACTTCAGATATTTTTGTTCCGTAACCTACTATAATGTAAACATCTACTGCCACTTCAGCATCTTCTTGGCGAACAACTACCCCTTTTGAGTAGTTGTCACGTTTTAAAATCTCATTCAAATTATCTTTAATCTGATTTTTGCTAGCCATACCAACTATTCCAAAAATTTCGGTTGCTGCTCCACCAACAACCGTGGCAATTACATCATTGCTGATGTCAATACTTCCGAATTGCGTTTTGATTTTTACAGCCATAAAATACAGCCTCCTTAATTTATCACACAATCATTAACGATATTTTATCATAAAGTAAAGTCCAATACCATGTCAACAAATTAGCGCTACTCACAGCTATCACAGTTGTTAACCAACTTAATGACAACAAAATATTATCTCTATCCTTCAAACCATCATTTTTATCTGCCAAGCTATTTTACTTTACAGAAAAATCTTGCATTCCAGAACTATCTATGATAACTTTATCTAGTAAGTAAGCAGTAGTCTGCTTCGAAATCCTAGCAACAAAGGAGGAACGACATAATGGCAAAAGATTTTATTACAGGTCAAAAAACGACATTCGGTAAAAAACGTTCACATGCTTTAAACCAATCAAACCGTAGCTGGAAACCAAATCTGCAAAAGGTTCGCATCTTAGTTGATGGTAAACCAAAAAAAGTTTGGGTTTCTGCACGTACATTGAAATCTGGTAAAGTTACACGTGTATAATCAATGTTAGGCTCGTTAATGGCGAGTCTTTTTTTGTGCTCAACGTTAATATTTTTTGTATTGGAACATTTCTTAAAAATAAAAAAGCCTGTGACAAAATTAAACTTAAGATAATCCTCAAAAATTGAATTTTTTAACTTTTTGAGGATACGCCAAGTCATCACAGGTCCTTTTATTCTAAAAAAATGATAGTAGAAAAGCAGTAAAAAAACCGCCTAAATACTTTGATTAAATCAATCTTTACTCTGAATTACGCAAACCACACCAGTTTCAAAACTAAAATTAGCAGTCGGGCCTTGGAACTCATTGCTAGGTAAAGAAACAGGAACAGCAAAATCCATTTTATCCAGACGATACTTTTCATCTTTCAATGTTAATTTTTTAACTGCAGTTAAGGGTACAAATGCAAGATATCGTTTATCTTTTTCTTTCTTTAACTGGTAGTTTCCTGGTTTAAAAAAACTAACCGTATTATGTTTGTCATATAATTTTATATTTTGCATATATTTATAAAATGGTTCCCGTAAGACAAAAAAAAGATTTGCTAACAAATGATCGAGCCTTCCACCGGTTGCTCCAAATACCTTGATTTTGCAGGATCCGTAGCGTTTAATAATCTCTTTTAATGCCAGTTCTGTATCTGTATCATCTTTTTCTGGCCTAGCGGTTATTATTTCAGGACTAGCATTCTTAATCAATTCTTTTTCTGCAGGTGCAGATGAATCAAAGTCTCCGATGACCCATTTTGGTTTAATACCACTTTTCACAAGATGGAGAGCCCCACGATCAGCGCCAATCCATATTTTGTCTTCTTGATTGCTTTCAAGTAAACCTTCAGGCCATTCAGAACAAGGACCTCCGACCAATAAATTTAAATCCATATTACTCATCTTCCACCAGATCCTTAAGAAGTGAAACTTTTCTAGCTGGATCCTTGCTATTAAATACATAAGAACCGGCAACAGCAATTGTTGCTCCCGACAAAGAGCACTGTTTTACAGTTTTCTCGTTTATTCCACCATCAACCTCAATTTCAAAATTCATTCCATTTTCCTTTTTTATTTTAGCTAGCCGCCCAATTTTGTTAACCATGCTGGAAATAAATTCCTGCCCCCCGAATCCTGGATCAACCGTCATTATCAAAACAGCATCCACAATCGGCAGTACCGCGCGAATAGCACTTAGCGGCGTCCCAGGATTGACAACTACTTCAGCTTTGCAACCATTCTCTTTGATCATTGCTAATGCACGATGAATATGCGGAGTTGATTCAATATGCACGCCAATTACATCTGCACCTGCTTCTGCAAATTGTCGAATATATATTTCTGGTTGTTCTACCATCAAGTGACAATCTAACACCATGTCTGTCAATGGCCGAATAGCTTGTACGATGCTTGGGCCAAATGAAAGATTAGGCACAAAATGTCCATCCATAATATCGATGTGTAGATACTCAGCACCTGCTTGGTCAACGATAGTAATATCTCTTTGTAAATTTAGGAAATCAGCACTTAAAATTGAAGGAGCAATTTTCATTTTCCAACACCTCATTTTTTATATTTAGGTTTTTGCCGTTTTAACTCGTTTTGAAATTGGACATAATTATTATATCTGCTTTCTAGAATCTCACCAGTTTGTACCATCTCCTTAACAGCACACTGTGGCTCATTCAAATGCAAACAACCGCGAAACCTACATTGATTTTGCTTTTCCGCAAAATCAATAAAAAGCAGTGGTAGTTGCTCTTTAGCAACGTCCAAAAGCTCAAAGGATGAAAAGCCAGGCGTATCAGCAATTAAGTTTCCCTCAATTGGCAGCAATGCTGTCTTGCGCGTAGTATGACGTCCACGACTAAGAGCCTTGGACACTTCACCTGTCTTGAGTTTCAAGTGTGGTGCTAACACATTGAGCAATGTTGACTTTCCCGCACCGGTCTGTCCCATAACAACTACAATATCATCTTTTATTCCGGTCAGAATCGCTCTAGGTGCATCACTTTTCGAATAAACGCATCGGTAATATTTTTGATAGTAAGAAATTACCATGCTCATCTCTTCCGATTCGGCAGAGGTAAGAAGATCTTCTTTTGAAAAATAAAGAATGGGTTTAATATTATTTTTTTCCAGCATCACGAGCTGTCGATCTAACAAATTACTTGAAAACGCAGGCTCCTTGCACGCAGTCACGACTATGGCTGCATCAATATTGGCGACTGGTGGACGTATCATTACATTCTTTCGCGGATATATTTTTAAAATATATCCCTCCTCTGGCTTTTTCGCTTTAAACTCAACCCAGTCTCCAACCAGCGGTGTTTGCCCTTTTTTTCTAAAATTACCTCGTGCACGTGTCCGATACTCTACACCATCAACTTCAATATCATAATAACCACTAAGCGATTGCCTAATTCTACCTTTTACCAAATTTCCGACCTACCCCTTCACATTCATTGACATTACCCTTTTCTTGTTGTTTAAAAAAGCTCTCCCAAACCACACTAATTGCTAATCTCACAAGCACTATAAGCTAATCTCCATTATGAGTAATATTATCACGCTCTGCGATAACAGTACCATCTCGAACAATTTTGTATTTGCCCGCGGCACCATTATTCAAAACAAATGGTAAAGTTATACTCGTGTCTTTTGTAATTGTAAGTGTCTCATAAACATCATCAAACTGATGATCTTTGTCCTGAAGATAAATTTCAATCTTATTTGTCTTGTCTCCATCAGAATTTGATGTTTGAACAGAATTATCATATGGGATTGCTACATTAAGATTAAATGAGTTGAGCTTGCTACTCGAACTTGAATTTTGACTTGAACTGCTTGATGAACTATTTTGTGTTTCTCCTGCGAGCGTAATTTCCAATGTTTGACCGCTTTGAACAACTGTTCCCGCCGCCGGATATTGTGAAACAGTTAAAACTGAACTGTCAGCACTTGAACTTGCAGAATTATTTTTAACTTTAAGAATCAACCCGAGCTCATCAGCATAATCTTGCGCACTTTTTTTAGTATATCCTGTAAGATCACGTAATACCATTTCCTTTGCGCCAGAACTAACAGTGAAAGTAACTGTTGTATCATTCCAGATAACTTTTCTCTTTTTTGAAATGCTTTGTCCTAAGATCTCACCTTTTGCAGCTGTATTGGAATATTCTTTTTCTTTCAGAACAGTAACACCTTTATTTTCTAGTTTATTCTTTACTGTAGTATATGATTGTCCTTTATAGTCGCCAAATTTAAATTTCTCTTGTCCTTTTGAAAGAATAAGATCAACCTTAGAACTTTGACGAACACTACTTCCTTCTTTGGGCTGGCTCGCAACTATTTGCCCGTAGTAATACTTACTACTGTATCGGTGTCTGACATTCCCAACTTTCAATTTTAAATCTCTTAACGTACTCTTGGCCTCGCCTTCCGTCATCCCCCGCAAATCAGGAATTTCAACATTCTTAGGAAGCATTAAGCCAATTGCTGTTGCCGTTGTCAACAAAATAAAAATCAGAAAGCTTATTCCAAAAACGAGCCATCTTTTTTTTCGACTCCATTTTTTCTTTTTTCCTTTTTTTACGCTACCTTCTGAGACATCTCTGTTGTTTTTTAAATCCTTTTCTCTCAGTGGTGTCAATATCTTAGTTTCTTCATCAATATTTCTCTCGGGCAGCCACTTCTTCTCACTTGAACGCATTAAGGATAACGCCGTACTTAAATCATTTGCCATCTCATTAACAGAGGTATACCGATCTGCAAGTCCCTTAGCAGTTGCATGCAAGACAACATTTTCCAGCGCCTGCGGGATGTGCTTATCAAAATCTCGCACAGAGGGCATTTCATTTTGAAAGTGCTTAAGTGCTATTGAAACTGCCGTTTCTCCTTGGTATGGAACTCTACCTGTCAGCATTTCAAAGAGGATAATTCCTAACGAATAAATATCCGATTGTTTAGTAATCGCACTTCCCCGTGCCTGTTCTGGTGAAAGATAGTGTACAGATCCCATCAATGTATTTGTCTGTGTTAGCGAATATTCAGAGGTAACGAGTGCAATTCCAAAATCAGTAATTTTGACCTGCCCATTGACATTTATCAAAATATTTTGTGGTTTTAAATCTCGATGGATAATATCATGTGCATGTGCTTCTGCAACTGCTGAGAGGATCTGTTCCATAATCCTAATAATACGTTCATATTTAAAAGGAAAGTTTTTCGCAATATAGCTTTTGAGGTCCATCCCACGTACATACTCCATTACGAGGTATTGCATCCCATTTTCTTCCCCGACATCATAAATGCTAACGATATTCGGGTGTGCAAGTTCTGTAAGTGAAATGGCTTCACGCTTGAAGCGGCGCACCGCACCTGGATCATCACGTAGATCCAGTCTCAATAATTTAACTGCCACTTCGCGCTTTAGAATCAAATCAAATGCGAGATATACATTAGCCATTCCACCCTCACCAAGGGTATTTTTGATTTTATAACGACCATTCAAAATATATCCCGTTTTCATCCTTCCGTCACCTCGGCCTCATTGTTTGACTGGGCAATTAAAAGCGTTATATTATCATTTCCTCCAGCCTCATTAGCAAGCTTAATCAGGAGTCGGCATTTTTCTTGTAATTTTGTCTGTGTCTGCAAAACCTTCGCAATCTGTTCATCTTCTACCATATTGGTCAAACCATCAGAACATAATAAAAGCAAATCTCCATCTTCCAATTCTAATATTTTTTCATCTAGGTTAGCCTTGGCAGAAACACCCAATGTTCGTGTGATTATATTTTTTTGCGGATGATGCTTCGCCTCTTCTGAGCTGATTTGGCCTCTTTTAACTAATTCGTTTACAAAGGAATGGTCCTCTGTTAGCTGTGTTAGTTCTCCCTTGCGGTATAAATATCCTCTGCTATCTCCAATATTAGCTAACAAGTATTTACCACCAAAGAACATAGCACATACTAAGGTTGTTCCCATTCCATTTAAGTCTTTATATTGTTGAGCTCGTTCTAAAATCATTTGATTTTCCTTACGAACTTCAAGGGATAGCCACTCCTTACCCTTTCGTGGTTCGTTGAAGCTAGTCGTTTCAAACCGATAACCCAAATGTGAAACAGCCATTTCAGAAGCTACATCTCCACCTTTATGCCCTCCCAGACCATCCGCAACAACTGCGAACTTGATTCCCACTTTATTCTGAAATAATCCAACATAGTCTTCATTCCTAGTTCTTATATGGCCAATATCGCTTTCATAAGCAAATTCCACTGAACTTCACCCCAATCTAATGTAGACGTGTTAATGTTGCAATAAAGAATCCGTCTGACCCATAATCATCTGGATAAATATCTAAGGTCTTCATAGCTCGACTGCCCTTAATATTATTAATTGTCTCAGTTTTACTGCACGCAAATTCAGTATGTTCTTTTAGAAATTTTTGAATAACATCCTGATTCTCTTCATCCATTATTGAACATGTACTGTATGTTATTTTTCCACCGACTCTCACTAAATCAGCAACCTTATTTAGAATCCCCAATTGAACTCGTTGCAAATTCATTAAATCATCTTTTTTCTTCTGATATCTGATTTCAGGTTTGCGTCTCATTAAGCCCAAACCTGAACATGGTGCATCAACTAATATTTTGTCAAATACTTGAGGCTCGAATAAAGATCCAGCATTTCTTGCATCCATCTTCAATGCAGCAACTTTATTTACCGAACCGCATCTGCGTGCATTATCCATAATCAGCTTAACTTTATGCTTATGTATATCTAATGCAGTCACTAATCCATTGACTAATTTGTCAGCAATGTGTGTCGTTTTCCCCCCTGGAGCCGCACAAGCATCTAAAACAACGTCCTGGGGCCGGATATCCATTGATTCAACCACAAGCGTTGCACTCTCGTCTTGTATCACTATCTTTCCTTGCTTATAGCTTTCACTTTCAGGCACAAATCCTTTTGTGATGATTAAACTGGATGGAGACACTGGACTTTCCTCAAATTCTAAATTTTCGCTTTTCAGCCCCTCCAAAATTTCCTTCTTGGTATTATTTGAAGTGTTAATCCGCACTGCTTGATGAGGATGCTTATTGATTGAATTCAAAATATTATCTGTTTTTTCAGCGCCATTTTGCTCAATTAACTTGAGAACCAGCCACTCAGGAACACTAGCTTCCAGCGAAAGCTTTTTATTATTATCCGACACATCCTTAAAATCCCGCACTCCGTTCCTCAAAACGGCATGCAAAACTCCGGTAGTAAACTTGCGAATTCCGTCGTGACCTTTATACTTTGCAATTTCAATTGACTCATTCAAAATAGCATGGTCAGGGACCTTGTCCAAGAACTGCATTTGATAAAGTGCGCTTAATAGTAATTGTTTAACCCAAGGAATAATTTTTTTCTCTTTTTTCACAAAAGGTTCAAGCCAATACTCAAGTGTCATTCGATGCTGCAGAACACCATATATTATATTAGTCAGCAGATTAGCATCTCTCTTCGAGAGTGTATTTTTTCTAATTGCTTGGTCCAATACAATATTGGAATATGCCCCTTCCTGTTCAATTCTCGTTAATAGTTCCACAGCTAAAAAACGGACAGAACTCTGAATTTTATTTGCCATTTACGATCACCCTTTGTCCAGTTTTAATATTCTGTCCTATACCATTCAAATAATCAGTTACCTTCATCCGTGGTTTACCCGCTGGCTGCAAAATATCAATTTGATAAACAGTTTTTTTTGCAGCAGCGACTTTTATTTGGTGTTTGTCAACAGCAACAACACATCCGGCTTCGAGATCAGTTTCTTCTTCGAGTGGTGTAATCTGCCATAATTTAGTCCGTTTTCCATTGAACATTTTAAAATATGCTCCCGGCGCTGGTCTTAATGCTCTGATTTTCCAATCCAATTCTTGGGCTGTTTGGTTCAAAGCAAGTTCCTCTTGCGCAGGTGAGATGATAGGTGAGAAGCTGACTGCTGATTCATCCTGCGGTTTTGCTTGAATTTTACCATCAACTAAATTCGGAATCGTTTTCAGCAGTAGATCCCGCCCTAAAACACTCATCTTTTCAAAGATAGTTCCAGTATCATCTTTGCCAGTTATCGGCATCTCTGCTTGTGCTAGCATATCTCCAGCATCCATTTTTTTTATCATATATATGATTGTTACGCCGGTTTTGTTTTCCCCGTTCATGATGGCATATTGAACAGGTGCACCACCACGATATTTTGGCAGTAGCGAACCGTGTACATTTATTGCACCAACTTTAGCTGCCTCAATTAGTCTATCTGGTAAAAATTGCCCAAATGCAGCCGTAACGATCAAATCAGGAGCAAGAGCAACAATCTGTGCCAACTCCTGACTACCGGCTATTTTTTCAGGCTGTAAAACTTTGATTTTGTTTTCCAAAGCAACCTTTTTAACCGGTGATGCTGTTAATTTTCGTTTCCTCCCTGTAAGGCGATCCGGCTGAGTGACAACAGCTTTAATATCGTAATTTTTCTTAATCAAGCCTTCTAAAATCACAGATGCAAATGCAGGTGTTCCCATAAATACAATTGATGTCATTCTTTTCTTCTCCATTTCTTTTTTTAAACAAAATTGAGTGGTTCTCTGTCAATCATTATTTTAATTCCATCACGTTCATCTTTTTGACTCTTATGCAGAACTTCATCGAGGTATGCAAATAATTTATTTTCGTGCTTATACTTTACTATTATTTGATAAAAGTATCTATTATTAATCCTAGCGACAGCTTGCGGTGTGGGACCTAGAACCACAGCTTGCTGACTAAGATGCTTTTTTATTTCCCCATAAATTTGGTACATTTTCTTAGCAGCTTGATCTTCATCGCGCGAACTTGCAGTGATTTGGACTGTATAATAATATGGCGGATATACACCTTGGTGTCGAATTGACATTTCCTTCCTGAAGAAAAGCTCGTAATTTTGTTCTTTTGCCAACTTAATAGCATAGTGATCGGGATTATATGTCTGGATGATCACCTTGCCCATCTTATCAGCCCGTCCCGCTCGTCCGCTAACTTGTGTTAACAACTGGAAGGTTTTCTCGCTAGCACGAAAATCAGCCATTCCAAGAGCTGTGTCAGCATTTAAAACACCTACAAGTGTAACATTGGGATAATCTAAACCCTTAGCAATCATCTGCGTTCCTAGCAAAATATCAGCTTCATGTTGTCCAAATTTGTCTAAAATTCTCTTATGTGCACCCTTGCGGCGGGTTGTATCAACATCCATCCTTAAAATTTTTGCCTGTTTAAATATTTTTTTCAACTCTGTCTCAACTTGCTGCGTTCCCGTTCCATAGTATCGGATTCGACTGCCATTACAACTAGGACAAGACCGTGGTATTGGCTCCTCGTGACCGCAATAGTGACATTTCATCGAATGTGTATCCATATGCAGAGTTAAGGATATATCGCAATTGGGGCATTTTAAGACAAAACCGCAATCACGACACATCATAAAAGAGGAATAGCCTCTTCTATTCAGCATCAAAATAATCTGCTCATCCCGTTCAAGTGTCTGTTGAATATTTGTAAGCATTGCCTTTGAAAAATTCATGTTATTAGAAAAATGTGCCTCTCGTCGCATATCAATGACCGTAACTTGAGGAAGGGGCTGCTGGTTGACCCTTGTATCCATATGAAGCCAACGATACACTCCTTTTTGAGCCCGAGCTCTTGACTCCAATGAAGGGGTCGCACTTCCAAGCAGGACGGGACAGTGATGATATTTTGCTCGCCATTTAGCAATATCTCGTGCATGATAGCGTGGCATATTATCTTGCTTGTAGCTTGCTTCATGTTCCTCATCTATAATAATAACTCCAATATTTTTCAACGGAGCAAAAACAGCTGAACGTGCTCCGACAACAACCTGCGCCTCATTTTTTTCTATTCGCCGCCACTCGTCAAATCTTTCACCGCTTGATAGACCACTATGAAGCAATGCTACCTTTTTACCAAAACGTGACGTCACACGTTCAACCATCTGAGGAGTTAATGCTATTTCTGGAACAAGCATTAAGGCCGTCTTCTTATTGGTCAGGGCATTCGCTATAACCTGAAGGTACACCTCAGTTTTTCCACTTCCAGTTACTCCTTGCAAAAGAAATGTGGTTGCCTTTTCACGCTTCATCTCGCTAACAACCGTTTCTACAGCTTGATTTTGTTGAGAAGTGAGCATTTTAGGGAGGGTCCGCGTTATATTCAAATTCTTTCTTGGATCACGGTATTCCTCAATTTTTTCACGTGTTAACCAGCCCTTCTTTTCGCCGGTTCGTAACACATTGGAGGATAGATTTGTTGCTTTTTCCACTTTTCTTTGTGGCATCATCTCATTTGGATGTGATTCTAAGAATTTTAGCAATTTCTTTAAGTTGTCAGCGTTGGCTCGCAATAAAGCTCTTTCCTTTACAACACTGGCTTCCGTCAAAATTGATTTAATTGCAATTATTTTTTTGACTCGTGCCTTATCTTTAACTGTGTACCGAATCTCAACCTTATTTTGTTGACGCGCTTTGATCAACTGGCCTAGAATCCTAGTAGGAATTTTTTGTTCATCAAAATCTTTTTCACCCTCTCCCGAAAAAAAAGATTTTACATCTTTGTTAATGTCATTTGACAGCAAAACTAGTTTCTTTTGGTACTGTGCACGCATTGCACTAGGCAGCATTGCCTGCATACAGGTTATTCGAAAAGAAAAAGTTTCTTGTGCCATCCACTCAGCCAATTTTAAACATTCCTGGTTTAAAACTGGAGCTAAATCAATAACTGAAATAATTTTTTTTAATTGACCTTGATATTTTGGATTATCAAAAATGCGAACGACGAATCCTTGGATCAATCGATCTCCCTTTCCAAAGGGAACAATAACACGCATTCCAATACTAATTCGATTTCTTAGATGTTCATCCACTTTATATGTGAAGGGTTTATCTGTTTGCATCGTCGGTACGTCTACAATTATTTCTGCATACTGTGTAATGTTAAACGACCTTCTTTCAGAAACCAATTATGCAATCAAAAACTTTTGCTGCTATACGCTTTTTATCACTTTTTCCGATTAAGACTGGTTTATGATCTGGACGCAAAAAAGTAACTTCATTCTGATCGCTCCCAAAACCAATGTCTGCACGCGAAACATCATTTGCTACTAATAGATCTACATTCTTTTCCTGCATTTTCCGCGAAGCATTTTCTAAAAGATTTTGTGTCTCAGCAGCAAAACCAACTAAAATCTGCTTATTCTTTTTTTGTCCTAAGCTCTTTAAAATATCAACATTTTTAACTAGTTTTATTTCTAAGGTAGCGCTTTTCTTTTTTATTTTTTGAGTTGCCGGTTTTTCAATCCGATAATCTGAAACGGCTGCAGCCATAATTACAATGTCCATTTGTTCAAAAAATTTATTAACTTCTTCAAACATCTCAGCAGTCGTAATGATAGATATAAAATTGACATTGGAAATTTCCGGAAGATTAGTTGGACCAGAAATCAAGGTTACTTCCGCCCCTCGTTCCACAGCTGTTTGAGCTAAAGCATAACCCATCTTACCAGTTGAACGATTTGTGATATACCTCACAGGATCAATTGTTTCAAGTGTTTTCCCAGCTGTGATAAGAATTTTTTTTCCTGTCAAATCTTTGACCGTTGAAATTTGATTTTTATTTTCTTGCTTTATCCATTTTAGAATGGTACTTGTTGAGGGTAATCTGCCCTTTCCTTGATACCCTTCTGCCAGAAAACCGACATCAGGGTCCAACACTTTGATACCATCCATTCTTAAGCTCTTAATGTTACGAGTAGTTGCCTTGTTTTTCAACATTTTTTCATTCATAGCTGGAACAACAAATTTAGGGCAGTCCGAAGCCAATAACGCGCTTGTAACAAAATCATCGGCCAATCCATGGGACATTTTAGCGATTACATTCGCTGTTGCAGGAATGATAACGGCCGTATCCGACCAATCCGCTAATTCTATATGCGGTACAATTTCATCATCGGTAACCAACGCTTCATCTGTGTAAACACGATGCCGGCTCAGTGTTTTAAATGTCATAGGTGTAATAAATTTGGTTGCTGACTTGGTCATTGCGACTCTAACCTTTGCCCCATCTTTAACTAAAGCTCTTACGAAATAAGCTGCTTTATAGGCCGCTATTCCCCCTGTTATATACACAGCTACGTGTCTGTTTTTCACGTTGTTTCCTCCTTTAAACTCATTCTCCTTATTGTATCAATTTTAAATTTCTTTTTTAAGACTTTCATCCCTAAAAAATGTATTTCATCAACTGGATAACACCAGCTTTATTGAAAGACAAGCTTTCAGATAGCAAAATAAGAGAACCACGACAAATCCAACCAATGCCTCACTATACTGAGTCAAAAAACCTTCAATATATAAGACACACGCTGACTTTATCTCGATTCTCTTATCCGCTGTACTTAAACCTTAGCTATTTCTTCTAATAAGCTCACACTTTTTCACGTTCATCAGGATCAATGATCAAATCTCCACTAACAACTTCCTCCAGCGCCTTACCGACGTTTTTTACTGATTTATATTCACTCAACATTGGCAAAGCACCAGCATCAAGCTCATGTGCCCGTTTGCTAGCCAGCATAATCAGTGAATAGCGTGAATCAACTTTTTCTAGTAAATCATCAACAGATGGATATAAAATCATTTTAAAACATCTCCTAATTGTTTTTTATAGTCTGGTAAAAAGCGTTTTACACGCCAACGTTCTGCTCGAATAATTGTTTTGATTTTCTCAACAGCAGACGGAACTTCATCGTTAACAACGGCGTAATCATAATTCTGCATCATTTCAATTTCATCAACTGCTTTTTCCATGCGTTTATCAATCGTTGCTAAATCATCTGTCCCTCTTTCAATAATGCGATGGCGTAATTCCATCAAATCCGGCGGTGTTAAAAAGATGAACAACCCATCAGGCGATTTTTCTCTAACCTGCATGGCACCGTTGACTTCAATCTCCAAAAAAACATCTTTTCCACTATCAAGCATCTCATTAACATATTTTAATGGTGTACCGTAATAATTGTCAACATATCGCGCGTATTCTAACATACCACCTGAAGCAATTTCACTTTCAAACTGTTTTTTTGAAACAAAAAAGTAGTCACGACCATTGACCTCACCGGGTCTCATAGCCCTTGTAGTCATCGAAATAGAATAATGAAATTTGTTACCATCCTGCTCAAAAATAGCTTTTCTCACAGTTCCCTTCCCCACTCCCGAAGGACCAGACAGTACGATCAGCATTCCCCTTTTAGACATGTTTTTAATTTCCCCTCTAAAATAATGTATTAAGTTAATAATGTGCTATTTTGTGTGTTTTTTCAAGCATATCTTGACAAAATTCAATTATTATTTCATTTAAACTTAAATACCCCTTGCAAATTCGAACATTTGTTCTTATAATAGCATTATCGAACATTTGTTCTGAAAGGAGTTAATACCATGCTTGAACTAAAAAAGACAACTTTTCAGCAATTAACGCACACACTCCAAAATCAATTCAACCTTGTAGAAGTAAATAAAACCAGTTCTTTCCAGCAAATGCCTAAATTTCAGTTAAACTTTTTCATCGAGCAGGCCAGCCAAAAACATAAAATGATCAAAATGTGCTTACTTGACAACAAAAACAACGAGTTTTTAGCAACTGGCTACATTGCTTGTAGCAGAAGCAAGAAGAACTACTTCAAATTAGATAGTTTCTCAACAAATATTTCATACCTAGTAAACTTGGAACAGATAAAATACGTATCTCTAGCTTAACATTTATCTAGCTAGACATAAAAGAGCACCAGCACATTCACACTTCATGAATACGCTGGTGCCTTTTTTGTTCTTTCAAACACTTTCAGTTAAGTAAATTTCTAACACTTAGAGGTGAAGCTTAATACAGTTCTAAGTATTGATCTCTTTCCCATTGTGACACTTCTTGGCGGTACGCTTCCCACTCAAGACGCTTACCTTCAAGGAAACTCTGATACAAATGCGGTCCCATTGATTTTGCAATAACATCGTCCTTTTCAAGTGCTTTTAGAGCATTATGCAATGTTGATGGCAAATCAGTGATACCATTCGACTCACGCTCTTCTTTATCCATAACATAGATGTTGCGATCAACTGGCTTAGGCGGCTCAATTTTATTGCGAAGGCCATCAAGACCAGCCTCAAGGATTGAAGCAATTGCTAAATATGGATTTGCTGAAGGGTCAACACTACGCAATTCCAGACGTGTCGATAAGCCACGCGCAATTGGGACACGTACGAGTGGTGAACGGTTACGGCCAGACCAAGCAACGTAGACCGGTGCTTCATAACCTGGAACCAATCGCTTGTAAGAGTTCACTGTTGGGTTTGTAATAGCTGTGAAACTGCGTGCATGTTTCAAAAGTCCACCAAGGAAATAACGTGCTTTTTCAGACAACTCCATATTGTCGTTTTCATCAAAGAACGCATTCCCATTCTTATCAAAGAGTGACATGTTAATATGCATACCTGAACCATTGATTCGATCCAATGGCTTAGGCATGAATGTCGCATGTAAGCCATGTTTCCTTGCGACCGTTTTAACAACCAATTTAAATGTTTGAATATTATCACAAGCATGAAGTGCATCCGCATACTTAAAGTCAATTTCATGCTGGCCCGGTGCTACTTCATGATGAGATGCCTCAACATCAAAGCCCATATTTTCAAGTTCAAGCACAATATCACGACGACAGTTCTCGCCAAGATCAACTGGTGCTAAATCAAAATAACTTCCCTTATCATTCAAATCCGTTGTTGGTTTCCCAGTTTGAGGATCGAGCTTAAACAAGAAAAATTCTGGCTCAGGCCCGATGTTAAATTCGGTAAAACCTAATTTTCTCATTTCGGAAAGAACGCGAATTAAATTGTTGCGGGGATCGCCAACGAAAGGTGTGCGGTCTGCGTTATAAACCTCACAAATGATACGAGCAACTTTACCATGCTCATTTCCCCAAGGAAAAATCATCCATGTTGAGAGATCTGGATACAACCACATGTCACTTTCTTCAATACGGACAAAACCATCTATTGATGAACCATCGAACATCAACTTGTTATCTAGAAGCTTGTCTAATTGACTGATCGGAACCTCAACATTTTTAATAACACCGTACAAATCTGTAAACATCAGGCGCAAAAACTTAACATTTTCATCTTTCGCGATTTTTCGAATGTCATCCTTTGTATAACTAGGTTTTACCATTGTGAATCACTCCTTATCTGGAATTTAGAAGTTCTTGTTATGTTTGAAAGAAAACTCATCATCTCGTGCCAAACCACTGACAGACATGAATTCATCCCGCAATATTTTGCGAACATCAGTATCAGTTAACGGTTTTTCCAACTGTGCTTTCTTTTGAGCTTTCTTCCGTGCTTCGTCATCATAAATATGTTTGATACCTGCCATGTTGATACCCTCGTCAAGGAAGTCTCTAATTTCCAGCAACCGATCAATATCATTCAAAGAATACATTCGTCGATTTCCTTCATTCCTTTTAGGTGTTACCAACTGCTGCTCTTCATAATATCTAATCTGTCTGGCCGAAAGATTTGTTAGCTTCATAACAGTTCCAATAGGCAAGACAGCAAGTGAGCGTCTGAGTTCCTTTTCTTTCATAACAACCCTCCTCTGAGCTACGACCCTATCATAGCAAGTCACAAATTGATTGTCAACATTCAATGTTACTTTTTCTTACATGATTTTCTTTTAAAAAAAAGTCTCTTCCACAGCGTTACTAATCGCTATCTTTACATGCGCATAAGTAAGTCCACCTTGGATATACAAAGTATATGGTGAGCGCATTGGGCCGTCAGAGGACAATTCAATCGTTGAACCCTCCGTAAAACTGCCAGATGCCATTATTTCTTTGTCTTCGTAGCCATCCATCTCGCTAGGAACAGGATCTACAAATGAGTTTACTGGTGAATAATGCTGAATGGCACTACAAAAATCAATCATAGCCTGTGGTGTCCCTAAATTAACTGTCTGGACTAAGTCAGTTCTTGGTTCGTTCCATTTAGGCGAAACAGTTAATCCCATCTTTTCTAACAAGGCACTTGTAAAAATAGCTCCCTTTATTGCGTCACCTGTTACACTGGGAGCAACAAAAAAGCCATGATACATGTCGCGGATATGCCCAATTGTTGCGCCTTCATTCTTACCAGCACCTGGAACATTAAGCCGATTGCCTACCTGCTTTATTAATTCTTTTTTTCCAACGATATACGCACCTGTTTTAGCTATCCCTGCTCCCGCATTCTTGTAAAGAGAGCCTGCCATCAAATCAGCACCAAATTCTGTTGGTTCTTGCATTTCCGAAAACTCACCATAGCAATTATCAATAAAGACAATTACATTAGGCAGTATTTCACGAATAAAGGAAATCATTTTTTTTATTTTCGCAACAGTAAAGCTTTTCCGAAGTGCATAGCCACGTGATCTTTGAATTGCAACAACCTTTATTTTTTTGTTTTTGCTTAGCTTTTTCCTTGCTGCCTCAAAATCAACTTCTCCATTGTTAAGCAATGGAGAATAATCAAAATCTATCTTGTAGTCTTTCATATTTCCCGACTCATTTCCAACAACACCTATCACCTGCTGAATTGTATCGTATGGCATTCCAGTTAGATAAAAAAGTGTATCTCCTGGCCGTAAAACACCAAACAAACTTGTTGTTATCGCATGCGTTCCCGAAATCAATTGTGGCCGAACAATCGCATCATCGGTATGAAAATAATCCGCATAAATAGCATCCAGTTTGTCGCGTCCTAAATCATCATATCCATATCCTGTAGAACCAGCAAAATCTTCTTCAGCAACACGGTGTTTTCTAAAACATTCCAAAACACGCATCTGATTATATCCAACCTGTTCATCTATTTCATTCAACTTTGACGAAATTTGTTTTTCAACAGCCACGACTTTCTGCCGTAATTCTTCTGGTAACTTCTCTTTCCAAGAAAATGTCATTAGTAATTACTCCTTATTTATCCATTTATCAATTTTTTTATCTATTTTTTGACTAGCTCTCTCGTCATTTAAAACATCAAACCAATTCACGTCCATTTTATTTCTAAACCACGTTAACTGACGTTTAGCATAATGTCTTGAATTTTTCTTGATTTCTTCAACTGCCTCTTCTAACTCTACTTTTCCATCAAAATAAGGATAAAGCTCTTTGTAGCCTATACCCCGGCCAGCAGGAAGCTGTTCTCCTCCTTTATCATATATCCAACGTGCTTCCTCAACTAGCCCAGCACTTAGCATTAAATCAACACGAGCATTTATTCTTTCATACAACAGTTTTCTCTCCGTTCTCAAACCTATGATCAAAGGACTAAACTCAGTGTTTGCTTGATCAGCTTGCTTTGAAAATAATTTACCTGTTTTTTCAAATACTTCTAAAGCCCGCACCACTCTTCTTTCATTATTTGGAGGGATTTTAGCCGCCGCTTCCGGGTCAATTTTGTCTAATTTCTCCCAAAGTTCCTTTTTACCATATTTATGTGCATAGTTATGCCATTTAGAACGCAACGTTAGTGTTCCATCGTAGGAGTCATCTCCCAAGTGAAAATTATCCAGCAGTGCCTGCAAATAAAAGCCTGTCCCTCCTACAATTATTGGAAGACGATCAGCATCTTGAATTTCCTTGATCTTTTTTCGACATTCTTTCACAAAATCAGCAACAGAAAAACGTTCCTCGATATTTCTAATATCAATCATATAATGCTTGATATTCTTCATTTCATCTTTTTTAATTTTTGCAGTACCAACGTCCAACTGACGATAAACCTGCATTGAATCACCTGAGATAATACTACCAGAGAATTTCTTCGCCACATCAATCGAAAGAGCTGTTTTTCCGACTGCTGTCGGACCTACGATAAGAAGTATTCTTTTTCCCACTGTATCAAGCTCCTTTATAGATTTATTTTTTTTAGAGTATTTAATTTAGTACATAAAACTGGATATTTGTCTTCAAATCATTCATAATGTGCAGTGTAGTCTTAGGTTGAGGAGGTTAACTTATGAAAAACTTTGCTAAAGGAATTTTTGTCGGTGTTGCAGCTACTGTTGGTGTCACAGCAGGTTGTTTCTATGCTTTTAAAAAAACTGTTGTCGATCCTGTTGAAGAAAAAGAAGCTATGATCGATGAACACCGCCGTCGTGCAATTCGCAAGCGTCATTCAGCACACCAATATTAAAGGTCGTTTCTCTAAATTATCTAGTATCGAACAAAAATGCGAACTATTTGCCATTGCAAATAACTCGCATTTTTTTCAAATTAAATTACTTACTTTTTTTAACGCGACCATTCCAGCGCTCAAAACCTGACTTCAAAATATAAATATCCTTGTAGCCATCCTTATGTAATTTAATCGCTATCCTTGTGCTTAAAGATTTACCTTGGTCATATAAATAAACGGGCATGTCTTTCCGAATAGAATTTTTCATGACCCGAAACTGACCAAACGGAACATTTCTGGCCCCCATAATATGACCAGCATTGAAACTGTCCTTTTCGCGCAAATCAATTAATTGCCCCCGATGCATTCCTTTCTGGAACTCATCATTCTCAACTATTTTAGCAACCCGTCGGCCTTTCTGCCATAAATACAGCTGATTGCCAACGATAGCTAGCAAGATCACTAATAATACAACATCGATAATTCCCCAAACCGATATTTTTTGTAAAATCATCGTCTATATCTTCCTCTCAAATAAAATAATCAACTCTGTTGTTTAATAACACTTCTCACAAAAACACTATTCCAAAGATAGTGCCAACGAAGCAGCGCCAACTACCCCTGCCTCATTTCCAAGTTGGGCTAAACGCAATTGCGTTGTTTCACGAACTGATGGAAATGCATACTTTCTAAAGTTACTTTCTACGTTGTTCAATAAAAAATCTCCAGCTGCTGAAACACCACCGCCAATAACGATAAAGGAAGGATTCAGTAAATTGCCGATGTTAGCACATGCCACTCCTAAATAATGGCATACTCTTTCAATAACCATTTTAGCTAAGATGTCACTTTTTTTTGCCAAATCAAAGACAATTTTTGCGGTAATTTCCTGACCGTCATCTAATTGTTTCTTCAATTGCGAGTTGCCTGCAAACTCCTCAGCCATATCACGTGCAACCCTGACAACTCCCGTAGCGGAAGCATATGTTTCAAGACAACCACGGTTTCCACAAGTACATAAATATCCGTTTGGTTCAACGTTCATATGTCCGACTTCCCCAGCAGCCCCATCTCCGTGAACTAAGGTTCCATTTGAAACAATTCCACCACCAACCCCAGTTCCCAAGGTGATGAAGGCAACGTCAGCATCATTTTCACCGGCACCTTTCCAGCGCTCACCTAAAGCTGCCACATTTGCATCATTGTCAATTGTAAATTTGATCCCTGTTTCCTGTTCGATCACTTTCTTTAATTCTTGGACACTCTTCCAATTTAAATTATATGCTCCTGTAACCGTTCCTTTTTTACGGTCCACTGTACCAGGTGAACCCATTCCAATACCGATAAACTGTTTAGGCTCCATTTTGTACAACCTCAAGTGATGCTTGATTGAAGTTACAATATCAGGCACGATGTGTGCCCCTTCATCTAGAATATTAGTTTCAATACTCCATTTTTGCTGAATTTCTCCTTCTTTAGTTAAGATAGCAAACTTAATCGTTGTTCCACCAAGATCAACACCAATTATTTTTTTTTCCATAATATAATATCCCTCCGTCGTCATTTGCGATTTCGTTCTTTTTTCTCTTCAAACCTATGTTCACGCGATAGAACCAGCTTAGCCGCTATAAACGTTTGATTATCAATCACACCTGCCTTGTGCAAATGATCTAGCTCAAGCGCCATTAATTCTATATCCCACAAACGTTTCCCAACATAGACAAACACTCCAAATTTTTTTAGCAATTGCTGTACATCATAAAGTTCTTTCATGGAAACATCTCCCATCAATTATAATGGATATTTCTACAATTTAAAACCCATCGTTAATAATAAGCCGCTGACAAAAATAATTGTCAATAAACTCACAATTCGCTTTACTGCGGGTATTTTACCGATCATGGGCACTCCTACAATATATGCTGCTAAAAAGCCTGCACAAAGACCCCCAAGATGTCCAGCTAAATCAACATTACCAGAAAATCCAAAAATAACATTCAAAATCACGAGTAGGAGAAATTGTCTTGACATCGCCCGAATATATGGGTTTTCCCTAAAAGATTCACCTAACATTAAAAATGCTCCAAAAAGTCCAAATAGAGCAGTGCTTGCGCCAGCAGAAAGTGCTGTTGGATTGAAGGTAAAACTTGCAATGTTTCCACCTATCCCACTAATTAAGTAGATTGTCAAAAAGCGTCCACTACCAAAAAAATTTTCGATTTGAGTACCAATAAAATATAGGGTTATCATATTAAGCAAAATATGCTCGAAACCAATATGGATAAACATTGGTGTAATAAAGCGCCACCACTGTCCTTCAAGAATCAGATTGTTTACTTTAGCTCCAAAGGCTACTAGAACAGAGATATTCTCGCTCCCACCCAAAAGAGTCATTAGTAAAAAAACGATTACATTAATAACAATTAAACCATACGTAATATATGGTTTGTGTGTCCAAGAACCCATCCAATCTCACCTTTCTACTGTCACGATTTTATCTATTTGTTGGTCAGTCTTCTCCAGTCTCCATGTTCGGTCCTCATATAATCTCAGAGGATCTGCTAGAGAAACCGTTGTTCCCTTAAAATCTGATAAATAGCGATCGTAGTAGCCGCCGCCAAACCCTACTCTGTCACCCATAAGAGAAAAAGCTATGCCGGGAACGATCATTAAATCAATTTCTTTTTTTTGAATCAGGTTAATATTTTCCCGTGGTTCATAGATTCCAAAATCATTTTTTCTGATAACAGTTCTACTCTCCAACTTGAAAAAGTCCATCTGATACTGATCGCGTGTACGTGGCACACACACTTTCTTAGACTGTAACCTTGCTTGTAAAATAATTGGCTTTGTATCAATCTCATTATCTGAACTGAGTGTCACACCAACAACTTGAGCCGTTTTCCATATCGAATCTGCAAAAAGCGACTCATATAACTTTATTTCATTTATTGAATTTGTCCATGTTTTATTATTTTTTGAGATCTTATTTAATTGTGCATGTCTAATTGCTTCTTTAGTTTCCACTCGGTTAAAACTCCCTTATCTATAACAAAAAACAACAGGAGAAAAATCCTGTTGCTACTTTGTTTCACGATGCAATGTTACTTTGTTATCACGAGGACAGAACTTCTTGAGTTCTAAGCGATCTGGATTGTTACGCTTATTCTTGCTTGATAGATATGTCCGTTCATGACATTCAGTACATTCTAATGTAATGTGTACACGCATTTTCTCAAACCTCCAAACTACACTCATTCAATAAAGCTTTTAAGCCTTTAACGGTAATATCATATCATTTTTTTGTACGCGATGCTAGACCTTTTTAGAATTTGTTAAGGAAAAAGACTTGACAGTCCATTCAAGTTATCTTAATCCAACCCATCGCTTGATTGAACATATTTCCAAAATGCAGAATAAATCGATGATACCGTTTGTGTATTAATATGACTAGTAGTACTATCTGCCATCCCAGGAAAAACTAAAGCAACTGCAACCTGTGGGTTCTTAGTAGGTGCATAAGAAACTGCACTTAATGTTTCCGTTGGTGTTTCTCCATGATAAGTTTGAGCTGTACCTGTTTTGGCGGCAACTGCAGGTTTTACACCTGACAGCGTTCCACCAGTTCTGTAAGTGCTAGAACCATGAACTACGCGCCATAGTCCTGTCTTAACAACACCCCATTGGTTTTGACTGGCACTGACAACGTTTAATACATTGGGTGAAAATTCAGCCTTAGTTTGCCCCAATGTCCCATCTTTATTCGTCCCGTGGATAGATTGAAGTACATGAGGTTGAAGTCTGTAACCACCATTAGCAATTGTTGAGATATATTGTGCAAGCTGAATAGTCGTGTAAGAATCATAGTTCCCAAAAGAAAGGTCAAGTGCCTTACCTATATTAGACTGAGTCGATGGGCCCTCATATCCCGTCGATTCACCTGGAATATCAATTCCCGTTTTCACACCCAAACCAAACTGATTAAAGAAACCACGCAGTTTGCTGAAAATCGAGGTCGACATGCTTAAAGCTGAACCAGAGCTGTACTTGAAGCCCCCTTCTTTCATCGCCAATTGCATCATATACGAGTTAGAAGAAACCATCAACGCATTTGAAGCGGTCAAAGACATGTTATTTGAACCTGAACTATTGAACCAAGAAGATTTTGTAGCGGTTCCTTGCAATTTAATAGGTTCATCAACTAATGTACTATCTTCCGGAGAGATAACGCCTGACATCAAACCACCCATGACCGTAGCACCTTTGACAACAGAACCCATAACAAATGATTGATTGATTGCGCCAAGCGCATTCTCGGAAACTTTCCCAGTTTCCAGATTGCGACTTACCCCGGCCAATGCATATATTCCTCCAGTATTCGGATTCATTACTACCGCATAGGCTCCTGGCAGGTATGGATTTGCACTGCCAACACTTTCGACAGCACTTTTCATTATATCTTGAACCTTCTGCTGGAATGCAGCATTAATAGTTAACACTACATTGTCACCTTTTTTACCGCCATAAGTTTTAATTTCACGTGTTATTTTGTTATTTTGAGTTTCAAGAGTCGTAACTGATTTAGTTCCCTTTAAGACATTCTCGTATTGAGATTCAATATAACTCGATCCTACGCTGTCATCGCGTGAATAACCTTGTGCAAGCAAGCTATTAATCTGGTCACTTGGCAGTCCTTGTTTTTCACTAGTAACTGTCCCAATAACACTTTTAACCGATTCTCCATTCGGATAGCTACGCGACCAGCTAGTCCCAACCTTAATCCCAGGCATTGATGCAAGGTTTTCTCCGACTCGCGACATCTCAGTATCTGTAACTCCACTATATTTGATATAGACCGTTGACAAAGAATATGCTCCACTCATCTTCGAATATACAACGGCTGCTTCTTTCTGTTTTAAACTCATGTTCTCTGTCAGTTTATTTTTCTTGACATAAGCAACTGAAGCACTATAAAGTTCACTATCACTCAATTTTTTATACCCAGCAATCCTTTTCTCAACATCTTTTAGATGTTGTGGAACTACAAGATAGTAGTCTGCCTTGTTGGAAGCCGTTAAAGTGTTGGTATCAATACTGGTATATTTTACCAAATCATTCGCAATATTATACATTTGCAGTGAGGTCACACTTAATGGCTTGGTATAAGTAATTGCTCGAGATGCATTATTGGCAACCAGCGCTTTACCAGTAGAATCATAAATCATGCCCCGTTGCACGTTTTTAGTCTCAGTCTGTGTATCAGTACTGCTTACCTCTGATTCAAACTTTGTTCCATTAATAATCTGCAAATACGCCAATTGTGCAATCAATGCAGCAAAAAGAAGGAAGACCACAAAAAAAAGAAAATTTAAACGAAATGGAATTTGCGATTTACCTTGTTTATTTTTTCTAGTTGTTTTCTTTAAAAACTTCACCGTTCGTACCCCTTACTGTGACTATGAATTCATTAACAAATCCTAACTTATGTATATTTAGTTAGAATGTACTAAATAACTTTGAACAAGAGAGTCAGCCCTTAACAGCTCAAGTTATATCCTACCATAAACGATTATAAATTGAAGGTTTAATCATGTAAAATTTAATAAAACTTATGTGCTTGTGCTAAACTTTACATACAATCTATATTAAAGTTAGGTGTATAAGATAAAATAATTTTTATTAGGAGCTATATTTATGAGAACAAAATCTGATAGTTTTTTGAAAAAGAATCGTGCTTTAATATGCAGCTTCTTTTTGCCCGTTATTATCATGTTGGGATATTTTATTTTTCGTCAAATGTATCCTTTTGGAAAAAGCAGCCTACTCACGGTTGATCTGGGCCAGCAGTATATCGATTTTTTTGCGTTTTTCCGAAGAACACTTCTGCATGATCCCAGCAACTTCTTTTATTCTTTCTCCAAAGCTCTTGGGGGTGGCATGTTGGGTGAGTGGGCCTATTACTTGATGAGTCCCTTTAACTTGCTTCTTCTTTTCTTTCCTGGCAAAACCCTTACTGCTGGCATCATGTTTATAACACTTGCTAAATATGGATGTGCGGGATTATCTTTTGCATTCCTTTTGAAAAAAACAAAAATGCAACAGGGAGCTGCTTTGCCACTTTTCTCAACTAGCTATGCTCTCATGGGCTGGTTCATCGCAAATCAGCTCAATCTCCTCTGGTTAGATGCAGCAATCTTTCTCCCGCTTATTATTTATTGTTTAATACAGCTTACTGTGAAGGGAAAGAGCATCGCTTATATTCTAATGCTTGGTCTGATGTTGATCGATAATTATTATATGGGTTATATGATTTGCTTGTTTTTGTTGCTTTTCTTTTGCTGGCATGAAACTGTCAGTTATCAAAATGCAAAAACTTTTTTTACCCATCTGTGGCTCTTTATACTACATTCATTATCTGCAATCTGTCTTGCTGCAGTTATCTTGATACCAACCTTTTTTTCCCTGCTGGACAGCAAAGGGCAGTACACCCAAGAATCAATTAGTTTCAAATTTGAATATCAGCCATTAAAAATGCTCTCGAAATTTATTATTGGTTCATTCAACTTCGAACAAATGCCCTCAGGCTATCCTAATCTTTTTGTTGGATCACTAGCATTGATTGGTTTTCTGACATATTTTATAAATAATAGATTTAAACTTAAGGAACGTTTTGTAGCTTTCGTTATAACAGCATTTTTATTTTTGTCCTTATGCTTCGAGCCACTTGATCTGCTCTGGCATGGTTTCCAGTTTCCGGTCTGGTATCCTTATCGATTTTCTTTCATTGTTAGCTTCTGGATGATCTATCTCGCCGCAAGATCTTTTAAAAAGATGGAACTTCCTCAAACTTGGAAAATTGGACTTGCAGCTTTTATTTATGCTGGAATAATCTGGTATGTTTTAGACAATATCAAGAAATTCAGCTATATCTCAAAGGAGAATCTTTCTTTTACAGCCCTATTTGCTGCGCTGACACTAATTGTTTTAGGTGCTTTTGCTCATCCAAATACCAAATATTCTAAGTTAATTCCTTATCTCCTTTTGTTTCTTTCAGTGATCGAAGTCAGTGCAAATGCTGTTTATTCATTAAATAATCTCAGTTATTTAACTCAGTCAGAATATAGTCAGCCTGCTTCATCTTTAAGTAAAAACAGTAAAACACTGAGCACACGAGATCAATCATTATATCGCACAGGCCAAGTATATAGTCGCACCAAAAATGATGGCCTAGCAAATGGTTTGAATAGCGGATCTTACTTTAGTTCAGCTCTTGAAAAGTCAATCCCTGATTTCTATGGTATGTTAGGCAGCCCTGATGGAGATAACTACGTTACATACTCCAATGGAACCATTATTTCTGATGCTCTTTTAAATATGAAATATTTTATATCTGCTAAAGATGAAAGCGAAGTCTCTGGTAAACAGCCACTTACTTCACTAACAGAAAAACCTGATTTGAAAACTTATACACCTGTTTCAACCAATAATCTGACCAAAATTTATCGCAACCCTAATGCTATCAGCTTAGGATATGTTGCTAATAAGAAATTGAAGACATTGAAAGAATTCTATGATAATCCTATCAATTATCAAACTCAATGGCTATCAGATATCACTAATACATCCACAAATGTAAAATATTTCAATGCTGTTGATTTTAACGAGGTTGTTTTTCAGAATGTAAATCAGCAAGTAAATCTCACTGATGCTACATTACGTAGAAATGATCTTTCAAAAGATGCACAAGTTGTTTTCAAATTTACACCTAAGACTAATGATTCATATTATTTGACGCTTGGTTCTTCCTTGGATTCAGACAATGTCACTCTCTTTCTTAATAATGAACCACTTAAACAATATGGAACTTTCCGGCACACTGTCATCGTAAATATTGCCAATCATTCAAAAAACAACGAAATTATTTTAACTGCCAAATTCAAGAAGCCTTCACTTTGGCTTAATAATTTTGTTCTGTATCGTTTAAACAACAGATTGGTCAAACAACAACTGACTCAGATCAAAAAACAGCAGGTGAAGCTCAACCATGCATCTCAACGTTCCCTTTCAGGAGAAGTGAAGGTCTCCGGTCACAATCAAATTTTCGCATCAACAATTCCTTACAGCAAAGGGTGGCATGTTAAATTAAATGGTAAAAAGGTTCAGACGTATAAAGTTCAAGGTACCTTTCTCGGCTTTGATCTTCCGCAGGGAAAGAATAAAATACAATTAAGTTACTGGCCACCTTATTTCGGCACTGGACTATTGATAACTTTGCTGACTCTGGTCCTAATCCTTTTGCCATCCTGTTTAAAGCTTAAAAAAAGAATTTCCAAACGTCGGTAATCCACATTGAACCATAAATATTTTTGGAACGTAATGTTTGTTTAGAAAAATTACCCAACTACCAAAACATGTTGTACAAATACTTAAAAAAATAGGAGCTGAGCCCAAATCACGTTTGGGGGCTGCTCCTATTTTTATTACTCATTGCTCCATCAATTTATCAAAATTTTCAACATCTTTTTTTCGGCCAACAACAAGCAAACTATCACCTAATTCAAGTGCCATCGAAGCTTGAGGTGCTATTTCAACCTTTTTTTCGCGTCGGATGGCAATTACATTTAATGAGTATTTACTGCGGAAATTAAGCGACTCAAGTGATTTATCTGCAAATTTTCGACTCGTCACACGAATTTCAGCAACTTTAATATCAGAAGAAAGATCTAGGTAATCTAACATGTTCTTTGAAATCAAGTTTCGACCAATACGAACGCCCATGTCTCGCTCAGGATGGACAACTTTATCAACTCCTAATTTAGTCAAAACACGTGCATGATATTCATTCTGAGCTTTGGCTGTAACATACTTCACACCAAGTTCCTTTACCATCAATGTTACTAAAATGCTAGCTTGGATGTCTTCCCCAATCGCAATCACAACATGATCAAAATTACGGATCCCTAACTCTTTTAGTGTATTCTCATCTTGAGCATCAGCAATAACAGCTTGTGTTGCAATATTCTTGTAGTCGTTAATTCGCGTTTCGTCTTTATCGATCACTAAAACTTCTGCTCCTGCAGATGCCAAAGTTTCACAAATACTTCCGCCAAATCTGCCTAGACCAATAATTGCAAAATTTTGTTTTATCATCGCTATCAACTCCTTAATTTAAATCCATAGCTTTTTTTATAATATTCTTTTTTCAAAAATTGATAAATACAATAAAGAAGGTCAAAACAAAGAAATTTGTTTTGACCTTCTTTTTTGGACTGCCCGATTTAATAATGCATTAAGGTCAACACATCATAATCTTTTATTTTTTCGTGTCCTTTTAGCGCATCCAATTCAATTATAAATGCACATCCAACAACAATTCCGCCCAATTGTTCAACCAAATCAATAGTAGCTCCAATTGTGCCACCTGTAGCTAGCAAATCATCAGTTACCAAAACATGCTGCCCTGGTTTAACAGCATCTTTATGCATATAAAGTTCTGCTGTTCCATATTCTAAAGTGTAAGTTGCTTTTACTGTTTCACGAGGCAACTTCCCCTTTTTACGTGCCGGAGCAAAACCTACACCAAGTTCATAGGCCACTGGACAGCCCACAATGAATCCACGTGCCTCAGGCCCTACAATCATTTGAACGCCCTTATCACGTGCAAACTGTACAATTTGCGCTGTTGCTTGCTTATAAGCTTCACCATTAGCCATCAAAGGGGAGATATCCCGGAAAATAATCCCTTTTTCTGGATAGTCCGGTATACTGGACACATATTTTGTCAAATCTAATGCCATTAAGAACGCTCCTTTAGTTTTCAACTGTCATATGCTGAAGAACCCATCTTTTCAACTCCTCAGTTCTACTTGTCAGTAGTACACTTTCGGCCTCAATCAATTGTTGCCTAGAGTGATAGGTGGGTGCTTCTTTTAAATCAATAACTTGATCTGTGATATATCCCGTCATTAATCCATTATCCATTTTAACAAATCCAACTTCAAAAAACACCTGTAACATGAAAATCAACAGATCCTTTTTTAACTTCAAATACGTCGCTAATTGTGGTAATTTTTTCTTTATATCGATTTTCTGATGTGACATAACAAAACGATAAACTTTTGCAAAATCGTGTCTTGTTGGCATACCCTCTAAGTAAGCAGACTGGTATGGATAAAAAATCATTGTTATTTTCGTTACTGAAACTTTTTCTAACAAAGCTGCAAGCAAACTAAGTGAAGGCGGACAATCAACCAAAATTAAATTTGTTGTTTCAAACTTATCCATTGCACAATTTTCACCGATCAGCGTTCTTGCTGATACAGGGAGATAATCTTGCAATTGATGATATAATTTCTCGTTAAAAAAAACATAAGTGCCGTTATTTGTAAACATCGTTTTTTGCAATTTCTTTGTTCGTTTGTCAATCAACGAAAAAGCTTGACCATGATATGCAAAGTCAGATATTAAAATTTGTGGCTTGACTCTTCCATTCCACACATTCTGGCTCAACTGACCCACAAACTTCAAAGGAGTGCTGTCAGAAACAATTGCTTTTCCCTTCTCACCCACCGAGAAAGCAAGTGCATCTATCTTCTTGTCCTTCTGACCGATTGAAAGTTTTAAATGATCTCTTTTTTTCCCTATTAGCTTTGCTTCATAAATTTTATAATCAGTGAAAGCAAAGATTGGTTTAGAATTTCCATTACCATAAGGTGCCAATAATTTTAAATCATTGATCAACTTTTCATCAATATCATTGAATGATAACTCTGCTGCTATCTGCAGGCTTGGTTTTTCAACTTTATCTAAGTCTTGCTTCTGGGCTTCTTGATCAAGAGCATTCTGAAACTCATCAAGCTTATCCAATGAAATAGTTAGCCCGCAAGCCATATGATGTCCGCCAAAGTTTTGCATTAGTTCTTTATGATTGTCTAAAGCTTTAAACATCTGAAATTTTTCAACGGATCTGCCTGATCCCTTGGCTTCTTTCGCAGAAGCACTTAAAACAATTGAGGGTCTCCCAGTTTTCTGAACTAAATGGCTAGCTACAATTCCTAGAATTCCTTCATGCCAATCTCTTTTACAAACGACATTAACAAGATGCTTATCTTGTTTTTCTAATATGTCAAGAGCTTCAATTGTTGTCATTTCAACCAACCGCTGACGTTTCTGATTCAACTGTTGGACTTCTTGTGCTATTTCTTGTGCAATTTTATTATCCAAAGTTGTTAACAACTTAACCCCAAGCGATGCTGTTTTTAAACGCCCTAATGAATTGAGGCGCGGGGCTATCGCAAAACCAATATTTTCTTCATTTATCATTGACTGCGTCAAACCCGCTACTTTAAATAGCGCTTCAAGTCCTGGACGCTGAGTATTCTGCAACATATTCAAGCCAAATGTGACCAGTGCCCTATTCTCCGCAACTAGGGGCACTAAATCGGCAACTGTGCCAATTGCAACTAAATCTAACATTTCAGAAGGAAGCTCATCAAGTAAAGCACATGCTAATTTAAAAGCGACCCCGACACCAGCTAGCTGTCCAAAAGGATAGTTCTGACCAGGATACCTAGGATGAACAATTGCATAGGCTTCCGGTAACTTCTGTGGTAATTCATGATGATCAGTGATGATAACATCAACGTTGTGAGTGTTCGCGTATTGGACTGCGTCAAACCCTGAAACTCCATTGTCAACAGTTAAAATCAATTCCGTTCCATCTTTAATCAGCTGCTTATAAACACTTTTGTTTGGGCCATAACCATCCTTAAAACGATCGGGAATGTAATATTTTACCTTTGCCCCAAGCTGCTCCAATGCCTCATAAATCAATGTTGTGCTTGTAATGCCATCCGCATCATAATCCCCATAGACAACAATCTGCTGTCCATGTACGATAGCTTTTTGAATTCTTTCAACGGCCTTTTGCATGTCGTGCATTAGAAAAGGATCATTTAGATCTGTAACATCTGGACTTAAAAAGTGTTTTATCTGATCTGCGCTCTTAAAACCCTCGGACGTTAAAAGCTGAACAACTAAAGGGTTCAAATTCATTTTCTCAGATATTTCTTTTACGTCATCTCCAAAATCAGTTGATGAAAATCTCCAAGCATACTGTGCCTCAAACAAAAAATCAACTCCTACTTACTGCCTGACTAATCCGTTTGTGTTTTTTTTGTACTACGTTCATTCATTTTACGCTGATATTCTGCGGTAACTTTCGCTAGTTCTTCTTCATAGCGTTTTTTTTCATTATTTTTTATTTCGGCATTTTTTCTGCGGCTCTCTTTAAGCTCGGACTTCAAACGCAAAGTTGTTACTGTTGACATTAAAACTGTTATAAGAACACCCAGTAGAACCGATACAATGAGGACTAAGACTAGAGGTAAACTAAATTTCCAAAAGCCAAAACTAATTTCAATTGATTGTGTATTGAGCAAAGCAAAAATAACGATTAATAAAGCAACCACTAAGGCAGTCAAAAGACGTCCTTGATTTTTCATATTGAACTCCCCCTCTATTTTAAATTTATTTTTTATTAAATAAATTTTCTGCTAAGTAATCTCCCATCCAAGGACATAATTGATAGAAATGATGCATAACTTGAAACACGTAAGGTAAATTTAATTCTCGACGTGATGTCCCGATCGTCTTCACAACTTTTTCTGCCGTCTCTTCAGGATCCAAGACAAACAAGCCGACGTTTTCAAGATAATGTCCACTTTTATCAGCTATATTAAAGAAATCTGTCTTGATAGGTCCTGGATTAACTGTTAAAACACTTATCCCTAATGCTCTTAGTTCTAAACGCAAAGCATTTGAGTATCCTAAAACTGCTGCTTTTGTAGCAGAATAAACCGCTGACTTAGGAGTCGCTATTTTACCAGCAACAGAAGCAACATTAACAATTGCACCTCTCTTTCGGCCCGCCATTTTCAGCGCAGTATACTTAGTCATATACATCAAGCCCAAAACATTTACTCTGAACATTTTCTCGGCAACATCCATATCAAAGTCAAGTGCATTTTCCATTAAACCAAATCCTGCATCATTAACCAAGACATCTATTGGTCCTAACTCGCTTTCAACTCGTTTAACGACCTGTTCGATCTGATTTGGCTGTGCAATATCGAGTTTCAAAGCCATTGAAAGCCTTCCTGACAGTTCCTGACATCTTTGACTAACAACTTCTAAGCGATCTACTCGCCGTGCGCACACCACAACAATAGCGCCTCTTTTAGCCAATTGGTATGCAATTTGCTCGCCCAATCCTGAAGAAGCCCCTGTCACAAGTGCAATCCGATTTCGTAAGTCTTTCAGATCCTTATAATTCTTCATTTGGTTTTGTCCTCCTATTTCTTTGAAAAGGGAATTTTAAAAACATCAAAATCATTTGCTAATTTAGTGTTTTTAAAAATCTTTCTTGCATCTTTTTCAAGCAAACGTGCTTTCTGACCAACGTAACGTGCAGATATATGTGTCAAAATAAGCTTTTTAACATCACATTTTCTTGCAATTTGAGCTGCTTGGACGCATGTAGAATGGTAATAACTATAAGCAAGCTGCGCCTCATCTTTCGCAAAAGTACTTTCATGCACCAAAACATTTGCATCTTGGGCCAATAATGCGATATTACCAGTTTGACGTGTGTCGCCTAAAATTGCAATAGTTCGTCCTTTTTTGGGGGCTCCTAAATAGTCTTGTCCTCTAATAATACGTCCATCTTCAAGTGTAACAGTTTTGCCTGCCTTTAATTGTCCATACAAGGGCCCAGCTGGAACATGGTCAGCTTGCAAACGAGCAACCATTAATTCTCCTGGGTAATCCTTTTCCTCGATTCGAAAGCCAAAACACTCAATACGATGGTCTAAATGTCTAGCAATTACACGAAAACGTTCATCATCAAAAATAACTTTTTCTTGATCCAAAACAACATAGTTTATTTTATAAGACAACTTAGTTTGTGAAACCCGCAAAGCCGTCTGCACAAAATCTTGTACACCTCTTGGAGCATATATTGTTAATGACTCATTTTTTTGAGCCCCTTGGAAGGAACGGCTACTCAAAAAACCGGGTAATCCAAAGATATGATCCCCATGCAAGTGTGTGATAAAAATACGACTAATTTTGCGTGGACGAATCGTGGTCCTTAAAATCTGATGCTGTGTCCCTTCACCAACATCAAAAAGCCAAACTTCATTGATTTCTTCGAGTAATTTTAATGCAATTCCTGTTACATTACGCGTTTTTGCTGGAGAGCCAGCACCTGTTCCTAAAAATTCTAATTCCATACCCTATTCCAATCCATTAGTCATGATTTAATCTAAACTCTAAACAATGACTATTTTTTAATTAAATTACCAAATTAGCATAACCTATTTTGTGATTCATCCATACCATAGATTATACTCTATTCAAAAATATACGCTAATCTTCAACAAAATTTCCAATCAGCTTGTTTGATTTCTTGCCGAATATTATAATATCATCATAAATCAGTAGCAGACAACCCTCAAGGAGTCTTATAAATGCGCACGATGGATTTTAAACTTTCACTTGCAGATCTAAAAAATCATCTTCAAGTATTTTTCGAGTCACAAAACAAGATGCTCCCGATCATTTCAATTCAAAAAACTGCTCAAGACATTATTCTTGTTTCAGCTACAGCTGGTAAACCCTTAACCCTTGGTTATCTGAAAGAATCGCTTGCCAGCTTACCAGATGACCATTTAAAAATAAGTGTTTCTTGCGGCAGTCAAAAAGCATTAGTCTTTGGTTACAGACTAACCCAGACACAAATTCTTTTTTCATAAAAATTTTTTTGTCTAATTAAATAGAAAAGGCCAGCAATTATTAACGAATTGCTCAGCCCTTTCAAATAAAAATTATGTGTATCACTTTATGTTCCTTAGAACACTGCTCTTATTTCAGGATACTTTTAGCAATATATGTGCTGTAATAGTTTAACCCGTATTCATTTGGATGCACATTATCATCATAAAACCAATCTGCATGATCTTTGCTATAAGTATACCAATCAATAATTTTTAAATTAGGATATTCTTTTGAAGCTGAACTCAGCGACTCATTGACTTGATCCTGCCAACGACGTGTCGGAACATGTGTATTTATCCAATAAACTTTTCTTCTGCTGCCGACAATGTCCATGATTGATTTCAGCTGCTCATGTGTAAAAGGACCATTTGTTCCAATACTTAGCAGCACTGAATCCGCTAATTTACCGCTATTCGCTAATCCTTGAAGTACCGCAATTGCATCAGACATTTGGCGACCAACTTTAGCATCAATGTACATCTGAGGAAAGATATCCTGCAATTTTACAGAACCATCAGCCAACACCGAGTCCCCTACCGCCGTAATATTCAAAGATTGTGCTTTTTTCTTCATTGTTTCGCTTAAACTGCCATTGGTCGAGACCTTACTCCCGACACTCTCTTTGTACTCAACCTTTTTCTGGGCTTGAGAAGAACTTTCTTTACTCTGCGCATGAGCTTTTTTGTTTGTTTTCAAGCTGTCTTTTTTATTATTTTCCGCGACTTTTTGTTCATTCTTCTGAAGAGTATTCTGTAACTTTTGAGTGCCTGACACAGCTCTTGCGCCTGGTTGTTGTATCACACCTAACAATGCAAGAAAAACAATTATCAATGCACCCGTACCCCAAAACCTCTTCCAGCCATAGTGTGAATTTTTTTTGAAGAACTCCAATAAAGCTTCTCGTGTATACGCATAATTAAAGTGCTGCAATGGTCGCTCAATATAGGTGTATGAAAAATGGCTAACAGCTACTATAATTATAATTTCAAATAATGCATGCATCCATGGATGAGCTGCAATATTGGTAACACGTGCTTCGTAAAAAACCATTACCGGGTATTGATACAAATATATTCCGTAACTTCTCTTCCCTAACCAAGAAAAGAAACGGTTGGTCATTAGGTCATTCATATTCGCGCCTGGATGAGCAACGGTTGCTACTAAAATTACTGAAAGCAAGGAGAAGAAAAACATTCCTCCATGATATGTCAACCCGCTTTCGCCAGACATGTTAAAAAACATCCATACAATCAATATCAGCGAGATAATACCTGCGAGATTCAGAGTATGTTTTGCAATACTTGGCAATTTTTTCTTCAAAGATGTGCTAGGCCACAAAATCGATAGTGCCGCACCCAACAAAATTGAAAACATTCGCGTATCTGTTCCGTAATAAACTCTAGAGGGGTCCTGACCTTCCTTATAGAGTAATGCCATTAAAATTGCTGAGACAAAAGCACCAACAAAGATAACGTCAAAAATAGGCTGTTTTCTTCGAACAACAACCCATAAGAACGTTAACAATAGTGGCCAAAACAAATAAAACTGACCTTCAATCGAAAGAGACCATAAATGTGTGAATGGAGACTGGGGACCAAATCTGTCAAAATAGGACTCACGGTGAATAACCTGAAACCAATTATAAACATAGACAAAATTTGTAATCATGATCTGTCGAATATTGGTCAGTAACTCCCGCTGAAACAATGTTATATAAGCAACTGTTACCAAGACCATTGTCACTAGTCCTGGATAAAGTCTCTTTACTCGCCGTTTATAAAACGCTAAAATATCGATTCGTCCATTCTGCTGCATTTCTTGATTTAATAAATCTGTAATCAAATAACCTGACAAAACAAAGAAAATAGGGACTCCCAAATAGCCTCCTTGAATATTATAAGGCATCAAATGATATAAGATTACCCCTACCACAGCTAAAGTTCGAATACCGTCAAAACCGTCAATATAACGGCGTTTTTTAAATTTTCTGTCCATCCCTTAATCAACCTCAAAGTTTAAAAACATTTTGGATACCATCGTACTTATTCAACAAATTCAAAGGTAAACTTATTAATTCTTACAAGGTCACCCTGCTTGGCACCTTTCTGCCGCAAAGCTTCATCGACGCCCATGCCTCGAAGCTGCCGTGCAAACCGCATAACACTTTCATCATGATCCAAATTTGTCATTTTAAATAACTTTTCAATTTTTTCGCCACTTAGTACCCACGTTGCATCGGGATCACGCGTAATTTGGAAAGATTCTCCATTATTCTCTGAATAAACATATTCAGCAACCTCTTCTTGCTTCTGCTGTTCGCGTTCAGCAAGTGTTGGAAATGTGGGTGTTTTATCAAGGAGCTCAGCTGTTTTAAGAAGTAGTTTCTTCAGCCCGATATGTGTAACAGATGAGATTTCAATTATTTCTGGATTTTCTTTTAGCGTGTGATCATTTTTCATTGCTTTTTTAAATTCTTTTAATTTATCCTGCGAGTCTGGTAAATCCATCTTACTTGCAACGATGATTTGTGGTCTTTCTAATAAAGTATTGTCATAATTAAGCAATTCCTCGCTTATCTTGAGGAAATCATTATATGGATCTCTGCCGTCTGTGCCACTCATATCAATCACGTGTAAAATGACCCTTGTCCGTTCGACATGACGCAAAAATTGAATTCCCAAACCTACACCTTGGGATGCTCCCTCGATCAAGCCCGGCAGATCAGCCATAACAAAATCACGCCCATCTTCTAATCGTACCATTCCCAAGTTTGGGACTAAGGTCGTAAAATGATATTCCGCAATTTTCGGTTTAGCACTAGTCACAGCGGCAAGCAAAGTTGATTTACCAACAGATGGAAATCCAACTAATCCAACATCTGCCAACACTTTTAGTTCAAGTTTTAAAACACGTTCAATTCCTGGTTCACCATTTTCTGCAATTTCAGGTGCTGGATTTCGGGGGTTTGCAAAATGAATGTTGCCACGCCCACCACGGCCGCCACGAGCAACTACTAGTTCATCGCCATTATGTAGCAAGTCACCTAAGACTTCCCCAGTTTCAGCGTCGGTCACCGTTGTTCCTTCAGGTACAGAAACGTACAGATCTCCAGCACCTCTTCCATACATTCCTTTAATCATACCTTTTCCGCCGCTCTTGGCTTTAAAGTGACGATGATACCTAAAATCCATCAAAGTATGCAGGCCTTCATCAACCTTCAGTACAATACTTCCGCCTTTTCCACCATCACCGCCGGCCGGTCCGCCATTCGGAACATACTTTTCTCTTCTAAAAGCAACCATTCCGTCGCCACCATCTCCGGCTTTAACATTTATTTTTACCTGATCTACAAACAATTAAACAACTCACCTTTCTATAGATGGGGGACTTGATAAAAAATTATCATTCTCATTCTCATTAACTTTAAAAATTAAACTTCTTTATTTTTCAGCAATTAATGCTAAACTGCCTTGCACAACTATAACAGTTTTCAAGTGTTCGGTCAAAATTTGCATATTAACACAAATTTACTTTAATTTTTTTCACAAATGATGTACTAGTGTTTGCTTTGAGCCAAAATTATTCTATAATCGATTATGTGATACCAAAACATATTATAATAAAGTTTGTGTCGCATTTTCGTTTGAACAGCAAAAGTTTTTTTAATTTTCTATACAAAATATTATTAAGGAGCCTTTTGACTATGCAACAGCGCTATCAAAACTTAAAAATTGCTCAAAAGGGCGTAATTATAAGCCTCATTGCTTATATTACACTATCATTTTTGAAGATCACTATTGGTCAAATAAGCCACTCAGAAGTCCTATTAGCTGATGGGTCTGGAAACGTAACAGATATTTTTTCGTCATGTGCAGTTATGATTGGCTTGCGTCTAGCTCAACAGCCTCCTGATCAAAATCATCAATACGGACACTGGCGTGCTGAAACATTGGCAACTTTAATCACTTCCTTTATCATGCTGTTGGTTGCTCTCAGTGTACTCTATTCATCTGTCAACGACATTGTATTTGGTCAGAAAGAAATTCCTGATATTTACGCTCTTTTCGTTGGATTGTTTAGTGGCTGTGTTATGTTTGGTGTATATCTACACAATTCTTATTTGGCGAAAAAAATCAACTCTGCCTCACTGCTTGCAATCGCAAAGGATACTCGGAACGATGCTTTAACCAGTTTTGCAACATCGATTACGATCGTCGGGGCAAACTTTAAAATGCCTTGGTTAGATGGTGTCGCCGCCTTGCTTATCGGCCTAACCATTTTAAAGACTGCTTACAACATTTTTTCCGACAGTGCTTTTTCACTATCAGATGGTTTTGATGATGATCTTCTTGCTAAATATACAAATGCTGTTAGCAAGATTTCTGGAGTCGAATTGGTTCACAATATCCAAGGACGTTCGTATGGTGCGAATATTTTTGTAGATATTATTATCTGGGTTGATCCACAGATGTCCGTTCGCGAAAGTCACCATATCACTGAGAAAATTGAAAGTTTGCTGCGTCGCAAATATGGTGTTCTTGATACAGATGTCCACGTAGAGCCTTGGGATGTCGACTATGAACCTGTCCGTCCCAACGAATTAAATAGTCATTAACTGTGTTTCACAGCTAATGACTATTTTTTTTTAGACTAATTTTGATAGTTTGTGCCACTTTTTTTGAAATTCCTGCTTCCTGAATATCATTCACAGTAGCTGTCTCAATTTTTTTCATCGATCCAAATTTGCGCAGCAATTTGACGCGCGATTTCGGTCCTACCCCTGGAATCAGATCTAATCTTGAAGCCAAAGAATTTTTTGAGTGTGTCTTGCGGTGAAATGTTATAACAAAACGATGGACTTCATCCTGAATTCTTTGCAACAAATAAAATCCTTCACTTTTTGGATCAAGCTGAACTTTCATAAACTTATCATTCATCAGATCAGCAGTTTTATGATGTTCATTTTTGACCATTCCTGCTACAGGTATCTTTTGACCCAATTCATTTTCAAGTACATCCCTGGCAGCCTCAATTTGAATTTCAGCACCATCCATCAAAATCAGATCTGGCAGCTGAGCATGTTCTTTCAACAGACGTGTATAACGTCTTCTAATTACCTCACGTGTGCTTGCAGCCTCATCTGCATGTTTAACAGTTCGCAGCTTATACTTGCGATACTCATTTTTCTCTGGACGACCATCTATAAAACAAACCATGGCAGAAACAATGTCTGCCCCCTGAATGTGCGAATGATCAAAAGCTTCGACCCGATGCCCATTAGGGAGCCCTAAAGCTTCTGTTATTTCATCCATCGCACCGGTTGTCTTTCGATCATCCAATTCAAGTAACCTGAATTTTTCTTCCAGTATTAAACGTGCATTTTTCTCAGCAAGGTTTAGGAGCTCCTTTTTCTGCCCTCGATATGGAGTTCTAACTGGTCGATTCAAAATATCTGCTAGAACATCCTTATTCAAAGTTTCGGGGGCCAAAATCTCCTTAGGCATAACGTTATTTTTTCTATTATAAAATTGCAAAATAAATGACTCTAATTCTGCCTCTGGAGTATCAATACAAGGGAAAATTCTTTTCTCTCGCTTTATCAGTCTCGCCTGCCGTATAAAGAAGACTTGAATAGATATCCATCCTTTGTCCATATAAAAATTGAACAAATCGCGCGGTGTATTATCATTCGAAATAATTTGCTGCTTTTCGACTGTAATTTCAATGTACCGAATTTGATCTCTTATTTCAGCAGCTCTTTCAAAATCCAAACTTGTAGAGGCTTGTTTCATTTTATTTGTTAATGTCTGCTTAATTCTGCCAACATTTCCATTCAAAAAAGATTTTATCTTTTTGATTTGTTCATTGTAATCTTTCATCGGCACTTCTTTGAAACAAGCTCCTAAACACTGCCCCATATGATAATATAAACAAGGGCGCTTTTGATATCCATTACAACGCCGCAGTGGATAAACCTTTTGCAGAAGCTGCATTGTTTCTTCCGCAGCATAAACATTTGGATAAGGTCCAAAATAATAACCACCATCTTTTTTTACTCGGCTAACAATTTTTATAATTGGATCTTTTTCATTAGTTATTTTTATATATGGATAACCTGTTCCACGTTTCAATTTAATATTATAATAAGGCTTGTGCTTCTGAATAAGTGTTATTTCAAGCAGAAAGGCTTCTTTATCAGTTGAGGTTATGATTGTTTCAAAATCTCTTATCTCAGAAACCAGTTTCGCGGTTTTCCCCTCATGAGCACTTTTAAAATAAGAACGCACCCTATTTTTTAGATTCTTCGCTTTCCCAACGTAAATAATCTGACTATTAATATCCTTCATCACATAGCAACCTGGCAGATCGGGCAATAATTTCAACTTTTTTTCAATATGCTTTGTTGCCACTTTAGAACCATCCTTTCACTGTGTAATTACTTTCATATTATATTACAAGCACCTTTAACTTTATAGAATGAAACAAAACTTTTCAATAAAAAAGCAATATTTTCAAAAAACGAAAACATTGCTTTTTTCTAGACCTGTATAATGTTTATTTGAACCTTACTTTAAATACTAATTTAAAATTTTGGATAAGAAATCTTGGGCTCTTTCCGTTTTGGGTGTTTTGAAAAATGTTTCTGGGGTTCCTTTTTCCTGGATAGAACCATCTGCCATAAACCAAATCTCGTCTGCTACTTCTTTGGCAAAACCCATTTCATGGGTAACAACGACCATCGTCATTCCAGATTCTGCCAAATCCTGCATAACTTTCAAGACTTCCCCCACCATCTCTGGATCAAGCGCTGAAGTAGGTTCGTCAAAAAGCATAACTTCTGGATTCATAGCCAGTGCTCTAGCGATTGCGACCCGTTGTTGCTGTCCCCCAGAAAGGCTTTGGGGATATTGTTCAGCCTTATCCGCCAGCCCAACTCTTTCAAGCAATTCCTTTGCTCGCTGAGTTGCTTCAGTATCCGAAATTTTTTTAACTCGGAGAGGTGCCAATTTAATATTCTCAATAACATTCATATTTGGAAAAAGGTTAAAGCTTTGAAAAACCATTCCCATTTTTTCGCGAAGATTGTTTAGTTCAGATTCACTGATACCTGTTAGACTGTTGCCTTCAAACAACACTTTCCCAGTTGAGGGCGTTTCAAGCACATTCAAACATCTCAAAAATGTACTCTTTCCAGAACCTGAAGGACCGATCACACAGATTACTTGGCCTTTCTTGACACTTTCATTAATATTTTTAAGAACTTCATTATCTCCAAAAGACTTTCCTAGATTTTGAACTTCAATTAAATTAGGCATGTTTCATCTTCCCTTCAAAATAACCCAGAACTTTAGACAGACCAAACGTCATCAAAAAGTAAATAACCATTGTGATAAAAATCGGAATAACCCCTTTATAAGTTGCAGATTGCACCAACTGCATTTGATACATCAGATCGGTCACACCGATAATTGACACAATAGAACTTTCTTTGATGAGGGTCACGAACTCATTTCCTAATGCTGGCCAAATGTTTTTTAAAGCTTGAGGAATAATGATATAGCGATATGTTTCTTTTTGAGACATTCCCAAGCTTCTTGAAGCCTCCGTTTGCCCGGAAGGAATTGATTCAATCCCTGAGCGGATGACTTCAGCAACATAAGCAGCGGAGTTTAAAGAAACCGCAATAATACCTGCAACCAAAGCTGGTAAAGATTGGATAACTGCACCAACGCCAAAATAAACAAACATGACCTGAACCATTAGAGGGGTCCCACGCACAAACTCAATGTATGAAACTGCCAAACCATGTACAAATTTGCTGCGAGATAATCGCATTAAAGCGAATAGCGTCCCGAGTACAAAACCAAAGAACACCGAGACTACCGTGATAATCAAGGTATATTCAATCCCTTTGGCAAAATATGTCCAATAGTTCATCATTGACTTCTTTTTGCTGTTAGCAGTCATATTTTTAGCTGCAGCTGGAATGTATTTCTTATTGATAAGATTGTCTTTTTTTATCTCATCAATTGTTTTATTTGCTGCTGTTACAAGACTATCTGCTCCCTTAGAAAAACCAATTGCTGAGCCAGTTTGACTTGCATCAATATCAAAGCCTGGATTAATGACTTTTAGATTTCGATTATTTTCGGCAAATGCTTTTGCGGTTGCCTCTTCCATTGCGACAGCATTCACTTTATGTGATTGTAGAGCTATTACTAAGTCATTTAATTTTGCCAAACCCTTAACATCATTGCCCTTCATCTGCTGTTTAACCAACGAATATTGCAATGAACCTGTCTGAGCACCAATTGTTTGACCTTTAAAATCTTTGATTTTTTTAAAACGTGCCGCATCACTTTTATTGATGAGCATATACTGATTACCGGTATAGTATATCTTGGAAAAAGCAACACTCGTTTTTCTCTCAGGTGTTGGATTCATTCCTGCGATTACCATATCGATTTTATGTGTTTCTAACGCAACTAGAAGTGAATCAAAGTTCATATTCCTAATTTTTAATTTGACGCCAATATCCTTAGCAAATCTTTCCGCAATCGAAATATCAAGCCCTACGTATTTTGTTTTGCCATTTTCTTTTGCTGTAAACTCATATGGAGGATAATCGGCACTTGTTCCTACGACCAACGTGCCTTTGTCCTTCACTTTCTGTAAGTAATTATCACTCGCAGCTTTCACATGTGTAAAAGGTATGATAAGTGCTAATAAAAAAATAATTATAAATAAAAAAAACTTGTTTTTCTTCATGCATTCTTTCTCCTTCTGGGATAATACAAGCTACCACCAGGAAAAATTATACCTCACCAGGAATTATTATGCAATAAAATACTCAAAAAGGCATTTTTTATTCATAAAAATGATATTATTATCATTTTTATACAACAAGTTAATTAATTGAAATTAGTTTTAAAAACTGTTATCCTGTACTGAGTGACTAAAGTCAACCACTAGTTAAGGATAAAGGAGTGATTATACCACTATGGGACTTACAGTAAACCGTCAAAATCAGTTAGATAAGATGTTTGAAAAATTTGCAGTCGATCCTGTTGAACCTCCAAAGAAAAAAGAAAAAAATAGTGAAAAAGCAAAAAAAGATTCCCACCAAAATAAAGACTCTGCCCAGTAACATATTAGGCTATGCAAAAGAATCTCAAACAAAGCTAAAAACTTTTTTCCGAAGAGTTAACCGTAACTCTGATTCGTTAAAAGCAGTTTGTAGCCTTGGATGAGATTTTTTTACTATTCTATTATAAAAAATTTCTTGTTATGTAACTTAATACTAAAAATTTTCTACTTATCTTGTGAAAATCCATGTGGATAACGTCTGTTGAGTGTCTGAATATTATCTTCAGCCACTTCATCGAATGGAATATCTGCCCAAGCTGCAATTTGAGATAAATACCAAAGAACATCCCCTAACTCATGCACCATCTCAGAGCGATTTAGATCTTTCCCTTTAAAGGTGTAATTTTTAATCAGATCGATCAACTGTCCGCTTTCACCTGCAAGACCCAATGCACAGTTTGTCAGAACTTGTTCATTACCATATAAAGTTCTTTTTGCAGCCTTTTGATACTCATTAAATTCCATTGCCAGCACCCTTTCAATCTTATTTTGTCATCTTCTCAATCCAAGCCCAAATCGCATCATTTCCAGTTTTATCAACAGCAGAAAACAAAGTAAAAGCATCTTTATTCAAAAAGCCTATCTTTTTTAATGCGCTGCTTGTCACTTTGTTCCACTTGGAACGCGATACCTTATCTATTTTTGTACCGACGGTCAAAACTGGCAACTGATAATAATGTAGAAAATCCAACATTTGAATATCAAGTTCAGTAGGTTCGTGTCGAGCATCGATCAATGAAATTACACCCTTGAGGCTGGGGCGCTTTGTTAAATAGGTTTCAATCATTCTCCCCCACTTCTCACGTTCTTTTTTTGAAACTTTCGCATAACCATATCCCGGGACATCAACTAGAAATAACTTTGATTCAACATTATAAAAATTCAGCGTCTGCGTTTTTCCGGGCTGACCAGACGTACGCGCGTAGCTTTTACGACCAATTAAGGTATTGATTAGTGATGACTTTCCAACATTAGAACGACCAACCAATGCAATTTCTGGAAACCCATCACCAGGATACTGTTCTGGTCTGACTGCGCTAATTGTCAATTCAACATTATGCACTTTCATCTGTGTTGCCTCCTTATCTTGATAAATTCTACCATATATCTTAGCTTTATCCCTATTAAAATATTCAAATATTTTTTTATAATTAGTTATAGAAAAAAAGCATTCCACGACATATAAGCCTGGAATGCTACTATTTCATTGTAATTGAAACTCGTTTTATTTCGATACTTTAACGACTTCCTTGTCACCATAGTAACCACAACTTGAACATACATGATGTGATTTTCTTAATTCACCACAATTTGGACAAGCGCTCATTCCTGGCACTTGTAGCTTGTAATGTGTCCGACGTAATCTCTTACGTGTTTTTGAAGTTTTACGTGCTGGTACTGCCATTGACAGCCACCTCCTTTAAGTTAATTATAAATTATTCAACAAGAAGAATTGTACTTTGTATTCACTAATTTTGCAACCATCCGCTGACTCATTTATCAGTTTTAAAAAAATCTTTCAGTTTTGCCATCCGAGGATCAATATGATCATCATCGTTGCGTTTATGATCTTCCTCTGATAGATTCCAATCTACACCACGAAATTCCGCCGTTTGTTGTTTCTCTTCTGCGGTTAGAATTTTCATCGGAATCTGCAACAAAACGTTGTCTTCAACAATCTGATCTAAGTCAATAACGTCGTTATCTAGAATAATCACAACATCATTACTACCAAAGCGCTCCATATTAGATTCATGATGACTGACGTAATATTCACTCGTATTAAACTTAAGCGGTATTTCGACCGGTTTTAAAGATCTTGTTGAAGGTACAGTCACGGTAACCGCTACTTCTAAATACCCCAACAAACCTAAGCTATCCATCGAAAACAGCCCGTTAACATGCGCCAACGAAATAGCAAGAATATCCTTATTCCGTTTCTTAATCGATGCAGTAACGTCAACCATTGTATCAATATGGAGAGGCTTTGCTCCCTTTTGACTCAACTCACTCAGAGACCACTTCATACAAATCTCCTCCTAATACAACAAGAGTAATTATACCTGTCTCACAAAGCAATGTCAACGTTTATTCCTTGACAGCTAATTATTCAAAATACAAAGGAAAACGACCTAAATCCTGTGGAACTTTATTTACCAATGAATATACTGTTCCTGCGCGGTAGTCAACGGCTAGAAGGTCCTCTTTAGTTTTTTTATCGACTTTCGTTATTATGGGATATCTGCATCTTTTTTTTGCCCTGTTCAAATGAAAGCGGCCTTTATCGCTAAAACCCAACAGTCTAATATAAGGATCTTCTTCAATCTTTCTGACCTCTTCTGATGTAACTTGGATAAGAATGGTCACCGCTAATCGTGACAAACGAGTATATGTATACCGCTTCGACTTGACCGCTTTGATCCAGTCATCAAACACTGCATTCTCTGGAAGTTTTTCGGTTTGTTGCTTTACACGATATTCAAGCCCTTCTGAAACATCGTATAACTTCCTCATCCTCTCCAAACTGCTTGTCTTGATCTGATAGTACAGCAGTAACCAAAAATTCTTCCAGGAAGTTATTCTTTGTTCGGTCAGGCTATTAAAGGTCCAACTAGGAACATATTTACGTATTTCCCTCACGTTCTGTTTTTCCAGCTGTTTCCTAATAGCAGATGCACTAGCAATATGCTTTTTTTCCCTTAAAAAAAGATCATGATGCCCTGCAATTACCCGCTGAAGTGGTATTAGCTCGAAAGGAGATCCCATTTTTCGATTTGCTCGTGCATATGCCAAACCTAAAAGATCATTAGGCTGATCAACACTGTATCCTAATTTTTCGTGAACGGCTCGTTGATATGCAGCAGCGTAAGATTCATTATATTTAGAAAAATCCCCATGAATCTTCATAGTTTTCTCTGCCATCAAATTGAAATCATATGCAGCGTGCTCGGCACCAAAAAACAATTTTTGAACACCCAATTCTTTCAAAATTTTTACTGCACCTAGTGCAAAGCGATCAGCTGGTTGCACACAGAAAACAAGCGGTAATTCAACAACTAAATCCACACCTGCACTTAAAGCCAGCTTAGTCCGTGTCCACTTATCAATACAGGCTGGCTCTCCCCGTTCCAAAAAGTTACCACTCATTGCCACAACAATCGTAGCATCTGGAAACTGAGTGCGTATCTGCTCAAGCTGGTGCAGATGTCCATTATGAAAAGGATTATATTCGGCAATTATCCCAACTACTGTCACCGCAACTCTCCTCCTATATCTTATGGCAAACAAAGAACCATCTTTCTGTTGTCTCGGAAGGCTCAGCATCTCCAAAATCAGCAAATTCTTTTATGCTTTTGAATCCTGCTTCACTTAAAATTCTTCTATACTCTGGTAAAGAATAGGTCCGTTCATAATGTGTCTCATTCAAACGCGCATAACCTTTTTTGTGTTTATCATACACAAAAAAAGTTAGATCATGGATCACACTGTGAGGCTGGTCACCTTCATACGACTGCCAGATAAAAGCACGGTTATCATCCGTATAGTTATACATATATCCAGGATACACGACATCTGTTTGATAAGGAGAAATTACATCAAAAATAAAGTAACCACCCTTTCGTAGATGTTCATACACCTGCCTGAAAACTTTTAGCATACTCTCTTCGTCATCCATATAACACAGAGAATCCAAACAGCAAGTGACAACATCAAAATCAGCTAGTTCACTTAAATCAAGCATGTCGGCTTCTATCAAGGGAATATTTACCTGCTTATCTCTTGCATGCTCTTCGGCCAAAGTTAACATATCCGCAGACAAATCGGAGCCGACAACATCATAGCCCTTCTGAGCCAGCAAAACAGCTAGTCTTCCCGTTCCGCAAGCAAGATCTAAAATCTGAGCCGTTGAGAGCGTTGGAACTTGTTTTTCAATAAATGAACACCATTGTTCATACATTTTCGGTTCCATCAATTCATCATATAGTTGAGCAAATGTTGTATAAACCATTTTTAATCAGTTACCCATTCAGTAACGTCAGCAAGAGGCGCTTCTGACCAAAGTTTTTCTAAATTATAAAAACGACGTGTTTCTGTTTTAAAAACATGTACAATTACATCGGATAGATCTATAAGTATCCAAGTACCGCTATTTTTTCCCTCAACCTGCTTGATTACAATTCCATTTTTCTCAGCATTTTCCTCGATCGTATCAGCAATCGCTTTTACTTGACGCTCGGAATCAGCCTGCATAATCACAAAATAATCAGCAACATAACTTATTTTATGAACATCAAGCGCAATAATATCTTCCGCTTTTTTACGATCTGCCGCTTCAACAACTACCTTTAAAATATCTTTGCTATTCATCTAATTCTCCTTAATTTACTGCGACTACCCAACGATTATACGTTTCAATCGCCGTGGGATAAATTGTCTTATTCGCAGACAATAAATATTGCAGTGTGTGTTTAGTCTCAAAAGCAACTGCCTGATCTAAATTTTTGAATGCAATTGTACGTGCAAAATCTACATCAGGAAATACGCGCCCCTCTTCAACAAAATCAGCAACATAAATTACTTTATCTAGCTGCGTCATTTTTACAGAACCGACAGTATGACGTCTGACGGCATTTAATATCTCTGGATCACTTATCTTAAGTTCATCCTCAATGATCTCGGCACCAACAACCCCATGCCAAATAAAATTATTCCATTTCAATAAATCTGGATCTAAATGCTTTCTGTCAATTACCTTTTTGAATTCCTCAGCGCTTCGTTCCTTGGCATAGTCGTGAACTAAGGCCGCAATACTTGCTTTTTCAACATCTACAGCATTTTTTCCCGCAAGTTCTATAGCAGCTTTCTCCACTCCTAAAATATGCCGATAGCGTTTTTCACCGACACTCTGTTGAACTTTAGTACATAGCTCCACTCTGCTCCCAGCAAAGTACTTTTTGTGATACTTTAAATCAAACATCATATAGTCCCCTTTCATAAATGTATTTTTCAACAGCATCAGGTACTAGATATTTGATAGAACAGTGCTGGCTCAGTTTTTGACGAATTAAAGTTGAGCTGATATTAATCAACGGAATATCAACCCACATAATTGGATATTGACTTTTCTGAGGATAGCCTTCACGGATGACACCCACGAAATGAACCATTTTGATCAACTGTTCAATTTTATGCCATTTAGGGAGGTAGGCAACCATGTCGCCACCGATGATAAAATAAAGCTCATATTCAGGATGACACTTTTGTAGAAGCTTGATGCTGTCATAGGTATAGCTTATTCCTCCTCGTTCCAATTCACATTTTTCCATCTGAAAAAGATCATTTCCAGCTATACTCAACTCAACCATTTGTTCACGCTCGAATGGACTGATTGACTCTTTATGGTCAACGTGCGGCGGTTTAGAATCCGGCATAAAAAGTACACGTTCCAAACCTAATTGATCTGCAACCTGTTCAGCAATAATTAAATGTCCTAGATGCGGCGGATTAAAAGTCCCTCCCAGAATTCCAATTCTTTTTTTATTTCTACCAAAATCAGGTTCTGATATAGTCAAAGTCTGCGGGTCTTTCACTGTTTGCACAGTCACTTCTCATACCTCCAAAACAGTAATTTATACTTCATTCAATTTATTCGAGATATCCCGATTTTTTATATTATCCGCTTGTCGGTAAAGAACCAGAATATGCCCTATTTCTTGAACGACTTGAATATCTGTCTTTGCCTCTAAATATTTACGAACTTCACCGGTATCTGATGGAGCATTCTGTAAAAGATTGATCTTTACTAGCTCGCGCTTATTTAAAGCATTTCTAACTTCTTTAATCCAAACTGTATTCAATCCTTCTTTCCCAATTTGAAAAAGCGGCTTCAATGAGTGTGCTTGTGCTCTTAAAAAACGTTTTTGTTTCCCAGTTAACGACATGGTTTCCTCCTTAAAATTTATATCATTGCTCTTCGTAATGTAACTGCGACTCCCTTTGGCGCCCATCCAGCAATAATCGTATCTGCATTGACCGTAATCCACCCTAATCCAGAAAAAACAAGATCACTTTTTTGAGTTGTTTTAAATTCAAAACGAACAAGCTTCGGTAATTTTTCTATATTTTCAGCAATTGGTGGCTGTAATAATTCTCCTGCATGCTTCTCGTAGAAAACTTCAGCATTAACTGTCTTTGTTCGATGAATCATCAGATTATTGTCGACATAAACCACTACACCCTTCTTTTCCCCAGCCAAATAATCAAAACGTGCTAAAGCACCTAGGAAAAGTGTTTGTCCCGCTCCCAGTTGATAAACTTTAGGTTTAATTTCTTTTTGCGGTACAGCAATATTTAGTTCCTTACCTGAAAGAAAATGTGCCATCTGCTGCTGATGAATAACTCCCGGTGTATCAATGAGAAAATGTTCATCGTCCAGAGGAATTTCAATTTTATCAAGAGTTGTTCCCGGAAAATGGGAGGTCGTAATTAATTCAGCAATTCCTGTTTTTTGCTTGATAATTTGATTAATTAACGTCGATTTTCCAACATTGGTAACCCCTACTACGTAAACATCACGTCCATTACGATGTTTGTCAATTAACTTTAACAAAGAATCTATCATGTGATTTTTTTTGGCGCTTACCAAGGCAACGTCAACTGGTCGCAGTCCTTGCATATTAGCATTTTGCCTAATCCAATCCCTCAACTTAGATCTTTTCAGAGACTTTGGCAATAGATCTTCCTTGTTACCAACGATCAATATCGGATTATCACCGACGAAACGCTGAAGCCCTGGTATAATTGAACCACTGAAATCAAAAATATCAACCACATTAACTATTAATGAATCTGTTTCGCCAATCTGTGTTAAGATTTTCAAAAAATCATCATCTGTTAATGCTACATCAGACACTTCATTATAGTGACGCAATCTGAAACAACGTTTGCAATATAAATCCTCTTCTTCACCTTTTTTTTGAACCGCTGAGTTTGGAACATATCCTACACCTTTAGGATCAGTACTTTGAATCAATGCCCCACAACCAATACAATACAGTTCTTCGTTCTCTTTATTCATCTAATGAATGCCCCCATGTTGATGAAATAACATTATTTTTTATCAAATTTTTTTTAATAATTCTTTCGAAAAAGCGATTAATTTTAGTATTCCATGCATCAGTTTCAATAATGGGCTTAACTAAAATACTTTTAATACCAGCTGAATTAGCAGCAGCAATATCCGTCACAAGCTGATCGCCTACCAATACTAGTTCGCTACTTTCCAGTTTGAATTTTTTCTTTGCTTCATCTATACCTCGCGAAAAGGGTTTTAGTGCACGTGAAACAAAGGGAAGTTTTAAGGGCGCCGCGGCTTTGGCAACACGTCTCTTACTGTTATTAGATACAACGATGACGGGAATTGACTCCGCACGCATTATTTCTAACCAGCGTTTTAATTCAGATGTTCCGTTAGGGTTATTCCATGCAATCAAAGTATTATCCAAATCTGTTAATATAACCTTGATCCCATTTCTTCTTAAATCTCCTGGTGTCAAATCATAAATTGATTCAAGCATCCAGGTTGGCTTGAAACGTGCAAACATATAACACACTCCTATTTTTTCTTGACCTATTTATTATATGCTACTTTTATTAAATTGCGCAAAAATTTATGATTGCTACTTGTACAGTTAATTTATCTAGATATAACAAAAGTCTAGAACAAATTTTGTCCTAGACTCTCTCTTCTTGCTTACGTTGTCTACTTAGCTAAAGCTTTCTTTGCTTCTTCAACAATAGAAGTGAAAGCAGCACTATCATTAATCGCTAAGTCTGCTAGCATTTTACGGTTTACTTCAATTTCTGCAAGTTTCAAACCATGCATCAATTTGCTGTAACTGATATCATTATTGCGAGCAGCAGCATTAATACGAGCAATCCATAATTTACGGAAATTAGATTTAGTCTTGCGACGATCACGGAATGCATATTGGTAAGATTTCATAACTTGTTGCTTAGCAACCTTAAACTGGATATGTTTTGACCCACGATATCCCTTTGCTAATTTGATCATTTTTTTACGACGTTGGCGTGTAACTGTTCCACCTTTAACACGTGGCATGAAAATTCCTCCTTAAATTAGTCTAAGGGTGTAAATTACAATATTATTCGCTATATGCGGATCTGCCCTTAGAACACATATCTCTTTTTTGAGATGTATTACTAATCACACATGTGATTTTATTTTTCAATTAATGAACCTTAAAAATCCGAAAAATGCATAAGCTATCTAACTTGTGAAAGCATTTGTTTGATACGCTTCATATCTGAAGCAGATACCATTGATGCTTTACGCAATTGACGACGTTGCTTTTTCGTCTTTCCATGGAAACGATGACTAGTAAAAGCGTTTGAGCGCTTTAAGCCGCCATTTCCTGTTCGTTTGAAACGTTTTACTGAAGCACGATGTGTTTTTTGTTTTGGCATAATACTTTCTTCCTCCTATGTTAAAAAGCCTAATTTTCGGCTTTAGGCGCTAACATTAAAAACATGCTACGCCCATCCATTTTAGCTCTTGATTCAACCGTCGCAATATCATTAGTTGCCTTTGAGAACCGGTTCAAAACATCATAACCAATTTCCTTATGTGTAATTGCACGACCTTTAAATCGGATAGATACCTTAACTTTGTCTCCTTTAGAAAGAAACTTGCGTGCATTTTTCATCTTGGTATTAAAATCATTAATATCAATCGTTGGACTTAACCGAACTTCTTTAACATTGATGACCTTTTGTTTCTTTCTTGCTTCACGCTGCTTCTTTTGCAGTTCGAAACGATATTTTCCATAATCCATGACTCTGGCAACTGGCGGCTTTGCTTTCGGTGCAACTAAAACTAGATCTAAATTCGACTGTTCAGCTAAGCGCAAAGCTTCCTGCTTGGACTTAACACCAAGCTGAGAGCCATCACTAGCAATCAGACGCACTTCACGTGCTCGAATACCTTCGTTTACCATTTTATCAACTGCTATGGTGTTTCACCTCCAAATATAATCAGAGAAAATGCAGAAAAAACGGGAAACTTATCACTAAGCCTCCCGCTTTCTTCACTTCGTTCAATCCGAAACTCACTTTATAAGTGCCCGGGAACAAAAGTGTTCTCAAGGCGAGAAGCGGGTGCTTCTGCTTTTTTCTCAACTTTTCTTATATTATCATTGTCATACACACAAGTCAAGCTTATTATTCAAGTTTATCAGGCTTACATTTATTCTGCTTCTCGACTATAGCTGGCTACATCTGCAAGTATTTCATTTACAAAATCATTTATCTTTACTTCTTTAGTGTTATCTTGCCCATACCGACGAACTGAAACACCCTTTTCTGCAACTTCCTTATCACCGACTACTAAAATATAAGGGATTTTGTTGACTTGTGCCTGTCTGACCTTATAGCCCATTTTCTCGTTTCTTTCATCAATATTAACTCTAATTTTATTTGCTACCAGGCGGTCACGCAATGCTTCACAGTATTCCAAGTGCAAGTCATTCTTCACAGGGATAATTGTAACTTGTTGCGGTGCTAACCAAGTTGGGAATGCTCCCTTATAAATTTCCGTCAAATAAGCTGTAAAACGCTCCATTGTAGAAACGATTCCACGATGGATCATAACTGGTCGATGTTCTTCGCCATCAGCACCGATGTAATGTAAGTCAAATTTTTCCGGCAACAAGAAATCTAATTGAATAGTTGATAGCGTCTCCTCGCCGCCCAGTGCAGTTTTTGTCTGAACATCCAGTTTAGGGCCATAGAAGGCAGCTTCACCTTCTGCTTCATAATAGTCAAGGCCAAGATCATCCATTGCAGCTTTTAACATCTTCTGTGATTTTTCCCACATTTCATCATCATCAAAATACTTATGTGTATTTTTAGGATCACGATAACTGAGACGGAAACGATAATCTGTAATATCAAAATCGCTATAGACCGAAACCATCAACTGAAGTGTTTGTTTGAATTCTTCTTCGATTTGATCTGGCGTAACAAACGTATGACCATCATTTAATGTCATCTCACGTACACGAGATAAGCCTGTCAAAGCACCAGATTTTTCATAGCGATGCATCATGCCTAATTCTGCAATCCGAAGTGGAAGATCACGATATGATCGAATATGGCGGTTATAAATTTGAATATGTGAGGGGCAATTCATTGGACGCAGTTCAAGCATCTCTCCGTCACCCATGTCCATTGGTGGAAACATATCTTCACGATAATGATCCCAATGCCCAGATTGTTTGTATAAATCGAGATTTGCAAGAATTGGAGTATAAACGTGTTCATAACCACGTGAAACTTCCTTGTCAATAATGTATCGTTCAATCGTTCTTCTGATTGTTGCACCCTTTGGCATCCAATAAGGCAGACCCGCGCCAACTTTAGGATCTACAAAAAACAAATCCAAATCGTTGCCAATAACACGGTGATCACGCTCACGCGCCTCTTGACGACGTTTTAATTCAGCATCTAGATCTTTTTGCTTGAAAAATGATGTTCCATAAACACGTTGAAGCATTGGATTGCTTGAAATGCCTTTCCAATATGCCCCCGCCACAGAGAGTATTTGAAAAATTTTAACTCCTTTGGTGGTTGCTAATTTTGCACCGTCAGAGACATCGACAAAATCCCCGAGCACATGGACAGCTACTTGACCATCATTTTCGGCTGCTGCTTTTTTGACCAGTTCCATCCGATAAGGATCACCATCAACAGCTTTTAAAGCTTCCTGTTCGTTAAGAACTTTATATTTGATTGCCATATTCGCTTTCACAAGCTCTTTCATCTTTTGTGAAATTTTATCAAACTCAGTTTCAGCTACCTGACCCTCAGCATTATCTGTATCAAAATAAAAACCATGTTCTGTCACTTTTCCTTCGCCAAAGTGCATTTTAGGATATAATTCAGACAATGCACTTGCCAATAAAATTGAACCTGTCTGCCATAGAACTTTTACCCCGTCTTCTGAATCTTTGGTGATGATTTTCAACGTTCCATTTTCAACCAATCCCTGTTGGTAGTCGATCAATTTTCCATTAAAATAACCTGCAACGGCCTTTTTGGCAAGACTTGTACTGATTGTTTTAGCAATATCCTCAGTTGTAATTCCCTTGTCAAACTCCTTGATCGTTTCATCTGGAAATGTAATTTTAATTTTTCCCATATTAAGTTTCCTCCAAATTATAATAATAAAAAAGCCCTAATGTGTTAAAACACATTAGGGACGTTAATTAACGCGGTTCCACCCAAATTCAAGATTACATAAGAAAAACTGACTTTGCAATCTCCTCAAACACGTTGTTAACGGACGCAGCCCGATCTGACTTTTCACCAGATAAAAAATAGAAGTGGTAAGCTTACAGCCTGAGTAATTTTCAGTCAAGATTACTCATCCCTGAATTCATAAACCTTTTATCTCCTACATCAACTATCTAATATTAAACCACTAATAGACTTGCCGTTCAAGTCAAAATTATTTTTTAAATTGACGGCGGTTTCGACCAACAATCCTAAACTCCTCAGCCAAGAATCTGATTCGCTCCATAATACGTTTGGCTTTAAGCGGCTCCGCTTCACCGCGGTTATTTGTTGTCAGATATTGTTTTTCAAGCTGTATCATATCTAAATTGGAACTAAAAAAAGTTGGTAATTCTTCTTGCATTCGATACTGAAGAATTACTCCTAAAATATCATCTCTTATCCAACTTGAAAGCTGATCCGCTCCTATGTCATCTAACATCAAAACAGGTGTTCTTTTAACTTCATCGACCATTTTCATTGTTCCATTGCTTCCAATTGAATTTTTCATTTCAACTGCAAAGCTAGGAAAATGTAGTAATGTAGACGTCACACCTTCTTCAGCTAAACCATTCGCAATCGCACCTAGAAGATAAGTTTTCCCAACACCAAAACTTCCTTGCAAATACATCGCACGATGAAATTTTTTAGGGGCATTCGTATACTCAACAATAAAGCGGCCAGCTGCCTCAGCCGCCAGCTCTCGTCCTTCAAGATCATAGTCGGCCAACTCCGCATCACGGATATCCTTCGGCATGTTGATTGAGTGGACACGATTATAAATAGCTTGTCTCTTTTTCTGTATTATCAGAGCCTCACTAGGAACATAGGTGACATCTATTAAATGATTGTTGAGAGTCAATTGCGGGTCATATCCTGGAGCAAGTGTTTCTTCGCCTCTTTTTATTTTGTTTTTTACGCTAACAAATTCATACACCTTACTAGCGCTCTTGGCAATATCTTCTTGCGAGAGTCCAGCTTGATTGTCACGGATGAAATTTTTAACTTCTTCATCTTCAAACGCATCACGAATCAATTGACGATAGTTTTTATTCCAATTACGTTTTTTCAATTTTTCAGCTAATTGTTCACCAACATCTTTCATTCCGTCATCTCCCTCAACCACAATTTTTATTTCTTTTTACGAAAACGACTTAACTTTTCTTTGATTTTTTTCCGTTCCTCTTCACTTACAGTTGAAACCTGCTTAGGTTTGTACCCTTCTTGAGCCCAGTCAGGAAGTTCCTCTTTTTGAACGACATTAGTACGCCTGCTTTTCTTAGAGTAACCAGAAGATGGATAGTTTTTTTGCCTTTTTTTCGAATTAAATGTTCGTACCTGTTTCATTGCTTCTTTTGGATCCTTGATTTTCTTTTGTGCCCAATCCGCCACAACTGCTTCAAAAAAAGCACGGTTCAAAACAGACATGCCACGATCAACTATCATGTAGTGAATTAAAATATTGATAACTGCATTATTAAATAACCTTTTCGCTGATACCCATTCAAGCGTATTTCTCTCCGCTGTCGTAACAAAAGTTCCCTTCTCTGACTTTAAAACTCGCAAAAATTCTGCTGGAGCATATGCTTTACATGCATTCAATAGTGCCTGATCAGCTTTATTCAGACCACTATTTTCACTGGCGGCTGTCTTCGACGCTACAATATCTGTTTTATCTTTAGGTATAATTGACCGCAGATGCTCTCGATCACTATATTTTTGATGTAGCAGAGACATAAAAACCTGAAAGTCAACTTTATTTGTCTGTACATTAGCGGCTTCTTCCAAAAGCTGCGTTACTTCAAGCTCATCAAGGCCGTAAACTTCATGAGCTACTAGAACTTTTTCTTTTCGTTCCATAACTTGTTTGACATCGATAAATGATTTGGCTAGCATTTGCTGCAAAAATCTCATATCAAACCCACTTTTGTCCTCATCTAAAATTATACCTTTGGGAATTTCTTCAGTTTGGCCTTGTTCAGCGTTCGCAGCATTGTACAAAGCTTGTGTCTGTAACGAAAAAACATCTAAAAAATGTTTTGTTGTTTCAGTTCCCTTGAAATTTGTTAATCTATTTGGAAGATAAGTTGACTGCAGCTCATTAAAATACTCTTCACCGACCGTCTCTAAAAGTAAGGCTCGCAATAAATCATCTTTAAAAAAAGCCAGTGGTTTCTGGGGCGGTTGAACAATGTAAAGATCTAATTTTCCCAACTCATCTTTTTTTTCAAAAGTTCGCAGTAATCCCAATGCTTCAAGCTTACAGCGTGCTTCAAAAAAAGGCTGTAATCCTATTCCTAACAGATCAAACAGCCTTGTGTGCATTTTACGAACAGAGATTTGCGGTTTCATCTCAATCTGCGTCCTAAGTAAGGAATACAATCCAAATGCAGTTACCCCCATTAATGGCTGGTAAAGACGCAGTATAACATCCATATCACTATCAAATATTACTTCGTTTGAGACAACCACGTAACCATCTCTAGGAGACATCTCCTGCCAGCCTCCGTTCATGACAAACACATCCTTTACTTCTTGTCATCTGGTGTCTGTTCCTTATTGTCACCGTTATTCTTATTTTTCCTATCACGAGCCATCATTTCCTGCAATTCCTTTAGGAAAACACTCATATCCTTAAATTGGCGGTAAACACTCGCAAAACGAATATAAGATATTTCGTCAACATCTGCCAGTAAACCCATTACATATTCACCGACTAATTGACTGGAAACTTCATTTTCTCCAAGAGAACGCACTTTGTTTTCAACTTCATCAACAATTCGTGTGATTTCATCCATTCCAACTGGCCTTTTTTCGGCTGATCGAATCACCCCACGAAGTATTTTTTCGCGATTAAACTCTTCACGCGTGCCATTTTTCTTGATTACCAACAGCGGTGTGGCTTCCACTCTCTCGAAAGTCGTAAACCTAAAACCACAAGCCTCACACTCCCGACGACGCCTAATTACATGACCATCGTCAGCAGGCCTACTGTCGACAACGCGTGAACCATTATGATGGCAATGGGGACATCTCATATCCTTCACCTCATTAAAAGAATTATTTCTTTCTTGTGCTATGCAAACTTATTCATTATAAGCCATTCTATCACTTGCATTAAGGTTTCTTCAACTTGTTTAGAATTGTCAATGACAACATCTGCACGTTTGTTACGTTCAGCCTGACTCATTTGCGATTTAATTCTCTTCTCGGCTTCATCAATGTTTAAACCGTTTCGTTTCATCAAGCGTTTTAATTGAACACTATATGGAACACAAACTGTCATAACACTGTCACAGTATTTTTCATAATGTCCTTCAAAAAGAAGGGGGATTTCTAAAACAAGCAATTTGACTTTCATTTTTCTTGATTGATCAATCAATTCTTCAACTTTTTGTCTGATAAGCGGCCCAGTTATTGCATTTAATTGTTTTAAATGTTTTTTGTTAGCAAAAACATTTTTTCCTAACCGTCCTCTGTCCAACTTTCCATTAGTTTTAACGATTTCATTTCCAAAAGTCTGCTTTATTTTTTCCAAACCAACCGTTCCAGGTTCAACAATTTGTCGAGCAATACGATCACCATCAATCACCGTTGCACCTTTTTTTTTCAAGAACTCGCTGACAGTTGATTTCCCGCTTGCAATTCCACCAGTTAAGCCCAAAATATATGTCATTTACTTAACCTTCTGACAAACTGGACAAAAGTGAGTTCCACGCTGCCCTACAACGATTTTTTCAATAGAAGCGCCACAACGTTCACAGGGCATGCCTTTTTTCCCGTATACATGCAATTCAAATTGAAACGATCCAAGATGCTGAAAAGCATCCGTATATGTTCTAATAGTAGTTCCACCGGCTCTGATTGCTTTTGCAAGTTCTATAATAATATTATCGTGTAGTAGTTTGACCTCTTGTTCATTTAACCGGTATGACGGTGTTTCTGGATGAATACGGCTTAACCATAAGACCTCATCTGCGTAGATGTTACCCAATCCAGCTACAAGTGTTTGATCAAGAAGCGCTGTTTTAACAACCTTTTTCTTTTGATTCAGCTTGTGATAAAAAACACTTGTGTCAAAAGCGGCCTTGGTTGGTTCTGGTCCCAATTTTTTTATTCCTGAAACTTCGAACTTTTGGGATGTTGGTACCAATTCCATTCGTCCGAATTTTCGCACATCATTATAACGCAACTGTTTTCCACCATGTAGCGAAAAAACAACATGAGTATGTTTTTCTAATGGATCGCTGCTTGATTTCACAAAATACTTTCCCTCCATTCTAAGGTGTGAAATCAACGAGAGCTCGCCACTAAGATTGAAAATCAAATACTTTCCTCGGCGATCAATGGATAGTATCTTGCGCTCTTTAAGGAGCTGGCAAAAATTTTTTGGATCACCTTGGATTATCTTAGGATACAAGGCACTAACCTGTTCAATTGTATCCCCCAAAACCATTTTCTCTAGTCCCCGGCGAACTGTTTCAACTTCTGGTAATTCTGGCATTTGTTACACTTCCCTTATTTTGCATCGAACCATGTTATTCCATGTGAACTCTCAACTTTGAGTGGTATATCAAGCGATACTGCCGCATCCATCACACTTGGGACAACTTTTTCCAAGATAGGAATTTCTGCATTTGGAGATTCAAAAATGAGTTCATCATGAACTTGCAACAACATCCTAGTTTTAAGTCCCTTTTCTTTGAGCATTTTCTGCATATTAATCATTGCAACCTTTATAATATCGGCTGCACTTCCTTGAATAGGGGTATTCATCGCCGTTCTTTCCGCAAAAGAACGGACATTATAATTACTGCTGTGAATATCTGGCAAGTAGCGGCGACGTTTGAACAAAGTTTCAACGTATCCCTTCTCACGTGCACTCTCAACAATACGCTCCATATATTCCTTGACTCCTGGGAATACTTGAAAATATTTTTCAATGAATTCTTTAGCTTGCTTTCTTGAAATACCAATATTCTGCGCTAATCCGTAATCACTGATTCCATAGACAATTCCAAAGTTTACCGCCTTAGCTTGACGACGCATATTACTCGTTACATCCGTTGGTGAATCAAGATCAAAAATATTCATAGCCGTATTCGCATGAATGTCTTGTCCTTCTGAAAAGGCAGTTTGCATGTTAGCATCATGTGAGATGTGGGCCAGTACGCGTAATTCGATTTGTGAATAATCAGAAGAAAAAATTTGCCATCCCTTCTTCTGCGGTATGAAAGCCTGTCGGATCTTCTTTCCTTCTGGTAAACGAATCGGGATATTTTGCAGATTAGGATCTACTGAAGAAAGACGTCCAGTCGATGTTAGGGTTTGCGTGTAGCGCGTATGGACTTTACTATCTTTTTTAAAAGTTACTTTCAGCAAACCTTCAATATATGTCGATTGTATTTTTGCAATTTGGCGATATTTCAAAATATTGTCAATGATCGGTGCCATCCCACGCAGTTTTTCTAGAACACTGACTGCAGTCGAATAGCCTGTTTTTGTTTTCTTTATTACGGGCAGCTTCATTTTTTCAAATAAAATGACGCCTAGTTGCTTAGGTGAATTAAGATTGAATTTCTCTCCAGCTTCCTGGTAAATCGTTTCTTTGATTTCACTGATTCTTTCTTTGAACTCGCTCCCCATTTCTTCCAATCTATTGGTATCAACCGTTATCCCATCTATTTCCATTTCAGCTAGGACAATTGACAAGGGACGTTCAATATTGTAATAAAGTTCTTCTTGGTGGTTACTGGCCAACTTTTGCATCATTGACTTTCTTAATTCTTTAATTGTTCGAACTTTATTGCACAAATGTCCGAAATATTCTGCATCTTTTTCTGGAATTTTAAGCTTGGCTCCTTTTCCATAGATCTCTTCATCTTCAAGTACCTGCGTATAGTTATGCATTTGAGCCAGTTTTCCCAAATCATTGCTATTATCACTTGTATCAAGCAGGTATGAGACCAATAACAAATCAAATCTTACTGCCGTCAGATGAATTCCGAGGCGATTAAGGCCCACAAAAGTTCTTTTTCCATCAAACACATCAACGGAACAGTTTTCATTCTCTAAAAATTTGCGCAGTTTTGAATTTTTTAAAAGTTTTGTATCTCTAGCAACATAATATTTAGTTCCAATATTCAAAGCAAAACCGACTAGAGGTGCATTATGATAATTTTCACCAAGTATTTCTAGGTAAAAAGAAATTTCTTCATCCTCATTAAGATCAATTTGATCCAACTTTTTTTGTGATAAAGCAATGAAATCAACATTTTCGATGACTTTGCGTGAAGTATCATTTTGACTGTCTGTTTTCATTTTTTCCAAGAAGCGTTTAAAATCCATTTCTTGGAAAAACTCCACAAGCTCCTTCTCATCTATTCCTGTCCATGCAATATCATCAAGGCCCACTTCAAGTGGTATATCACACCTGATACGAGCAAGATCTTTACACATAAAGGCCTTCTCTTTGTCTTCGATCAAGTGCTCCTTCATTTTAGATTTTTTTATATCGTCAATATTTGCATAAATACCCTCAATTGATTCAAATTGTTTTAACAGTTTAACCGCTGTTTTTTCCCCAATCTTAGCAACCCCTGGATAGTTATCTGAATTATCCCCAACTAATCCTTTCATGTCTACAATTTGACTAGGTGTCAAACCATATTTTTCTTCAACATGATCCGGTGTATAATTTTCAACTTCCGTTACACCTTTTTGTGTTACTGCAACAGTTGTTTGACTAGTCGCTAACTGTGTCAAATCACGGTCTCCTGTGACTATTGTTGTCTCAAATCCCTTTTTTTCACCTTGTTGTGCAAGCGTTCCAATAATATCATCTGCTTCATAATTTTGGAGTTCGTAATGTTTCATGCCATAAGCATCCAACATTTTTTTTACATAAGGAAATTGCTCAGAGAGCTCTGTTGGAGTTTTTGAACGTCCACCTTTATAATCAGAATACTTACCATTGCGAAATGTTTTCTTGCCCGCATCAAAAGCAACCAAAACATGCGTTGGATTAACGTTTTCAATGATGTTATCTAACATGGTTTTGAAACCATAAATTGCATTTGTATGCAGTCCATTATGATTAACAAAACGCTCCAACGATTGATGTAAAGCAAAGAAAGCCCTAAATGCTACACTATTTCCATCAATTAACAATAATTTTTTTTTATCTTCCACCACTTAAAACTCCTTTAAATAGACTATCTTCATTACCTGCAAATTATCGTCACAATCGTAAATCCTTACTGTTTTCTTTTTCAAATAAATAAGGCTAGGGCAAAATACTAACACGCCCTAGCCTCCTTAGCTTTTTTAAATCTAATTTTTACCATTAAAACCTGTGAAAATATTCAGCAAACTGATAAACAAATTGACAAAATCAAGATAGAGCTGCAGAGCTCCCATCAGAGCCAAACTGTTAGTGTTGACTTGCCCAGCGGTCTGATGATAAAGAAGTTTAAACTTTTGTGCATCCCAAGCGATTAAAGCAGTAAAGATAATCACTCCTACGAAGGAAAATACAAAAGCAATCATAGAGCTTTGGAGAAAAATATTAATAACTGAAACAACAATCAATCCGATCAATGCTGCCAAAGCCTGAGTTCCAATACGTGACAAATCACGTTTTGTAATCGTTCCGATAATGGCTAGGACGACAAAAACAGCTGCGGCAGAAACAAAGGCCATTGTTACATCTTGATAAGCATAAGCCGTTAGGATTATCCCAAAAAACAAGCCTTCAATTACGGAAAACAATACCAACCCCGCTCCAGAAGCAAGCGGCGAACGATCAGCCTTAAATGACATTCCGATTGCAATACCAAATTGAGCTGCAATCAAGAGCCACATCATGTAACGATTTTGAGCCATAAAACTCATTGTTTGCTGATAATAAACGTTCGAAACAAGATACGCCACTACCGCAGATATACCAACAGCGCCAGCCATAAAACTATACATTTTTGTTAAAAAACTGTTTAATCCTTCACGACTTGAATTTACTATTTGTTGTTCATTGTTCATTAAGCATTCACCTCTTCAATATTTATACCATTGAGCGAAACTGACCTTTTTTTCGGAGGTTTTACCATCACTATGGCATCCACAATACGCTCATCTTCGTTTTTAGTCCCAGTAATGGAAAGCGTAACTACTTCCTTCATCATATCGACCTTAATAACCTCAAAATTTAGTGTTACATTTTCATCATGGTAAACAGGTAGCATAAAGTTGACAGATAAATTGACAACTTCACTCCCAGGGCCTGGCAAAAGTTTGGAAATAGAACTAGTAATGATACCGGTTAATAATACAGGAGGTACAACCGGCCCTTTGTAACCGATCTCTTTTGCGTACTCATGTTGAATATACAAAGGATTATTATCATTCGTCATTCCCAAATAAAGTAATATGTCTCGATCTGAAAGGCTCTCATTGACTGTAAGAGAATCCCCCTCCACTATTTCATCAATCGTTTTACCCTTTCTATGCGAATCTTCTGACATAGATTGCGCCACCTCCATATAGTCTTGTCTATATATTAGCATATCATTTTCACGTGCTCAATGTATATGTGCCAAATAAAAAACGAGCAGAGTGAAAAACTAAATCGAAGTACTGTTCAGGCAAAGTCCCATCTTTAAATTTGATGTTAAAAATACCTACACACCATCGCTTATATTAGCATTATCGCTGCTCGTTTGATTATTTAATTGTTTTTATAGCTTAAGTTGCTCAACAATTTCTCATATGCATACTCATACTTCTGAATATCACCCGCGCCCATAAAGATAACAACTGCATCATGAAAATCCAGCAAGGGCGACATATTGTCCAACTTCAGAACTGAACCACCCTTAGTAATTTTATTTCCTAAATCGGCACTAGACACATTTCCACCATGTTCACGAATCGAACTGAATATATCTGTCAAGAAGACTTGGTCAGCCATATTCAAACTAGCTGCAAAATCATCCATCAAGGCAATTGTTCGACTGAATGTATGTGGTTGGAAAACCGCAATAATCTTCTTTTTCGGGTATTTTTGGCGTGCGGCATCAAGGGTTGCTTTAATTTCCGAAGGATGATGCGCATAGTCATCAATAATAGTTACGTCTGCGACATACTTTTCTGTGAAGCGACGTTTTACACCTTTAAAACTCAACAACTCATGCTTTATTTCCTCTTGATCAACTTTTTCAAAGTACGAAACAGCTATCACCGCTAAACTATTCAAGACATTGTGCTCACCGAACAATGGGATTTGATAATTTCCTAAGAACACATCATGTCGATATACATCGAAGGAAGATCCCTTCGTCGTACGTTTGATATTAGTAGCTCTAAACTCATCATTTTCCTCAGTTCCATAGTAATGAATTGGAACTTCTGATTTTAGTTTACGAAGATTCTTGTCTTCTCCCCAGGCAAAAATTCCTTTTTTGGTTTGTGAGGCAAGCGTTGAAAATGCTGCGCAAACATCCTCAATCCCAGTAAAGTAATCAGGATGATCAAAATCAATATTTGTCATAATTACATAGTCCGGGTGGTACGCCACAAAATGTCGCCGATACTCATCAGCTTCAAAAACAAAGAAACGTGCGTTAGGTACCCCTTTGCCTGAACCATCGCCCACAAGATAACTTGTTGGAGATACACCACCTAAAACATGCGCCAAAAGTCCAGTGGTACTTGTCTTACCGTGAGCACCCGCCACTCCAATACTTGTCGTCTTCTGTATCAATTTTTCTAAAAAATCTGGGTAACGAATTACCTCTAATCCCATTTTACGGGCTTTTTTTATTTCTTTTTGATTGTCATCAAAGGCATTTCCTGCCACAATCGTCAAACCTTCATGAATATTATTTTCATCAAAAGGTAATATTTTTATTCCAGCTAACTCTAATCCGCGTTGTGTAAAAGTGTATTTCTCTATGTCAGAACCAGTAACTTTCAGCCCTTGGTCATGCAGGAGCAACGCCAAAGAACTCATTCCTGTACCTTTGATCCCAACAAAATAGTAAGTGGTGTCCATTATAATTATCCTCTTTTCTATCATCGCAATCATTGCATATTTTACCATAAATAGACAGCATTTGTTTTAAAACCTTGAACATCTTATTTAATCTTTTAACTTATCCAAACCAGCTTGTGTTAAAAAAACATCACGCGGTTTTGAACCTCTTGCAGGTGAAATATATTGCTTTTGCTCAAGATCATCAATGATATTGGCAGCACGATTATAGCCAATTGAAAAGACCCTTTGCAATTTCGATGTTGAAATATTTTCTTCATTCACAATGTAATCTAATACACGTGGAAGAAGTTCATCTTCTTGATCATTACGTTCTATCTTCTTTTTAAGACTTGCCGGATCAAATGCATATTTTGGGCTCCCTTGAGTACGTACAAAATCACTAATTTGATCGACTTCATTTTCTACAAATGTTCCTTGTATTCGCGTCGGCTGGCTTTCACCATTACCTAGGTAGAGCATATCCCCACGACCTAAAAGTCGTTCGGCCCCGGAACAATCTAAGATGGTTCTGGAATCCACTTGACTCGAAACCATAAATGCTATTCGCGTGGGAATATTGTTCTTTATCGTTCCTGTTATCACATCAACACTTGGTCGCTGTGTCGCAATAATCAGGTGGATGCCTGCCGCCCGAGCCTTTTGTGTGATCCTTGCAATATAATCTTGAACTTCTGACGATGCAGCCATCATCAAATCCGCCAACTCGTCGATTATAATCACAATATACGGCATTTTTAATCCGTAGTCACCATGCTTTTCAGCCTTTGAATTATAGCCCTCAATATTTCTTGCACCACCTGCTGCAAGACGTTGGTAGCGCTCTTCCATTTCTTCTACGGCCCACTTCAATGCCGCTGCCGCAGCTGCAGGATCAGAAATTACAGGTGATAATAAATGCGGAATTTCATGGTATGGGGCCAATTCAACTGCCTTAGGATCAATCAGTAGTAATTTTACCTGGGCAGGTGTAGCTTTGTATAACAATGAAACTAAGATACTATTAATGAAAACTGATTTTCCTGAACCAGTTGCTCCAGCTATTAATCCGTGCGGCATTTTTCGGAGATCCGTAACTTTGGGTCTTCCAAACAAGTCGACTCCCAAAGCAACTGTAAGTGGGGATGTTTTCTTAACAAATAGGTCCGAGGTCAAAACCTCTGACAACATGACCGGTCGAGAATGCAGGTTAGGGATCTCAACACCAACACTACTTTTCCCAGGAATCGGAGCCTCAATCCGAATATCCTGAGCAGCAAGTGCAAGTTTCAAATCATCACTTAAATTAGTTATTTTATTGACCTTGACTCCCCTGCCTAAAACAATTTCAAATTGAGTTACTGCTGGGCCAATTGTCCAATCCTTTACACTCGCCTTCACATTGAACGACTTTAAGGTTTCATTCAAAACATCGATTTGGGAAAGCACCCATTCATCCATTGATTCATCTTCATTTTTTATTGGAGCTGGTAGCAATGAAACTGGAGGATATTGATACTCTTCATTTACACTTTGAGCTGGGCAGCCTTCCATCTCTCTATCCGACTTAAGCAGAGTTTTTTCTTCTGTCTCGTTTTCATTACCTTCATAAAGTTCGTTCTTTTTCGGGACAATGATTTTATCAGATTGCGGTCCAATCTTTTTTTCGTCATTGTCAATTTTCACATCTGTGACTGTCTGCGCTAAAACAAGCTCACGTTCGATGCCTTTCTCTTCAACATCAGTATCATTCACCTCATTTTTGCCAACCGTCGGCAAAAAGAAATTATTGTTATTATTTGTGGATACTGTTTTTTTATCGCTTTTATCAATTGATATATCAACATGTTCAGCAATACTTTGTTCATTTTGACTATTATTTAAAATCTTTGCTTCTTTATTTTCAACCAAACTGTCTTTCTTTTTCAGTAGCTTTTCGTCTTGTTCTTCAGTTTCTGATTCATCAGCTACATTCCCAAATACAGCTTGATTCATGTCCGCATTTGTAACACTCTTTGCTTCTACTTCAACATGCTGCTCTGGTTCTGGTATAACTTTTTGCGCAGTATTTTCATCTTCGAGGATGATTACGTTGTTCTTATGATATTCACCTTCTCCTCCGAAAAGAAGAAAGGATTCTCTTTCCTTCTTTAGCTGCACAAAAAGATGATCATACTTTGCCTGTTCACTAGCAAATTTTTGCAGTTTTAAAATAGGCGGAGGAACATATGTTGGCCGAAAAGCATGTCCGCTAACCTTCCGATCCTGTTTAAATTGATTGATCTTTGTCTTGTGCTGTTCTTTATTCCTATTTTTATGAATCTGCTCTTGCATACTTCTTTCAATATGCTTTTTATCTTTTCCCTCAGCTTTTTGCATACGATAAAAAGCCGGGCCATCGTAATGTTGCATCGCTTCTCATCCTAACACTAAAAATTGGGCTAGTATCAATGTTATTTACCATCTCTACTAGCCCATTCTATCATAGAAAAGTCATTCTATCTTTTGAGTTGAAAAAATCACATCAGTTCTTTAAAAAACAAATTCTTTGCCTGTAGGATATTTTTCATGCGAAAGCACTAAAATACCTTTTTTTTGAGGTGCATTTGGAAGATTTAATTCTCTCGCAGAACAAATCATGCCTTCACTTTGAACACCGCGCAGCTTTCCTGGCCAAATAATTTCTCCATTCGGCATCATTGCCCCAACTTTAGCAACAACAACAGTCTGACCCTGAGCAATATTTGGCGCTCCACAAACAATCTGCAATACTTCTCCATTATCAATCCTTGTTTTGGTTACGTGAAGATGATCCGAATCTGGATGTTCCTTCAGTTCTTCAACAAACCCAACAACAAATTTTGGCTTGTTATCAGCTACCAACTTATCTTCAAACCCAGTTTCAGCCAATATTTTATTAAGATCAGCCAGTTGATCATCATTCAATTTAACTTGTCCCTGTCCGTTCAAAGAACCAATAATATCAGAAACATTAAAAAAATTGTAACCTAGTAAATTACCGGTCTCAGCATCTCTGATGCGAACGATATTATTTTTTATGTCTACTTTTTGTTGCAGTGTGTCTGCATGCGTGATTGTGATCAATATATCTCCCAAATTACTAGGATTGTAACTAGCAATCAACATTAAATCTAATTCTCCTTTTTTCGCAACAGAGTCGCATTTAAACTTTTTCTTATACCACTCAACCCAACTCTGTGCTTTTCAAATATGTTTTTAACAAACCCGAATTACTACAACAGAAATCTGCTTTTTAATATCAGCTTAATACAGCTAATATTTTTGTTTTTTTGAGATATACTTCATATTGAAAAAACTCACCAAAGTAATTATACTGCTTGATCTAAGAAACGCTCTACCTCTTCTTTTGTTTTCCGATCTTTGTTAACAAAACGTGCAATTTCCTTACCATTACGATATACCACAAAACTGGGAATCCCCATAATACCTAATTCTTGACATAAAGAAATGTTCTCATCCCGATCGACCTGAATAAAAGTTGATTCAGTATATTTTTCTTCAATTTGCGGCATTGCCGGCTTGATAAAACGACAATCAGGGCACCAATCGGCTGTAAAAAAAAGCACGTAAGTACCTGAACTCAATTTTTTTTCCAAATCAATAGCATTTATTTTTTCTAGAATTTTCATAATATCCTCCCTATTATTTATGATTTACATTATAACGTTTTTTAAAATTAAAAAAAATTTTTTGTTTATGTTATGAAATCTAAAACGTTTTTTTTAGTTGCGGTTGGTGCTATACTTTAAACATTAAATTAATTTTTCAGGAGAAACGCTATGATAGATTTCAAATCAAACAATATACCCTTGTCCCTAGGACTTCTGGTGGGTTTCGCCACTGGTATTTATGCAAATAGATTAGCTAAGAGAAAAAGTTACATCTCACCGCAAAAGATACTTAAACAAATCAAAAGAACTTTCCAAGAAGAGACACCTATTCAAGGAGCTTGGATTAGCACATTCACTCAGCCATTTCAAAAATTTGCTTTTAAAACACAGGTTTACAGCGGCGGGCTTTCCCGCATGGAAGATCACCAGCTTATTCAATACAAATTTTTAGCGGATGCCAAAACAGGTGGTGTGCTCGATTTACAGCGTTTATGAACAAAATATCAAAAATGAGCTTCTAATTTGTAAATAACCTGTCCTCTTTGACTGAATTTTTCCTCGTACTCAGTCATAACATTGTCCTCTGCCTCGTCACTTTGATGAAGATTTAACGAAATTTTGTCAAAAATCATTCCAAAGTTATTCATACTTTTTAAGGAGTATTCGAACAGTCCACGGTTATCGGTTTTGAATTCAAGATGTCCCTTTTTTTCCAATACATTTTTATACTGTTCTAGGAAAGTCGGGTAGGTTAACCTTCGCTTGGCTTGCTTTTTCTTTGGCCATGGGTCTGAAAAATTAAGATAGATAACAGCAACTTCACCATCTTCAAAGTACTCACTTACCCCACTGCCATTCGCACAAATTAATTGTAAATTATCCAATTTCAGCTCAAGTTGTTTTTTCAAAACAACTGCTGCCACAGAAGTCTGAAGTTCGATACCAATAAAATTACGTTCTGGATGCTTTTGTGCCATTTCAATAATAAACTGTCCCTTACCTGTCCCGATCTCAACAAATAACGGCGCAATTTTTTTGAATCGTTTTTGCCATTCACTTCGATATTTTTTTGGATCTGTTGTGATAAACTGCGGATTGGCTTCGATCAAAGGCCTCGCCCATGGTTTATTACGTAAACGCATATTTTTCCTCCTAGTAATTAAATAATCATACAAAAATAAAAAAAGCTGGAACAAAAAAACATTTGTTTCAGCTCACCATAACATTAAAAATATCCTTTGGACCAGAAAATGATCTACAACAATTACATGTCCCATCCCTTTATAATCAATTGAACCCTTGACTCAGGTAATTAGACAAATAATGTAAAGTCATAGCCCCCCTGGTTCTTTGATATGTCAGCAAGCTTTAATATGTCTTGGTTCATTTCTATGAAATGACCACGCTCACACTGATTTTTGACTGATAACAGCAAGTTCAACCTGCAATACCAAGCGATGCGCTGTTGAAACGTATCGGTCAGGTTTTTATCAAAATTAGCTGTCAACCATTCTTTCCAGTCCTTACGTGGGACATACTGACACATCAACACACTCAGATCCATGGCCGGGTCAGCCAATGCTGCTGACTCCCAGTCAACCAAATACAGTCGATTCGAATCTGATAATAACCAATTTTTGTGATTCAGATCACCGTGACAAACACTATAATCCCGATGATCAAACTTGGGCTGGTTAGATCTCAACCTATTGGCGACATTTTTCAGTAAAGGGTGCTGCCGCAGTGAACTGCTTAACCCCCGAAAATAACTTGCTAACAAATCTTCAGGGAAAACATAGCGACCGCCAACCTGCCACAGCATTTTCTTAAGTACATTTGATCTGTGTACTCTAGTCAGCAGCTCCACAACTCGCCTATCCTTCATTTCTTCACGAGTCAAGCAACGGCCATTAAGCCATTCCTGTGCTGTCAATGTATCCCCCGTCGAAATATGCCGTGTCCACACCAAACGTGGAGTAATTTCCTCTAAAGAGAGAGCTGCCAAGAAAGGAGAAGTGTTTCGCTTTATAAAAAGCTTTTCCTGTTCTTTTGTACCCACATAAGCCATGCCAGTGTTACCGCCAATCGGCCGAATTTGCCAACCGTCATCCAGTCTGAAATCCATATTGGCCAATCTCCTCTACACGATACCTAACTAGTACAAGTCTACAAACTCGCTTACTGAGTGTCAAGTATTTTTTACTGCATATTTTGTCAAAAAGTTACCCGTTAGAAAGACAATCATCAAAAGAACGGTTCCAGCTACTCCTAGTGTCTCAACCAAAGCATGCGTTGCAAGCACACTTGCCGCAACTAATAATACACCTGTCAGTAATAATAAACAGCGGAGAACCCCTCTAAAATTGGCAAGTCTATCAGCCTTTTTTAACGGATAGATATGTGTAAAGATTATATCATCATAGTCATTATAGAGCGGTAGTAATTGAAAACCAACTAAATACATAAAAAGCATCGTCAATATTATCGCTAATATAATGTTCGGGATAAAAATCAGAACGACAAACCCCAGCACACTAAGTCTTAAATACAGACTGCTATATTCACTTTTTCTTACTAGAGCACGCCAATATAGAAACTTGAAAACATCTTTTGAAGTTTTCATTTTTGGCAAATAAGCATCAAGTAATTTGAAACGGTGAACACTTCCCTTTACCTGTGGAACATCTGTAAAAAGATTTATAAAACGATATAGGCTCATCATTCGATGATTTTCAATTTGCAGCATTCGTTTCCAACGAAATACATTTTTTTTAGCAGCTTTTCTGATGAGATATACCATTACTACCAAGCTAACCAATGTCAACGACAACGCAATAAATGCCGACAAATAGAAAGTCAAAATCATAACTGACACTGGAATGATAAATTCGACAGATAATTTCATCCACCATTTGTCAACCTTAACATCATAACTAATAATGAGAAAACGTCCAAGGTAAACCGCCTTTAACAATAATTGTGTTAACCAAAGCAACCAAATTTCTGCCGTTCTTAAATGCACCCCCTGTTGTAGAAAGGGAATTGAAATCAACATACTCAACGACTGAAAAAAGAGCGCAATAAAAAACGAATGCGTAAAAGCTCGTTTTAAAAAAGAAAACATTTTATTTTCAAGCGGCAAAAGGAAAATAGTGTCGGGTTCATCCAAAAGAGACACAAAACTACCCATTTGAAGCATTAAAACAAAGATCACTACCATTAATGGTCTGCTCCACCACTCAAGTGTATTAGGTAATGATCTTAAAAAATTTGAATATCCTAAACCCAAGCCACCAACAAAGAACAACAGCGCTAACACAAAATGATCGTTCAATACAAATCTTGAATAATGCAAGAGCACACGCTGATATTTTTTCAAACGCACATTCCACAAATTATCCATGGTTTGTCACTTCCTGAGTCAATCCGAGGTATATGTCTGTTAATGTAGCCTGCTGATTCTGATATACATTGCGAAGCTCTTCAAATGTACCCTGTGTTTTTATCTTCCCTTCATGAAGAAGTACAAAGTAATCACAATGTTCTTGCGCAGTACTAAGGACATGAGTCGACATCAATACAGCAGCCCCGCGTTTTTTTTCACTTTGAATTAGGTTTAATAAATCCCTGGTCGCTAATGGATCCAGCCCCAGAAACGGCTCATCGATTACATAAAGTTCTGCCTCTGTCAAAAAAGCACATACAATCATTACTTTTTGTTTCATCCCTTTTGAAAAATTAGCAGGAAACCATTCTAGTTTGTTTGAAAGTCTGAACATTTTAAGCAGTGATTCTGCCCTTAGCCATGCCTTTCCTTTATTCAAACCATATGCCATTATTGTCAGATCAATATGCTCTCTTAATGTCAGTTCCTGATACAATACCGGGATCTCAGGAATATAAGCCATTTTACTTTTGTAGGTTTCTGGATCTTTCATTAATGTTGCACCATCGATGATAATACTGCCCTTTTGTGGAGTCAGTAATCCAATAACATGATTAATTGTTGTCGATTTCCCTGCACCATTTAAGCCTATAAGACCAACTACTTCGCCAGCACGAACCTCAAAAGAAATGTTCTTTAAAACTGGCACTTGGGAATATCCTCCAACTAGACCATTAATTTTTAATGTCATTACAAATATATTCCTTTCAGCTTTTTGTTAGTGATAATTTAGGGATATTATAGCATATATTTTTAAGGAAGCAGTTTAAAATAAGCGTGTGCTGTAAGTCGGTAAAATTTAAGTTCTAACGCAAGATTACGGACATGGCGTGTTTTTTTACTGTGAATAATTCGACATTAGGCAGAGTATTTTGACTTACGGAACTCGTTTAGACAAAATCGATAAAGGAAATGGATCAATCAAATACACCCAGCTTACCTATAGGATACGGAATGTAGCTATTTAAAATCATTCAGAAGTTCTTGTTGATTTTTTACTCGTATATGCCCGACTAACATGATCTAAACACTCTAAAAGGACACCCTGAAGGCCACATATAGTGTATACTTGTTATTGAATAAGTCTGAAAGAAGGTTATACTATGGAAAATTGTATTTTTTGTAAAATAATAGCCGGTGAAATTCCGAGCACCACTATTTACGAAGATGAGGCAGTCAAAGCATTTTTAGATATCTCACAAACAACTCCAGGTCATACTCTGGTCGTTCCTAAAAAACATGTTGCCGACATTTTTGAATACGATCAAACTCTGGCAGCCTCTGTGTTTGAGCGTATTCCTAAAATTGCTCGTGCCATAAAAGCTAGCGATAGTTCCATAAAGGGTATGAATATTGTTAATAACAATGGGGCAATAGCATACCAGTCAGTTTTTCACTCCCATTTTCATCTTATTCCACGTTACTCAAGCAAAGATGACTTTAAAATGATTTTTGTAGATAATTCTGCGAACTACAAGCAGGAGAAACTTACTCAAATTGCAGCTCAAATAAAAAAACAATTCTAGGAGGAATGAAGATTGCAAACATCTCAAAAAATTGGTTTGATTGGAGTTATTGCAAGTACTGCTGTCATAGTATATTGTTCTCATCATCAGCTTCATCGTAAAGGAAAACAAGCTAAGGCACAGTATATGGGGTTGAAAGATGATCTGCATGAAATCATCGATAAAACCGGCCGTGTCTCCAAAAACTTTAAAAATCTCTCACACGATATTGACAAATACTCACCAGTTTTTGAAGAATTAATGGACGAAATTAATGAATTTCAATTCTTAATAAAACCACATCTCGATAAAATTGAAAAATCACAATCTAAATAATAAAATTAATTTATTATTTTTTTCGTAAAGATTGGGCAAAAACTGAAATTTTGGTAAACTTTTCCATTTTACCCAATCTTTTATTGTCATTGTGTTATAGTTATTATCGTTAGTTTGTATGTTTTCAGCTGTAAGCATACAAAGAAAATTATGAATGGGATGTGTTTTCTATAATGAAAAAATGGGTTCTTGGTGTAGCAGGAGTTCTTATGACGTTAAGTCTTGCAGCATGTTCAAAAACAGTTGCGACGACATCTGGTGGAAAAATCACCGAAAGTGAATACTACGATAGTATGAAAAAGACTTCGTCTGGCAAACAAATTTTGCAACAAATGATTTTAGACAAGGTTCTTGAAAAACAATATGGCGACAAAGTTTCCGACAAAAAAGTAACACAGCAATATAATACTTATAAGAGTCAATATGGTTCTTCATTTAGCTCTGTTTTAACACAAAATGGAATGACTAAGTCTAGCTTAAAGAAACAAATCCGCTCAAGTCTACTCCTTCGTGAAGCTGTTAAAGCAAATACGAAGATCACCAATAAGCAGCTTGAAAAGCAATGGAAATCTTATGAACCTAAAACGACTGTTGCTCATATTCTTGTAGCCAAAAAGGCAACCGCTCAAGAAGTTATTAAAAAACTTCAAAGTGGTGGAGATTTTACCAAACTTGCTAAAGAATACTCGACGGATTCAGCTACAAAGAACAAGGGTGGTAAACTTTCTGCCTTTGACAACACTGATACATCTTTAGACTCAACCTTCAAAAAAGCTGCATTTGCTTTAAAACAAGGTGAATATACAAAAGATCCAATCAAAACAAGTTACGGGTATCACGTTATCAAATCTATTAAGAAACCTGCTAAAGGCAAGATGTCTGATCACACTGCTGAATTGAAGACTCAAATCATCGATAACAAGATGAACAGTTCTTCCTCTCTTCAAAGTGTTGTTTCTAAAGTTTTGAAAAAGGGTAACGTTTCGATCAAAGATAAAGACTTGAAAGATATTCTTTCCAACTATCTTTCAACATCAAGCTCATCAAATTAATTTTGCTTAAATAAAAAGAAGTGTGGCTGTAACGGAGATTATTTCTCCCAGCCACACTTCTTTTTTTTCGCCAAATTCAGATATAGAAAAAACTTGGACTAAATTTTAATATTACATTTCATCTACACCCAAAACTATTTAAATCTTCTGATCCATCTTAATACTTCAATCATCTTCACTGACTTGCGTTTTCTCCTGCGGACAGTAAAAATTACGTCCGTCCATCCCAAAAATTCTTTCAGAAAAGTTCCCTGACTCCGTGTGATTTAATGCACCTTTTAACATTTGAATAGACGCGTCAAGCTCATCGATTTGATGTAAGACTTCTGCCTCAATCAAGTGTGGTCGAACTGGAGAGCCATACTCAAGCAGCCCGTGATGGGAAAGAATCATATGTCTCAATAAAATCATGTCTTCGCTTGCAAGATCAATCTTCAAATGCTGACAAGCTTTGACAATTTCTTCATCGACTAAAACAATATGACCAATCAAGTTGCCTTCAAGTGTATATTTTGTAGCAACTGGTCCTGATAATTCAATTGTTTTCCCCAGATCATGGAGAAGCGCGCCTGCGTATAGTAATGGCGCATTAATCACATCAGAGTACTGTTTTGCAACTGAATGGGCTAAACGTAACATTGAAAGTGTATGATACGCTAAACCTCCATCAAATGCATGGTGATTTTTTTTAGCAGCAGGAAAACTAAAAAAAGCATCATGATGCTCACGCAACAAATATCTTACGACCCTATTCCAGTTTGGATTAGTAATTTCAAAAAGTGCCTGATTAATTTCCTTTTCCATATCATCTTTTGGAACCGGAGCTGTCTTAACAAAAAGTTCTGGATTCATAGGTTCTTCTTCTGTTGTTTGACGCATATGGTAAATCTTTATTTGTGGGTTGTTCTTATACACTTCTCTTTTTCCCTTTAATAAAACGACTTGACCAGGTTTAAAATTAGCGATATCATCTTTTGAAGCGTCCCAAAACTTTGCACTGATTTCTCCAGAACTGTCGGAGAAATTAAATGCAATAAACTTTTTCCCATTTTTAGCTAGTCGTACCTCTGCAGATTTGATTAAAACAAATAATTCAACATTTTCATCAACCGCATAATCATATATTTTTCTTTGCTTCATTTCTGTTCCTGCCTCTCCATTCTCGTTCTATCCGATCATTAAAACTTCTTCCTCATTAACTTTATCATAGAATGGCTCAATATCGACTGTAAAACATAAAATTTGCGTTTTATTGCTGATTTCCTGTAATAACGCGAACATACTTTCCTTGCGTTTCTTGTCAAAATTTACGAAAGCATCGTCAACGATGAGTGGCAGACGGTATTTCTTGTTTGCTTTAGCAATAAATGCGAAACGTAAAGCTATATAAAGCTGTTCCGTGGTTGCTCGTGATAATTCTCCGACATCATAGTTAATTTTGTTATTTGAAACAAGCTTTAAATGTCCCTTAGAAAGCAATATTTTTTCAAAATGATGATTTGTTAAACGCATAAAATATTTTTCAGCCAATCGAACTACTTCTGGAAGATTATTTTGCGAGGACAATTCTAAAATACGCTTAAGCCATTGCTTTGTTGCATTAAAAGCAACCCAATTTTCTGACTGCTCAATAATCTCTGTTTGAAGATTTGTTAGTTCTTGCTCCATTACCTGCAATTTATCGTATTGACCCAACTGCTCAAGACGCACCTTTTTCTCTGTAATATCAGTGACAATTCGTTTCAATTCTTTTCTTTCGGACTCTAAAGTTTCTAAAATGGTCTCATAGTCTGCCTCTAAATTGCTTAGATTACGTTTATTATCTAAAATACCCATTGTTTGAGAATCTATTTGTGATTCAAGATTAGTTAATTTAATATTATCTTCAAAATGTTCTTTTTGTGCCGCATAATCTCTTTCAAAATCGGTAATGCTATTCTTCCCATACGCCGTAATCTTCTTATGCAACTCTGAAGATAAAACCTTAATCTTGTAAATTCTTTTTTTCTTTTCTTCTTCATAAGAAGCTATCATACGTGAATGCCCTTGCTGTTCACGCAGTAAAGGTGAAATTCTCCTTTTATATGCTTGCAACTGCTCCACTCGTTGTAAGGAATCTGCTGATAACACCAACTTTTTTTCACAGAAAAATGTTTGTTCCTTGATTGCCACTAACTGTTTTTCCTTTTCGGCTACATTTAATCTACATTCATTAACTTTTTCTGTTAATTCAAACCAGTGATTAAGATCAATTTGTTTAGTTTGAAGATAATTTAAAGACAGTTGACACCCCGCTTCCTCTAATATCTTCGTAATCTCAGCCGTATTTGTTCCAACATTCTCAAAATTATTTCCACCGTTCTGTATTCTAGAAAAATATTTTGAAAGCAGGACGATTCCTGTAATTAAGAAACATCCTATAAATGCACTTTTCGTCATGCCACTTGGTATAATTAAGGCACCGATCAAGAATAATAATGCTGCACAACCGCCCCACAGCGTAAAAGAATATTCAGATTTAACACTTTTTGTTTTTGGCCGTCTTCTGACCAACTGAGTATCATTCTCGACTCCTCTTGTATTTTGTTTCAATAGAAATAACAAACGTTTAATGTCCATTCTTGAAAAAGCTTGTATTGTTTTATCTTCCCAACTGTTCTTTTCTATGAGTTGATTACGTTCTTCTTCTAAAGTTGCCAACTGACTTCTAAGCTGTTTTATTCGTTCGATCGATCCACTCACTCTATCCAACATTTGAAAAACATTACTAAACTCATCTTCATGTAATTTAAAGTAGCTCAAATCATCTGATTCTATCTTCTGATTATCACCAACTAATGAATTGATTTTATCTTCGACCAATTGCAACATTTTTTTCTCACTGTCAATAGCCAATTTTGCCTCTGTAACTACTTGATAATCTTCTTCCGTTACTTTCATGTCAAAAGAGTTGCTCTTTTTTTGCTTATTAAGAGCTTGATATTGACTATACGCTGACCACAGGCTTTTTGCTTTTTGCATTTTTAATAATTCATTTTCATACTTTTTTATTTCTTCTTCGAGCTTCTGCTTACTTTTTGCTTCGTTTTGAATATCCAGAGTAAATTCACTGAAAAGGCTTGTTTTCGAGCGCACTTCATCTACTTCTTTTTTCTTTTGCTTATATTGTTTTAACAATTTGTTCAGTATTGGAACACGCCCATTGGGTTTATATAATTCATCTGCTTTTTTTTGAAACTTCTCCTGAATTTCAAAAACTTTTTGACTTCCACTGGTACCCACACTCAAAAGGCTTTTTTCAAGTTCCTCAGGTTCTAGTAAACCAATTTGATGTAGTGAATCTTGATCGAAACAATAAATTTCATTAAAAAGTTTGAGCGTTACTGGTCCGAGCCACTTTTCAAGAAAAGTTTCAGGGTAAAGCTGACCTGTCTGCACGTTTGTAATTTTCAGTTTTCCACCGTGACCTCCTTCAATCCGCTCAATGATAAACTCCCCATCGATAGTTTCTACCTTGAGACAACCACCGTACCTTGAGCCATTTTTAGGGTGATACTGTTCAAAAGGCTTACGCTTTGTTGCAAATCCAAATAAAATACTGGTTATAAAAACCCTTAAAGTTGTCTTTCCAGCCTCATTGTTTCCATAAATGAACTTTAGTTTTTTATTTAAATCAAATGAAACATCACTCCATTTTCCAAAACCATAAATTTTAACGGCTATGATTTTCATAAACTATTCTCCATCCATTTCTTCCTCAAGATACGCCCTTGATTTGTTTTTGATACTTTTGGCTATTGAAGGCTGTGCAAAATGTTCATCGATAAAGCGATACTTTACCAAATTGTCTGCTAATCGATACAAAGTAGTTTCTTGAAAAACTAAGTTAGCTGCCTCTTTTTCCGTATCTATATCCCAAAAATTTTTCTGCTGTGAGCGGACAGTGTTTATAGCAATATCGTACAAAAACAAACTGTGGTCATCCTGCATATCACTCTGAACTTGACCCAACAATACGCCTTTTATAATACGTTCTTTTAAACTAGAATCGAAATCAAGAGGGGCTTTCAAAATTATTCTCATAACAAATGCCCGCGCAGATGGCGTGGCCTTTTTGATATCAATCAGTTTAGTTTCAACTTTAGTTTTTAGTTGTTCGAATGTGTCTTCTTTTTCAAATCCTAAAACTGTTTCAACCCACTGAATTCCAGTCAGCGGACAAAAATTTGGAACTAATTGACCTTCCTGCTCTTCAACTAAATAGTACCCTTTAACTCCAATTTCTTTGATATTCTTTCCTTGAATATTACCGGAGTAAACAATCCAAGGGTCTTCGCTAAGAATTTCTCTCTTGTGGATATGACCCAAAGCCCAATAGTCATAATTCTTGCTTTTTAACTGTGATAATGAAAAAGGAGCATACTTAGCTTCTTCAAAATTGGAACTCACTTCTCCATGCAACATTCCCAAATGCCATTTTTCAGAACCTTTTATAGGGAAATAACTAGTTTGACATTTAACCCATTGTTTTCCATAACTAAAACTGGTTAAGCTCACAGGCTGCCCATCTGCAAAAAATTCTTTTGTTACAACTTTATTTGGAAAAACATATACATTCTCCGGATAAACCAGTTTTGTCTTCTCTAAATCAAGGAAATCATGATTGCCAAGGCAAAGATAAACCGGTATTCCAAATTGCTTAAGTTTAGTGAATTCTTTCTGCAGAAAAAGTTGGGCAGTGACACTTGGATGCGGATTGTCATATAGATCACCTGCAATAAGAATAAAATCTACTTTTTTATTAATCGCATCTTTGATCATTTCATCAAAAGCGGTCATTGAAGCTTTATATAATTGCTTCGAGAAATTATCTGGAATCTTCTTTAATCCCTCAAAGGGACTGTCTAAGTGAAGATCAGCGGTGTGAATAAATTTCACTACTATCGTCCTTTCTCAAAAAATTACCTTCTTCATTCTTTATTAACGAACACAAAAAGCACGAATTATATCATTCAAAAATAATTCGTGCTTCTTGATCAAAATTTGGAGTGTCAACGCCCAGATAGCGGCCAAGTGAACATTACCCCATTCCTGCACGTTATTTTGTGTGCTTACAAATTTTGCTATGTTTAATCTTGATATAATTCATTCACAGGTTTAAACATTATTTTATTAATTTCGTCCATAACCTGCGCAAGTTTACGCTCTTTTTCCATCAAAGTCATGATGACCTTTTTCTTTTCAATCTTTTCACCTAAACTTTTAATTGTATCGATATCACTATCTTTCAATTCACCTTTAGCTTGTTTGCTTTGAAATTCCATTTGAGCTTTTTGAAAGTCCTTGAACTGCTTGTAAGAAAGCTCATCAGCCTTTACCTCTGCATAGGCTTGTTTTAATTCTTGATATTCTTCTGTTTTACGTAAGTTCTGTTCTAATTGGTTAGCAGAATCGTATATATTAATCATAAAAAGTTCCTCCTTGTTTCGTTATTAAACACACTTTAATTGTAACATTATATCTTGCACTTCCAAAGCATCAATTATTGTCCTAACCATTCCTGTATCTTCTTCTTGCCCGAATCAAATAAATCGGCGGCCTTCTTTTTTATACTTGAAGTTGACTTAGATACATTATCACTGGCACTTTCTCCTGCATTTTTCAAGCTATTCCATATACCATTATTCTTCTTTTCAGAAGCAGCTACTTTACTTGATGCACTTTTTATCCCAAATGATGTTTGTTTAGTCGCTGGAATTATAGATTCCATTTCATCCTTAAAAAGTGACGCTCCTCCTCGGGTCCCCTCATCTGTCAATGAATGTTTAGATGAGTCAAAACCAACCCATGTTGCAACTACTACGTCAGGAGTATATCCGACATACCAATGATCTTTATCACTAGTTGTGGTTCCGTCTGCGCTCTGTGTGCTTCCAGTTTTGCCGGCAATCGTATATCCGCTCGGTTTAGCATCTGCCCCAGTTCCAATATTATAGACATCCATCATCATACTCGTCATTTCCTTAGCGTTTTTAGCACTTATGATTCTCTTTGAAGACGGTGACGTGTTATCAACAATGACCTTCCCTGAAGCATCAATAATTTTTGTAATAAAGTGCGACTCATTCTTAACACCTTCATTAGCAAAAGTAGTATAGGCACTAGCCATCTGATAAGGAGATTCACCTTTTGTGAGTCCGCCCAAACCTAAACTTAGATTATCGTCACTTTTTGTTACACCTAGTCCGAATTTTTTAACCATGTCATAACCAGACTGAACTCCAATTTTATTCAAAAGCCACACAGCTGCTGCATTCTTACTTTCTGCCAAAGCTTTGTACATAGAAATCTTTCCTGAATAAACATTGTTCCAATTATGTGGGGTATATTTATTTGTTCCGTATGACTTTAAATTATCCTGTAAAACAGAATCATAGTGATATCCTGCCTCAAGAGCCGGAGTATACACCGCAATCGGTTTAATCGTCGAACCTGGTGATCTAACAAGCTGTGTAGCACGGTTATAACCTCTAAAAACATGCGAGCCGGATCGACCGCCAACTACAGCAGCTACACCTCCGGTTTGAGGATCCATGACAACTGACCCTCCTTGCGCTTGTGTTCCATCTTCAGCGTTATAGGGGAATAAACTAGAATCAGCAAAACTATTTTGTAGACTTGTCTGGTAGTTTTGATTAAGAGATGTATAAATTTTGTAACCTCTATTCATAATCTGTGATTCTGTAAGTCCGTATTTTTTTATTGCTTCATTAATTACTGCATCAAAATAGTAAGGATATTTGTAACCAGATTCATACTGATATTCATCATCCACTACCATGTTTTGTGCCTTGTACACTTTTGCTTGAGATTTAGAAATTTTTTGATTTTCTGCCATTAACTCAATAACAACATTTCGACGTTGCTTAGATCTTTGAGGATGATCAATCGGATTAAAACCACTTGGGTTCGTTAACATTCCTGCTAAAGTTGCAGCTTGATCAACGCTTAATTGACTGGCACTAACACCAAAATATTTTTTTGAAGCATCTTCGACTCCCCAAACACCATTCCCAAAATACGCATTATTGAGATACATAGTTAATATTTCTTTTTTTGAGTATTCATTTTCAACCTGCATCGCAATAAATATTTCTTTTGCTTTACGTGAAAAAGTTTGTTCTTGTGATAAAAAAGCATTTTTTACGAGCTGTTGTGTTAAGGTACTTCCACCACCGCTAATGTAACTGCGTCCCAGCAACTTATTTTTCAAGTACAGAATACCAGCACGGCCAATCCCTTTAAAGGAGAAACCGTACTCATGATAAAAATTACGATCTTCTGTTGACAACACAGCATTCTGCATATTTACTGAGATATTATCAAGAGATTTCCAAGTCCCCTTCTGCGAATATAAATGTCCAGCCTTCTTACCTTGATAATCATATATTTCAGTTGATTGCTCTAACTCAGCTTTTAAATCGCCGACATTCGCAGTTTTCGCAACAAAAATAAGGTAAATACTTATGCTTAAAAAAACACTCAAGAAAGCAACTGCTAGCCACCGCCAAATTTGGTAGCGCCAAAACTTTCTTTTTATCCAGTTAGTTGCATACTTATAGAATTTTCTAACATTTTCCTTGATAAAATCTATCCATGAATCATACTTCATAATTTTATGCTCAACCTCTTCGTGGATTATTTACTACATTTTATCATACGGTTTAAATTATCAAATTGAAAAGAATAACTTTAATGTATAATTAAAAGATTAATCGTCCAAATTATTTTTATCAATATATTTCATAAACAGTCTTTCAACAGCTTCAGCATCCTCACGTGATTTACTGATAATCAAAATTGTGTCGTATCCTGCCATCGTTCCTACAACCTCTTTGAGTTTCAGATCATCAATGATTGCTGTCAACACATTAGCATTTCGCGGCAATGTATGAATTATATTTATAAACTCCACTTGTGTAATATCCGTTACCATTTCATGGATGTTTTCAAAAAGTTTCTCCTCTTCAGATTGACGATTCCCCTTAAAAATTGCATAGTGAAGTTGCCCACTTGCACCTTGTTCCTTAACTATTCTCATTTCGCGAATATCGCGTGAAATAGTCGCCTGAGTCGATTTAATTCCAATGTTTGACAAGGCCTTCATTAGTTCATCCTGCGTTGCAATTTCATTCTGATTGATTATCTGCTCTATTTTTGCTTGTCTTTCCTCTTTTTTCATAATGCACCTTTCTCCAACACTGTTTTAGAGCTATTATATCAAACCTCTTCAGTTTAAACGAGCCATTACCCTAAGTACTTATACTTTTCAAAAAAAATGGGTTTTAAAATCCATACATGTCGTGACAAAGTTACCAATGAATCCTTCTCTAACCTCGAAAAAGTTGCACTGACAGTTTTAGGTGTTGTTCCCACCACATATCCAAGTATTTCTCTTGTTATCCAGTGATTTTTTATTCTTACTCCTTCAGGACATGTCTCACCAAATTTTTTCCCAATAAAAAGCAGTTCCTCGATGACTCGCTCTTTCATTTGCGGCGCAGACACATCAATAGCATGGTTCGTACGCTCTGCAATAAGCTCGTCTCTCATTTGCATATATAATTTATGAATTGTCTTATTTCTTTTAGCTAGCCTTTTTATTTCTTCCGCAGGTATTACTAATACTTCGACCTTCGAACAAGTACTTATTTCAAATAAGACATTACTCGTATCGTTAGCTGAAAACATGAGTACTGGAAAAAAATCATCTCTCCCTAGTAAAAAACAGCGAACATTTCTACCTTTTTCGTTACTTACCTTCACACTGACAATTCCACTTACTATCAGATAAACCTTAGAAGAATCGCCTGCTCTATACCCCATATTACTTTTATGGCTGAATTCCTTGAATGTGCTAATAGATGAAACATCATCAATTGATTGCCGATCTAACAATGACTTCATTCTCAGCTGCTTTAACTTTTCTCTTACTAAAACTTGCTGTGCTTTTTCCATCTGTGTATTCTCCATTAAACTTAGTAGTTTTTTAAATGAATAAAACTAAATTATATTATATAGATATTTTACAACACAGTGAAATTTTTAGAAAGCGTTTTCTTAAATGATTTAGATTATTTTTTCTCTAATTTTTTTAAACAAAAAGACCCCATGACTAAACCAACATCTCGTCAAAGGATCCCAATTCGTATATTTGAAATATATTATTTTATAGTTTGTTTAAATAAGCAATTCAGTACTTAATAATAATTACATCTCTTCAGGTGCTTGAACGCCCAGAAGACGTAGAGATTCTTTCAACACTGAAGCCACACTCTTGGCAAGTGCTAATCTAGCCGTCAACTGTTCATCATTTTTCAAAATTTTAGTATGCGCATAGTATTTATTAAAAGACTTAGCTAGGTGCAAAGAGTATTTTGCAACCACAGAAGGTTCATATTCTTTGACAGCACGTTTGACAATCATTGAAAATGATTCTAATAGGCGTAAAACTTCCCAAGATTCTTCATCATCCAACTGATAATTTTCTTCTTTACCTCCACTTAAGGCTTTGTCTTCTGACTTGCGTAGAATACTCATTGCTCGCGCATGCGTGTACTGTACATATGGCCCAGTCTCACCCTCGAAGCGGACCACCTCATCCAAGTCAAAATCAAAATTATTCATACGTTCATTCTTCAAATCATGGAAGATAACAGCCCCTACACCAACTTGCTTAGCAACCTTCTCTTTATTTTTCAAATCTGGATTCTTCTCTTCAATTTGTTTCTTAGCAAGTGTCATCGCATCATCCAAAACCTCATCCAAAAGAATCACGCGGCCTGCACGTGTTGAGAGCTTTTTGCCTCCCTGTGTTATCAAGCCAAATGGGATGTGGTGAATGTCATCCGACCATTCTTCGCCTAATTCCTTTAAAACTGCTTTGAGCTGTTTAAAATGATTGGTCTGCTCGTTGCCAACTACATAAAGTGATTGAACAAAATTATAGGTCCGTTTTCTATAAATAGCAGCCGCTAAATCACGTGTAATATACAAAGTAGCTCCATCAGTTTTCTTAATCAAGGCCGGATTTAAATCATATTTGCTTAAATCAACAATTTGCGCTCCTCTACTTTCTTGAAGTAATTTTTTTTGTTCAAGAAGTGAGACAACCTCATCCATTTTATCATTGTAGAAGGCTTCACCATTAAATGAATCAAATTCAACACCTAATTTATTATAAATTTTCATAAAAGATTTCAATGATTCGGAACGGAACCACTTCCATAAGCGGACTGCCTCTGGATCACCATCTTCAAGTTTTTTGAACCATGCACGTGCTTCATCGTCGAGCTCCGGATGCTCAACATCCTCTTTATGAAAACGTACATAGTACTCAAGCAATTTGTTGATGGGGTCTGCCTTAACTTCTTCCTCAGTTCCCCAGAGTTTATATGCTTCAATCAATTTACCAAATTGAGTTCCCCAATCACCGAGATGATTTATCTTAATAGGATGATAGTTAGTTTTTTCCAAAATTTTTGCGATTGAATTTCCGATTACTGTCGAACGCAAGTGCCCCATTGAAATTGGTTTAGCAATGTTGGGCGAAGACATATCAATTGTAACATTGCCATTATTTCCTAAATCTTGGTCTCCATAACTTGAACCTTCAGCAAGAATTTGATGCAAAACATCGTTACTGAATGCCTTTTTGTCTAGGAAAAAATTAACATATGGGCCAACAGCTTGCACTTTATCAAAATTTCCTTGATCAACTTTACTTGCAATTTCGCTTGCAATAATCTGAGGAGCCCTTTTAAATATGCGCGCTAACGGAAAAGCTGGAAAAGCAAAGTCGCCTAAAGCTAAACTTTTAGGGTTTTCTATTGCATCCTCAATTATACTTCTTTCCAACTGTCCTTCCAATGCAGCGTATAATGCATCAACAACGATCTCTTTATAATTCATAATTTCCTCCTTGTTTTGACAATAAAAAAACTCCTACACTAAATAAATGTAAGAGACGAGAAAGTTTCCCGCGGTACCACTCTAATTGATCAGTAATCCACTCAACTATTTAATTGGACATTCCAGAAAGTGCGATTCAGCTATTTCAATTACCCGGCTTTCATCATCCCAGGCTCGCTTTCAACTTAGATAGCCTACTACTCTTTCTTCTTAAGCTCTGCCTAATTGTATCAAAAAAAAAATGCAATTCCTAGTCCTGAAATAAAAAAACGCCCTTCGCAGGACGCAACCTTTTACAAAGCGGGTGACGAGAATCGAACTCGCGACATCAGCTTGGGAAGCTGGGATTTTACCACTAAACTACACCCGCACAACACAAAGTAGTATATCACAAAACTACAGATGTGTCAGCTTCATTCTTAAGAAATTTTCTTCATACTTTTTAAACGGACAATTGCTCTCTTGTGAAAATCGCTGACTGCTAACTCATCAGAATCATCATGTTCAATTATTGAGACCATTGCAGAATTTTCATAGATTTTTTCAATTGATCCAACAAAATCGTGATTTAATGCACCAAATTTTTTGCATTTTACTTTTTCACCGATTTCGAAGTTTGCCTCCATTAACTCACCTTCATTCATACATCTTAAGCATAATATCAAATATAAAACATGCATGCAACTTTTTTACTTAATTTTAACAGCTTTTACTATTAACAACTTATTGGCGTAATTCAACTCGCTGTGTTTCTACCTTCTGCTGTTCAATCGTGATATCACCTTGTTTTTGTTTTAGCATTTTCATGGCCTTTGCATAGGAGAAAATCAATACAAGACATGAAGCAAACCAAGCCAAGGGATTAGCAAAACAAGTTCCAACATAACCGACAGAAGTCGCTAAAAGTAAGGCAGCCAAACAACGCATTAACAACTCCGCAATTCCTGCTAGTGTCGGAATGACACTTTCTCCTAGTCCTTGCAACGTGTAACGCAAAATAAACACGGTTGCGAGTATTAAATAAAACGAACCATTGACATTGAAATAAAGTTGCGACAGGTTTAAAACTTCTTCTGCTGATTTCCCAACAAATAGTACAACTAAATCTCTGCCAAATAGAATAATTAACAAACCCGCGACAATACTAAAAGCCCCAGAAACTAAAAGACTCTGCTTCACACCCTTCAATATGCGGTCATATTTGTGAGCTCCAAAATTTTGAGCAGTAAATGTTGCCATTGCTATCCCAAAAGACATCATTGGCTGAATTGCAACCTGATCTATTTTACTAGCAGCAGTTGTTGCCGCTACTGCTGTCGTTCCCAAACTGTTAAGTGCCGCCTGTATCATTATCGAACCGATCGCAATAATAGAAGTTTGGAAGGCCATTGGTAATCCAACGTATAAATGTTTCCGCAATTCCTGACTAGTCACCTTTTTGAAGTCGCTTTTTCGCACTTGCAATAAAGGCATTCTCTTCATAATGTATATAACACATAATACAACTGAAAAAATCTGCGCAATCACAGTAGCAAAACCTGCTCCTTCAACACCCATCCCGAAAATCAATATAAAAATCAACTCAAGTATGATGTTAACTACTGCAGCGACTATCAAAAAGTAAAGTGGCGTCCTGCTATCTCCTAGGGCGCGAATAATGTTAGCTAACAAATTAAAAGCCATCGAAGAAAAAATACCTGCAAAAATGATTGAGATAAACAATTGAGCATCTTGTTTTATTGCTGCTGGTGTCTGCATCAAATTTAAAATGTCACTAATAAAAAACAAACTTAAAAAAGTTAAAATCAGAGTCGCCCCTAAACAAATAATGATGCTGGCTGCAAAACTAACCCTAACTTTTTGATAATCATGCGCTCCAAAATATTGAGCCGTCATTATCGATAATCCAGCTGTCAATCCTTGTGCAAATCCAATAATCAAAAATTGAATACTTCCAGTCGCTCCGACCGCTGCAAGTTCGTTAACTCCAAGAGTCTGACCAACAATCAAAGTATCTGAAATACTGTATAACTGCTGAAACAAATTCCCAACTAGCAAGGGGATGGTAAACATCAAAATAAGCTTTATTGGACTTCCTTCAGTTAATTCCTTCACTCTTTGCCTCCTTATTAAATCAAATGTATCTTACCCGAACAAATATTATACTATAAGCTCTAGAAATTACGTTTTTTCATGATAGCACAATTATTTCTATAACGATAGTGTATACCAGCAGTTTTTCTGATTGAAAAGAAAATGTAATACTTGTCTTTATAAACAACCGTTTTTATCTCAAATTGAAGAGAAATGGCTTATTTTTCGCTGCATCCACTATATATTCTCAAAGGGCTTAATTTCATCTCCGTACCGTTCAAACAGATACTCTTGAATAACCTTTACAAATGCACGCGTGGAAGGAGTTTGTTGTGCTTCTGAATGCGAGATTAGGCAGATAGTTCGGTAAAACTTCTCTTTGAAGGGATAATGATTAACATTCCCAGATAATTTCTGCAGAGCCAGCTCTGGTAAGATGCCCAAACCTAGTCCACTTTCGACCATCGCAATAATAGAAGCATCATCAATACTATAATGAATTGAGTTAACAGAGACATTGTACGTGTCCAATGCTCTTTTCGTATCTCGATCATAATCAATTTGTTGCAAAATAAAATTTTTCTCTTTGATATCACTACGTGTTACTATTTTTCCTTCTTGCGGTTTGAATTTCTCTGGCGCAATGCAGTATATTGGATCCTTATGAAGTGGAATCACTTCAAGTTTTTCCTTAATAGGAAGAGCACTGAATCCAATATCTAACGTTCCCAGTCTGACTTGCTCGGCTACTTCGTTAAAATTTCCTTGCGTTACAGATAACTCAATGTTGGGATACATTTTTTTAAAACCGCGAATGATATCTGGCAGCCAATTAATACACACACTACTGAATGCACCAATTCTAATTCGACCTTCATTCAATCCATTAATTCGCGCAGCCTCTTCAGCAAGCTTTGCTTCTGCATTTAAAATTCCTTGGATAATCGGCAAAACTTTTTGCCCATCAGGAGTCAATCTAACACCTGTACGACTGCGAATAAAAAGCGAAAAACCGAGTTCTTTTTCTAGGCCCGCAATTGAATGGCTTATTGCTGAAGGTGTAACGTTCAGCTGCGTCGCAGTAGCAAAAAAAGTTTTTTGTTTTGCTACCTCACTAAATACTTCGTAAGCAAACGTAGACATTAAAGATTCTCCTTAAGTGAATTCAATTCATTTTATAACAATATTATTGAGTAATTTTAATTATAGAACTAAGGTACACTCATACTAAAGCAAATGCAAGACTTTTTCAAAAATAGTTTAATCTGAGAATTATAAATATACAAAAGACTGGAGCGATTGATGCTCTCCAGCCTTAGTTCTTAATCATAGTAAATTTTTTGGTCAGTGCTTTTTTTTCATAATAAATGTTTTACCCAGTATCTTCTGTGAAAGTTTTGTTTTGTCAAGCATCACAACATAAGCAACACCGAACAAAAGTGCAAAAATAACAGAATACAGGAAAGCTGTTATTTTAGTATGCGGAATGTACACAAAGCCCATTAAATATTGAACTAAAAAAGCCGTCAAAAACAACAATACATTCATAAAAATTACTTTTTTGACGTTTTTCAACTGTCCAGGCAATAGATTGTCTTCATTTATTCTCCTGAACGCCAATAAACTGATAGCCAAAAAAGCAATCATCGTACTTATAATTGCACCAAAAGCCCCCCATAGTGAAACACAAGGAATTTGCAAAACTAATTTCAAAATTAATCCAACAAATAAATAACGGATAGCCAGACGATGTTTTCCCATAGCTTGTACTATTGTGAAAAAATCTGTAAAAAGCGCGAGACTAATACTTGAAACTAGTGCCATCGCCAACAACTTCGCGGCATAGGTATCAAACTGAAAAAATATTCCATTTACTTCCCATGACAAGGCCAACAGTAATGTTACTGCCGGTAGAAGAATCAAAAACATTAAATCAATATTCTGACCGATGACTTCACTAACTTTTTTTCTATCTTTCCGATCATAATAACGTGCCAGTAAAGGCAAAGTCGTTTCAGAGATCGCAATCGTCAACGAAACGACCACAGTTGTAATTTTATTTGGATTAGCCGCAAAATACGTATACATTAATTCCGCCTGTTGGACAGTTGCCCCAAGCAAATTAGTGACAATGTTTTTAAACGTCACTTGATCAAAAAATTGAGTGATTGTTATTCCTGAACCAATAAGCACAAATGGCAAAGCTTCTGAAACAATATTTCGAAACAGTATCAAAATATTTTGCTTTTCTACCGGCATACTTTCCTGATAAAGCAAGCGATATTCAGGCATCTTAGTCCGCGCATAATTCAATAAGTAAATATAACTCGCAATTGTTCCCACAAAGGTTGCAAATGTGCTAAAATTAACAGCTGCGATGTAGCTTTTGTGGAATACCTCAAGTACAACAAAAGTTGCACCAAGAATAAAAAGAACACGTACAAACTGCTCCCATAACTGCGAAACACCAAACGGTTTCATATCTTGATTACCTTGAAAGAATCCTCGAATAAAGCTCATAGGAGGCAGGATAATCATTGTTGGAACTAAATAATAAATAGCCGTAGTAGCAGCTGTTTTAGAGACAACCGAACTGTGCGCTGCAATGAATGGTGCTGCAAGATACAATAGCACTCCACAAAAAACACCAGTCATCATCATAAAAAGAAAACCGTACTTAAAAATACGAATACTATTGCGAAATTTATTCTGCGAATTGTAAGAAGCAACTTGTCGTGCAATCGCAGTAGGAAAACCTGCAGTTCCTAAAGCTAAGAATAAAGAGTATGGCGTATACGCCGAGTTAAAAACAGCTTGAGCTTGATTTTGGTCCTTTCCAAACATTATCAACCAAGGGATTAGATAAACAATACCTAATACTCGAGAGAAAATGCTCCCAAACGACATCCAAAAAGCACCAGAAAGTAATTTATTTTTCATCTCAGATAACTCCTATTTGCAAATCAAAACCCATTTTAACATTTTGTAGGCCCTTTTTTTAGAAGATTATCCAAAGTTTTGTAAATATTTTTAAAAATAACATACCCATTAGCCATTAATACGCTCTTTTAGTTGCTCTCCTACCAATATCCTTACGATAGAAACAATTTTCAAAAGCTTTTTCTTTGAGATAACCATAAACATTCCTTTGTGCCTCTTCAATTGTTTTACCTTTACTTAAAACGGTTAAAAGTCTTCCACCATTTCCCTTTAAAGCAGCTAAGTCTCCATTAACATTAGCGTAATCAACTTCAATTCCTTCACTAGTTGAAAAATCAGGTAGTTTCTGACCTTTTATTGGATTCTGAGGATAACCTTCAGCTGCAACCACAACACCTAAACATGCTTTTTCTGAAATTGAAATTTTAGGCAGTTCTTCATTGTTAACGCAGGCACTTATTAATTCCGCAAAATCATTCTTCAATCGCGGCAAAACAACTTGTGTCTCTGGATCACCCAAACGAACATTGTATTCGATTACCTTAGGGCCCTTAGATGTCAAGATAAGGCCAATATACAAAATACCACAATAATTGAGTTTAGCTTCCCGCAAGCCCTTGATTGAAGGCTCAACAACATCTCTTAACATCAACTGGTAATCGTTCTTCGCTAATTGAGGGACCGGACTGTAAGCACCCATTCCTCCCGTATTAGGACCTTTGTCAAGATCATATGCACGCTTATGATCTTGTGCTACCGGAAGTATACGGTAATTCTTACTATTAACTACGACAAAGAGTGAGTACTCTGGACCATCCAAGAATTCCTCTAAAACTACCTTGCTCTGATCACCTGTAAATAGTTCTCTGATTACCATTTCTGCTTGTTTCTTATTTTGCGCAATTGTTACACCTTTACCTGCTGCTAAACCATCTGCCTTAATTACTACCGGCAAATCAAATTGCTGAAGCCCAAGTAATGCATCTTTCACAGTACTATATGATGCAAACTTTGCCGTCGGCACATGATAAGTCTGCATAAACTGAAGAGCCGTATCTTTAGATCCCTCTAACTGTGCGGCTATTGCATCAGGTCCAAATATTTTTAGATTTTCCTCTTTAAATGAATTAACAATTCCAGCGACAAGAGCATCTTCAGGCCCAACAAAAGTCCAAGCAATCGAATTTTTTTTAACAAAATGTTTTAAATTGTCAAAATCCAATTCAGGAATATCAACAACCTCGATTCCATCGGCTTTCATTCCAACATTGCCAGGAGCACAATATACCTTCTCAACACCTTGACTTTGAAGTAGTGATTTACAGATTGCATGTTCCCGTCCACCGGAGCCTACAACTAATACTTTAAATTCTTTCTTCATTAGTTTTCATCCTCCTAGATCAATGTCTAAAATGGCGAACTCCTGTCGTAACCATCGCAATCCCATACTTGTCTGCCATCGCAATTGAATCCTTGTCACGGATACTCCCACCAGGTTGCACAATTGCCTTAATACCATGCTCTGCGGCATATTGGACACAATCATCCATCGGGAAAAATGCATCACTTGCTAGTACAGCATCATCATTGATCGCATCAAGCGCATGCTTGACTGCAATCTTGGTTGAATCAATACGATTAGGCTGACCTGCACCAATTCCTAAAGTTCTTTCTTGATTTGCAATTACAATTGCATTACTTTTAGTGTGTTTAACAGCCTTCCATGCAAACAGGAGTGTTTGCAGCTGCGATCTTGTAGGTGCATTTTCTGTAACTACATCCCAATTATTAGGATCTTCCTGCAAAACATCTTGTTCTTGAACTAGTAAACCGCCCATAACTGAAACAACTTCTTTTTTGGCAGGTTCATCCTTTTTAGCAAAGTCAAGCGTCAGCAGTCGTAAATTCTTTTTCTTAGCTAAAATTGTATACGCATCGTCGTCGAACCCAGGAGCAATGATAATTTCCAAAAACAGTTTATGCATTTTTTCTGCCGTTTTCAAATCGACCTTGCGATTCAAAACGATAACACCTCCAAAAATAGAAATAGAATCTGCCTCATATGCTCGATCCCATGCCTGTTCAATCTGTTCAGCACGACCAATCCCACAAGGATTCATATGCTTCAATGCAACCACCGTTGGCTCAGCAAATTCACGCGCAATTCTGATAGCGGCATCAGCATCTTTGATGTTATTATAAGAAAGCTGTTTTCCATGCAATTGTTTTGCATTAGTTATTGAATATTCCTTAGGAAGAGCATCTCTATAAAACCAAGCTTTTTGATGACTGTTCTCGCCATAACGCATCGTGTCCTCTAGTTCATATGTTAAGGTCAATTTTTCTGGTGCTTCAATTTCAGCCTGCTCTGACAGATAGTTTGCTATTAATGCATCATAAGCTGCTGTATGTCTAAAGACTTTTGCAGACAACTTTGACCGCGTTTTGAGACTTGTTTCGCCTCGCTCATCTAGTTCCTTGATGACTAAGGCATAGTCGTCAGCATCCACAACAACTGTCACATCATGAAAATTCTTCGCAGCACTTCTCAGCATACTTGGACCGCCAATATCGATGTTTTCAATTGCCGTCTCAAAATCGACATCTTTTTTCTCAATTGTTTCTTTGAAAGGATATAAGTTGACACATACCAGATCAATTGGCTTAATATGCAATTTTTTCATAGTTTCAACATGCTCAGGCAGGTCACGTCGACCTAGGAGGCCACCATGAATAAAAGGATTTAAAGTCTTGACACGTCCATCAAGAATCTCAGGAAACCCTGTCACCGTCTCAACTGAGATTGTACTAATACCAGCTTCCTCCAAAGCGTGCTTAGTTCCGCCAGTTGAAATAATCTCAAATCCATGCTCTACCAATTTGCTGACAAAAGGGACTAAATTTTTTTTATCGGAAACACTGACTAATGCTCTTTTCATTGATCATTTTGCTCCTTTTTGTTAATTTCAAGTAAAATTTCTTTGATAGCTTGTGGATAGAGTTGATGTTCACATTCATGCACACGCCGCTCTAAAGTCTCCACGCTATCTGTTGCTAAGATCGGAACCCGCTGCTGCACAATAATGGGGCCTGAGTCTAGTCCATCATCGACAAAATGAACTGTGACACCAGTTTGCGTCCGATGATCGGAAAAAGCCCGCTCAATCGAATGCAACCCTGGATATTCTGGCAAATACGCTGGATGTAAATTCACAATTTTTTCCTCATAATTCTGCAGAATCGTTGGGCCAATAACACGCAGATAGCCCGCTAAAATAATAAAATCTATTTGAAATTCTTTTAAAAGTTCCATTATTTTTTTTTCGTATGGTAATTTACCCCCGCATTCCTTGACAGTAAAAGCTCTCACAGGAACGTGGTGGTTTTTGGCACGTGTGACAACAGGTGCATCTGGATGGTCGCAAAATAAAAGAGTTAATTTTCCAGCCAATTCATTATCTTCAAATTTTTGCGCTAAAATTTCAAAATTCGTTCCATTACCTGATGCAAATATTGCAACCTTCATTATTTATTCCTCACTTGATCTTTATTTTACCCTCATTTTCAGAACGTTCAACTAATTTCCCAATTTGGTAAAATGGCTCATTTTCAGCCGTCAATATCTTTTTAACTTCATCCACTTTACTTGGTTCGATCGCTAAAACCATTCCTAGCCCCATATTGAAAGTCTCAAAACAATCTTGTTGACTTAAATTCCCCAAATCTGCTAAATATTCAAAAACAGGTAATACTGGCCATGATCCATTTTTTACAACGGCTTGAAACTTATCTTCAAACATTCTCGGCAGATTTTCGATTAGACCGCCGCCTGTAACATGGCTAACACCATGAATAAGCCCTTTTTTGATCAATGGCAAAACTGTTTTTACATAAATTTTAGTTGGTTTTAACAAAACATCTCCAAGTGTTTCCCCTTGAAATTGTTCTGGTCTATCAGTAAGCGCAAGATCATTATCCTTGAAGCAAATTTTCCTTACTAATGAAAAACCATTTGAATGCAGACCACTGGAAGGCAAACCAATTAATACATCCTCTGTTTGAGGCAGGACCGGCGTCAGCAATGCTTCTTTTTCGGCCACACCTACTGCAAACCCAGCTAAATCATACTCATCAGGTTTGTACATATCAGGCATTTCAGCTGTTTCGCCTCCAATAAGTGATGCTTCGGATTGCTGGCAGCCTTCAGTTACACCATGCACTATCTCCGAGATTTTGGTGGGATCATTATGACCGGTTGCAATATAATCTAGGAAAAACAACGGTTGCGCTCCTTGTGCTAAAATGTCGTTCACACACATCGCTACACAATCAATTCCAATTGAATCATGTTTTTTCATTTTTTGAGCTATCATTAATTTCGTTCCTACACCATCTGTACCTGAAACTAGAACTGGCTGTTTTACATTTACTGCACTCAAATCAAACAACCCACCAAAACTGCCCAATTTCCCCATGACGCCTGTTCTTGCAGTTTGAGCAACATCTTTTTTAATCTTACGAACAAGCTCATAACCTGCATTAACATCCACACCTGCATCTTGATAACGACTCATTTACCAATAACCTCCCGTGTTCGCTGCTGTTTCAACGACTTCAAATAACCGGCTTCGTAATCATATAATGGTGTCGGGTATTTACCATCGAAATAAGCTACACATAGTCCTCCATTTGGAGCGCCCTTAGCGTCTGGAAGATTAATAGCTTTAATCAGATTGTGAATATTTAAAAACGAAAGCGAGTCTGCATCCATAATCTTACGCATTTTGTCAACTGTATAATTTGCTGCCATTAATTCTGAACGTGTAGAAATATCGATACCATAGAAACATGGAAAACGCAACGGCGGGGAGGCAATACGCATATGGACTTCCTTAGCTCCGGCTTCTTTAAGCAAATGAACCAATTGTTTGCTGGTAGTTCCACGAACTATCGAATCATCGACAATTGCGACACGTTTTCCTTCAACGACACCTCTAACAGCCGACAACTTCATTTTTACACCGCGTTCACGAAGTTCTTGGGTTGGTTGTATAAAAGTCCGTGCAATATACTGACTCTTAATCAACCCCATTTCATACGGCAATCCGCTTTCTTCCGCAAAACCACTGGCCGCTGACAATGACGAATTAGGAACTCCGATTACCATGTCAGCTTCAACTGGAGATTGTCTTGCCAATAATCTTCCCATCTTCTTGCGTGCGTTATGAACAGTTACACCGTGGATAATCGAATCAGGTCTCGCAAAATAAATGTACTCCATGGAACAAATTGAAAGCTGCGTTTCTTGAGTGTAATGATCAATATGCATCCCATTTTTATCGATGGTAATCAGTTCACCTGGTTGAACATCTCTAACAAATTGTGCACCGATCATATCAAAGGCACAGGTTTCACTCGCGACAACATATTCACCGCCAGCTAAACGTCCAATTGAAAGAGGACGAAATCCATTTGGATCAAGTGCAGCAATCAAACTATCTTTACGCAGAATAACAAAAGCAAAACCACCATGTATCTGATTCAAGCTCTTTTTTAAGGCTTCTACAAAATCCATATCTTTTTTTTGTCTAATAAGATGGATTAGAATTTCTGTGTCAGACGTTGATTGAAAAATAGCTCCCTCGTCTTCTAACTTTCGTTTTAATGAAGCAGCATTTGTCAAGTTTCCATTATGAGCCAAGGCAACATCCCCATCATGAAAATGAAACAGAAATGGTTGAACATTTGCAAGCGTGTTGTTTCCGCTTGTACCATAACGAACGTGCCCTATAGCTGCATCACCTCTTAAGTTTTCTAAATCATCTTTATTAGAAAAAACTTCTGCTAGCAATCCTCGTCCTCTGAACTGCTGCAATTTTTTCCCGTCACTAGTAACAATTCCGGCTCCTTCTTGACCACGATGTTGAAGACTGTGAAGTCCGAAGTACGTTAGATGGCTTGCTTCTGATGTTCCCCAAACTCCAAAAACACCGCATTCTTCATTCAGTCCTTTGATTTCATAAGACATGGTATTGCTTCCTCCCACAATCCTTCAGCTTTTTTCAAGTCTAGATCAAATTGTCCATTTTCATACGCAACAGTCAACTTTTTATTATTCGTAACTGTACCGACATACGTTACTTCTTCATCTTGTATTTCATCTAAAAATAATTTTTGACTTTCTGGTGCAACCGTAACAACAAATCTTCCTGGTGTTTCACTGAAAAGTTCCTCACCATTCAAATGCGTTTTGATGTCAAGACCACACTTTGTTCCAAACGTTGTTTCAGCTAATGCAATGGCAAGTCCACCTTCACTTAAATCATGTGCGCTTTTAACCAAGCCTTTTTTCATCGCACTTAAAAGTTTCATCATTCTAGAAGACATTTGTGCAACATCAACATCGTTCAAATTGCCCTTAATTTCTCCAGTGATCATTTTTTGTAGTTCTGACCCCGCAAAATCTTCTTCGGTATTACCGACTATAAAGACAAGATCACCTTGTTGCTGAACAAAAGACGGTACAGCATATTTAAGCTCTTTAACCAAGCCTACCATCCCAACCATTGGAGTTGGATAAATGGCCTCTCCGTTGTTTTCATTATATAACGAAACGTTCCCTGAAATAACCGGCGTATTCAAGGCACGACAAGCTGCTGCCATCCCCAGAACAGACTGATGCAACTCCCAATAAATCTCTGGATCATTGGGGTCTCCATAGTTCAAACAATCTGTCAGAGCTAAAGGCAATGCTCCACTGGCAATTAAATTAGCAGCTGCCTCTAAAACTGCCATCTTTCCACCAATTTTCGGATCAAGATAGACAAACCTCCCGTTCCCATCAGTCGTCATAGCTAAAGCTTTCTTTGTCCCACGAATACGAAGGACAGCTGCATCGCTTCCAGGCCCAACTACGGTATTCGTCCTTACTTGCGAATCATACGTCTGAGTGAACATTTTTTTAGAAGCAATAGTAGGCTGCTGCAACATTTTTCTCAAAGTTTCCCCTACATCGTTAATTTGAGGTATCCAATTTTGATTTTCTCGCGTTTGAAGAATACGTAAAGGTACTTTTTCTTGGCTTTCTTCTTCAAGAACGTCATCAGTCAAACTGCTAACAGGTATATCTGCTACAACTCTGTCTTTATGTTTAAGAAGATACTGATGACCTTCGACCACTCTGCCGATCACAACAGCCTCAAGCCCATAGTTCTCAAAAAGCTTCTCAACATCTTCTTCAAATCCAGCCCGAATACAAAGTAACATTCTCTCTTGCGATTCACTTAGCATGATTTCATAAGCAGACATTTTCGGCTCACGCTGGGGAACATTATCCAGGGTTAATTCAAGACCACTTTCTGCCTTAGAAGCCATTTCACAACTGGATGAAGCTAACCCAGCCGCACCCATATCCTGAATTCCAACAAGCCAGTCAGCGTGCTTGTTCGTTAATTCAAGACAAGCTTCCATCAATAATTTTTCCATGAACGGATCGCCAACCTGAACTGCAGAGCGTTGTGTTTCCTTTTCATCACTGAAGTCAGCAGACGCGAATGTTGCCCCATGAATTCCATCTCGTCCAGTCTTAGCTCCAACATACATAACAGCATTTCCAATTCCTTTGGCACGGCCGACTTGCATGTCTTTTTGTTCCATCAAACCGACACACATAGCGTTAACTAAGGGATTCCCAGTATAACATTCATCAAAAGTCATTTCACCGCCAACAGTTGGTATTCCCATACAGTTACCATACCCACCAATGCCAGCAACAACTTCGTTAATTAGATATTTTGTACGTGCTTGATTAATTTCGCCAAAATGCAGAGAGTCAAGTGCAGCGATTGGGCGAGCTCCCATACTGAAAATATCACGGATAATTCCGCCAACACCTGTGGCTGCACCCTCATAAGGTTCTACGGCTGAAGGATGGTTGTGGCTTTCTGCCTTAAAAACAACTGCTTGTCCATCTCCGATATCAACGATTCCCGCTCCTTCACCTGGCCCTTGCAAAACACGTTCGTTTTTGCTTGGAAATTCACGTAACACAGGTTTAGATTTTTTATATGAACAATGTTCACTCCACATAACCGCAAAAAGTCCTGTTTCTGTATAATTAGGTAATCGTTTAAGTAATTTTTCACAAATATAATTATATTCTTTCTCACTTAAACCCCATTCCAAGTATGGTTTCTTGCTCTTTATTTCTTGCGGACTCATCTCAGTTGCAATCAACGTGCAGCCTCCTCTGTTTTCTTGCCATTAGCGAGTAATGATCTGAAAAGACGTAAACCATCCTCATTACCAAGTAGAGCTTCAACTGCCCTTTCCGGATGAGGCATCATCCCTAAAACATTGCCCTTCTCGTTAGTAATCCCTGCTATATTGTTTAAACTTCCGTTCGGATTTTCACCTGCATAACGAAAAACAATCTGCCCATTTTCTTCAAGTTTTTCTAAAACATCTTTTTCTGCATAATAACTTCCATCTGCGTGTGCAATCGGTAGTTTAATATGTTCATTTGCTTCATACAATGAAGTAAATGGTGTTTGATTGTTGACAACTTCCAGTTCAACTGTTTTACAAATAAACTTTAGACTGTTATTTTGTTTCAGTGCCCCAGGAAGCAACCCTGCTTCAGTTAATATCTGGAAGCCATTGCAAGTTCCAAAAACAAGTTTTCCTTCATTTGCGAACTCAATGATTGCAGGCATAATATTACTGAAACGTGCGATTGCTCCACTTCTCAAATAATCTCCGTATGAAAATCCACCAGGAAGCATCACCGCATCAAATCCCGCTAAACTTTTCTGTTTGTGAGATACATATTCAACATCTGCACGACAAACCGTATGCAATGCCTCATAAAGGTCAACGTCACAGTTTGAACCAGGAAACACAACAACAGCGATCTTCATCAGGCTTCCTCCATAATCTCATAATGATAAGTTTCCAAATTAAAATTCACCAACAATTGCTCAGAAATTTCAGAAATTGTTTTTTCCACATTTTCCTTGCTACTATCAACTTGAACATCGAAAAACTTGCCGACGTGGACTTGTTTTACATCACTATGACCTAAACTATGAATTGCTTCAGTAATCGTTTCCCCTTGTGGGTCAAAGACTGATTCCTTGTAAGTCACAAATATACGGACATTAATCATTTACTGATCCTCCTAATTGCTTTTGCAAACGTTCAAGAACTTCTTTGTAAACAGAAGTTAAATCTCCTAAATTACGTCGATAAACATCTTTATCCATATGCTGCTTGTTTTTTAAGTCCCATAAGCGGCAATTGTCAGGTGAAAATTCATCCGCTAAAATTATCTCGCCATCTTTTGTTTTTCCAAATTCAAGTTTGAAATCTACTAATTGAAGCCCTACTGTTTTAAAAAGCTCTGTTAATAACTTATTTACTTCACGTGAGATTGCCCACATCGTCGACAAATCATTATGAGTTGCAACGTTTAAAGCCTTTGCTTGTGACTCATTTATAAACGGATCATCCAACTCGTCACTTTTAAAATACATTTCTTCTACAGAGGTCTCGAAAGCTAGTCCTTCTTTTATTCCAAAACGTGTTGAAAAATGACCGGCTGCGATATTACGCGTAACCATTTCGAGCGGCACGATATTAACCTTTCTTACCAGTTCTTCAGTATCAGAAATTTTTCGAATAAAATGTGTTTTTATACCTTTTTTTGTTAGATATTCGAAAATTAAAGTTGAGATCTGGTTATTAAGTTTTCCCTTGCCAGCAATCTGATCTTTCTTTTTGCCGTTCAATGCTGTCGCTTGGTCCATATAAATAACACGAAGTATGTCATCGTCATCAGTTGTCCACATTTGTTTGGCTTTTCCAGAATAAACAAGCTTATCCATAATAAAAAATCGTCTCCTCTATATTAAAACGCGAATTATAAGTTAAAAAAGCAGTTTAAACAATCGCTATTTGTGTTAAAGGTTAACAATTTTTTAGTTAATAGTCAATAGCGGATTGCCGAACTTTAGATAATAATTCAAAAAAAATGTTTTCATTAAATTTAAATAAGTTAGTACAATAGTCCAAATTAAAAATTAATTTCTTTAAAAGCGAACAATAAAAATAGAGCTAGAGCAAAACTCTCATTTTGCTCTAGCTCTTTTATTTGATATATTTTAGTCATCTAAGCCAATGCGTTTAAAAATATCATCGACGTGTCGTAGATGCCAATGATAATCGAAAGCATCGTCGAGATCCTCCGGAGTTAAGCTTGCCATAATCTTTGGATCGCTTTCAAGTAATGGCCTGAACTGGACTTGCTTATCCCAAGATTCAGCGGTTTTTGGCTGGATCAAATCATAGGCTTCTTCTCTGCTCATGCCAGTATCAATCAATTTAAGTAAAACTCGTCCGCTATAAATCAATCCAAACGTTCGCTTCATGTTACGCTTCATATTATCTGGAAATACCGTCAAACTATCTAAAATGCTTCCAAAACGATGAAGCATATAATCGATCAAGATAGTTGTATCGGGTAAAATAATCCGTTCAGCAGATGAATGAGAAATATCCCGTTCATGCCATAAAGTAATATCTTCAAAAGCAGTGACCATATGTCCCCTCACCACTCTGGCTAATCCGCAAATGTTCTCAGAGCCAATCGGATTTCGCTTGTGCGGCATAGCCGAGGACCCCTTTTGGCCCTTTGCAAAATGCTCTTCAACTTCACGCGTTTCAGACTTTTGTAACCCACGGATTTCAGTTGCAAATTTTTCAAGACTTGTTGCAATTAATGCTAACGCAGATATGTATTCAGCATGCAAATCACGCGGAAGTACCTGACTTGAGATTTCTTGTGCTCGAATCCCTAGCTTTTGACAAACATATTTTTCGACGTATGGATCAATATTTGCAAAGGTCCCCACAGCTCCACTGATTTTTCCAGCTTCTATTCCCTCGGCAGCATGTTCAAAACGTTCAATATCTCGCTTTATTTCAGAATACCAACGTGCGATTTTTAGTCCGAACGTGGTTGGTTCGGCATGAACACCATGTGTTCGTCCCATCATAACAGTATATTTATATTCTTTAGCCTTTTTAGCGACTATTTCTTTAAATTGAGCTAAATCCTGACGAAGCAACTCATTAACCTGCTTTAATTGATAACCATAAGCTGTATCAACAACATCTGTACTAGTTAAACCATAGTGAACCCATTTTTTTTCATCACCCAGAGATTCAGAAACACAGCGCGTAAATGCAATAACATCATGGTGTGTTGTTTGCTCAATTTCCAAGATACGATCAACGCTAAAACGTGCGTTTTTCCGAATTTTAGCCACATCTTCTTCGGGTATATGCCCAAGTTTAGACCACGCTTCATCGGCGGCGATTTCTACTTCAAGCCAACATTCATATTTTTTTTCATCAGTCCATTTTTTTGCCATTTCTGGTCGTGAATATCTCGAAATCATTATTTTTTCTCCTTCAATTCCAAACTTTTGTATTATTGATTTCACTCAAAGTTTCCTCAATATTATCTGTTAAAATCGTAACATGACCCATTTTACGATCTTTACGAACCTCACCTTTACCATAATCGTGAAATTGCCATTGCGGTTTATCCTTAACTAGTTGAGCGCATCCATTCACATGTTGCCCTAAAACATTTACCATCACAACTGGCTGAAGCAGCTTTATTTTCGGCATCGGCCAATCACAAATAGCCCTATTATGAATATCAAACTGTGAAAAATTACATGCTTCAATCGAATAATGCCCGGAATTATGTGGTCTCGGAGCTAACTCATTAATAAAAATCTTGCCTTCGGAACTAACAAACATTTCCACTCCAAGAATGCCACATAGGTCGATTCCCTCAGCAATACGAATTGCCATTTTTTGTGCCTCTTTCAGAACGCTATTTGGCAAACGGGCTGGCACGATACTTTCATGCAAGATTTGATTACGATGAATATTTTCACTTACTGGGAAGACTGAAATTTCACCACTTATGCTTCTCCCAACCATCACCGAGCACTCTTTATCGAAAGGAACCCAACCTTCAAGAATGCACTGGCCCCTTTCAATAAGTTCCGCAGCTTCAGCTAAATCACTTTTTTGTTTCAACACAACTTGAGCCTTCCCATCATAACCGCCTTGACACGTCTTCAGCACCGATGGATATCCAATTTTTTCTACTGCCTCTTTTAAATCTAACACACTATTGATTGCTGCAAAAGGGGCTACTCTCAAACCATGTTCTTTTAAAAATGTTTTTTCTTTTATTCGATCCTTAGTAATAGCGAGTAATTTCGTACCTTGAGGGATAGAAGCCAGCTGCTTTGCATCTTCCAGAGCTTGCAAGTCTACGTTTTCGAATTCGTAAGTAAGCACATCAGAACGCTGTGCTAATTTCTCAATTGCCTCTAAATCAGCGTATGGTGCCACTATCTGCGCATCTGCAGCCTGACCAGCAGAACAATCAGGATTCGGGTCTAAAATAATCACACGGAATCCAGCCTTTTTAGCTGAGAATGTCAACATTTGCCCTAATTGGCCGCCACCAATAATACCTATTGTTTTACCTTGTGCAACGAATTTAGACAAGTTTTTCACCGCTTTCCACAGATTTATCGTGCTGCTTCTCACGAAAATCACTTAGCTCTGATTGCAACTTTTTATCATTAACAGCTAATATCTGCACTGCCAATAAAGCTGCATTCTTTGCCCCTGCAGTTCCGATCGCTGTCGTTGCAACTGGAACTCCTGCTGGCATTTGAACAATTGATAACAATGAATCAAGACCATTAAGTGCATGACTCTGCACGGGAACACCGATAACTGGCAAAATCGTATTAGCTGCTATCATCCCTGGTAAATGAGCAGCTCCTCCGGCACCCGCAATAATAACTTTAGTACCATTAGATGCTGCTTTCTTAGAGAAAGCGAACATTTCATCCGGCATCCGATGTGCCGAAATCACACGTTTATCATAATTAACTTGAAATTGATCTAAAACAAGCGCAGTCTGTTTCATGGTTTCCCAATCTGAAATACTACCCATAACAATGTCTATTTCACTGCTCACATCTATCCCTCCATTTTCATTTAGCTTAACAAATCAAAAAATGAATGTCAAAATAAAAATCGAACTATTTCATCTGAATTTGTACATTTGTACGTGTTAAACTCAAAAAAGCATCTAGACTTGATAATGCATACAGCTTTCGTTTAGCTATTTAAAAAAAATATTCAATTTTTTATTTATAGTAGAAATCTTAATAACTAATAAAAGCTCTCACAAATTAAGATGACTTCTCAACAAAAGATAAATTATGACCTTTGTCAAAACAGTCATAGCTTAAAATGGAATATTCACTTTTGCTTTTATAAGTGATAGGCAATTTAGTATTGACACCTGAAACATTTTATTTTTAAAAAAGAGGCCACAGCTATGAAAATTCTTAGCTATGACCCCTCAGGTAGTTTACTTATTTAAATTTTAATCTTCAGCCGCAGACATAGCTTCCAGTATAACCCCTAGGCGATCACGCTCCGCTTGCGCATCGCGTCTTTTTTCATCGTAAGCATCCAAAAGATGGCGTCCACGGCTGCTATGACTTATTTTTTCGCAAACATCGTTAAGTTCAGCAATTTTTGCCTCTGCAGCCTGATACTCTTCCAAAAGATCAAATTTGTTGCTCATGACAAAACCCCCTAAAAATTAGTTGATTAGATGACTTGACTAATCTAACACGTTTTGACATGTTTGTGAACCATTTTATGTTACGGTTAGTTTACAGTTAATTGTCAAAAAAATAACGTTTTAAAAAAATTAATGTTTTTGTAATAAAATCTTTTTACGTTTTATCTGACGTATTTTTTTGCCCGCGTATCTTCGTTTTGATTAGCTAAGGTTTGAACATCTCGAGCTATCATGAGCTCTTCATCTGTGGGAATCATCAAAACCGCAACCTTCGAATCCAAGCTTGAGATAAATTCTGCTTTACCCCTTTGGCTATTTTTTTCTTCATCGATTGTTATTCCCATATAAGAAAGTCTCTTCATCACAAGTTCTCGAATTTGAGATGAGTTTTCACCAATTCCTGCTGTAAAGACAATTGCATCCAACCCGCCCATTTCTGCTGTATAGGCTCCAATGTATTTAACAACATCCTTAACAAAAATATCTTCAGCAAGCTGCGCTCTCATATTCGTCTTTTTCTTTTCTTCTATATCACGCATATCTGAAGAAAGACCCGAGATACCTAATAAACCTGATTTTTTATTCAAATCATATATAATTTCAGGCATTGAATGCATTTTTAATTTCTGCATCATAAAAGAAATCATAGAAACATCCGTATCACCAGATCGAGTCCCCATTGTAATTCCCGTCAATGGTGTAAAGCCCATTGAGGTATCAAAAGACCTACCCTTTTTTACAGCACAAATCGATGCTCCAGCTCCCAAATGGCAAGTAATAATTTTAAGCTTTTCTATGGGTTTCTTCATCATTTCTGCCGCCACGCTTGCAACATAACGATGGCTGGTTCCATGCGCTCCATACCTTCTCACTCCATAATTGTGATACCACTCATATGGAACACTATAAAGAAAATTTTCTTTAGGCATAGTTTGGTGGAATGAAGTATCAAAGACCGCAACAGCGATCGCATCAGGAAGTATTTTTTTAAAAGCTTTGATCCCCATTAAATTAGCTGGATTATGAATAGGAGCGTACTCAGCTAATTCATTGATTTGACGCATCGCTTTTGTGTTAATCACTACTGATTTTTTGAAGAATTCTCCTCCAGCAACAACTCGATGACCAACCCCTGTTATTTCGGCATAATTTTTTATAATATCAAGCTTTAACAACAAATCAAGCAGTTTTTTAACTGCACTAGAATGATTTTCGATATGTTCCTTTTTTTCAAAACTTTGTTTTTCATTATATTCGATTTTTATTTTTCCTTCATCCAAACCTATTCGATCGAAAAGACCTTTAGCAATCACCTTTTCTTTCGGCATTTCAAATAACTTAAACTTTAAACTCGAACTTCCAGCATTAATTGCAATAATTTTTTGCATAACAATTCCTCCCAGCTCTTATTTAAACCGTTTTCATATATATAATATAACAAACTTAGCAACAAAATTCACTAGTATCTTGCCAATCCAATATTTTATTAGTCCTTTTAGCCAAAAATGGGCTTTTATTCTTTCCAAAAACAAATTACAATAATTGTTAGAACTTTGTTGGAGGAACAGCATGAAATATAAACAAGAATTGAACAATTTTATTAAAAAAACCCCAGAATTCATGGAATTATTAAGAATTATCAATAGTTTACATCTTCAAAATTGGGCACTCTGCGCAGGAACCGTTCGAAACCTTGTGTGGTGCGCGAAAATGCAACAACCTTATTCAATTTTGCAAAACAATATTGATATCATATATAGTGATCAATCAGAAACTTATGAGCAATTACTGACACAACAAGCGATTGTTACACAAAAATATTCAAAATATCTTTGGAACTTGCAAAACATTGCTTTAACCACCTCTGATAGCAGACAACCTTATGGCAAAAATTTACGTGCGGCCATTGCATCAATACCTGAAACATGCAGTGCTGTTGGTGTTTATCTTGAAAATGCTAACATCGAAATAATTGCTCCATATGGATTAGAAGATCTATTTAATTTAGAAGCTCATCCAACAAATTTGTTTATGGCAGACTCTAAAAAAATGCAATATTATCGTAAACGTATGCTTAGAAAAAATTGGCCTGCTAAATGGCCAGAAACGGCGATTTTTGATAACTAATAGTTCAAAAATCAGAGATGACTGGGGCTAGAAACAAAAAAGCGTTTTGCTTTTTTCATACTACTAATTTTCTTGAGCCCGAGAATATTCTTTAAGATACATTAATTAAAAACATTAATTAGATCAAATCAAGAAAAGCTAGATACTAATAACGAATTGTGCATTTGGTCTTGCACTGATAGTGAACAATTCAACATTAGGTGGAATTCTCTGATTGCTGTGCTACATTAACGCGGATATTGCAAATATAAAAGGTCTGAGTCAAAAAATAAATTTTGACTCAGACCTTAATTTTTATAACTGAGAATATTTTTTCATTACCATCCTATATTATCAGCATTATCAGGCAAGCTCAATTTTCCTTCTTCCAATTCCGAAAAAGCTTGTGCCATAATGTTGAACGCTTTATGCAATTGCTCATCTGTTATGACCAACGGTGGTTGAAACCGCAAAACATTTGTTTTAAGACTAATCATAATTGCTCCGAGTTCAAAAATTCGGTAAATTAATTTAGTCGTTGCATCTGCATCCGGTTTTTCGGTTGTCGGATCAACTATGTCTATCCCACCGTCAAGCCCATACATGCGATACTGACCTATAAATGCATGCTTGGTTTTCTCACGTTCAAAAAACTCTTTTGCTTCTTCACCCAACCGAGCAGATCGCTCCACAAGATGCTCATTTTCGATAACATCTAAAGTCGCCATCGCAGCAGCAGTAGTAACAGGATTTCCCGAAGTTGTAAATAAATGGGCAGGAGCATCCAAGGAATCCATTATCTCTGCGCGACCGACCACAGCACTTAAAGGAAGTCCTGAAGCAAGTGATTTCCCAACAGACATCAAATCTGGTTCAATTCCGAAATGCTGTATTGACCACCATTTCCCTGTTCTTCCCAAACCTTGATTGACTTCATCGATAGCAAATAAAATGCCATGTGCATGTGCAAACTCAGCCACTTTACGTACAAAGGCAACCGGAGCCTTAACAATTCCGCCATCTCCCTGGATTGGTTCAATGATAATCAATGCCGTTTCTTCAGCCGGAAGAAATGTTTCAAATGGACGTTTGAATTCAGCAAACATTCTATCAACGAAAGCATCTTCAGTCTCGCCAGCTAATCGATTCCATGGATCAGGATATGGAACCTTAACTACATCCGGTAATAATGGCCCCATGTTACGTGCCATATTCAGACTGACAGCAGATAAGGTCATCGAACCATATGTTGAACCATGGTATGCACCCATAAAGCTGACAAGATAAGGACGGTGCGTATAAGCACGGGCAAATTTAATAATTCCATCATTTGCATCTGAACCTGAATTCCCCCATGCCAGTTTTTTAGCCCCACTTATTGGAGCTAAAGCGCACAACCTTTCAGCTAACTTTGCAGCCGGAGCATTTGCAAAATATGCTGGTGTGTATTGGATTAATTTTGCTGCCTGCTCTTGAATAGCCTTAACAACATGTGGATGCGCATGCCCCGTATTCGTTGCTGAAGCACTGGATAATAAGTCAATATACTGATGCCCCTCAACATCTCTGACAACAGCGCCTTTCCCTGACTCAATAACAACATCAAAATAATTGATTCTTGATGTTTTAGCAAGCGCGTTAGATTCTTTATCTAGTAATTTTTTGTTGGCAGTCATTTTTTAGGTCCTTCTGCGCGTTTGCTAAGGTATGAATGATGCATACCATAAGCAAAATAGATAATTAGGCCTAGAACAAACCAGCCCAACGCATATATCTTAGCATCAAAATCCAAACCCCAGAAAACTCCTAATGCAGCTAAGAATGCTACAGCTGGTAGAACTGGGTAAAAAGGCATTTTGAAGGCTGGTTCAGGTATATCTTTGCCTTCACGTGAGCGCAAGGCATAAATCCCCAAAGAAACGAACATAAACGCAATGAGCGTTCCTGCTGATATCAGTTGAGCCAAGAACGCAAATGGGAAAAGCGCTCCTAAAACAACTCCAACTATCCCTAAAACTAATAAGGAACGGTTTGGAAGTTTTTTATCGTTCAAGACACCCAACCATTTTGGTAGCATGCCATCACGACCAAATGAATACAATAAACGTGATCCAGCCAACATCATACCGATCAAGGCTGTAAACATCCCGACCACTGCAATCGCTTGTACAACTATTGCAACAATTGGATGCCCACTTTGACGCAAAGCCCAACCAACTGGTTCAGCGTTGTTAGCGTAACTAGAATAATGGAACATTCCCACCAAAACTAATGAAACGGCAACGAAAAGAACGACCGCAATCAAAAGTGATCCTAAGATACCACGTGGCATTGTTTTCTGCGGATTTTTTGCTTCTGCAGAGTTTGCGGCAATCGAATCAAAACCAATGTATGACAGGAAGATTGACGAAACTCCTGCATAAATTCCTTGCCATCCACCAAAAGCAGAACCATCAGCATTCTTATGATACTCTGGAATGAATGGAGTATAGTTTGCCTTATGCAGAGCTGTCAGTCCAACAAAAATAAAAACTAAAATTGCTAAAACCTTTAGTACAACCAAAATATTTTCAACACGTGCAGCTTCAGAAACTCCATGTGACAATAATAATGCAATCAACACAACTACAATAACAGCAATAATATCAATAAACCCACCGTTAGTTCCAAGTGCATTGGCTAAATAATTCGGAAGCTTTATTCCCAAGGGCTCGATCAATCCCCTAAAGTTAGCTGACAATCCGGAAGCAACAAAAGCCACAGCTATAAAGTATTCTGCTAACAAAGCCCACCCAGCAATCCAACCAAAAAACTCACCGAAAATAACATTGATCCATGAGTATGCCGAACCAGCAAAGGGCATAGCAGATGACATTTCAGCGTATGCAAATGCCACTAATCCTGCTACAATAGCTGCTGCAAGAAACGATAGCGCAACTGCAGGACCTGCATGAGATGCAGCAACAACACCTGGTAGCGTAAAAATAGAAGTCGATACAATCGTACCCACACCTAATGCCAGAAAGTCTTTGACAGTTAAAACGCGCTCTAAATGAGAGTCCTTGTCTTGATAGACATTAGGATCCTCTTTCAAGAAAAGCCTTTTTATGAGATTTCTCATATGTATTCCTCCACAATATAAATAAAATTACAACAAGTTAGAGAAATTATAACAAATATATTAGAAAAGTCAATGTAAGTTGCTAAGAGAAACTCTCATAAAATAAGTACCCAGAGCGCTTTAGGCTTATTTTTATTAGGTGAAGATTAAAAATAATATTTTTAAATATTATAAAATATATTCCTTAGGTTAATTTAAAAAAATACCCAACGACATCATTTAACTACACAAGCATATTCTGAAATGCTTGCTCGACCTGTTATAGTCTTTTCTCGCCATGATATTCAACTTTCAAAAAAATTAATTCAACACCCTGCTTTTACAAAAATTACCATCTAACAATCAATCGCTAAAAAATAAAGTCTAGTAACGATCATAATATATTTTTTCCCAATAGATAAAACTGCATAAAAATAACCGGAGCGCAGATAATCAAAAACACGTATTTTATAAAACTAAGCCCTGTATTCATTAGAAGATCTCTTGGATCGTTTTTGATTGTCTGCACATTTTTTACACGTGACATTGTATCTTGTTCCTCATTTGAATCCACTCTCGGCCCTGAATCCTTGCTTTTTCGTGTTCGTGACAGTTTCTCATCGTTTTCTCTTATATCTACGCTCTTTTTTTCAAGAAAACGCTGGTTGAATGGATAAAGCATTATATAATTGCTGATTAAATAATAATTCAAAAGTAGTTCCCAGTTTGTATTTTTTATTAAATTAACTAGCGCTAATAAAACAATAAAAGAAACTAGGGCTTTCAAAAGTGAAATTCCGTATTCTTTCATAATATTCATTGTTAAAATCTCCAATTCAATTTACTTGAGCTATATCATGAGATATACGGGAATTTTAACATAAAAAAGTTTGTTTACGATAAGTTTAAATGAGACTTAAAAAAAAAATAACCTCCAGATAGATTTTGCACACAAAAACCAGGTGCACCTATCCTTCAGCTATGCTTTATTAATAGTTTTAATAACTTTTTTATCCAAATAATTAACATATATCGAGGTAATCGTATACAAATCTAGAAAATACACCACCTCAATCAATGATGCAAAAAATGCCATGGCAACTGAAATCCAGAAAAGAATCTGTCCTAAAAGCAGCCATCTCTTCTTATCGGCAGCAACACCCAACAATTCCTGATCATCAGTGACAGCTATTTTTTCAGCCTTCGCAACATTCATCTTACTTCGAAGTTTTTTAACTGCTAAACTTGTCTTTAAATTATAAACAATCAAAACTCCCAAACTGCCAACAGCGATGATTTCAAGCCATGTCATTGATCAATCCCCCTTCAACACTTCCACCTGTATTATTTTTAACGAACGACCATCACATCGCAACGGGCCATACGAATCACATAATCAGTAATGGCTCCCATCAGTATCCGTTCAACAGGATTCAAACCTGTTTTACTAATGACAATCAGATCTGAATTATATTCATCTGGAAACTCTTTTGAGATTATCGTTCGTGGCGAACCGAAGCGAGCATGGATAGAAACATCTTTATATCCAGTTTTTAAAACCTTTTCTTCAAGTTCCTTTAAATATGACTGAACATTTTCAAAAGTTGAGTAAATAATATCACCGGTTGGATCAATTACTCCTCCCACATTGCTGGCAAAATGTTTTACATCAATTACATTCAAAATATCAAGATGTGCAGCATTTCTTTTAGCGATTGCTATTGCACGCTCTAATGCTCTTTCAGCGCTATCCGAACCATCCACCGGTACCAGTATTTTCTGATATTTTTGTGCCATCAACCTCCACCCCTTCTCTTTACCTAATTATAACATTATTACATTCACTTGTCTTCAACACTTGGTTGCGCTATCTATATAGATTCGACAATTTATACGAACCCAGTCCAAACGCTCAAATAGGGTATTTGGGCTGTTCAAAAACAAGTCCATTTCCCCAAGTAATTTATAATAATCATTTGTATCTAGACCTTGTAATTTATTTTCCAATTCGGAACGGCACGATTTAATTATCGTTTTCTCAATCAATTGTGCGCGATATTCTTCATCGGACACGAAAAGTTCAATTGCACGCTGTGCTTCTTGACGATAAATTTTAGCCCTTTCAATCAGATAATTTCTAGTCGTTTCGTGCATAACAAAAATCCCCACTCTCTATAATGATTTCGCTTACATTTAATGTTAATTCTAGTTTAACAGCTACTCGAATGCAAGCGGATAATTTTATCAGCGAAGTTGGCGCTCGCGTAAAATACCAAAATATCGTATTTAAAAATTGAACAGCCGTATGTACTAGTTTCTTATAGCAAATCTTTCCATTTTTTTTAATTTCACGTATCTAATCAAAGAAATCCTATTTTTTATGTGCATTTCTTATCTTTCAATTGCAAGTGATATTAATAATAAACAGTAAATATCCACCAGCATAGCTGGTGACTTTTTATTAGCCCTAGAAGGACTTATCCAACGCAAAAAGCCCTTTAAAAGGCCTCAACAAAAGACTACCAACCGCTACCGCATTATTCTAATCTCGTTTTGACTTTTTAAATGGATCAA
>NZ_AYZD01000016.1:0-45592 GCF_001436755.1 Liquorilactobacillus aquaticus DSM 21051
AATCTTTGTCCCATCAATAAAAGATACATCGTCAACCATGCCATTTTGACGGAGATATTGGGTCAGTTGTGATAAACTATCAGCTGTTAAAGTAGTCAGTTCTTCAGAAATTCTAAACCGACAAATTGTTCGGTAAGACGGTACTTGATCGGAGATCAACCAACTAGCTGGCTTGTTTTCACGGGCAAAGCGTTCAATTTTTCGGCTGCTGAAAATACCATAACTGTACGCCAAAAGAACCAGCTTTAACATGGCACCGAGATTGTATTCCCGTGGGCGGCCAAACTGGTAATCATATTTTATTTTTAAGCTTTCAACCAACTGATTGATGTAACGAGCTGGATGGTTTTCTTCTGGCAGATAATCTAAAGCAATACTCAAGGTAGTTTGATTTATGTTATAATAGTCTTGCATATTAGGAATGTCCTTTCGGGGATAATTTCGTAGAGTATCGGGTGTGACCGATACTCTTTTTTATTTTCTATTATAACAAAGGCCAGTCTGGAAGAAACCAAAGATTTTTCCAGACTGGCCTTTGTTATGGAGACTTATGTCACAGCCTCTTTTTTGTGTATGCTAAGACTTAGCTTTATCATAATTCTTTATTCTTATACATGTTTGTGTTTTAGACCGGTACTTTATTATATATTTTATGGCTCATCAAAACGTGAAGAAAGTTTATTTCTGCTTTGAGCTATTGAACGATTAACCTTGATTATAGGTAAGTGTAAATCTGAAGAAATACGCTCAGGTGTATATTGTTCAAAAACAAGTAAATTAAAAATAGAGTATTCAAATTCGTTCATATCTTCCGCCATAGATAGAATTGTTTCTTTCGCTAAAATTACTGCTAATGTACTAGAAACCAATAAATCTGTTTCATGCGCAGATTCACCCTGTGTCTCTAAAAGTTGATTGTAAGACTCAGCATATATGTCTCCTCTTCTTTTTTTGGCTGTTTCTCGGCGTAACAAGCTGCAAAAACAATTAAGCAGACTTTGCTGAAAGAACCGTCCAAATGAAACGTTGTTTGAAACATCATAAGCTAAAGCTGTTCGATAACAAACTATGCGAGCTTCCTGGATCAAGTCTTCAGTTTCTAAAAGTCTGAAGTTATAGCGATTAATAACCTTATTAACCATAGGGTAGTATTTATGAAAGAGCTTATCGAAAGAAGCGCTCTCATTTCTAGTGCAAATAGCATCAATTAATAAATTGTCTTGCTTGGATGACTCTTTATTCATGTTTTAATCCTCCATTTATTATAATTTATGTTTCCATCAATTAATATACAGAGTTCCACATAAAAAAAAGAGAAGTAGGTTATGAAAACTAAAAAATATGCTAAAAAATTAGTTAAAAATTACAATTTTTTCTGAAATATATTTCAACAACATAAAAAGCACAAAGCAGAAGTTCAGATGCTTTGTGCTAAATAATAAGCCACTTACCGGATTTGAACCGGTGACCCCCACCTTACCATGGTGGTGCTCTACCTGCTGAGCTAAAGTGGCATGAATTGTTACCTTAGATAGTATATTATATCGTAGTTTTAAAATCAATAACAATTCAAAAAAAGTTAATTTCACCTGTGTATTTTTTAATTTTTATGTGGCAGAGTTACTTGATGTTCAATTGAAAAAAGTTTACTGGGAATGCTTTGAATTAAAGGAGATGTTTCACCGATACTCAATAGAACGAGTTCATGCATAGCACGTGAGCAAATCGTATATAGTGTCCCGAGCGAGTGCTCGTCTTGATAATTATTCGAAGATACATTATATGCAATCACAGCATCGAATTCGAGACCTTTTGCCAAATAAACTGGAAGCACTAAAACACCTTGAGGTAGTGAACGTGCAGTATTGTCGATCAGCGTTAAGGGACGCTTTGAATGGAGCTTGCGGTAAATTGTTTTGCATTCATTCATATTGTTGGTGATAATCGCAACTGTGGTGTTGGAATTGAGCAACTGCGATATTTGTACGTTAATCTTACTGAGAGCATCTGAATGATCAGTGGCAATCAGTACTTTCGGCTTTTTACCTGAGCGTGTAAACGCATGAATCTTGTTACCATCAGGAAGCAGAGCTTTGATAAAATTTGTGATGTTGCTTGTTGAACGATAACTTTTATTCAATTGAATAATGCGAGCTCTTTTTACAGTGAGCGTCTTTTTCAGATTATCCAGAAATACAGTGGGTTCTTGAACATCTGAAAAAAGTGCTTGTTCACTATCACCAAGTAATGTTAGTTTTGCTTGCGGAAAAGCAAATTTAAGATATTTTAACTGGGCTAATGAGTAATCTTGGATTTCATCAATAAACAAATGCTGAATTTTTTGATTTTGACCACCGCCGGTCAATAAATCTCTTAGATAAAGCAATGGCGCACAATCAGCTAGTGAAAGGCGATGAAATTCGACCTGAGTATTGAATAAAGTTTCTGAACCGCTTAAATTTTCCGTAAGAAAAGCGGAGTATTGACGATAAATATCCAAAAAATAGTTATTGTAAATTGCGTCGTAAACTGATTTGAATCTATCTTTTACTATTTTCAAAGCTAAATAATGTTCTTCCTCAGCAAGCTCCCCAAAACGAGAACGCTTGTAATCAGAAACTAGGTCTAAATACTCTTCATCACTCAAACTAGCAATCTTGTCTAAAACCCATTTACTGCGAGTTTCTTCAGATATAAAAAGTTTCAATTTCTTTATAAGCAGATTTTTGGTTTCAAGGAAACGATGTGAGGGAGATAGGGCTTCCGGTAGAGAGGAATATGTTGATTTTATCGATTCTTTATTGAAAATAACACGGTCATCTAACATAATATCTGTAAACTGCAAGTCATCTGCAGTTAAGTTAAGAACATAACTTCTTACATTTTCCATAAATGCTGTCGTTTCTTTTTTTTGAGTATACGCGTATCTTTTTTTAGATGAAGATAATTTTTTCTCATAACTGTCAAATAATGTTTCAACGTTCAACCCTTCAAAACGTTGTGAAAAAAACTCGGCTAAAGTAACTTGACGCATGTTGCGTTCACCTAAACTAGGTAGTACTTCAGAAATATAATGACTGAAGAGGAGATTAGGCGAAAAAAGAACGATCTGATCGGCATTTAAATCACTTCGACTGTGATAAAGTAAAAAAGCGATACGCTGAAGAATAGCGGAAGTTTTTCCACTGCCAGCTACTCCTTGAACGAGCAACAAATCACTGTGTGTATCTCGAATGATAACATTTTGTTCCTGTTGAATAGTAGCGACGATGTTTTTCATATATTCGTCGCTTGCACTACCTAGTATTTCTTGTAAAATATTATCGCCAACAGTTTCATTGGTGTCAAACATATTTTTAATTTGAGCATTTTGGATTAAAAATTGGCGTTTTTTGAGCAAATCGGTTTCTTGTTCACCAATCGGAGCGTCATAACTAACTTTTCCCAAAGTACCGTTATAAAAGATACTCGAGATTGGTGCGCGCCAATCATAAATCAGAAAATCTTGTTTTTCGTCGACAAATGAAGAAATACCAATGTAAAGTGTTTCGGGTATGTCTTCACCTTCATCAAGAATATCAACTCTTCCAAAATAAGGTGATTTTTTTAAATCTTTCAATGTTGTTAATTGTCGCTTTAAAATAGTCTCATTTTCAACATTTTTAGCAACCAATTGTTTTTGCTGTTGAATCTCAGCATTAGTTTCAATTCGGTCATCAATTTCAAAGGTATTTATTTTAGCATTTTGGACATAATTTTTTTCAACAGAAGATGTTTCTTGATGGGCTTTCAAATACTCTTTTTCTTTTTTATTTAAGGATTGTTTTATTTTTGCTACAACGTTATCGACTCTTCGTTGTTCTTGCAGACGTTCTTTATCCATACTTTAAGCCCTCCTGAATATTTTTTCATAGAAAGTAATACTAACACACTCTTTATCTAACAACAATTATTTGAGAAGGGCTGTTAATCTGCAGGTTTCTATGATTTTGACTTTACGATTTTTGTTGGGTACAATGGTGTTATTGAAGTATGCAGATTGAGTAGTCAGATTATCAAAAGAGATGTGTTGTTTGCTGAAAAACACAACAATCTGATGAATTGGAACTGCAAGGATAAATTAGTTCTAATTGAATAGAAGCTCAAGTGGCAGGAGTATCCTGCAATTTAGGTGGTACCGCGGTGAAAAAATCGTCCTATTGCTAGGTGGCAATAGGATCTTTTTATTTATAATTATTGGAGGAAAATTATGAAAAAAGTTATTTTAACAGGCGACCGGCCTACAGGAAAATTGCATATTGGTCACTATGTCGGATCGCTTAAAAATCGAGTTGCGTTACAGAATACCGGTAATTATGATCCCTATATTATGATTGCAGATCAGCAGGCATTGACTGATAACGCACGTGATCCTGAAAAAATACGCAACTCATTGATTCAAGTGGCTTTAGATTATTTAGCTGTTGGAATAGATCCTGAAAAGTCCACAATTTTTGTACAGTCACAAATTCCAGCATTAACAGAATTGACAAGTTATTATTTGAACTTGGTTACGGTCTCACGTCTTGAACGAAATCCAACCGTTAAGGCTGAAATTCAGCAGAAAAATTTTGAACGCTCTATACCAGCGGGCTTTTTTGTTTATCCAGTTAGCCAAACAGCTGATATTACAGCATTTAAAGCAAATCTTGTTCCGGTAGGTGACGACCAGGAACCAATGATCGAGCAAGCACGAGAGATAGTCAGAAGTTTCAACACAATTTATGGAAAAGATATCTTGGTTGAACCAGAAGGAATATTCCCTCCTAAAGGCGAAGGACGTCTTCCAGGATTGGATGGTAACGCTAAGATGAGCAAATCATTAGGAAACTGTATCTATCTATCAGATGATGCTGATACATTGCGTAAGAAAGTTATGTCAATGTATACTGACCCAGACCATATTCATGTTGAAGATCCGGGAAAGATCGAAGGAAATATGGTTTTTACTTATCTTGATATTTTTGGAACTGATAAGTCCGAGATTGCCGAATTAAAAAAGCATTATCAAGAAGGCGGACTTGGAGACGTTAAAATCAAACGCTACTTGAATGAAATTTTAGAAGCTGAATTTGCTCCTATCCGGAAAAAAAGAGCTGAATTTGCCCAAGACATCCCTGCTGTATATGATATTTTAAAAAAGGGCAGTGAAAAAGCCAATAAGGTAGCTGAACAAACTTTGGCTGAAGTTCGGGGTGCAATAGGTGTTAATTATTTTGGTTAAGTAAGCTGCATATGATGAGTGAAACTTGAGGAGAGGTATGGAGGGAAGTACGTTGGAAAATTTGGTTATTCTTGATTTTGGGTCAAATTCAGCACGGTTGGCGATTAATCGAATTTCTACTGGGGGAGAGTTTAAAGAAATAAAAAGAATCAAAGAAACAACTCGTTTGGCTGAGGGGATGGGGCAACAAAATGGTACAAAAAAAATGCTCGAACCGAAAGCTGTTGAACGTACTTTGAACGCGGTCAAATATTTTATTAAAGTATACCAGAATTATCCTCATAGCAAAGTTTGTGCAATTGCAACGGCAGCTGTCAGAGAGGCAGAAAATAGTGCTTTCTTCTTACAGTCAGTCAAAAAGATGACAGGTGTTGATGTTAAAATCCTCTCAGGTCAAGATGAGGCTTATTATGATTATCTTGGTGTTATAAATTCATTGCCTCTTAAAGATTGCATTATAGTAGATATGGGTGGAGGAAGCTGTGAGATTATTTTAGTTAAAGATAGAAAGGCACAACACTTGGAATGCATTCCTTACGGAGCAATCAGTTTGACTGAGCGTTTTGGTGCTGAAAAAGTAATGAGCGCAAAACAACTTTTTAAGTTTGAAACTTTTGTTCAGGAACAATATCAGAAACTAGGATGGTTAAACGAAGCACATGGTGTTCCTATCGTATTACTGGGGGGCTGTAATCGGACTGTTGCACGTATCCAAAAAAGAAGGTTGCATCAAGGCAACCTCGAACAAATCCATGGTTTCAAAATAACACGGAAAGATTTTACAGATGTTTATGCCGACTTACTGGGAAAGAACAGATATGAACGGAAAGCTGTCAATGGAATGGAACAAAATCGTGCGGATATTATTTTGGGTGGAATGACACCTATTGTTATGTTGCTTCAAATTTTACAGAGTTCAAATGTCTTTTTTTCTGAAAGTGGAGCTCGGGAAGGCTTCATGCATACTTTTCTTAATGAACAGAATTGATTTTTTAGATTGAAGTACATCTTCCTGAGTGTTTAGGATTTTAATATCTTTGATGTAGCGCTATAAAGTAAATCTTTGAATAAGTTATAGGTAGGTAAAAGATTTCTAGGAACATGTGGCTGCGTTAAATGCGAGTCAAACTCAAGGAGCCGTGACAAAACTTTTGTTTTGCTACGGCTCCTTCCGTTATGTCTGTCGAATTATGTTTTCAAGTTTAGCTGCGCTTTTTATAAAAGTGGTTTATTTTTGACCAGAAGAATACTTTGAAAGCTGAAATTTTGAACTCTGCAAAATCCAAAATAGTTGTGTTTACTGTTTTGACCAATCCTGTTTGAAGAATTTTTGTGAAAGACTGGCAAGTGTACCATCTTGTTCAAATTGGTTTAGGCTAGCATTTATTTTGTGAAGGAGTGCTTTATTGACAGGCATGATTCCAAATATTTTTTGAGAAATAATTGGTGGAAAAGGATTATTTCTGGATAATTCGTTTACAAAAAGTGGCTCTTTTTGCAGAACTGAAGAATAAGTATAATCACTCATGACTGCAGCTCTGACTTTTTTCGCAAGGACATCGTGTAACATTTTTTGCGGCTGGGAATATTGGACAAACCTTATGTGTTTTCCTTGCAATGTTAGTGGCACATCTAAATGAGCTGAAATTGCAACTTTGCGGTTTGCTAGCGTGTCTAAGTTGCTTATTTTATGATTAGACACAGTAAGCAGCAGATTTGGCTGATATAAATAAGTATTAGTTTTATAATATGAATCTTTATTTAACGTAGTAGGATTCTTATTAAGAAAAAGTAGCTGAATTTTCCCATGCTTGAATTTACTGTATAATTGTTCACGGGAACCCGTAATGAATTTTGTGCGCATATCATTTCTTTGGGCAATTTTTTTGGCAAGTTCAACATTAAAGCCAACTAATTTTTTTTTATGATTGTACCAGCTATAGGGTTTGTTTTGAGGAATGACACCAACAAATAAAACGTTCTTTTTTGCTGGTTCAGATTTAAAAATAAGATTTACAGCCACTATTAATATTGTACATAAAAAAAGAGCAGCTGCGGCTATAATCAAAGATTTATATTTTTTACGCATGATCAGCACACATTTGGCAATGGTGCCTACCTCCCTTTTATACTTTAATGATCTTAATATTATTATATAATGAAAGTCGGACAATTACACCCTAATGTATTTTTAGAGGAGAGAACATAATGAAAGGCTTTGAAAAATTTTACCGTAGAAAATTACAGGAAAGATGGGATATTTTACAGGATGAAGGAATACTGACAAAGGATGACATCAAATGTTTAAGGAACACAGTATCTTCATCTGAATTGGGAAACTCAATGATCGAAAATTTCATAGCCGATTATTCGATTCCAGAAGGAGTCAGTTTTCACTACCTAATCGATGGGCAAGAATATCTTGTCCCTATGGTAACAGAAGAACCATCGGTAATTGCCGCTAGCAGTCATGGGGCAAGCATAGTAAAAAAAGCCGGTGGTTTTAAAACAAAGATCAAGCAGCGTTTAATGCTTGGACAGATAATTGTTGAAAATTTTAAAAGTTTTGAAAAGCTGAATGAAGGAATCGAAAACGAACAGCAATCACTTCTTAGAATAGCAAATAAAGCTCATTATTCTCTGATTAAACGTGGCGGTGGTGCAAGATGGATTCGCTGCAGGCCATTAGCTGATGATTTGCTATCTATTGATTTAGCAGTGGACGTACGAGAAGCAATGGGAGCAAATATGCTTAATACAATGTTAGAAGCAGTTGCGGATCACATTCGGGCAGTTTTTGATGAGAATGTCCTAATGAGTATTTTGTCCAACTATGCTACCGAATGTTTAGCAATTGCTGAATGTAGTATCCCTCTTTCGGTTTTAGGAAAAGAAAGCTTTACTGGTGAAGAAATAGGGCGTAGGATAGTCCAGGCGAGTCGAGTTGCACAAGTTGATCCATATCGTGCAGCAACACATAATAAGGGTATTATGAATGGTGTTGACGCTGTTGCTTTGGCGACCGGAAATGATTGGCGTGCAATTGAAAGCGGCGCGCACGCATTTGCTGCGCGTGATGGACAGTATCGAGGGTTAAGTCAATGGACAATTTCAGATGAGCAACTAAAAGGTCGAATTGAATTGCCTTTGCCAGTTGGAAGTGTTGGCGGATCTATCGGAATTTTACCGCTTGTAAAGATCAATCAGAGAATCTTAAAGATAAAAAATGCAGAAGAATTGGAAAAAGTAATTGCTTGTGTAGGATTAGGACAAAATCTTGCTGCACTGTATGCTTTGATCTCAGAGGGAATTCAGAAAGGGCATATGCGACTGCAGTCAAAAACGTTGGCAATAGCTGCCGGAGCTAAGCCTGATGAACTCCAACAAGTCTTAGCTGTAATGAACAAGACCAAGGAGAAAAATTCAGCAACTGCTAAAGCAGCAATAGACAAGATTAGGAGGAGTAAACGGCATGACAGAAATTGAGTTAAATGAAGCGGCAAAAAGAGTCGTTGTGGAGCTAAAAAAAATTTATCCCAATAAATTAAATATAAAATATCATGATAAAAAAATCGGTTTCTTAAGGCATGATCAAGCACAGCAGTATTTGCACAATGGTGAGATGGTAATAGAGGTAAACGACGTAACAGAACCAAATTATACAGTTTCACATGAGTTACTGCATTTGTTACTGTTATTTAAGGGAGCCCCGCAGATTTCCTTTAATATCACAACAGGTAGTAAAGAACTGGACAATAAAATAATGGCCACTGGAATGGAACTTTACGACACTATTTTGCATTTTCTGGTGTATAGTCAGCAAAAAGATCGAGGGCTAATTAATGATGGTGTTAAAGAATTATATTTTAAAGGTGTCTTAGCAACACTAAAGCCTGAGCCTCAAAATAGCACAGATGAATGGATGGTTTTAAGAACATTGACGCTACTAGACACATTAGTTTTTTTTGAAGATGAGGAAGAGAGAATCTTATCCAAGTTAAAGACGCTATATCCGCGGACCTTTGCTGCTGCTCAAAAAATATATGCAGCATTAACAGTGAAGGAGATTAGTTCAGCATTTGAGATAAGAAGGGCAGTCGTTAAAGTATTTCGTCTGTTTGATCAGCAACTAGAACAATGGAAAATGCCACCAATGAATCTGCAAAATTTTGTAACCTTGACAGCGGTTTTGAGTAAAAGGCAGAAGCGCTTGGAAGTACGACAGTTATTTTCTATTTTTCATTCTGAATTGCATGAAAATTTGCAAGATACAACTGCTTATATTGGTATTTCAAAAGCTGATCAGCAAAATACTTTTGTTTTACCAACACCTCAAAGTAAAAAAACTGAAGAAGAATTCAAACGCATCTACGCGATGCCAATCGGAGACTTTATGGATGAACTTGCTATTCCTTATTTAACACGTTAAATCGTTGTTAGGAGGTTTGTAGTAATGACAGATTTACAGAGGATGCTGGATGATGCTCATAATATTGTTTTTTTAACGGGAGCTGGTGTTTCAACCCCTTCAGGGATACCTGATTACCGGTCTAAAAGTGGGTTGTACTCACAAAACTCGAATCCGGAATACCTTTTGAGCAAAGCTTGTTTAAAAAGGGAGCCATCGGTTTTTTATAATTTTGTAACAAAGCAGATGTATTACCCATCGGCCAAGCCCAATGCTATTCATAAAAAAATAGCGGCTGCTTCGCATGTTTACCATGTGAAAGTTATTACACAAAATGTTGACGGTTTACATTTAAGTGCGGGGACTGACGATGTTTTGGAGTTTCATGGAAATTTGTATCATGTATATTGTCAAAAATGTGCTAAAAGAGTAAGTTATCGCAGCTATCTGGACAATATGATTCACCAAAAATGCGGCGGGATACTTAGACCAGATATTGTCCTTTATGGAGAATCAATTAGTTCAAAATTGCTACAGAGAGCGATCGATATATTAGAGAAAGCCGATCTGATTGTTATTTGTGGTACTTCGTTGCGTGTTTATCCCTTTGCGGGTTTAATTCAGTATCGTTCCTCTAAAGCAAAAATAGTAGCAATCAACCGTGAGAGAATTGTTCTTCCTAACAATGGAGAAATGATTCTTGAAGATGCAGAACAGGTGTTTGTAAATTTAAAGTTTAGTGAGTGAAGGGGAGACTAAGACTCTACCAGGATGATATGCGAAAGAACGTGTACTATTAGTTTTTTACGCAAGTCAATGCTAAGAAATATGATATACTTACAGTAACTAACGAAAAATTAAAAACAATTTAAAGTGCAGATAAAAATATAAGTATTATCAGGATTAAAAAATAGCTAAGCTGAAGGGAATTGATCTAATGGGTGAAAAAAAGACGTTCTATATAACTACTCCGATTTATTATCCGTCGGGGAAATTACATATTGGGAATTCTTACACGACGATTGCGTGTGATGTTATGGCACGCTATAAAAGATTACAAAATTTTGATGTTTTTTTCTTGACGGGTACTGACGAACACGGTCTTAAGATTGAACAGAAGGCTGAAGAGCTTGGAACAACACCCAAAGCTTATGTAGACAAAATGGCTGCGAGCATAAAAAAGCTTTGGAAACTTTTGGAAATTTCAAATGATAAGTTTATTCGGACAACAGATGATTATCATGAAAAGGCTATTCAAAAAATTTTCCAGGCATTGTTAGATAAAGGTGATATCTATCTTGGTGAATATGAAGGCTGGTATTCTGTTTCTGACGAAGAGTATTTTACTGAATCGCAATTAGCCGAAGTATATCGTGATGAAGAGGGAAAGATTATCGGTGGAAAAGCTCCTTCTGGACATGAGGTTGAATTGGTTAAAGAAGAGTGCTACTTCTTTAAAATGAGCAAATATGCTGACAGGCTTGTAAAATACTATGATCAACATCCTGATTTTATCGTTCCAAGTTCACGCAAACATGAAATGCTTAATAACTTTATAAAACCGGGGCTTGAAGATTTAGCTATTACACGTACGACATTCAATTGGGGAGTCAAAGTCCCGAGCAATCCTAAGCATGTTGTTTATGTGTGGATTGATGCTTTGTGTAACTATATCACAGCCTTAGGTTATGGAACTGCTAATGATGAGTTATTTAAAAAATATTGGCCAGCTGATATTCAAATGGTTGGAAAAGAGATTGTCCGTTTTCACACAATTTACTGGCCAATTATATTGATGGCACTTGACTTACCTCTTCCCAAGCATGTCATTGGGCATGGTTGGCTTTTGATGAAAGATGGTAAAATGTCTAAATCTAAGGGGAATGTTGTTTATCCAGAGATGCTGGTTGAACGCTATGGATTGGATGCGTTAAGATATTATTTGATGCGGGTTGTTCCTTTTGGAAATGATGGTGTTTTTACACCAGAAGATTTTGTTGAACGTATCAATTATGACTTAGCGAACGACTTGGGTAATCTTTTAAATAGGACTGTTGCCATGATCAACAAGTACAATGATGGTGTTGTCCCCTCATTAAGCAAGGGAGAAGACATAACTGGCTTTGATGCTGATCTAGAAGTAAAAGCAACAGAGATAGTGGAAACTTATAAAAAAGAAATGGACTCAGTCCATTTTTCAAATGCCTTAGATGCCATTTGGCAATTTGTTAGCCGGACAAATAAGTATATCGATCAAACTGAACCTTGGATCTTGGCCAAAGACACAGAGAAAAAAGCTAAATTGGACAGCGTGCTTGCTCACCTAGCAGCTAGTTTGCGTGTACTTGCCATTTTATTGCAGCCAGTAATGACTCATGCGCCAAAAGAAATTTTCAAACAGTTAGGGCTGCCTGCTGAGAATATGAGTATCGAAGAAGTGACCTTCAATGAGTTTCCTAAAAAAGTTCAAGTTGTTGCCAAAGCGACACCAATTTTTCCACGGTTAGATGTTGAAGAAGAGGTTGAATATATTAAATCCAAAATGACAAAAAACGAAAAAGTCAAAGGACGCAAGGCAATTGCTGAGGCCAAACAGAAGGATTCAAATTCATTGAATTTAACTAAAAAGGAAATTCGATTTGATAAGTTTGATAAAGTTGAATTGAAAGTTGCTGAAGTTTTGCAAGTTTCGCACGTTAAAGGTGCTGACAAATTATTGAAGTTCCGTTTAGATGCTGGAGATAATGGCGATAGACAGATTCTATCGGGAATTGCTGAATGGTATCCTAATCCAGAAATACTTGTAGGTAAGAAAGTCATTATTGTTGCTAACTTGCAACCGCGTAAGATGCGTGGAGAACTTAGTCAAGGGATGCTCTTGTCTGCTGAATACGGAGATCAGGTCAAACTAATAACAGTGGACAATATTATTCCAAACGGTTCTTTAATCGGTTGAGGTTAGTTGTGGATAGATTGCTAAGTTAAGGTGAAAACAGTGAACCACGAAGACGGCTCAATTTTGATTAGATTATAAGTCGTTTATATTTAAGTGAAAAGATTTGACTTTGAGAACACATTAATGCAAAATTGCATGTCAAATTCAAGGGGCCATGACAAAATTTAGTTTTGTCACGGCCCCTCTGGCATAACTGGGCTTTACAATGATTTTTTTATTTAAGATAACGCTCAGTTTGTGGAGGAAATGAAAATGGAAATTTTTGATTCACACACTCATATTAATGCCCCTGAGTTTAATGGGGAAACTGCTGAGGTGCTTCAAAGAGCACAGGCGTTAAATGTGACTAAAATGCTCGTCATAGGCTATGATAAACCAAGCACGGGACGATTGTGTTCTTTAATGGAACGGTATAAAGGAATTGTGTATGGGGCAGTGGGATGTCACCCAGAGGATGCAGCAAATTATAATGATGGTCTGATAGAATACTTAAAAAGCAGTTTGGCTCATCCTCAAATGCGTGCTTTAGGTGAAATCGGTTTAGACTACCATTGTGATACACCGCGTGAAATTCAGAAAGAAGTATTTATATCTCAAATTAAACTTGCTAGGGAGTTGGACTTGCCCATTAGTGTCCATAATCGAGATGCGTTTGAGGATGTTTATACAATTTTGAAAGAAACAGGAGTTCAGAAAATAGGTGGTATTATGCATAGCTTCAACGGGGATGCGTTTTGGGCACAAAAGTTTTTACAGCTCGGCATGTCTTTGTCATTTAGTGGTGTGGCCACTTTTAAAAATGCCACTGATGTTCGGGAGGCATTTATAGCTACACCTTTAGAAAGAATATTGTTAGAGACTGATGCTCCCTATCTTACTCCAGTACCTTATAGAGGTAAGAAAAATGAGCCAGGGTACACACGCTATACGCTTGAGTATTTGGCTCAAGTTAGAGGAATAACTAATGAAGAACTCGCTGCTGTTTCTTATGAAAATACAAAAAAAATATTGAGGATCAAGTAAGATGAATAAACTTAAAGAAGTAATCATTGTGGAAGGTAAAGATGATACCAAGAGAATAAAATTGGCGGTTAATGCTGACACATTGGAGACAAGAGGCTCTGCCATTAGTGATGAAACACTTGAACAAATAGCTAAGCTGCAAGAAACAAGGGGAGTTATTGTTTTCACTGATCCTGATTTTTCAGGTGAAAAAATACGTAACATAATTACACGTGAAGTTCCGGGAGTCAAGCATGCTTTTTTGAATAAAAAAGATGCTGTGCCACATACCAAAGGGAGCTTGGGTGTTGAGCATGCATCTCCTGAAGCAATTCGCGAAGCACTTGCCCATTTATATACTGAAGTAACAGATGGAGAGCCTTTGATTTTACGGGAAGATTTAATGATGATGGGTTTAATGTCAGGACCAGAAGCAAAAAAAAGACGTGCTCTTTTAGGCGAAATCTTAAAAATAGGTTACACTAACGGCAAACAACTGTATAATAGACTGAATTTATTTCAAATAACGCCTGAACAGTTAGAGAAAGCTATGGTACAAATTAAGCGAATGGAGGGAAAAAACAGTGAGAAACGATGATAGACCTGAGATTGCATCTCCGGTCAGAACAAGGGCGATCATGGAAACCTATGGTTTAAACTTCAAAAAAAGTTTAGGTCAGAATTTTTTAACAGACGTTAATATTTTGAAAAAAATTGTTAATGCCGCAGAGCTCGATGAAAATGATGACGTAATTGAGATAGGACCAGGCATTGGTGCGTTGACTGAACAAATAGCTAAAAAAGCACATAGCGTTTTGGCTTTAGAACTTGATGACCGTCTAATCCCTGTGTTAGCCGAGACTTTGGAACCATATGATAATATTCAGGTAATTAAACAGGATGTACTTAAAGCTGATTTAAAACAATTATTGTCAAAATATTTTGACGGACAGCACCGTGTGAAAGTTGTCGCTAATCTGCCGTATTATATTACTAGTCCAATTATTATTCACTTGCTTGAAACAGGAATTCCTTTTGATTCGCTTGTTGTTATGATGCAAAAGGAGGTTGCAGAACGTCTCAGTGCACAGCCTGGAACGAAAGCTTATGGTTCATTAACAGTCCGTGTACAATATCAAATGCATGTTAAAGTGGCATTCACCGTTTCTAAAACTGTTTTTGTCCCTCAACCTAAAGTTGACTCTGCGATTGTTGTTTTAAGCCCTAAAGAAGTGCTCACCTTGCCTAAAGATGAACAGCTCTTTTTCAAAGTAGTTAAAGGTTGTTTTCAGCATCGACGGAAAACGATTTGGAATAATTTGCAGTCTTTTTTAGGCAAACAAGTAGATAAGGAGAAACTGCATCAATTACTTCTAGGACTCGACGTATCTCCGAAAACTAGAGCAGAAAAGTTATCGATTGACAAATTTATTCAGTTGACCAATAAAATTATTGATTCCAAGATCATTGAAAAATAATTATTTTTTAATTGAATTATGGTGTCGTAGTGTGGTATAATTGCTTTTTTTGTGAAACAATGTTATGATAGTTTCACAGAGGGGTGAAATCCATGCCAATAACATTAGCTACCATTAAAGAAAAACTTGATGACTATGTGGGGAAGAATTTAACAGTCATCGCGCAAGCTGGACGGAAGAAAACGATTAGGAGACATGGGATCCTACGTGAAACATTTCCAGCTGTGTTTGTGGTTGATTTGAATCAGGATGAAAATGCATTTGAACGTGTTTCATACAGTTATACGGATGTACTCACTAAAAACATTGAACTTGACTTTGAAAAAAGTTAAGATGCATTGTTGAATGAAAAAACTTATTGTTTGTCAGTCTTTATTGAAGCCTAGCTGGTTAATGATGCGTGGCTTTTTTATTTGTCATGAAAATACTCGAGTTTTTCTTTTCAAGTGACGGCGTTTTTAAGTATAATGATATTAAAACGTTTGAGTAGGTGACTGGATGGATATTTTAGAAAAAGCCCCTGCCAAAATCAACCTATGTTTGGATACTCCATTTCGTCATCGTGATGGAAGCCCGGAATGGCGAATGGTAATGACTTCGATTGATTTAGCAGACTACGTTCATATCGAAACTAGCAGTAGCTTAACTGGTATTTCAGTGGAAACTGATACTGGATTTCTTCCAAGTGATCATCGTAATTTAGCTTATAAGGCAGCTAAAGAATTACGGTGTTTGTTTGATGTTTCTGAAGGTGTGCATATCAGCATCAAGAAGAACATACCTGTTGCTGCTGGTCTTGGTGGAGGTTCGTCTGATGCCGCTGCAGTTTTACGCGGATTAAATCAGATATGGCATTTAAAACTTTCATTACGTGAACTAGCTAAAATAGGGTTGAAAATTGATTCAGATGTCCCTTTCTGTGTCTATAGCAAAACGGCGCTAGTGGAAGGCAAGGGTGAGTTGATCACACCCTTGGAAGAACTACCTCCGTTCTGGCTGGTAGTTGCTAAGCCGCGGGAAAGTGTTTCAACTCCGTCAATTTTAAAAAGAATATCGTATGAAAAAATAGAACATCCAAATGTTGATAATGTAGTAGCTGGTATCAAACAGGGAAATTTAACAGAAATTTGCAAATGGATGGGAAATGCTTTAGAACCAATAACTGTAAAGGAAATTCCGGAGATAAATAAAATCAAACAGAAAATGTATGATTTTGGTGTGCAAGCAGCTCAAATGAGCGGAAGCGGACCAACTGTTTTTGGAGTTTGCGCAAAGTATTCACGTGCACAACATGTTTACAATAGTCTCAAGGGTTTCTGTAATGAGGTGTACATAGTTCACCCCTGCAGTTTGGAAAAATCATTTGAACACAGATAGTTTTTGAAAGTTAAAGCAATTTAAGCGAACATTCGTTTTAATCTTTTTAAGCAATATGGAATAGGAAAACCAACATTCACATTTAAATGTAATTTGCCTAATTTGTTATTGGGACGAGTGATATTTGAGACACATCAATTTGAAAATACAGATTACGTTAAAAAGGGTCGCGACAAAATTTTTATTTTGTCGCGGCCCTTTGAATTTAGTTCCGAACTTTTAGTGTATTTGGAGGTGGGATATTATTAAAAATTCAGTTCTTTTTTAGCACTTTTTATCTGCTTTTTTACTTCGTCAAAGCCTGTACTGCCAGCTGAGTGCCTTCTTGCAACAGCAGTTTTAGATTTCAAATCTTCATAAACATCTTGCTCTATAAGAGGTGATATTTTCTTGAATTCTTCTAAAGAAATGTCCTGCAAATTGAAGTTATTCTGTGTACCTTTTAAAACAAGTTTCCCCACGATTGCATGGGCTTCTCTAAATGGAATGCCTTTATTTGCCAAATAGTCTGCTAGCTCTGTGGCGTTGGAGAAATCATGTTCAGTTGCGTGGGCCATTTTTTCTTCATTGACCTTTAGCGAAGACAACATGCCTGTAAAAACTTTTAGGCTGGGAACAATTGTCTTGATTGTATCAAACAGACCTTCTTTGTCTTCTTGTAAATCTTTATTGTAGGCTAATGGCAGACCTTTTAGGGTTGTCAGCAAGCCTAAGAGATGACCGAAGACACGTCCACTTTTGCCACGGATCAATTCAGCCATATCAGGATTTTTCTTCTGCGGCATAATTGAACTTCCTGTCGAATACTCATCGCTTAATTCAATATAGTTGAATTCGTATGAGCACCAGAGAATGATTTCCTCACAAAAGCGTGAAAGATGCATCATTAAGATAGAAGCATTACTGAGGAACTCAAGAACAAAATCGCGATCTGAAACGGCATCAAGCGAATTGGCGTAGATATCTTTGAATTCTAGTTCAGCAGCAGTAAATTGACGATCAATCGGGAAGGTTGTTCCTGCAAGAGCAGCTGCCCCTAATGGACTCAGATCAGTATGCTGCTGATTGAATGTAAAACGTTCAATATCACGCTTGAACATTTGATAATAAGCCATCAGATAGTGACCATATGAAATAGGCTGCGCATGCTGAAGATGAGTATAACCAGGCATTATCGTATAAATGTTCTCCTCAGCCTTTGCTACAATCGTCTTTTGCAGTTGTGTCAAAGTGTCAATTATTTCAGGAAGACGATGTTTGAGGTATAGATGCAAATCTGTGGCTACTTGATCATTGCGACTTCTTGCTGTGTGCAGTTTTCCAGCCACAGGACCAATTTTTTCTGTCAGAATGCTTTCAAGATTCATATGAATATCTTCATTTTTGACAGAAAAGGACAATTGATCCTTTTCTAATTCTTGTTGCAACTCGTGCAATCCAGCAATAATTTGATCAGCATCTGACTCACTTAGAATTTTTGTGTATTTGAGCATCTTAACATGCGCCAAGGAGCCTTCTAAGTCTTCATGTGCCATTAACTGATCGAATGAAATCGAAGCACCAAAGGCATCTATCCATTGGGCACTTTCAGTTGTAAAACGTCCGCCCCATAATTTTTTGGTACTCATTGTTTAACACCATCACTTGCGGTGTTTTTCTGAGCAGCTTGTTTATTTTTTGCTTGAACTTGTGCATAAACTTGTGAAGGAAGTCCCCATAGTTTGATGAAACCGGCAGCGGCTTCTTGATCAAACTCATCGGCAGATGTGTAAGTAGCAAGATTTTTATCATATAGTGAATTTGTGGATTTCCGTCCTTCACAAATAGCATTTCCTTTAAACAACTTAATTCTGACTACACCATTAACATCTTTTTGCGATTCCTTCAAAAAAGCAATCAATGCTGGCATGAGTGGTGAGAACCACAGCCCATTATAAATAATTTCACTCAATTTTTGTTCAATAACTGGTTTGAAATGAGCTAGGCCACGTTCACTGGTCAAATCTTCCAAATCTTTGTGTGCTTTGATCAAAACAGTGGCAGCAGGGCATTCATAGACCTCACGTGATTTAATTCCGACCAAACGGTTTTCAATATGATCAATCCTACCAATTCCATGCTTTCCAGCAATTTTATCAAGTTTCATAATCATTTCAGCTAAAGAATAATATTCTCCGTTCAAAAATGTTGGTACACCTTTTTCAAAGGTAATCTCAATTGTTTCAGGCTCATTTGGTGTATCTTCAATTGCTTGAGTTCGGTCATAAGCGTCTTCTGGGGCGCTCTCCCAAGGATCTTCTAAAATGCCGCATTCGTTAGCTCTCCCCCAAAGGTTCTCATCAATGGAGTAGGGACTTTTTTTATTGATTGGAACGGGGATGTTGTTATCTTGAGCATATTGAATCTCTTCTTCCCGTGACCAATGCCAATCTCTAATAGGATCCTCAATTTTCATATCTGGTGCCAAAGCATGAATTCCGACTTCAAAACGAACTTGATCGTTTCCCTTTCCAGTACATCCATGAGCAATTGCAGTTGCTCCATAGTGTTTTGCTACATCAACTAGTTTTGAAACGATTAAAGGACGTGATAGTGCAGAAACAAGTGGATACTTGTTCTCATAGTAAGTGTGACCCTGTAATGCAATCAAGGCATAATCTTGGGCAAATTCTTCTTTAGCATCGATTGTAATTGATTCAACAGCACCCACATCAACCCCTTTTTGTTTAATAGCTTCTAAATCTTTTCCTTCACCAACATCAATACAACATGCAATAACATCGTATCCTTTGTTTTTTAACCAAGCAATTGCAACAGAAGTATCTAAACCACCGGAATATGCTAATACCACTTTTTCGTTTGCCATCTGTATGACCTCCAAATACTTTTTTGATTGATAAAACAATAACATTTATATTCATAAAATGCAACAATATTTGTTAAATATGCTAAAAAAATGTTAAAAATGGTTTTTTATTCATTTTTAAGTGAATAAATACAGAGAGCAAAATCCTGAATTAAAGAAATATACTTTATTCAGTATATCTTAGTAAGTTTTTTAGGTTGACAGCTTAAAAATGATAAGTTATATTGTACTTATTCAATTCTAAGGAGTTTTTAATCATGCATAAACAAATAGGACTTACTCAACAATTGAATACTTTTTATTACTTTTGGTTTTTTCACAAGTGTTTGTAGTTTATCTGACGATGAGGTGCAAACACGTATGCAAAACGTATTTGCACCTGTGAGGAGAACGAAAGTTTGTTTGTTAACTAGAAATCAAACAAAGCCGCACAGATGTGACAATAGTCTGGCGGCTTTTAAATTAAGCAAGGTAATTTTTTTAAAGCCTAAGGACTGTTGAAGGTCCTTAGGCTTTTGTAATTTAATGTAAGAAAGGAAGTTTTTTTGTGAAATCATTAGCTGACAGTATGAAAAAAGAATTGCGGTTCTTAAAGCCTTCAGACATTAGGGCTTTTGATGAATTTGCCTCTCAAATTCCAGATATTATCAAATTTACGATGGGAGAGCCGGATTTCGCTACGCCTGAACACATTAAAGCAGCTGGGATAAAAAGTATAGCTGAGGATCAAACTCATTATGCGCCATCGAATGGAACAATAGAATTGCGAGAAGCTGCAAGTAATTTTTTGAAGCAGAAATATGGGCAAGACTATGACCCTAAGGATGAGCTTATTATTACAAACGGTGCAACAGAGGCAATTTATACAAGTTTAACTTCAATTTTAAATCCAGGTGACAAAGTAATTATCCCAACACCGATTTTTCCTTTATATATCGCTATCACGATTTTGAATCAAGCAACCCCTATCTTGGTGGATACATCCAAAAATAATTTCAGAATGTCTCCGGAAATGCTTAAAGCAGCATTAGATGAACATGGAGATGCGGTTAAAGCAGTTGTTTTGAACTATCCATCTAATCCTACTGGAGTTGCGTACCGACAGTCTGATTTAGACATGCTTGCTGATGTTGTTCGAGGAAAAAATATTTTTATGCTTTGTGATGAGATATACAGTGAACTGACCTACGAGGAGAAACATGTGTCGATGACAAAAAAGCTAAGAGAGCAGACGATTCTGATCAACGGGGTTTCAAAATCACATGCAATGACCGGATGGAGAATAGGAGTGATGTGCGCACCACGCGAAATAACAAGTGAATTAAGCAAGGTACATCAATTTACCGTGACGACAACGTCAACGATGACACAGGCTGCCGCTGCCGAAGCTTTTAAAAATGGTATTGAGGATGGATCTGCAATGAGGGATAAATATCGCGTACGCAGAGATTATCTGTATGCTCAAATGACTGAGCTGGGCTTTGAATGTGCAAAACCAGAAGGTGCGTTTTATCTATTTGCCAAAATACCAGGTGGACTGATTCAGGACGATAAAAAATTTATATACGATTTAGCTTCTAAGGCAAAGGTAGCTGTCATTAGTGGAAGCAGTTTTGGACCTGGCGGTGAAGGATATATTCGTATCAGCTATGCAGCGAGTCTTGAAAGTATTAAATTAGCAGTTGGACGAATTAAAAAATACGTAAAAGAAAACAAAAAATAAAGGGAGATCATATGAAATGAAGATACTAATGCTAAGTGTGCGTGATGATGAAGAAAATGCAATAAAAGAATGGTCGCAAAGAAAAGGAGTTCAGGTCGATACAGTCAAGTGGGATTTACATGAAGACACAGCTGATAAAATTCAAGGCTATGATGGACTGGTGATTCAGCAAAGAAGCAAAGTTGAGGCAAGTGTTTATCCTATTTTGAGAAAAGCGGGTTTGAAGCAGATTTCAACAAGAACTGCCGGCTTTGATATGATTGATCTTGAAGCAGCGCGAGAAAATGGTCTGCAAGTAACGAATGTACCCGCATATTCTCCAAGATCTGTGGCAGAATTAGCACTTACGCATACAATGAGACTAATCCGTAATCTTGAGATCTTTGATCAGAGAATGGAGAAACAAGACTATCGCTGGAATGGATTGCAAGCAAAGGAAATTCATTCTTTAACAATTGGGATTATCGGGGCAGGCAGGATAGGTGCAACGACAGCACGATTATTCAAAGCCCTTGGGGCAGAAGTAATAGCTAATGATCTAAAAGAACGTACTGATTTGAAAGATGTTGTGACGTACAAAAGCAAGGAAGAGGTTTTAGCTGAAGCAGACGTCATTTGTCTACATGTAGACTTAAATGAGACGAGTTACAATTTGATCGATGAAGAGGCATTATCCCTTATGAAACCGACGGCATTTATCGTAAATGAGTGTCGTGGGCCGGTTATTGACACAGACGCCTTAATTCAAGCTTTAGATCAAAAGAGAATTGCAGGCGCAGCACTTGATACTTTGACTGGCGAGGAAAATTTCTTTAATTTTGATTTGCAAGGCAAAAAATTACCGAGTGAACAACTAATCAGATTGCGTGAGATGGATAATGTAATTATCACTCCTCATATTGGCTTTTACACGAATATTGCTGTTAAGAACATGGTTGATATTAGTTTGGATGATGTATTAGCTATTTTGAACGGTAAATACAGCGTTCACCAAGTATCCTGAATGGAGTTTTATAAATGGAAATAAAAATGACCGGTAGACAATATACTATGAATATCTTGAATGGAATCAGTTTAGGTGTGGTAGTAGCATTATTGCCTTCAGCTCTTGTAGGTCAATTGATGCAGGCTATGCAAGAAAATTTTGCAGTTGCAGCACAAATAATTATGATGACTAATTTTGCGATGAGCTTACTGCCTGCAATTGCCGCTTTTTGTGTCGGAATGCAATTTAAGCTCAATCCAATTCAAAGTTCGGCTGTTGCAATTGCCGCAATGATTGGTTCTGGCGTTATGACTTCGAAAAATGGCCAATTTATATTGCAGGGAACGGGCGATATTATTAATACAGGGATAACAATTGCTTTGGCTGTGGGGCTGGCATTAGTATTGGGCAATAAGTTTAAAAATTACACAATATTGCTTTTGCCACTCTTAGTAATTGTGTTTGCTGGCGGGGCAGGTTTATTAATGCTCCCAAGTGTAAGGTTAATTGCAACATCGATTGGTGCGATGATTACTCACGTTACGTCATTACAACCGTTGCTCATGGGAACATTGATGGGAATTAGTTTTGCAGTTTTAATTGTGTCTCCAATAAGTTCGGTAGGAATTGCAACTGCAATCGGGCTGGCTGGGATCAGTTCTGGAACTGCAAATTTAGGAATTACTGCAGGGAGTTTTATGCTAGCTGTTTATGGAAGTTCTGTTAATAATTTTGGAACGACAGTAGCTCATTTTATTGGATCGCCAAAGATTCAGATGGGGAATATGTTGCGAAAACCGCGTCTATTTTTCCCATTAGCAATTAATGCAGGAATGATGGGACTGTTAGGAGCGTTATTTGAAATTAAAGGAACCCCAATGAGTGCTGGTTTTGGGTTCAGTGGATTGATTGGTCCTTTAACGGCCTATCGCCAAATGCCAGCAACCCTCCTTAATCTTACTGTAATATGTTTGCTTTTTGTTGTATTACCAGTTATATTGGCGTATGTTTCAAGGTATCTTTTTGTGGATCGTTTGAAATGGATAAAACCGCAAGATTTGCTGCTTGAAATATAAGATAGGTGGCGCGAATAATAGTTTTAAGAAGGCGTGTAAGAAAAGAATATAGGTTACTAAGAAAACCGGCTACTAGAATACGTTAATACAAATATTGAAACATCATGCAGACGGACTAGTTCAAAATGTGAGTTTTGGACTAGTCTTTTTTATGGAGACTTTTTGTTAAATGTCGAATGTTAGAGATTTATGAAAAATTTCTAATTAAGCGGGGTACAAAGTAGTTGATTGCACTTAAAAACGAACAATTTTCATTATAATGATAAAGTTACTATTCAAATCACGTAAAATAGATTATAATGATGCTTAGATTATTTTACAGCAGATTTTTTTATAGAAAAACAAACTTATGGAGGCATTGTTTTGAAAACTAGAAGAAGTGATCGTTTGATTGACATGACAAATTATTTGCTTGAAAGGCCACACACACTGATTTCATTAACATTTTTTGCTAAAAGATATGAGTCTGCCAAATCATCAATCAGTGAAGATTTGGCAATCATAAAACGGACGTTCAAGGTAAGAGGAATTGGTGTCCTCGAAACGATTCCAGGAGCTGCTGGTGGAGCACGTTACATACCATCTATTGATGAAAAAGAGGCACGTGCATTTATTGAGACTATGACAGAAAAGCTTTCTGAAAAAGATCGTTTACTGCCAGGGGGGTATGTTTATCTTTCTGACTTGCTAGGGAAACCTGAAGTCCTACGTCAGGTTGGTCGTGTAATTGCACGACAATATCTTGGTAAACAAATAGATGCAGTTATGACTGTGGCGACAAAAGGTGTTCCAATTGCTCAGAGTGTTTCCAGCTATTTAAATGTTCCGTTTGTTATTCTGCGGCGGGATTCAAAAATAACTGAAGGATCGACTGTATCTGTTAATTATGTGTCAGGCTCAAGTGAACGGATTGAAAAAATGGAACTTTCCAAAAGAAGCTTGAAAAGAGGGTCAAACGTCCTTGTCGTGGATGACTTTATGAAGGGCGGCGGCACAGTTAATGGGATGAAAAGTATGATTGAAGAATTCGAATCTAAAATGGTTGGAATAACTGTTTTCGCGGAAGCCTCATTTGAAGGGCATCGAATGGTAGATGATTATACGTCTCTTTTGAAGGTAGATAAGGTAAACACATTGGATAAAACAATTCAAGTCAGTGCAGGAAACTATCTTAAAAAAGTTTTTGATGAAGGAAAATAAGAAAAACTACACATTTTTTGCTGCTTACGAAAGTATCTGCGTTGGATGAACGAAAATAGACAGGATGCAAGAGTTTAAGGCGAAAAATGAGTTTCCATAGTTAAGCAAAGGCAAATTAGCTGTCCAAGATAGAATAAGAATGTACGCAACTAGAAAATTAGGGAGTTCTGGGACTGCCTGCCCTGTGATCTCAGACGGTAATTTATCTTAAGTTTTCCATATTAGTGCGTTTGCAAGACCAATCTTTTTTGTTTGGAGAGGGATTATTCACAGTCGAAGTAGAATTTTGTGCATAATTCATCGTTTCTGCTCAAAAATTCCCGTTATTTGCAATATTTCTGCCAGTCTGCTTTACTTTCCAAAAACAATAATCAGAATACATGGAAGTTTTGTTAAGTATCAGGCTGTCTTGCACACTAATTGCCACTACGGTATCATGTATTAGGAACATATCAAATTAGAGGAGATTAAGAAATGACGGCAAAATATGCAATTATTCTTGCAGCTGGGCAAGGTACAAGAATGAAGTCCAAACTGTACAAGGTTTTACACAAGGTTTGTGGAAAAACAATGGTAGAACATGTACTTACACAAATCGAAAAGAATAATATGGATGAAGTAGTGACAGTTGTGGGGCATGGGGCACAAAAAGTTGAAGAAACACTGGGTGATCGAACTGAATATGCTTTGCAAAAGGAACAATTGGGAACGGGTCATGCTGTACTCCAAGCAGAAAAGTTGCTCGGGCGAAAAAAAGGCATAACGCTGATTACTTGTGGTGATACACCGTTATTTACAACTCAGACATTTAATGAATTATTTGAATATCATCAGCAAAAAGGGGCAGTTGCTACTGTGTTAACTGCTACGGCTGAAAATCCATTTGGATATGGTCGAATTGTGCGAAACGACTTAGGTATTGTAGAGAAAATTGTTGAACAAAAAGATGCTACAAAAGAAGAAGCTGCAATTAAAGAAATAAATACGGGTGTTTATTGTTTTGACAATGAGGCTTTGTTTAATGCATTGCATAAAATAAATAATAATAATGTTCAGGGAGAATATTATTTAACAGATGTTATGGAAATTTTTAAGAAACAAAATGAAATAGTTGCAGCTTACAAGATGAAGGACTTCTCGGAATCAATGGGTGTTAATGATCGAGTTGCTTTGGCGGAAGCAACTAAATTGATGCGTCAGCGTATTAATGAGAAACACATGCGCGCTGGTGTGACTTTAATAGATCCAGAAACAACTTATATTGATACAGACGTAAAAATTGGTGCCGACACGATTATTGAACCTGGTGTATTTTTAAGAGGTGAGACTGTGATCGGAGAAGACTGTTTGATTGGTGCCAATTCCGATATTTCTGATAGTGTTATTCATAATGGTGTTACGATTACTGCTTCAACACTTGAAGATGCTGAAATGCAAGATGAAAGCAATATTGGACCATACAGTCATTTACGACCAGCTGCTCAGATTGGCAAAAAAGTACATATTGGAAATTTTGTTGAAGTTAAAAAAGCAGAAATTGGTGAGAATACCAAGGTAGGTCATTTGACCTATGTTGGAGATGCAACACTAGGTAAAGATATCAATGTTGGTTGTGGATGTGTATTTGTTAATTATGATGGTAAAAATAAGCATCACACAGTTGTCGGAGATCATTCTTTCATAGGGAGTGCGTCGAACATGATAGCACCTCTGCACATTGCTGACCATGCTTATGTTGCTGCAGGTTCAACCATTACAGATGACGTTTCTGCGCATGATATGGCTATTGCCAGAGGAAGACAGGTCAATAAAAAAGGATATTACGACAGATACCCTTGTGCAGAAACATCTAAAAATAATGTAAAGAATTAAATTGTTAAAAGATAACTACTAATAATCTTGATTTTAATCGCAAAAATGAATAGTATTATCTATAGATAAATATAAATTATGGAGGCTGTCATGTCTGGATATTATGCTGATCCGAAGCTCAAAATTTTTGCTTTGAATTCGAACAAACCTTTGGCTGAAAAAATTGCTGAAGCTGTGGGAGTTAAATTAGGAAAAACTTCCGTTGACCGTTTTAGTGATGGAGAAATAAGAATCAATATTGAAGAAAGTATCCGTGGAGACGAGATTTTCATTATTCAATCAACTTCAGCACCTGTGAATGATAACTTGATGGAGTTATTGATTATGATTGATGCTTTGCGGCGTGCAAGTGCATCGACTATAAATGTGGTTGTCCCTTATTATGGTTACGCGCGTCAAGATCGTAAAGCGCGTCCACGCGAGCCGATTACTGCAAAATTAGTGGCAGATATGATAGTGAAAGCTGGTGCAAGCCGTGTCGTTGCTTTAGACTTGCATGCGGTTCAGATTCAAGGCTTTTTCGATATTCCAGTTGATCATCTGATGGGAGCGCCTTTGCTGGCAGATTATTTCCTTAATAATGGACTTGAAAAAGATGCAGTCGTTGTTTCACCTGATCATGGGGGTGTGACGCGCGCGCGTAAACTTGCAGAATTTTTGAAAGCACCAATTGCAATTATCGATAAACGTCGTCCCAAGGCCAATGTTGCTGAAGTAATGAATATTATTGGAGCAGTGGACGGAAAACGTTGTATTTTAATAGATGATATGATTGATACAGCGGGTACAATCACATTAGCAGCACAAGCTTTGAAGGATGCTGGAGCAACTGAGGTTTACGCATGTGCAACTCATCCAGTATTGTCGGGACCAGCAATTGAAAGAATTGAGAATTCACCTATTAAACGTCTGGTAGTTACCGATTCTATTAAGTTACCAGAGGAAAAAAGAATTGATAAACTTCTCCAAGTTTCTGTTGGGCCACTGATTGGCGATGCAATTAAACGCATTCATGAAAACAAGTCTGTCAGTCCATTATTTAAGAATCGGTTTCATCGAGAATAAGCGGTGCTTTGAATTTTTTTACTAACTAGAATGACATGTTAAATCGAATATTTGAAGTTGATTAAAGCGGCTATGACAGATGTTAATTTTGTCATAGCCGCTTTAGGTTTAGTGTGGTGTATTTCTGTTTAAGTTGTTCTGTTCCGAAGATAAGACTGTCCATCTTTCTAACCCGTAAGTGACTAAACACAAATGTCACAATATATGGGAGAATATTCTTTGATCAATTCAGCAAGAATAGGGCAAGTTTAATTGATACATTTAATAATTAAAATTCTTGATAGGTCGCTGGATCTTGATTTTTGTTGCGCCCATCTGTTTTATCAAGATTCGTAATAGAATCCATTTCAGCAGTGGAAAGTTCAAAATCAAAGAGAGCTTTGTTCTGTAATTGCCGTACTTGCGAACTTGATTTAGGTATGACAGAGACCCCAAGCTGTATTTCCCAGCGCAAAATAATTTGACCAACCGTTTTGGAATGCTTTTGAGCAATTTTTTGGATAACGGGTTCACTTAAAACAGCATTTGCACGTCCAATGGGGCTCCATGCCTGTGTTACAATTTTATGTTCCGCATTGTATTTTCTTTGTTCAGATTGAGACCAGTAGGGATGCAACTCAATTTGGTTTATGGCCGGCAGCACCCCTGTTTCTCGTTCCAAACGATCAATATGTTCTGGTAAAAAGTTTGAGACGCCAATTGAGCGGACGAGACCAAATTTTTGAGCATCTATCAAGGCTTGCCATGCCTCAACGTAATTGTCTTCTAACGGATTCGGCCAATGAATCAAATACAGATCTAAATAATCAAGCTGCATTCTGTACAATGATTCTTGAATAGTAACGATTGCCTCATGATAATGGTGGTGACGTCCAGGCAATTTAGAGCTCACAAACAGCTGCTCTCTCGGAATACTTGAACGTTTAATTGCTTGACCAACTGTTCCTTCATTTTCATAATTAACGGCCGTGTCAAGCGCACGGTAGCCATTATTCAGTGCCTGTGTAATTGTATTAACACCTTGAGCACCGTTTAGTTTGTAGGTACCAAATCCGATTAATGGGACCATATTCTTGTCGTTAAGGATCAGTGATTGTTTAGATACCAATTAATATCCCCCCGAATGATGTTTTTTGATATTTATCAGTTAATCAAGATGTTTGATCACGCGATACTGTTTGGATTCCATGCTATTTTCTTGCGCAGTTGATTTGTCGAAAACACAATATAACTTACCGTCTTTTTCTTGAACAACAAGTAAGGGTTTATTGCTTTTCTTACGATAAATCTGGGCAGAAACGTAGGCTTCATTGAAATCAAAAGTACTGGAAATAGCCTGGCCAGGATTGAACAGTACATTTTCACTCATAAGAAATCACTCCTTGAATTGTTTTAGATATCACCTTAATCTTAACACCAATTGATTTAATTGCTTATTTTTCCGCTTGAAATCCATTCAAGATACTAGTTTTCAATTTTGGAAAAGGTATTACAGGGTCAACAGAAGCTTTATGCTGGCCAATTTGTTTTTCCATCCAAATCATATCGTACCAAGTAGAAAACTTATATCCACAATTGTGAAAATGTGCGGTTTGCTTGAACCCCATGTGTTCATGAAATGTAACACTGTCTGGTGGAAGGCGTGAGTCTTGCTTTGGTGAAACACCAATGCAGGCATTCAAATTTAAAATATGTTGCTGTTTGGCTGCTTTTTCCAGTAATGTGTAAAAACGACGACCTAGACCATTCCTCCGGCTGCTACTTTTTAGATAAATTGAAATTTCAGCTGACCAGGCATAGGCAGCACGAGGATGAAATGATGATAGATAAGCGTAACCTAGAATTTCATGATCTTGTTCAGCAATGATAAAAGGATAATTTAAGGAAATTTCAGTGATTCTATGCGCGAAGTCTTCGGCTGTGGGTACTTGATATTCAAAAGTAATAGCAGTTTTTTTGACATAGGGAGCGTAAATTTCTAGTAGTTGCGGAATATCTTTTCGTTGTACTTGACGAAAAACTATTTGTGAATTTTTAATTTCGGGCATGCGATCCTTCCTAACTCTTTCTTGAATGTTATAGCTTTTTTATAATAATAGGGTGTTTAAGAAAAAAAAGCAAAGATAGAAAGCAAAAAAAGTTCTTGCAGGTTAAGACAAGATTTATGAAGGTGGGAGCAGACGACATGATTAAGTTGAAATTGATTTTGCTTAATCATGACTCAAAAATTTCTGCTTGCTGTCATACTCTAATAAATTTGCAGAATATAAAAGTAAAACCACTCGAGTCCCAAAAAAAGAGAATGGGTATGAATCAAAGTGATTTTTGATCTATACTCATTCATTTATTTAGTACAAATTAAAGTATTTCAATAGTCAGCTTTGTGACTAACAACAAGTTACTTATATTAAAAAAACAGACTATCTTTGTAATTCTAATTTTAGTGTTTGAAATTTTTTGATTCCTAGTCAATTGCTGTTTTGTAAGTAAAGTGTATGAAACATTTATTCCAATATCTTATTATTTGTCTCTGGGCCGAAAAAGAGGACCACTACACCGGCAATAAGTGCAAAAAGGCTTATTAAAATGAAGATCATAGTCGGATTTGAGACAGCAATTAACCACGAAACAACGAAGGGCATCCCAACAGTTATTAATTTTGAGACACCATTAGCAACGCCAGCGCCTCGGAAACGATACTTTGTTGAAAAAAGTTCTGAAACATAGACCCCCACAACCGATGCCATTAAAATGTAGAAGCAAGAGGTAAGGCAGAAACCAAGCAGCATAACTAATATTGGCTGTGTTTGATGTCCATAAAGTATGCCGAGGATTGCTGCAAGAGTAAAGGCAGAAACAATGGTAGGCTTTCTACCTATGCGGTCGACAGCTAAAGCACCGACAAATGCTCCAAATGGTGCTCCCATCAGCATTACTGTGGTGAAACTTAAGGATGAAACAATATTGATGCCTTGTTTGACAAGCAAGGTAGGCACCCAAGAAGTGAAGGTGTATTGACATACAATCGTTGCGGAAACAGCAAAAGTTGCAACAAGTAAATTCCGAACGAAGTGTTTGTCGGATTCGGCTGAATTAAGCGCCGCGGTTTTCGACGAAACGGGTGCCGCGGGCCGTGTATTTTCCGTCTTCATCTCATCTTCGATACTTTCAATTACTTTTTGAGCATCTTTATATTTATTATGCGCTATGTACCAGCGTGGGGATTCAGGTAAATTACGTCTGAAATACCAAAGAACTAATGCAAGAGCACCAGAGATAACAAACATTGCACGCCAAGAAAAACGTGGAATGATTAATGTACATAGCAGCATTGTTATCGGAGCGCCGCAGTTTGCAACGAAAGAGGTTAAAGCGCACCATTTACCGCGTGTCTTAATGGGTGAGAATTCGTTAATCATGGCATATCCGGTAACGATTTCTGTACCTAGTCCGATGCTTGCAATAAGGCGACAGATAATCAGAAAAGGCATGTTAGGAGAAAATGCGCCCAGCAGGGTGAAAAATCCAAAAACCAGTAAATTAAGCTGATAAGCTCTTTTACGACCAAATAAATCACCGATTAAACCGGCAAAAATTGAGCCGAGAAAGAGTCCAAAGAAACCGACGGAAAGAAAAGCTGAATTTAAGGAAAGTGTTGACCAACCGTCTTTTAATAAATAGCTGCTGACACCACTTGCGAGATAAACGTCAATTGCATCGAGGAACATTCCAGCTGAAACTAAAGTGAAGATCTTATAAAATGTTTTAGTTGGTTGAATTTTATCCATTCTAACATGCAGGTTTTGTTTCATAATATAGTCGGTGTTGTTTTGTGATAAAGCGTTAGTGTTGTCCAATCATAAGTCACATCCTTAAGAAAATGAGGGCATCGAATTTTCAAATTCAGAAATTTTATCTGAGTAGTCCAAAGTAACATCAATATCATCTGTGCCATTAATAAATTTTTTCTTCCAAGTTGAATCAATATCAAAATGGTATTTTTCACTTTTGCATTCTACTGTTTGTTGCGGGAGGTCTACTGTTATTTTTTCCTCCGGTGAGATAGCAGCCATTTTTTGACGTGCTTCAAGAGGTAAAATAATGGGAAGAACACCATTTTTTGTACAGTTCATAAAGAAAATATCACTGTAACTTCCAGCAATGACGATCTTAAAACCCCAATCTTTCAATGCCCATGCGGCATGCTCACGTGAGGAACCACAACCAAAATTTTCGCCACTGATTAAAATGGTCGCACCCTGCCTTTCGGGCTGATTCAAGATGAAGTTCGGATTGGGGCGCCCGTCATCTAAAAAACGCCAATCATGAAAAAGATGTTTCCCATAACCAGTTTTTAAGATATTTTTTAAAAACTGTTTTGGAATGATCTGATCTGTATCAATATTATTATTCATCAATGGAATCGTTGTTCCCTTGTGTATTGTGATAGCTTCCATTTAAATTACCTCTTTCTGTCTAATATCAACAAAATGTCCATGAATGCCGGCAGCAGCAACCATTGCTGGACTCGCTAAGTGCGTGCGGGCATCTTTTCCTTGACGACCTTCGAAATTTCGATTGGTAGTCGAGGCACAATGAATACCAGCTGGTATCTTATCAGGGTTCATGGCTAAACAAGCTGAGCATCCTGGATCACGCCATTCGCAACCTGCGTCTTTAAAAATTTTATCGAGCCCGAGTTTCTCAGCATCATTCTTAACGGTTCTTGATCCCGGAACAATCCACGCGGTCACATTTTTAGCGAGGTGATGACCCTTCAAGACACGTGCAGCTTCCTGCAGATCAGCTAAACGTCCGTTTGTACAAGACCCAATAAAGATCCATTGAATAGGGATGGCACTAGCAGCCATATGTGGCTTAAGATCCATGTAGTCATACGCACGTTGAAAATTCATGTCGGCGATATCAGGTAATTTTCCTGATATTGGCACAGACATCGAAGGATTAGTTCCCCAAGAAACATAAGGGGCTAAGTCACTGACATCAAATTCTAAGACTTTGTCGTAATCAGCAGGACTGTCAGTGTAAAATTGCTTCCAGTAGTCAATTGCTTCTTCCATTTTTTTAGGAGCATATTTACGTCCTTTAACGTATTCAAAAGTAGTCTGATCGGGTTTCATCATCCCCATTTTTGCACCGCCTTCAATAGCCATGTTACAGATTGACATTCTGTTTTCCATTGAAAGGCTGTCTACTGTATCTCCGTAAAACTCAAGAGCGTAACCTGTCCCAAAGTCGACACCATAAGTGGCGATTAACGCCATGATAATATCTTTAGCTGAAACACCTTCTTGCAATTTCCCACGCAAATGAATACCCATTGTTTTGGGCTTTAATTGCCAAATCGTTTGTGTAGCTAAAACATGCTCAACTTCGGATGTCCCGATTCCAAAAGCAATTGAACCGAAAGCACCATGCGTTGCTGTATGCGAATCGCCACAGACAACTGTTTGCCCAGGCTGAGTTAACCCCAATTGAGGTCCTATGACATGGACAATGCCTTGATCTTCAGATCCTACTTCCGCTAATCGAATTCCGAATTCGTTGCAATTCTTTTTAAGTGTTTCAATTTGTTTAAGTGAAATGGCATCCTTGATATTGAAGATATCTTTGGTAGGAACATTGTGATCCATCGTTGCAAATGTCCTTTCAGTGCGCCGGACATGGCGATGGTTCACTCGCAATCCCTCAAATGCTTGTGGAGATGTAACCTCATGTACTAAGTGCAAGTCGATATAGATCAATTGCGGTTCTCCTGGAGCACCTGTGATAACATGTTTTTCCCAGAGTTTATCAAATAATGTCTTTCCCATTTTGTTCATCCTTTCAAGTTCTTTACAATATTAGTTGTAACTTCTTGTGTTGTCGCAGTTCCGCCTATGTCGGGGGTAGTTATTCCTTCTTCAATCGTTTTTTGAACGGCTTCCGCTATTTTGTCAGCAATATAGCTCTCATCAAAGGATTCGCGCAGCATCATCTCAATACTTTGAATCATTGAAATTGGATCGGCAATTCCTTTTCCGGCGATGTCCGGAGCAGATCCATGAATTGGTTCATATAGGTTAGGGCCGGTTGTGCCTGCGCTCATTGATGGAATTGTTCCTAATGATCCTGTCAGCACCGAAGCTTCGTCACTTAGAATGTCGCCAAATAAATTAGCAGTAATCAGGACATCAAAAGAGGTAGGATGTGTAATAATTTTCATGGCAGCGGCATCAACGTAGCAATAATCGACTGTTACTTCAGGATATTCTTGTTTGAATTCTTCTGTGACTTTGCGCCAGAGCCTTGAAGTTGCGAGAACATTTGCTTTATCGACAACCGTCACGTGTTTTCGCCGACGCATGCTCATGTCAAAACCAATTTTCAAAATACGTTTGATTTCTTGCACTGTATAAGTTGAAGTATCAAGTGCATCTTGTGAATTTTGTTTCCGTGGTGTTCCAAAGTAGATGCCACTGGTTAATTCACGGACAATCACAAAATCAGTATTGTCGAGTACTTCCTGCTTTACAGGTGAAAAACGAGACAAATTGGGATCAACCTTGGTAGGACGTATGTTGGAAAAAAGTCCTAATCTGTTTCTGATCTCCAAAAGCCCTTTTTCAGGACGCTTGCTGGCATTATCCCATTTAGGGCCACCAATAGCACTCAATAATACAGCATCTGCTTGTTTACAGCCTTCAATAGTTTGTTGAGGAAGGGGATCGCCGTATTTATCAATGGCTTCACCGCCGAAAGGATAATCAATCGTTTGATATTGAAAATTTGAATCTGCACTAGCAGCTTTCAGAACAGTCAAACCGGCTTCCATTATTTCTGGTCCAATGTAGTCTCCACGAAGAATTGCTATTACTTTTTTAGACATTGCTGAACACCTTTCTGGATAAAAATTATTGTACTACTTTATTTTTTTTCATAATTTGTTCTAAGTCTGTATCAGAGACTAATTGCTGGTTATCAGCAATTGCTTTGAAAATAGGAAAAATGCGCCGCATGTCTTCCTTAGTAACCTGGTAACCCATCTCGTTCAATTTAACAGCAACAGCATGGGAACCAGACAATTTTCCCAGTGGGATTGATGCATGTGCTATCCCCACAGTTTGAGGAGTCAAAATTTCGTACGTAGCATGGTTTTTTAAGAAGCCATCTTGATGAATACCAGATTCATGGGAATAAGCATTTGAACCAGTAATAGCTTTATTACTTGGGATAGGCATCTTTGTTTTCTGACTGACCATAGTAGCCGTTTTGAATGTTTGCTTAAGATCAATATTGTTTTCTGCGTCGTAATAGTCCTTGCGGACATACATAGCGGCTGCAACTTCTTCCAAGGCGGTATTGCCAGCGCGTTCGCCGATACCGTTGACTGTACCTTCGATTCTGGTTGCGCCATGTTTAATTGAAGCTAATGCATTAGCTGTAGCCATACCCAAGTCATTATGACAGTGAACAGAGAAAATCACAGCATCAAATTCTGGGATGTTTTCACGCATATAGTCAAACATAGCAGCAAATTCATGCGGGTTTGTGTAACCAGTTGTATCAGGAATATTAATGACGGTTGCGCCAGCATGGATAGCAGTTCTAATTGCTCTCACCAAGAAGTCCCATTCTGTTCTAGTGGCATCCTCCGGTGAAAATTCAACATTATTGAAGCTTTTTTTTGCGTAGCTGACAAAATGTTTGATTGCAGCGATCACTTCATCTTGGGTCATATGCAATTTAGTTTTACGGTGAATTGGACTGGTTGCAATGAAGACATGTATCTGACCAGTAGGCGCGTCTTTTAAAGCTGCGGAAACTGCATCAATATCTTTTTGGACACAACGAGCTAAACCGACAACATTAGTTTTCCTTATTTCTTGTCCAATACGCCGAACGGCCTCAAAATCATTTTTTGAAGCAACAGGGAAACCAGCTTCGATTACGTCTACTCCCCAAGATTCAAATTGATGAGCTAATTCTATTTTGTCATCAATTGAAAAGTTAACACCAATTGTCTGTTCACCATCACGCAAGGTTGTATCAAAAAATTGAATTTTTTTTGTCATAAGTATAACCTCCCAGTTATTTTTGAATCATGTAATATATTTATTTATAAAAAAAACGCCTCATTCGTTAAGAATGAGACGCTAACCATCTTAGCTCGAGCCCCATTCCCATAACGCTAAATAGGACTCGACACATTTCGTCAGAGTCCTTCGTCATAGTAGTAGGGCGAATTCAATTGTTGCAGTTGCAGTGTATTCGTAAACCATGTTGAGGACTCCTTTCTTTATTTGTCTATCAATTTAACGTATTTTTAATCCTATGTCAATTACTTTTTTATAATTTTTTATGATTTGCTAATTTTATTAGATGATACTGTTTAAAATCCGTAGCAATAACGGATTTTTTTCATCTGCGCTTAAAAAAGCTTAAATATACTTTTAAATATTTACAAACGCTTACAGAGATGGTAAAATTATTAATAGAAACAGTGGTGTTTGGCGTTAGTCATCGTTATCAAAAAGGAATAAGCTTTTTTGCTTGCAGTTTTGGTATAGCCCAATTATAATAGGACTATACCAATTTACTGGAGGTAAATTCTGATGAAAATTATTGTTGTTGAAGATAAAAAACAAGGTGGACAAACTGCTTATGAGTTTTTTAAGAACGAGTTGGCAAAAAAGAATGATGCTGTTTTTGGATTAGCAACTGGAAGCACACCGGTGACGACCTACGAAGCGATTGTGCGCAGCAATTTGGATTTTAGCAGCAGCATTTCGGTTAATTTAGACGAATATGTTGGTTTGAGTGCAAGTCATCCGCAGAGTTACAATTATTACATGCAGCAGAACTTGTTTCAGTATAAACCGTTTCACCATTCTTATTTACCTGATGGAGAAGCAACCGATGAAACAAAAGAAGTCAGCAGATACAACTTGATTATTAAAAAAAATCCGATTGATCTTCAATTGCTGGGGATTGGAAGGAATGGACATATTGGTTTCAACGAGCCGGGAACAGACTTTGCTTTAAAAACGCATAAAGTGAAGCTTACAGAATCAACAATTGCTGCAAATTCTCGTTTTTTTGATAATGAACAAGATGTTCCACGTTATGCATATTCGATGGGAATAGGATCAATATTAAGGTCTAAGAAGATTATTTTAGAAGCTTTTGGAGAATCAAAAGCAGAAGCTGTTAAAAATATGATTGAAGGTCCTGTAACACGGCAGTGCCCAGCCAGTGTGCTGCAACAGCATTCTGACGTAACTGTCATTTTAGATGAAGCAGCTGCGCAAAAATTAAGGTAATAAATTATTTAAACTCAGTCTTAATATGGCCCAAAAGCCAGTAGCTTGTGTTCGAACAAAAAAATAAAAGGAATAACGCATTCTCCCAACCCCTTTGAAAGTTCGAAGCATAAGTATACTGCCTTTTGGGCCATATTGTTGTTTTAGAAGATGTAAAAAAATTTTGTATTTCAAACTCAATTGTTCCTCAAAATGTAGAATTACGCTAAGGCTGTTAGCTAAATTTACATGGTGTAAGTTTAAATTGAACGATTATTTGTTGAAATAAAGCCAGTAGATTTTACTTACCTAGCTGATTTGTATTGCTGGAGTAGGAGCCTAAGCTCTGTGTTAGTTGATGAATAAGGTTTTGCTTGGTTTGAGATAGTAGCTGTGATTGGCGGAAAACCAGCGAAATTAAGAATTCGGGTTGGAATGAATCGGTTAGATCCAAACTGATTATGTCATCCTGGGGTGTAATTGCTGTTTCAGTCAAGAATCCAATACCGATATTCTCGTGGATCATGCTTTTAAGCAACGCAATATCACCCGTTTTATAGATAATTTGTGGGTCAATACATGAGATTTTATTTAGCGCACCAAAGGCAGTAGGGTGAACAAAGTCTTCAGTCTGCATAATGAATTTCTCATTGTGCAAATCTTGAAAAGCAATTTTTTTTAACGAAGCTAAGTGTGATCGAGGACTGACAATTATCTTGAAATGATGCTTTGCTAAGAGCGTTGCACTCAAGCCATCATTATTGAGGGAATGTGTGGAGCCGAGTAAAGCAATATCAAGTTTGCCATTTTCTAAGGCTGCCAATAATTCACTAGACCCTGCTTCTGTAACTAACAGTTGATCAAGTAAATTAGTTTTGGCTAACTGTGAAGCAGCTTTTGGGAAAAAATAATTACCGATGATCGGTGGGAGCCCAAAGCGGATTTGTTCAGTTTTTAATGAAGCCATGTCAAGGTTAGTTAAAGCAGCTTCATCAATTATGCGATTGGCATGTTTCAGAAGTTGTTGCCCACTAGGGGTAAGCAAAATTGATTGATGTGATTGATCACGATGAAGTAAAACGGTGTTGAATTCATCTTCCAAACGTTTGATTGCCATAGTAATTGCTGGTTGACTGACTGAGAAATAGTCAGCAACAGCAGTGAAATTTTTTAAAGATACTAACTTTGAAAAGTAAGTTAAATCACGAATTTTCATAAAAACCTCCTGAGAACTTAAAAGCAATTGGGTTCAAAAAAACTAAGAGCACATAACGTAATTTTAAGAATCACTTTTACGTTATGCGTTTTTTTATTTCTGTAAGATGTGCTGCGAGTTTCTCTTATAAATTTATTTTATCACACCTACAAAGTTTGACTATAGTTTTTTGGGAATGCTATGCTTTCACAGCAATTAATTGAATTTACACAAAGGAGATTTTTTTGATGCATGAAAACGCACAACAAATTTTAAATAACCCGTTTCTCAACAAGGGGACTGCTTTTACCATGACTGAACGTCAGCAACTGGGATTAGTAGGTTTATTGCCACCGCATGTCCAAACAATAGATGATCAAGTTAAACAAACTTACGCACAATATTTGACGAAACCATCAATGTTAGAGAAACGTATTTTCTTAATGTCAATTTTTAATGAAAATCGTGTTTTATTTTATAAGCTTTTTAGTCAGCGCATTGCTGAATTTATGCCAATTGTTTATGATCCGACGATTGCTGATACGATTGAAAATTATAGTTCGCTTTTCGTTAATCCTCAAAATGCGGCTTTCTTGTCGATTGATGATCCTGATTCAATGGCCGCAGCTTTAAAAAATACTGCTTCTGGTCGAAACATTAAGCTTATTGTGGTAACCGATGCTGAAGGTATTTTAGGTATTGGTGATTGGGGAACACAGGGAGTTGATATTTCTGTTGGTAAATTAATGGTCTATACTGCTGCTGCAGGAATCGATCCTAGTGAAGTTTTACCCGTTGTTTTAGACGTCGGAACTAATCGTCAGAGTTTGCTGGAAGATCCGTTGTATCTGGGCAACCGTCACGAACGTGTTCGTGGTGATCGATACTATGATTTTGTTGATCGTTTTGTTCAGACAGCTGAGGAACTTTTCCCAGATTTATATTTGCACTTTGAAGATTTTGGTCGCAGTAATGCTGCTAATATCTTGAATAAATATAAAGATAAGATCGTAACGTTCAATGATGATATTCAAGGGACTGGTATCATTGTTTTAGCTGGATTATTGGGTGCATTAAATATTTCGGGTGAGGCTTTCACTGATCAAGTTTACATGAGTTTCGGTGCTGGAACAGCAGGTGCAGGAATTACACAACGTATTTATGAAGAAATGTTGCAACAAGGTTTGTCAGAAGAAGAAGCACGTTCACGCTTCTACATGGTTGATAAGCAGGGTCTATTATTTGATGATGATCCGGACTTGACACCAGAACAAAAACCATTTGCACGCAAGCGTAGTGAATTTGCTAATGCAGACGAATTAAAAACCCTTGCAGATGCGGTCAAAGCAGTACATCCAACAATATTGGTGGGAACTTCAACTCAACCGGGTGCTTTTACGGAATCGATTGTTAAGGAAATGGCAGCCCATACTGCGCGACCAATTATTTTCCCATTATCTAATCCAACTAAATTAGCTGAAGCGAAGGCTGAAGATTTATTGAAGTGGACAAATGGCAAAGCATTAGTTGCAACAGGCATCCCAGCTGCGCCAGTTGAATTGGATGGAGTTACTTATGAGATAGGACAAGCTAATAATGCTTTGGTTTATCCTGGACTGGGATTGGGAACAATTGCTGCTAAGGCACGGTTACTTAATGACGAAATGATCAGCAAAGCAGCCCATTCACTAGGCGGGATTGTTGACCCAACTGAACCAGGAGCTGCTGTTTTACCACCAGTTACTAAGTTAGATATTTTCTCGCAAACTGTCGCCGAAGCAGTTGCAAAAAGCGCAGTTGCTCAAAACTTGAATAAGGAGCCGATCGACAACGTAAAGAAAGCAGTTGCTGACTTGAAATGGGTTCCTGAATATAAAGAATTAACAGATTGATAAAAAACTAGGAGTGTGGTTGTTTTGGCAGCATTTTTAACTTCATTATCAAGTGTCGGTCAAATTATCTTAGTGATTGCATTAGGATATTTTCTAAGACGTAAGGGCAAGTTCGATGATAGTTTTAAGGGCAGTATTTCTTTTTTAATTATGAATGTTGCTTTGCCGTTATCGATATTTGTTTCAGTATTAGATAATCTGACGCGTAGTAAATTAGTTAGTCTATCCAGTGGACTCATTTATGTGTTGATTAGTTTTGTTACTGGATACTTAGTCGCGTGGATCTTGACAAAAGTATTGCGTGTACGGCCTGGTCGTCGTGGAACGTTCATCAATATGTTCGTTAATGCCAATACTATTTTTGTTGGATTGCCGTTGAATATTGCATTATTTGGCAATGTCAGCTTACCGTATTTTCTAATTTACTACGTAGCTAATACAGTTTCAACGTGGGCAATTGGTGTTTTCTTTATTTCTAACGATGATCCGACGAAACAGGGAAAAAGTCAAAATGACAGTAAATTCAATTGGAAAAAACTATTACCAGCGCCGCTTGTTGGTTTTCTAGTGGCCTTGGTATGGTTGCTACTTGGGTTACCATTACCGCAATTCTTTGACAAGACATTTTCAATGGTTGGTGGGATTGTTACTCCAATGTCTTTGATTTACATTGGAATTATTTTGGCGGATGCAGGGTTGAAGTCAATTCATTTTGATAAGGATACAATTTTTGCGCTGCTCGGGCGTTTTGTTGTGGCACCAGCAATTATGATCGTTATCATGATTATCTTCAAAAATATGGGACAAGCAATTCCCAATATTGAGCAAAATACTTTGATCATACAAACTGCAACCCCAGGACTGGCTGTTCTGCCGATCTTGGTCGGTCAATCTCACGGCGATGTTGAGTATGCCACCAATGTTGTTACGACAAGCACGGTTTTATTTGTTATAGTTGTACCGATATTAATGGAAATAGTTAATTTCATTTAGTAATTAGTAAAATCAAAATAAATCTGCTAAGAGATTTTGTAGGCAATAAAGATTAAGAAGAGAATGAAAAGCCAAACAGAGGGTTTGGTCTTTCATTCTCTTCTTTTTTAGTTAGGAATAGGAGTCAATTAAGCTTGCCTAGTATGAAGAAAACATTGGTCAGTAAAACAGATTTAGAAAATATAGTTTTTCATATATACATGTAGTTGCTGCTGGTTTGTTAAATTTGATTAATTTCTGTTTGTTTAAGTGCTTTTTTCATATTACTGACATAATCAATCAACTTTTCTTCAGCATGCATTCCTTCTTGTGCAATTATTTTGACGATTGCAGAACCCACAATTACCCCATCGGCAGTTTGGGTGATTTTTGCGGCTTGCTTAGGCGAGTGAATTCCAAAACCAACCGCAATAGGAGTATTTGTAAATTTTCTAATATCAGAAACTAATGTATCTAGATCAGTTGTGATCCTGTCCCGGGCTCCAGTTACCCCAAGTGATGAAACAGCGTAAACGAATCCATTAGCCTCAGCAACGATTTTTTTTATGCGATTTCCTGAAGTGGGAGCTACTAATGGGATCAATGAACAATCGGTTTTTTGGGCAAAACATGCAACCTCCGAACGTTCCTCTACTGGAAGATCAGGGATGATAACGCCATTGATATTTAATTGATGGCAGGTATCAAAAAAATTAGCATAACCATACTTGAAAACGTTGTTTAGATAAACCAAGAGGACTAATGGAACAGAAGTCCTTTTGCGAATTTCGGCTACCATTTCAAAAACGCGCTTTGTTGAAACTCCATTTTTAAAAGCCCGCAGCCCAGCTTCTTGAATTACTGGACCATCAGCAATTGGATCACTGAAGGGAACACCAATCTCAATTAAATCGGTTCCAGCATCGGCCAAGGTTTCTACATAGTCAATAGATTTTTCAAAGTTTGGATCGCAAGCAACAACGAAGCCAATGAAAGCTTTTTTATTTTTAAAAGCATCACTAATATTAGTCATAAATTTTCTCCCCTCGATAACGTGCAATTGCAGCTACATCTTTATCGCCACGTCCAGAAAGATTGCAAACAATAATTTGGCTCGAATTCATCTGAGGTGCAATTTTTTTTACGTAGGCGACAGCGTGACAACTTTCAATTGCCGCAATGATTCCTTCCTCGCGTGCGAGATATTCAAATGCTGCGACAGCTTCATCATCTGTGATGCCCACATATTCGGCACGATTTTTAGCTGCTAATTCAGCATGTTCTGGGCCAATTCCAGGATAATCAAGCCCAGCAGAAATTGAATAAACTTCATCAATTTGACCGTCATCATTCTGTAAAAATATGGATTTCATACCGTGAAAGATGCCAGTTGTTCCACGTTCTAAAGTTGCTGCATGTTTTTGAGTGTCAACACCTTTTCCAGCAGCTTCACAGCCGATCAATCTTACATTTTTGTCTTTAATAAAATGATAGAAAGCACCTATAGCGTTACTGCCGCCACCCACGCAAGCAACGACGGCATCAGGTAGTTTGCCCGTTTCTTTGATTAGTTGGTTTTTTATCTCGGCACTGATACATGCTTGGAAATCACGGACCATTGTTGGAAAAGGATGGGGTCCCATAACAGAGCCGATGACATAATGTGTATCTGCGGTCCTGCTTGCCCATTCCTGCATGGCTGCATTAACGGCATCTTTAAGCGTACCAGTCCCAGTTGTGACGGAATGAACTTTAGCACCAAGAAGCTGCATGCGGTAGACGTTGAGAGACTGTCGTTTAATGTCAACTTCTCCCATAAAAATTTCACATTCCATTCCCATAAGTGCAGCAACTGTCGCTGTAGCCACACCATGTTGCCCAGCACCAGTTTCGGCAATTACTCGTGTTTTTTTCATTTTCTTAGCCAATAAAATTTGTCCTAAGACATTATTGATTTTGTGAGAACCAGTATGATTGAGGTCTTCACGCTTAAAATAAATCTGTGCACCGGCAAGATCGTTAGACATTTTTTGAGCATGATATAAAAGGGAGGGACGGTTTGCGTATTTATGCAGTAAATCAGTGAGTTCTTTTTTAAAAGTAGGATCATTTTTGTAATAATTATAAGCGTTTACTAACCGATCGATCTCGTGCATTAAAGTTTCAGGAATGTATTGACCACCAAATTCACCAAAACGGCCTGCTTTCTGTTCTTTTTTCAGATTACTTTGCATTTCTAACACTCCTTATAAATTCTTTTATTTTCTGAGGATCCTTTTTCCCGTTTGTTTCAATACTGGAACTGACATCAACGATATCAGGATGGAATTTTTCGATAACTTGTGTAACATTGCTGGAGTTGAGACCGCCAGCAATGACGAAGGGACGTTGCTGGCGAGGTATCTTATCTAAATCAGCGGTCTTTCCAGAGCCCGGGTTAGGAGAATCAAACATAACGTATTCAGCTGGAGAATTTTTAGCTGAACGTGCATTTTTTACAACATGAATAGTTTTCAAACCATTTTTTTGTAAAAAGTTGATTTGTTTATGAGCAATATTTCCATGAAGCTGTGCAATTTGGATAACTCCCATCGAATATAGAGCTAGCACATCTTTATTTGATGGTTCAACAAAAACTCCAACGGTTTTGATTAAAGGTGAGAGCAAAGAATGTAGTTTTTTTGCTTGTTCAAAAGAAATTTCCCGTTGGCTGGGAGCGAAGACAAAGCCAATAAACTCTGGGAGCAGTTTATTTACAGTGTGAATATCTTGGTTCCGCTTTAAGCCGCATATTTTGATTTTAGTCAAGATTGCCTACCTTTCTGAGGTCAGCGATTGTTGTTTTTTTATCAGATGCGTGCATCAAGTACTCGCCGACTAGGATGCCGTTAATCCCAGTATGCTTTAGCGCAGAGATTTCATTTTTACCTTTTATGCCACTTTCTGATATGAGTAGGACATCTGTCGGAATATATTTTTTGAGTTGGACAGTTGTTTGGATATTGACATCGAAAGTTTTTAAATTTCGATTGTTGATCCCGATAACACGAGCTTTGGCCTTGAGTGCTCGTTCTATTTCCTGCTTATTATGAACTTCAACAATTACAGACATTCCCAGATCATCAGCTAGTTTGAGGAAAGCCTTTATTTGGCGATCAGTTAAAATCGCAACAATCAACAGAATAATACTTGCACCACTCACTTTTGCTTCGTAAATCATATAAGAATCGATGATAAAATCTTTTCTGAGTATTGGGATACTTGTTGAAGCGGCAACTTCTTGCAGAATTTTTATATTTCCCTGAAAATGATCTTTTTCAGTTAGAACTGAAATAGCAGTAACGTCAGCTGCAGCATATTCTTCAGCAATTTGCAGGTAAGGAAAATTGTTGACAAGCACGCCTTTGGACGGTGAAGCTTTTTTTATTTCGGCAATAATACTCAAGTTGTCATCAGCTAGTTTTTTTTCAAAGGAAAAGTTTTTTGTAATGGGAATAGTTGTGACTTTTTTTCTTAAAGTATCTAATTTAAGGGCTTTTTGCCGTTCCTGCATATTCTTTTGGGTAGATTTGACAAGTTCGTCTAAGATCATGAAGCAATCACGTCGCTATTGGATAACTTGACAAAATTTTCTAGTTTTTGTTTAGCTAAACCGGAATCGATTGCTTTTTCAGCAAGTTTTAAAGCATCCTTCAATCGAACTTGGGGTTTGGCAATATGAATAGCTGCTGCTGCGTTCAGCAACACAACATCTCTTTTAGGCCCTTTGGATCCTGCAAGAATATTACGTGTGATTTCTGCATTTTTCTGCGCAGAGCCACCAATTAAATCCTCAGGGGTGCAACGGGTTAAGCCAAACTGTTCAGGAGTTACTTCATACTTTTGTAAGTTCCCGTTTTGGAGTTCAATTACATGTGTCGGTGCGGTTAATGATATTTCATCTAAACCATCTTGCCCATGGACGATCATTGCTGAGGTTACATTTAACTTCTGTAAAACAGAAGGCATTATATCCAGTAGCTTCTCATCATAAACTCCTAGAAGCTGCATTGATGCATGAGCTGGGTTAGCTAATGGCCCCAAAACGTTAAAAATTGTCCGAATACCTAATTCTTTACGTACAGGAGCGACAAAACGCATTGCTTCATGGTATTTCTGTGCGAATAAAAAGCAGATGTTTTCTTGTTGCAATATTTGTTGTGAGCGGGCAGGTGAAATAGTAATGTTTATTCCTAAGGATTCCAAGACATCAGCTGCTCCGCTCAGCGAGGAGGCTGCTCGATTTCCATGTTTAGCAACTGGAATACCAGCGGCTGATACGACAAAGGCTGAAGTAGTTGAAATATTGAATGAATTTGAGTGATCACCACCAGTCCCAACGATTTCTAATACGGGCTGCAATGCGTTAAATGTGTGAGCATGTTTTCTCATAACTGCAGCAGCACCGGCTATCTCGTCAATTGTTTCCTTTTTCATTGTTAATGCTGTTAAAAATGAGGCGATTTGAATATTGCTTGCTTCACCGTTCATGATTTCATTGGTAGCAGTCTGAGCTTGTTCAAACGTCAAATTTTCGTTATTAACAACTTTTTTGATGATTTCGTTAATCATAAGTTATTCCTCCATTTAGTTGAATATTGCTTTGTCATTGACTTAACGTTCTAGAGCAAGGAAGAATACCATCGCTTTTTAGATTCCATTAGGGTCTCCTTTCAAAAAAACTACAAAAAAATCCGTCCATAACATGATCGTTAAGGACGGATTATTCCGCGGTGCCACCTTATTTTGGAATCAAAGAGAACGCAAATAAAAGTGAATGCGAATTTGATCCCACGCTTACTAGAGTGCTAACACACTCCTGATAACTGACGTATATCGTACGTTGCGAAGTACTAATGGGATTGACCCGGTTTCATCGCACCCTCAGTGGTCCATTTAGCGGTCTGCGTTCAGCCAAATT
>NZ_AYZD01000016.1:45699-96002 GCF_001436755.1 Liquorilactobacillus aquaticus DSM 21051
AAGTTAAGGAAAGATTAAACTATTATGAGATAAATGTCAATATAAAATTATTTTATTTTCAAAAAATTTTTAATAATTTTATTACCAACAGCTTGAGGAGTCATAATTGACTCCGGATGAAATTGAACTCCAAAGAGTTTCTGTGATGCATTTGAAATTGACATAATATTGTTATCGTCAGACATAGAAGTTACAGTAAAGGCATTTGGCAATGTCTGGGGATCAAGGACTAACGAGTGATAGCGAGCCGCCTTAAAATGGTGTGGACACCCAACAAACAGGGGATCATCATCGGCTGTTTGCTGGATTAAAGAAGTTTTTCCATGCATTAACCGGGGTGCATGGTTAATTTTGGTGCCAAAGGCTGCAGCAATAACTTCTATTCCCATGCAAACACCAAAAATTGGAATGTTATTTTTAAATTTTTTAACTAGATCAAGACTTATACCCGCATCTTTTGGAGAACCAGGGCCTGGAGAGATAAAAATATGATCTGGATGTATCTGTTCAACCATTGTGCATGTTAGTTCGTCGTTTTTATATACCTGAACGTTGTCAGTCAAACTGCCAATTTGTTGATAAAGATTATATGTGAAGCTGTCATAGTTATCAATTAAAAGTTCCATTGCTTTTTCCTCCCGTTACTTTATTGAAGGCTAGATCTATAGCACGTGCCTTGTTTAAACACTCTTGATATTCGTGTCTGGGGATACTATCTGCAACTATGCCCGCACCTGTATGAATGATTGCTTTGTTATTTGTTTTATGGACCATTCTAATTCCAATACAAACGTCCATATCTCCATTGAAGCATAGGTAGCCAAAACACCCGCCATAAACTCCTCTTTTTGTTTTTTCGAGTTTATCAATAATTTGAATTGCTTTAATTTTAGGAGCGCCTGATAAGGTTCCCGCTGGAAAGACAGACTCTAGAATATCTAAGACGCTTTTGCCAGAGTCTGCTATGCTTTGGATGGTTGAGGCTAAATGCATGACTTTGGCATAACGTTCCAGTTGAGCGTGAGCTGTAACGTGAACGCTTCCAAATTTGCTAACCTGTCCAAGGTCATTTCTTCCAAGATCAACCAGCATGTTATGTTCAGCTAATTCTTTAGGATCATGTTGCAGTTCGTATGCAAATTTTTGGTCTTCTACGAGATTTTTCCCGCGCCGGCGTGTTCCCGCTAGGGGATAAGTAGCAAGTTGTTCTGAAAATTTAGTAACCAGTGTTTCTGGTGAAGCACCTGCAATTTGAAAATCTTCTTGATGAAAGTAAAAATTGTAATGAGAAGAGTCGGTTTCAGCGAGCTGTTGTGCTACAGGAATTAACGATCCTTCAGCATGACAACTGTGTGGATTAGAATAGATTAATTGAAAAATATCTCCATTTTTGATATGCAATTGTGCTTTAGAGATCCCAGCTGAAAAATCTTTTATGGAGTGTTGAAATTTAAAAGAAGATAATTGTACTAAAGTTGGCTTTTTTAATTCTTGTTTTAGTAGCATTAGTAGCTTCTGTTTAATCAAATTGAGTTTTTTGTAGGCCTGAATGTAGTTTTTACGCAAATTTTGACAATCAATATTTTGAATCAAGAACAGGCGCTGATCAGAATGACGATAGGCAATTACAAAGTCGCATAATAGAAGACCGGCATCTTCTAAATTATCCGGATTGGGATGCATAAAAGTGATTTTTTTAAGATAGTATTTTGTGTATTCATATCCAAAATAGCCAACTATCCCACCCGTGAAGGGCGGCAGGCCATGTATTTTAGGTTGCTTATATTTCATAAGCAATTTTTCAATATACATATGCGGGTCTTGTTTAATGACTTTTTTTGTGTTTGCTTTTCGGACGGATATCAAGCCATCAAGAATCGTTATACTGGCTTTAGGATTCAAAGCGAAGTAGCTGTATTTTTCTTTATTGTGAGAAGCAATGGTCAATTGGAAACAATCGCCTAGCTGATCACAGATTTGGGTTAGCTTAAAGATATCTAGTTCCTTTAGTTCAAAGGAGATGCTGAGCGGAATACACGGATACTTGTCTGCTAAGGGAGCGATACTTTCAAGAGTTTGTTTCATGTTGTGTCCTCCAGTTTCTAAAAATTAGTTTACAAAAAAATCCGTCCATAACATGATCGTTAAGGACGGATTATTCCGCGGTGCCACCTTATTTTGGAATCAAAGAGAACGCAAATAAAAGTGAATGCGAATTTGATCCCACGCTTACTAGAGTGCTAACACACTCCTGATAACTGACGTATATCGTACGTTGCGAAGTACTAACGAGAATTTACCCGGTTTCATCGCACCCTCAGTGGTCCATTTAGCGGTCTGCGTTCAGCCAAATTTTCAGCAATATTGGCTCTCTGTGTGTGCACGGCTACCTTGATCTCCACTTCAACGGTTTGCATGGACGAATATTTAAGTTAAAGAAAGATTAGAATAATTAGAGCAATTTGTCAATAGCTAACTATTCTAATCTTATTTTTGTAACTTCTCCAGAAGACAAAGTTGTTCCATCGTCAAGAACGATTTCTCCTTGACGATTGATTTGTTCAACATAGCCGCTAAATTGGTTATGACCCTGAGTGATAGTAACTTTTTTGTTAAGAACAGCCGAATGGGCACGATACTCATCTAAAAAAGCACCTGTTTCGTAGTGTGGGTAAAGTAAAAAAAATTCTTGTAAAACGGCTGCAATGAATTCGTTGCGGGAAACAGAATAAGTTTTAGCAAAACTATGCAATGAGCCTGCTCTTTGTTGAATCTCTGAAGGCATATCGCTAACATCAGTCGAGTAATTGATACCGATCCCAATTACAATTTGCTTAATATACCGACTTTCAATATCTGCAATTCCTTCAGTTAAAATACCGACAATTTTTTTCTTGTCAATCAAAATGTCATTAACCCACTTAATACTAGGAGTGGTGTGCAATTTTTTTTCAATAGCTCGGGAGACAGCTGTTGCCGTAGCAGTGGTCAAGAGCCCAGGATTTAGCAAGGTCGAAGAGTTTTTTAAAAGTAAGCTCATGTAAATACCAGTGTTAGGAGAAGTAAAGGCACGTCCATAACGTCCATAACCTGCGGTTTGTTGATCACTGATAATGACTAGAGGTAAATTTTCATCAGTTTCAATGCTTATTTCTTTTGCACGAGTATTTGTAGATGAAATTTTATCGTGCATTTCGAAATCAAGGATTCTATTTGTGTTGGCAGGTAAGTAGCGCCTAATAACGAATTCATTTAGGATTCCATTATCTTTGTACTTGTACCCAACATGTGGTTTGCTCTCGATTTGATAGCCCTTTTGTTTTAGGGTTTTGATGGCCTTCCAAATAGCAGTTCTTGAAATTGAGAGTTTCTGTGCTAGTTGTTCGCCGGAAATAGGCTGGTCACTTAGTGAAAGTTCCTGCAGTACGAGTTGATTAGTCTCCATTTTGATTACTCCTTAAATTGTTGTACTATCTGGATTATAAATAAAGGTCTATTAAAGTGCAAAAAAAATAAACAATGTTTTGCTGCAAGTGAGGGTAATTTCAGAAAAACAATGATCTATTTTGTTTAAGAATATAGTATCTACTTTGTTTTAAAATGTTGGCCGTGTTATTTTGGATAAGAGATTAAGGAGAGGAAGCAGCATGATATGAAGGTCAAAAAAAAGGATTTTATTAAAGGAATGCTCATTGTATTGAGTGGGTGTTTACTTTATCTGTTTGTCGTTAATGATGCTTTTTTGTATAAGCAGCCTATTTTGAAAATAACACGTGTAAAAAATAGTAAGACGGACAAAATAGTTGATGAGTTTAAGAATCGCGATCAGCAAACAAGCCAGATCATAACAGGAAAAATATTAAATGGTAATGAACAAGGGAAGTCATTCGAAGTTCATAATACATATACTTGGTCAAGAGGAATGGATCAAAGATTTTATACAGGACAGCAGGTTTTTGTTAACATCTATCAGAAAGGAAAAGGTAAAACAATTTCGATTTCGCACTATAAACGTGATACCTACTTACTAATGTTATGTTGGTTGACGTTGATGTTGTTGTTTATAGTCATGCGAAGTGATGGGTTGCGCTCAATTGTAAGTGTAATTCTCAACTTTGTTTTATTTTTGATTGTTGTTCAAATTGATGTAATGTGGAATATAACTTCCTTTTTTTGGATTTATGCGATTAGTGCAGTTATTTTTACAGCCTTGACTCTAATGCTTGTGATCGGGTGGAATAAACAGTGTCTAGTAACATTTATAGCAATTTTTTTTGGAACAGCGATGGCACTCCTTCTCACAGTAGCAGCGATGTGGCTGACTAAGGATAAGGGTATGCATTATGAAGCCTTGGATTTTGCAACACAAGCTCCTAAGCAGCTTTTTTTATCTGCTAGTGTAATTGGCTTACTAGGAACGGTGATGGATGCGGCAACGGATATTGTTTCGACACTGTTTGAACTAAAGAGGAGTCAACCAGGGATCTCATTTAAGAAGTTGTTCAATTCTGGTAGACAAGTTGGGAAAAAGATTATGGGGCCATTAATCAATGTTTTACTGTTGATTTTTTTTGCTGAGACTTTTACATTAGCAGTGCTTTATTTTAGAACTGGAAATTCATTTGGTTATACGTTTGAATGGACAATGTCGCTAGGGCTCGTTCAGGCAGTTATCAGTGGTATTGGGATCACTTTAGTTATTCCATCTGCTAGTTTTTTAGCCGCCGTCGCTTTAAGGGGGAGTAGTAGATGACAACAATGACTTTTTTGACCTTTATTTTGGCTTTTTTGATGTTTGTGGCAGGTGGACGTAATGGTATATATTCTTTTTTTAGTTTGGTGATTAATTTCTTTCTATTGTTTATAACCATCATTTTAATTGCCGGTGGAGTTCCAGCGATTGGAGTATCATTTTTTAGCGGGGTCTGTATTTTGGCAATTACAATCTATATGGGCAACAGTGAGGGAAGTGAAGCTGATATTGCTTTTATAGCCACGATACTTGTGATGGTAATTATGCTGCTTTTGATTATCCCCTTTGAACATCTAGCGCAGGTTCAGGGTTTCAGCAATGAAGACTCTGAGGAAATTGAAGCCTTTAATCTGGCGATCGGTGTTAATTTTGAATCAATTATGATTTCAGCTGCGGTTCTAAGCACATTAGGTGCGATAGCTGAAGCTGCAATTGCAATTGCAAGCGGTCTTCAAGAGATAATTGAACAAAAACCTGAGATTGAATTAAGCGATCTGCGTAGAAGTGGAAGAAATATAGGAAAACAAATCATGGGAATGACCTTTAATACATTGTTTTTTGGCATGTTTGGAGGGAATCTAGCGCTGTTTATCTTATTGTATAAGTTACAAGCTACATTTGGATATTATCTGAACTCCAAAATTTTTGTAGGAGAAACGATGCTTGTGCTTTATGCATCTATAGCAGTGATTATGATTATTTGGATTACGAGTGAGCTGATGGTCCATAAGTTGGCTAAACAACGCAATAGATAAATAGCATTAATATTAATGATATGGACTACGTGTTATAATGAATCCATAAAGTTGCACTAGTTCAAGGGGATGAATGAAGTGAAGAATATCAAGCAAAAGTTTTTTAGAGGAGCAGGGGTTGCTGCATTAGCAGTATTATTGGTTTCGTGTTCCGCAGATCAAAGTAGCAAAAAAGCAGAGCAGAATTCCTCAAGCAGGACATCTTTAGCGACTGAGGGATATCAAAAGGCACTTGTTGATCTTAGAAATAATGCACCACAGCAAGCATACAGTAGGTTGGAAAAAGTGGTTGAAAAAGATTCAAAGAACACAAAAGCCAAGAGTTTGTATCGGAATTTAGGTTACTTGCTGAAGGCCAAAAAGGCTGTCACAGAGAATAAACTTTCAAAAGCCGGTGAGTATCTGGCTAAGCTTGATAGGGTGAACACACCTAAGAGTTTGGTGAAACAGATTAATGCTGTTAAGAAAGAATATCAATCTGCTAATCTTGCACGAGTATATTATGCTGAAATAGGTAATTACTATAATGCACAAAAACTTTCAGCAGCAGGTGGGAGTCTGGAGGCACTTAAATCCTTACCATCACGTTATCAAGTAGTTGCCGCATACCAAACTAAAGCACAAAAATATGAAGGTTTGATTGCTCAAGCACAATCGGCAAGCGGAACATCGGCAACTAGTTCAAGCAGTTCCGAGAGTGCAACTAATACTGTTTCTAGCAGTTCTAGTGCACAATCAAGTAGCGGGTACACCAATGCAAGAAACTCAAAAATTGTTAGTTCAGAATATGAGAAAAAAACAGGCAGTTCAATTTCTTCCGCGACAAATAGTCAAGTTTCTTCCGTTGCTAGTGATCTAACTGATACAGAAGTTTTAACCAAATTTCGAGCAGCATCAGGAATACCGCAAGAGGCCGGGGATCAGTACTACGTTCAAAAAATAGATAGCAATAATTATCAGATTGAAATTAGACATACAAGCCCAAATAACACGGCGGTTTCGAATTTGAAGGGAATGTACCGTTTTGCAGTTTCGACTCAAGTTGTTCAAAAAATGAATGAGGTTTCTGGAGAGTATGTTCGCGTAAATTAATGTGGGCGCCAACAATATTGCCAGACAGATGATTAACAAATCAATTTTATTGGAGAAGGGTATGCAGTGGTTTAGAAGAAAAATATATTTAAAAACGCTAGCGGCAGTATTGTTGCTTGCAATAGTTTGTGTAATAGTGGCGCGCTTGGGGTATAAGCAAGTGCTGGTTTCAAATATTTTATTTATGGTAGGTCTTTTTGGGGTGTGTATCAGTATAGTTGATATCTTGTTGAAAGCTCATCTGTTAGCAGGATGGTTTAGGCATAGGAAAAAAGGGGAAACGGATGAAGAGTACCAAAAAAATAAAATTAACGTCAGAAAAGTCGGCAGTTTAAAAAATGCACCAATTCGAAGTAGCAAGTTCGGCAGTAGCTGTTTAGCTGCGGGATGTATTTTTATTTTTTGTGCAGTCCTAGCAACTTTGTGATGTTTCAGAGAGCAAATTCATGACTGAAATATTAGAGCTATAATCTGCTAGCGGGTGAATAAGTATTTTTTTCGTAATTTAGCTAATCATGGAAAGTAGAAATGCATCAGTAGTTGTTAAGTTGTTTTTGAATATTAATTTCTATGATACAAGTTCACAAAGGAGGCTGAGTCAAAATGACTCAGCCTCCTTTGTGTGGTTACAATTAAAAGTAATCTTGTGGCGTTCTGCCTTCTACTTACAAAAATTCTGTTAATGTCGTTGCATCATATCTGGTAGTTAGTAATGGCTTTTCTGCCATTTTTCCAATTGCAATTCCCATCACTGGAATATAACGCTTTGGATCAAGCCCAAGTACCGGAACAATGTTTTCAAAATCGACACCTGAAAATGGATTGGTATCGTATCCGTGAGCACGAGCAAGTAACATTAGCTGCGTAGCAACAATTGAACTATCGATTGTTGCATCAAGCTTTAAAAAATCAGATGTTGCATTTTCATACAATGGCAAAAATGTACCAAAGATTTGATCTAAGCGTTCCTTGGTTATTTTGTGATCTTCATAGACCTTCTGCCATACATCACGATAAACCACATGTGATTGTGTATCACCAACAACAAAAATGATGGCTGAAGCCGTATCTATTTGAGGATAATTAAACTTTAGCACTGCTTTCTTTATTTTTTCTTTTGCTTTTGGCGTGTCAATCACAACAAAATGCCATGACTGCAAATTACATGCAGAAGGAGCAGTTGTCGCTTCTGTAATTAGAGTTTGCAATTCTTCGCGCGTTATTTTCACCGTTGGATCAAATAAACGAACAGAGTGGCGGTTAAGAATTACATCGGCAAAATCATTATTAACAAAAACTTTCTTCATAACAATATTCCTCCTAGTTAATTAATATAGTTATAGTGCCACTTATTTGGATAAAAAAGCAGTGACTATGATATGCAGGTATTAAGTTAGACGTTGTTGCAGTGATATTCACTTTTCCAACTTCAACAGGTTAGACATCAGATCACCTCAAGCCAATTATCTGACGTTTAAAAGCAAGATCGTTGGTAACTTGGAACACGGATTAACTTAATTTAGGTACAGTTATCCGGCCATTTTTTATATAACTTTGAAATTCTTTATAAATTGGTGCAAAGACTTCAACTTGACTTGAGCGTGCAAGCATTTCTTTTGGAAAGAAAAACCTTTCGTCACCTGAAACTTTACCTGTTATGGCAGCAACAAGATTGCTGATGGTTGAAAGCTCAACCAAAGTACCGTCATCTTGCATCAACTCAATTTGGGTACGCTGTTTTTGACTCGTAGGGTCGTAAGCATCGTAAGGAAGATCATAACTGTCATTTGTAGCAGTATAGTACTCTGCATCATAGCCAGCTTCATTGACCAGATCACGGAGTTTAGGCAGCAGAACAGTGGTTCGAGAGTTAAATCTGACTGATTTTAAAGGCTTACGATTAAGAAAACGCTTGGCCAAATCACTGAGTATTTTATCTGAACTATCGCACCAATGAATGAAATACGTTGTTAAAACACCATCATCCAATTTCAGATAATCAGATAAGCAAAAATTATTTTTAAAAAAAGGCAGCAGCAAGTGCGGAGTGATTGCCGTATCTAGTTTACCCTTCTCATATAAAACTTTTGCTCTTTTTAAGAGATGGCTTAAAATGACTTCCATCGAACGTGAAACAGGATGGAAGTATACTTGCTGATACATTTGAAAGCGACTAACGATATAGTCTTCGACCGCATGCATTCCGCTAATATGAAAAGTGATCCCTCGCTTGTAAGGACGCATTACACGCAGGATGCGTGTGAGATCGAATGTTCCGTAATTCGTTCCAGTATAGTAAGAATCACGTAAGAGATAGTCCATTCGATCTGCATCTATTTGGCTGGAGATCATTTGAACAACCTGAGGATTAGGGTATGTTTTCTGAATGACACTTGCAACTTCTTGCGGGAAATTGGACGAAACACGTCTTAAAACTTGATTGACTTCAGTCGTTTTAGAAGTTAGAATTTCGGCAGTTATCGCTTCATGATCAGTGTGGAATATATGTTCGAACGTATGTGAATATGGTCCATGACCTATGTCATGAAGTAAAGCTGCACATAAGGCAACTAAGCGCTCATGATCATCCCATAAACCATCGCCTTTTTTCTTCGAGGGATAATTGCGCTGAAAGAGTTCACATATCTGACGAGTAATTTCATAAACACCAACCGAATGTGTAAAGCGTGAGTGCTCAGCACCATGGAAAGTACTGTTAGAAGTTCCAAGTTGGCGAATACGGCGGAGACGCTGAAATTCACGTGTGTTAATCAAATCAAGAATAACTTGATGCTGAATGAAAATATAATTGTGAATTGGGTCTCTCAAAACTTTCTCCATTGATAGCATTTTATCTCTGTAAGCTGTAATGATATTCAACTCCCTACCCTTTAATAAAAAATAGTGTCTTTTATACTTTTGATTATAACTTAAACTTCTCCGAAGCGCACTGACCTGCAAGTAATTGGAATTTTAAAATAGTGACCAAATTTAATTATTTGATATATAATGTAAAAAAGAATGGAAAAAGGTGGTGGAGACTTTTGGCGAAAGGAACTCCGGTTTTGATATATTTGCAGACTCAACGAAACCAAGGTGGGGAAATCAGTGATTACGCTAAAAAATTTCAAGGACAACTGTTTCGAATAGGGCCTTCGCTCTATTTACGCTATCTTGAGGAAGATGAAGAGAACAAAGCAACTGTCACATTTAAAATCTCAGAAAATGGAATTATTCAATTAACACGTAAGCAGGCAGATATCCAAATGAAACTGTATTTTGGAGATAAGCAGAGAATTGCTGCTCTTTATCGTACAGCGGTTGGAGATATTCCAATTGAAACAATCACGCCTGCGCTAAGTGTTACAACGCGGGATAATCCCTTGTCTGGTGTGATTAAAATTGATTATCTTCTCTATAGTGGAGAAAAATTGCTTGGAGATTATAAATTAAGATTGCAATTTACAGCATAAAAATGTATGATTAAGTCTAGACTGTAGAAGGGACGTGTACCAGTTTGGAGCTAGAAAAATTCAAGGATGCCAACAAAAATGAATTATCTATGATCGAAGTTGCTCGTGTGATTTTGAAGCGTCGCGGAGACGTGATGCCATTTGCTGATTTAGCAAATGAGATCCAAGAGTACCTTGGAAAAAGTGATGAGGAGATAAGAGAACGTCTTTCTCAATTTTATACAGATTTAAATATCGATGGCAGTTTCATTTCGTTGGGGGATAATCTTTGGGGATTACGCTCATGGTATCCGTATGATTCTATCGATGAAGCTGTCATTCATGTTGAAGATGAAGAAAATGATATGCCTAAGGGTAAAAAACGTAAAAAGGTTAATGCTTTCATGGCTGATGCAGCTGATGATGATGACGTTATCGACTATAATAACGATGATCCTGAAGACGAAGATTTAGCTGTCGACTATGATTCGGAAGATGAAGATCATGAATTAAAAGAATACAGTAATGATTTAAATGATATTGATGACCCTGAGGATGAAGAAGAATTACCTGATGGAATTGAGGGTCAATTATCAGAATTGTCTGATGATGAAATGGATGATGACAACGAGTAATTGATGCTTGACTGTTCGATAGTTTTTTTGTAAAATTCTTATTGGGCGCCTGGCACGTTAGTGTTAGGCATTGTACGGAGATGTTTACAAGCTCCCTATTCCAAATGAATAGGGAGCTTGTTATTTTTATTGGGTTGTCTCAATAGCATAAATTCTTTTTGCTTGGGCCCTCAACTTACTAATCAAAGGAGAATTGTAATGACTAAGTATATTTTTGTTACAGGTGGCGTAGTTTCATCGTTGGGAAAAGGGATTGTAGCTGCTTCTCTTGGAAGATTACTGAAAAATAGAGGGTTGAAAGTAATGATCCAAAAATTCGATCCGTATATCAATGTTGATCCTGGGACAATGAGTCCTTATCAGCATGGAGAAGTCTTTGTGACTGATGATGGGACAGAGACTGATTTGGATTTGGGACATTACGAACGTTTTATTGATAATAATTTAAATAAGTACTCAAACGTAACTACCGGGAAAATTTATTCTGAGGTAATAAAAAAGGAACGACGCGGTGATTATTTGGGTGCAACTGTTCAAGTAATTCCACATATAACTAATATGATTAAAGAAAAAGTTATGCGTGCTGGAACAACGACCAACGCCGATGTTGTTATCACTGAAGTTGGTGGAACAGTTGGGGATATCGAATCTTTGCCGTTTCTTGAAGCACTGCGTCAAATGAAGTCAGATGTTGGTAGTGACAATGTAGTGTATATTCATACAACCTTGGTTCCTTATCTGCATGCAGCCGGTGAAATGAAAACAAAACCTACGCAACACAGTGTTAAAGAATTAAGGGGCTTGGGAATTCAGCCTAACATCTTAGTAGTTAGAACAGAAAAACCAATCTCGCAGAGTATGCGAAACAAAATAGCAAGTTTTTGTGACGTTGACCCAGAAGCTGTAATAGAATCGATGGATGTTGATACATTGTATCAGATCCCATTAAATCTAAAAGCACAGCATATGGATGAAATTGTTTGTCAGCATCTGCGTCTAAAAACACCAGAAGCAGATATGAAGAGTTGGGAAGCATTGACAGAACGTGTCCAAAATCTGGAAAAAACAGTCAAGATTGCTCTTGTTGGGAAGTATGTAAAATTACAAGATGCCTACATTTCAGTCGTAGAGGCGTTGAAACACGCTGGTTTTGCAATTAATTCTGATGTTGATATTCAGCTTTTTGATTCTGAGAAAATTACTAAAAGCAATGTTGCAGATAAGCTTGGTTCGTTTGATGGTATTATTGTTCCTGGTGGCTTTGGAGATCGTGGACTTGAAGGAATGATTGAATCGATTCGATATGCGCGTGAACAAGATATTCCCTTCCTAGGAATTTGTCTAGGAATGCAGATGGCATGTATCGAGTTTGCAAGAAACGTTGTTGGACTTGAAGATGCCAACACAACTGAAGTTGATCCAAAATGCCAGAATAATATAATAGACTTGATGGCCGATCAAGAGGATGTCGAAAATATGGGTGGAACACAACGCTTAGGACTTTATCCATGCAGATTGATGCCAGAAACAGTGACGGCTGCTGCTTATGACAATGAGGATGTCATTCAAGAACGTCACCGTCATCGTTATGAATTCAACAATGCATATCGCAAGAGCTTTACTGATCATGGTTTAGTTTTTGCAGGAACATCACCTGATAACAGGCTTGTTGAGGTTGTTGAACTTCCAAATAATAAATTTTTTGTTGCGGCGCAGTACCATCCTGAATTTCTTTCACGTCCACAAAGACCAGAGGGATTATTCCGAGCATTTGTTAAATCCTGCGCTGCTGAGTAGTTAAAAAGGGAATTCTCACAGGAGAAAATAAATGTGTTATCCTAGGTATATAAAGAATTTTGACATATCTTGGGGGGAATCAGAGTGAGTACGAATGATCAAGCAGTTTCTTTAGCGGAAAAATTGGTTTTGTTTCAAGAAAAATACCATGTAACTGATGCAGCAATTTCATTAGCAAGCCATTTATCTGTTGAGAAGGTCCACGGCATAAAAATGAATAAATACTTACCAGACAGTGATGAAAAAGAACTGCTTCTGGATTTTATGAACACTTATGCTGAAAAGCAATAAAAGCACGCTACCTATGCTTAATCTTACGGGCTGTAATGGTTTATGAAAAAAATTTTGCAGGGCAATGTGGACATTATAAGCTAGAAATAGGGGATTTGAGTCAAAAGTTAGCTTTTGACTCAAATCCCCTATTTCTAACTTTCTATTATATGAATTAACGTGATTTAATGTTTTAAGGCTAACCTGTTTTTTTAGTGAATATTTTTATTAAACGTGTTAGAGTGATTTGGGACAACCATAAATTTTAGTAACTCTGAATTTAAGTGACATCGTTCAATTTATTGGACTACATTTTACAAGGCGTCAATCGGGCGGAGTTTACTTTTTTCAATAAATATTAGAATAAATGAAATTTATGTAATAGTTTTTTTGATGAAAATTTGAGAATAATTATGTTAATTTAACTGTTTTAGATTGAAACCACAGCAGCTATCTTGTATGATGAAGAGAGGCACGTTTCGTGCCCCGTGTTAGCGTACATTTGATTTTTTTGAGTACTTTTGTATGTATGATTTTAACAGAGTTGAGATTTCTTATTGCTTAATAGTCGAGTGGGGATTTATAGAAAAATGAAAAAAATGATTATTAGAGGAGGGCAGAAACTGTCAGGCGAAGTCACTATTGGCGGAGCTAAGAATAGTACAGTTGCCCTTATACCAGCCGCAATTTTAGCGGATACTCCAGTTACGTTTGATTCTGTTCCTGATATTTTAGATGTACATAACTTGATGCTGATTTTAAGATCAATGAATGTTGAGTCGACGTTCAGTCATGGAGAACTGTACGTTGATCCTACTAAAATAAAGAAGGTTCCACTACCAGGTGGAGCAATTAAAAGTTTGCGTGCATCATATTACTTTATGGGTGCACTTTTGGGACGCTTTGGCGAAGCAGTTGTTGGTTTTCCAGGTGGAGATAACATAGGTCCGCGTCCAATAGATCAGCATATTAAGGGTTTTGAAGCTTTAGGTGCAACAGTTATTGAAAAAAACGATGCGGTTCATATTAGAACAGGTGAAGAAGGCCTACATGGTGCACGCATTTTTTTTGATATCGTTTCTGTTGGTGCGACGATTAATGTTCTGTTAGCAGCGGTTAAAGCAAAGGGAACGACTGTCATTGAAAATGCTGCTAAAGAGCCGGAAATAGTTGATTTAGCGACCTTTTTAAATAATATGGGCGCGCAGATTCGTGGTGCAGGTACTGATGTAATAAGAATAAAAGGGGTAGAAAGCCTTAAAGCTACAAATACGCATACGATTATCCCAGATAGAATCGAAGCTGGCACATACTTGTCCTTTGCGGCAGCAAATGGAAATGGTGTTTTAGTTAAGAACGTTATAACAGAGCACTTGGAGCCATTTATCGCCAAATTAGTTGAAATGGGTGTTTATCTTGAGGTGAACGAAGACAGTATTTATGTTAAAGGTGGAGAAGAATTAGCACCAGTAACTGTTAAAACGGCGCCTTTCCCAGGTTTTGCGACCGATTTGCAGCAACCGATAACACCTCTATTGATGAAGGCACGTGGGAATAGCAAAATTATTGACACTCTATATCCTGAAAGAGTCAAACATATACCCGAAATGCAGAGGATGGGTGGAAAGATTTCAAGTAGCAACGGTGTTATCACAGTCGGTCATTCAGACTCACTACAGGGAACAACGGTCGAGGCAAGTGAGATCAGAGCAGGTGTTTCGTTACTAGGACTGGCTTTAATGTCGCGAGGCACAACAACGATTATTAAAGCTGAAAATATCTTGCGCGGCTACGAGCGTATTGTTGAAAAGCTACGTGGTTTATCAGTTGATATTCAGATTATCGAAAAAAATGACGATTTGAAGAAACAACTGTGAGTGATCAACTTGTTTCGAGTAAACCTGAAGGGGAGAGTATTACGGAAAATTTAACATTAGTTGATTTAAAGAATAAAACGTTGAAAGAAATTTATGGTTATGCTCGTGAATTTAAAATACCATATTATAGTCAAATGAATAAAAAAGAACTTTCTCTTGCTATAATTAGAGCTCAAGCTGAAAAGCAGGGCTTTTATTACATGTCTGGTGTTTTAGATATCACAGCTCAGCAAGATGGGTATGGTTTTTTGCGGCCAATCAACTATGGTTCCTCGCAAGAGGATATATATATTTCTTCTTCTCAAATTCGCCGTTTTGGTTTACGTAATGGTGATCTAGTTGCAGGTAAAGCTCGACCGCCGAAGCCAAAAGAACGTTACTACGGCTTAATGCATGTAGACAGTGTAAACGGAAAACATCCTGAAGAGGCAAAACAACGTCCCCATTTTCCAGCGCTTACTCCGTTGTATCCTGAAAAACAGATGTTTTTAGAAACAACTCATGGTAAGATCGCGACACGTATTCTAGATTTATTTGCTCCAATTGGTTTTGGTCAAAGAGGATTGATCGTTGCTCCTCCTAAAGCTGGAAAGACAAGTTTGTTAAAAGCAATTGCGAATGGAATTACTAGAAATTATCCACAAGCCAAATTGATTCTGTTGTTAATTGATGAGCGTCCAGAAGAGGTTACTGACTTAGAAAGAACAATTGACGGCGAGGTGGTTTATTCAACCTTCGATCAAAAACCAGAGAATCATGTGCGAGTTTCAGAGCTGGTACTTGAGCGAGCAATGCGACTTGTAGAGGATAAGCAGGATGTTGTGATTTTACTTGATTCATTAACTCGATTGGCACGTGCTTACAATTTGATTGTCCCGCCCAGCGGGAGAACATTATCCGGTGGAATTGATCCGGCAGCTTTATTTAAGCCCAAAAAATTTTTTGGTGCAGCGCGTAATATTGAAGAAGGTGGCAGCTTAACAATCCTGGCGACATCTTTAGTTGATACTGGTAGTCGAATGGATGATGTTATTTATGAAGAATTCAAAGGAACCGGCAATCAGGAGATTCAATTAACACGTGATTTGGCCGAACGTCGTATTTTTCCAGCAGTTGATTTAAAGAAATCCGGAACACGTAAGGAAGAATTGTTGTTGAGTAAAGATTGCCTAGATTTTATGTGGAAATTGCGCAAATCGCTGCCTAATGATGCAGCAAGAAGCGCTGAGCAAGTTATTAAGATGCTTGGAAAGACTAAAAACAACGAAGAATTTATTAAAGAGTGCGAGAGTAAACTCGCTAAGCATGAAGATAACAGAAAAAGATAATTGCGCGTGTTGTTTTTTCGTGGTACAATGTCTTGAGTTGTGGTACTAAGAATAACTCTGATTCAGCAAATGTTTCAGGGCAAAGGAGTGTAATATAATGAAACCAGGAATTCATCCAGATTATCATAAAGTTGTTTTTCAAGATTCAGCAACAGGTTACAAATTTATCTCTGGTTCTACAAAAAAATCAGATGAAACAATTGAATGGGAAGACGGAAACACATATCCATTGATTCGTGTTGAAATCTCATGTGACTCACATCCATTCTACACAGGACGTCAAAAGTTTACGCAAGCAGATGGCCGTGTGGATCGTTTCAACAAGAAGTATGGTTTTACAAACAAATAAGAAAATTCCTAGCTATATCAAAAAAAGCCATGATACGATCGACTGTATCATGGCTTTTTTTGTTTAAGTAGCTAATCATTTTTTAGTTGCGAAATTGACCCAGAAAAAGCCTAAGAAGAGAATAAGCGCGGTTGAAAGAAAAACGTTATTATAATTGGACATTCCTGAAATAGTTGAACCGATCAATGGGCCTGCAACGCTTCCCAAAGCTTGAAAAGACTGATTGTAACTAAAAATTCTTCCAGTTGCATATGAAGGTGTATTTTTAGCCAACAGTGTTTGAACAGCTGGAAGCATCGCTGCATTAGAAATGCCGATCAAGAAGCGAAGGATGCCAAATTGCCAGATACTGCCCGCAAAAGCCATCGGAACAAAAACGATTATGGCAAAAAGCATACCGAGTTTAAGAATACGTGCTGTACCTATTTTATCACCCAGTGTCCCAAAACGAGGAGCTGCTAAGAGAGTGGCAATTCCAGGCATAGATGCAACAATTCCACTTGCAATTGTTATTGGCCCGACATTGTGCATTATTTCGCGGACATACAGACTGATAATAGGACTGATTGAAAAATTTCCGAGTTGAATTAAAAATGTGGCGACAAGCATTCCGATCACCAATTTAGAATTTTTTAATCCATGAAAAATTTCACGTGAATTTTTTAAATCTTTATCATTTGCTGGAAGATAATTTTCATGCACAAAAAAAGCACTTAAGAAAAAAACTAAAATTAAAATAAATCCTGTTATCAGAAAAGTGAGCCGATACCCGAAAACAGCTGCGATAACACCGCCAACGAATGGGCCAAATAAGGTTCCGCTAACAGATCCAGTGGTTAAGAATCCTAAGGCTTTTCCACTTTGGCCCTTAGGGGTCTCTGTAGCGACCAAAGCATTTGCATTGCTGATATAGCCGGAGAAAATACCTTGAACGAGGCGTAGAAAAATTAGCTGATAGACGTTGGTGACCAAAGCCATAAGCCCGATTACGAAAGCCATTCCTAGAGAGGCACGAAGAATCATTAATTTGCGGCCTTTACGGTCGGCTAAGCGGCCCCAAAAGGGGGAGATGACGGCCGTTACTAAAAAAGTTGCAGAGTAAGTTAAACCACTGTAAAAGTTAAGTTGGCTTGTAGAAAAATTTCCTAGAGTATCAATATAAAGTGATAAAAATGGCATAACTAAACTAAATGCAATTCCTGCCATGAAAGTGCCAAACCAAAGAACAAACAAATTTTTCTCCCATTTTTGGCGGGGTCGAAACATTTTGTGTTTGATTTTTTCTAACATTAAGCGATTCTCCCTTCAACAATTAGAATTCACATGTGCCCAAAATAAGGCTAACTGCTCTGCTAACTGGCTAAGCGAATAACTCTGCTGATAGTGTTGCCAGTGAGCCGGAAAATAACGTGTATAGCGATTGGTTGCAAAACGCTGATCTAACAGCAGGATTACACCGATATCGTCCATTCCGCGAATTACTCGACCGGCAGCTTGAAGAACATTATTAAGACCAGGTAGCTGATAAGCGTACTCAAAACCATTTTTACTTGTTTGGTTGAAGAAGTTTTCAAGTTCTGCAGTCTCTTCATTAAAAGCAGGGAGACCCACAGTAATAATCGCTGCACCAGAAAGTGAATCTCCCTTTAGGTCAATTCCTTCTGCAAAACTACCACCTAGAACGGCAAAGCCGGTTACCTTTTCAATTGGACGTTTTGTAAAAGTAGTTAGGAATATTTCTTTTGCTGTATCGTCCATATCAGGTGTTTGACAAACAGTTTTAACTGCAGGATTTGCACGTAAAAATGCAGCATGGATTTGTTCAAGAAAAGTATAAGATGGGAGAAAAATTAGATAATTACCGCTTTTAGCATGAACCATTGTACTTAAGGCGGCAATAATTTTGCTCTCATTTTGCGAACGAAAATGATAAGTAACATTCAATTTTGGAGTTGTGAAAATACCAAGATTTTTAATTTTGAAAGGTGAAGAAAGTGTATATGTCAGAGAGTCATTTTTTCCGCCTAAAACATCCTGATAGTAAGTAATTGGAGATAACGTAGCCGAAAAAAGGATGGAACTTTTTCCTTTTTCAAGGCTTCGATTAATTAATGAACTGGGATTTAAACAAAAGATTTTGACAATAACATCTTCTTTTTCGATTTTAATTTTTGTTCTGAAAGTTTTATCGTAAAAACTGCTGATCTTTAGGAAAGCATGTGCGCTGAAATAGTAATCTAACACCTGTTGAAATAAAGGATGATCAGGATTTTGCTTTAGCCAAGTTTGACTATTTGTAGTGAAATGCTGGACCTGTTTCAAAAATTCTTCTAAGCAGTTATTTAAAATTAAAAAATTTTGTTTAGAAGGAGATAGTGTGTCTTTCAATTTAGAAAAACTGCGATGAAGTCGTTTTAAAAGCGTACATATTTTTTTAGAGACTGGCTCATGAGACTTTTCGATTTTAGTGAGTAAAAATTTAATTGGTGCAGAGTTGATTTCGGCAGTATACATGGAACGTGAGCGGGCAACTAAATTGTGGGCCTCATCAATTAAAAAGCAATAGTTTTTGGATGAATCTTGAAAGAAACGCTGCAGATAGACAAGTGGATCAAACAGGTAATTGTAATCACTGATCACGATGTCGCAAAAGAGACTGATATCAAGTGAGAATTCAAAAGGATCAAGTAAATGTTTTCTTGCATATTTCTTGAGCGTTTTAGCGGTTATGATATGCTCATTCTGAAGGATATCTGTTAGTGCGGGTTTTAATCGATCATAGTAGCCGACAAAATAAGGATTTCTGTCATCTTCGATATTTTTTTCCTCTTCAAATGTAATTTTTTCTTTTGCAGTAAGTGTGATGCTATGAATGTAAAGCCCTTTTTCTTGCAACATTAAGAGGCTTTGTTCTGCAACTTGACGTGTGCTTTCTTTAGCAGTCAAATAAAAAATACGCTCGGTTTTGTTTTGTCCAAGTGACATGACTGCTGGAAAAAGTGTTGAGATCGTTTTCCCTGTTCCAGTAGGTGCCTCAACAAACAAACGTTTGTGAAAAACAATCGTTTTATAGACGGCCGCGGCCAGTTCATGTTGGTGAGGACGATATTGTGCAAAGGGAAAATGAAGGTTTCGAATAGAATTGTTTCGCTGCAAAAGCATGTTCTGTTTTAATTTGATCCATTCGCCAAAAATATTGAGCGTTTTTGTAAAGAAAGACTCGGCTTCTTCTTTAGTGAATAAGTTTCTTTCATGAGTGACTTTGTTAGAGCTTGTTTGAAAGTAAATCAGCTCAAGTTCAATTTTGGTAATGTCACTTTTTTTCATTAGTAAGGCTGCGTATATTTTTAATTGGGCCCAGTACAAACTGAGCTTTGCTTTAGAAATTACGTCAAATGGAAGTGATGATGTTTTTATTTCAATTATTTTATCATAATTACTATCCGTTTGATGCACGCCATCAGCTCTCCCGTGGATTGTATATGTTTTATTTCCGATCTGAATAGGCAGTTTTAGGTCAAATTCGGCAATGAAGTTTTTATTCCAACTTTTTTGAAGTTGTCGATGGATAGCAGATCCTTGCAGAGCCGTGTTATCACTATTAAAAATTTCGCCGTGAAGATCACCTGTTTGCCAGACAAATTCTACTAATTGACGTACTCCAATTTCATTTTTCATTACATAGCCTCATTAATAATAGTTTTTAAATGATCTTGTGAAACATTATAACGGAAATTATTTAGTGAAACAATTTTATCAGATAAAATTTCTTTTTTAAACACGAACGTTTTTGTAGTAGTGAACGAGCATTTACATTGTTTATGCGATATAGTATATTGATAAAGGGTTAATTATCAAATATACGAGCTTTAATGTTCGGTAAAAAGGGAGATATAACTTTGAAAGAGAAGTTGGTATCATATTTTGAGATAGATAAATTGGGTTCTACTGTACAAAGAGAAATTTTGGCGGGTTTTACAACCTTTATTTCCATGGCATATATTCTTTTTGTGAATCCTAGCGTTTTGGGAGCTTCTGGAATGGATAAAGGGGCCGTATTTACTGCGACTGCCTTAGCAAGTGCACTTGGTTGTTTCCTCATGGGTCTTTTTGCTAAATATCCAATTGCAACCGCTCCAGCTTTAGGAATCAATGCTTTTTTCACTTATTCTGTATGTATTGGTATGAAGATCCCATGGCAGACAGCTTTGGCTGGGGTATTTGTCGCATCAGTTATTTTTTTGATTATTACTATTTTTAAGCTGCGTGAATTGATCATTGATGCCATACCTTCAAATTTAAAGTATGCAATTTCAGCTGGAATCGGCCTTTTCATCGCTTTTATCGGTTTGGAAGATGGCGGCATAATTGTGGCTGATAAGTCAACTATCGTTTCCCTTGGTCATTTTGCAGGGACTACATGGTTAACTATTTTTGGATTGGTTGTTACAGCTGTCTTGTTAGTAAGACGTGTTCCAGGTGGGATTTTTATTGGTATGGTTGCAACTTCTGTTTTGGGAATTATAACAGGTATGATCAAGTTGCCCACGGCTTTTATTTCGAGTGCTCCAAGTTTGAAACCAACTTTTTTAGTTGCGTTGAAACATGTGGGTGATATCAACACAATGCAATTATTCGTAGTCGTATTGACTTTCTTGCTAGTGACATTTTTTGACACTGCGGGAACTTTAGTTGGTTTAGCACAACAAGCAGGTTTTATGAAAGATAACAAAATGCCTCGTGTTGGTAAAGCTCTGCTTTCTGATTCAACTGCGATGCTCGCAGGCTCTCTGCTGGGAACTTCCCCTGTTGGTGCATATGTTGAATCCTCAGCTGGCATTGCCGTTGGTGGACGTTCTGGATTGACGTCTGTTATAACTGGAATTTTGTTTATTCTTGGTATGTTTTTCTCGCCGCTATTATCCGTTGTATCTACTCAAGTAACGGCACCCGCACTGATAATTGTTGGTGTTTTGATGGCACAAAGCATGAAATACATTGAATGGGAAAAAATGGAAATTGCGATTCCTTCTTTCTTGATTTTACTTGGAATGCCTTTGACGTACAGTATCTCTGATGGTTTGGCTTTAGGGATCATTGCTTACCCTATCACAATGATTGCTGCTAAAAAGGGCAAAGAAGTTCATCCAATTATGTATCTTCTGTTTTTTGTTTTCTTAGTATTTCTGTGGATTTTGAATATCTAGTAAATCAACTAAGGAAACGTGAGAAAGCTTTTTTGATTTTCAAGAATTTAAAATTTCTATCTGGATAAATCGTTTAAATAAATAAATTAAGAGGCTGCGTGTTCAATTTTTTTGAGCGGCCTTTTTTTAATGTAAACAATTCTGAACACATAGACGTTCATAGAAGCTGGCAGCTCTTTCGCTAAAAAGCTATACAAGAGTAATCGAACTTGCTAAGATTGAGATGAACACAGGATTTTGGTACAAAAGAATTATACTAGCCGAATTGAACTTTCTCTGAAAAATTGTAGGAAAATTAGGTGAAAATATTTGCTGAAGAAAGTAGGCATTCTAACTTGGATAATACACAGAAAAAAATATTACAGGAAATTGGTCATCATACTATGAACTTGTATCAGATAGAGATGGATAAAATCGACCAAAAATCGGAACTGATTGAGAACATGTTAAGCGAAACACCGCCTCTTGGTAATGGTGGAGCTGAGATTAAAGTACTTGATGAAAATATCCTATATAGAATAAAAAAAGCTACTGGTCACGAGCAAAGGGTCGGTGTTTTAAATTTTGCAAGTCCAACAATTCCTGGCGGAAGGTTTTTAGAAGGAGTAAATGCTCAGGAGCAAACACTTTGCCGAAACAGCTTTTTATATCCTGAGCTACTGAAATATCGCAGCAGTTATTATTTAGAAAATAAGCGATTTCCACATCATTATTGCTACAGTGCTAAAATGATTTTTGCAAGTCATATTAAAATCTTGCATGATGAGACTGAAAAAAATTTTTTAAAAGGGGAAAGGCATGTTGATATTTTGAGTATTGCTGCTCCAAACGTTACGGCAATGAAAGAGGCTCAACTTGTTATTGACCAGCATAACGTATACGACAACCTTGCAAAAAAAATTTTGCAGATTTTACGACAGTTCAAATTAGCTGGGGATCGTATTTTAATTCTTGGGGCATTTGGGTGCGGAGTATTTGGCAATGACCCATATATGGTTGCTAAAATTTTCAGAAGCACACTTGCACGTACTGAATTTTGCGGGTGCTTTCAAACTATTTATTTCGATATTTTAGACAATTCAACAAATCTGGTAGCTTTCAAAAGAAATTTAATATAATTTGTTTATTGCTCTTAAAGGATGTTTCGTATAGAGAATTTTACTGAAAAATCAGATAGCTGCAATATACAATTTATAGAAAAAATAGAGCAGCCAGTTTTTACACTGGCTACTCTAATTCTTAGGCTTATCTGATAAAAGTGGCAGAAAACGCGAAAAAGTTAGCGTGTACTACAAAAGCTGTAACTTGTTTTTGTATTTGATCTAGTCGCTTAAACCCTTAGCGTCGGCATCAAGCTTAGCAAAGCCAGACCCATTAGCCTTTTTAGGTTGTTTAGCGCGATCTTCCAAAGCTTTGCGTGCCATTGCTTTACGTTCTTCCTTACTTAACTTTTTTGACATCGTCATCGCCTCTTTTCTTTGAATTCCACATTAAGGTAAAATTTCTTCTACAACTCAATTGTAGTCCAAATTGAAAAAAATTCAAATTAAAGCAAACGACTAAACTAACGATTCCATAAAAATTTAATAACTGCTCGATTAACTTCTGAATTGTTATGCAGCTGTGAGTGCTGGGCAGAGGCCCCTTTAATCATTAGTTCTTGGTAAGACGCTACATGTTTTTTTAGAAGATATGCTAAAGACTGTGCTGAAACATTGGTTACTAGACTATCAGAGTTGGTTCCATCTTCTAGATTTCCATAGATGTTCAGGATATGTGTTTCTGAAGGAAAGCGCATGCGATATTGATAATATCGGCGGTAGGCATCATCTTGAATTTTAGGTTTTCCATTACTAGCAAGTGAGTTTGTATTAGGGGAATCATCAATATATATAACACCATCAAATGGACCTGCAATAGGAACGAATTTTTTTAAAGTCGGTGAACTGGAAGTCCGTTCATGCAAGGCCCAATAGAGTGTTACAGGTCCGCCCATTGAATGTGAGACAAGATTGAATTCAGAAATTGCATAGGCTGACTTAAGGTGCTCAACTATGGTATTCAGCCATTTAGCTTCAGCAGGTATTTCAGCAGTGTTATTCTCAAAGAGAACTTGAATGATTGGATTTTTTTGTGTAAAATCCCAAGTACCACTATATGAAACTTTTCCATCTGCTGCTACACGGGCGATCAGAGTTTTTTTAGCTGCACCGGATTTTTCAGCAGCCTGGATCATGTGTTCTGTTGAATTGAAGACACCTCCATACCCATGTATGTAAATAGTGGGAATTATCGGTGTAAAACGAACATTATTGTCAGTTGTTGTAGTATTTGAAAATATAATTAGTGTAAACATCCAAAAAACAACTGAGATAAGTGTCTTTAGGATAAAGTAAAACGAAGAGTAGTTATGGTACTTGTCTGTCATATGTTTTGTCATTTTGATTACCTCGCAAGTCAGAGTTTTTGACTTCTAGATATAAGTATACGAGTCTCAACTACCATTTAAAAGGAGTGATCTGAATGTTTAGAATAAAAACAACAACAGATTTAAGTTCAGATGTTTATCGTGATGCACTCTACATAAGGAAGATTGTTTTTGTAGAAGAACAGAAGGTGCCGGTTGAACTTGAATTGGACAATGAGGAATCTGCACAATATTACGTCGTATATGAGGAAGGAGCTCGTGTTGCAACAGCGAGGGTCTTGCGTGAGCAAGATGGTGTTTGGCATATTCAGAGAGTAGCGACTTTAAAAGAGTACCGCCATCGAGGATTTGCAAAGAAGTTGCTGCAAAGGATTGAGTCAGATGCAAAACTAGAAAATACTGCCTATTTAACACTTGGTGCTCAGGACCAAGTACAGGCTTTTTACCGCGCTTTAGGTTATGTTGTGAAGGGAAAAGGATTTATGGATGCCGGCATTCCACATCATAGAATGGATAAAAAATTAATTTAATTTTAGAGTTGCTATATTATAAAAAAAAGAGTAGTATTATTCTTATGCGATGAGTCGAGAAAAGACCAGATGATGAACTAGTTCATCATTTCGCTGCGGCGGCAAGTGGTTTACTTTTCGATGCAGGACACATATTCTAGCGTATTCTAGAGTGCCTACCAATGTATATTGTGGAATGTACATGGTTTATCCAGCTTTAACTGGGTACTGTATATAGAAGCCAAAGCAATTTATTGCTTTGGCTTCTTTTTTACTTAGTTTATAATTAAAATGGTTTAATTAAATTTAAAATCATGAGTGTCACAGCTTTATTAAGGTTAATTAATTTGTTATCATTAGAACAAAGATGAACTATTGGAAATAGCGTTGTCCAATTTTTATTATATTTTGATAGTTGATGATGTTTTTTAAAATTGAAGCAATTTGCTCTTTTAGAAGTGAATTGCTGACGGAGGTCAAAGAATGGTCTGGATTATATTGATAGTAATATTAGTTGTTTTAGGGCTGGGGTACGCTGCTGTATACAACGGTTTGCAAACAGCCAAGGTATATACTGAAGAATCGTGGAGTCAAATAGATGTTCAGCTCAAACGTCGTAATGACTTGATTCCTAATTTAGTTGAAACTACTAAGGGATATGCTGCTCATGAAAAAGAGACATTTGCAAAAGTAATAGAATTACGCAATCAAATGACTCAGGTGCCAAGTGATGATCATCAACAAAAAATGGAAGTATCTAACCAGTTAACTGGTGCATTAAAGTCTATTTTTGCATTAGCTGAAAGCTATCCTGATTTAAAGGCAAATCAAGAATTTACAAAATTGATGGAAGAACTGACTAACACTGAAAACAAGATTGCATATTCACGTCAATTATTTAATTCGAGTGCAGCTAGCTATAATCAAAAGTTAATGACATTCCCATCAAATTTCATTGCTAAAATACATGGAATGTTGAAAGTTAATTACCTCGAAGTTCCTGCAGAAGAAAAAGAAGCACCAAAAGTTTCCTTTTAGTTAAATTTTTTCCGTTGGAGGCGTGAAGAATGTTATTTCAACAGATAGCAAGAAACAAACGGCGGACGATTTACGTCATGTTTGCTTTTTTCTTGTTGGTAGTTGCTATCGGAGCATCACTGGGGTATGTTTTTTTCAATAGTTATATCGCTGGAGTTGTTATGGCAACTGTCATTGGCTTTTTTTATATGATAGCGATGCTATCGCGCTCGACTGATGTTGTAATGGGAATGAATAATGCACGTGAGGTCAAGTCTTCAGATAGTTATCCTGAACTATGGCACATTATTGAAGATATGGCTCTAGTCGGGAAGGTACCAATGCCACGTGTTTTTATTATTGATGACGCTAGTCCCAATGCTTTTGCTACGGGGCGCGATCCAGAACATTCAGCAGTTGCTGTCACAAAAGGATTGATGTCGCGGCTTAACCGGGAAGAGTTAGAAGGAGTTATTGCCCATGAAATATCGCATGTCCGCAATTATGATATCAGATTGCAAACGACGGCACTTGCGTTAGTTTCTGTGATCTCTATGCTTGTCAATATTGGATTTAATTCGTTTTGGTGGGGTGGAGGAAGACGACGCGATAATGAAGGGGGAAATGGCGCTAATATCATTATGTTAGTTTTGTCCATTCTAATGCTGATTCTTGGCCCGATTGCAGCTTCATTGGCGCAAATGGCTTTGTCGCGAAATCGAGAGTTTTTAGCGGATGCTTCTGGAGTGGAGTTAACACGTAATCCCCAAGGCTTAATTAGTGCACTTGAAAAAATTACGCGAAGCGAGCCCATGACATCAGCTGATTCAAGCAGTTCGTCTTTATATATCGCTAATCCTTTCAAGAAGGGTTCTTGGACGCATCTTTTCGACACGCATCCGCCCACTTCTGAAAGAATTGCTAGGTTGCAAAGAATGTAATTATTTTTTGTAGAATAGAGGAAAAATAAATGCGAGACAATATTGTGTATGTATACCTCGAAAGAGTTTCTCATCTTACTTTATCATATGGTATTTCAGTTAAGGATTTTATGGCAGGTGTAGAAGTATTGCCTAGCAATCTGTTATCCTTAGGTCCTGTTGATACTAATCAAGAAATCGATATTTATTCAGGTTTTAATATGTATATTGGAATAGACGAAGTTCGTAAATATCTGACCAGTAAGCAGAACAAAAATCAGGAATGGATCGATTTTGATAACGCATACGATATTGAAGTGTTAACGCCTGTCGAGGTTTCTGAATTGCTCTATTTAGGGCATGCCTATACGCATCTAAAGTCGCCCTTTTATTACAAACTGCAGAATAATTATGTTTATCTTACCTTGCCTAACGGCGCTAAAAAAGTATATTATCGTTATCTTACCCAGTTTTATAAAGTTTTGGCTAAGTGTCTAACTAGTCACTTGGCTGAAGTGTACAGGGAGAAGAAAAGCTTTTTAAGATTGCGCTACAAGTTTATTGATTTTCCAACTAATATTGCAAAAAAAATGTTTACTTTAATGGCTAACGGAGTTGTTTTTGATTTTGGAAGTTCAAGGATCAGAGGGCAAGAGGCTACTATTCCAGTTCTGACAGCGCCTGATTCTGTTTATCAGTTAAAGTGGCATGAACCGACAATGTTAATTGAAAAGTCTAAAATTGTTGGTAACTTGAAATACCATTTAAATACCAGAAAATGGGAGCTTGAGGTAATCACTCCAGAGGCTTTTGAGGATACCTTTGATTTTTAGTGCTTATTTTCTGTTAATGCTAAAAGATATGGGATAGGGTTATATTTATGGCATAAAGTGATGTTTGTCGGCAAAATAGAAGCTGGCGGCTTGGGTCATGATATAGTATACTATCTCTTATTTATTTTGTTTTAAAGTATTATGCTATTTTGTGATACAATAACAAGGGATTAAATATCGGTGAAGTCATGAAGGATATTCATGATCAAGATGATAAGCGAGTAAATGCCTGAACGGTGTTTTGAAATTTTAAAAAATTTAAATTTCACATATTATTGTTTTTCGCTGATGTGAAGAAAGGAAGATAGTCACATGAAGATGCGATTAGCAGAGATTGCGAAAGCACTGCAAGTGCAGTCAATAGATGAGTGGGAACAAATTATTGTCACAAGTGTTTCGTTTGATACAAGAACGTTAAGGCAAGGGGCATTATTTATCCCATTAGTAGGTGAACATGATGGGCATGATTATATCCAAAAGGCGATTGAAAATGGAGCCGTGGCGACTTTATGGCAGGATGATCATGATAAGGAAGCAGATGAAAATGCATCTTTCCCGACACTGAATGTCAAAAACTGCTTGCAAGCATTGCAGGATTTAGCTGGTTATTATCTTCATAAAATAAATCCAAAAGTTGTTGCTGTGACGGGTAGTAATGGTAAAACTACAACTAAAGATATGATTGCAGCAATTTTAAAAACACAGTTTAATGTACAAAAAACCCATGCAAATTTTAATAATCATATCGGTGTGCCGATGACAATTTTGGGAATGGAACCCAATACTGAGGCTCTTGTCGTTGAAATGGGAATGGATCACTTTGGCGAGCTTGATAAGTTGAGTCGGCTTGTTGAACCTGATATTGCTGTAATTACAATGATTGGCGAAGCACATATCGAATTCTTCGGAACAAGAGATAAAATAGCAGATGCCAAGATGGAAATTACGCATGGTCTTAAAGAAGACGGAGTATTGATCTATAATGGTGATGAACCTTTACTAAGGCAACGTGCGAAGATGATTGAACAGGCAAAATATTCATTTGGGAGCGAAAAAGAAAATGACATCCAAGCATTGAATGTTGTAGGTGACGAACACAGTACTAGCTTTCGCGTGGAAAATTGGCCAGAATACAATTTTGTGATCCATATATTGGGAACTTACAATGTTGGTAATGCGTTAGCTGCTTTAAGTGTCGGAGATCATTTTAGAATTCCAGTCGAAAAAATGGTTGAAGCACTCTCAAACTTCGACTTAACTAAGAATCGTACGCAATGGATTCAAGGAGACCAAGGTGAAAAGATACTGAGTGATGTCTATAATTCAAATCCAACTGCGGCAAAAATGGTTCTCCGTGCTTTCTCTAGGGTCAAGACAAATGGCAGACGGTTCGTTGTTTTAGGAGACATGCTGGAACTAGGGGATTTATCGAACCAAATGCATGCAGAACTAGCTAGCGTTTTGAATCCAGATCAGGTAGCTGAAGTTTTTCTATGTGGTAAAAAAGTTGCAGCATTAGCCGAAAGTTTGACAGATAAGTTTTCACCTGCAAGAGTTCATTTATATTCAGCAAATGATAAAGATGAATTGATTCAAACATTGAGAAAAAGCATTGTTGCGGATGATATTGTCATGCTTAAAGGGAGCCATGGGATTCATTTGGAAAAAGTTTTAGAAGCATTAAGAAAATAGTTTTTTGTTGATCATAGATACTATATTAGGAGGAATTTTTTTTTGAAATTTACAGAACTAGATCTTTCGGATAATTTACTGAAAGCAATAAAGCGCAGCGGTTTTGAGGAAGCTACACCAATCCAGGCCGAGACAATTCCGTTGGTTTTAAAGGGCTACGATGTTATAGGTCAGGCACAAACTGGTACTGGTAAAACCGCTGCATTCGGATTACCAGTTTTACAGCATATTGATACAAAAGAAAATGCAATTCAAGCTGTTATTGTTTCACCTACACGCGAACTTGCTATTCAAACGCAAGAAGAATTATTCAGACTTGGAAAAGATCAAAGGGCTAAAGTTCAAGTAGTTTACGGTGGAGCTGATATTCGTCGGCAAATTAATGCTTTAAAGCGTACACCTCAGGTTCTCGTGGGAACCCCAGGGCGTTTACTCGATCATATTCGTCGTCGAACAGTTGATTTGAAAAATGTTAAGACGGTTATTTTGGATGAAGCAGATGAAATGTTGGACATGGGTTTTGTTGAGGACATCGAAAATATTATCCGTGAAACTCCAGCTAAACGCCAAACATTGCTTTTTTCAGCAACTATGCCGCCAGCAATTTTAAAAATTGGCGAGAAGTTCATGACTGATCCTAAAATTGTAAAAATTAAGTCAAAGGAATTAACCACAGATTTGGTGGATCAATTTTATGTTCGCGCACGTGATTTTGAGAAATTTGACACAATGACGCGTATTCTTGATGTTCAAGCTCCAGAATTGACCATTGTTTTTGGTAGAACGAAACGACGCGTTGACGAACTGTCTAAGGGATTAGAAGCTCGTGGATATAATGCTAAGGGAATCCACGGCGACTTGTCCCAGCAACGAAGAATGAGCATTCTGAAACAGTTTAAAGCTGGAAAACTTGATATCCTGGTTGCCACGGATGTTGCTGCACGTGGTCTGGATATTTCTGGTGTTACTCATGTGTATAACTACGATATACCGCAAGATCCAGAAAGTTATGTTCATCGTATCGGACGTACGGGACGTGCTGGACATCACGGTGTTTCAGTTACTTTTGTGACACCAAATGAAATGGATTATCTTCGTGTAATTGAGAAGCTGACAAAGAAACGGATGAGCGCGCTTAAGCCACCTACAGAACGTGAAGCATTTATTGGGCAAATTTCATCAGCTGTTGATAATATTGGGGAGTTAGTTAAAAAGACTGATACAACAATGTTTGTTGAAAAGGCTGAAGAATTATTAAAAGAATATGAGGCAGTTGATCTTGTTTCTGCTCTTTTGAACGAAATGACTAAAGATGCAGCTAATGAGGTTCCTGTGAAAATAACACCTGAGCGTCCATTACCGCGCAGAAAGTCAAAACATTTCAATCGAGGCGGAGGACATTACAACAAGAAGAGTTATTCGCACAAAGACAGTGGCAACCATAAGGGAAAAAAAGACAAAAACAGAGATAAATTTAATCGACGCCAAAAAAGCAAACGCAAATATACTATTCGTTCCAAAAATGATTAGATAGATATTTTAACGGACTAAGTATAATTTTTGAATATTGTTGCCAATTAAATAGCATTTAAAATTAACTGTCAGCAGTTAAAAAACAAAGAAGAAGTTGAAATTTCCAAGATTCAGCTTCTTTTTTAATGGGCTGAAGTATGTTAAAATTACTGTGTGTATCTGCCATGAACGACTGTATAGCGCATAGTTAAATCCTGTTTTTGAAAATTTTTTGGGGGTCTAAGTGTGATTTATGGAATAGGAATTGATATTACTGATATAGCTAGAATAGAAAAAGCATGGAAAGCACACACTAGTTTTATTGATATGATATTGACGCCTAGTGAGCGGAAAGTTTTCATAAAATTAAGCTATCGCCGACAATTAGAATTTTTGGCAGGGCGTTTTTCAGCTAAAGAATCATATAGTAAGGCTTTAGGAACAGGAATCGGAAAACATGCTGGTTTTCACGAAATTGAAGTATTGAATGATAAAATAACAGGGAAACCAAAATTAACAATGCAACCAGCAAGTGACTTAATTAGTCATATTTCAATTTCGCACACAGCAGAGTTAGTAATGACAGAAGTAATTTTAGAATACAAAACAAACCAGATATGAGAGAAGATGCTGATAATGGTTGAGGGAAATCATCGTAATACAAAAGCTGTTATTGACCTAAAAAAAATTGAGAATAATATTTTGGCTGAACGAAAAAGAATGATGCAAGGTCAGAAAATTTTTGCGGTTGTGAAGGCTAATGCATATGGACATGGAATTGTTCCTGTTGCCCAAGCTGCCCAAAAAGCTGGGGTTAGTGGTTTTTGTGTTGCAATTATCGATGAAGCATTGGCGTTACGTGCAGCCGGATTAGATGAAACTATTCTAGTTTTAGGTGTTACTCCTGCAACTCAAGCTGGCCTTTTGGCGAGAAAAAGAATTTCAGTTGCGGTTGGAGATTTAGCATATCTTCAAGCTGCTTTGAGCAATTTAAAAGACACTGATCAAAAATTAAGGATACATTTAGCATTGGATACAGGCATGGGGCGGATTGGATTCAGAAACAAAAAAGATCTGGAAAAAGCACTTAGCTTTCTTAATAATAATCAAGACAAGTTTAACTTTGAAGGTGTCTTTACACATTTTGCAACGGCCGACTCAGCTGATGAAAAATATTATGAGAAACAAATTGCCGCTTTTAAGTCTTTGATTTCTGTTGTGAAAAAAAGGCCGCGTTATGTTCATGTTTCTAATTCAGCAGCAGCTTTATGGCATCGTGAGTGTGGAGGAAATGTTATTCGGTTTGGAATTACAATGTATGGTTTAAATCCATCTGGAGAGGAGCTCAGACTACCAGATGGATTTAAGCCCGCTTTGACTCTAAGCAGTGAGGTATCTGCAGTAAAGAAAATCAATAAGGGTGATTCTGTCGGGTATGGAAAAACTTATACGGCTGCAGGATCGGAATGGATAGCAACAATTCCGATTGGTTATGCAGACGGTTGGCCGAGGTGTATGCAAGGATTCAAAATTCTGATTGAGGGCCAGTATTGTGAAATTGTTGGAAGAGTATGCATGGATCAGATTATGGTCAAGATTCCTTATCAGGTTAAGGTAGGAACAGAAGTTACGCTGATTGGCGAAAACCATGGCGAAAAAATTTCAGCTGTGGATGTAGCAAAATATGCAAAAACAATTAATTATGAAATTTTATGCGGAATTTCGGAAAGAGTTCAGCGAAAATACATTTAAGTATACTTTTTTAGAAGAGAGTGTGCTATCATATATTACTAGCATAAGCTTGTGGAGGCTGCCAGAGATGACTTATCATTTTGAAGATGTAATGGATGATTTAATCGTAGATAATAATGAACGCATAGCTCTTTATTGTGATTTCTATGCAATCGATCGTCGGGAATTAGAAAAAGATAAAGTGATTGCTGAGTATGTTGAAAAGCATCATCAGGTTTTGGATGCACTGATTGCTGGATATAAAGAAATGGGACCGTTAAATAAAAAGATATGTGATGAACTTGTGGGATGCGAGTGCGAAACGGAGTTTGAAAAGAAAAGATAGAGGTTTTATATGACAACTGAAGATGTTAAGCGAGGAGATATTTTTTATGCCGATTTATCACCAGTTGTGGGATCAGAGCAGGGAGGTATGCGGCCTGTTTTGATTATTCAGAATAACATTGGAAATCGGTATAGTCCGACTGTGATTGTTGCAGCAATCACAGCTAAGATTCAGAAACCTAAAATGCCAACACATGTAGGTCTATTGGCATCTAAAACCGGAATTGAGAAGGATTCCGTTGTTTTACTTGAACAAGTGCGAACGATCGATAAACAAAGATTAAGAGATAAAGTAACACATATTGATGAACATGGAATGGATGAAATTAACCATGCTTTGAAAGTCAGCTTAGGGCTGGCAGGTATACATAAATGAAAAACAAAAAGACAAGTTTGAGTTACTTTCAAGCTTGTCTTTTTGCTTTTTGAATAAAAGGCTCTAAATATGGAATACTTCTAAATTAGTCACGCTTTTAAATTCTCAATCTCAGTGACTTTAAAATTTTTGCGTTCTAGGTTAGCAACTATTTTTTCGAGTTTTTGCTCATTAACGTCAGCAGGAAGTGTGAACAAACTCCGTCTAACTAACTCTGTTGCCTCAACATCAAGTGTAATACAACTTGCAATGGAAGTATATTTAGTTATTATTTTAGCCATGTCAACAAGGTCTCCACGTTCTCCCGATGAAACTACCGTCAGAACGTAACTGCCAAATTCAACATTCCATGATTGTGAGAGCATATTCAGTAAGCTAGAATGGGTAAGAATCCCATAGAAAAAATTATGTTCATCCAACACTGTAATATAAGGAAGATCTTTAATTGAGAAAAAAACATTAAAAAACGCAGAATTTAACGTAATAAACTTGGTTGCATTTTTTAAAAGATAGGTAACAGGCAGAGTCATATCACCCCCGCGAGATTTATGCCGGTAAATGTGCATTTTGTAGATGTTTCCCCTAAAGATTTGGCCTGTTTTATCCAAAATAGGTACGCAGCGATAGCCTGATTTTTCAAGCACTACTAATGCCTGTTCCAAGGTGATATCCTCGCGAACAGTTATTAGGTCTTTTTTTTGTTTGATAAGTGTTTTGAATAACAATTTGGCATCCTCCATTTAATTAAAAGATTCTCATATATCTTATCATAAAAAAAGAGATATTTAATCCTAAAGAACAAACTTAATAAATTATTTTTATTAGCAGTTAATCGCTTGAATGACTTAACTGTATAGAATAAAAAAGGCTGAGACATAAACGTCTCAGCCTTTAGTGCATTCAGATAAATCAATTAAGCATTTTTTTCAAGATTTTTCAATCCGTCATTAAGAACTTTTTTCAAAGTTGATGCAGAATCTGACATCTTCTTGCTTTCTTCATCATTCAAAGGTACTTCGAGGATTTTTTCAAGTCCCTTGCCATTAACAACAGCAGGTGTCCCAATATAGATGTCGTTTAAGCCGTATTGACCTTCCATATATGCAGAAACTGGTAAAACAGCATCTTCATCACGTAAGATAGCTTTTGAAATACGAGCTAAAGCAGTTGCAACACCATAGAAAGTTGCACCTTTTTTGCTGATAATTGTGTAAGCTTTGTTACGTACATCGTCTTCAAGCTTATCCAATTGTTCTTTTGAAACATTGTTTTCTTTAGCCCAATCCAAAACAGGAAGACCACCAACAGTTGCAGCAGAATATGCAGCAAATTCTGAATCACCATGTTCACCCATGATATAAGCATGAACCGAACGAGGATCGCGGACGTTCATCAATTCTCCAAGTGCAACACGGAGACGTGAAGTATCTAATGATGTACCAGAACCGATAACTCTGTCTTTCGGGAAACCTGAGAATTTCCAAGTTGCGTATGTTAAAATATCAACAGGGTTGGCAGCAACAAGGAAGATACCGTCAAAACCAGATTCTACAACTGGTTTAACAATACTTGATAAAATTTTAAGATTCTTGTTAACCAAGTCAAGACGAGTTTCGCCAGGTTTTTGAGGTGCACCAGCTGTAATAACAACTAAGTCTGCATCCTTACAATCTGAATATTCAGCTGAGTAGATTCTCTTTGGATAAGACAATGCAGTTGCATCGGCTAAATCTAAAGCGTCCCCCTCTGTACGTTCTTTCACAACATCAACGATTCCGAACTCTTCAGCAACACCTTGGAGAGCCATTGCATAAGCATAACTAGATCCAACGGCACCGTCGCCGACTAAAATAACTTTTTGATGATTTCGTGTTTTTGACACAGTAATTCATCCTTTCATAGTGAACTTGTTAACACAGTGTTAGTATAACACGTTTTTCAGAAAAATGTGTAGCAGTTTTCAAACAATTTTTCCAGATTTCGAAGGAAAATATGCTACACTATTAAAAACTGGGTGCTTCAACTTTTAGGGTAGACGTTAAGCGTTTTACCCAATTTTGTGCGTTTTTATTTTGCAGGCTGCATTTTATTCGTATCCATTTGAATATGCTTACATTAATTTTTTCACAAATTGTTAAGAAAGTTTTTGGAGGAATAAAGAATGAAATTAATTGTAGGTCTGGGTAACATTGGGAAAAAATATGAACAAACAAAACACAACGTTGGTTTTATGACGTTAGAAAAATTTGCAGAAGAAAATGACGTTGCTTTTAACAAAACGAAATGTGAAGCAATGATTGCAGAGCTATTCATTAACGGAGAAAAGGTCTTGCTGGCCAAACCAATGACTTATATGAATGAGTCTGGACGAAGTGTGGGACCGTTACTTGATTATTTTGGAATAGATATTGCAGATTTCATTGTGATTCATGATGATATGGATCTGCCGGTAGGACAATTACGCTTACGTCAGAAGGGATCGGCTGGTGGTCATAATGGGATCAAGAGTATTATTGCACATCTAGGTACTCAGAACTTCAAGCGGATTCGAATCGGGATAGATCATCCTCAAAAACAAAGTGTAGTTGATTGGGTTCTTTCAAAGTTTTCTGCACAGCAGGAAAAATCTTTAGAAGAGGGTATTCAACATGCAACTGCTGCATTAGATAGTTGGCTTGCTGATAATGATTTTATGAAAACGATGAATAAGTATAACCATAAGTGAGATTTATAATAAGGAGTTTAAATAAAAAATGAAATTGGAAGATTTGATGTTAAAGATCCCTGAAACAACAGAGTGGATTGCAAACATCGATCCTGCTGAAAGTGCCCGTCATTTAGTGACGGGCTTATTGTCTTCTTCAAAAACAATTTTTTTGGCAGGACTGTTCGCAAAGAAACAGAAAACAATGTTAGTTGTGACAGATACACTGCATCATGCGGAGCAGGTTGAAAGTGACTTGAAGGGATTAGTTGGTGAGAAGAGAGTATTTTTGTTTCCAGTTGAAGAAGCAGCGGCTGCACAAACTGCTATTAGTTCACCAGAGTTCAAAAGTTCTAGAGTTCAAGCGTTAGATGCATTGTGTAGTGCTGAAAAGCCACAGATAATTGTAACCTCGACATCAGGCTTAAGGCGAATGCTTCCTCCAGCTGATGTTTGGTCCAACTCACGAATAAGAATTGAAACAGGCTGCGAAATCGAATTGAAAAAATTGCCAGAAAAATTGTCGGCGATGGGATACCAGCGCCACAACTTGGTCGATAAGCCTGGGGATTTCGCTATTCGCGGTTCGATTATAGATATTTTCCCTTTAAATTGCGCTAATCCGATCAGAATTGATCTTTTTGATGAAGAAGTTGATTCAATTAGGGAATTTGATGCTGCAGACCAGCGCAGTATTCGAAATATTGCGCAATTTGTTATATTACCGGCCAAGGATCTGATTGTAACAAGTCAAATGTCTGCAGATGCATTAAACATGATTAGAGAAGTATACAAAAAGGAACTAAGCAGGATAAAAGATGATGCTCAAAAAAAATTGTTGACAAGGCACTATGAGCAGATAGTTGCTGATTTGAAAGAAAATCAAATTACACCCGCTGAATTGGTACACAGTGAGTTGCTATTTCCTCAAAAAAGTACACTACTTGATTATTTGAGTGAAGAAGATTTGTTGTTTGTCGATGACTATCAGCATGTTCTTGAAACACAGAAAAGTATGGATGACGAGGAAGATAATTGGACAGTTGAGTTGTTGAAAAAAGGAGCAGCTTTTTCTGGAGAAAAATGGACACTGAATCTTCATCCGCTTATAAGAGACGATAAGCATAATGATATTTTTATGACGCTTTTCCAAAAAGGAATGGGCGGTCTTAAATTCAAACAAAAACTTGAGCTTACAGTTCGAACGACCCAGCAGTTTTTTGGACAAATGCCACTTTTGAAAACGGAAATGGATCGGTGGTCGCAAAAAAAGCAGACTGTTATAGTTGTTGTTTCTGAGGAAGAACGGCTCACTAAGATACTGCAAACATTAAATGATTTCAAGATTCCAGCTGTTATGACCGAAGCAAATGCGCTTCAACCTTCTGTGATCCAAATTGTTCAAGGAGACTTAGCAGGTGGGTTTGAGATACCTGAAGGGCGCTTAGTTGTACTCACAGAACACGAGTTGTTTAAAAAAATAGTCAAACGCCAGGTTAGACACCAGACAATGGATAATACTGAACGGCTAAAAAGTTACACTGAACTGAAAAAGGGCGATTATGTCGTACATGTTAACCATGGTATCGGGCGTTTTATGGGAATGAAAACGATGCTGGTATCTGGAAAGCATCAAGATTATTTAACGGTTAAATACCGTGATGATGCCAAGCTTTTTATACCGGTTTCTCAAATTGATCGGATTCAAAAATACGTCTCGTCAGAATCTAAAACGCCACATATTAATAAACTAGGTGGAAGTGAATGGGGAAAGACTAAGAAAAGCGTCGCCTCTAAGATCGAAGACATTGCAGATGATCTAGTTGAATTATATGCACAGCGCAAAGAAATGAATGGGTATGCCTTTTCAAAGGATAATGATTATCAATCGGAATTTGAAGATGCTTTCCCATATCCAGAAACGCCCGATCAATTACGCAGCTCTACAGAGATAAAGCATGATATGGAGCAAAAGCAACCGATGGATCGTTTATTGATCGGGGATGTTGGTTATGGGAAAACCGAGGTAGCTTTACGTGCGGCTTTTAAAGCGGTTCAAGATGGAAAACAGGTAGCTTTTTTGGTGCCAACAACTGTTCTTGCTCAGCAGCATTATGAGACGATGATGAATCGTTTTGAAGGATTTCCCGTGAATGTAGGTATATTGTCGCGCTTCAGATCAAAAAAACAGATTGCGGATACATTAAATGATCTAAAGACCGGAGCTGTGGATATCGTAGTAGGAACACATCGCCTTTTATCTCAAGATGTCAAGTTTGCAGACTTAGGCCTATTAATAGTCGATGAGGAACAGCGCTTTGGTGTTAAACATAAAGAGCGCTTAAAAGAGTTGAAGGCATTAGTGGATGTTTTAACATTAACCGCAACACCTATCCCGCGAACTTTGAACATGTCAATGTTAGGAGTACGAGACCTATCGGTAATTGAGACGGCTCCAATGAATAGATACCCGATTCAAACATATGTCGTTGAACAGAATTACGGTTTGATAGTTGACGCCGTCGAACGGGAAATGAAACGCGGTGGACAGGTGTTTTACTTGCATAATCGTGTTGCTGACATCGAGAAAGTTGTCAGTGAATTAAAAGCAATGATGCCTGAAGCACGAATAGGATATATTCATGGACAGATGACAGAGGTTCAACTTGAAAGGGTTTTGTTTGATTTTATTGCTAGAGACTATGATGTCTTGGTTACAACGACTATCATTGAAACTGGGGTAGATATTCCCAATGTTAATACGCTTATTGTCGAGGATGCAGATCATATGGGGTTAGCTCAGTTGTATCAATTAAGAGGACGAGTAGGGCGGAGCAACCGTGTAGCATATGCGTATTTCATGTATCAACAAAACAAGGTTTTAACAGAAATCAGTGAAAAAAGACTGGAAGCTATTAAAGATTTCACGGAATTGGGATCGGGCTTTAAGATAGCCATGCGGGATTTGTCTATTAGAGGAGCAGGGAATCTGCTTGGAAAGCAGCAACATGGATTTATCGATTCTGTTGGCTATGATTTATATACACAGATGCTGAAAGATGCAGTCTCTAAGAAACAAGGCAAGTCAGAAAGGCCAAGAACGGACTGTGAAATCAATTTTGAATTGGAAGCATATCTGCCAGATAGTTATATTGATGATCAGCGTCAGAAAATTGAAATGTATAAACGAATCAGAAATTTTGATAGTAAAGAGCAGTATCAGGAGGTTCAGACTGATTTGATTGATCGTTTCGGAGATTATCCAGAAGAAGTTGCAAACTTGCTTCAAATTGGATTATTGAAAATGAATGCGGATCGTGCTTTGATTCAGACGATCACTCAAACTAAAAACAATGTAACTATGACTTTTTCTAAGGATGTGGCGCGCTACATTACAGCAAAGCAGTTGCTACAAGCTATTTCTAAAACGAGTTTGCAGGCGACGATTAGTGATAAGTCAGGTCAGATGCAGGTAGTATTTGTAATCCAACCGACAAACAGCTTGGTAAATGTACTGGATTCGCTACAAAAAATTGTTCAGCTCCTAGCACAAGTTGTTTTTTCAAAGGGTGAAAAAACAATGAAGGTAAATTAAGATGATGAACAAACAAGTCAATAAGATGATGAAAGGAACAGCTGTCTTAACATTTGCTTCCCTAGTAGCTAAAATATTAAGTGCATTTTATCGAATACCGTTTGAAAATCTAGTTGGGAATACAGGTTTCTATATCTATCAACAGATTTATCCAATATACGGTATCGGGATGACGTTTGCACTAACTGGTTTTCCAATGTATATTTCAAAACTTGTAGCTCAAGAAGAAGAGAAGCAGGCAAAGGATGAAGTTGCAAGAGAAGTTTTTTATCTTTTGTTGTTGTTAGGAGTGGCCATTTTTTTATTCTTGCAGTTCGGTGCTTTATGGATCGGGCATGCTATGGGGGATGCAAAATTAGATGTTTTGATTAAGAGTGTATCCTGGATGTATTTATTGATGCCAATCCTGGCAGTTGGCAGAGGTTATCATCAAGGTATTTTCGATATGGTCCCCACTGCACTATCGCAATTGCTGGAACAAGTTGTCAGAGTGACCGTGATTATTATTGTAGCAGTGCTTGCTGTAAAGATGAATTGGTCACTTTACCACATGGGTGCATGGGCAATGTTTGGTTCAACCTTTGGTGCAATTGCAGCTAGCCTTTTTTTCTGTGCATTTTATTCTAGGCTAATGTATTACAGACATACAATTTCATTTAACAAGTTGAAAAATGTCGGCAAGCGATTATTTTCGGAGGGGCTGACAATTTGTTTGTTTGCAGCAATGATGGTCCTTTTACAGCTAGTAGATTCTTTTACTGTCAAAGAAGCATTGCAGACTTCAGGATATCGACCGACAGAGGCGAAAGAGTGGAAAGGTATCTATGATCGTGCACAGCCTTTAATTCAAATGGGGTTGGTCGTTTCAGTGAGCTTTTCGACAGCGTTACTGCCAGTGCTCACCGAGAAATTCGTACAAAATAAATTGCATCAATTCAAATTAATAGCTAAAATGATAATCAGAGTATGCCTTGGCGTCTCAAGTGCAGCAAGCGTAGGTTTGATGATCTTGATGCCCGAAATAAATATATCTTTGTTTGGAGATAGGTTGGGCAGCCCAGCTTTGGCTGTTTCGATGGCGGCGATTATCTTTGCAACACTGCTTACAATGTATAATTCTTTTTTACAAAGCTTGGGCCAGTATTGGCAGACTTTCTTGGCGCTGTTTGTCATTCTTTTAATCAAATCCTTGTGTAATTCTATTTTTGTGTATCATTGGGGAATTATGGGTGCTAGTATTGCGACTGTGCTAAGTTTGCTTGTTGGATGTTTTACACTCAAGATGACATTACCTCAGATGGGAAATAACCTACTGCGGGAAGATCACTTTTTACTTAAACTACTGGCTTGTATTCTTGTAATGGTCTTAATTACTTTTGGATGTACTTCGCTTTTGGAGAAGTACACTATTTACTTCGGGCGCTTGGGCAGCGTTCTGGAAACAGCTTTTGGAGTCGTTGCTGGCAGTATTTCGTATGTTGTTGCGGCGTGTTTTTTAAAACTTTTTACATTACAAGAATGGGCAAGCATTCCTGGGGGAAAGAAGATTTTTAAATTATTTAATAGGAAATGAGGTAAAAAAATGCGCATAGATAAATTTTTAAAGATTTCTCGAATTGTGAAACGTAGAACAGTTGCTAAACAGATAACCGATAAGGGGCGTATTAAAATAAATGATAGGGTAGCTAAGTCATCCTCGAATGTTGTTCAAGGAGATATAGTAACGATCGGTTTTGGTAATAAAACGCTGAAAATCAAAATAAATTCGATTAAAGAGAATGTAAAAAAAGAGGAAGCAGAACAGCTGTATGATATTCTCGCAGAAAATTACAAAGAAAATTTTAATGATTAAAAAACGAGTAAATTGTTAGACGTGGTTTCTGATCGTCTGCTATAATCGTCCCATGGAGAAGAAATAATAGGACGGGGGAGAAAACAGTGGCTGGTGAGCACAAGGTAAGAGTTCTTAATAACGACTTTTTTAAATTGCGTAAGCATCAAACACAACTGCAGGATCGTAAGATGCGTGTTAGACGTGTCCGCAGAAGACGCATCACAGTCATTGTTTTGATAACAGCGATCGTAACTGTTGTCCTTGGATATCAGATTATCAATACCAATTTGATGGCAAATTCTTTGAACAGTCAGACGCAAACAGCTAAAGAAAAGTTAAATGGTGTTACTGACGAACAAAGTAATTTAAAACAGAAAGTCAAGCGCCTGAACGAGCAAGATTATCTCGAAAAAATGATTAGAGAGAAGTATTACTATTCGAAGAAGGGGGAGACAATTTATAGTTTTCCTAACAATAAATCAAATAGTAGTGTTGATGGAAAGTAGAAACTTCAACAAGATCTTAACATATTTGTTGCATACCCCCTCTCTCATGGTATACTGAAGTGTATACAAAATAAGGAGGAGCAACTTTTTTATGTCGATTGAAGTAGGTGCTAAAGTCACTGGTAAGGTTTCTGGAATTACAAGTTTTGGTGCGTTCGTTGATTTGGGTGAGAGAAAGAACGGGTTAGTGCATATAAGTGAAATATCTGATAGTTATGTTAAGGATATTCATGATGTGCTTAGCGTCGGCGATGAAGTAACAGTTAAAGTACTATCGATCGCTGATGATGGAAAAATTAGTCTTTCAATTCGCAAAGCAGCAAATTCTACGCAAAGTAGTAATGGGCGTGAATTTGGTAAGAACGAGCATGACCATCAAGATGGCAGTAAGCAGCACTCCCATTATAGCGGAACAGGTGTAAAAACTCACAATCATAGTAATCAACGCAGTCAAACATATAAGAAATCCGAACCAAAGCCAAAAGATTTTGACTCCTTATTGGCAGGTTTCCTCAAGGATAGTGAAGCACGCTTGACCTCGTTAAAGCGTAATACAGAAGGTAAACGCGGTGGTCGTGGCGGTCGCCGCAGCTAAAAAGATTAAGAACGATCGATTGTTGCCTCTTTGAATACAAGAGGAGACAATCGTTTTTTTAATGGAATAGGCGGAACGAAGATGAACATAGAGCACGAATTTAAAAAGAGTTTTATTCAGTTGAGCTTGAAAAATAAAGTTTTAGTGGCCGTTTCAACAGGAGTTGACTCAATGACGCTTGTTGATTTGTTATTAAGACTACCTGCAGAAAGCAAACCGCAGATTTTTGTTGCATATGTTGATCATCAGCTTAGAAAACAAAGTGATGTTGAAACCAAGTTTATTCAAGCGTTTTGTCAGGAAAACTCTTTGCCCTTATTTGTAAAAAAATGGAAAAGTGAAGAGCATCCGAAGCACGGAGTTGAAGCGGCCGCAAGGAGCTTTAGATATGCTTTTTTTAAGGAAGTGATGGAAAAAGAAAATATCACGGACTTATTGACTGCACACCATGCTGACGATCAAGCTGAAACGTTTTTGATGAAGTTGGTTCGTGGCGGTGAGTTGGGGCAATTGACAGGGATTGATTTTCAACGAGGTTTTGAAGGTGTTGGGCGAATTTCACGTCCCTTACTTAGTTTTTCAAAAGAAGAAATCCGAGATTATGCAATTAAGTGTAAATTATGTTACTTTGAAGATCACACGAACCAAGACGATGATTTTTTTCGAAACAGATTACGACATCAGATAATTCCTAAGTTAAAAAAAGAAAACACCAGGTTTTTGGAACATATTGCTGGGTACGAGGAGCAGCTTAGGCAGTATGTTTCTGTGGTTGATGAAAGCGGGCAAGAGAAAATTGCAGCCATTAAAGTAGGTCCGAAGGCTTATTCAGTTAAAAAGTGGGCCGCTCTTGATCATAATTGGCAGCAAATAACGTTAAAGATGATTATTCAATTATTGCCAAAAGCTTGTTCAACGCAGCAGTTAGCGCAGATTGGGTCCTTGCTAAAAAATAAAGACAAACCTCAGGGTTATATCGAACTTGGAGAGAGAATCCTTTTTGTTAAACGTTATGATGAGTTTTTTTTTAAAAAGCAAAATAGGATTCAAACTGCTTCTCAAACTGAAAAAAAGTTAAAACTTGATGAATGGCTGGAACTTTCGGATGGTTCGAAAGTAGGTGTCTTTCTTCACAGTAAGCCAGCGGTCGCGGCGGGAGATTTGCTCTTTTTCTTTTCCGATGAAACATATTTACCTTTATTGATCAGACATCGTCGTCTTGGGGATGTCCTTCAGACAGCGGTAGGACATCAAAAAGTAAAAAAAATAATGATTGATAAAAAAATACCAAATGAAAAACGTGATGAGATTTGGCTTGTGACAACTGGTTCAAATAAAGTTATCTGGGTAATCGGGCAAAAAAAATCTGATTTGTCAGAGTGTCGATCAAATGATAAAATTCAATACATGATAATTTTTAGGAGAAGAAGATAGAGATGAGGCTAGGATATGAATAATGATATTAAAGAGGTCCTTTACAGCAAGGAAGATATAAAAAATATCGCTGTAAAAATTGGGAGTCAGTTGACCAAAGATTATGAAGGGAAAAATCCTCTAGTAATTTGTGTGTTGAAGGGCGCATTCTTGTTTATGGCTGATATTGTACGTGAGATCAAAACCTATGCGGAAATTGATTTTATGGATGTTTCAAGCTATGGTGATGGAACGGAATCAACAGGTGAAATAAAAATTATTAAGGATTTGGATGTTCCAGTTGAGGGACGAAATATTTTGATTATCGAAGATATTATTGATACTGGAAGAACCTTAAGCTGCCTAGTAGATCTTTTCCAACACAGAAAAGTGGCTTCCGTTAAGATATGTACATTACTGGATAAACCAGAACGACGAGTGAAGGGTGTTAGACCAGATTACATTGGTTTTAGGGTTCCTAATGAATTTGTAGTTGGCTATGGTTTGGATTATAAGGGGTTTTATCGTAACTTACCTTATGTGGGTGTTTTAAAACCTGAAGTTTATGAGAATAATTAATAGTCAATAAAAGTCAAGTATGATATGATTTACTCGATAATGCTAACTAAACAATATTAATTAAGCTATGCGTATGTAGTCAAGGAGGAAACGTATGAACAATAAAAAGAATGGGCTCTTTAAAAATAGTCTGTTTTATATTGTGATTTTCCTTGGGATAATGGGAATGTTGTATTACTTTTTTGGTGGTAAAACAAACTCGCAGTCTCAACAAATCCAATCTAGCCAATTTGTTACAGAGTTAAAAAAAGACAACGTCAAAGACTTCACAATGCAGCCTTCAGGCAGTACCTATAAGATAACAGGTACATATAAAGAGGCTCGAAAGGTCAAGGAATCTACCGGCTTAGGCGGTTTGACCAGTGGCAGCAGTAAAGTGACATCTTTTTCAACTAATGTTCTAACTAATGATGTTGCTGTCAAACAGATTCAGGATTATTCACAGAAAAACAACGTCAAGGTGGGTACTAAAGAAGAAGAGTCAAGTAGCCTATGGCTTCAGCTCCTTATCTATCTTTTGCCTGTGATTTTCTTCATCTTTTTCTTCTACATGATGATGGGCCAAGCCGGTCAAGGCGGTGGAAATGGCCGGGTTATGAACTTTGGAAAATCCAAAGCAAAGCCAGTCGATAAGAAGGCGAATAAAGTACGTTTTTCTGATGTTGCCGGAGCGGAGGAAGAAAAGCAAGAGTTAGTGGAAGTTGTTGAATTCTTACGTGATCCGCATAAATTTCTTTCACTGGGTGCTAGAATCCCTTCAGGGGTTTTGCTTGAGGGCCCTCCAGGAACAGGTAAAACATTACTAGCTAAAGCTGTTGCTGGTGAAGCAGGAGTTCCATTCTTTTCAATTTCTGGTTCTGATTTTGTTGAAATGTTTGTCGGTGTTGGTGCAAGTCGTGTTCGTGATTTGTTCGAAAACGCTAAAAAGAATGCACCTTCAATTATCTTCATCGATGAAATAGATGCAGTTGGTCGTCAACGTGGTGCTGGTATGGGCGGCGGACATGATGAGCGTGAACAAACTTTGAATCAATTATTGGTTGAAATGGATGGTTTTGCAGGTGACGAAGGTGTTATTGTCATGGCTGCAACAAATAGATCGGATGTTTTAGACCCTGCCTTGCTTCGTCCAGGACGTTTTGATCGTAAAATACTTGTTGGCCGACCAGATGTCAAAGGTCGGGAAGCTATCTTAAAGGTACATGCAAAAAATAAACCATTGGCAAATGATGTTGATTTGAAAATGGTAGCTAAGCAAACGCCAGGTTTTGTTGGTGCCGATTTAGAGAACTTGCTGAATGAAGCGGCCTTGCTGGCTGCACGACGCAATAAAAAACAAATTGATGCATCTGATATTGACGAGGCAGAAGACAGAGTTATTGCTGGACCTGCGAAAAGAGATCGTGTTATCAGCAAAAAAGAGCGTCACACGGTTGCTTATCATGAGGCAGGGCATACTATTGTTGGTCTTGTGTTGAATGATGCGCGTGTTGTCCATAAGGTAACAATCGTTCCGCGTGGACGTGCTGGAGGCTATGCGATTATGCTTCCTAAAGAAGATCAGATGTTGCTGTCCAGACATGATCTAAAAGAACAGATTGCTGGTTTGATGGGCGGACGTGCTGCTGAAGAAATTGTTTACGGTGAACAGTCTTCAGGGGCTTCGAATGATTTTCAGCAAGCTACTCAACTGGCACGTGCCATGGTTACTGAATATGGTATGAGCACAAAACTTGGACCTGTTCAGTACGAGGGACAAAGTAATATGTTTGCTGGCGGAGGCATGCCGGGTCAGCCTAATTATTCAGGTCAGACAGCGAACATGATTGACGAAGAAGTCAAGAATTTGGCCGTTGAAGGTATGGAGCAAGCTAAAAAAATTATTGAAGAACACCGTGAGCAACATCGAATTATCGCTGAAGCTTTGCTTGAATATGAGACATTGGACGAGAAGCAAATCTTAAGCCTCTTCGAAACAGGTAAGATGCCTGTCAAAAAGGGCGAGGAGTTTCCTAGTGAAAAAGCAGCAACTTTTGAAGAATCGAAAGAGGCACTTGAGCGCAAAGAAGCTGCAAAGCAGAAGGATATAAAGAACTCATCTGAGTCTGATGGAAAAAATGAATCGGATACGGTCACATTTTATCCTAAAGATAAAGAGTAAAATTAAGCAAGTTAAGTGACAATTATTTACGAATGAAATAAAATAAGCGAGCGGAATGAAACGGTTGTAAAATTGTTTTGTCCCGCTCCTTGTTTATTAGAAAAAAGATGAATCAATCAAAATAATATGAAAATTATACTCGGAGGGAAAATGAAAGATTATCTTGTAAAAAGTCTAGCTTATGAAGGACAACTAAGAGTTTACGCAATTGATGCGACACGGACTGTACAGCAAGCTCAAAAAATTCATAATACTTGGAGTGCGGGCACGATGGCCTTAGGTCGTACACTTGCAGCTACGGCTATGTTAAGTGCAGCCTCATTAAAAGGCAAAGAAAAAATGACGGTTAAGATTATGGGTGATGGACCAGCTGGAGCTATCGTAGTAGATGGTAATGCAGAGGGAAAGGTTAAAGGATACTTGCAAAATCCACATGTTCACTTCCCTTTAAATGATAAAAATAAAGTGAGTGTAAAAGACGCGGTTGGTTCTAAAGGCTTTTTGTCAGTGACCAAGGATTTGGGATTGAAAATGCCTTTTACTGGTCAAGTACCGCTTGTTTCTGGCGAATTAGGCGAAGATTTTACTTATTATTTGGCGAAGTCTGAACAAATTCCTTCGGCGGTTGGATTAGCGACTGTTCTAAACGAGGACAATTCGGTAAAACTGGCTGGAGGTTTTATGATCCAGGTGCTGCCGCAAACGTCAAAAAAGATAATCACAAAACTAGAAAAGAAATTAGCACTGTTGCCTGCTCTATCTGAGTTGATGATTCACAACAATTCTCCTGAAGAGATTATTTTTGAGCTATGTGGCAAAAATAATGTCAAAATCTTAGAAAAAATACCTGTTTCTTATAGTTGTGACTGTTCAAAAGACCGTTTTGCGAAATCACTTTCCAGTATTGCTGCTAAGGACTTAGAAACGATGATCAAAGAGGATCACGGAGCAGAAGCAATTTGTCATTTTTGTGGCAAAAAATATTATTTTAGCGAAGATGAATTGAAAAAATTGTACTCAAAATCATTTAGCTGATCATTTAGCTTTTTTTAGATTTATGTTATCATTGCAAAAGTAAATTTTGACGAAAAAATGAGGTGTAAAAATGGAGTGGAAAATCGGTGATATTACGATTCCAAATCAAGTTGTAGTTGCCCCCATGGCTGGGGTGACGAATGTTGCCTTTCGTATGATCTGCAAAGAATTTGGTGCAGGACTTGTTGTCTGCGAAATGATTTCAGATAGAGGTATTCAATTTAGAAATAAGAAAACATTGGGAATGTTGAAGTTTGATCCAAGCGAACATCCTGTAAGTGTTCAAATTTTTGGGGGTAATAAAGAAACCTTAGTCGAAGCTGCACACTTTATCGAGGAAACAACAGATGTTGACATAATCGATATCAATATGGGATGTCCAGTACCTAAGGTAACCAAAGGAGAGGCAGGCGCACGCTGGCTGCTTGACCCAAACAAAGTGTACGAAATGGTACATGCCGTAGTTGGAGCATGTAGTAAGCCAATCACGGTCAAAATGAGGACTGGTTGGGATGAGGACCATATATTCGCGGTAGAGAATGCTTTGGCTGCAGAAGAGGCTGGTGCTGCTGCATTAGCTATGCATGGAAGGACGAGAAAGCAGTTATACACGGGTCATGCTGATTGGGGTATCTTGAAAGATGTCGCTGATCATCTGACAAAAATTCCTTTCATTGGTAATGGAGATGTGAGAACACCTGAAGACGCAAAAAAAATGTTGGAGGATGTTGGAGCTGATGCTGTTATGATAGGACGTGCGGCGTTAGGAAACCCATGGATTGTAAAACAAACGGCTGAGTATTTAGCAGGAGAAGAAGTTGTTCCTGAACCAACTGCTGAACAAAAAATACGTGTTGCTAAAGAACATTTACATCGTTTAGTATTGTTGAAGGGCGAAGTTGTTGGCCCAAAGGAATTTAGAAGTCAAGCAGCTTATTATTTGAAAGGCATCCCGCGTTCTGCTCGTGCGAAGGCAGCTTTGAATGGAGCTAACACAGAAAAAGAAATGAATTCAATTTTCGATATCTTCTTGACTGATTTGATTGAGCGTGCGGAAAGAAAGAATCGTCGAAACATGCAGTTAAAATAGATTTGCTTTTTGTGCCCTAAGTTGGCAATATAGTAAGAGAAAAGATTTTTTGGAGGGATTAGTTTGGCAAAGGAACAGAATTTGAATGATCAACTGCGTGTGCGTCGAGAAAAAATGCAAGAGTTAAGGGAAAAAGGGATAGATCCCTTTGGCCATCGCTTTGAACGAACAGCTATGTCTAAAGGGCTGCATGATAAATATGGCGACGAGTCAAAAGAAGAACTTGAGAACAAAGAAATCAAAGAAACTATTGCAGGAAGAATGGTTGCAAAAAGGGGCAAGGGCAAGGTCGGATTTGCAGATATTCAAGATCGTGACGGAAGGATACAGGTTTATGTGCGTAAGGATGTCATTGGCGAAGAAAAGTATCATATTTTTAAACGTTCTGATATAGGAGATCACCTAGGCTTTACCGGAGACGTTATTAAAACTGATATGGGTGAGTTAACAATTAGAGTGACTGATATCACTTTTCTTTCTAAGTCATTGCGTCCTTTGCCAGATAAATTTCATGGTCTTCAAAATGTTGAACAGATTTATCGGCAGCGATACTTGGATTTAATCTCAAATCGCGATAGTTTTGATCGCTTTATCAAACGCAGCCAGATTATAACTGCAATTAGAAAATATTTAGACGGGCAACGTTTCACAGAAGTTGAGACACCAGTCTTACACAATCAGGCAGGTGGGGCTTCTGCGCGCCCATTTAAAACTCATCATAATGCTCTTGATATTTCATTATATCTCAGAATTGCCTTGGAATTGCATCTTAAAAGGTTGATCGTTGGTGGAATGGAACGTGTGTATGAAATTGGGCGTGTTTTCCGGAATGAAGGAATTGACACGAAACATAATCCTGAATTTACGATGCTTGAGTCATATGCAGCTTATTTTGACTTTAAAGATGTAATGGATGAAACTGAAGGAATTTTTAAGGCAGCTGCGGCAGTTGTGACAGATGATGGTCTTGTTACATATCAAGGTAATGAAGTTGACTTTAATAAGCCATTCCAGCGGATACACATGGTAGATGCTATTAAGAATGAAACTGGTGTTGACTTCTGGAAACCAATGACAATTGATGAAGCAAGAAAAATCGCTGATGAACATGATGTTCACTATGAAAGCTATTGGGCAGTCGGACATATCATCAATGAATTTTTCGATAAGTTTTGTGAAGATAAAATTGTTAATCCAACCTTTATTTACGGCCATCCTGTGGAAGTATCGCCATTAGCAAAAAAGAATGCTGATGATCCACGTTTTACTGATCGTTTCGAGATGTTCATTCTAGGAAATGAGTTTGCTAATGCATTCACAGAATTAAATGATCCAATTGATCAGAAAGAGCGTTTTGAAGCCCAAGTTAAGGAACGCGAAGCTGGGAATGATGAGGCTGAGGGTATTGATGAAGATTATGTTGAGGCTTTGGAGTATGGGATGCCTCCAACAGGTGGTTTAGGCGTTGGAATCGATCGCTTGGTAATGTTAATGACCGATGCACCTTCCATTCGAGATGTTCTTTTATTTCCGACTCTTCGACCTGAGGAACATAAATAATAAGTAACATTATTGGATAGCGCAAGCTATCCTATTTTTTTTCGATGTTAGGAGATTATCTGATACCTTAAAGAAACTGTCAGCATGCAAGTGTTATTTTTTGAAAAATGTCATGTTTGCGGGAACGCAACAATGTTTTTTTACTATGCGGTTATTAAATTTAAATTTATGGTTGTTATTTTTTATAAGCGTGGTATACTATAAAAGTTGGCTGTTGAGATGTATGAAATATTTGTAAAAAAATAACACTTGCATTTTTGAACGACAGTTGATATAATATTAATTGCTTTTGATTTTTTGTAGATCTTTGAAAACTGAACAAAGTTTCGACGAATCAAATGTGTAGGGTCTCC
>NZ_AYZD01000017.1:0-362 GCF_001436755.1 Liquorilactobacillus aquaticus DSM 21051
GAGAGCCAGTTAATATTTCAACAGTTCATATTGGAACAATCTCAAGATCAATTGCGATACCACGAGATGTAATTAGAACGGCAATATTGTCTAATGCCTCTAGTGTTATTGTTGCACATAATCATCCAAGCGGAGAAGCTACACCTTCAAAAGAAGATATTAGTTTTACACGAGGCCTTTATCAGGCTTGTGAGTTGTTGCAAATCAAGTTATTAGATCATCTAGTAATAGGTTTTGGTGGGGAGTATCTTTCAATGAGAGCAGAAAACATGTTTGGAGCGGTAGATAGTGAATGAGATGAACATTTTTTATACTCAAAAAGTTAAAGAAACAGTACCTAGAGAATTACAAGCGGTTTGTTG
>NZ_AYZD01000017.1:372-37487 GCF_001436755.1 Liquorilactobacillus aquaticus DSM 21051
AGACACAACAATCAAGTGCTTGCTTTAGTTCAAAGGTTTGAATTTACAATTCAGAGCCAGCAGATGTTTTTAAAGTATGAAGATAAAAATTACAGTAAAGTGTTTGAAATCAAAAATTGCAAGTAGTTGTTTAAAGGAACGCTATGGGTGATTGTTCAATCTACCAAGGCAACGATGGTTTTTCCAGAGGAAGTTAATGAGGAGAAGAGCGAAGATGGAATTCAATAAACGGCAAGCGGAAGTGATAATTGTTCAACAGTTAAGTTTTTTGTTGGATCGCAAAGTAAAAAATGAAGAACTTGTACCTGAAACATATCTTTTACACAAAGATGAAATCATTCAAGTACCAACAATTGATGAAAAGCCATTGCCACAAAAGGTAATGGCTTATTTTTATGGTTGTGAAAGTTACATCGGCTTTTTGATAACTGACTCGCAACAACGAAAATTGCTGGCAGTAGGAATTTTAGATAGTAACAATCAATTGGTTAAAAAGGGAGAATACAAAAATGAGTAAGTGGATTGAAGTAGCGCTACAAGTAATTATCTCAGCCGCCGCGACAGTTATTAAAGAAATGGGAGGAAGAAAATAAAAACACACTGGATCCGTAACGAGTTTCAAGGTATAATTATTGAGAGAGGTGGAAGAATGAAATCTGTTTTTTATGACATTTTAGACATTACAAATAAAGAAGAACGCATAAAAGTATCTAAAAAATGCGGGATATCAGTGGAAGACTTGGAATACTATTCCAATAATTCAATAATTCCCATAGGTGAAAATAAAGAAAAAATAAAAAAGTTCTTAGAAATAAACGAAACTGAATATAAATTATTATTTGGAGATGTGGATGCAAAATTACTTGAGAAAATAAAAATGAATGCCAAAAAAATAACTGAAATACTTGGTCCTGATGATTCAAGAAGCAGCATTATAGAAAAAAGTATACCTGATTTCACGACCGATTTTGGGAAACTTTACAATAGTGACTGTATGAAACTACTGAAAGAAACGCCAAATAATTCAGTGGATATGTTTTTTGCAGATCCTCCATTTAACTTAGGGAAAAAATATAATTCAAGTGTAAATGACAATCTTGAAGTCGATGCCTATGTTAATTGGTGTTCAGAATGGATAAGAGAAGGAGTACGTATACTGAAACCCGGAGGATCACTATTTCTGTGGAATATTCCTAAGTGGAATGTGCGTTTATCTGAAATATTGTCAAGATATTTGAACTTTAGAAATTGGATTGCCGTTGATATGAAGTATGGAATGCCTATCAGGGGAAGATTGTATCCAGCGCATTATTCACTGCTGTATTACAGTAAGGGGAAGAAAGTTAGTAGCTTCACTCCAGAAAGAATACCCTTAGATGTTTGTCCAGTTTGTGGACATGAGATTAAGGATTATGGAGGTTATAAACATAGACTTAATGAGCACGGAATGACCTTATCTGATGTATGGAAAGACATATATCCCGTACGTCACAGTAAATATAAAAATCGAAAAAGCAATGAATTATCGATAAAACTCATGGATAGAATAATTGGTATGTCGACAAAGCCTGGGGACACAATTTTTGACCCGTTTGGTGGGAGCGGAACTACTTATTTAGTTGCAGAGTTATTAAAAAGACGTTGGATAGGATCGGAAATAGGATCAATTAAGCCAATTGAAAATAGGTTAGTATCCAAAGATAAGGAAAGAGATCAATTAAAGAGTATTCATGATGCTAAGAACAGATTGTTTCTAAATAAAACAATAAGACAAAGGAAAAGCAATAACTATTGGTTACCATAATTTATTTAAAATAAGCTTGTTATAAGCTTATTTTTTTTGTCACATAGAAGGTTTATTGTTTAAAATAATAAACAATAAAAAACTAATTTTACATATAAAGTGATAAAATAATCGTGAAAGAAATATCTTTTATTTTGACTGAATTGGAGTGGTTATATGGCAGGCGTTATTGAAATTTCACAAATTAAGGATAGATTGCATAGTAGCTTTGATAAAGTAATTCCGTTGATGAACAGTAAAGGAAAAAGCCCGGAACAAAAAGAGAAAAACTTTTTGTCTAAAGCACTTGCATGTGAAGCTTTGAAATTAACTTATTCAAATGAATTATCATCAGAAATAGCATACGAACAAAATGTAGATGGCGGGCAAGACAACGGGATAGATGCAATATATTTCAACAAAAAAAAATGTGAACTTTGCTTTGTCCAATCTAAATATAGAGAAAATGGGAAAAAAGGAATAACTCCCTCAGAGACTTCAGAATTTATTAGAGGAGTCGATAAGATACTGCAACTTAATTTTGATGATGCAAATAAAAAAATACAACGCAGAGTAGACGAATTAAATGAAATATTTAGAGAAAATACAGATATTAAATGTAAGCTTGTTCTTATACAAACAGTTAAGGACACATCCGAGGATGTTAGGAAAAGACTAAACGACTATATTACTAGCCAGGAAAGTGAAGATTATTCTTATGACATTATAGAAATCGACCGAATATATTCAGATGTTGTACGTGGAGATCGAAATGTAATGTTAGAAAGGGTAAGCGTATCGTCTTATGGTGAATATGAAACTAGCGATAACAAAGCCTACTATGGCCGAGTAACTTTAGATCAAATATATTCTTGGTGGAAGCTATTTGGTGATAAATTGACGGATCAAAATTTACGTAGATCATTAGGTGACACAAATATTAATATTGGGATTAAGAAGACGTTAGAGATTGAGCCAGCTAATTTTTGGTTTTACAATAACGGAATCACAATTGTGACGGATAAAATAGAGCTATATAATGGGGGGAAAACTGTAAATGAAGCAATTAAGTTAAAATGTAAAAATGCAAACATTGTAAATGGAGCACAAACGTTTTCATCTGTTGGAGAATATGGTGCACAACTTCAAAAACCTTTGGAATCTTTGAAAGAAGCTAATGTTTTAGTTAAGATAATAGAGCTTAAAAATGATGAAGAGGAAGAAATAAGTGGAACTTTTTTACATAATATTACTAAATTCAATAACAGCCAAAACAATATAAGTGGCCGCGATTTTATAACTTTTGATAAAGTACAGCAGACTATAAGAACACAACTAGAAGCAGAGAACATTAAATATTATTTAATGCGAGAAAGTGATGATAGAAATACTGATAGAAAGAAAACGTTAAGTGTTCGTGATGTTACTAGGGCATTGGCATTTTCTGTAGATTCTGATATTGCAATAAAAATAAAAAGAGAAATTGGGTTGGCTATTGATAACCCCGATTCTCAATATTATAAAAGAATATTCACCAATTCAGTTACTGGCTTTTTTACATGGAATATTGTACAAATTCATCGAAAGGTAGATGAGGGTATTTCTTCAAAAATGGTGAAACTATCTGGTAAGGAACTAGCTATACTTAGATATGGTAGAGATTTGCTCGCTAACCTTATATTAACTGATATGGTTAAAAGTGTACCAAAAGATAAGTTATATTCTGAAACTCAGTTAAAAAAAATCAATATAAGTCCTAGTTTGAATAAATACATCGAAAAACTAAATATTTTTCTTAAAGAGCCTCAATTTGCTGGGCAAACTTTGAGTAAATTGTTTAATTCTATAAATTCTCATAAGCAACTATTCCTCAAAATGAAAAACGCTCAATCAAGCAATATAGTAGCAGACGAAGATGTTAAAATAAATTACCCATTGTGGGTATCAGATCGAGATAAAAATACATTTAATAAGTTTTTCGAAAGAATGGGAGAAGATATTTTAGCAAAAAAAGTGTTGAAATATATAGTCGAGAATATTTATCGTAAAAACTATGAAATTGGGTATACAACAAATATGCATTTTTATGTGCAAGGTGAAGGTCCACGGGAAGCCAGGTTTCTTTTTAGATTTGCCTATTATACCAAGGGATATTTATCATTTAAATATCATGCCTTTGGAACTTACAATAGTATATGGCTTAAAGAACATAAAGAAGTAATAAGTGCTTATACTGAAAATAAAAATAAAATTATAGTAAATGAAGAAAGTGATTGTGATAATTTAGAAAGTATATTTAAGGATATTGTAAAAAATTAAAATAAGATCTACTATGAATAATTTGCAGGTAGCTTAGATTTTGTTATTTTTTCACCTAGGCTAACGAGGTTGGCTTATTTTAGATTAATTATTGAAAGGAAAGAACAAAGAATGATCCCATTTACATTAAGAGAGTATGTTTCGGCAAGCGATAATAAAAAATTGCTTACTAATGCACTAATTTATCACCAAATGAATCCAAAGGAAATCGAAAAGAAAGACTTCAGACAGTTTTCCCGACTAGTTTTAGAAGAATTGCCGTCTTATAAGGATATCGGAGGTTGGTTTTTGGGGACTGATTTACAGGTATTACCTGATTTTGACGTTTTATTATTTCTAAATAAATTTACGTTAAATTTAGATTTGAAAGATGAATATAGTTGCAACAAACATGAAGATATTTCAAAAAAGTTTCGATCACAAAAAAGAATGTTCAGAATTTTAGGTCAAAAAGTGATGAATATTGTTTTTTTTGCAAAAGATAAAAAATTATTAAAATGGATTGATGAAAGAAATGCATTTCAAGAAATAAGTTTTCCTCAGTTTGTTGAATTATTGTGTGATCAAGTTGTAGTACAAGAAAATAGCATTGAACGCCTTAGCTCTAGGAATTTTTTGATTTCCCCTCTTAAAGATATTCAAGCCTTCTTAGACGGTAAGTATTGGTTAACAGATGAACAACAGAAAAGGGTAGAAAGTATCTCGCATCATGGTATTTTTGGCATTCAAGGAGAGGCTGGAACTGGAAGAACATTGATAGCATATGATTTTATTAAACATGTAGATGGTACAAAAAAAATACTTTTTGTTTTCCCAGGAGAGCTTAGAGATGCTCATTTAAAACTAGAAAATAAATTTTCTACGGTTAAATTTGTTACCGCTAAAAGTTGTTTAACCATTGATTTAGATGAATATGATGTGATTTTGATAGACGAAGCTCAGAGGTTACATAGTAATGTCAGAATAACACTAGCTGTTTGGGCAAAAGAAAATTACAAAAAAAAGACTATAGTCTTTTTTTTCGATGTGGAACAAGCGTTAGGACCTAAGGATGCAGGACAATTGATGTTAAACTTGTGTCAAACATTTGAAAAAGATGGACAAGGGATTTTGTATAATTTAAGTAAGAACATTAGATCGAATCCAATAATAAGTGCCTTCGTTCGAAATGTACGTAGTTTAAGTAAAAGGCCAGCGCAAGATATTACTGTTAGTGATATGAAAGATTGCGTTGATGTTAGGTACTTTTCAAAAGGAGCGGATGCTATTCCTTGGATCAAGGACTGTATTCACGAGGGGTATCATTTTTTTAAGCCAACTGGTGACAATCATGGATATGCTAGTTCAGATCAGTTTGTAAGTATAACATCGTCTACCAATACGCATGGAATTATAGGTGGGGAATTAGATAAAGTTGTTACTTATCTAGATGATTGTGTTGGATATGATAAATATGGAGAATTAGTGAAAAAGGGTACGGAATATTATTTTGTCGATAAGGAGAGCTGTGTCAACATGTCACGTGCAAAAGAGAAACTAGCATTAGCTATTATACATAATCCAGATGTTTATATGGGAATTACTGATATTGTATTTAGACAAAAAATAGTTAATGCTTCAGATTAGTTGTTATTATGTATGTTAACGTTTTTTAGATAACCGTACTTACTTATGTTACGCAAGTTCCTATAATAAGTGATTTAACACTTAATTGTATAAAAATTTAATTTAAAAAAATAATATAGATGCTATATAAATAAAAGTCCGAGATAAAGAAGTTGATGAATTTTGAAAAAAAGCTTGCTTAAAAGTCTCGGACAATTTATAATGTAAACGTAATCAATAAGACGGATTGTAACTCTTTGAGGCATTACCGTGAAAGTGGACAGATTGACTGTGCCATTTTTGTGGAAATGTTTCAAGGAGTTTTTTTTGTTTAGGAGGAAGATAATATGTTTAATTTTTTTAATAAAAATAAAGTTTTAGAGGTTGTTTGTCCTATAACTGGGGTATTAACTAAGTTAGAAAGTGTAAAAGATCAAGTATTTTCAACAAAAATGATGGGAGACGGTTTTGCAATAGTTCCCTCTAAAGGATCCACTACGGTTTTTTCACCAGTTGCTGGAACAATAGTTTCTCTACCAGATTCTAAACATGCAGTAGGGGTAACAACTGAAGGTGGAATTGATATTTTGATTCACGTTGGTATAGATACAGTTGAATTGAATGGTAAGGGTTTTGAAACATTCGTTAAAAAACAACAAAAGGTTAGAAGAGGCGATGCTTTGCTATCCTTTGATGAGAAATTTATGGATAGTAAGAAGATAGATATGACAGTTATGACTATTTTCACGGGCGGATACAACAAGGAAGTAGAATTGACAGAAAATTTTGGCACGTTAATTTCTGCGAAAAATATTTTATTAAGAGAATAAAAATTCTTAGCAAAGTGTAAGGAAGTGATGAAAAATGAAAGCGGTAAAAAAGATTAACAACAACGTTGCTGTTTGTGTGGATGGTAATGGAGATGAATTAGTGGCATTTGGAAGTGGGATTGGTTTTTGCAAAATGCCATATGAAATAAAAGACCTAAGAAAGATTACAATGACGTTTTATCGCTTGAATACTCATAATTTTCAATTATTGAAGGAAATACCAGAGAAAATATTTGATGTTAGTGCACAAATAGTAAATAAAGCTCAGAAAATACTATCACATGAACTGAATCCAAATGTAATTTTTAGTTTAGCAGATCATATAAACTTTGCAATTATTAGACAGAAAAATTATAAAGAGTTAACGTTACCTTTTTCTTATGATGTCAAACAGCTTTATCCTAAAGAATTTGAAGCTGGAAGAATGGCGATTAATTTAGTCGAGAAAGAGTTAGATGTTAACTTGCCTCAAACTGAAATTACAGCAATCGCAATGCATTTTATTAATTCACAAGTTATTAATATTCCATCAATAACAGATAATACATTTAATTTGATATCTGTAAAAGCTATTTCTTATGTTGAAAGTTATTTCAACATAAGAATCGATCAAAATGGATTTTCATATAATCGTTTCATAATGCATTTGCGTTACTATTTGATAAGAATTTCGGAAAATAAACAAATAGTGGATGAAGCAAGTATCGCTATGATAAGAACGTTTAAACAAGAGTCTCCTAAAATATACAAATGTACTAAACAGATAGTAGTAATGATCGATGAGATATTAAATAGTAAAAGTACGGATGATGAAATGTTTTACCTAATGATATATGTCAAAAGAATAGTTGTTAAGTCATTGAATAATAAGGAGTAAATTATGAAAAGAAAAAAAGATGAATTTAAAACAATGGGTGTTGAAATCCTAAAGAAAATAGGTGGGAAGGAAAATGTAGCCAGTGTGACTCATTGCATGACTAGATTACGCTTTAACCTTAAAGATATGAGTTTTCCGAATGACAATGAAGTTAAGAAAATCAGGGGCGTACTGGGGGTTATGCGCGCAGGAGGTCAATACCAAGTTGTCATAGGTCAGACGGTCAATGAGGTTTATGACGAAGTTGTTGCGTCAGGTAACTTAAAACAGGATAAACCAATAGTTGAAGAAAGAGCTCAAAATACAGAAAAAGTAAAAATGACATGGAAAAGCGTCGGGTCAACAATTCTCAATAAAATTGCAGGTAGCTTAACACCCATTATTCCAATGCTTGTGGCAGCTTCAATGTTCAAAATGCTTGTAGCAGTTCTTGGACCGAATATGTTTAATGTTATTTCCGAAAATAGTGATGTTTATAAATTGTTTTCTCTTGTGGGAGATGCAGGTTTTTATTTCTTCCCAATTATTATTGGTTATACATCGGCAAAGCAGTTTAAGACTTCCCCTATACTAGGCATGTTTTTAGGTGCGATTATGCTTGATCCCAATTTAACAAATATAGTGAATGCGAAAAAAGCATTTACAGTCTTTGGAATCCCAATGCAATTGGTAAATTATTCTAGTACCGTTGTTCCAATATTACTTTCGGTATGGATCATGTCATATGTCGAAAAATTTTTTAATAAGAAAATTCATTCGTCTATAAGAACGGTTTTTGCTCCAACTTTGACAATTTTTGTTATGTTACCGATCAGTTTATGTTTTATAGGACCGTTGGGGGGATTTCTAGGGAATTATATTTGTAATGGGATCTTAGCATTTGGTCGCATGGGCGGATTTCCGGCGATTATTGGGATTGCTCTTATAGGGGCTTTTTGGGAACTATTGGTTATTACAGGAATGCATTTGGTCATGATAAGTGCAATGATGCTATTATTTGCTCAAAAAGGATATGATAACTTTGTAAGTCTGGGATCAGCGGCAGCAAGTTTATCTGTGTCGGGGATGTGCTTAGGTGCTGCGTTACGTTTAAAAAATAAAGAAGAGCGTTCTTTAGCACTTAGTTATTTAGTTGCCGGAATAATTGGAGGAGTTACAGAACCAGCTCTATATGGTATTGCAATCCGTTACAAAAAACCATTTATTGGTATGATGATTGGTGGCTTTTTTGGAGGTTTATATGCTGGGGCGACTCATCTTACAGCATACGTGCTTGTACCAATTGCTAACTTTTTGGCACTTTCAAGATATGTGGGGGGCACAACAACGAATATTATCAATGGAATATTAAGTGGAGTAATTGCATTTGCTGTTGCAGCAATAGCAACGTATATATTGGGTTTAGATACAGAAAATAAATTGCATTTTAATTTCAAAACAAAAATGAAAAGGGAGAGAAGACTTGAAAAAGTTAATTCTTAGAGCAGATGACTTGGGATATTCTAGAGCAGTTAATTATGGAATTTATGATGCTGTTGTTGAAGGAGTGGTAAACAACGTTTGTGTAATGGTGAATACACAGTTTTCTAAACAAGGGATTGAACTGGTTAAGAATACGGGGGTAGATCTTGGGTTGCATACTGTCATTTGTACAGGTAAACCACTTACAAATCCTAGGCTAATTCCAAGTGTAACTACAAAAGATGGTAATTTTAAATCGTCTAAGACCTATCGTAATTCTTCCCAAGATTTTGTAGTACTTAATGAAGTTATATTAGAAATAGAAGCTCAATATCAAAAATTTATCGAATTGATTGGTAGAAGGCCTGTTTTTTTGGGAGGTCATGCAGTAGCAAGTAAGAATTTTGTCAAGGGATTACAGTTAGTAGCTAAATGTCATAATGTACCTTTTCTCGGTTTTTCTAGTGGTAATACACAATTGGAATTTAAAGAATATCAATTACAACCAATAATGGAGAGCATGCAGCAAAACTATAATCCGTTTGAAACAGTAAAAAAGTGTATCAAAATAAGTTCGGTTGATAATATACCAATGATGATATGCCATCCAGGATATTTAGATGATTATATTTTAGAACATTCTTCGTTGACTATAGCAAGGATAAAAGAGGTTGAAATGCTATGCAATAATGAAGTTAGGTCCTATTTAAAAGATAAAAAGGTACATTTGATTAAGTTTAGTGAGCTAGTCTAGTTAAGAGCTAAACCAGCTTTAAATTTATATATGTATCCATCATAAAGGAAAAAATTGTCCAGATAAGACAGCACCCAAAATATTAGTGAAAAAAAGCATTAGTTAGAATAATATAAAATAACCGCATCCACTTATGTTATGCAAGTCCTTATCACAAGTAATTTTGTTACAAAAAGGCGGTGCAAAGCAATGTTACCAAAATGGTGCTAGCCTTTTTGAGAAACTACCCTTTTAATTATTATAGGAGTTATTCGATTCCTAAAAAATTACTGAGGTGGTTTTACTATGAAAAGAAGTAAAGTTGTTCATTGGTCGCTAGCATACACAATATCGGAAATTACTGTTGTCATATTTTCAATTTTAGTTATAACATCACATCCATATTCCACCATAAGTATATTGGGTGTGTTGGGAATCACTTACGTGCTGGTGTTTGGAATGAAATTCAATATTTTCAAACAGAATAATTGGTATACGAGACGATATAAATCTGAAGTAGCCAATTTTTTTAATTTTATTTTGATTATTATTTCTTGGAATTTGTTGTTAATTCCCCTACAGATTGATGGGATCAAATTGATATCAACGCCGATAGCTGTCATTTTAGTGGTTCTTTTTTGTTGTCCATTGATTCATTTTTGGTCATTTCATTTTGGTAAAAATCATTTTTGGATTTTCTTTCAAAGTATTTTAGTTCTTTTGGTAATTAGTGGCTTTTTTAATGGAATTTCTATTTCCTTGATCAATGGTTTCGCCACAGGTTCAAGCACAGTTCGTTTTATTGGAAGTGTGATAGCTGCCATTTTGCTGGGAATTGGATTAATTAATAAACAGATACGTATTAATAATCATCAAACGACAATTGATTCAACGAATCAAAGCAGAAATTTTTCGCTAAGCTGGTGGTCAATTATTATATTTTTTCATATCATGCTGTTGTGTTTTGATGCGGGTATTTGGCTACATCCTTTAAATACTTGGCAGTTGACAGTTAAAGGTAGTTTAATTGGTATATATGCTGGCTTAATCGAAGAAATATTGGTACGTGGACTCATTCTAAATGTTCTTTTAAAATTATATCGTAATGAAAAAAATGGTGTATGGAAAGCACTTGTTCTCCAAGGAATTATTTTTGGATTAGCACATATTAGTGGTGTTTTTGCTGGAGAATCAGTGCTAACATCAATCGCGATCGCAATTGATGTCTCAGCTATGGGAGTCTTGTGGGGTGTTATCTATTTGATTACTAAGCGTTTATGGATCGTCATTCTTTTACATTCACTTTGGGATATTGGTGAAAGTCTCATTAGCCAAGAGTCAAACTTATCAATTCCTGGCATCTTGGGGATAGTGGTTGCTTTATTTGTTAGCGGTTCGTTTATTACTATTGCTAAATATCTGTTTGCCAAGTATTATTTATCTATGGAAAAAGGAAATGATTAATCGCTAGTGTCAATTAGCAACCTTTAGGAGGTAAACTGTGGAAATACACAAGCGATTAAGGTGTGCACGTGAAGTTTCGGGGTTAACTCAGCAAGCAGTGGCCAACTCTTTATTCGTTACACGACAAACGGTTTCTCGTTGGGAAACAGGTTCTCGCGAGCCTTCTTTAACAGTTTTACACGATTTATCGATGTTGTATGGAATATCAATATCTGAATTAATTGGACAAGAATCGATCACAGAAAGAAAAGTTAATTTTTTTGCTATCCTAGGAAATGTTGTGTTTGATTTTTTGTTAATAGCGACTGTTGGATTTGGAACTTTACTTCTTTTATTGATCGGCTGGATGATTTCTGGATGTCTTGTTTGGGGGCCTCTTTATGCGGTTTACATGTGGTTATTTAATGTTGGAGAGTTAAATTTTGTCCTGTTTAGCTATCATCCACAAGGTGTTGCTGAAGCGTTTTGCTATTTGCTAACTTTTTTGGTAGGTCTATTCCTTATTTATATAATGCTATTTGTACATAAACTATTGTATAAAATGTCTAAGAGTTACGTCAAATATACGCTTAAAACGATTAGATATACAACTATCAAAAAAAATTAAACAAATGATCTTGCATGATTTTTATCATGTAGTAACTAGGTTCGTATGCCGTAAAAAGCAAGATTAATTATGTTAGATCATTTATTTGAATTTAACAAACTTTTTGTAATCAATAGGTGTGCGACAATAATACACATCATACCAAGAAAAAGGGTGAAAGCATGGCTAAGACCCAATTAAGTGATGTGATACATCTCATATTCTATATTGTATTGCATGCAAGCGACGAGAATAAAAGTATTAATACAGATCCGACCATGGTACGCAGGGTAATGTTAAAATTGCGAAAAGCAAAAATTTTAGGATCAGCTCAAGGAATTGCAAGCCGCAAATTCTGCACCCATTAGCTAAAACTACGTTGAAAGATATCTATTTAGCGACGAGATGTTTCTTTTTAAACGATGACCAAAAAATGTCCAGTACATGTTCAGTTGGTTCCTTATTTTCTTATGGAATTCGAGTTATGTCACGGACTTGCCTTTTTGTTCAATGAAATGTTTTATATTAATTCTGTTCGTTATAATTCTTTGAAAAATGTATGTGTTTAATTGTCGTATAAGTCACTCTAATAGATACCCAAATGCACTAACATTAATATTATTATATATGCTTAATTTTTTAGCTTTTGTAAAGCGCTTTCAACCATTCGGGAGAAACCATTGATAAAATGACGCTCCTGTTTTTAGTAGAGTTTACGATCCAACCCTGTCGCAGAAAAGCTGCACAAATTTTCAAGCCTAGTTCTCCCGCGAGGTGAAATCTTCGTTCACTCCAATCCATACAAAGTTTACTATTTAGTAATTCGGCATTTTCAATACCAATACCTCTGAAAAAGAATTTGCCATTTTCAGTCACGGAAACATCATGATTTTTTCTTTCTAAATAGCGATTTTCTATCATATAATCAAGCAACCCCACGCCAAGTTCACCTGCTAAATGAGAATAACAAGTGCGCGCCCTTTTTATTTCCAGATACTCTATTTTTTGATTATATGAATTAACTTTCTTTGGAGCAGAAATTGTCATTAGTAATTCTATTATATCGGCAATATAATTGTTGATCAGTCCGTAATAGACATTTTTTCCCTGCCTATAAGTATCAATCCATTCCATATTAGAAAGCTTTTTTAAATGATACGATGTGGTACTAAGAGAGACATGCGTTCTTTTTGAAAGCTCAGTAACTGTATAATAGCGGTTATCAATCATGACAGTTAGTAACTCTAGTCTGGTAGGATCACCGATAGCTTGGATTGTTTCTGTCAGATTTGGGAGACCATTCATTTGCTTCATCTCTTTTCTATACTTTGAGCGTCATCAAAGTATTTCTATGGTAATTTATAACTATCATATCAGAAAAGAGGATGAATCAAATGAATATCACTCAAAATCAGAAAGACAGGGCAAAAAAATTTCAGGAGATGCATAGACAAGACAAATTATTCGTTTTGCCAAACATATGGGATGCTGGAGGGGCGAAAATCTTTGAAAAAAAAGGTTTTCAAGCTCTTGCTACTACTAGTGCAGGAATCGCTTTTGCGAATGGATTTTCTGATGGTGAAAAATTACCGTTTAGTATTTTGCTAGAAACTGTTAGACGAATTACCAGCAAAATCGATATTCCGCTATCTATTGATTTTGAAAGAGGGTACAGCGAAGATAATCATGAGGTATACGAAAACACAAAAAAAATATTACTTTCTGGAGCAGTGGGTTTAAATGTCGAAGATGGACTACCTAACAAAAGAATATCTGATTCACAAGCAATGAAGAATAAAATTGAGTGTATGAACAGCCTAAAAAAAGAACTCGGAGTCGATTTTGTAATCAACTCAAGAACAGATATTTATTGGAACGAAATTGGTGAGCCAGAAAATCGATTACGCGCAGTTATAAAACGTGTAAATGACTACTTTTCATGGGGAGCCGATTGCGTATTTGTTCCTGGAAATATCTCATTCAATGAGTTAAAAATATTGATGAAAGAAGTGAATGGGCCATTAAATATTTTACTAAACAAAGATTTGAAACATATCGATCAATTGAACTCGTTAGGAGTTAGGAGAGTAAGTTTAGGATCATCCTTGAGTAGAAATAATATAAGTAATTTATTCAAAGAAGTCGAAAAGATAGGTAAAAATGAGTTTGATTCTTTGTTGAATAATACTTTGTCTTATGAATTTGTTAATCACCTCTATGAAGTGAAGGAAGATAACAAATGAAATTTGTTGCAAACTATCAAGCTTCTTTTTTTTCTTATAATAGGTGTTGCTGCAGGAGGAATTATTGGAATCATGTATCCTGGGAGTTCAATAATCACATATCCGGTAGGGAACATTTATCTAAATTTTATCTATGTTTTAGTACCTCCGTTGACTTTTTTCAGTATTAACAGCAATATCTATTAGAAAATTGGGAACAAAAGCAAAGCAATTAAAGGACTTCTTATCGTTAACTACCAATCTTTTGTATACCATGATTTCAATATTAATGAAGTTTGCACCTATTGGTTTTGGATGTTATTTTTCATATAGCCTTAGTCAAACAGGTGCAACAATATTAGAAAACTATGCAAAAATTTTCATACTTTTTCTTTTGTTTTCTATTTGTTTTATTTAGTTATTCTCGCAAAGTCTTTGCGGGTAAAAAAATTGTTGAGATGGCCGAATAAAATCTACCAATTAAATATTCTGAATAGCAGTCACGCAGCAGGGAATGTCGGTTTTTCAAAAGCTTGAATAGATTTATTGAGGAGAAATCTTAAGTACGTTTTCATATTCTTAAATAGTTTGTGCAATGAACTCTTTTAAGCATTACTTATATTTTTTTATCTGAGATTATATCTTCATGTTCCTTTATTGAGCTTAATCTTCTTTTATTATTAGATAACAACAAAAGAAACAATGCCTCGATCATCGTTAGAGCAGCTACTCGTGAAAAATAATATTCAGATTGTAAAATTTTCTGACGAACAGCTGTTGTCAGATGAAAGTTAGATTGTAATGCTATAGGTGAATTATCTCTGTTAGTTATAGATATAATGTTAATATTTTTTTTCTTAGCAATTTCTATTTGTTTCAGCAAGGAACGAGATTCTCCCGAATTAGAAATAACAACGAGCACTGCATTTGAATCCAAATTCAGTGTTTGCGCGACGGAAGTTTCCCACACGGCAGAAGTAATAGTGAAGATCCCAAGTTGGTTGAACTTATAGGTGGCGTCATCGGCCACGGGCAACGTGTCGCCTTCAGCAATAACCTGTACAACTTTGGCTTGTTCTATAATGCTTAAAACATTTTGGATAGTGTTTTTTGAAAGAACTGTTAGAGTATTAACAATTTCGGCAGTTTTATTGTCTGCTATATTAGAAAGAGACCGCTGAATATTATCAACGTGAACACTTTTATAGTAATTAGATTCATCGCCCGCCACTTTTGCAAGAAGTATTTTTAATTGATGGAAACCTGATATATCAAGATTTTTGCAAAATCTTGATATGGATGCTTCACTTACCGATGCTTTTTGAGAGAGTTCAGAAATAGTAAAATTGATTGCTTTGTTTGGATTATCTAAGATAACAGTTGCAATTTTTTTATCAGTAGCACTCATCTTTTTTGCATTGCTATAGATAATGTTAACGATATTTATGCTGTCTTCCATTTTTAAATACCATTCCTTTTTCATAATTTAATTTTTAAACAGGTTTTGAGCCCTTGTAAAATATAAGCTGCATTAGTCTTCAAGTAAGTGATGCTGAAACAAAAAAGGGATGAATGTGATAGTTCATCATTGATTAAACGCACTTTAGGTGCTAATACACTAATATATCCCAGTTTGAGTATTTGTTCATAATTGAAGATTTAATTACACTGGAAATAATAACACATATTGGATTGCCAATAGCAAATAGAATAGCATTTTCCCATGTTTTGACTAGAATTAGTTTAGTTCTGAAAAAATATCCTTTTGTAGAAGATAATTGATTGAAGGTCAGTATAGAATGACAATATTTAATTAAGAAATAAAAAGGTTTCTTTGCAGACAGCCAAAATAAAAGACATTGAATAAACATCTTATTCGTTCAATCAAGATGACAAGTGATTTAAAAGAGATCTCCTATTAGAAGGAGTTCTTTTTTATTATATGAAAATATATTTCTTTAATTTTAAAAAAAGGTAAGGTATTTCATAAATTTTATAATATTATCTCTTTTTTAATCAAGCTTATTATAAAAAAATTGACAATAATATATAAACATGATAGATTATTGTTGAAAATAATTTTCACAAAAATAAATCAAGTGAAATTTTATTGAAGGGGATGAGTGCAATAACTTTACTTATAGATGTAGCACTGCAGATGATCAAACCAAATATGACAGTTAGTTTAGGTGGTGGAAGCAATGTAAATAAATTAGCCAAAGCAATAGCGGAAAATATTCAATTTCCAATCAAAATATGTACGCCTTCCGAAATAACTAAGGCATCCTGTCAAAAACTTGGTTTTAAAATTTGGGAATTTGATCAACTTGAGCATTTAGATTTGGCATTTGATGGTTGTGACAGTATTGATTACGGGTTGCATGCTCTAAAAAGTAATGGTGGAATTCATGTATATGAGAAATTATTCGCGCAGGCAGCGGCAAAATATATAATCCTTACACCTTATTCCAGAATTAAACCAGAGTTAGATTCCAAGATTCCACTTACTTTGGAAGTCTTGGACAGTGCAGTATCAAGCGTAGATCACTTCGTTCATATGTTAGGGGGAACTTCGCAAATAAGGGAGGCCGCGGGTTACGCAGGGGCTGTCCGAACGCGCGATGGGAATCCTCTTGTAGATTGCTATTTCGGGGGTTGGGGTAATATTAAGGAAATAGATTTGATGTTGAGTCGGTTTAATGGAGTAGTTGGTACTTCTTATTTTGACAAGATTGTAACTAATGTTTTAACCATAAATGGTAATAATAAGGTCGAGAACTTGGAAAGGGAGATATAGATATGAAAAAATACAATTGGGGCATGGTTGGAACGGGTTGGATTGCGCATGAAATGGCGGATGCACTCAATGCAGTTAATGGAGAAATATATGCTGTTGCAGATGTAAAAGAAGAGATGCTAAAAAAATTTGCTACTGAAAAGAAAATTTCAAAAACATATAGTGATCCAGACAGACTTGTAGAAGATCCAAATGTCGATGTTATTTATATCGCTACTCCACATACGTACCACTATGAATATATCAAAAAAGCGTTGAATGCTGGAAAAAATGTTTTCTGCGAAAAAGCAATCACTGTTAATTCTAAACAATTTGATGAAGTTCAAAAGTTAGCGAAAGAAAAGAACCTTATTTTGACAGAGGGTTTTACTTTATATCACATGCCAATCTATAATAAAATAAAAAAAATAGTGGATGATGGTGCTTTAGGTGATATCAAGCTAGTGCAAGTTAACTTTGGCAGCTTAAAAGATTACGATCCGAAGAACCGCTTCTTCAATAAGGATCTTGCAGGAGGGGCATTATTGGATATCGGTGGATATGCGACCGCTTTTGCACGTACCTTTCTGGCGGAGCAGCCTAACGTTACCCTTACTACAGTAAAATATTTTGAAACCGGTGTTGATGAACAATCTGGGATTATTTTAAAAAACTCTAAGGAACAATTAGCTGTTATGGCTCTTTCGATGCGTGCAAAACAGCCCAAGCGTGGAGTGATATCGGGTACTAAAGGATATATTGAGGTTAATAATTATCCTCGAGCAACTAAAGCCAGTATAACTTACACTGAAGATTCTCATACACAAGTTGAAAAAGAAATTACAGCTGGGGATGCTAAAGAAGCGTTACATTATGAAGTTGAAGATATGCAGCGCTATATCGAACAAGGACATGACGATGGTCAGTTGTCGATTTCTCATGATGTATCACACATCTTGAGCAATGTTAGAAACGCTTGGGGAATGAAGTATCCGTTTGATTAATGAAAAGAATATATTGAGGATGAATTTTGGCTGGCTGGTCATTGAAGTCTAAGTTACCTCTTGGAAGTGATATCATACAAACGTGAAATCGACTTTTGGTTTTATTCTTGCTTAAGATGCTGTGTTAAATTGTGTTTGGGCACAGCTTCTTAAGTTTATTTGAATTATAATGGTAACATATCAAGGAAACAGTCTTTTTGTAACTTCATATTTATTATGAATTGGTTTCTATATCAAATTATTTAGGGAGAAATTACTTTTGAGATATAATATTTATCTAGTTAGGCATGGTCAAACAATTTTGAATCGATATGGGCGAATGCAAGGCTGGTGTGATTCGCCGTTAACTACAAAAGGGCGTACTGATGCTCATTCCACCGGCGATAATTTGGCACATATCAACTTTAATTACGCTTTTAGCAGTGATACAAAGCGTGCGCGCGAAACATGCAAAATTATTGTGGCAGAGAACAAAGCAACACAAGGTGATCTTAGCCCACGTTCTTTACATTACTTTCGAGAACAAAAATACGGCTATTTTGAAGGTTGTGATTCCAAACAAGCATGGTTAATGATTGGAGCTTCTCACAATTGTAAAAGTTTTAAAGAGATTATAAAGAATTATTCTATTGAACAGGCTCGTGATTTTGCTAAGTCAGCTGATCCTTTTCATGAAGCTGAAAATAATTTAGAATTTTGGAATAGATTAAATCAGGGGTTTAATTACTTGGACGAGGTTGCTGAGAATAATGACAATATATTATTGGTTAGTCATGGGACGACTATTCGCAGTATTGTTCACCACTTTGATAGTAACATTGACATTTCCGTTAGTCCAAGCAACGGTTCAGTTACAAAACTTGTTTGTTCATCTGGAAAAATAGAAGTTGCGTATTTCAATCGTTATGATAAACGAAAGTATTAACTGAATCTATCTTAATTAAAGGAATTATGCAAGAATCTTGGCACAAAGATATTGCATAGAACTAGCTAAGTTGATCGATTCAAAAATAAAAAAGGCCAGGGATATAAGCGAGTATGGTTAAAAGCAACACTGCTTTACCATGTTTTCGCTGGTATTCTCTGGCTTTTTTGTTTGTTTTGATTACAATGATTTGATCGATTCACTGATTAAATATAATAATGAAAATTTATTTATTCTGTGACCGTTGAGTTGTGTATCATATAGGACTTAGTTAAAAGAGAATGTTAATATTTGGTCAGGTTATTAGAATGTTCAAGGTTCGCACCTTTGATGTGGATTTAATCAACCCACACGTTCATGGACTCCAACTTAATTGTTGGGGTCTATTTGCTTGCTTAAAATTATCTTTTTATGGAATTTTGTTTCAGAAGGCGTATTTAATCAAATGTATGTTAGAAACATAAATATACGGAGATGTTGTCAGGTTTCAAAAGACCCCCGAAAGTGGGCAAACAAATTAGGCGATAATTATGGTTTACGTAAAATTTTGCAGATATGAGTTTCTCACTACCTTTTTCGAGGATTGTTCTTTAAAATTACACTCCGCTTACTCAAAGCCGCTCTGAGGTTATTGTTGCACGTAGTTCTTGCTGCAGCATACCCATTAACTCTGTTTGCTGCCGAATCCAATCTGGATTAGCTGTATTGTTTAATGCGAAACGAATAGAAGTAAGTGACAGTTCACTGTAAAAATGTGCCAAAAAATCAATTGAGAATTGATTGTTCAAATTCTCCTGTAGCAAATAGTTTTTGCAAGCTTCAAATGTGATTTGTCTAAGCCTAAATTCTAAAGTAATTGACGTCTCATGCAGATCAAGCAAAGCATTTAGCGCATCAGAATTTTTTGACAAATTCAAAAAAATATTTGTCAGCGATTCTAAAATTGTTTCAGTATTAAATTCAGAAAATTTTTGTTTGATTTCGAAAGCAAAATCTTCACTAAGTAATTGAATGATTTGGTCTAATAAATCGTATTTATCTTTAAAATGATCGTAGAAAGTCGACTTGGCAATTTCAGCTTCTGTATAAATTTTTGCAACCGTTATTTTTTTAAAGGGCATTTTACCAAGTAAATTTAAAAAAGTTTGAATAATAGTACGCCGTGTTTTTTTTACTCGAATATCGGTAGTCATATGCTTAACCTCCATCTACTTTTCCTACTATAGCACATGCAAATGTTTGATAACCTACTTTTTCGTTAATTTTGCGTGTTGTTTTAAAGGTTAATCAGCTTTATCATGACGTTGAAATTCAAAAATATATAATTTTCAACAAATTGAGTAAAGGGAGTATTGCTATGCAAACTTTAGAAAAAGAATTAAAAGAGCGACTAACGATCTTGCAAGATAATTTGAAGCAGGCTGAATTAGATGCGTATGTCATTACCAACCAAGAAGACATTTGGTATTTTACAAATATTAATTACAAACCTGAACAGCGTCCGTTCATATTTGTAGTTTATCCTGATAAGAAACCACTGTTTATTGTTCCACAATTAGAGGCAGATCATTTCAATGTTTCATATTTTGATTATGAGATGGACAATTACTTTGATGTTACTTCCAAGTCTGGTCAGAACTGGTATGACGTATTAACAAGGTACCTCACTTCTTCAGCAAAAGTGGGGATCGAAAGTAATGGTGAATTGCTAATAACTAGATTTACACCTGAGATCAATTGGGAGACAGGCTTCTTCATTCAAAACCAACGAATGATCAAGAGTGACTATGAATTAGAAAAACTGCAATATGTTTCAGATATTTGCAGCAATGTAGTACAGCAAACGTTGAAAATATCTCATGCAGGCACAAAAGTAATGGATACTTATGCTATTGCAATGAAAGTCGGTGCGGAAGAATTAGCAAAGCATTTTAGTTTGGAAAACCGCACAATTAACGCAGTTTGGCCAGCTAAATACAGCTTTATGCCACATAGTATTCCAGATGTTAATTCTACACTTGGTGCAGGACCGAATATCGATATTGCACTTTTCAACCTTCAAGGATACGCAGCTGAATGCGAACGAACTTTTTTTGTTGAAAACCCAACAGACGAAGAAAGAAAGCATTTTGAACAAATGATGACGGCAAGAAAACTCTTCTTGGAAAACTTAAAACCTGGTAATAAAGCAAGTGATATTGAAAGAATAGTAGATAGCTACTTTGAAAAAGAAGGTCTTTCTAATCGCATCTTGCATCGCCCAGGTCATGGGATCGGTTTAAATAATCATGAATGGCCAACATTGTCGTTTGGTAATGATGCTGTCCTGCAAGAGAACATGGTAGTTTCTGTAGAACCTGCTATTTACTTCGAAAATCAAGGCGGTTATCGTCATTCTGATACGGCATTGATCACTAAGGATGGTTATCAACTGATGACGCAGGCTCCAACTAAGCTTGAAGATCTAATTTTGAAATAATTGATATTAAAACGGCCGTAAGAAAGAAAACTTATCGTCGTTTTAATATCTTTACGAAAGGGAAACGTAAAAGTGGACAAACAAATTCTCTCTAACACCCGTAAGCTGCTGGTTGCTGTAGTTTACGGTTTATTATCAGCGATAGGGATAAATTTATTTTTAAACTCCGCCCATGCATACTCTATTGGCGTGCCAGGTATTGCACAGTTATTGAATGGCCTGTTGAAATTTATCCAAATCAATTTGAGCATCAGTAATCTGGTAGTGATACTCAACATTCCATTAGTGATATTGTCACTACTTCTATTTGGTTGGAATTACACCCTATTTTCTTTGACAGCTGTAGTCTCTAACGTTATTTTTCTAGGTATTATCCCAGAAATGTCGATACTGCAGGAACGTTTGACCAACACAATTGTTGGGAGTGTCATTATCGGTATTGGTATCGGATTATGTTTTCGCAACAGTTTTTCTACTGGGGGAACCGATGTTGTTGTCAGTTATATTCAGCAAAAGTACCATAAAGATATTGGCTTTGTAAACACAGTCATGAATGGTTTGATTTTAGGAATAACGGCAATCTTTTTCGGTATTCCAGGGACTGTCTATAGTTTGATCAGTATGGTCGCAACCAGTTATGTGATGGATAAAATTTATATCCAGCAAAAGAATGTGACATTGGTTGTTTTTACTAAGCAACCAGCAGCTTTAACAAAAAAGTTGCGTAATTACAGCCACGGGGCAACGCTATTTCCAGGCAAGGGAATTTATGCCGAACAAGAAACAGATATGCTTTTGATGTTGATTCAGAAAAATGAGATTTCGTTCCTGAAAAAAATGATCCTTGAAGGCGATCCGGATGCCTTTATCAGTGTTCAAACCACAGATTTTGTTAGCGGAAACTATATTCGAAGATTTTAAACCTCGACAATATTCTGCAACGGCTAAATGCAAACAAGCCAGCATATGTGTTAGATATATAGTCAAAAACTTATGTTATCTCTTCTGCCATAGCCTAGATATACTTGAGAAAGTTCGGTAAAAAAAGAAACGGCTTTCGCAGAAAGCGGAGTTTTAAAGGATAGGAAAGATAATTGGCTTTTGAGATGTGCTGCTACAAATTGTTCGTTCTTTCCTTTATTCAAATTATTTCTGGCATTTATGAAAAGTTCGCGTTCAGCATTTTTCAGACTATTATCTGAAATTAATTCATCCAGTTCTTCCCAGATTAAGATTCGGTTTTTCACAAACAATCACTCCAAAGTTTATTTATTGCCATAAGTATAACAGATTTGTGACATGCTGAAGCATGACCTAAGACGGAAGATAGCACGTCAGGACCTCATACAACCTATTGTCCCTAATAATAAAAAAGAAACAAAATTCCACTAAAGCCATGGAATTTTGTTTCTTTTTAACTATAGATCGAGACCAGCCTTACAGTTAAGTTAAAGTTGATAAAATCATTGTAATTTTTTAAGCTCGGTCAATGCAGCATAAGCTAGTTCATGATCTTCTTCATCGGTTAAACCGGAGATAACTAGTACACCACTGAACCCAACAGTGGAAACATTTAATGGAAAGCCGCCGCCGACGATTGCATAATCGGTCGGAGAACAGCCGCTGGATTCAAAGAAAACTTTATTATCAGCATTGTACACGGTTTTTTCGTATAGAGAACTGTGTTCATATTGGGCGACCACATTGTACTTTTTCTTTGCCCAAAGATTATTTTCAGCAGTTGTTTGGTCTCCAGCACTTAAAAAAACTAGTCTTGATCCCTTATATATTTCAACAACTATTTTTTGATAGTTTTCCTTACTGACTTTCTTGATAACATTAACTAATTTAGGAACATCACTTAATGTGAAATGATTCAGAGTTGCCGTTTTTTCTTGTTCTGAAATCTCAGCTGTACTTTTCATATTTAACCTCCACATTTTCTAGATCAAGCTAAAGAGAAATGAGTATTGACTTTAACTGGTTTCCCAGTCTTCATGGACTCTTGTGCTGCTATTGCAGCTCTTTGAGCCATGATAACATCTTCTCCAGTGGCAACAACAGGTTTATCTTCTAAAAGAGAACTGATGAAAGCTTTCATTTCAGCGATATATGCTTCATGGTATCTTTGAACGAAGATAGGGAGTGGTTTTCTTTCGATCTTATTTGTTTCGTTATAAAGTTCAACTGTACTTTGACTAACATTTTCAGCTTTGAGCATCCCTTTTGATCCAAAGACTTCTACCCGTTGATCGTAACCATACACGGCTTTGCGGCTATTATCAATTAATCCGTAAGCCCCATTTTCAAATTGAAGAACAAGTGCGAGCGTATCGATATCATTGATATCCTTTAAGGTTGGATCGATGAGGGTGCCGCCTTTAGCGTAAACTTCACTGATATTGCTGTTCATCATGTAACGAGCCATATCGAAGTCGTGCATTGTAAAATCAAAGAGAAGGCCGCCAATTCTTTGAATTAGGTCATGCGGCAGCAAATCAGGATCACGCGAAGTTATTTTTACGATCTGAGGATTTCCAATGTTACCGTTCCGGACTTGTGTATAAATATCGCGGAACTGCGGATCCATTCTTCGGTTGAAACCCATTTGCAGTTTAACGCCATTTTTTTTGACTTCTTTCAAAACGTTTACGCTGGCGCTCTCAATAGTATTCATACTCAAGGGTTTTTCACAGAAAATGTTTTTTCCAGCTTTAGCAGCATCGGTCACAATCTGTTCATGAGTATCTGTTGATGTGAACACAAAAACGGTATCAATTTCAGGATTGTTCAATAAATCATGGTAGTCGGTGGTCAGATTAGTAAAACCGAGCTCGTTTAGCTTGTCAGAAAATTTATCAATGAAAACATCCGCTAGTTGAACAATGTTAACCTCCGGCAGTGTCATTAAATTGTGCAAATGCATTTGACCTGCTCGACCTAATCCGATAATTCCAACATTTATTTTTTTCATAAAAAAGAACCTCCTAGTGTTTTTTTAGTGTTGCTCGGGTCCAATACCCGTTTTTTGACCATATTGAAATTCTAATTGAATCTGTTCTAAGCTTTTTCCACGTGTTTCGGGCGCGAACTTCCACGCGAACCAAAAGGAAAGCAAGTTGCAGCCTACAAAAGCGATAAAGGTTGTTGATAACCCAATATTGGCTAATAGAATTGGGAAAACAAATCCTACCAGAAAATTACTTAACCAGAGAAAGAAAGTCGAGATCCCCATGCCAAGCCCACGTAAGTTTTGCGGAAAGATCTCTGACATTAGCAGCCATGTCGTCGGTGAAATGCATCCTTGGAAGAATCCAAGAAAAATCATCGTTGTCAAGATAACAAAATATGGTAAGAGAGCTGAATTGGCTAAAAAGGCAGAGACTAGTGCTATTGCCATTAAGGATAATCCAGTTCCAGTAATGCCAGTGAGAAGCATCTTTCTGCGGTTAATTTTGTTCATTAGGTGCATGCCGACATATGTAGCTACTGCAGAGACCAAACCATTGAAAATGTTGGCGACAAGAGCTGACTGATGTCCAAAACCAGATTTCATTAGGATAGTTGTCCCATAGTACATCATGATATTTATCCCAATTATCTGCTGCATAATTCCAATCCCAACACCTATCAAAATAAGTCTTCGCACCCAGGGAATCGTCAAATCTTTTAATTTTGCCTGTTTGGTTTCTTCTTCTTGCTTTAAAGCATGTTGAATCTGCATTATTTCTTTTGCAGCTTCATCCTTAGTAGAGCGAATAGAAACCAAGGTCTTTTCGGCTTCTGCAACCTTTCCCTTCATGACCATCCAACGCGGCGATTCAGGAATAATCAGCATGCCTACAAATAGACAGATTGAAGGGATCATGCCAAACGCGATCATCCAGCGCCAAATATTACTTTGTTCATTGAATAAAATACCAAGCAAAGCATTTACACTGAATGCTAGCAACTGTCCACCCGTGATCATCAATTCATTTTGAGTCACGAGTTTTCCACGAATAGACGGAGTCGATAATTCCGAAAGGAAAGTCGGAACGATAACAGAAGCTCCACCAACAGCTAAACCCAGACAAAAACGGAAGATAATCATTGTAAGAGCATTAGGTGCCAGAGAACAAGCCGCAGTGAAGACTAAGAATATGATCGACAAAAACAACATAACTTTTCGGCGACCGTAACGATCGGAAAGCTTGCCGGCAGTAAGAGCACCAACTGCTGCTCCTAATGTGATACCGCTTGTGACCAATCCTTCATCGGTAGAAGTTAAATTTAATTCCTGTGGGGAAGCCATGAAGGTCAAAGCACCATTGATAACACCTGTATCAATCCCGAAAAGAAGCCCTCCAAAAGTAGAAAGAATAGCAATTTTTTTCAGATTCTTTTTAGCGATGTTATTGCTAGAGCTCGTAGGCTGGTCGAGAGACTTATTTTTTGAGAAACTCATCAAAATCAACTTCTTTCGCATACGTTTTGGGGTAATTAAACAAAACCGGTTTGCCTAATTTATTGCTAGCTGCTGGGAATCAGGAAAAAGACTATTCTCTAAAAGTTCAATACCACTGAATTTCTTCTGCATTTAAAGTGAAATAATTAACAAAATTAAAGTGCGAAAAAGCTTTATTGAGAGTGATTAAGAACTTGCAGCTTTTAAATAAGATTTCGGCTAACTACCCATCGATTATTTCACGAGAACTTGTGAATGTCAAATCAAAGATATAAATCGATTACATTTTTTTGAATAAATTCAATAAATGCCTTTACAACTAACTATTTTGCTGATAACATGTGGGTGTAATCGAAAGAAAATTATTTTTTTATTCTATTTTGATACAAATTTCACAATAGATTGTTCAATATAAAAAAATATATTTATATGCTAAATAATATAAATTTATTTAGACTAAGAAGGGAGATTTAAGTGTGAAAAATCACAAGATTCTCAATGTGGGTATTATCGGAATGGGAAGAATAGGCAACGTTCATTATCAAAATCTGCTCACATTTGATGATGTGTCCGTGAAGACAATCTGTGACATCCTCGTAGATGAAGGTTGGAAAGAAAAATATCCAGCAGTTTCTACTCTTGTTAAAGATTACCATCAGGTACTGACTGATCCGGAGATCGATGCGGTTTTGATATGTACACCCACGGACTTGCACCCTCAAATTACAATTGATGCAGCAAGAGCAGGAAAGGATATTTTTTGTGAGAAGCCGGTTGGTTTTAAGAATGAGGACATTCTTGAAGCATATAGAGTGGTGAATCAGACAGGTGTGAAGTTTGAGGTCGGGTTTAATCGCCGTTTTGATAAACATTTCGACAGAATCGTGGAGTATCGTGATGAAAATAGAATAGGCGACCCGCAGTTATTAAAAATAACTTCACGAGATCCTGAACCGCCATCTCTGGATTATGTGGAACATTCCGGTGGTATTTTTATGGATATGACAATTCATGATTTTGATATGGCACGTTTCATCACCGGACAAGAGGTTGCTGAGGTTCATGTATTTGGAGATGTTTTGATCGATGATCGTATCCGCAAGTTTAAGGACATAGATACAGCTGTTATATCATTGAAGTTCGCAAATGGAATGCTTGGAGTTATTGATAACTCGAGGAAAGCCGTTTATGGATATGATCAGAGGATCGAATTATTCGGTTCAAAGGGCGTATCTCGAGCTGAAAATGTTTTGAATTCGGAAACAACTTTTGTTGGAAAAGAAGGCGCTTCGGCAGATACACCTATGTATTTCTTTTTACAGAGATACAAAGAGGCTTATGCACGTGAACTAAGGTCTTTCTTTGGAGCCGTTAGAGGGGAACATCCGGTTGCATGCAGTTTTGATGACGGTATTCGCGCTATTCGCTTGGCGGAAGCGGCAAAACGTTCTTTACTGAGCGGACAGGTTGAAAAAGTAGCTGAAATTAAATAAACAAGGAGGAATTTACAATGGATTTAGGTTCAATGAATAAGAACATTAAGTGGGGCATCGCACCGATTGGCTGGAGAAATGATGATATCCCATCGATCGGAAAAGAGAATAATCTGCAGCAATTACTAAGCGATATTGTTGTGGCAGGTTTCCAAGGAACGGAGGTTGGTGGGTTCTTTCCAGGACCAGATAAACTCAACTATGAGTTGAAGCTGCGTAATTTAGAAATTGCTGGTCAGTGGTTCAGTAGTTATATTATCCGTGATGGAATTGAGAAGGCAAGCGAGGCATTTGAGAAACACTGCCAATTTTTACAGGCTGTTGGAGCACCAGTAGCAGTTGTTTCAGAACAAACGTATACGATTCAGCGTTCGGATAATGCCAATATTTTCACAGATAAACCATTTTTTACAGACGCTGAATGGGATAAAGTTTGCGAGGGGTTGAATCATTATGGTGATATAGCCGCAAAATATGGTATCAAAGTTGCATATCATCATCACATGGGAACCGGTATTCAGACAAAAGAAGAGACAGATCGTCTGATGGCTAATACGGATCCTAAAAAAGTTGGTTTGCTTTATGATACTGGACATATCTATGTTTCAGACGGAGATTATATGAGCCTTTTGAAAGACCATATCGACCGAGTAGTTCATGTTCATTTTAAGGATGTGCGTAAGAAACAAGAAGCGGATTCAAAGGGCAAAAAACTTACGTTCCAAGAATCATTCTTAAATGGGATGTTTACAGTTCCTGGAGATGGAGATCTTGATTTTAAACCTGTTTATGACGAACTAGTGAAGCATAACTATCAAGGTTGGATTGTGATAGAAGCTGAACAGGATCCTTCAAAGGCTAATCCGCTGGAGATGGCACAAATTGCTCACAGTTACATTGAAAAAAATTTATTTTCAAAATAAAAAATATCATTAAGATAGGGGATTTTTATTATGACTAAAACAACAAAAGTAGGTATTATCGGGATTGGCTTTATTGGATCAGATCATTTGAACCGTTTGACTAAAACAATTGCTAACGTTGATGTGACAGCTGTTTGTGATATTGTTCCAGGCAAGGCGCAAAAAGTGCTGGATGAACAAGGGTTACAAGCAAAAGATTTTGCTGATTACCATGAACTGATCAACGATCCAGAGGTCGAAGTTGTGGTATGTACAGCAAGCAATGAAGCTCATTATGAAATTGTAATGGCTGCATTAAAAGCAGGGAAATTCTGTTTCTGTGAAAAACCTTTAGCATTAGATGCAAAACAATGTATGGATGTTGTAGAAGAAGAACAAAAGCATGGTCGCAGAATGCTGCAAGTAGGTTTCATGCGCCACTATGCACCTGAATATGTTCAATTGAAGAACATTATTGACAGTGGTCAAATCGGTGCACCTTTAATGGCAGATTGCCGTCACTATAACCAGACACAACCTGAAGAATATGACTCAACACGCTCAATTATTGAGACAGCAATTCATGAAATTGATGTTATGCATTGGTTGTTAAATGATGACTATAAGAACATCAAGGTTTATTTGCCAAAACAGACGCGCCATGTTCAAAACAAAGACATTCGCGATCCGCAAATTGTGGTAATGGAGACCAAGAGTGGTATTAACATCTCTGTTGAAGTTTTTGTTCGCTGTCAGTACGGGTATGACATAAAGTGTGATGTAATTGGAGAAGAAGGGGTTGCAGAATTGCCAACTGTTCCACAAGTAGCTTTGCGGAAAAATGCCAAGTACAGTACAGAAATTCTGACAGATTGGAAAGCTCGTTTTGAAAGTGCATATGATATTGAATTCCGTGATTTCATTGCACATGTTTCTGAAGACAAGTCGCCGGCGGGACCATCAGCATGGGATGGCTATGTTGCTGCAGTTACTGCCGATGCGGCTTTGAAATCGATTGAAGAAGGCGGAAAAACACAAGACCTTGATATCCCAGAAAGTCCTAAATTCTACAAAGAATAATAATTAGGACCAGATTGATATCTGAGGGATGAGGAGGAGTTGGAATGGATAAAGGTGTTGATACAGCTGGTCGCCCAAGCGAACGGCGCGGATATATGTGGTTCATTGCATTAATTACGTGTATGGGGTCATTGCTGTTTGGATACAATACTGCGGTAGTCAATGGATCACTTGGTTTTATGTCTGCTAAGAGTCAGTTGGCGCTTTCTCCGTTTAATCAAGGGGTTGTTTCAAGTGGATTGACGCTCGGAGCAGCCTTTGGGGCTGTGCTTGGCGGGCCGCTTAGTGATCGGATGGGTCGCAAACGTATTTTACTCTGGTTAGGAGCTGTCTTTTCTTTAGGAGCGTTAGGTTGTGCATGGGCTCCCAGTTCTGGAATATTACTAGTTTTTCGTTTTATATTAGGTTTAGCAGTGGGCTCGGCTTCAGCTAACGTACCGTTATTTTTAGCTGAAGTTGCTCCCGCGCATATGCGTGGTCAAATGGTTTCGATGAATCAATTGATGATCGTATTTGGACAGTTTTTATCTTTTGGTGTTAATGCTTGGTTAGGCAGTGTCTTTGGAAGCAATGCGGCTATCTGGCGTCTAATGCTGGGTGTTGCAACAATTCCAGGTATTTTGTTGTGGATCGGAATGTTTTTTGTCCCAGAAACTCCACGGTGGCTTGCGGCCCATGGACGTTATAAAGATGCGTTTAACTCACTTGTCCGCATTCGATCAAATGAGACAGCTGATTTAGAGATGAAAGAGATTAGAGATGCTATTCGAAAAGATAAGGAACAGGAAGAAAAAGCTGCATCTTTAGCAGATTTTAAAAAACCATGGATACTGCAAATTGTTATTACAGGAGCAACATTAGGCGTAATCCAACAATTTGCGGGAATAAATTCGGTAATGTATTATGGCACACAAATTCTCGAAGCTAGTGGGTTTGGTTCCAAGGCAGCTTTAATTTCAAATGTTGCCAATGGTTTGTTCTCATGTATTGGTGCGATTATCGGGATGTACACAGTTGACCGTTTAGGACGTAAGTTTTTAGAATACAGTGGGTTGACCGTTTGTGCGATCTGTCTCATCTGTGTCGGTTTAATCCGTACTTTTGCGAATGGTGCTTCTTGGTCAGGTGTTGCAGTTATGATTATTGTGCTGATCTATATCATCTTTTTCCAAGGTACACTTGGACCGGTTACTTGGTTGATTAATTCGGAAATTTTTCCTGCGCGTTATCGCGGTTTGGGAACAGGGATTACGATTTTTGTACTTTGGTTTGCCAACTTTCTTGTAGGACTGTTCTTCCCAGTTATGCTTTCAGCTCTCGGTTTGGCGACATCATTCTACATTTTCGCGGCATGTTGCATTTTAGGATTATTCTTTGTTCATGCGCGTATCCCAGAGACGAAAGGTGTTCGACTGGAAGAAGTTGAAAGTTATTTTAGAGCGAAGTACGATAAAGAATATAAAGGAACCTCTGCTATTAAGTAAATTAGGTTAATCTATAATAGAGCCCAGTACAGAATTTTGATATGGTTTTCTGTTTTTATTTTGGGCTTATGGTCCTAAGCCTTTGATCTAGGTTTAGGACTTTTTGTTTATTGAATAAAATAAGAAATTAGCAAGGTTTTTGAATTTAGATTATTATTTTAAATGAACGAAATACGCTATTTTAAGCAAAGGATCGGTGTTACGTTATGGAAAAAATTATTTTAGATTGTGATCCGGGACACGATGACGCAATAGCCTTAGTGATGGCGGTTCTATCGCCAAAAATAGATTTAAAAGCGGTAACGACATCCGCGGGGAATCAACTGCCTTCTAGAACATTAAATAATGCGATGCGGATACTTACACTTTTAGGCCAGAAGGAAATCCCAGTGGCATCAGGGAATAGAAAACCTTTGATGCGAGAGTTAAAAACGGGTGTGACAATGCATGGTATTTCTGGTCTTGATGGAGCTGACTTGCCCCAACCTGATTTCCCTATCCAAACTGTTCCTGCAATTGAACTGATTGCGAATGTGTTGCGACAGGAAAGTGAACCTATTACGATCGTTGTAACTGGTCCTTGTACCAACATCGCATTGTTTTTATCAATTCATCCAGAACTGAAAAGATCGATTAAAAGATTAGTTGTTCTTGGAGGGGGGATGGGAGTTGGAAACTGGCAGCCGACAACAGAATTTAATATGCTGGTCGATCCTGAAGCAGCTAAAATTGTGTTTGATGCAGGGATACCATTGGTTTTGCTTCCACTAAATGTGGCTTACAAAGCAGAGCTGCGTAGACAAGATTTGAAGAGAATAAAAGCATTGCGAACCAGCGTTTCTGATGCTGTCAGTTCTCTGTTGAATTTCTACGGACTACAATTTAATCATGGAAATAGACACTTTGATGGTGTGCCAATATATGACCCATGTACGATTGCATGGTTAATTGCACCAGAGATTTTTTCTGGTAAGAGATGTAATGTGGAAGTGGAAACAAAGGGAGAATTAACAGCTGGTGAGACAATAATAGATTATTATGAATTGACTAAACGTGAAAAAAATGCTTATGTCTTATTTGATATTGATCGTGAGAAATTTGCGGAGTTGGTTATTTCTACTTTAAAATTATTTTCCCAGAAAGGATGAGAGAATTATGAAAGCAATTGGCATCAACCAGTATGGGAGTTCAGGCGTTCTTGAAGAATTGACGCTTGATATTCCAAGTATCGGATCACGTGAGATTCTAGTAAAAACAAAGGCCTTTGCTATAAACCCGTTAGACGTTGCTATCAGGGAGGGTCGTTTCAATAGTTCAGTTCTGTTACTGTTTCCGACCATCTTAGGTACGGATGCAGTTGGAACTGTTGTTAAAGTGGGTGCTAAAGTTGAAAACTACCATGTTGGAGATGAGATAATCGCCCACGCGGGATATGGCACTTATGCAGAATATTTCTGTGTCTCACCGGAGCATATTGGTATCAGGCCCAAGCAATATGATGTTTACGAGGCAGCTGGATTACCATTATCAGGAATTACAGCATATAATGTTCTGATTCATCTGGCACAAGCAAGGGCAGGACAAAGAATCGTGATCTTCGGAGCTTCCGGCGGTGTCGGTTCGATGGTGGTTCAGATGGCCAAAGCTTATGGGTTGTCAGTGATCGGCATTGATCGAGCTATCAACAAAGCCTACGTCCTTAGCATCGGAGCCTATAAGTTTGTCGATATGGATAACTTTGAAGAGATCGAAGCTTTGCGGGATTCGGCAGATATTATAATTGATGCCACTAATGATGGATTAGGAACAGATATTGGGTTGAACTTAGTTAAAAAGAAAGGAATGTACGTTTCTTTAACGCAGCTGCCTGTTCAAAGAAACAATAAAAAAAAGGTAGCACTCAAAGTTCTTGTTCCACAGAAAAAGTATCTTGATCGTGATGCATTTGCAGCAATATCTTTAATGATTAGGAATAGACAGCTTTATACGCGAATAGATAAGGTGCTTGATTTCAATTTAGCCGATGTTAGAAAAGGGCAAGATTATGTAGCGGAAGGGAAGCATAGTGGAAAAGTTATTGTTAGCTTGACGGACTAACAATAGTTACCATACAGCTCACTCTCAGAAAAATTTGATTAAATAAATGCCAGCTACAATCACACCTAAACCAATAATTGAATTTTTTTGGAGCGATCGTCGAGGCACATTTAACCAACCAAACTGTTCAAGCAATAAACTGCCCACCAGCTGTCCGGTTAGCACAACCATGATAGCTAATCCAGTCCCTAATTGCGGCATGATAATGATATTGCCTAGAACAAATCCAGCACCAATGAGCCCGCCCAGCCAGGCCCAGTAGGGAAGTTTTTTAAAATCATTGAGTTTTAGCTGTCTTAGAATTGAATGTTCTTTTATGATAACAACCAATAGCAGTACAAGACATCCGGCCGAAAAAGAGATTGCTGCTGCAACTAACGATGAGGAAAAAACAATTCCCAAATGTCCGTTGATTGCAGTTTGCAGCGCACTAAAAGCACCTGTTATCAATCCGACAAGACGCCACCACCATTCAATATAATGGTTAGTCGCTTTGACTTTCGGCTTATTTTTTGTTTTTGAACTGAATATGATAGTTAATGTGCCTGCTAGGACAAGGAAGGCACCAAGTAATCTAAAAACTGTTATAGGGATAAGCTTGCTCCCAAATAGTCCCCAGTTATCAAGAAGCATACTCATAACAACTTGACCAATTATCGGCATTAAGACAGTCTGAAAACTGCCTAATCTGGATAAAAGCAAGACATTACCTGTCAAAAAGACGGCACCTAAGAAACCGCCAATCCAGAGCCACCAAGGTTGCTGGTGTATGCTAACTGTGGCGACTTCTGGTCTTGTGATTAAAAGTAGAAGAGATAAGGCGATGCAGCCAGTAGTAAAAGATAAGAATGAAGCAATTAAAGGCGACTTAGCAGCCGCCTTTAATCTACTATTAACTGCTGTTTGGATTGGTAGTCCGATTCCGAGAACAAATCCTAACAGAATAGCGTACATTTTAAATTACTCCTTTAGAAACTGTTTGATTTTATCAAAAGCTAATTTTTTGTTGCCAACTTGACAATGTCGCTCACCACCACTTTGTTCATCAAACATAATTTTGGTGACGGATTTTGCATTTACCAGTTTCGCAGCTTCAAAATCAAGTGCAGATGTTGGAACGTACATATCGTGGCTACCGGCTAATAGCAGCACATCTTGTCTGACATGATTCTCAATTCCAGCAAGCGTATATTTCTGAACATTTTTAATAAGATTAGTAGCTTTATTTGTGTGCATAATTTCATTTCCCTTACGAATTTTGAATGCCAAATCAACGTTTCCTTTGCTTGCCTTGTCCAATACAGCATCAATTTTTGCAGCAACTAGGGGATTGTTGATTTGCGCAAGCACATTGATTGAGGTTTGAGGTAATTTCATTGTGAGTGAATCTAACATACTATAATAAACATCAAAGGCGATAACTTTGTCAATACGTGGTTCAAATGCAGCCGCACGCATGGCAAGATAACCTCCTAATGACATACCCATCAAGTCAGCGTGTTTAAGATCATAATAATCTAAGATCTTTCTAACAGGTTTCTCCCATTCATGAGTCATAGCTAAGCCGTTTTTTAGAGCTTGTCCTTGTCCGGGACCTTCAAACAGAATAAAATTATAGTTTTTCAAATCTAATAGACCTTCGTTAAGGGTTAAACGAATGATCTCCTCCAAGTATGAATCAAAGCCTCCGTGGAAAAGCAAAGTTTTGGTAGCACCCGGCTGTTCCAACTTGGCAACGGGGAGATTTATGCCATCATATGGAACTGTGTCAAAAGCAATTTTTGACATACTGATACTCTTGTAAAATGTTTTTCGAAAGGCAGCATAGGTCTCATTCTTGTGGGGGTCACTTTCTGACAAGAAAAAATCAGCTAGCTGATAGTAAGCAGAGGCAAGTGCATTTTGCCCATTCTTTTCTTCGACTAATCCTAGTTGTTTCCAAACAGTGTACCAGCTTTTTTCATCCGTAATTTTTGAGACAGACTTTTTAATTGTTTGTTGAACAGAGACATTAGCATAATAGGGTTCTAGAAAACGGTTAATTTGGAAATTGAATTGTTCATTGTTAATATATGATTTGAACATTGAAGTACCTCCTTTATTATCTGTGAGTCGTATCTAGTATATTGGACTTGAATTTTGATTACGAGTATCAAATAATGTGTAGTTGTAACGTCTGTAACACGAACTATCAATGTGTAATGTATTTGACAGAATATGGGGCTTTCGATTATGAAAAACTTTAAATTATCTAAAACAGATAGAAATATTTGGCAAGCATTTTTTTCTTTGCTAGAAAGTAATGATTTTAAGTCTATAACTGTTAGCCAGATCTGTAGCGGAGCTGAAATCAGCCGACCAACTTTTTATCGCCACTATATTGACAAGTACGAATTATTGAGCTCAATTAACCATTGTTATGCAGTGGAACTTAAAGACTTTATTGACCAACGTCTGGAAAAATTTGACATTACTCAGACCTTGATAAGAATGACCGAATTTCTATCAAATAATTCGTCCAATACTCTAATGCTGTTAAACATTCATACACAAGAATCAGATTTAAACGAGTTGTTTAAATCCGTACTTCGAAAAACATTTTCAGACCATGTCCGGCAAAACCCAAGTCTCGTCAAATTGGAAGAATTTCCACTTGAGTACTTGTCAGATCTATATGTGGCTAATGCGATGGTTTTTTTGAATTATTCGTTAAAACATGGTTTAAACATCAATATTGTCAGAGCACTTAATCAGGCTCAGAAATTGATTTTTAAAAATCTTGAGTAAACTGCTGTGATTGAGTTTATAGCAATGGTGCTGGGCCAAAGGATAGCTTTTAAGATATTGTTTCACATGGAACTTTTTTAAATCTTCTGAAATTCAAACTAATAAGACAATTTTAATCTTTAATACGGTTCAAATAATATGCTTATTTAATATTTAAAAAGACTATAGCTGCTTGCTATAGTCTTTTTTATGCCCTTTTTGAATGTGTTTTTGCAGAAAGACTAGCTTTTAGTAAAAATATATTGTGTCTGAAACGTTAAGTATCCAACTCAATTATTCTATTTAACTACACTGATTTGTTAAAATTTCATATAATCGTGTAACATATTGATAAATAAATAGCTATTGTGTATACTTTTTGAATGTATGTGTAGAAATATTTACCCATAAAGGAGATTTTTATTTGAAAAAAATAGTAAAAGTTGCTTTTTTGTCTATAATGGCTTTGCTTGCCTTTGGAGTTGTTTTACCAAGTCGAGTTCATGCAGACACAAATGGCAGTATTTTTATAAGCAAAGCGGGCGGAACCGCTGAAGAAGATTTCCCAGGGGTTGAGGGCAACCCATTGGGAATTGCATCGGTTTTTCATATTTTTGCAATGCAAGCTAGACTGTCGGCCCATACAGCTGGTAATTTAGCTGTAGAAAATCTTGATGGAAAGGTAAACTTTGGAACGAATATAAGTGATGGCAAGTTAGCCAAAGAAGTTTCGTATATTCAAAATATTACTAGTATCCAGAACTCGTCTTTTGTACAAAGCCAGGGCAGTAGAACAAACAAGATTATATTGGGCAAAAATATCAATGTCGCTTATACGGACAATGGCAATCATTTAGCTTTTAATGACACAAAGATGGATCATGTGAAAGAAAGTGAAGTTTACCAAGATCAAGGAAATGAAAAGTATATTGATTTCGAAAAAGAATTTGAAAAGCTGAATGTGAATTCAAATACTTTAGCGCAAACAGCAACATCGTATACTATTAAAAATAGTGATTTTAGTGATGAAAACAATCGAGTGATAGATGTTTCTAAAATGAGTCCTAATGAAAATAATAAGATTATTATTAATTTATCTTCGGATATTTTAGAACGTGATCGTCCGTTAATAATTAATGGACTATCAAAAGAAGTTAACGCACCAACAGTTGTTTTTAATGTTGATGGGGATGGCTCAAATTACAATGTTGGATCTCAAATAAAGCTCAGATATAGTGATGGCACTGAGCGACATAACAAGGAGACAGAGGATTTCTCTGATGCGCATATTCTTTGGAATTTTGAAAACACGAAAAATGGTCAAGTTATTAATATCAATGCGGCCTTTCAGGGGAGTATTCTAGCTCCAAACGCAGAGTTAAATGCAAACCAAAATGTTGATGGGAATCTCATTGCTAAAACTATTAACATAAACTCAGAAACGCACCGGTGGGATTTGCAAAACACGACAGTATCAACGAGTACAACAACGACAGGTACCACAGAAGAACCGTCAACAAGCAGTACAACAACGACAGGTACTACAGAGGAACCGTCGACAAGTAACACAACAATGACAGGTACTACAGAGGAATCGTCAACAAGCAGTACAACAATGACAGGTACTACAGAGGAACCGTCGACAAGTAGTACAACAACGACAGATACCACAGAAGAACCGTCGACAAGCAGTACAGCAACGACAGGTACCACAGAAGAACCGTCGACAAGCAGTACAACAACGACAGGTACTACAGAAGAACCGTCGACAAGTAACACAAC
>NZ_AYZD01000017.1:37575-74418 GCF_001436755.1 Liquorilactobacillus aquaticus DSM 21051
AGTATCACAGAAGAACCATCAACAAGCAGTACAACAACGACAGGTACCACAGAAGAACCGTCAACAAGCAGTACAACAACGACAAATACAACAAAGAAACCATCGACAAGTGCAACAGCGGACACGATAAGTAATGACCTTCAAAAAGTTACGCTGGTTTCTTCAAGTAAGCAAACATCTTCAGATAAAAAAATTAATGGTACAGGAAATAAAAACAAATCACTGCCTCAAACTGGTGAGATGAGTGATAAGATTGCATCAATCGTGGGAATAGCTTTTCTTATAGGGGCGGTCGTTAGTTTAGTAATTTTGAGAAAAAATAAACGTACAAAAGACTAATATTTTTTGAGCAGTAATTTTATAAAAAAGTGCTACTTCATAGGTTGACATGGAGTAGCACTTTTTTAAGTGGAGGTTCAATTATTCAATGGAAAAAACAAAGAAAATATCCAGATATATTCTAGCTTTTTTGCTGCCGCTGTGTTTAATAATGTTTGCTTATTATCTAAATGGAATATATTGGGATAGTACTAAGAGCATTTTGGCGAGTGATGCTTTTACACAAACTGCTAATTTCTATGCTAGTTTTCATGATGTGCTTCATGGTAAAGAAAGTTGGCTATACACTTGGAATGCGGCACTTGGATTGAATTATCTGGGTTTATATAGTTATTACCTGGGCGGACCGGTTACTTTTTTAGTATATTTTTTTGATAAATATGATATTCCAAACGCTGTATATCTTATTACATTGGTAAAGTTTGGCTTGTGCGGCCTAACGAGTTACTTGTACAGCAAACGAAGTTTTGCCATCGCGGAATGGAAGCATTATTTGTTGAGTTCCTGCTATGCATTAATGTCTTTTGGAGTAGCATATGCTGAACAGCCCATGTGGTTAGATGCTATTTATATACTTCCGATAGTGATTGGAGGTATAGACACATTATTGGCGAAGAAAAAATACACTTTGCTCTTTCTAGCATACTCATTATTATTTTTGACAAATTTTTATATGGCTTATATCGTCGGCCTTTTTTCGCTGCTCTACTTTATTGCGCAGAGTTATAGTTTATCTAAAATGAATTGGCACAATCTTGGAAGATATTTTGCAACGATTATTTGCTCAATAATGACATCGGGTGTTATTATCGTACCGACTATTTTCAATATGCTTAGGACGCACGAACCATTATCAAAGATCACAGGTCTAGTGACTGATAACTCTGGATTATGGGATTTGGTAATAAAAAATATGACTGGTGTTTATGATACAACAAAGTTTGGAACCGTTCCCTTTGTTTATATTGGATTATTTCCTTTAATGCTGGCGATTGCTTTTTTTCTTCATTCTAAAATAATGCGGCGATCAAAGCTGGCTTTCGGAATACTGATAATTATTGTTGGCGGAAGTTTCTATCTTCAGCCGCTTGATCTTTTTTGGCAGGGTGGACATTCACCTTCGATGTTTCTATATCGCTATAGCTTAGTGTGGTCATTTTTGATATTTTGGCTTGCAGGGAAATCGTGGGCAGCTGGTCTTGAAAAAAATAAGTTTATAAAAATTGGTTTGTTTTATCTTGTTTTGACAATTGTAGCGTATCTTGGAAGTTTCGGACATTATCGTTATGCAGGAAATACTAATTTTATAATTACATTATTTTTAGTGGCAGCTTATATTTTAATCGCCGCAGTTAAGCCTTCACTTTTTAATATGCAAAGAAAATTTATTTTGTTTTTATTAGTTATAGCAGAAATAGGTTTTAACAGCTATGCTTTGATACATGGTACTGGCATAGAATGGCATTATCCTGAAACGAGCCTGTATAACAATAATATGTCAGACATCAATAATGCAGTCAGAAAATATAAAGGGAAGGCTAAATGGTGGCGTATGGCCTCTTTAGATCCTATTTCACGGGATGATGGTCTGAATTATGGTTACAGTTCAGTCGACCTTTTTTCTTCAATGCGGAATCGCCCGTTTCAGGAGCAAATGAATTTGCTGGGATTTAAATCAGGTGGCAATAATTTGAATATTAGTTATGGAAACAATACACTTTTGATGGACAGTCTATTAGGTATTAGGCTGAATATTGCCAAGGGAACTATTAGCAAGTACGGTTTCGTTGAGCAACAACCCAGCGGGACGTATCGTGTTTATAAGAATAAATATCAAGTAGGATTAGGCGTAGTTGCCCCCAACAATCTTGCAAACATTAAGTTTCGACAAACTGATAATCTTGGGAATCAAACCAAGTTGATGAATATGGTAAGTGGTGCGCTTTCCAGCACTAAGTACTTTACTTCGGTGACACCTAAAATAGTAGATGTTCAAAATACTAAAGCGACAACTGATCAAACACATTTTTATTTAAATGCTCAGCATGAAAACTCACTTCAAACGATTACGTGGGAAGTTGATATTCCTGCTCATGAACAAGCTTATCTGAGTATGTTTTTAATGCAGACAAAAAGCGGGAATGCTACTATCAGTTTAGAAGTGCCAAATAAAAATATTATCAGTAATAGCAATTTATCAATGGTCGGTCAATACTTAGATTTGGGAAATTATCAAAGTCGTGAAAGAATTCGATTTACTACTAAGATATTCGGCAGTCCCAGCATGACCTTTGCAAAGCCGAATGTAATTTTGTTAGACACAAAAAAATATGCTGCTGCTGTGGCAAGACTAAGTAGAAATTCAGCCTCTTTAGTTATAAACTCAAGCAAAATCACGGGTGAAGCAAAAACGCGGCAAGCGAGAAGCTGGTTATATACCTCTATTCCATATGATCCAGGGTGGCTAGCAAAAGTGAATGGAAGATGCGTGAAAACAACGTCTATTGATAATACATTTTTAACGTTACCACTAGCAAAAGGTAAAAATCAAATTAGCTTGCAATTTTGGCCAGAGGGATTAGGAGCAGGTGTTTTAACGAGCCTTTCTGGAATAGTTATTTTCTCCGCAATTGCTTTTTTTGAGTTTAAAAAGCAAAGAAAAAATAATCGAAAGTAGATTTTGGAATGCAAGCTGAGGTAATTTTCTACTATAGTGTGGATTAAGTTTATGTTTTTTAGAGATAGAACTTCCGCGGAACACGATTCATGATGAAGGAGGGAAAATGATATGAATTTTGAATACAGAGTTCCCCAAAAAGAAGACGTGAGCAATCTATGGCAATTAATGAATCAGTTGGATAATGAAACACAGTCTATGATGTATGAACCTAATGAGAGAGGGAAGCTGAGCAGCAGTTTGCAACCTCTGGAGAAGGTTATTGCGCGAGCTAACGAAAAAATAGATTTCTTAGAAGTTGCCAGTGAAAATGACAAATTGGTGGGTTACTTATCAGCTGAGAGGGGGAATCCGCGCCGAATACAGCACTCAGCGTATCTTGTTATCGGTATTATCTCTGGCTATCAGGGAAAAGGAATCGGGTCCAAATTATTTTATGATTTAGACAAATGGGCACGAAATAATGCGATTAAACGTTTAGAATTAACTGTTATGCAGAATAATGTTATAGCACGGCATTTGTATGCTAAGAATGGTTTTATTACTGAGGGAATACGAAAGTGCTCGATGTTTGTCAATGGTCAGTACGTAAATGAATATTACATGGCTAAAATATTGTAAAATTAGCTTACGTGTTCAAGAAAATTATCGTTTAAAAATGTCTTTCAAGCTATCCAGATTATGTCAGCCAATATTGAGTCAAAATAAAATTAAGAGTTTGAGTTTGCCGATAAAACAGCATGAAGTCTTTAGTAAGAGGATATATTCAAAAAATAAGTCTTCTAAGTGTATAAAATCAGTTGAAAACGTTACAATATGGTACAGCTGTTTTGAGTAAAATCTGTGAGTAAGGGAGTGTTTGATATTAAAATAAAGGCAATTGCAATCGATATTGATGATACATTGGTCAACTCAGGAAAAAAGTTGACTGCATCTGTCAAGTTGGTGATTCAAAAGGCCAAAGCTGCAGGAATCAAAGTTGTGCTTTGTACGGGACGACCTTTGTCGGGAGTTTTACCGCTGCTAGAGCAACTACAGTTAGATGGACAAAAAGACCAGTATGTTGTTAGTTTTGGAGGATCATTGGTTCAAACGACGGATGGAACAATTATTTCATCTGTTCCACTCGGCTATGAGGCTTATGTTGATCTAGAATATTTAGCACGAAAAAAGGGTCTTCATTTTCATGCGATCAGCAAGGATAGAATATATACGGCTGATCGAGATATCGGAGAGTACACAATATATGAATCTAGTTTGGTATCGTTAAATGTTTCCTATCGGACACCCGCTGAAATGCGTGATGTAAAGATTGTCAAAGCCATGTTTATTGATCCACCTGAAATTATAGAAGCAGCTTTGAAGGATTATACAGCTTTTGCAGAGTTGGAAGACAGAGTTACGTTTACCAGAAGCACGCCCTTCTATTATGAAGCAAATGCAAAGGGGGTCAGCAAAGGTAGCGCTCTAAAAAGACTTTGTGAAGAATTGCAGATCACTTCTGAAAATTTAATGGCAATTGGTGATGGCGGAAATGATTTGAGTATGATCAAGTTTGCTGGAATCGGTGTTGCAATGGGAAATGCTATTCCAGAATTAAAAAAATCTGCACAAGTAGTTACAGAAGATAACAACCATGATGGTGTAGCACGAGCTATTGAAAAGTATGCGCTGAAATAGTTTGTAGTACTTGAATGTGGTTACTGGGAAACTTTATCTGGGCACACCCTTAGAGTTGAATTTTTAAAAAATTCACTTTTAAGGTGGGTGTGCTTTTTTTGCTGTTCAGAAATGTTTTTCGTGTGCTGTAGCCTTAAAAAGGTAGTCAGAGAAAAACAAATTTAACAAAGAAGCGAGTTAAATTATTTGACCTCATTTGACTTTGTGCTATTATATGTCGTGTACGATACTTATTGGGAGGAGATATTAATTACAACAGCAAAGCATGAACCTTATGATGAATTCTGTTTTTCTGTATATACAACTAATCGTTATTTCCATCGTTTATATGGTCAAATACTGGAACCATTTGATTTAACGTACCTGCAGTATATGGTACTTGTGGCGGTTGATGCAAAACAAAGAGTATCTCTTTCAACAATTTGCTCGATGTTGGACCTGTCAACAAATACTTTGACGCCTGTTATTCAAAAACTTGTGAAAAAAGGATGGTTAGTAAAAAAGAAGTCATTGAGCGACAGTAGACGACTTGATATCTCACTGGAGAGTTCATCGCTTGAAAGACTTAATGCAGTTAGGGAAAAAGTGAGATCTGTTCAACTGCTTTTTATCAAGGAAACTGATCAACCTATTGAGCAGCTGATTGCACAGCAGCGCGAACTAAATCAACAAATGATAAGAGTTATTAGAAATTTTGAGAGGAAGAAGAAAAAATGAAAGCAATTGTAATCGATGAATACGGAACTGCAGATATGCTGCATGAAGCAGACCTTGAGGTGCCTCAAATAGCGGCAGATGAAGTTTTAGTAAAAATAGCTGCGACTAGTATCAACCCGATTGATTGGAAGGCGCGATTGGGGCTGTTGAAGCCAATGTTTGATTGGGGCTTTCCGGTCGTATTAGGCTGGGACCTTTCTGGAATTATTACTAAAGTTGGTAAAGATGTTGTGTCCTTTAAAGTGGGCGATGAGGTTTTTGCACGTCCGGATATATATGAAGATGGTAAACGTGGAACTTATGCAGAATTTGCAGCAGTTAAAGAAGACAAAGTGGCTTTGAAACCTAAAAGTATTTCTTTTGAGGAAGCAGCTGCTATCCCACTTGCTGGTCTGACAGCTTGGCAGGTTATTGTAGATCGCTTGAAGGTGAAGAAAGACGAGAAGGTTTTGATTCAAGCTGGCGCAGGCGGAGTTGGTATTTTTGCGATACAAATTGCTAAGTACCTTGGAGCATACGTTGTAACAACAGCTAGCCCAAAGAATAAATCGCTTTTAACAAAATTAGGGGCGGATGAGGTCATTGATTATCACACCCACTCGATTGTAGATGTTTTAAAGGACTATGATGCGGTTTTCGATACCGTTGATCAAATAGATGATGGATTAGAGATTTTAAAACCAACAGGACGTTTAGTTACAATTGCCGGGCACCCCACTGAAAAGCAAGAATCTGCTACACAGTCAGTTTCAACATGGTGGCTGCAACCCAATGGAAAAGAGTTGAGCCAATTAGGCGAACTGGTTGCTCAAGGCACAGTCAAAGTAATAATTGATAGTGTTTTCGAGCTAACTTCCAGCGGATTACAGGCGGCGCATAAGCGAAGCGAAAGTCACCATGCACAGGGAAAAATTATAATCAAGGCTTAAATAAAAGGAGACTCATAATGATGGAAAAAAAGTATGATATTATTTTTATCGGAAGCGGACACGCTAACTGGCATGCTGCTGTGGCATTACGGCAAGCAGGAAAAACAGTTGCAATTATAGAAGAAGATACTATTGCGGGAACATGTACAAATTATGGCTGTAATGCGAAGATTCTCTTAGATGGACCAGCTGATGTGCTGCATCAGGTCAAAGCTTATAAAGGTGTTGGTATTACGGGCGAGGTGAAGATTGATTGGGCAGAATTAATGGCATACAAGCAGAAGACGATTACGCCCATACATCATGAAATGGAGGGCATATTTAATACTTTGGGGATTGACGTTATCAATGGACATGGGAAATTCACCGACGAGCATGTGGTAGAAGTTAATAACAAGGAATATTATGCAGAAAATATCATCATTGGAACCGGGCAAAGACCTGCATTGCTTAATATTCCTGGGAAAGAATATTTGCACAACAGTCGTGACTTCCTTGATCTGCCTGCGTTGCCAAAACATATTACATTTATCGGTGCAGGCATTGTTTCCCTTGAGTTTGCAGCATTAGCACGCCAAGCGGGTGCAGAAGTTACCGTGATCGAATTTGCAGATAGTGCACTGCGCGGTTTCTATGACAAGTATACAAAACGAGTGGTTGACTCAATGAAAGCACAAGGGATCAAGTTTTACTTTAACGAGGCAGTCAGTGAGGTAGTACAGACTTCAAATGGCCTTGAAGTAACGACCAAAGCGGATCTTAAAGTGGCAACAAGCTATGTTATTGATGCTACAGGACGAATTCCGAATGTAGAAAAACTTGGTTTGGAGAACGCAGGGGTAGCCTATAATAGGCGTGGTATCGAAGTTAATGACCACTTGCAAACAACACAAACGAACATTTTTGCAACAGGGGATGTTATTGATAAGATGATTCCGCGCTTAACCCCGACGGCGACTTTTGAATCAAATTATATCGCGAAACTTTTGAGCGGAAAAACAAAAGCAGCGCTTGTCTATCCGCCGATCGCATCTGTTGTTTTCACCCTTCCGCGTATCGCCCAAGTTGGAGTAACTATTCAAGATGCGCAGAAGGAACCAGATAAATATACGATTAAAACAATTACTCATGGACAGCGTTTACTGTTCCAGACAAAAAATGAAGAACAGGCTGAGGTGACAGCAGTCTTTGATGCGGATAAGTATTTAGTTGGCACAGCGGTTTATGGAGATGAAGCACCAGAGCTGGTAAACTTTTTGACAATGATCATTGCACATAAGATGACCATTGCAGACTTAGAAAAGGCAGTTTTTGCCTTCCCAAGCCAGACAATTGGGATATTAAACTTTTTAGAAGGATCTTTAAAAGCAGAATAAAATGACTGTGAATGAATAGAAGTAGATAACAGTTCGTTTTGGAGTATAAAAACAAATAATCATGTTTTAAAAGTAATGCTGAAATTTTGACTTTTCAAAATTTCAGTTTTTTTTTTGAATGTTTTTTCAGTAGTTGTTATAGGAAGGGAGACTTTAACTACAAGTTAATCATAGACAACATCGAATTATGTTTGCGCCTTTTATTTAGTATTAAAAGCTTTTTGCTGCTTTACGGTACTGCACATTGTTGAAATAAAACTGCTATATTAAATTTCAATAAATTAACAACAAGCCAGTTTTTATATACCGATTTTTTAGTTTTGTGAGGGATCATTTACCTTCCAATTATTGTCCAATGACAGTTATTCGAACGATTTAATCAAAAAAATCGTTTTTGCAGGACAAGTGCAGGTAAAAATACTGATCAGCATTCACTAGATTAATATTTAGAATTGATTCTATTTTATGCAGACGATAGTGAATTTATTTTTTTGTGTGGGTGAAAGGTCATCAGTATTAGAACACGGTAAGTAAGATTGGATTCAAGTGACAGTTTCTTGGTTAACTGAGACTGATCGATCGGTCAAGTTGGGACAAGCAGTGATTGAAGCAAACCTGATTCGGTTAGGCCTGTATTTTTGCTTTGGAATTGATAAAAGTGAGACATAGTTTCGCGGTATTGAATTTCACTTTTAACATTTATCAGAGGTAATTCCAATTTTTTACATTTGTTTATGAGGGATGGTGGGACCTTTTGCAGATAATCATTATTTTTGAGGACGATACCAGCTAATTCTATTTTGTCTAGTTGCTGTATGAAAGATGATAATGAGTGTGATTCTTGGAGACCAAATAAACTTGTTAGAAGCAAATCACCGCTAACTGCCAACTTATCAAGATATGGTGTTGCTATTATCATGATTTTTTTGATAAATGAATCATAGGTGGGTTTACTGAACTAGGTAATCTCATTTTCGGGTAATGTGTAAACGCTTTTTCATATTTTTCACATTTGTGATATTATCAACTTAAGAAAGAGGGGTGCTTATGACTTATTCGAATTCAAAACAAATAGAAAGATTGATTCAAGTGTCAGAACTGTACTACAAACGAAACTACTCTCAGAAACAAATTTCAGAAAAACTTCATATCCACAGAACTGAAATTAGCAGATTACTGAAAAGAGCGAGGGAAGTAGGTATTGTAAAAATTAATGTTTCTCCACCTACAAGTCGTGCAAATGAAAATTTAGAAAACTTTATGCGTCAAAATTTCAATTTGAAACAAGCAATAGTTGTCCCTACAGAAACTAATAGTGATTATCATGAAGATCTTGAAAGTATTTCGGTCTATACGAACACCTTGCTTAATGATTTAATGAAAAATGACTGCGTAATAGGATTGTCATGGGGTGAAACAATAAAAAAAGTAGTTGATAACTTTTTCCTTTCTAAAAAATTAAAAAATGTTTCAATTTTACCATTGATAGGCAGTCCAATGGGAAAGCTTGATATTTCATGCCAAGCCAATCACCTGGTTCATCGAATGTGCGATAAAATTCCAAGCTCCAAGCTTTTCTACCTTGATTCTCCAGTATTTATCAATTCAGTAAGAGTAATGCGAGAAATTCTTTCAACGGAAACTAATAGAAGTACTGTTCGAGCATGGGATAAAGTCAATATTGCGCTTGTTGGAGTTGGAAGTGCAAAAATGGTAGACAACTATAATTGGCGAGCTTTTTATAAAAAAGAAGAAGCAAGGGAGATATACAAGAATTCTATGGTAGGAGATGTGTTATCACAATCCTTTTCATTAGATGGAGAAGAGTACCGTGAAAAGTACTCCAATCTTGTTGGTGCAAGTTTGGCTCAGTTGAGAAAAATGGACACGGTCGTGGGAGTAGCGACTGGAGAACGAAAAGTCGAAGCTATTATAGGAGGACTTAAAGCTGATCTTTTTGATATTTTAATTACTACCGATAAAGTTGTTCGGGAAATTAAGCATCTTTATTTTTAGTGATTTCATAGTCACAAATGTGAAAGAGTTTTAAATCATTAAAAGTACAGAACTTATGGGTAAAGTTAAATTTAAAAAAACCCCCGATTTATGCGTTGTATCCAAATATAACTGTTTATCAGAATTTAGAATTTGCATTGAAGATTCATAAAGTAGAAAAAGAAGAGTGTAAACGTAGGCTAGAAAAAATTCTTGAGACTCTTAATCTAACTGCATATCGTGATCGCCTTCTGAGGCAATTGTCTGGTGGACAAAAGCAACGTGTGGCCCTAGGGAGAGGGATGGCTAAAAAAAAGCAACATTTTTCTGTTGGATGAACCACTTTTAAATATTGATGTTCAGTTGCGTGAAAAAGCTCGAGATGAAATACAAAATCTGCACGAAGAAAATCAGCAGACGATTGTGTATGTAACACATGATCAACTAGAAACAATGGCATTGGGAGACCGGATCGCAATTATCAAAAAGAAACACTTACATTGAACGAGCGGCCATTATTTCTCAATGCAGAACATCTGAAAAATTTGGGATTACCAGATGGAAAACTATATCTTGGAATTAGACCAGAGCATGTTATTGTCAAACGTGCGCAAGAGATGTTACCGGAATTATCTGCCAGTGTTGATCAAGTAATTGATTATGGGCGTTACCAGCAGTTGACACTGAACATTGGGAAGGGTCAAACAATCAAGGCAATTATTACCAATAATGAATTTAAAAATGACGACCTTGTTTATGTTTTGTTTACAGAAAAAAGAACTTTATTTTTTGACTATGCAAGTAAAAAGAATATTAATGGCTAAAGAAAGGAATTGCATAATGAAAGATACAACAATTATTCATATCTCAGATATACATTTTTCCAGCGGAAGCAAAGCCCTTATTTAATCAGCAGTTAGATACTTACGATAAGCTTTGTCTTGTGTTTGCCGATGTTAAAAAAATAGAAAAGAAACTGGAATTTATTGTGCTAACGGGTGATTTGGTTCATGAGGGAAAGTTAGACGATTACGTTCGTCTGCGGAAATTTCTGCGTGAAAAAGAACAAGAGTTAGGTACATCCATTTTTGTACTGTTAGGGAATCATGATAGAACGGAAGCTTTTTATGAAGGCTTTATGCAACAGCAACCTAAAAATAAATACTATTACAAGGTTTCTATTAATGGAAAAGATAATTGTTTTTTGGACACTACCTTTGGAGATATTGAACAAGGCTACATTGACAAAGAACAACTAGACTGGCTAAGTGAAAATTTGAAGAAAGAACCTGAACGACCAGCGCTAATTTTTATGCATCATCCTATTGCAGGTACATCTTTAAACCACATGCGTTTTAGTATTTTACAAAATGGATCAACGCTACTGCAAATTTGTAAAAAAGGAAATGTTAGAGGTTTTTTTTCGGGACACATACATTTTCCAATTGCCTATTTAACAGAAGGTATATTGAATGGAGTTGCTGACTCAACTGCATATCATATTGATTGCCATGAGGAACATCAGCATTACGTGAGAGACGCATCTAGTTATAACATAATCACACTTTCAAATGCGGCGGAATTAGGTATTGAAAATAGATATCTATACTGGGGGCAAGAGATCATAAATAAAATTGATATTGAGCAGACAGATTTTATTGATTTAAAAAATGTAAAAGACCAATGATTGGATATCAATCGTAATCGATAACTCTCTATTCTTGAAACTGGTATTATTAATTTTCTCTTAATTATCATTAGTTTAGAGCGATCCTACTGTAAAAGATTTTCGATGCTGCTTCCTAGTGGGTTAAAAGACAACAAAAAGTCTATTTATGGGAACTTTAAACAAATCATAGAAACTGTTAAATACTTGCGGCCGCACTTGGTAATTCTTGCAGTGCTAGAATATATAGTTAGTCACTTTAATAACATGGTGATTTTAGAAAAACCATTTAATTTAATATTATTCAAAAGGTCAGACAATTCTTTTACACTCATTTTACAGTCAGGTGAAGACCAAAATTTAAAGGTCTGGATAATCATACCAGTCATATACTCTACCACCAGCTGAAAGACCTGTTTTTTCTTCACATTCATCTTAATAGTTGAGACAGATTTCCTGGCAATTGTGTACAATTTATTTGTTAGTTTTGCTCTTAATTTGTTTTCAAAGGAAGTATTACTATTATTGTTCAGCAGGCCATTAATTTCAGCGGAATATTTTTCCATGAATAATAACAATTCTTCTATATAATTGCTGTTGGAAATATCAAAGTTAGCTGTATCTTGATTAAGCTGTTTTTTTTGAAAATCTTTTATCGCCTCGAGAATATCATCTTCTATTTCGTTCATCAGTTCGTATTTATCAAAATAGTATCTGTAAAAACTGCTGCGACTGATCTCTGCTTTTTTTGAGATATCATTAACTGTGATTGTCTCGAATTTGTTGTTCTGCATCAAGAAGATGAAGCCTTTTTTAATTTTCTGCTGAGTCAGTTTTCTTTGACGCACATATTCCATCTTAAATGACCTCGCTTTGTCGTTAAATATAATTGCCGTTTTAAATTGTAGAAATTATAGCACAAAACAGGTCACTGTGTCCTATATAAGACATAGTGACCTGTTTTGTGCTGGAATAATTATTTAATCATCATACACTAGTAGTGTTACCTAATCTAGTTATATAGAATTTCAGCATAGGAGGAATTAAAAATGTCTGATTCAGTTGACACACATGGAAAGAAATACAATAAGATTATGTTAGTTATTGTTCTGCTTATTGGGACTTTCTGCACGGTTTTAAATCAAACGATTTTAACGACCGCTTTTCCCACATTAATGAAAGCATTCGACATTTCGACATCGACGGTTCAATGGTTAACCACGGGTTTTCTGTTAGTTAATGGGATTATGATTCCCGTCTCAGCATGGCTCTCGAACCGTTTCAATACAAAGTGGCTTTATATTGCTGCGATGGTTATCTTTGAAGTGGGGACTGTTCTCGCTTGGACGTCACCAAATTACGGTATTTTACTGGCAGGACGTCTAATACAAGCGGTCGGGGTCGGAATTTCAATGCCTTTGCTGCAAACAATCATGCTCTCGATTTTTCCGATTGAAAAGCGTGGTTCATCAATGGGGATTGCAGGAGTTGTTATTGGTGTAGCTCCCGCTATCGGACCTACATTGTCTGGCTGGATTATTGATACTTGGTCATGGAGATATTTATTTGGCATGATTGTGCCAATTGTCGCGATTGTTATCATTTTAGCACTTCTCTTCATGAAACCAGTTATCAAAACTTCCAAGCCAAAACTAGATTGGTTGTCGCTTTTCTTGTCGACCTTTGGTTTTGGATCATTACTATATGGTTTTTCATCTGTTGGAAACGATGGTTGGCTCTCTAAAACTGTGCTTCTTTCACTTTTCATAGGGGTTGCCTTAATTGCATTCTTCGCTCGCCGTCAGTTTAAGATGGATGAGCCGTTTTTGCAGATTAAAGTTTTTGGTTATAAACAATTTACTATTCCCACACTCTTAACCTCCTGCGTTATGGTCGCGATGGTTGGGGTTGAAATGATTGTGCCGATTTACTTGCAGACGATACATGGGATGAGTGCTCTGAACTCGGGGCTGATACTCTTACCGGGGGCTTTAATGATGGCTGTGATGAGTCCTGTCACTGGTCGTGCATTTGATCAAGTAGGTGCTAAAAGATTATCGGTTGCAGGTCTGTTCCTGTTAACTGCTGGGACTATTCCTTTTGTAATGATTACCAAACAAACGCCTATTATTTATGTTACTTTTCTGTATGCAGTAAGGATGTTCGGTATTTCAATGGTGATGATGCCGACAACAACTTCGGCTATGAATGCTTTACCAGATAATTTGATTGCACATGGAACGGCTGTTAATAATACAGTACGCCAAGTTGCAAGTTCGATCGGGACGGCAATCCTAGTGTCGGTTCTTTCTAATTCGACTAAGAACCAAATGCCGGGGAAGGGTCTCCTCACATCTGAACCGTTGCTTTATAAAGTGAAAGCTTTGAATGCAACGATCTATGGGTATCATGCTGCTTTTTGGATTGCAACTGCCTTCTGTATCGGCGGTTTTATTATTGCCTTAACTATGAAGGATGAAAAGTCTCGTAAGGTTGGCCCTGAAAAGTCAGAAAAATCGGAAATGAAAGGAGAGAGCAATCTATGATTTTATTGATTTTAACGATCTCAACCATCTGCTTCTTTATAAGCTATGTATATGTAGCTGAGAAAAAGAAACGCTTGCTGACTGCAGCTATTTCAGCATTCGTAATGCTGCTATCTATTTTTATGATTGTTGCGAATTTTTATAGCCATTACGGCATGACCAAAACAACTAGCATTAAGCAGCAACAGATCTATCCGGTCAGTACTTTTGGAGAAACTAAGTTAATTTTATATAGACCAATTGGGACAAAAGGCAAAGAGAATGTTTGGATCTATGCCTCAAAGAAAAATCAAAAAACGCCTAAGCACACTCAGGCTAATGAGTATACTTCAAACAAGGTTGCGGTTTCGCCTGATGAACAAGCTTACTTAAAAACAGCAGAAACACGTTGGACGTATAAATCTAAGACATATAAGTTCTTATTTGGGATAGCTCAAAACAACAAGCAGCTTATTAAAAGAATAAATACATTGATCTTGCCAAAGTCGTGGGAGAGATTGTCTGTTTCACAAGCTCAAAGACTTAAAAAGCGCTTGAAAAGTTCTCAAGCACAGGCCCAGCTCAAAGAACAAATCAGCAGGGATGTCAAAACAGAAATGGCAGCAAAAATCGAAGAGAACCCATCGCTTGCGAAAGATCAGGCCGCTCAAGCAGCATTGATAAAACAGCTTTCAGCCCAAGCTCAAAAGAAAGCTGTCGAGCAGATTATTAACGAAATTAAAAAAGATTGATTATTAAAATTTTCTGAAAAGCATGTAAAGAGAAAAATTGCAAGATGTGCGCGGCAAATAATAGGCTGCGAGCATATTGAAGACAAAAAACAATGTATGCTGTAATATTTATAAAGGAATGAAAATTATTAGAGAAGGGATCCACAGCCTATGTTGATTAAAAATGGTGCTGAAAAATTACGCCAGTTTTCTAACACCCAGCATAAATTTCAAATTTTCTCACCCAACCCAAATTTAATTCATGTGGTAGGACTTGGTCATAGTAATGCAGGGGCCATTGCAGGCAGCAGGTCGGTAATCTTAATTGATACTTTAGATAGCATAACTCGTGCGGAAAAATTGAAACAGATTATTGAAGAAAAGTTTCATAAGCCTGTTGAAACTATCATCTATACACATGGACATCCAGACCATCGTGGAGGGGCCGGAGTATTTAAGGACACGGTCAAAGAAATAATTGCTTTTAAGGCACAGAAACCGGTACTGAAGTACTATGATCATCTTCAACATGCTTCTTACAAACGTGCAGATTATCAATTCGGTTATCATCTGAATGACGCTGAGCTGATTTCGATGGGTATTGGTAAAAGAGAAAAAGGCACAGCTATTGGTGAAGGAGACACGGAATTCTTGGCTCCGACAACGGTTTATGATACTAATGGCACAGTTGAGCGGACTATTGATGGCGTTCACTTGAAGCTGGTTTCTGCTGTTGGTGAAAGCGATGACGAGATCTTTATTTGGGATTCGCGTGATCAAGCTATGTTTTGTGGAGATAGCTATTACGCATGTTGGCCTAATCTTTATGCTCTCAGAGGGACGCAATATCGCGACGTTGCAAGTTGGATTGATTCGCTGGATATGATTCGGCAATACCCAGCGGAATATCTTCTACCTGGTCATACACAAGTCATTCAAGGCGCGCGTGAAATTGCAACAGTCTTAAAAAATTATCGTGATGCTATTGCCTGGGTGTTGTCCGAGACGTTGCACTGTATCGATATGGGTCTAAGCATTTCACAAACAGTTGAGAAGGTTCAGCTTCCTGAGAAATTACGAGAACTTCCATATTTAGGTGAGTATTATGGAACAGTAGCGTGGTCGGTTCGTTCGATTTTTAATGGTTATGTCGGTTGGTTTGATGGTAATGCAACCAATCTTAACTGCCTGCCTGAGAGTATTTTTAACCAAAAACTGCTCGACCTAATTTCACGTGACAAGTTGGAAAAAGCAATTCAGACAGAGTTCAGTCAACAGCACTTTCAGATGGCAGCTGAACTATGTGATGTAATTTTGAAAACAGATGAAAAAAACGAGCTGGCTCTAAGATGGAAAGCAAAAGCATTTAAAGAGTTAGCCGATGAGGAAACATCTGCTTCAGGAAGACATTATTATCTTAATTGTGCTAAAGAATTGGAAGGCAACATCGAAAAAGGGCTGCAAGCGAATTAAGAAAATATAAAAAAATAAGTAATTCGGTGTGTTTATAAATTAAAAGCCAAGGAGTAATTCAAAAACTAACTTTTGAATCATTTCTTGGCTTTTTTTGACCGGTCATAAATTTGCGGTTCGAGATTTAGCCCCACTACATAATTTTTTTAGCAGCAAAGAAAATCTAGCGGTCTGTGTTTTGAGTAGTATTTTTATTATTTGATAAAATACCGTTCTGCATTAAAGTCTGCTTCTTTTTGAGACTTATGATATTCTTTCGATACTCACGAACATAAAGTGCTGAGAACAGCGTATCTAAAATATATTCAAAAGCGGTTTGAGATGAAAAAGTTGCAATCTTTGCAAAATCGTATTCATCTTGAATAGTGATTAGTTTGACATCTGAGTACTTAAGCAGAGGGGATTGAGGATTGCCTGTCAGCACAATTGTTGGTATTTTTTCGGAATGAAAATATTCGATAAGATTTTTGTATAGAGGCACGGCTCCTCTGTATGAGATAAAGAAGGCACAATCTTCCGGAGTCAGATTGACTGCGTTCCAAGTCTCATCTACATATTCTTCAGCAATTATTGAAAACTTGTTGATCTTAATGAGTTTATTTTGAAAACTGCGGGCTCGCAATTGAGAGTCGCCTTGGGAAAACAAGAAGATCCTTTTACTACTTAGGAGTATGTCGACTGCATTGTTGAGCAACTTGTTGTCTAACTGCATCATGGCTTTTTGAACAGTACTGGTAGTTAAATCAGACAGTTTTTTTGCAATTATCATGGGCGCATCGGTCGGTTTGAAGGGAAAGTTGACATCGACTTCATGCATTGTATGCATTTGAGAATAGACTGTCTCTGCGATAGCTGTTTTGAATTCGCGAAAACCGTGAAAACCTAGTTTCTTACACAAACGGATGATAGCTGAATGTGATGTATATGTTTTGGTTGCCAAGTTCTGAATGTAACTATCAGGAATTGTAGTAAGATTTTGCAGAACGTAGTCTGCAATTCTTTTTTCAGTTGCAGTAAAATCTGCTTGATTGCGCAATTTATCTAAAATTAACATAATGAGCCTCCCATTCGCATTTATTGTATCTAATCGAAAAAAGAAGGACAAGAAAAATATTTTGAACTTAATGTTCAGAAGTTGTTACTCTCCAGCTGAAAAATTGAAACTCAGTACCAGAATAGCACCTATGCGTACGAAAAAGATTCTTTGTCACTTATAATGAAGGCAACATCTTGAAAAAACAGGAGGGACTTCAAATGTTAAAAATTGCTTACATTGGAAATGGGAAAAGTACGAATCGTTATCATCTGCCTTTTGCATTGAAATTAAAAGATAAAATACAGGTAAAAACAATCTATTCACCATCAGGTAAAATCCGCTGGAAACCAATCGAGGGTGTACATTATACAACAGAATTAGCAGATATTCTTGAAGATGAAGAAATCCAACTAGTTGTTGTAACTACACCGTTGAAATGGCATTATCATTATGCAAAATTAATCTTGCAGCACGGTAAAAATGCGTTGATTGAAAAACCTTTCACCGAGAACTCGCAAGATGCCAAAGAATTATTTCGACTGGCCAAGGCAAAGGGCCTGTTCTTGCAGTGCTATCAGAACCGACGCTTTGATTCTGATTTTTTAACGACACAAAAAGTAATTGAGAGCGGCAAGTTAGGGGAACTTCTAGAGGTTGAGATGCATTATGATTATTTCCGGCCCGAAGTTCCATTAAACGTAAAAAAATTTTCAAAAGAGTTTAGTTATCTGTATGGACATGGATGTCATACGGTCGATCAAGTATTAAGTTATTTTGGTGACCCTGATGATATTCATTACGATGTTCGCCAGTTGTTGGGTGAAAATCGTATGAATGATTATTTTGATCTTGATTTCTATTACGGAAAACTAAAGGTATCAATTAAATCAAGTTATTTCCGCTTGAAACCGAGACCAAGTTTTGTTGTTTATGGAACGAAAGGTGTATTTGTTAAAACAACAAAGGATCGACAAGAAGAGCATTTAAAATTATTTTATATGCCTGAACATGCAGATTTTGGAATAGATCTACCCGAACATTATGGGACTTTAACGTACCTTGATGATAAGAATAAGTATCATGAAGAAAAAGTTATCTCAGAGGTAGGCGACTACAGCCGTGTGTACCAAGGCGTCTACGATTCAATTATCGAAAAAAAGCCTAAAGTTATCAAGGATCTTGAAACAATACACCAAATGGAAATACTGGAAGCAGGAATCAAGAGCATGGATGAAAAGAAACGAGGGGAAAAATAATGAAGTTAGCGATAGTAGGAGCTGGAATGATTGTTAAAGACTTTTTGAGCATGATTGTTGAGATCCCAGAAATAAAATTGCAAGCAATTATCGGTACCGACATGGACATAGACGTTATGAATCAGTTGAAGGAAAAATACTCGATTAAAAGTGTCTATACGGACTTAGAGCAGAGTTTGGCGAACGAAGATGTAGATACGGTCTATGTAGCTGTTCCAAATCATCTGCATTATTCTTTCGCCAAAAGAGCCTTGCAAGCAGGGAAAAATGTGATTTGTGAGAAACCTTTCACATTGAATCTTAGAGAGTTAGAAGAGCTACGTTCCATAGCCTTGGAAAACAATCTGGTTCTTTTGGAAGCAATTACTAATCAGTATTTGAGTAATTACAAAGGTATTCAGGATTCTTTGAAGAAGTTAGGCACTATAAAAGTGATAGAGTGTAATTATTCGCAATACTCTTCGCGTTACAATGCTTTCAAAGAGGGAACTATTTTGCCGGCGTTCAATCCTAAATTTGGCGGGGGCGCCTTGATGGACCTCAATATCTATAATATTCATTTTGTAGTTGGATTACTGGGTATGCCGAAAAAGGTTAACTATTTTGCCAATATAGCTCATGAAGTGGATACATCAGGTGTTCTTGTTATGGATTACGAAAGTATCAAAGTCGTGAGTATCGGGGCTAAGGACTCAACTGCAGACATCCACTCAACTATTCAAGGAGAAGACGGCTCAATTGTTATAGACGGCCCAACTAATGTTATTGACAAATATACAGTTCATCTCAACAAACAACAGGCTGTTCAAGAGGATCATAAGGTAAATGGGCATCGGATGTTTGAAGAATTTAAAACGTTTAATAAGGTAATTGCCGAGCATGATATGACTTTCGTGGAAGCTAAATTAAACCATAGTTTGAAAGTTATGCAGGTTGTTGATCTAGCGAGAAAATCAGCAGGACTAAGTTAATGCTCAACCGTGTTGTTCAAAGTTCAATCTATAACTAAAAACGATTAAAGAGAGAATGATAGCGAACCTGTTTGTTGTAGCAAAACTATATGAGGATATATCCTAGATCTTTTTGGTTGACTCTGTTGGAAAAAAGTGTAAAATTATCTCTGTAAGATGTAACTACAAAAGTTACTTTAGCAATTATCTGAGGAGGTAATCTAATGAAGATTAGTATTTTTGGACAAGGTAATATGGGCAAGGCAATCGGTGAAAATTTTTCCCAAGCAGGCAATGAAGTTGAGTATATAAAAAGAGATACAACTGTTGACAGCTTAGGCGAAATCGTTGTACTTGCTGTTCCTTATGCATCAGTTGAAGATATTATTACTAGATATGCTGATGAACTTAGTGGCAAGATAGTGGTAGATATTACGAATCCTGTTAATTTTGCTACATTTGATGAATTGGTTGTTTCTTCAGACAGTTCAGTAGCTGCAGAGATCGCAGAAAAGCTGCCAGATTCAAACGTGTTAAAAGCATTTAACACTAATTTTGCAGCAACTTTAACAAGTCAAAAAGTCGGTGGCAAGGAAAAAACAACGGTTTTAGTCGCTGGTGATAATAAAGAGGCAAAAGAAAAGTTTGCTGCAGCTCTTGAAAAGAGTGGGCTGGTCGTTACTGATGCTGGATCTCTTAAGCGAGCACGTGAACTTGAAGCAACAGGCTTTTTGCAAATGACCTTGGCTGCAAGAGAGAAATTAACATGGGCTGGCGGGTTTGGAGTAATCAAATAAGATCTATAGTGTTAACTAAAAAATATCCCCAGAAACTTAATTGATGGTTGTACACACCGTGTCAGTTTCTGAGGATATTTTTTGCATGCATTGTTTTCAGCAGAGAACTTAGCTAGATAAAACCATATTTTCGAAATGTTTATCTGAATTTTCTGATCAAATTAAAATAACAGCAGGTTTTTGAACTTGATTTAAACTAATTTGTTCTTACTGTTTTCTTTCTTCAGAATATCGTCGATTACATCTTGAAGAGTGTAACTGCGTAATTTTTCTTGAGCAGCCAGCTTAGCTTGTTCATAGTAACCGCCTAGGACGGACTGGATATTCCCTCCTACAATACAAGCAGGATTGGTCTTCTTATCTAATTCAAATAATGAACGCTCACCTTCAACCGCGAAATAAATTTCTAAAAGGGTTATTTGAGTGGGGGGCTTGGCTAATTTAGGTTCAGGGTTTCCACGTTTAGTCGTAATTAAACCAGCTTTGCGTAAGGCACTCATCAGACGCCTAATCACAACTGGCGATGTTTCTACACTTCCTGCGATAGTATCGCTAGACAAACGGATGTTACTATAGATGTTCATAAATGCGAGTATGTGAATAGAATCGCTAAAACGCGTCGATATTCTCACGGTGAAGACCTCCTTTCTTCGAATTGCAGATTACGAAAAGTATTATATCCATTCTACACTTAATATATCTTTTTTTTCAATGAATGCAATAAAGTAGCTCTTTAAAGTGTTTGACTTCATGTCAACTACAGATATAATTAATGATGGTGTTCTCAATAAAGTTACATCTTTGGTGGAGGATGATATTTGTGATTAAATTCAAACATGTTTCGAAAAAATATGATGGTAACACAGTGCTTGATGACTTAAATCTAACGATCGAAACAGGCGATCTTTTTGTACTAGTTGGTCCAAGCGGAAGTGGAAAGACAACCACTTTAAAAATGATCAACCAATTGATCAAGCCAACGACAGGGGACATTGTCATTGAAGGGAAAAATGTAAATGAGTATGATTTAAAGGAATTGAGATTGCAGATGGGTTATGTTTTACAAAATATCGCTCTTTTTCCGAATCTTTCTATTGATGAGAATATTTCTATTCAATTAGAAGCTCTACGTAGGCCTAAAAAGGAAAGAATAGCTATTGCTCATGATTTACTGGAAAAAGTAGGTCTGGATCCAGAAAAATATGGCAGGCGGTATCCGCATGAATTGTCAGGTGGTGAACAACAACGGATAGGAATTATTCGAGCTCTTGCTTCTACACCTAAAATTATATTGATGGATGAACCGTTTAGTGCTTTAGATCCTATCTCGCGTAATCAGCTGCAAGAATTAGTACTCCGATTACATAAAGAGCTGCAGACAACATTTGTTTTTGTTACACATGATATGCATGAGGCTTTACGCTTAGGTGATACGATTGCAGTTATGAAGAAAGGGCAGTTGCAGCAGGTAGGTAGCGGGGAAAGTATTCTAAGCCATCCGGCCAATAGTTTTGTAGATACATTTTTTAAGAATGAACATTCAGAAAATATTTTAGTTAAGGATTTGCTGGAACACAATTGTTTCTCGGCGGGGGACGAGAATGCGAATTATTTTAGAATCGATCAGAATAAACCACTCAGTCAATTATCGAAAGCATTGCGGGAACATTCAAGGGTTTTAGTGTCCGGCAATCAGCAAAAGAAGCAAGTTATCTCTATCGATGATTTGTTGAGTTACCTAGCTCAGAAGGGTGATCATTAACAATGAATGAAATTATACATGTTTTTAAAACACAAGGAAACGATATTTGGCAGGCTCTTTTACAACACATTGGAATTTCACTGATAGCATTGCTCATAGCAGCGTTAATTGCTATTCCATTAGCTATCTTGTTGATGAGACACAAAAAAACTGCTGAGTTTATATTGCAGATTACGAGTATCCTACAAACGATTCCGAGCCTTGCGCTTTTAGGTATTTTAATTCCCTTTGTAGGGATCGGAACAGTTCCATCAATTATCGCTCTTGTTATCTATGCAATTATGCCAATATTCCAAAACACGTATTCCGGGCTGACATCGATTGATCCTAATCTTGAAGAAGCGGCGGCGGCCTTCGGATTGTCCACAACCAAGAGATTAGTTCGGATTGAGGTACCTTTAGCGATGCCGATGATCGTCTCAGGTTTAAGAATAGCGATGGTTATGATAATTGGAACGGCCACGCTGGCTGCCTTAATTGGAGCTGGTGGCTTAGGAACATACATTTTATTGGGTATCCAAACTAACAATAACTCGTTATTGATCATTGGAGCGGTATTGTCGGCGGTTTTGGCACTAGTTTTTAGTGGAGTCATTCGCATCCTTTCGCGCTTGTCTTTAAAAAGATTGGGTATAGTTGTAGCAGCTACACTTGTACTTATCAGCGGGGCAGCAGGATATCGTTATTTGAACCGTGATAAAGCTACAATTACGATTGCAGGCAAAATGGGAAGTGAACCAGAGATATTAATTAATATGTATAAAGAACTGATTGAACAAGATTCTTCGCTCAAGGTTAACGTTAAAAGTAATTTTGGGGGTACGACATTTTTGTTTAAAGCATTAAAGTCAGAATCAATCGATGTTTATCCAGAATTTACAGGAACAGTTCTAGAGTCATTGGTTAAGACCAACAAAAAAGTAAGCCACAATCCCAAGGCTACATATCGAGTAGCAAAATCCTTGTTAAAGAAACAGTATGGGATGGCTTATTTAAAGCCAATGAAATACCAAAATGGATATGCAGTCGCTGTGAAAAAAAGTTTTGCCAAAGAAAATCATTTGAAAACAATTTCCGATTTAGCACGTGTCAGTGACAAAATTCACGCAGGTTTTGATCCCGACTTCTATCAACAGACCGATGGTTATCCAGGTTTAAAAAAAGAATATGGTTTGAATTTTGCGAGCGTCAGAACTATGGAACCTACATTGCGGTATAGGGCTATTGCAAAGGGAAAAGTTAACTTAGTAGATGGATACACGACTGACCCAGAACTTCAAGAATATGATTTGGTAGTTCTAAAAGATGATAAAGCATTTTTCCCTCCTTATCAAGGAGCACCATTATTATTGCAAAAGACACTTACTAGATATCCAGAAATTCAGGCAGCTTTAAATAAACTGGCTGGGAAGATCAGCACTTCGGATATGCAGAAAATGAATTATTTGGTAAATATGAAGCATGAAAAAGCTTCGAAAGTTGCTCACGATTATCTTATTAAACATGATTTGATAAAAAAATAGTTACGTGATGGCATCCAATGGAGATGATTTTAATGAAAGCAGTAGTTGTGAGAAAACCTGGTGGTCCAGAAGTTCTGGAGTACTGTGATGTTCCAGTGCCTGTGGTCAAAAAGGGATGGTCATTAATAAAGGTACTCGGGTTTGGCATAAATCATTCAGAAATATTCACTCGTGAAGGCAAGTCCCCAAGCGTTAAATTTCCAAGAATACTAGGAATAGAGGCTGTGGGTGAAATTGCAGAAAGTACCGATGAGCGGCGGCTTCCTAAAGGGCAGCGTGTGATGTCCTTCATGGGTGAGATGGGGCGCTCTTTTGATGGCAGTTATGCTGAATATGCATTGTTACCTAACAAACAATTGTTTCCAATTCATTCGGATCTAAAAGTAGAGGATCTTGCAGCTGTTCCTGAAACTTTTTACACAGCTTATGGTGCGTTAGCCGGGCTGCAGCTTAAGAGTGGAGACAGTTTATTAATTCGTGGAGGAACTAGTGGGGTTGGGGTAGCTGCAATGAGACTGGTGAAAACCATGTTACCGAAAATAAAAGTGACGGGCACAACACGGCATGTGCACAAACAAAAATTGATGCTAAAAGCTGGTTTTGATTCAGTAGTATTTGAGAATAACGATGAACTCACAACATTAGATAAGTACAATAAAATACTGGATTTAATTGGGCCTAAAACGGTTCGAAACTCGCTAAAACTTTTAAAAAAATTTGGAATTGTTAGCTCTACAGGTCAGTTAGGAGGTATTTGGGAACTTAACGCCTTTGATCCTATCTTTCAGATACCTAACAATCGTTATTTGACATCCTTCTATTCAGGAGATGTTGATGCAACTTTGCTGGATCAACTATTAAAAATTGTGAGTTTAAATAAAATCAATACAGCACCTGAAAAGGTTTTTAGATTAAATGAAATTAGGAAGGCACATGAGTATCTGGAAAGCAGTCGGAGTTTTGGAAAAGTAGTGGTAATACCTTGATACAGCAGTAGCGAGTTGAGCATGATGCTTTTTAATTTGATTAAATTATCGCCAGCTGCTGCGTATGAAGAACTTAAAAATGGGTTTTGACTCAAATGAACGGTCAATTCTACAGAGAAATTTGAGTCTCCTGGACTAAGAAACGCTGGAACAAGATGTTTTGATCTTGAAACCAGCGTTTTTTTCTAAAGCTACGGAATTCATAATAGTGGTATTATATGAAACTTTTTAGAAATTTCTGCATGTTAACTGTATACCGGTAGCTAATCCTCGGGAAACTTCTCGGATTGAAAAATTTGATCCAGAATAGGACCGTCTTCAAAAATGTTTAAAGGCTGATTAGTATATTGAATCCAGTGTATAATAGCTGCAATTTTTCCAATTATAAAGAAATTTTGAACATCTTTATTTTGGGAAAGCAGCATGTTGATGAATACTTTAGTAATAATATTTGTGAAAGAATTATCCTCACGCTGTTTTCTAAAAACTTTAAAAAATTGTTCTCTATAAATTTGGGAAATGTAATCAAATGGACGCTTGAGAAATAAATTAATCGAAATGTTCGAAGATTTCAGTTTTTCATACAGCCAGGATTCTAACAAATGGTACTTGTCAGGATAATGCAAATAGAAGGTATTCCGATGAATCATCGCGCTCTCAACGAGCTGCTTGACAGTAATCTCTTCAAAAGGCTGCTCTTCTAGCAATTCTTCAAAACTGATAAAAATATCTCTTTTTGTACGTGTTTTTCTAAGATCGCTCATAAATTATTTATACACCACTTTCTGTACGATGAACATTTAGTATACATTGTAACACAATTATCTATTCACAATAGTTTTTGTTTTACGTAAGATGGGAATAATTCATCTGTGAATAGGAGAGAAAATATGGATAAATATTTAAATAATTTAGGTCAGTGGGTAGCTAGAAACAAGTTTAAGACACTTTTAGTTTGGTTGCTTGCCTTGGCAGCATTTGTTATTGGTGTTGTCCAGATGGGTTCGAACTTCGAAACAAATTTGAAAATATCAGGAGTTCCATCAACGGATATTCAAAAAACGCTTGAAAAAGAGTTTAAGCAAAACGGTGACGCGGGGACTTTGAAGGTTGTAGTCAAGAGTCAGCATAAGGGTGACATTCTGAAGCCTGAGATGCAAAAAGCAATTTCGACAGCCGTTGAGAAAGCACAAAAAGATACAAAGCATGTTAAGACAGTGACAAATCCATATGTGGCAAAAACGATCAGTAAAGATTTAACGACAACTTATGTGGATGTAACTTTCAAACAGGATGCGAGCGTCGTTTCCCAACAGACAATAAAGAAAGTTAAGAAAGCATTCTCGAACGTAAAGGATAAGAATGGCGTAAAAGTTGCCTACACAGGTTCGGTCGATGTTACACCAAGAAATTTAGGTGTTATGTCAGAGTTAATCGGTATTCTGATTGCGTTCATTCTTTTGTTAGTGCTTTTCCGTTCATTTATAGCTGCTGGATTGCCAATTATTAGTGCAATTATCGGGTTGGGAGCTGGTTTGTTAGTTGTTACAATCGGTTCTAATATATGGACGATCGCTAGTGTAGCTCAAACATTGTCAATCATGATTGGTTTGGCTGTTGGAATTGATTATGCACTGTTCATTTTAAACCGCTACAAACTGGCTCTAGGAGATGAAAAAGATCGGGAAAAGGCACTAGGTCTTGCTCTAGCAACTGCTGGAAGCTCTGTTCTTTTTGCAGGGGTAACAGTTATTATTGCTGTATCTGGCCTAAGCTTAGTAGGTGTTGACTTCTTAGCACAGATGGGGATCGCTGCGGCTGTCGGAGTAGCTTTCGCAGTACTCTCGGCTTTGACTCTCTTGCCGGCGATGATTTCATGTGCAGGTCGCTTTATCAAACCTACAATCGCGAAGAAAAGTAAGAAAAATAATAAAAATGGGATGATTAACAGAACTATTATAAAGCATCCATTTGTGATGGCTGTTCTCAGTGTACTTGTTTTACTTGGTATTGCACTACCTGCAACACACATGCGGTTGGGAATGCCATATAATGGGTCTTTACCGACTAATAGAACAGAGCGTAAAGCATATGACATCATATCAGATAAGTTTGGCGAAGGTGTTAATGCACAGCTAGTAACAGTTGCTAAATTAGACAAGAGCGATACTATTAAACAAAAGCAAGAAAAACTACAGAAGATTTACAATAAAGTTTCGAAAATGAAAAATGTTAGTTTTGTAACGCCTGCTCAACTCAGCCCTAGCAAGAAATATGCGCTGATGGTAATCATTCCTAAGACGGGACCAGAATCTGTCAAAACTGATAAATTGGCACAAAGAGTTAATAATTACTCCAAAGAAACTAAGAAAAATTTGAACACGACAATAACATTGACAGGCAGTAACGCAGTTAATATTGATATCACTGATAAGCTGAATAAGGCTATTCCTATTTTTGCCGGATTCGTGATCATCTTAGCGTTTATATTGTTAATGGCAGTGTTCAAATCGTTTGTTATTCCAATAGTAGCGATGGCTGGTTTTGGACTCTCTTTATTCGCTTCTTTTGGTTTTGCGACTTTGGTTATGCAAGACGGGTGGATGAACCAATTCTTTGGTATCAGCAAGGGTGCACCGCTTCTGGCATTTCTTCCAGTAATTGTTATCGGTGTTCTGTTTGGACTTGCAATGGATTATGAGGTGTTCTTAGTTTCCAGAATTAGAGAAGAATATCTATTAACGGGTGATAATGACCGTTCAATTCAAGTTGGTATAAAAGAAAGCGGTCCAGTTATCATTACTGCTGCTCTAATTATGATTGCTGTGTTTGGCAGTTTCGCAATTTCAACTGATCCAACTATTAAATCAATTGGTATGGCTTTGTCGTTTGGTGTATTGTTTGATGCATTTGTTGTTCGTTTAACATTTGTGCCTGCAATGATCAAAATCTTTGGACGATTGAACTGGATTTTCCCTCGAACGAACTTTTCCAAATTTCCTAAAGACAAGGATTAAGTGATTTTTAGTTCGCTGTTGTATATTGCATAAGATTTCAAGAAAATGCTTCTTGAAAGACATGAAACACAGCAATGCTTTAAAAGTGCCACGGAAATTTAAAATCAGCGCTTTCCCCCCTGAATTTTGCTGATATTTAGATTCTTTGGTGCCTGTATAAAAAAAGGCGCGTACCAAACATTCGTTTTGGTACATGCCTTTTTTTTGCATAAGTATCACGTATAAAAAAATTCTGTCTGATTGTAGAAGTGTTTTTATCATATGGTAGGTGGTAGAGGGAGCCAGCATTAATTTACTTAGGTGTTTTAAGGAAAATCAAAACCAGCGTTTTCACGCATAGTTTGCAGAATGTTTGTAGAAGTCTTTGTTAGAATAAGGAGTCGTTGCATTTCTTCATAGTTCTCCGAGAAAATAATTTTAGTGAAATGTTCTATTTCTGGCATCATGGTATTAGAAATTGCAGGAACTTTGATGTCTGTAGTCGTATTATCTTTTTTTAACAAAGTAATGTTTTCTAAATGTGTCGGATGATTCAAAACAAGTGTTCCTTGACTGCCATAGATTTCGCTTGGCGCCTGACTTGATGTCATATTTCCGATTAGTATATCAACATTAAACGTTTTATAAAATAAAGTTCCATGGCCATAGTAATCCGCTCCGTCTGGATTATCGATCAGTTTCGGATAGTACTCAACTTTGATTGGTGTTCCAAACCAATTGAGAGCAGAGCTTATGAGGTATACACCTAAATCGTATAGTACTCCTCTCGCGGCTTTTCTTGATAAAACACTAGGTAACCTTTGGAGATTTTGAAGATCTGATTTTTTTAGATCAGAGGTTAGATAAATTAGATTGGCACCGTCGAGCGGTCCTAACTGTGGAATCAAAGCAGCTGTTTGTTCGAATGAGGGCAAGAAGATATTTTTCATGGCTTCCATAAAGTAAAGATTTGGCTTTTTCTGTAATAATTTTTCGATTTTTAAAAATTGATTTGAAGTTACTACTGCTGGTTTTTCGACCAAGACATGTTTCTCATGTGTTAGACAACTGATTATTTGAGTGTAGTGCGCACTATTTGGGGATGCTATGTAAATGGCATCTATTTGTTTATCCAGCAGCATTTGATCTAAATCGGTGTAAACGATAATATGTTCACTAATTGTTTTTACAAAGCTTGTCCCTTTAGATAATGTTCTGGAATATACTGCAACTACAGAAACATTGTCCACAGCTCTTAAAGCCCTTACAAATTTCTGGGAAATCCAACCAGTTCCTATAATACCGAATCTTAACTCTGCATTGTCGGCCATCAAAATACCTTCTTTCACAAAAAATTGATTGCAACTTAGTTTAACACTGTAGTATAAAAATTGAGGATGAAGGAAAAGACGTCATCAAATGTGCGCTATTTAAATTTAAAAAAGGAACTGTTTTTTTACGCTGAGCTTTTACGCAACAGCTAGTTAGCTTTAACTAGAGCTCTGAAACAAAGCGGATTGCCTTACCCAAGATTTTAATGGGGTTTTCAGGGGTGGAGACAATAGGATCATATTTAGGATTATCTGGCAACAACAATATTAGATCATCAGTGTGTTTGATTCTCTTCAATGTAGCTTCATTTTCATTTGTCATCAAAACCGCAGCAATTTCCCCATCTTCAACTTCAGGTTGCTGTCGAATCAAGACACTTGCGCCATTTGGAATAGTGGGTGTCATCGAGTCTCCTTTTGCCCGCAAATAAAAAAGATGTCCCGAAGGTAAAGTTTCTTTTGGTTCCTCAATATAACCATCGATATTTTCATCAGCTGTAATAGGATCTCCACATGCAATTATACCAATAATGGGGATTTTAACAATTCCCCTTATTGGTGTCATATTAGATGGTATCTCGAGGCCAAGCAGATGTTCAGAGGTAGTGCCTAAAGCTTGGGCAAAACTATCTAGTCTATTCAAAGGAAAAGAACGCGAGCCATTAAAATACTTAGAAACAGCTGATTTTGCCATTTTTACACGTCGAGCTAATTCGCTAATTGAAATATGTTGTTGCTTTGCAAGTTGTTGCATCATCTCGACAATTTCCGCATTGGATTTCATAATTAAAGCTCCTTCTTAATAATTATAATTAGTATATCATTGTTCTTTTAAGAGAACAACATTTTTTTGATATAGTAACCTTTGACAAAAGAGAACACTAGTGTTAGATTTACAGTGTTCTCTTAAGTGAACAATATTATGAACTTTTATAAGAACAAATTGGCCGATTATCTTATATATGCTAGAAATGGGGAATGTTGATGGCACGTAAAGCTTCAATTTATGCGCTTTATCGTGGTGACTGTTTTATAGATGTAGGAACCTTACCTGAATTAGCTCAGAGAAACAAGCTTGCGATTGGAACACTACTTTTTAAAGCTAGTCCGACCTACGCGCAAAGAACAAAATATGAGGGCACAGTCAGAGTCTACAAAATAGAGCAATCTTAATAAGAGCATTGATCTAGTTGGAGGTGAGAACTTTGAATAAACTATGGGATGCCAATAAAAATAAGATAAATTTTTGGATCTCGTTGACAACTTTTGTTTTGATTTTAGGACTTACTTACGCTAAGTTTAGGTTAAAGCTGGCTTTCACAACTACCGATTTGACTCTAATTACCAGTGCGTTAGGTTCATTTATTATTTTTATTGGAAATGTTTTGAACAACAACATCTTAGTAGAAGCTGGGCAACGAATTGATAATGTTGAATTTAGCGAAAAAATAACAGAGGCGACTCAAGCGGTTTTCGATGTCCAAAAAGAACTTAGTAAGTTAAAAAAAGTACTTGAACAAAATGATATTCAAAATAATGAAACACAAAAATGATGGAGTAAAAAATGTAGAAAATGAATGTGTAGCATAAATTATGTGAGGTTTTCTATAAGCAAGAATCTTTAAGAGTTAATAGGAATTCAAACCGACTGGGAAAATACAAACAGAATATGCGTACGCAGGTAATAACACGGAGCTGAGCCAAAAGTTTGATTTTGGGCCAGCTCCGTTGTTAATTCCGTATATGCATATTTCATAATTCAAAATGTTCTGTCTAACTTCGAATTACTCATAGCAAGAATGCTCTATGTTCGTAGTTTCATGTTAGTACTCAAGTTTTGTCGACCTATGGTATCGTTCTATTAAATCATAAGCTAGCATATACAAAGGAACTCAGCCTATGCTTAGAATTGGATTAGGCATAATAAGCAATGATTTCCTTTAATGTTTTAGCCGCACCTTTTTTCCCAGTACCCTCTTCGTAATATTTGATAAAACGTTTATCAGCGATATACATAGTGGCTAAGCTCCTATGCGCCTCAGGAGAATACTGTTCTTTTGACCAATTCGCAAGCAAAAATTCCTTGTGTAAATCAAAAAGGTGTTTTGCAGCTGGGTTCTTTAAATCATGTGTACCTACTAATGGTTTAAGCGTCGTTAAAATTTGATTGGTCAATTCTTTAAGATGCATCATATCGATCTCCGATAATAAGTTAAGCCTCCGATTACTATCGTCAATAATTTTGTCACCGTATTTGTTACGGATTTCTTGACCATATTGGGTTTCATTATCATCAATTCTTTTTGCCTTAAAGGCTGCAAATTTTTCTGTGTCGTTCATTGCTGGTGCTCCTTTCATTGTTGCAAGTGTTTGATTTAGATTAATCAGCAGATTCGATAATCGACTTTGCTCGGCAATGATTTTCTTACGTTGGTTACATAAGGCTTGATATTGGACTGCTTCAGAAGCTTCCAAAACTTTTTTTATTTGGTTCAGTGGCAGATCGAACAATTTTAAGAACATAATCTTTTGGAGTTGGTTAATTGCAGCTCCATCATAGTAACGATAATTATTTTTGGGATCTCTTCGCGCTTTTAAAAGACCCTTTTTATCATAAAATCGTAATGTTCTAGTTGAAATACCGGCTAGCTTTGCTAATTCTGTTATCGAATATGTCATAATTAGTTCTCCTCACTTGCAAAATCAAGTATAAGCTTTGACGTAACGTAAAGGTCAAGCATTTATTATACTAAAATATAAAGCATACACTAATAAAAAAGGAGTTATTTTACCACATAACCTGTCTTATATAACATTTAAAAAAGGCCACCAAACTAGGAATATTCCTAATTTGATGGCCTTTTTAAAAAATAACTTCATGATTTTTGTTTTAGCAAAGGTTATTTTCACCTTAACGGATAAAATAGCCTATAGTAATTGCGCCAAAAAAAATAATAATGAAAATCAGAAGTCGAATAGTTAGTTTGTTGAAAGGCTTATGAATTCCTTGCTGATTTTCTTCATATCGGATTTCTTTGGAAAAGAAAATTAAGGTTATCCCATTTAACGCAATGCTGATTAGCAGTAAAACCGTGCTTAATAAAGAAAGTCGGCCTAGAAACTGTTGCTGTGAGACCATGATAATCAAAGTAAGGTTAAGAATGTTAGGCCCCCACATATATTTTTTTAAACTAGTTAGTCTAGTTTTTTTCTCAATATCTTTCACAATATCAGATTCTTCCACCAATAATTTGTCTAAAGAAAGATGATAGAGTTGGGCCAATTTTATTAAACTTTCAATATCAGGGAAAGTATTGCTGGTTTCCCAATTGGAAACAGTTTTAGGAGACGCAAATAATTTTTCAGCAAGTTGCTCCTGAGTAAGATGTAACTCTTGACGTTTTCGTTTCTAAATTAAATTTAGCTTCATCGACATTCAGCTCCTAATCATTCTATTCTCTTTATTATTTATAAACCTAAAAAAATAATGTACCACCCAATTGGTTACCAATTACGAAAAATAGTAACTAGAAACTAATTTCTAGTTATTACTACACTATTTAGATTTGCTCTTATCAGTCTGAATATACTTAGATAATAAATAAGAACTTACACACCATAGGCTTCTTATGATGCTGGTGCATAAAAACATAATTGCCATTCCACTACCATTATTTTTGCCAACTATGTTATTAAGCAATGACACTAAAAAAATATTACTTTTCATTAAGGTTGTGAAAACATAGTCTGCTAAAACTCCATCTAAAAAAGATTCCATAAAAATGCTCCAATTGATTGTGTCTTTTAATAAAAGTTTGTGCATCTTTACTGTTTTGAAACCTATTATGTTTCACATAAATAAATTTGGATTTTTAAATATTTGATATTCCTCTTGCGATAAGTTAGTTGGAATAACAGCCAGTTTAATTCTGGAAGTCTTAATTGATTTCATATATTTTTCCTCATTTTCCACATTAATTTATTTGCAAAGCTCAGTCAGCTGAAATTCCTGTAACATTTTGATTAATTGTCACAGTGTTTATGTTGCTTGACTGATCTAGTTTATGAAGTATTATGAGATGTTTCTCTGACAAATATAAAATGGCGTGTTTTAAATGAATATTATTATCATTGGGAAGCTGATTCGTTAAATAGTCTGCCCTTTTATTTCAATCGAATTGATTAAATAGCTGGTTGATGCTATTAAGTAATTCATTTGAATTCCCCATAAATATCGCCCCTAAAGTAATTTATACAGTTTTCTTACAAGTATATAATATCAATTTCAAAAAAAGGTTCATCTGTATTTTGGTAGGATTAATAATAAGGGAACGATTAAGAGTATTAACGAAAATATTCAAGTAGATGATGAACCATATTTTCTGAAGGAAGAAGATGCTAGAAAGCTGTTTAGAAAATGGGATAATGTCAAACATATTAATGAAATTTTAAAAACGGCTCCCCGCCCTAAAAAAGTTTATGATAACCCTATGTGGGCGATTAGTTTAAAAACGAAAAAACGCTTAAACAATCATGATGGGGAACATACCAAATTCGGAATTGTTATAACTCTTAAAGAAATGAACGGAATCAATCGACTTCAAGATTTTATCCAGCAAGCGAGCCTAAAAGGGTGGTTAGTAAATAGTATTGATGTTCAGAGCCGTATCAATATTTATAACCAAGCAGAAGAGAATATAGATCTACAATAGAAAATGTACACAATTTGATAATTAGCTAAGTGTTCCTATCCTAGTCATTTAGTTACGGCACAATTGTCTAAATATTTATGTGCCAAATACTGGGATAGGAGCACCTAGAAATTTCATTATTATACTTCTTGATTTCTTCATTTTTCTCTCTTAAAAAATGTTTGTGATCTTGAAAAATATTAAAAAACAATCAAGTAACGTTCAATGCTCTAGCCAGCGCTTGGGTCCCATTCATTGTAAACTCTGGCAAAACGATATTTTTATAATTTTCAATTTTATTATGACCATTCTTTTTCAAAAGCTCCTCAACGGCGGCTACGCAGTGTTTAATCATACCCTGCTGTATAACTCCTGAATTTAATGACGTAAAATTTCTAAAAAATCGTTCATCTTCAGAGCGACCAATTTCGGGAAAATCTGAACTGATTGAAGATATACCTTCGATAGTTGCTATCAAATCATGTCGACTAATTAGAATAGCACTAGCGGCGGAACTTGCATAATATTCTCGTAAACTTCCTGGTGCAATATGACGGCCTAATACATCACTACCAACAACAATAGCACCCGATAACAAATTAGAATTTACTGCCGCATAGGCGTTAATTAACCCTAGAATACCTACCGGAATTTTCTGAAGACTGAACATCTTCTAGCATCACACTTTTTCGATTAGTTAACATTTCTTTAACTTGAATGGTATTTGATTTAAATAGCTCTGGCATCGTATTACTACCAACGAATAATCCATCAAACTTATCAAATAGATCCTCTATGTTCGTTTGAAGTTTTTTAATTGCAGAAACAGATAAGGTAACTGCATCCTCATCAGCAGCGGCGACCCGCCTATTTTCAATACCAATCGTATTATATAAAAAGTCAAGATTAGAATTTGACCAACATGCTAAGATGTCCCTTACGTCAATCCATCTCTTTGGAATGTAACTGTTTACCATAGAAATTCCTACATTATTCATTTTTTCACCTTTCTTAGTATGAAACATACTTAAGCAACTTGTGGATTTTTTCCTTTAACAAAAAAAACACGAATCACGCAAATTATGAACATAATTGCTGAAATCATCAAGAGAAAAACCAAATCATAGGTTAAGCGATTTGATCCGCCAAATAAAACAGACATATATCCGTCTGCAATGTAGCTGGCAGGAAAATAGCCGCTGATTGCTTGATAAAAGCTAGATAACATAACTTTGGGTACTAAAACGCCAGAAGTGACTAATTGAACCGAAAGAGACAGAATGTTTAATAACATACCCCCCATTCCAAACACAATTAGCATCATCTGTGTGAAGCATAGGAATGAGAAATAAACGAAAAATTCGAAGGTCCCGGTTTCTATAATTGATGTTTTAAAGTCTACGCCAAAGCATTGCATTAAAATTATTGTAAATAGAGCTAAAACCAGTGACATAATAATATTTATAGCTTGTTTGCTAAAGAAAATGGGCCACTTATCAAATTTATCTTGAATTTTACTAGAAACTGTATTTAAGTTCAGACTCATAATCATGGACCCAACGAAAGAAGCCAATAAAACTAGTAGTGGAATCATTGTAATTGAGAAGTCTTTTGCTTTATTTGGTTGTACAATGTTTGATTCTACAGCCTTTTGATTAGTCTTTTTAAGTGCAGATGAAAGAGTGGACGAAATAGCTACAGCTACTGATTTTTGAGGAAGTTTTTGTTCTAATCCTTCCGAGAATTTTTTTAAAATTAATTGTTGTTGATAGACATGAATTTTGGAATTGATTTTTTCGGTAATGCTAGTTGCTGCACTATTCATAATAGACTTAGCCAAAGAAGCATTTGCTTGGCTAATTCGATATTCAATTTTGGGTTTTTTCGTGGATTGAATATCTTTTGTAAAGTTTTTAGGTATTGTAATAATCATATCTAAATTTCTATGAGCCATACTTGTGGTTGCGGCTGACTTCTTAGAATAATACTTAACTTTAAACGGCAAGTTCTTTTTTAGAGATTTTTTGATACTGTTACCAAGCGCTGCATCATGATTTACAATAGCAATTCTTAAATGATCGGTTCTATTAGTGACACCGTGATATCCAGTCATCCAGACACAGAAGAAAACAAGCATAAATACAAATGCAATAATAATACCGACAAACGTTTCACGGTATTTAAAAAATTCTTTAAACGTTTTCACAATAATCCCTCCGTTTTTATCTTTGTGTAATAAGTGCTATTATTGCTATGGCACACTAGTGTCACTTATTACAAACCCTAGTATACTGTTTTTTTTTAAGAAGTCTATGGCTTAATAGTAAGTGCTACAATATGCAAAATTTGTGACAGGAGGAAAATATGGACGGACATTTAAAGATTGCTGAACAATCAAAGTACATGCTCACTAAGGGATTGATTGATTTAATGAAATCTAATAAATATGCTGATATTTCGGTAAAAGATATTGCTAACAATGCAGGGTTATCAAGGAGAACTTTCTACAGAATATTCAAGAATAAAGAAGCTGTATTAGATAGTATTGGGATAAACTTGGTTTTAGGATATATTCAAGAGTTGAGAACATTTGATGATGAGCAATTAACATTTAGTGCTGTTATTTCAATCTTTTTCCAATATTGGTGGAAACATAAAGCAACTGCTCAAGTATTAATTGGGCAAGACCTGTTTATAAGTGTTTTGTTGAAAGCAACCAGAGACGAACGGAGCATTAAAATGTATGACTTGTTTAAAATGCCCTGGCACGTGGATGGTTCTGAAGACGATATTAAATACACAATGATTTTCTTTACAGGCGGGTATTGGAGTGTTATTGATTCTTGGTTGGCAGAAAGTCATCCTATGAATCCGGATAAAATGTCGGATACCTTAGCATTAGCATTAAAAAGTTTATCCAAGGTAACAGAAAGTCTACACAAAAAATAAAAAGTGAAAGATTAAGTGCTGGGAAAGTATGTTTCTCAAACACCACATCTTTCGCTTTTTTAGATATAATTATTTAATATTTTTGAAAGTGAGTATTAAGGAGTTAGCAATGACTTCAGGAGTGCATATTTTCCCCGATTTTAACCAGAATATATACGTACTTTGTAAACCACCTGAGAAGAAATAACTGGTTAATTTGACGTTTATATCGTGTGAGGGATTGTGCCATGGAACATCAAGGCTGTAATAAATGCTATAAAATTTATCAACGGACTGGGTTAAGAAAGAAGTGATTAAATCGTTTTTAATTAATAATATTAAAACGGACTCATATTTTTCCCAGAATTTGAAATAGAACAATATAACATCTTTGAATGAGTCAAATCTTTGTTTTGGTAAACTTGCTCCTATCCCAGTATTTGGCACATAAATATTTAGACAATTGTGCCGTAACTAAA
>NZ_AYZD01000017.1:74428-75051 GCF_001436755.1 Liquorilactobacillus aquaticus DSM 21051
GCAAAAGAGATCAGTTCGTTCTCTTTCAAAAGAATATGCAGTGTCTCCTGCATCAATTCATAACTGGTTTAAAGATGCAAAATCTGTTGAACTTGATGATGGAATTGAAGTTACTTCTAAAGAATTTAAAAAATTACAAAAAGAGAACCAACGTCTCAAGGAGGAATTGGAGATTTTAAAAGCTGCGGCGGTGTTACTGGGAAAGCGTTAGGGCGAGTTAAAACTCTTGTTTTCGTTAAGATTCAGTTATCCCATCACCGCCTATCCTTAATACTTTCAACTTTAAGATTAGCTCGCAGCACCTATTACCATTGGTTGAACTATCAACCTAGTCAACACGATTGTGTTGACCGTCATTTAAAAGCAAGCATTCGAAAAATTTGGGAAGAAAACTATCGCGCTTATGGTTATCCAAGAATCAAACTAGCATTAAATAGACTGGGAATTATAGTTGGTGTCAAACGGATTTTTCGGCTAATGCAAGAAATGAAGATTCACTCTCTCATGCATCGACGTTTTAAAAAGCCTGGTACTCATGTTGATTATTTACAACGTCCCAATCTGATTAAAAACAAGCCAAAAGCTAGTACTTGGCGAGCTGATATTACTTATCTTGAGCTACG